>DATLXL010000034.1:0-314717 GCA_035575905.1 Bradyrhizobium sp. | reverse complement strand
TTGAGTGGTCGAAACAGGCGTTTGAGCTTGCGCATTCCGGTCTCCCTCGGGAATCGAGAGATACCCAAAGAATCCAGTTCCAACCGCTTGGCAACACCCCTCTAACGCCATATGCGATTCCCCTACCTTGCGGGGGAGGGTCAGGGAGAGGGGTAAGCCCCGGGCGCTGACGGCACCCGTCATCAAGCCGGCCAAGCACGTCCCACGCAAACCGGCTATCTTGCGCCCGCTGATTCCTCCTGCCGGTGACGCATGCTGCGGGTCTCCCATAACGTCGCGATCGACGAAGACGATATCGAGATCGCGTTCGTTCGCGCCTCCGGCCCCGGCGGGCAGAATGTCAACAAGCTCGCGACCGCCGCGCAGCTGCGCTTCGACACCGGCAAGATCACCCTGCCCGAGGACGCCCGCGCACGTCTGAACCGGCTGGCCGGCCAGCGCATGACCAAGGAGGGCGTGATCGTGATCCACGCCCAGCGCTTCCGCACCCAGGAGCGCAATCGCGCCGACGCGATCGACCGCCTGCTGGAGCTGCTGCGGGAATCGCTGGTGCGGCCGACGCCGCGACGGCCAACCAAGCCGACCCTCGGCTCCAAGCAGCGCCGCCTCGAAGGCAAGAAGCGCCGCGGCGACATCAAGGCCCGCCGCGGCTCGCGCGGTTTTGACGACTAGTTCAGCGGTGCCCTGAGGAAACAAGCCATTCGCGGAAATGCGCCCGCGCACCTCATCCCGCGCACAGCTTTTTTGATGTCTGCATTCGCGTTGCAGCCGCCAAACGTTTACATTTCGGCCATGCCCGTCCGCCAGCTTCCCGAACAGGTCGTCAACCGCATCGCCGCCGGCGAGGTGGTCGAGCGTCCCGCGAGCGTCGTGAAGGAGCTGGTTGAGAACGCCATCGATGCCGGCGCCAGCCGGATCGACATCTTCACCGATGGCGGCGGCCGGCGGCGCATCGGCATCACCGATGACGGCGGTGGAATGACCCCTGGCGATCTGGCGCTGGCGGTCGAGCGCCACGCCACCTCCAAGCTCGACGACGAGGATTTGCTGCGCATCCGCACGCTGGGCTTTCGCGGCGAGGCCCTGCCCTCGATCGGCGCGGTGGCGAGGCTCGGCATCACCACCCGCCACGCGACGGAACCGCATGCGTGGACGCTCTCGGTCGAAGGCGGCGTGAAATCCGAAATCATGCCGGCCGCGCTCGCCCACGGCACCCGCGTCGAAGTCGGCGATCTCTTTTATGCAACGCCGGCACGGCTGAAATTCCTGAAAACCGACCGAACCGAGGCGGAGGCGATCCGCGAGGTGGTGCGGCGGCTGGCGATGGCGCGGCCCGACATCGCGTTCACGCTGGCGGGCGAAGAGCGCGCGCCGGTGACCTGGGCCGCCGCATTGCCGGGCACGCCCGGCCGCCTGACACGGCTCGGCGATATCCTCGGCGCGGATTTCCGCGGCAGCGCGATTGAAGTGCGCGCCGAACGCGACGGCGTCGTGGTTGAAGGCTTTGCCGCCGCGCCCTCGCTGACCCGGGCCAATGCGCTCGGGCAGTATCTCTTCGTCAACGGCCGCCCGGTGCGCGACAAGCTGATCCTTGGGGCGGTGCGCGCCGCCTATTCCGACTATCTGCCGCGTGACCGCCATCCCGTGGTCGCGCTGTTCGTCACGCTCGATGCGCAAGAAGTCGACGCCAATGTGCATCCGGCCAAGACCGAGGTGCGCTTCCGCAATGCCGGTCTCGTCCGCGCGCTGATCGTGCATGCGCTGAAGGAAGGCCTGGCGCGCGAGGGCAGGCGCACAGCGGCCAACACCGATGGCGCTGCGTTCTCCGCTTTCCGTCCCGCATTTGCCCCCCGCCCCGGCAATTGGGACTGGCGCCGCTCGCCCTCGTATCCAGTCGGCCCGCTGCCGAGCTTCGACGGCGCCGCCGCGCCCGCCTTTGCCGAGCGCGACCAGACGTCGTTCGATGTCGGCGCACCGACCGCGGATGTGCGCTTCGAGGAAGCCCCATCGGCCGAACTGCTCGACCGACCGCTCGGCGCCGCGCGCACGCAGATTCACGAGAACTACATCGTTGCGCAAACCCGCGACGGCCTGATCGTGGTGGACCAGCACGCCGCCCATGAGCGCATCGTCTATGAGAAGCTGAAAGCCTCGCTGGCGAAGAACGGCGTACAGCGGCAGATTCTCCTGATTCCCGAGATCGTCGAGCTCGACGAGGCCACCGTCGAAAAACTGCTCGACCGCGCCGAGGAACTGGCCTCGTTCGGACTAGCCGTCGAATCCTTCGGTCCCGGCGCGATCGCCGTGCGCGAGACGCCGTCGCTGCTCGGCAAGACCGACGCGGCTGGCTTGCTGCGCGATCTAGCCGAGCACATGGCCGAGTGGGACGAGGCGCTGCCGCTGGAGCGTCGCCTGATGCACGTCGCCGCCACCATGGCCTGCCATGGTTCGGTGCGATCCGGCCGCCGCCTCAAGCCGGAAGAGATGAACGCGCTTCTGCGCGAGATGGAAGATGCGCCGAATTCCGGCCAGTGCAATCACGGCCGGCCGACCTATGTCGAGCTGAAGCTCGCCGATATCGAGAAACTGTTCGGGCGGCGCTAGACTACTCGGCTACGAGAGTGGTCGGCAAAGGGCTGTGTCCGTTCTCCTGATATCCCGCCCGCGTGTAACGCGGCGCCGGCTCACGATCGTCTCGTGGGCCGCATCGAACCTGGTGCCGCACCAAAGCGGCTGTCGTTCTCTTCCGCATGCTCTTCTTTGTTGTTTTTCAGGGCTGCCTAGCCGGGCGCGCGCAGGAATACAAACTCCGTATCATCATACGCGCGCCGCTCCAGCTCCTCAAAACCTTCCGGCGCGGCGAACGCGGCGGCCTTCGCCTCCTCCACCACCAAGAGCGCGCCCGGCGTCAGCCAGCCGCCGGCGCGCAATGCGACGAGCGACTTCTCGGCGAGCCCCTTGCCGTAGGGCGGATCGAGGAACACGAGCGAGAACGGCTCGAGCGGATGCGCGGGGCCTGGATCGGTGGCGTCGCGGCGATAGACCTTTGTCACGCCGCCGAGGCCGAGGGACTCCACGTTGTTGCGAAGCAGCGCCCGCGCTTCCGCGCCATTGTCGACGAACAGCACGAACTTCGCGCCGCGGGAGCTCGCTTCGATGCCGAGCGCACCGGTGCCGGCGAAAAGGTCGAGCACGCGCGCGCCCTCGATCGGGTTGTCGTAGGCGTGCATGAGGATGTTGAACACGGACTCGCGCAGACGGTCCGCGGTGGGACGGATCTCGCGCGTGGCAGGCGAGGCCAGATTGCGGCCCCTCAGTCGGCCCCCGACCACCCGCATTCACAACTCTCCGTCATGCCCGCGCTTGTCCCGGGCATCCACGTTCCCCGACGTCACGAGCAAGCAAAACGTGGGCGGCCGGGACGTCACGGCGCAGACGCGCTTCGCGCTCTTGCCCGGCCATGACGGCTCGCTCAACACTGCACGCAATTCGGCGGGCATCATTCGTCACGCGGCTTGAGATCGCGCTTGCCGTGATAGCCGCGCTTGACGCGGCGCGGCGGACCGTAGCCGGCGTTTTCCTCTTCGTTACGGGCGCGCGCCTCCTCGCTGCCGCTGCGCGTCACCAGCACGCGGCGGCCCTTGCGGTCGGCAATCAGCGCGCTCTTGCCCTTCGGCTTGAACGCCTTCTTGCCGCGCGGCGCGTCGTCTTCGTCGCCGGCTTCGCTCTGCTCCGGCCGCGCAAAATCCGCACCCGCGAGCTTGGCGACGCGTTCGCCGAGCTGCTCGCGCAGCACCCGCGTCTTGACTTCCTCGACCTGTCCCTCGGCCAGCTCGCCGAGTTGGAACGGCCCGTACGAGACCCGGATCAGCCGGTTCACCTCGAGGCCGAGATGCGCCATCACGTTGCGCACCTCGCGGTTCTTGCCTTCGCGGATCGCGAACACCACCCAGACATTGGCGCCCTGGTCGCGCTCCAGCGTGGCGTCGATCGGCCCGTATTTGACGCCATCGACCTCGACGCCCTTCTTGAGTTCGTCAAGCTGCGCCTGCGTGACCTCGCCATGGGCACGCACGCGGTAGCGCCGCAGCCAGCCGGTATCCGGCAGTTCCAGCGTTCGCGCGAGCCCGCCGTCATTGGTGAGCAGCAATAGACCCTCGGTGTTGAAGTCGAGCCGGCCGATCGAAATCAGCCGCGGCAGGCCTTCGGGCAGGTTGTCGAAAACGGTCGGACGCCCTTCGGGATCGTCATGGGTCGTCATCAGCCCGCGCGGCTTGTGGTACATGAACAGCCGCGTGCGCTCGCGCGGCGGCAGGTTCTTGCCGTCGACGGCAACGACATCGTTGGCGGTGACGTCGAGCGCCGGCGAGTTGATGACGCGGCCGTTCACGGTGACGCGGCCTGACGTCACCATCTCCTCGGCATCACGGCGCGAAGCCAGCCCGGCCCGCGCCAGCACTTTTGCGATGCGCTCGCCGGCCTTCTTCGGCTTCGGCTCCTCGCGCAGGGCGCGGCGATCGAAATCCGGCTTGCGTTCGCGATAGGCGCCGCGACCGCCGAAGGCGGGGCGCTTGGCGAAAATCTGGCCGTCGTCCTCGTTGTCGCGGCGCGGGCGGTCGGCAAAGCGATCGCCCTGGTCGGTGTTGCGATCCCCTCGACGCTCGCTGCGCGGATGCTCCTGCCAGCCCATCCGCCCTTCCGGACGTTCGCGGCGGGGCCGATCGAGCTTGCGCTCGCCGCGCTCGTCACCGTCACGATCGCGGCGTGGCCGATCGAATTTCGGACGGTCGCCGCGATCAAACTTCGGCCGATCACGGAACGGCCGATCGCCCTGCGCCCGATCATCGCGCGCCCGCGAAAACCGCGGGCGCTCGTCGCCACCACGGCCGTCACGGGAGCGATTGAAGCGCGGCCGCTCGTCGCTGTCACCGCGATCGCGCTTCTGCCACGGCTTGTCGTCGCCGCGCGGTGGCCGGTCGCCGAAATCCTTGCGCGGACGAGCGGGGAATTTCTGGTCGGAGAAGCGACCTTCGCTGCGCTCGCCCCGCGGCGGCCGGTCTCCGCGATCGAATTTCGGACGGTCACCACGATCGAACTTCACCCGGTCCCCGCGCGGCTTGAAATCGCGCTTCTCGCCATCTTCCCGGTCAAACCGCGGCTTGCGCGGACGTTCGCTTGACTTGCGGTCCGAGATGCGCCCCTCGGCGCGGCCTTCGCCCCGCGGCGCACGGTCGCCGCGGTCGAATTTCGGGCGGTCTCCGCGGTCAAACCTCGGACGGTCGCCACGATCGAACTTCGGACGATCTCCACGCGGCTTGAAATCCCGCTTCTCGCCGTCTTCGCGGTCAAACCGTGGTTTGCGCGGCCTGTCTCCGTAATCGCGGCGCGGCGGGCGGCCATCACGGTCGCCGGCGAAGCTGCGCTTCTCGCCATCGCCCTTAGCAAAGGAGCGCTTGGCAAACTTCTTCTCAGGTCCGCGGGCAGCGCCAGATCGGCCCTTGCCTCCGGATGGTCGGTCGCGCCGGCCGCGGGAATCGTTGTCTTTGTCTCTATCGCGGGGCATGAAAGGTCTCGTTTCGTCTGCAGGTACAAATGGCAATGATGCGCGCTCCCGGCCGAGCCGCATCTCACGCAAAATCGGTATCCACTTTTGCTGAAGGCGCAGCTACTAGCAGGTTTCTTCCGGTGATACGAGGCATGACTGCCCCTTCTTTCATGGAATTGGCGCTGAAATCGGCCGAAATGGCCGAAAAATCCGGCGAAGTTCCGATCGGATGCGTGATCGTGCGCGATGGTGAGGTCATTGCCGCCGCCGGCAACCGCACCCTCAGCGACCGCGACCCGACCGCCCATGCCGAAATCGTGGCGATCCGGCAGGCCGCGGCGAGGATCGGCAGCGAGCGGCTGGTGGACTGCGATCTCTACGTGACGCTCGAGCCATGCACCATGTGCGCCGGGGCGATCTCCTTTGCCCGCATCCGCCGGCTCTATTACGGCGCGGCCGACCCCAAGGGCGGTGCCGTCGATTCCGGCGTCCGGTTCTTTGCCTCGCCGACCTGCCACCACGCGCCGGAAGTCTATTCCGCGGTCGGCGAGCGCAAAGCGGCGAGCCTGCTGCGCAATTTCTTCAAGGCGCGGCGGTAAGGAATTCCAGCAGCAGCTTCGCCGTCACGCCCGGGTTCTCCTCGGGCAGGAAATGCCCGCTGTCGACCGGCGCTCCTGACACGTCCGTCGCCCATTTCTTCCAGGTATCGAGCGGGGTAGTCGCAGCACTGGCAACACCCGCATCGCCCCATAGCGCCAGCATCGGGACGGTGATCTTCTTGCCGGCGTTGAAATCGGCTTTGTCGATCTCGTAATCGGCATAGGCGCCGGCGCGGTAGTCCTCGCACATCGCATGAATGCGGGCGGGATCGCGGAACGGCGCCAGATAATGCTCCAGAGCGCGCGGATCGATTTCATCCAGCGTCTGCGATTTGGTCTGGCTGGCCATTTTCTGCCGGAGGAAGAACTCTCCATTGCCGGCGATCAGCGTCTCCGGGAGCGGGTGCGGCTGCGCCAGGAATGCCCAATGGTAGATCTTCAGCGCGGAGAGCCGGTTCAATTTCTCCCAGTAGTCATAGGTTGCCGCGATATCGAGCACGGCGAGCTTCGACAGCCGGCCGGGATGATCGAGCGCGAGGCGATATGACACGCGGCCGCCGCGGTCGTGACCGGCGAGCGCAAAATGGACGTGGCCAAGCTGCTCCATCGCCTCGATCATGGTCTTGGCCATCGCGCGCTTGGTATAGGGCGTGTGGTTCGCATCGCTATCCGGCATGTCGGACCAGCCGTAGCCGGGCAGATCGGCGATGATCAGCGAGAATTTCTCGGCAAGCGGCTTGGCCACGGCATGCCACATCACATGCGTCGAGGAAAATCCGTGCAACAGAAGCAGCGGCGGGCCCTTGCCGCCGGTGCGGGCGAAGATGCGGCCGGCGGAGGTGTTGATCCATTCGGAGCCAAAACCGGGGAAGAGGTCGGCAAGATCGGGCATCGGTGTCTCCCTGAAGCCGCGGACTGTTTCAAACCGAGTTGTTGCTTCAAACTTTGTTTGCCGTTGCCGCTGTCACATCGCGGGTTTATGCCATCGGCCAAGCCCAGCGAGCAAGCAGCCAGAGGAAACGCCATGTCGATCGATTTCGAAATTCCGGCGGAAGCCAAGGCGATCCGCGAGAAGGTGCGCAAATGGGTGCATGACGAGTGCATTCCCGCCGAGAAGGAACTCGACACCAAGCCGCTTGCCGAGGTGCTGGGGCCGCTGCGCAAGAAGGCCCGCGCGCAGGGCCTGTGGTGCCCGTGGGTGCCGAAGGAATATGGCGGCATGGGCCTCGGCCCGCTGGCCAATGCGCTGGTGCAGATGGAGCTTGGCGAGAGCATGCTCGGCGCGCTCTCGATGAACACGCAGGGCCCCGACGATGCCTCGATGATGACGATCCTCGCCCACGGCACGGAATATCAGAAGGAAAAATTCCTCAAGCCGCTGCTGAACGGCGACAAGCGCATCTGCTTCTCCATGACCGAAAAGGCCGCCGGCGCCGACGCCACCGGCATGCAGACCACGGCCGTGAAGGACGGCAACGAGAACTACATCCTCAACGGCGAGAAGTGGTTCTCCTCCTCGGCCAGCGTCGCCGACATGGCGCTGGTGATGGCCAAGACCGATCCGAATGCGCCGCGCCACAAGCAATATTCGACCTTCATCGTCGAGCTGCCCAACCCCGGCTACAAGATCAAGCGCAACGTCGCCAACATGGCGATCGAAGGTCCGCATGACGATGTCATCCATGGCGGCCATTCCGAGATCGAAATCCGCGATCTGAAGGTGCCGGCCGACAACCTGGTTGGCGGCGAAGGCAACGGCTTTGCCATGGGGCAGCACCGCCTCGCCTATGGCCGGCTGCGCCACGGCATGCACAACGTCGCGAAGGCCCAGCGTGCGCTCGACATGGCGGCCGCCCATGTCACCAAGCGCTCGACCTTCGGGCAGCTGCTGGCCGACCGGCAGGCCGTGCAGTTCATGCTCGCGGACTGCGCCAGCGAGCTCTATATCGGCCGCCTGATGCTGCTTCACATCGCCTACAAGGCCGAGAAAGGCCTCGATATCAGGCAGGAGAACTCGATCGCGAAAATCTTCCATGCCCATATGGTGCACAAGGTGATCGACACCGCGATCCAGCTGCACGGCGCGCTCGGCTTCTCGCAGGATACGCCGCTTGCCAAATGGTACACGCAGGTGCGCTCGCAGCGGCTGGTCGACGGGCCGGACGAGGTGCACAAGTGGAAGATCGGCAAGAACGTCATCAAGGCGTTTCGCGAGCACGGCACCACCGCGAGCGCCGCGGGCGGCGATTTGCTCTAGCCGGAGCGGTCATCGCGAGCGAACAACTCGGCTTTCCGCGGCGAAACCAATGACGGCGGAGTACCGTCCCTTCAATCATCTCCGGCGGCCTCGTCAGGCACCTGCGAGGGTGTCTTGCCGAGGCGCCGGCGGAGCCGGTGAGACCGCGCCGCGCAGACGGCGTTACTTGCCCTGCTCGCGCCTGATGGCCTGCCACCCGATGTCGCGGCGGCAAAAGCCTTCCGGCCAGTCGATGCGGTCGACGGCCTCATAGGCGCGGCGCTGCGCCTCGCTCACGGTCTTGCCGAGCGCGCACACGTTGAGCACGCGGCCGCCATTGGCTACCATGCGGCCGTCTTTCAGCGCCGTGCCGGCATGGAAGATTTCGACACCTTCGATCTTGGCTGCCTCGTCCAGTCCGGCGATCACCGAGCCTTTGCCAAAGTCGCCGGGATAGCCCTTGGTCGCCAAGATCACGGTCAAGGCGACATCGTCGAACCAGCGCAGGCTGAAATTCTTCAATTGCCCGTCGGCACTTGCGAGCAGCGCCGGCACGATATCGCTCATCATGCGCAGCATCAGCACCTGGCACTCGGGGTCGCCGAACCGCGCGTTGTACTCGACGAGCTTCGGTCCGTCCTTCGTGATCATCACGCCGGCATAGATCACGCCCTTGTAGGGACAGCCCATCGCCTTGAGCGCACGCAGCGTCGGCTTGATCATCTCCTCCATCACGCGCGCACACATCGCGTCCGTCATCACGGGCGCCGGCGAATAGGCCCCCATGCCGCCGGTGTTCGGGCCGTTGTCGCCATCGAAGGCGCGTTTGTGATCCTGCGCGGTGGCCAACGGCAGCGCGTGCTCGCCGTCGCACAGCGCGAAGAACGAGGCTTCCTCGCCTTGCATGAATTCCTCGATGACGACTTCCGCGCCGGATGCGCCGAACGTCCCGCCGAACATCATGTCGACCGCGGCCAGCGCCTCCTGCTCGGTCATCGCCACCACGACGCCCTTGCCGGCGGCAAGGCCGTCGGCCTTGACCACGATCGGCGCGCCGTGCTTGCGGATGTAGGCGCGGGCGGAATCGGCCTCCTTGAAATGCCCGTAGGCGGCGGTCGGGATATGGTTGTCCCGGCAGAGCGCCTTGGTGAAGCTCTTCGAGCTCTCCAGCCGGCCCGCCGCCCTCGTGGGGCCGAACGCCTTGAAGCCGGCGGCGTTGAGATCATCGACGAGGCCCGCCGCGATCGCGGCATCTGGGCCGACCACGACGAAATCGACCGCGTTCGTCCGGCAGAAGGCGATCACCGCGGGGTGGTCGGTGATGTCGAGGCCGACGCATTCCGCATCTTTGGCGATGCCTGCATTGCCGGGCGCGCACCATAGCTTGGTCACCAGCGGGGACGCGGCGATCTTCCACGCCAGGGCGTGCTCGCGGCCGCCGGAACCGATAACGAGGATTTTCATGGAGAGCGCCGCATGAGGGGAGTTTGACGGTCCGGTTGGCACGAGTCCCCCCGATCCTGCAAGTAGCGGGGACATAGCTACTATAATACCAATATGTGCATTGGCGCGCCGATGCAAAATCCCTAACTTGCGAACAAAGCCCAAACACCGAATCAGCCGAGATGCCTGCAGAACAGCTTGCCAACGCACCCGAATTTACCGTCTCGGAGCTGTCTTCCGCGCTGAAGCGGACGGTGGAGGACCGGTTCGGCCATGTCCGGGTGCGCGGGGAAATCTCCGGCTTCCGCGGGCCGCACTCCTCCGGCCACTGCTACTTCGCGCTGAAGGACGAGAACGCCAAGATCGACGCGGTGGTCTGGAAATTCAACCACGCCCGCATGCGCTTCAAGCCGCAGGAAGGGCTGGAGGTGATCGCCACCGGCAAGCTCACCACCTTCCCCGGAAAGTCCTCCTATCAGATCGTCATCGAAACGCTGGAGCCTGCCGGCGTCGGCGCGCTGATGGCGCTTCTGGAGGAGCGCAAGAAGAAGCTCGCCGCGGAAGGCCTGTTCGACGCCAAGCGCAAGCAATTGCTGCCCTGGCTGCCGGAAGTGATTGGCGTCGTCACCTCGCCGACCGGCGCCGTGATCCGCGACATCCTGCATCGTCTGCAGGACCGCTTTCCGCGCCGCGTCCTGGTCTGGCCGGTGAAGGTGCAGGGCGAAGGCTCGGCCGAGCAAGTGGCGGCCGCGATCCGCGGCTTTAACGCGCTGCCCGAGGGCGGCCGCATCCCGCGGCCGGATTTGCTGATTGTCGCGCGCGGCGGCGGCTCGCTGGAGGATCTCTGGTCTTTCAACGAGGAGATTGTCGTCCGCGCCGCGGCCGACAGCATGATCCCGCTGATCTCCGCGGTCGGTCATGAGACCGACGTGACGCTGATCGATTTCGCCGCCGACAAGCGTGCGCCGACGCCGACCGCAGCGGCCGAAATGGCGGTGCCGGTGCGCAGCGAGTTGTTTGCCGAGGTCGACAGCCTGGCCCGCCGCGCCGTCATGTGCTGGCAGCGCGCCCAGGAGGGCCGCCGCAACGAATTGCGCGCCGCGGCGCGCGCCCTGCCCGCGGCCAACGAACTGCTCGCCATCCCGCGCCAGCGGCTGGACAGCGCAGGCTCCGCGCTGCCCCGCGTGCTGCGCGCCAACACCCATGCGCATTTCCGACGCTTCGCCGGCGCGAGCGCGCGGCTGACCCTGCGCGTGCTGCGCGGCCAGGTCACCCACGCGCGCCAGGGCCTTACCACCGCCGGCGAACGCCTGGCCCTGTCGGCGCGGTCGCTGCTGCAGCGCCGCCGCGAACGCTTTGCCAGCCTCGAAGCGCGGCTGCAGGCCTCGCGCCTTGCCAATGCGCAGGCGCAGCGCCAGCAGATCGCCCGCGAGCGCGAGCGCGTGCATCGCCTGTCCGACCGTGCGACCCGCGCGATCGACACGTTGCTCGAGCGGCTCGACGCCCGCGTGACCCATCACAGCCAGTTGCTCACCGCGCTGTCCTATCGCGGCGTGCTCGCCCGCGGCTTTGCGCTGGTGCGCGATGCGGGCGGTCATCCGGTCCATGCCGCCGCCGCGGTCGGCCCCCACGCGCGCCTGTCGGTCGAGTTCGCCGACGGCAATATCGGAGTTACCGCGGATGCCGATCGTCCCGCGGCCACGATCGCCCCGGCAAGCCCGCCGCGATCGGCCGCGCGCGAAGCGCGGCGTCGGCGCGCGGCGGCCAGTTCGGCCGATCAGGGCAGCCTGTTCTAGCATTCTCTATCCGTTATGCCCGGGCTTGCCATGACGACGGAGAATTGTTCTAGCGCGCCAGCCACTCGGCGACGCGCTTTT
Organism: Bradyrhizobium sp.; assembly: GCA_035575905.1. Taxonomy (GTDB): domain Bacteria; phylum Pseudomonadota; class Alphaproteobacteria; order Rhizobiales; family Xanthobacteraceae; genus Bradyrhizobium. The sequence goes on along the minus strand of DATLXL010000034.1, from coordinate 303,017 downwards.
GCGCATCGGCGCGCGCATCTGCGTTGCCGCCGATATGACCGTGCTCGGGCGCAGCGGGATCGTGGCCGTCGAGCACGCGCGGCGCCAGATCGGCGCGGTCGAAATCGTGCAGCGCGGCGGGATAGACCTCGATCCGCGCCAGCGCGCTGCGGCCGCGGGCGCCATCCACCATCTGCCTGCACTGCGCGGGCGAGGCGACGTCGTCGTTGCCGCCGATCAGCAGCAGCATCGGCACCCGGGTGCTCCAGCCGGTGCGCGCGGAGATGCGGCAGTCCGGATAGAAGGCGATGGCCGAACGATAGTCCGCCTCCTTGCCGCGCGCGGCGAGTTGCGGACGCACCGCCCACAGCACCGAGTTTGCGCCATGCCCCCAGCCCATCAGGCTGATGCGGTCAGGCGCCGCCCAGCTTTGCGCGACAAGCCATTTGTGCGAGGCCGTGACGTCGGCGACGCGATCGCGCCGCGCCAGCACCTTGCGATCCTTTTCGCGGCATTGCGGGCCGGCCTCGCGCGAGCCGAAGCTGTCGGGCCACAGCACCGCATAGCCGGCCTTCAGCAGTTGCTCCGCCCAATCGCGGTAGCGCGGCAACACCACCTCGCCCTGTCCGGACAGCCCGCCGCAGCCGTGCAGCGCGATCACCACTGGAAACGGCCCGTTGCCGTCGGGCTTGTACAATTGGGCATGCAGATCGAGCTTGCCCGAGGGAATTTCGACCTGCGCCGATACCGGTGCGGCGTGCGCCGGGCAGGCGGCGACCGCAGCGAGCGTGAGGATCAGGGCCGCTGACAGAAAGCGCATGAATGGGTGCCGGGGATTGGTATGGCGCTCGACAGCGATCCATCGCCAAGATGCTAGCATGTGCGCTTGCCCCGAAACCATCACAAATCGGTGGGTCTGCGGGGCGGACACCCCGACTTATTTATGATAGATCGCAATTCGGAAATACATCGACCGGGCGGCTGCGCCGCCGGTTTTCTGATCGGAGCGTAATCTTGCTGAACAAGTTCGGCCCCTCGGGGGGTGGTGAAGCACAGGTGCAATATCTCGACGGCGATTTCCGCGTGGTCGCGCCGGGAACCTACGTGCGTTGCGCCATCACCGACGTCCGCATCCCGCTCGACGAACTGAAATACTGGAGCGTGGACCTGCAGGAGGCCTACGCGCAGCCGCAGGCCGTGCTGCAGCGGCACTATCCGGCGCAGGTGAAGAAGTAGGGCCGCTGTCGTCCCTCCGGGCGCGCGGGCAACCGTTCCGCAGCATGCTTGGAGCGAAGCGACGAAGCTACCAGCCTTGTCTCCGCGAGAAAGAAAGCTGGAATTGATTTGCTCGCAATCACGTGAATGGACGAGCATCTTTGTTCCCGCGGCAGGTTTTGCCCGAGGTTTGGCAATCTCGTTTGCTCCCTCTCGAACTGAGGGCGCAGGGAAAGCCGGGCGCTGGCTGCGCCCGCAGCACCGTGTGCAATGGGTAGACAAGGACGCACACGGGTTTGACAGGTACAGCCGAGGCATCCCGGCTTTCCCCGCGCAATGGCTTTACGGCTTATACGAGCTCTCCCCGGTGAGCGGCCTTTGTTGTCACCGTTGCCACGCTGCCACGGGGCTGCGTGGATAGACGCCAGGGTCGCGGCGCCAGGACCACACGACTTCGCCGTACGCGGCGCTCCTTTCGTCCGGCGGCGGATTGATCCCCTTTCGGAAAACCAAGCTGCACGCCTGAGATTGCCGCGTCCATCGCATCCCTGCCCACGCTTCGTGACGATCGCGAAACGCCCCTCGGGCGGGCGGGGACCCTCGATACATACCGCAAATCCGAATTCTGGTAAAGAGAATTATTTTGATCGGAGGGCTTGACAGGATTCACGTGATTTGCCCGTCGGGGGACCTCGCGCCGGGCGCTTGCCGCTCGACCAGTCCCTCGACGAAATGGGATGAATCCGCGTCCACCAAGCGAAAGCAGTTCTCGTGGCAATCGCCGCAGAAGGCAAAGCCGTTCAGTTCTCTGCTTCTCTTGCACAATTTGGCGGCCTCGCTTGCCAGCCAGTGCCATTTGGCGGCCAAGTCGATCATTTCGGGCCGGCTCTGCCGGCCGCGGTCGGCTTTTGCCAGGCGCTCGGTGTCGTCCGCAATCTGTCGCAGCCGTGCTATGGTCTCGATCATGCGAATATCCATCCCCGCTCGATTATCGCGAGCAGTTCAGCAAACACCATTCCGGGGAAGTGCGGGAGTTTGCGGGATAGTGAACGAACCCCTAAGGGCCTGCCAGAAGCCACCCGACGGTTAGCCGCGACATGACAAATCCGCATTGCTCGCAGACCGCAGGCAGCGTTCGACCGATGTCTGACGGGGCGTCCGACGATTGCCTCACGGCGGCCGCGCGCGCTCGGCCCATCAACGGAAAAGGGCAGTTTCCCTGAAAGCCGCAACCAGCGGTGTTTCGAGTTTGCCGTGCATGGATTGCAATATCTCCATCGCCACTTCCCGCGGCATGGGCTGCTTGTACGACCTGTACTCGATCAGTGCTGCGAAAATATCCGAAATCGTGAGGATGCGGGTGAGGTCCGAGATGGCCTTGCCGCTGAGCCTGTCGGGATAGCCGCTGCCGTCGAGATATTCGTGATGGTGGCGAACGGCATCCAGGATCGCGGGAGAGATTTCCGTATTGCTCCTGAGCATCTCGAAACCGTTGACCGCATGGCCCTCGATCAGCTTGCGCTCTGCGTCATTCAAACGGCCAGGCTTGTCCAGCACCGCCAGCGGGACGCTTGCCTTTCCGACGTCATGCAAAATCGCCGCAAGCCCCAACCTTTCCATGTCCAACGGGCAAAGGCCGAGGCTGAGCCCGAAATCCGCCGCGACACCTGCAACGAGAAGGCAGTGCTGGAAAGTCCCTTCGTGATGCTCCCGCACGATGCCAAGCCAGCTGGACAGGCCGTCCTGGGAAATGCGGCAGATGATTTCGTTTCCCAGGTCCGCGGCGCCTTTGACGTCGACGGGAATTCCGCGCATCACTGCCTCGAACATGGAGTCGATGTATGCGGCTGCCGCTGCAGCAACGCGAACGCCGCCCTCCGCCGGCTCGGTTATCCCGTCCTTGAAGGATGCAACAGGCCCCAGAATCCCGGCGCGGAGCCGGCTTCGATTCACTGGCGCGCCGAGAACCGTCGTCGCGCCGAGCGCGTAGGATTGCATCAGGGAAATCCGCGATCGCTGTTCGACGAGGAAGACCCGCTTCGGCACCCGGGCGAGGTCCCCGGACATCTCCTTCAGCGCGACAATATTCTCGGGTCGACGAATGTCGATCGCGGCAATGACAGCGTCGTAGCTCGCGCCCGACAGTCTCGGGCTGCTCACCAGGTCCGTCGTCACGTCGCAGCCCTCGCCCAGTAATTGCCGGACCTGGGCAAGCTTGGCGACGCTGTCGCCCAATACGTGCACTTGCATATCAACGCCCTGTTGCGCCGGCCTGCGCCTTCCTGCCAAATTTTAGTAACGAGCGATCAGCCCTCGATGCGTCGAAGATTTCCAACATTCGTCAGCAGTTCGCCGAGCGCCTGGTCGAGAGCCAGGCGACCTCCGATAGCCTCCTCCTGCATCGTTCGTTGCAGCACGGGGTCTTCAACCGTTTCGATTATTCGATCAACGATACTCAGCTGGGTTTTCAGCTCATTGGCCTTGGCGGATAGCAAGGCCGCCGTTGCAACCAGACAATTCACGGCTTCATGCCATGCCGGATCCGCGTGGCCGAGGCTGCTGCCGGCGGTCGTCGGCAGGTAGATCACATTGCTCATGCTCGTTCTCCGAACGGAGCCGACAACACCTGATGTGTTCACGCAGCACGAACCGTGCTGAGGAACCGATCGACCGCCGCCTTCAGCCTGTTGCTGTCGGTGGACAGAGACTGCGCCGCCGAAAGCACCTGGGCCGACGCGCTACCGGTCTCGGTCGCTCCCTGCTGCACCTCCGAGATGCTGGCGGAAACCTGCATCGTCCCTTGTGCAGCCTGCTGGACATTGCGGGAAATCTCTTGTGTCGCGGCGCCCTGCTCCTCGACGGCCGACGCGATGGTCGAGGCAATCTCCGACATCCTGGCAATCGTGCCGCCGATCTCCTTGATGGCGGCGACGGACTGCTCCGTCTCGGCCTGCATGCCGGAGATCTGCTGGCTGATTTCCCCGGTCGCCTTGGCGGTCTGCTCGGCCAGCGCCTTGACTTCAGAGGCAACCACAGCAAAGCCCCGTCCGGCTTCGCCGGCGCGGGCCGCCTCGATCGTGGCGTTGAGCGCCAGCAGATTGGTTTGTCCCGCGATGTTGTTGATCAGCTCCACGACATCGCCGATGCGGTTGGCAGCCTGTGCGAGCTGCGAGATGCGCGCGTTGGTGTTTTCCGCCTGCTGCACCGCTTCCGCGGCGATCTTGGCCGAATCCTGCACTTGCCGGCTGATCTCGTTGACGGAAGAGGCCATCTCCTCGCTCGCCGAGGCGACCGACTGAACGTTGGTGGAGGCTTCCTCGGACGCCGAGGCGACGGCAACGGTCAATTCCTCCGAACGCTTGGCAGTGGAAGTCAGTGTCGAGGCGGACGCCTCCAGCTCGGTCGATGCCGACGATACGGTTTCGATGATTTCACCGACCGCGCCCTCGAAATCATCGGCCAGCCTGATCATGTCCTGCTTGCGCTTCTGCGCAGCGATCTCGTCCTGCCTGGCCTTCTCTTCCGCTTCCTCGCGCGCCTTCTTTTCGGCGTTGTCGGCAATCACGACGACCGTCTTGGCGATGTCGCCCACTTCGTCGCCGCGGGCCGCCCCGGGAATCTCGGTACCGTGCTCGCCGCCGGCTATGCGACCGAGCGCTCCGTTCAGCAACGTCAGGGGCCGCGCAACGCCGACGAACGTGAACACGATCGAGCCAACCAGCGCCATGATGACGCCGACCGCCAGCGCGAAGCTGATGCGATTGGCCTGGGTCAGCTCGGACGCGGCTGCGGCCTTGGCATCATTGGCGAGCTTCTCGGCGGTGTCGACGGCGGTACCCATCAGTCCGATCGCTTCATTCGACACCGGCAGCGTTTTCAGGTTTACCAATTCCATCTTGCTGCCGTCGAGCCGCAAAACCTCGTCATTGGCCGCGTTGAAGGCCTTGATCAGCCCCCCAAGTTCATCTGCCCCAGCGATCAAGCCAGTGTCGGTCGACAGGCTGCGAGCACGCTGCATCAGATCGCCGATGCCTCTGCTGCGCCTGGCAACAATTTCCTTTTGATCTTCTTCACCCGTTCCCGCATAGCGCCATACTGCCGCACGGACGGCATTCAAATGCGAATCCGCTTCCAAGAGCGCATTCTCGATCTGGGGACGGTTGGCCGCATTCTTAAGCGCCGGGGAACTCATGAGAGCATCGAACGCTCGAACCCACTGTCGTGAGACTTCGTTCCGTTTCTTGAGAACCGCGAACTGCGCCTCCAGCGTCCTGGCTAGCTCGCTGGCACTTGCATAATAGCTTTCCGTCAGCGATTTGATCTTCAAAAGCCGCTCACGGTTTTCCGGGCGGACCGTGCGGCCGACAGCCACATCGAGCTCCTTGTCCACGCGCGCCCTCGCCTCTGCCAGAGCCGCCTGATGCTTTTGGACCTCGGCCGGGTCCCGCGCCAGGCGCATGTCGCGTACGGCAAGCTGCATGCGGCGGAGGGCGACGTTCGCTTCCAATGAGTGATCGGCAATGATCTGCTGGCCTTCGGCGCGATCGTTGGCGCTTCGGATCGCCGCTTCCGAAAACACCTGATTGGCTACCATTCCGGCCGACAATAGAATTCCGACAAGGCCGGCGAGACCGAGCTTGTTGCCGATGCGGTTGAGCTTGATCATTTGATTCACTTTCGTATTCGCTGAAATGGCCGGACGAAATACGCTACTGGTGTCCGAAAACTGGCGGAGGCATCCTGATGCCCGGGCTGCCGTTGTAACCGTCGTGCGTTAATCACTTGAAAAATGACGTAACGGTTTTCAGCAATCAGTTTAATTCAGATCAAATTGGGCGCGATTCATTCACCGCTGGCGGTGACGCGGAGCCCGTAAAACTCCGGTGTTACCTCATGCCGCACTGGCTGCCAGATCTGCGTATCCCTCTGTAAAGAAAGTAGTTTTTGCTCCGCCGCAGGGCTCATGACGATACCTGTTAGCCGATGGGCAACCGAGACGGCAGTAGGATGACGATGATAATATTTGTGATCCTACGCTTCGATCCGGGAAATGCTCTTCAAAGACCTACACCCGTCTGACGCTCTGCAGGTCGTGCGTTATGCCGATATCGATCAATTTCATTTGAGCGAGCTGTACGCGCGCGCCGAAAGCATCCCGCTCGACTTCGGCGCATTCAATGTGATGCGCGCATCCTTGCGCCTGGCCTCGGCCGGGCTGTCGCTCGTATGCACGTTCCCGCGGCTACTGAGCGGCTACGATCTCCCGGGCCGACTGATCGTGGTCGTCCCGATGAACGGCGTATCCTCCACGCGACTGAACGGGGCCAACGTTGAACAGTCGCTGATCCTGGTGAAAGGCAAGGCCAATTGCACCGTTCTGGAGCCGGAAGGACGTCTGGTTGCGATCCTTTCGGTCGATGCCGACGGGCTGGTGCGCGCGTTGCCCAAGCTCGTAAATGGCCATCTGCTGCTGCAAACCCGTCCGAACGACCTTGCCGATCTTCAGCAATTGATATTGAGGACTATCGAGGTCGCGGCCCGAGATCCGCAAGCCATCGCGGCCGCCGATACGTCAGGCGAACTGCAGGACAGGCTGTTCGCCGCGTTTGAAGAGACGCTGTGCGCCAGTGAATCGCCGCACCCGGGCAATCAGGCGCTGCTGGCCCGGTACAAGGCCATCCTTGACCGGGTGGACCAATTGCTGCTCGGCAATCCCGCCGAATCCTCCAACGAAGAGCTGGCGGAACGGCTTGGAATATCCGTGCGTACGCTGCAAACGGCTTGCCTGACTATTTCCGGTCTGAGCGCTCATCGATATAGCCGGCTGAAGCGGTTATGGGCCGTGCGGCAGCAGCTTCGCCGCACTCCGCCCGGCCTGACCGTGCGTGCCAGCGCGCTGGCGCATGGCTTTTGCCATATGAGCCAGTTTACCATCGCTTATCAGCAGACATTTGCAGAGCTTCCCTCGGACACGCTTGAACGGGCACGCTTCGGAAGAACGCTCTTGCCAAGCCCTTGAACTCCGCAAGTCGTTGCATTCCCCGCCGGCCCCTTGCAATAGATCAGCGACCAGCCGTCGGACTTGCCGGTGGCGATCCGGTTGGCGTTGGCCGAGATCGGCGTGGCCCGGCGCTCCTGCTCCGAGGTCAAGGTGACGGTGCGGTTGGCCCGCACCCGGGTCATGCCGCGGCGCGCCGATTCGGCTTCCAGATCGTGGATGAACTGGCCGGTACTTCTGGAAGAGGCTGCGAAAACCTCGTCGGACTTTTATGTCTAATCAGTGCCCAAGCCAGGCCCATGTCATTGAGTCCGGGGGGAGGCGAAAAAGGTTCAACCGCCGCCGGGCCTGCCGCGCGCTGCGAAGAGCCGCACGCTGACGAATTCCCTCAGCGCCGCTTCATCGTCGAATTGCAGCGTCACCTTGAACGGCACGATGGCGCGGGCCCATGGCGGCAACCCCGTCGCCTCGCGCAGGCGCGCCAGATCCTTTTCCGTCGTCACCAGCGTCAGGCCATCGGTGGCGGCTTCGGCAACGAGGCTGGCGACTTCGTGCACCGTGAGCGGGTGGTGATCGGGGAAGCTGCGCGTTCGCAACACACCGCCGACGCTGGCGCCGAGCGTGTCGAAGAAGCGGGCGGGATCGCCGATGCCGGCGAAGGCGAGCAGGCGCTTGCCGTGCAGCGCGGCCAGCGCCGCAGGATCCGGCTTGAAGCGCGCGCGCAGCACCGGCTTGCCCTGCCCGGCGATCACGCCCGCCACGGCCTCCGCAGCGGCGCCCTCGCCGATCACCACCAGCGCGTCGGTGCGCTCGACCTGCACGGCCAGCGGCGCGCGCAGCGGGCCCGCCGGCATCACCTGCGCGTTGCCGATGCCGCGCGCGCCATCGATCACGATCAGCGAAACATCCTTGGCGACCGCCGGGTTCTGAAAGCCGTCATCCATCAGGATCACGGTGGCGGCCAGCGACTTGCCGAGCGCCACGCCGTCGACGCGGTCACGCGCCACCACCACGTTGACGCTTTGCGACATCATCAGCGGCTCGTCGCCGACGTCGGCGGCGGTGTGTCTGAAAGTGTCGACCCGCACCGGGCCGCGCAGCCTGCCGCCATAGCCGCGGCTGAGCACGACCGGCGTCTCGCCGAGTTCGCGCAGGAGATCGACCAGCGCCAGCACGGTCGGCGTCTTGCCGGCACCGCCGCCGTGATAGTTGCCGACGCAGAGCACGGGAATTCCGGCGTCGAGGCCCTCGCGCGTCAAGCGATGCGCGGCGACGGCGCCATAGAGCGCCGCGAGCGGCTTCAGCAAATGCGATTTCCACGAGGCGGGCCGGTACCAGAAGGCCGGCTCACGCATTGGCGGCCCCCATCTCGAGCCGCAGCTGCAGCAGATACGGCTCCAGCGCCGCGAGCGTCCGCTCCAGCGCGCCGCCGAGTTCTTCGACCACGCGCGCGCCGTTCGCCGCCACCGCATCGCTCGCCGCGGTATCGGCCAGCAGTTGCCCGAGCTGCTTGACCAGCGTGTCCTGGTCGCCGGCGAGCCGCGCACCGCCGGACTTGTCGAGCGCCGCATAGACCTCGGAGAAATTGAAGACATGCGGCCCGTGCACGATGGCCGCACCGAGCTTGATCGCCTCGATCGGATTCTGGCCGCCGTGCCGCACCAGCGAGCCGCCCATGAACACGATCGGCGTCAGCCGGTAGAACAGGCCGAGTTCGCCGAGCGTGTCGGCGATGTAGATGTCGGTGCTCGCCGCCGGCAGTTCCTCGCGCGAGCGCTGCGCGAAGCGCAGGCCGGAGGCTGCCACGAGCCCCGCCACCGCATTGCCGCGGTCGGGGTGCCGCGGCACGATCACGGAGAGCAGGCCGGGAAAAAACCCGGTCAGCCTGCGATGGGCCTCGATCAGGATCTCCTCCTCGCCCGGATGGGTCGAGGCCGCCGCGATGACCGGACGGCCGCGCGTCATCGCCATCAGCTTTTCCAGCCTGGCGCCATCCGCCGGCGGCGCCGGCACGTCGAGCTTCAGATTGCCCGTGGCGATGACGTTGCGCGCCCCGAGCGCGGCGAAGCGATCGGCATCGGTCTCGGATTGCGCGAGGCACACGTCGAACCGGCCGAGCAGCGTCGAGATGGTGTTATGTGCCCTGCGCCAGCGCGGGAACGAGCGCGGCGACATCCGCCCGTTGATCAGCACCATCGGCAGCCGGCGCTCGGCCGCTGACAGGATCAGGTTCGGCCACAGGTCGGACTCGATGAACAGCGCCAGCGACGGCCGCCAGTGATCGAGGAACCGCGCGACATAGCGCGGCGAGTCGTAAGGCACGTATTGATGGATGACGTCGGGCGGAAAGCGCTTTGCGACGATCGCGGCCGAGGTCACCGTGCCCGACGTGAGCAGGATGCGCAGGTTGAGCCCGCGCAGCCGCTCGATCAGCGCCGCCGCCGCCAGCACCTCGCCGACGCTGGCGCCGTGAATCCACACCAGCGGGCCGTGCGGCCTTGTGTCCAGCGACAGGCCGCGCCGTTCGCCGACGCGCTCGGGATCTTCCTTGCCCTGCCGCAGCCGGCTGCGGATCACCGCAGGGGCCAGCGGAACCATCGCAAACGACAGCTTCCGGTAGACCCGCAGCGTCATCGGCAGCGAATCAGCCAAGGTCGGCCTCCGGCCGGCCGACTTGCGCATAGGCGCGGCGGGTCGCTTCGGTCAGATAGGCTTCGACTTGCTGGCGCAGTCTTTCCATCGTCTCGGCGTCCGCGTCCGGGGGCACGACCACGGTGTCAATACCTACCACGGCGCCGCGCCCGAAGGGCAAATTGATGGTGGTGGAGTCCCAGTTTTTCAATCGGATGAAACGGCTGGTCACCATGGCAAAGGGCAGGATCGGCCGGCCGGATTCCCGCGCCAGCATGATGACGCCCATTCCCGCCACGCGCGAGCGCTTGGGCACGTCGGCCGTGGTGGCGACGTTCCAGCCTTCGTCCAGCGCCTGCACCATCTCGCGGAACGCGCCGACGCCGCCCTTGCGGTGGAACGCGCCGGAATGGTCGCCGGAACCCCTGATCGTGCCGATGCCGAGCCGCTCGGCGGCAATGGCGTTGAACTCGCCGTCGCGGTGACGGGAGATCAGCACTTTGGCGCGGTAACTTTCCTTGTTCTTGACGAACGGCGTCATGAAGTGCTGGCCGTGCCAGAACACGAAGATCGCCGGCATCTGCGGCTCGACCAGGTCGTAGACATTGGCCGGATCGTAGCCGAAGCGGTTGGTGCGCCAGACCAGCCGCAGGTATTCGGCCGCCAGCACGCCGAGCGCGCGCTGAACCCAGGGGCTGCGCAGCAGATCGCGGAAGAAACGCTTCAATGGCCGGACTTCGTATCTTGGTCCGGGTCGAGCAGACGGTGAAGATGAACGATGAAATAGCGCATCTGGGCGTTGTCGACCGTCGACTGCGCCTTCGATCGCCAGGCCGCATAGGCGGTGGCGTAGTTGGGATAGACGCCGACGATGTCGACCTGGTCGAGATTCTTGAAGGTGACGTGCTCGAGATCGACGAGCTCGCCGCCGATCACGAGGTGAAGCAGCTGCGGCTGGGCGCTGTCAGACATGTGCAAAGCTTTCCAATGAGAGGTGTGCCCGGCAAGGCTTCGTTAGCAAAGGCGGATGGACGCGTCGCGCGCGCTCAGGGCAACGGATGGTTCCTGAAGTGTCCGACAATGCGCGCATGACGATCGCGTCCCGCTGCCACCAGCACCCCGTGCACCACGTCCCGGCGATTGTAGACAATCGCGTCCCCCGAGAGCGCGGTCATTCTACCATTCGCTTCCTGCACGATCAAATTCGCCGCGGCGAGGTCCCAATCCTTGCTCTGCCCGCCGGCGAAGGCGGCATCAAGCTCGCCGTGCGCGACACGGCACAGCCGCAGCGCCAGCGAGCCGATTCGCGGATGCACCGAGATTTCGTCCGGCGAACCGGCAAGCCGCTGCACCAGCGGTTTGGGCCCGGCCATGCGGGTAAAATCGAAACCATCGCCCGAATGGGCCTGCACGCTGACGTCGTTGCGCGTGGCGCCCTGCCCGCGCGCGGCGAAGAAGAACTCCTCGCTGGCCGGCGCATAGACCGCCGCGAGCACCGGCGCACCGTCCTCGACCAGCGCGGCACAGACGCACCAGTCATCGCGGCCGGCAAGATAGGAGCGCGTGCCGTCGATGGGATCGACGATCCAGGTGAGCCGCTTGCCGACCCGCGACAGGTCGTCGGCGCTCTCTTCCGAGAGCCAGCCATAGGCGGGCGTCGCCTCGCGCAGCCGCCGCTCCAGGAGATCGTTGGCCGCGATATCGGCATCGGAGACCGGCGAGGATTTTCCCTTGATCCAGTTCTTCAGCTCGGCGCTGAACATCGCCTTGGCCAGCAGGCCTGCTTCCCGCACCGCCTCTTTCAGCAGCGCGGCATCATGCGCCAGCGATGTCTCGCGCAGTTCAGCGTCCGCCAAGGGTCAGCCCTTCGATGCGCAGGGTCGGCGCGTTGGTGCCGTAGCGGAATTCGAGGTCGCTCGCCGGCGTCAGCGACTTGAACATGTCGAGCAGATGCCCGGCGATGGTCACTTCGCTGACGGGATAGGTCAGTTCGCCGTTCTCGATCCAGAAGCCGGAGGCGCCGCGGCTGTAGTCGCCGGTCACGCCGTTGACGCCGGAGCCGATCAGGTCGGTGACATAGAAGCCCTGCTTGATATCGGCGATCAGATCCTTCGGTGAGGCGCTGCCCGCTTCCATATGCAGGTTGTATGCGCCCGGCGAGGGCGAGGACGACACGCCGCGATGCGCATGGCCCGTCGTGGTCATGCCGAGCTCGCGCGCGGTGGCGCAGTCGAGCAGCCAGGAGGTCAGCACGCCCTGATCGATGATGGCAAGCCGCTTCACCCTGACGCCCTCGGCATCGAAGGCCTGCGAGCGCAGGCCGCGCACGCGCAGGGGATCGTCGATGATGCGGATGTTGCTGGTGAACAGCTGCTGGCCGAGCTTGTCCTTGAGGAAAGACGTCTTGCGCGCCACCGACGCGCCGTTGATGGCGCCGACGAGATGGCCGACCAGCGAATTGGACACGCGCGGGTCGTACACGACGGGCACCTTGCAGGTCTCGACCTTGCGCGGATTGACGCGCGCCACCGCGCGCTCGCCCGCCTTGCGGCCGACGCTGGCGGGCGAGGCAAGGTCGCTCGCATGCAGCGCCGAAGTGTAGTCGTAATCGCGCTCCATGCCGGTGCCCTCGCCGGAGATCGCGGTCATCGAGATGCCGTGGCTGGAGCGCAGATACGAGCCGTGGAAGCCGGTCGAGGTCACCAGCACCATGCCGCCGATGCCTGCAGAGGCCGACGCGCCGCTGGATTTCGTCACGCCCTTGACGGCGAGGCCGGCGGCCTCCGCTTCCTGGGCGCGGCGCTCGAGCTCCGCGGTCGAGGGAACGCCGGGATCGAGCAGATCGAGCTCGGGAAAATCGCGGGCGAGTTGGGCGGGATCGGCAAGCCCGACATATTTGTCCTCCGGCGCGACCTTCGCCATCGCGACCGCGCGCTCGGCCAGCCGCGCGATGCCGTCGCCATTGACGTCGTTGGTGGAGACCACGGCCTGCCGCTTGCCGACCAGCACGCGCAAGCCAACGTCGTCGCCTTCGGAGCGTTCGGATTCCTCGACATGGCCGTCGCGCACTTCGACGCCCTGCGAGACGCCGCGCACCGCGACAGCATCGGCCGCATCCGCGCCGGCGCGTCTGGCGGCCTCGACCAGGCGCTGGGCGAGCTGAGACAGCGCCGATTGATCGAACAGTCCGCTGGCCGCGGCCTCGGGCGAAAGTCTTGAAGCAGCCGATGGTGAAGAGATCACGAACGAAATTCCCGCAATTCGAAGGAGCCGTGCGGGTGCACCCGCTGATGCACCAGATGTGCCTGATATACAGGGACTTCAAGCATTTTGCGTGCGCAAATACCATCCATTTCGCTGTCGCGATCAAGCTCTCGTCAATCATGCGCGCCAAGCTGTTGTCAATCATGCGAGCAGAAGCTCCCGCATTGAGACGCGATTAACCAGCCTTTTTAAGCGGATTGGCCGCGCGCCGTGGCATGCTCTCACGCATCGACCGGGGGAACATAATCCCGGCGGGGAGAACCAAAGCCGTGAGGCGTCAAACTCAAACAAGCGGGATCAATCCCGCGGCCGGGTCGAGCCGCGCAATGCGGCTCGACCCTCTTTCCCTTCCACTTCGCTTCGATGCGAAGGATGTCCGCGCCGACGGCGGCGTGCGGCAGGTCGAAATTCATCGCGAACGCGTCGTGCTGCGCCGTGCCGTCATGGGCATGCGGATGGCCGTCAACGTTCGCGTCGCTGACTTCATCGGCATCGGCCTGCGCGGCATCGATAGCGATGCGCAGATGCTGGCGCTGATACACCGCGATCCGTCGCTGACCGTTCCGCTCGCGATCGGCGCCGACCGCGCCGAACTCGATGCGGCGGCAGCGATGTGGAGCGAGATTTTCGGGTTGCCGCAGCTCCCCGACGAGCAGCGGCGCGAACCGGCGGCCCGCCGTCGCCGGCGCAACGTCGTCGCAAAACGCCGGCCGCGCTTCCTGGTGCGGCGCCGCGCCGGCGATGTGTCGCGCGAACTCTCTAACCACCGCGGCGAGCGCGAGATCATCGCGCGCGACTGACGGTGCATGCGGGCGCAGAAAGTGCCTGCAACTTGAAGCGCGATGAGATTCGTCTGAATCTCATCGCGCTTCAGTTCTTTTTGTGCATGATCGCGTAGGGTGGGCAAAGCGACAGCGTGCCCACCTTTGCGAGCACGCTGCTGAAGTTGGGCACGCTTCGCTTTGCCCACCCTACGGACTAGCCCGCGCGCATGACTGCGTCGGCCAGCAATCCCGCGAACAGCAACAGCCCCGCGTCGCGGTTTGACTTGAATATCCGCAGGCACAGCGCCGAATTGCCGATTTCGATGCGGCTGATCTGCCAGGCCAGATGCGCCGCAAAGCCGGCAAGCCCGAGCCAGGCCGGCCAGCGCGCGGCGGCAAGCCATAGCGCGACGCCAATCAGCATCACCGCAACACCGTAAAAGAACACCAGCGCAGGCCGTGTCCGCTCGGCAAACAGCCGGGCGGTCGACTTGATGCCGATCAGCGCATCGTCCTCGGCGTCCTGATGTGCGTAGATCGTGTCGTAGCCGATCACCCATGAAATGGAGCCGGCATAGAGCGCAAGCGCCGTGGCATCGAGACGGGAGAACTCCGCGGCAAAACCCATCAGTGCGCCCCAGGAGAAGGCGAGCCCGAGCACGACCTGCGGCCACCACGTGACGCGCTTCATGAAGGGATAGATCGCAACGATCAGCAGCGAGGCGATGCCGGTGAGGATCGCAAAGCGGTCGAACTGCAGCAACACGGCAAGGCCGATCAGCGCCTGCACGACGAGAAAGATCAGCGCCTGCGTCACGCTGACCTGGCCGGCCGGAATCGGCCGCGAGCGGGTGCGCTCGACCTTCGCATCGAGGTCGCGGTCGGTGATGTCGTTCCAGGTGCAGCCAGCCCCGCGCATGACAAAGGCGCCGATGAAGAACAGCGCGATGGTGAGCGGCAACGACCTGATGTGGCCGGAGATGGCCGCGGCCAGCGCGGCCGACCACCAGCACGGCATCAACAACAGCCAGGAACCGATCGGGCGGTCGAAGCGGGATAGCCGCAGATAGGGCCGCGACCATGCGGGTGCGTGGGTATCCACCCAGTTGCCGGTGGAATCGGCAACGCGGGCGGAGACGCCGCTCATCGCGTCAGCACGTTACCGTTCAGCGTATCGAAGGTGCTGCCGCCCTTCTTGGTCGCCTGCGCTTCGGGCGCCGAGACCGCGCCAAGCGCTTCGGAAAGGCTGGGTGCGGCTGCCGCCTTCTGCTGGGTCATCTGCTGCGCCACGTTGCAGACCTTCTGCTGCAGCGCCTCGGTGTTCTTGTGCCCGGCCTTGAGCTGGTCGCCGATCTGCGGCGGGATTCCGCACTTCTGCGAGTTGGCCTCGATGTATTTGATCATCTTGACTTCAGCCGCGCCGAAATTGGCGATCAGCTTGCAGGCCTCGTCCGGCGGCGCCTTGCGGTCGCTCGCGGCCTTGATCAGCTTGCCGCGCTTCTCGGCTTCCTCGCGCAGCGGCACAAAGCCCTTCATGCAGGCGTCCGCACCTCCGCTCGGCCCCTGGGGCGGCCCGAAGCCTGCGCCCTGCATCGGCGCTGCGCCTTGCGAGGGAAAGGCGCCGGGCGCACCGGTCGAGGGAAACGGCGAAGCCTGCGCCGGCGCGCCGCCACCAACCGGCGGAAACGGCGAGGCGCTGGCCGGCTGGTTCGGCAGCGGGGCCGGGAATCCGCCCTGCGCGCCGGCCGGCCCGGTGTGGAGGGCGGCGACAGCGACAAAGGCGAGCGGCGCGATCAAGCGACGGACGATCAAGGGTATTTCTCCGGCAGGTCCAGGGGGCCCCAACGTCTTCCGATCAAAGCGATTCCGGTTAAAGACTTTTTACGATCACGGGCCGCTCTTAACAACCCATGGAATGGGGCAACAGCGGGGCGCGGGGCCGCAATTATTGCCCCGAATACCCGTTCTTTCGGCTAAAAGCGGCCCCGTTCAGAAACATTAACGAATGCCCCAGCACGATTTCCGATCCCCGCGCCTCTATGTGGACGCCCCGCTCGCCGCCGGCGCCGGCGTGCCGCTCGATCGCGATCAGGCCAACTATCTCGGCAACGTGATGCGGCTCGGCAGCGGCGCGTCCGTGCTGGCCTTCAACGGCCGCGACGGCGAATGGCAGGCGGAGATCGCCGGGCGCAAGCGGCCGGAGGCGCTTCATCTCATCAAGCAGACGCGCCAGCAGGACCAGCTTGGCGATGTCACCTATGTGTTCGCGCTGCTCAAGCACGCGCGGCTCGACTATGTCGTGCAGAAGGCGGTCGAGATGGGCGCGGCCCGGCTGCAGCCGGTGACGACGCGCTTCACGCAGGTATCGCGCGTCAATATCGAGCGGATGAGCGCGAACGTCATCGAGGCAGCCGAGCAATGCGGCATCCTGAGTCTGGCCGCCGTCGCCGCGCCGATTGCGCTGGAGCGCTATCTCGGCGAGCGCGACGCCGAACGGTTGCTGGTGTTCTGTGACGAGGCCGCCGAGATCGCCGATCCCCTCGCCGCGCTGAAAGGCGCGAAGGCCGGTGGAACAGGCATCGACGTCCTGATCGGCCCCGAGGGCGGCTTTGCCGAGGAGGAGCGCGAGAGCCTCTCACGCCAGCCGAATACGCTGCGGCTTTGCCTCGGCCCGCGCATCCTGCGGGCGGATACCGCCGGCGTCGCGGCGCTGGCGCTGGTACAGGCCGCCCTCGGCGACTGGGCCGGGCCTCGTTAACGGGCCGTCAAGAGCACCGCCTATTAAGCCCCTTGCCCAATCCCTGTCGAAACCCCGGCCAGTCCGTGCTAAGGGCTCGGCGGCAATCCCCCTGGACCCCATTAACCCCCTGTTGGAAACCGCCTTTCCGGCGATCTGGACCAGTCCGATGAACGTAACCGCGCCCCCCTCTGCCGCCTGGGCGGATACCCTGCTGCAATCCTTTGCGCGGGCCGGCTACGTCCATGCCGAGCCGGCCATCCTGCAGCCGGCCGATCCCTTCCTCGACCTCTCCGGCGAGGACATCCGCAAGAGCCTGTACCTGACGACGGACGCGACCGGCGAGGAGCTCTGCCTGCGTCCCGATCTCACGATCCCGGTGGCGCGGGAATACCTCGCCTCGCCGCGCGCCGGACAGGCGGCCGGCTTCTCCTATCTCGGGCCGGTGTTCCGCTATCGCAGCGGCAAGAAGAGCGAATTCCTGCAGGCCGGCATCGAGTCGTTCGGGCGGCAGGACCGCCCTGCCGCGGACGCCGAGATGCTGGCGCTGGCGCTGCAGGCCGCCGGCGCATTCGGTTTGAGCGATGTCGATATCCGCACCGGCGACGTCGCGCTGTTCAACGCGCTGATCGATGCGCTCGACCTTTATCCGGTATGGCGCCGCCGACTGATCAAGGATTTCAACCGCAAGATCAGCCTGACCGACGACATCGAGCGGCTGACGCTGAAGACCGCGCCGGGCCGCAACGAATATGAGGGCGTGCTCGCGGCGCTTGCCGGCTCCGACCGCAAGGCGGCGCTCGCGCTGGTCACCGACCTGATGTCGATCGCCGGCACCACCAATGTCGGCGGCCGCACGGTGGCGGAGATCGCCGACCGTTTCCTCGAACAGGCGACACTGAAGGCCGGCGCATTGCCGCGGGATGCCATCAGCATCATCAAGCGCTTTCTTTCGATTGCCGGCGAGCCCGACGGCGCGGTCGCGCAGCTGCGCGCGCTCGCCGGCGATGCCAGGCTCGATATCACCGCGGCGATCGACCAGTTCGAGGCCCGCGTCGGCTTCATGGCCAAGCGCGGCATCGACATCAGGAAGACGCGCTTCTCGACCTCGTTCGGGCGTGGGCTTGACTACTACACGGGCTTCGAATTCGAGCTGCACCACAAGGGCAACGGCAGCGAGCCGCTGGTCGCGGGCGGACGCTACGACGGGCTGATGACGCAGCTCGGCTCTCGCGAGCCGATCCCCGCGGTCGGCTTCTCGATCTGGGTCGATGCGCTGCTCAAGGCCGGCAACAACGGGAGCGCGGCATGACGGTCCCGTTCGTACTCGCGGTCCCCTCCAAGGGAAGACTGCAGGAAAACGCCGAAGCCTTCTTCACCCGCGCCGGCCTTGCGCTGGCCAAGCCCGGCGGCGCGCGCGACTATCGCGGCACCATCCCCGGTCTCGACAATGTCGAGATCGCCTATCTTTCGGCGAGCGAGATCGCGGCGAACCTGGCGCGCGGCGCGGTGCATCTCGGCGTCACCGGCGAAGACCTCGTGCGCGAGAGCATTCCCGACGCCGACAAGCGCGTGCTGCTGATCGACGGTCTCGGCTTCGGCAGCGCCAATGTCGTCGTCGCGGTGCCGCAGGCCTGGATCGACGTTCGCACCATGGCCGATCTCGACGACGTCACCACGGGATTCCGCGCCCAGCACAACCGCCGCATGCGGGTGGCAACCAAATACATCAACCTGACGCGCGGCTACTTCGCCGGCCATGGCATCGTCGACTATCGCATCGTCGAAAGCGCCGGCGCCACCGAAGGCGCGCCCGCCAGCGGCGCCGCCGAGCTGATCGTCGACATCACCACGACGGGGGCGACGCTCGCCGCCAACAACCTGAAGGTGCTCGACGACGGCGTGATCCTGCGCAGCCAGGCCAATCTCGTCGCCTCGCGCGAGGCCGACTGGAATGCCGCCACGCGGGAGACCGCGCGCGTCATCCTCGACCACATCGCCGCCCGGGCGCGGGCCAGCAAATACCGCGAGGTGCGCACCCGCTTTGCCGGCTGCAACGACAAGCTGCTCGCCGAGGCGCATAGCCGCTTCGGCGTGGTCGCCCCGTTCGGTGGACCGACCTCGTCAGGGATGCTGACGCTGCACTGCCCGCCGGCGCAGCTCTATGCGCTCGGCAGCTTCCTGCGCGACCATGGGGCCGATACGGTCTCGATCGGCTCGCTGGACTATGTGCTGGATCGCCATAATCCGCTGTTCGCCAAACTGGAGGCCTTCCTGCAGGGGTGAACGGACTTGTCGCCGTTCATTGTGGCGACAGCTTGCGGCAGGTAACATATGCTGTCTGTAGCTTTGGACCCTGATCAATGAAACTCGGTAGCGACGTCTCGAACCTGTCCACGACCGCGGTCAATGCCGCGGCGCAGGGGCTGTCGATCGTCGTTCCCGTCTATAACGAGGCGGCGGGGCTTGTCGCGCTGCATGATCGCATCGCCGGCCTCGCGCGCAGCTTGCAAATGCGCTGGCAGCTCGCCTGCGAAGTGATCTATGTCGACGACGGCAGCAAGGACGACACCCTCAAGATCGCGCGCACCCTGCCGCCCGACGCGCTCGACGTCCAGGTGGTGTCGCTGTCGCGCAATTTCGGCAAGGAGGCGGCCCTCGTCGCCGGTCTCGACCATGCCCGCCACGGCGCGGTGCTGTTCATGGACGGCGACGGCCAGCATCCGCCCGCGCTGGTCGGGCAACTGGTCGGGCACTGGATCGAGGACGGTTACGACGTCGTCTACACCGCCAAGGCGCATCGCGACAACGAGCCGTTCCTGCGCCGTCTCGCCGTCCACGGCTTCTACGCGCTGATCAATTGGGGCGCGCGGCAGAAAATCCCGGAAGACGCCGGCGATTTCCGCCTGCTGTCGCCGCGCGCCGCCGCGGCGCTGCGCCAGCTTCCCGAGCGCAATCGCTTCTTCAAGGGTCTGGCGAGCTGGATCGGCTTTCGCCAGATCCGCGTCGACTACGAGCCGGCGCCGCGCGAGCATGGCGTGACCACCTTCAGCCCGGGCCGGCTGATCGGCCTGTCGATCGAGGGCCTCACCTCGTTTTCGGTGGCGCCGCTGCGCTTTGCCAGCCTGCTCGGCGTGCTGATGGCAACACTGGCCTTCCTGTTCGGCCTGTCGATCCTGTGGGAAGTCTTCACCACCGGCAAGCAGGTGCCCGGCTATCCCTCGCTCGTCGTCGGCCTGATGACGATCGGCGGCGTGCAGCTGATCATGATCGGCGTGCTCGGCGAATATATCGGCAAGATCCTCAGCGAATTGAAGGCGCGGCCGATCTACTTCGTGGCCGAGCACACCGACCGGCGCGCTGACGCCAAGACCTCTGACAAGACCGCTGAGGCCGCACCCGAGCGGACCGCCGCGGAATGAGCGAGAGCGGGTCACGCCGCATCTGGCTGTGCGCCGACGATTACGGGATCAGCCCCGGGGTCAACCGCGGCATCCGCGACCTGATCGGACGCGGCCGCCTCAATGCAACGTCGGTGATGGTGGTGGGACCCGCGATCGGCCGCGATGAGGTCGCCGCATTGCAGGACGTCGCGCGCGCAAGCCCGCGCTGCGCGATCGGGCTGCATGTGACACTGACTGCGCCGTTCCGTCCGCTCACCATGCATTTCAGGCCGTCCGACGGCGGCATGTTCCTGCCGTTGGCAAGCATGCTGCAGCGCGGCTTCGTGCGGCGGCTCGATCGCGAGATCATCCAGTCCGAAATCGCGTCGCAGTTCGCCGCATTCAGCGACCTGTTCGGCGGCGCGCCCGATTTCGCCGACGGCCACCAGCATGTGCAGCTCTATCCGGTGGTGCGTGATGCCTTTATCGGTGCGACGGCCACGCACGCGCCCGGCGCCTGGGTCCGTCAGGGCGGCCGTGCCCGGCCGCTGTTGAAGCAGCTCGATTCGCCCAAGGCGCTGTTGCTGGATGCGCTGAGCCGTCAGTTCCGCAAGCGGGCCGCACGCGCCGATCTCAGCTTCAATCCGGCCTTTGCCGGCGCGTATGATTTCGTGCGCAAGCCGGATTTCGGCGCGTTGATGCGGCAGTTCCTGCACGGCTTGCCGGACGGCGGCCTCGTGATGTGCCATCCCGGCTATGTCGATGAGACGCTGGTAAGCCTCGATCCGCTGACCACCCAGCGCGAGCATGAGCACGCCTTTCTTTCCGGCGAGCAGTTTCCGCTGCTGCTGGCTGCGAACAAGGCGACATTGATTTGACACGGCCGATGCGTTCGCGAAAAGCGAGCGGTCACGTTGTCGCTTACGGAAATTTAATTCGCCGGTTCCCCCTGTCGGCGTTGAAAACTCCCCTTACATCTCTTCGCGCTTCGCCACCCGAAGCTGAGGAGATTCGCCATGACACCGCAGGAACGCCAACTGATTGACGATCTGTTCGACCGGCTTTCGAAGCTGGAGGGTTCGCCGCGCGATCGCGACGCCGAGGCCGCCATCATGGAAGGCCTGCGCCGCGCCCCCAATGCCGCCTACGCAATGGTGCAGACGGTGTTGGTTCAGGACGAGGCGCTCAAGCGCGCCAATGCCCGCATCCAGGAACTGGAAGGCCGCGGCGGCGAACAGCCGCAGTCCGGCGGATTTCTGGACTCGATGCGCAGTGCCGTTTTCGGCCAGGCCCCTGATCAGCCGCGCGGCTCGGTGCCCAACGCCGGCAGCCGGCCGATGTGGAACACCGGACAAGCCCTGCCGCCCGGCTACGGCCAGGCGCCCGCTTACGGCCAGCCCTATGGCGGCGCGCAGCAGCCGCCGCCGGTCCCCGGTGGTGGCGGCGGATCGTTCCTGGGTACCGCGGCGGCGGCCGCGGCCGGTGTGGTCGGCGGCTCGCTCCTGCTTTCGGGCATTCGCGGCATGATGGGCGGCAGCAGCCATCAGAGCTTCGGCGACATGGCCGGCGGCGGTGTCGAGGACCGCAGGCCGTGGGGCGATCAGTCCGACGGTTCGCTCGCCCGCGACGCCGGTCTCAACGACATCGGCTCCTCCGGCCGTGGCGGCGGTGACTCGCGGCAGGGCATGTTCGACCAGGCATCGGCCGACAATTTTGACGACGAAGACGACGGCGACGATGATTCCGACGGTTTCGACGGCGACGGCGGCGGAGACAGCGATTACGCGTGAGCGTGGCGTCCGTTGCGTGGCGTGAGACAGAGCGGCCGCCCATCGGCGGCCGTTTTCGTTTGGACAAATCAAGCGCAGGATTTGGCGGCTCAGCGATCCGCGAGACGTTGTGCGGGACCGCGGTAACCTTAATTTTCCCTTTCATTTGTCGCTAAAATTTTATCGGTTATGATCTCCGAGTTGATGACGGCGAACCCTCGACCGGTTCGCAATCTTCCCGACCAGTTCGAAACGTGTTGAGCGACCGTGCGCGCACGCATGGCGATTGCGCTCAGTATTTGGAGGACGCGCCAGAATGGCAATGGGTCTGATCTTCGCCGGCGCCTTGGTATTGCTCGCCGGCTTCATCCTGTTTGCTTTCCACAGGAACGAGCTCAGGGCGGACGCCGATATCTAAAGCGCGACGAGATCCGGATGAATCATCATCGCGCTTTGGGCTGTCGTTTGAGCATGATCTTTTCGGAAAACCGCTTCACACTTTTCCGGATCATGCTCCAGCACCCCGCCCGAACGAGACGGTCGCGCCCACGCGCGGCCTGACAGCCGGGCACCACCCCTTCCCTACCCCGGGTCGATGCGTGCTCGGCTGTTCAAATCGGCGCTGCCGGCCGCGTCATGCCGGCGCCAGCGAAACGGCCGCCCGACCGGGCGGCCGTTTTGATTTGCGCGGAAGGAAACTTCAGATCACCACCACCTTGGTGCCGACGCCGACGCGGCCGTAGAGATCGATGACGTCCTCGTTGCGCATGCGGATGCAGCCGCTCGAGACGTTGGTGCCGATCGTCCAGGGCTCGTTGGAGCCGTGGATGCGATAGAGCGAGGTGCCGAGATACATCGCGCGTGCGCCGAGCGGATTGTCCGGGCCGCCTTCCATGTGCCGCGGCAGGTCGGGACGGCGCGCCAGCATTTCCGGCGGCGGCGTCCAGGCCGGCCACTCCTTCTTCGCCGTGATCGACTTCACGCCGGCCCAGGTGAATCCGGGACGGCCGACGCCGACGCCGTAGCGCAGCGCCTTGCCGTCGCCCTGCACCAGATAGAGAAACTTGTTCGGCGTATCGATCACGATGGTGCCGGCGCTTTCCTTGCCGTCATACTCGACGATCTGCCGGTTGTATTTCGGATCGAAGCGCTGGCCCGGCTCGACCGCGTCCTGACCGTAAATGCCTTGCGGCCCGATCGGCGGCAGGCGCCGCCCGTCATATCCGACATCGGGCTGCTGCTGGTACATCTGCTCGTAGCGGCCGCCGCGCGGCGCATCGCCGAACAGGAATTCGATGAAGCCGCCGCCCATGTTGGACGCAACGCGCTGTTGGGCGGTGGCGGGATCGATGGTGGCGCAAAGGATGGAGGCGCTCGCCAGGAGCGCAGCGGCGAATTTTTTCGACATCGACGTACTCTGTACTGTTCGTCTTGTGGCGCGGACTGCGCCGTTCACGCACGATTCATTATAAATGGAAACCTAATCGGTTTGGTAAACAAAAACGGCGTTTCGATTCACCATGCCGCCGATGGCCCGCGTTTTGGCGGTTAACCTTATTTTTCGGTGAATGCGCGCAGCGCATGGTTAATCGCTCCTTCGCACCTCCGTAATTTTATGGGCCAGCGCAGTTCCCCGCGTGAACCTCGCGTTAAATCGCCTCAGTCTACAAAGGTGCGGCAGTAAAGGGGTAGGAAGTACAATCATGTCGGTTAGTCGCAAGCGCTTCCGTGTCGAACAGGCCATCTTCGGCGATGCGCCGCTGATAGTGCCAGCTGGTTCCGAGGCCGATGCGGGCCCGATGCACCGCGAGATCATGAACGAGCTGCGCGCCATCCGCGCCCAGATGGGAGCCCCGACACGCATGACTGCCGAAACGGTCCAGCAAGCCGCCAACCGAGAGTTGGCGGAAACCCAGGCGCTGCTTGAAACCTATCGCGCCCAGATCGAACAGTGCGAAAAGCTCAAGGTCGAGCTCGACCTGATCCATGACGCCATCAGCCGCACCAAGCGCGAGATCGCGGTGCTGCACGGCAAGAGCTTCAACGGCGAGGAAATGGCCAAGGTCAACGGCGAGCTCGGCGCCGTGGTCGGCGGCACCGAACAGGCCACCCAGCAGATCCTGGAAGCGGCCGAGTCGATCGACAATGCCGCCAGCGCCCTGTCGAAGAACACTTCGCTCGACCAGCAGAAGATGCTCAGCGAGGAAATCCAGGAACGCGTCGTCGCGATCTTCGAGGCCTGCAACTTCCAGGACCTCACCGGCCAGCGCATCTCCAAGGTGATGTCGACGATGAAGTTCATCGAGCAGCACATCTACGAGATGATGGAAATCTGGGGCGGCGTCGACGCCATCAAGGCGCATGCGCCGCCGATCGTCGACACCCGCGAGGGCGACGCCAAGCTGCTCAACGGCCCCAAGCTCGACGGCGACATCGGCCACGCCTCCCAGGACGACATCGACGCGATGTTCAACTGAACGCGGCGCGCAGAGACACAAACAAGAACGCCGGCCCTCGAGGCCGGCGTTTTCTGTTTCAGTCGTCATTCTCGGGCTCGTCCC
The DNA here is from genome assembly GCA_035575905.1 of Bradyrhizobium sp. Classification (GTDB taxonomy): domain Bacteria; phylum Pseudomonadota; class Alphaproteobacteria; order Rhizobiales; family Xanthobacteraceae; genus Bradyrhizobium. Next base: position 278,716 of record DATLXL010000034.1, on the reverse strand, counting down.
GGACTTCCGCGCGTTGCTTCCTTGCGGCCACGAACCTGGATGGCCGGATCAAGCCGGCCATGACGGAAGCGAGAGTAAGCAGAAGAGTTAGCTCACGCCCGCGGCGCGCAGCGGACGTAGACCATGTTGCCGTAGCGGGTGCCGGCATCCTTGTCGACGAATCGCGTGATCATGACGCGGCCGTCAAAGGAGACGATCTCGCGGTCCTGCTCGCCCGGGGTCGGACCGGCCGGGCCGATGTAGTTCTTGCCGCTCGGCGAGCCCTTCAGCCGCAGTTCCTGCGGGGTAGCCTGGTCGGCCAGATGCATGATGACGCCGCCGGAGGAGCCGGCCGTGATGGTATAGGGCTGCTTGCACTGCGAGCGCGCCATCGCCTCGGTGCGGGCGCGGTCCTTGGGGTCCTGGTAGGACGCGAGCCCCCAGCGGCCGACGATCTCGTCGGAGCGGATTGTCGCCGGCATTTCCGGAGCCACGCCCGGCTCAGACGGCGCCGTCGAAGACGACGAGCCGCCGAACATGCCGCTGAAGCTTGTGGTCTCGCAGCCGGCCAGCAAGATGGCCAGTGTCGAAACAACGGCAAGGCTCGCAACCGGACGCGCGTTACCTGATCTGATCATGGGTATCCCCCCGAACTGATTCCACGGCCGCACCCCTGTTACAGCCAAGCGCAAAACATCAACCGGGGCAATGACCTCGGGCAAAATTACGTCCCGCTCCCCAAGCCGGTTTCGGAACCACCATCCTATAATGATCTCACCAAGGCCTTAACCACATTGCTTGACACGGCCTTTACCACGCCATATCCCGGGGCCCACATTAGCACTCAAACGCCGCGATTGCTAAGCGTGCCGGCCGTTCCGCCTCCCGGGGCGTGTCACACGGCCAGCATCACACGCCGGTTCCTATGAACCAGACCTGAAGTACGAAGCCTTGAGGGAACGTCATGGCCAAATCCAAATTTCGTCCGCTGCATGACCGCGTCGTCGTGAAGCGCATCGACGCCGAAGAGAAGACCAAGGGCGGCATCATCATTCCCGACACCGCCAGGGAAAAGCCCTCGCAGGGCGAGATCGTTGCCGTCGGCCCCGGCGGCCGCGACGAGACCGGCAAGCTGATTCCGATCGACCTGAAGGTCGGCGACCGCGTGCTGTTCGGCAAATGGTCGGGCACCGAGGTGAAGATCGACGGCGAGGATCTCCTGATCATGAAGGAGTCCGACGTGATGGGCGTGCTGGCGTAAGCCAGACCCCACATCGCCATGCCCGGGCTTTTCCCGGGCTTCCACGTTCCTGGTGCCACGTGGCGAGGGAGTCGTGTGGATGTCCGGGAGAAGCCCGGCCATGCCAATCAACAATTCATTTTTTCGAGGAGTAATCCAATGGCTGCCAAGGACGTGAAGTTTCACGGCGACGCGCGCGAGCGCATGCTGCGCGGCGTCGATATTCTCGCCAATGCGGTGAAGGTGACGCTGGGCCCGAAGGGCCGCAACGTCGTCATCGACAAGTCGTTCGGCGCGCCGCGCATCACCAAGGACGGCGTCACCGTCGCCAAGGAGATCGAGCTCGAGGACAAGTTCGAGAACATGGGCGCGCAGATGCTGCGCGAAGTCGCCTCCAAGACCAACGATACCGCAGGCGACGGCACCACCACGGCGACCGTGCTGGCGCAGGCGATCGTGCGCGAGGGCGCCAAGTCGGTTGCCGCCGGCATGAACCCGATGGACCTCAAGCGCGGCATCGACATCGCGGTTGCCGCCGTGGTCAAGGATCTGGAAAAGCGCGCCAAGCCGGTGGCTTCTTCCTCCGAAGTCGCCCAGGTCGGCACCATCTCGGCCAATGGCGACACCGCGATCGGCAAGATGATCGCGCAGGCGATGCAGAAGGTCGGCAACGAGGGCGTCATCACGGTCGAGGAGAACAAGTCGCTCGAGACCGAGGTCGACATCGTCGAGGGCATGAAGTTCGACCGCGGCTATCTGTCGCCGTACTTCATCACCAATGCCGAGAAGATGACCGCCGAGTTCGACGACGTGTTCGTCCTGCTGCACGAAAAGAAGCTCTCCGGCCTGCAGGCCATGCTGCCGGTGCTGGAAGCCGTGGTGCAGTCCGGCCGTCCGCTGCTGATCATCGCCGAGGACGTCGAGGGCGAGGCGCTGGCGACGCTGGTGGTGAATCGCCTCCGTGGCGGCCTCAAGGTCGCCGCCGTGAAGGCGCCGGGCTTCGGCGACCGCCGCAAGGCCATGCTGGAGGACATCGCGATCCTCACCGGCGGCCAGCTGATCTCCGACGAGCTCGGCATGAAGCTGGAGAGCGTCACCGTCAACATGCTGGGACGCGCCGGCAAGGTGGTGATCGACAAGGAGAACACCACGATCGTCAAGGGTGCCGGCAAGAAAAAGGACATCGAGGCCCGCGTCGGCCAGATCAAGGCCCAGATCGAGGAGACCACCTCGGACTACGACCGCGAGAAGCTGCAGGAGCGGCTGGCCAAGCTCGCCGGCGGTGTTGCGGTGATCAAGGTCGGCGGCGCCACCGAGATCGAGGTCAAGGAGAAGAAGGACCGCGTCGAGGATGCGCTGAACGCGACCCGCGCCGCGGTGCAGGAGGGCATCGTGCCGGGCGGCGGCGTGGCGCTGCTGCGCGCCAAGAAGGCGGTCGGCCGCCTCGCCAACGACAATGCCGACGTGCAGGCCGGCATCAACATCGTGCTGAAGGCGCTGGAAGCCCCGGTGCGGCAGATCTCGGAAAACGCGGGCATCGAGGGCTCCATCGTGGTCGGCAAGATCCTCGAGAACAAGTCGGAGACGTTCGGCTTCGATGCGCAGACCGAGCAATATGTCGACATGGTCGAGAAGGGCATCATCGATCCCGCCAAGGTGGTGCGCACCGCGCTGCAGGACGCCTCCTCCGTGGCCGGCCTGCTGGTGACGACCGAAGCCATGGTCGCCGAATTGCCGCGCGATGCGGCTCCCCCCGCCATGCCCGGTGGCGGCGGCATGGGCGGAATGGGCGGCATGGGTTTTTGAGACCCCGCCCCGTCAAAACACAGCGATGGCCGCCTCCGGGCGGCCTTCTTTTTTGGCTGATGTCATCCGGGTTTGGTAGGTTCCGCCGGCCGAGTCGTTTCCTGAAGGAATTGTTCGAATGCGCCCGCTCCTGCTCTGCCTGTTTGGTCTTGTCGCCCTCGTCCCCGAGCTTGCCCTTGCGCAGGCCAAGCAGGCGCCGGCGAAAGCGGCACCCGGCGGCAGCGAGGTGCGCTACTTCACGGCGATCGACGGGCTGATGGACAACGCCGCCGACGTGATCCTGAAGGAGACGCGACAGGGCAAGACCGTCACCGCGGCAACGCTCGACGTCTGCTATCCCGTCGAGAAGGGCTCGGAGCGCAAGGACCGCTTCGTCGCCAATCTTACGGTCAGCGGCGGCAGCCTCACCGGCACCACGCAGAGCATCGGTGACAAGCAGCCGGTGAGCGTCAAGCTGACGCGCAAGGCGAGCGGCGACACCTATGAATTCCGCGGCCAGATCACCATCGGCCAGAAGGTCAACGAAGTGACGTCGACCGACAATTCCGATCTCAGCGAGAAGGAGTTTCTGGAGAGCCAGACCCATGACGACGGCATCACGCCGACGCCAAGGGATTTCACCGAAGTATCGCCGGAATCGGTGGCCGTGCGGGTGAAACTGGAATCCGTGCTCGAGTTCCTGAAAAGCCTGAAGGGCGAGGCGCTGGAAGTATCCGTGGCCAGCCTGTCGACGTCCTGCGACGAACTGCGCGCGGGCGAACAGACCATCAATCTGACTGCCGATCCCGAGCGGGCCGGCGCGCTGATTGCCAGGATCAAGGCGGCACCGGGCGTCGCGCTCGCGGGCTGGACCAGCGGCATTGTCGAGATGGACCGCGCCATCCGCTTTGCCGCGGCGCCCTGGCGCGACGGCGACAAGGTGAACCGCGAGAAGCTCGCTACCACGATATCGGGCGTGCTGAGCAAGACGCTCGCGGCAACGCCGGCCGGCGCGGCATGGAGCGCCAATACCGGCAAGCTGAAGCTGACCTTCAAGCGGCCGAGCCAGATCCTTCCCGCGCTCGGCCTCACCGAGACGGTGGAGGTCTCGGCGCTGGTGTCGTCGGACAAGCCGGGCGCCTCCGACAGGCTGATGCTGTGGGTATCGAGCCCGGTGACGACGACATCGGATGAAGGTCCCGGCCCGAAGCTGAACCTCTCGGAAGACTCCGGTTCCGCCGACGACGAAGGCGCCGAACCCGAGGACGACAACGGCTCGATCGAGGCGCTGGCCAGGCAATTGAACGGGCAGCGCTGGAACGCCGACAAATCGGTGTGGAAGTAGCGCCGCCTCCCCGGCGGGGAAACCGTTGCGCGGCTAGTTCGTATTGATCCGGAAGCGGAGCTGCTTCGAGCCGATCAGGGTGACGAAATCGCCCTGACGCCGCCACGTCGCCGCATCGCCCAGGGCCGCGATCAATTCGTCATCGGCCTGCGCGCGATCCGGCGGACAGCTGCGGTTCTCCATTTCGCCGGGGACGAAGATGATGGTGCTGCCGGCGACCGAGAACTGGCCCTTGCCGCCCTTGCACCAGAGCTCGAGAACGACCTCGCCGTTGTCGCCGATATCGAGCGAGGGAACGCGCTTGGAGCCCGGCATGCGCGCGGCTTCGAGCGTCATTTCCAGCCCGAATGGAAACTCCTGCGCCTGCGCGGGCGTCGCACCTGCCGCCGCGGCAACCAGCAATGAAGTCGCGGCAACAAGCCTCGAACAACGCGTGACGAAAACCATGCACCCTCTCGAAACAGACCGGCCGCGCAGCCCGCGCCCTTGTATGGAACGAATGCGACCTTGGCCAGATGGCGCGTGAAGAAAAACCGCTTGAACGGACAGACGTAGGCCTGCAGCGTCACGAACAGGCCGACCGGCAAGATCGCGCGCGGTTTGATGGTGCGGCCATATTCAGCGGTCAGCTTCGGCGGCGACAGCGCCATCAGGAAGCCGGAGATGATCGCTGCGATGAACTGCCGGTAGCGACCGGCGGCATCTTGTTGATCATCTCGCGCAGTCCGGGCACCGGCGGATTCCAGGCGACATGCGCGTTTGCCCCCGCCCTCTCGCCTGCACCGCATGCTAGGATCGAATTTCAGCCTGCGGCAAGACACCGCAGCTCACGACCTTCATTGCTACCGTCAATTTTCTCGATATTTCTCAGGGCCTTGGCCCGTTTTCCCGGAGACCGCAATCTGTGAAAAACATCAGCGCGACGCTCGCGACCGTATGGCGGATCGCGTCCCCCTATTTCCGTTCCGAGGACAGATGGGCCGGCCGCGGCCTGCTGGCGGCGGTGATCGCCATCGAGCTGTCGCTGGTGGCGATCGACGTGCTGATCAACCAGTGGAACAACCGCTTCTACAACGCGCTGCAGGACAAGGACTGGGACCGCTTCGTCTGGGAGATCGGCGTGTTCTGCGTGCTGGCTAGCCTCGCGGTGGTGCTGTCGGTCTACCAGCTCTATCTCAATCAATGGCTGCAGATCCGCTGGCGCAACTGGATGACCCGGCATTATCTCGGCGAGTGGCTGGAGGGACCCAACCACTATCGCATGCAGCTGCAGGGCGACGCTGCGGACAATCCCGACCAGCGCATGACCGAGGACGTCAAGCTGTTCATCGAGCGCACGATGGAAATCGGCGTCGGGCTGCTCAGCTCCATCGTCTCGCTGGCTTCGTTCGTGGTGATCCTGTGGGGACTGTCGGCTGCCGCCCCCTTGCACGTGTTTGGCAATGAATTTCCGATTCCGGGCTATCTGGTCTGGGGCGCGGTGATCTATGCCGTGCTCGGCACCCTACTGACGCAATGGATCGGCTCGCCGCTGGTCAATCTCGACTTCGAACAGCAGCAGCGCGAGGCCGACTTCCGCTTCAACCTGGTGCGCGTGCGCGAGAACTCCGAGCAGATCGCGCTGATGAAGGGCGAGCCCGCCGAGCGCCACCGGCTGATGGGCCGTTTCGACCGCGTCATCTCCAACTGGTACGGCATCATGAGCCGCACCAAGCGGCTCACCTTCTTCACCCAGAGCTACGCCCAAGCCGCGGTGGTGTTTCCCTATATCCTGGTGGCGCCGGCCTATTTCGCCGGCAAGGTGCAGCTCGGCGGCATGATGCAGACGGCGTCCGCCTTCGACAGCGTCTACAAGGCGCTGTCCTTCTTCGTCTCGGTCTACCGCAGGCTCGCCGAATGGCGCGCCGTGGTCGCCCGCCTCGACGGCTTCGACATGTCGATCGCAAGCTCGCGGCATCTGGCGGCGAGCCCATCGTCGATCCGCATCACCGCCGATGGCAATAACGCGGTCGAGTTGCGGCAGCTCCTGGTGCGGCTGCCGCACGGCGAGCCTGTGGTCGCTGCCGATGGGCTCACTTTGCGCGACGGCGAGCGCACCCTGATCACCGGCCCCTCGGGCTCGGGTAAATCGACGCTGTTCCGCGCCATCGCCGGCATCTGGCCGTTCGGCGACGGCTCGGTCAAAATCCCCGCCGGGGCGTCGCTGATGATGCTGCCGCAGCGGCCCTATTTCCCGATCGGCTCGCTGTATGCGGCAGTGGTCTATCCGGCCACGGCCGGCGCCCATGGCATCGACCGGGTCAAGCAGGTGCTCTCGGATGTCGGGCTGGCGCAGCTTGCGCCGCGGATGGAGGAAGAGGCGCACTGGAACCGGATGCTGTCGCTTGGCGAGCAGCAGCGGCTCGGCCTGGCGCGGGCGCTGCTGCACGCGCCCGGCTTCCTGTTCCTCGACGAGGCGACTGCCTCGCTCGACGAGCCGTCGGAGGCCGCGCTCTACCACCTGCTTGCCGAAAAGCTGCCGGAAACCACGCTGGTCTCGATCGGCCATCGCTCGACGCTGGAGGTGCTGCATGCGCGCCGGCTGGCGCTGGTCCGCAACGGCGACCACTTCGAATTGCGTGAGGGGACGGCGGTCAAGTAGGCCGAGGCAGCGCCCGCACCAAAGCAGAGAGGGGCGGCAGATCGCTCTGCCGCCCCTCAATCCGTCAGGCCGGATAAAGCTTACTTCAGGTTGCTCATCGCGGTCAGGTCGGCCGACAGCTTGACGATGCCGGCAGCGCCGCACCAGTTGGAGCCGAAGGCGCTCACGCCGTTGCCGGGATTGATCTTGGTGACGTTGCCCGGGCCGAAGTTGGTGGTGCTGTAATCGCTGGTGAAGGCGTTGCAATCACCCTTGGACAGGTTGGTGTCCGAGTAGCGGATATCGAGGGTGAAGACCTTGTAGGTGAAGCCGACACCGATGTTCCAGGTGTTGTAGCTGGGCTCCGGAATGCCTCTCGGGAGCGGACCGCCGAAGGCCGAGGCGACCGTGGTGCCGTAGAAGGCGTCGGAGGTGCCGAGCCACTGCCGTCCGAACTCGCCGGAGACATACATGCCGATGCCGGAAGCGCCGAAGGTGGTCGACGGCGCGGTCCACTTGCCGGTGATCGAGGCGTAGTTGCCCCAGGCGCCGAGGTTGAGGAAGTTCGGCGAGTAGTACTCGTTGAAGCCGACGGTGAACTGGTCGTTCACGGCGATGTTCAGCTTGCCGTAGACTTCGTAGAAGCTTGCGCTCTTCTTGGCGAAGTTACCGTTGATCGGCAGGCCGCCGATGCCCGGTACGCCGAAGTCGATATCGGAGCCGCAGCTGTTGGTCGGCGCGGGCACCAGACCCTGCGCGCCGAAGCACTGCCCGCCCGGATAAATGTAGCCCCAGGCACCGAAGTCGAAGGCGAAGATGCCGAAGGTCGGGCGGATACCGCCATAGAAGTCGATTTCGGCCGCAGCGCGGTTCGGGAAGGATATGCTCTCGCCGGCGACACCGACGTAGGCCTGCAAATCCTTGGTGAAGTTGTAGCGCGGCTCGAAGTAGACCGCGACCGACGGCTTGTGGTTGGACTGGGTGATGCCGCGGAAGATGTAGTCGTTCATGATCGCCGCACCGAAGGCGAGATCCCACGGATCGAACGGCGCCGGCGCCACGATCTTCTTGGCCTTCACCGGCATATCCGCAGCGAGCGCGGAACCCGCGGTCAACGCGGAACCCGCGGTCACTGCCAGAGCTGCGGCAGCCAGTACCAGTTTCTTCATGACGATCCCCACCTTCTCTCAAGAACAGCCGGGCTTCGTTGCCCTCAGGAATTCGGAAGAACCGACTGCGACCAAATCTCGGGATCAATTTGTTGCAAGCCATGCAACCCGTGAAGCAAAAAACGCGAGCATCTGCCGCCTTTTTAGGCGTTTGCGGCTTTTAGCTTGATGTTGTTGGCGGGTGTTGCATCTACACCACATTTCTTACCCGGAATAGCACGGGCAAAGGTGCATAGCTGCCCCCGCAACCTTCGCGCGCGGGTGGCGGCCAGCGAATCGCGCGGCCGCAGAACGGCCGGTTTGCCAAGAACCCGTTTGCCAAGCAAAAGAGCCGCAGCGATTGCGCTGCGGCTCTTCCAAAACGCCTGACAACGAAGGCTAGTGGTTGTCGCCGTCCGGCCCGCCGGTGCTCCAGCTGGGCGCGGAGCTGGGGGTCGCCCAGCTCGGCGCCGGGGCCTCCTCGGGCTCAGGGGCCGGCGCGGGCGCGGGCTTGGGCGCAGCCTCTTTCTTTTTCGGCGCGCTCTTCTTCGCCGCCTTCTTTGGCGCGGCCTTGGCCTTCTTGGCTGATTTCTTTGCGGCCTTCTTTGCCGACTTCTTCGCTGTCTTCTTCGCTGTCTTCTTGGCGGACTTCTTTCCTGACTTCTTCGCTGCTACGGCCTTCCTGGCTTTCTTCGCTTTCTTCGCCTTCTTGGCCTTAGCCTTCTTCGACTTCTTCGCCATCGTGATCATCCTCCTGTTGCCGCCGATCAATGAATACCGGACGTCTCGGATCGCCGTTGTGTTCTGCCGCCATCAGTTCAACGCTGGCCGCCGACCTCCCGTCGCCCAATCGAGAAGCTCAATCGTATGCACCACAGGAACTGATGTGCCACTGGCTATCTGCACCATGCAGCCGATATTGCCTGCAGCAACCACATCCGGCTCGACGCTTGCGATGTTGGCGACCTTGCGATCACGCAATCTCCCCGCAAGCTCGGGCTGGAGAATGTTGTATGTCCCCGCCGAACCGCAACACAAATGGCTCTCAGGTACATCTTTCACCACGAATCCAGTCTTGGAAAGCAATTCTTTCGGAGCGCCTGTGATTTTCTGCCCGTGTTGAAGCGAGCATGCGGCGTGATAAGCGACCTTGAGCTTGCCGTTCTGGATCGATGGCTTGAGCTCGATGCCGATGAGATACTCGCTGATGTCCTTTGCCAGCGCTGATATCTGCGCTGCGGGCGCGGCGTAGTCGCGGTCCTCGCGCAGCAGGTAGCCGTAGTCCTTGACGACGGTGCCGCAGCCCGACGTCGTAACCAGGATGGCATCGAGCCCGCCCTGTTCCGCCTCCCGCCGCCAGGCCGTGACGTTGGCCCGTGCGCGGAAAAGCGAATCGCGGTCGTCGCCCATATGGTGGGTGAGCGCGCCGCAGCATTGCTCGTCCTTGACCAGCACGACTTCGACGCCGTGCCGGGTGAGCAGGCTGATCGCAGCCTGGTTGATCCGTGGCGCGAGCACCTGCTGGGCGCACCCCTGCAACAGGGCGACCCGACCGCGCCGCTCGCCCTGGGCCGGAAACACGCTGCCCGGGGCCGGACCGCGCGGCGGCAGTCGCCCCGGCGACAACGCCAGCATCGCCTTGATCCGGCTGAAGAAAGTCGGATTGACCGAACCGGCTTGGGGGGTCGGCAGCAAGCCCGCCAGAGGCCGGCTTATCCGCGCCAGAAACATGCTGGCGCGGAAGAGATCGGGCCGCGGCAACACCCATGCGAGCAGCCTGCGCAGCCCGCGCTCCGCCAGCGGCCGCGTGTAGTCGCGCTCGATCCGGACCCGCGCCTGATCCACCAGATGCATGTAGTTCACGCCGGACGGACAGGTGGTCATGCAGGCGAGGCACGACAGGCAGCGGTCGATGTGCTTGACCACTTCCGCGGTCGGCTTCTCGTCCTTCTCCAGCATCTGCTTGATCAGGTAGATGCGGCCGCGGGGACTGTCGAGTTCGTCGCCGAGCAGCACATAGGTCGGACAGGTCGCGGTGCAGAAGCCGCAATGGACGCAGGCGCGCAGGATCTTGTCGGCTTCCTTGATGTCGGGATCGGCCAGCTGGGCGAGCGAGAATTCGGTCTTCATGTCGGAGTTCCCCGCGCCATCCGGCCGCGGTTGAGGACGTTCTTCGGATCGAAGCTTTGCCGCACCCGCTCGCCCAGCGCGGCCAGTCCAGGCGCCTGCGGCTGGAACACGTCGAGCCGCCGCCGCACTTCCTCGGCCGCACGAATCAGCGTGGCGTGGCCGCCCGCGGCCCCGACCCGGCTGCGCACCCGCACCGCGTCCGCATCGGGCTTGGGCGGCAGCGCGATCCAGATCAACCCGCCGCCCCAATCGTAGATCACCTCGCCCCCGGTCTCGCGCGCCAGGGCCTGGCCGAGCACGCCGCCCGAGGCCGGCGGGCAGACGATCCGCCACACCGGCCAGGCGCCGAGCGCGCCGTCGGCGGCAAGCGGCAGAACGTCGCGGATCGCATTCCAGACCTCGGTGGAGGCGGCATCCTCGATGAGTTCGGCGGCACCGAACTCCGCTATCAACCTGGTCAGCGATGCCGCGCGGCTTGCGGCCGATGCCTCGATGCCTTCCAGCCGCAGCAGCGTCACCGCCTGGCCCGGCGATGCCAGCGCAGCCAGGCTCCCGGTCGCGGGGCGCAGCGCCGAGGTCGGCAGGTGCGCGGCGCTGGAGACATCGAAGGGCGAGCCGAGCGCGGCCGTCATGGCACGGTTGGCCGTGACGTCGTCGAGCCCGTACAGCACCAGCGTGCGCTCGGCTTCGGGCCGCGGCATCACCTTCAGGGTCACCTCGGTCATCACGGCGAGCGTGCCCCAGGACCCGGCGAGCAGCTTGCAGAGGTCGTAGCCGGTGACGTTCTTCACCACCTTGCCGCCGGTCTTGAAGCTGTCGCCGAAACCGGACACGGCATGGGCGCCGAGCAGATGATCGCGGGCACCGCCCGCCTTGACGCGGCGCGAACCGGCAAGGCCGGCTCCAATCATGCCGCCGATGGTGCCAAGCTTGGCGGTGCCGAGCAGCGGCGCGGTATCCATGGGATCGAAGGCGAACTGCTGGTTCTTGGCATCGATCAGCGATTTGACGTCGGCCAGCGGGGCGCCGGCCTGAACCGTGATGATCAGTTCGTTCGGCTCGTAAGAGGAGACAGCGTTGAGCGCAGAGAGATCGAGCATGGCATTGGTCGCCATCGGCTGGCCGATCTGGCGCTTGGAACCGTGGCCGACGATCTCCAGCGGCTGGTCGCCCGCGATCGCCGCACGCACCACCTGCTCGACATCCCCAGCGTCGCGTACCTTTAGGGTGTCCACAACGTTCCGCCCTGTTCTCTTCCAGCCGGCGCCGGCTGTTCCAACTTCTTCTAAAGAGATGGGCGGCGGAGACAAGGGCGGCGCCCTGCCAACGACAGTTCGATCTTCGTCGAACACTTTACGCCCATCATTCGCTCGCTATCGAACTATACGGGGAGCCGTCAGGCGTAGGAACGCGGTGTCGAATGACCAACCCCGAAGGGAGTATCGATCATGGCGAACTATGCATTGGAACGGAACGTCGGAGACGCCGTCGCACGCGGTGGCCTGCTGGTGGTCGCGCAATGGGAAGCGAAGGAGGGCGAAGCCGACCGGGTCGCCGACATTCTGTCGCGCTTCCTGCCCGAGGCGCAGCGGGAAGAAGGCGCGCAGCTGTTCCTGATCTCGCGCGCCAAGGACAATCCCGCGCAGTTCCTGTTCTACGAACTGTTCCGCGACGAGGCCGCCTTCAAGGCGCATCAGGACAGCGCGCATTTCAAGACCTACATCGCCGGCCAGGCGCTGCCGCTGCTCGCCAGGCGCGAACGCACGCAATACGCACTGATTTGAGCGAGGTGCGCGCTATCGCTTGCGTCAGCGCCCGGGACTTACCCCTTTCCCCACCCTCCCCCGCAAGGCCCCCGCAAGGCCCCCGCAAGGGGGGAGGGAGCCTGACCAGCGTGCGCGCCTCACGATAGGTGTGCAGCTCGTTTTGTTGGGGACGAGTGAGGGACGCAACGACGGACGGGTTCCCTCCCCCCTTGCGGGGTAGGGTTAGGGAGAGGGGTGAGCCACAACGGCAGTGTTAGCGACTCGCGCGCTGACACTAGAACCGCGGGATATCCGGGAATGCCAGCTTGCCGCCGTGCACATGCATGCGGCCGAGTTCGGCGCAGCGGTGCAGGGTCGGAAACACTTTTCCCGGGTTGAGCAGGCCCTGGGCGTCGAAGGCGCATTTCAGGCGCTGCTGCTGGTTGAGATCCACTTCCGAGAACATCTCACCCATCAGGTCGCGCTTCTCGATGCCGACGCCGTGCTCGCCGGTGAGCACGCCGCCGAGCGCGACGCAGCAGCGCAGGATGTCGGCGCCAAAGGCTTCGGCGCGCTCCATCTCGCCGGGCTTGTTGGCGTCGTAGAGAATCAGCGGATGCAGGTTGCCGTCGCCGGCATGGAAGACGTTGGCGACGCCGAGGCCGTATTTTTCGGACAGCTCGCGAATCCGGGTCAGCGCCTTCGGCAGCGCGCCGCGCGGGATGGTGCCGTCCATGCAGAGATAATCCGGCGAGATGCGCCCGACCGCAGGGAATGCCGCCTTGCGGCCGGCCCAGAACAAATTGCGCTCGGTCTCGTTGCTGGAAATCTGCAACGTCACCTGGCCGCAGCCCTTGGCGATGGCCTCGACGCGCGTAATCAACTCGTCGACTTCGATGGCGGGACCGTCGAGTTCGATAATGAGCAGCGCCTCGACATCGAGCGGGTAGCCGGCATGGACAAAGGCTTCCGCCGCGTGGATCGCCGGCTTGTCCATCATCTCCATGCCGCCGGGGATGATGCCGGCGCCGATGATGCGGGCGACGCATTCGCCTGCCGCCTCCACCTGCGCAAAGCCGACCATCAACGCCCGCGCCGTCTCCGGCTTCTGCAGGATGCGCACCGTGATCTCGGTGATGACGCCGAGCAGCCCCTCCGATCCCGTGATGATGCCCATCAGGTCGTAGCCGGAATTCTCCGCCGACTTGCCGCCGATCCGGATGATCTCGCCGCTCATCAGCACGATCTCGCAGCCGAGCACGTTGTTGGTGGTCATGCCGTATTTCAGGCAGTGCACGCCGCCGGAATTCTCCGCGACATTGCCGCCGATCGAGCAGGCGATCTGCGACGAGGGGTCGGGCGCGTAATAGAAGCCGGCATGCGCGACCGCCTGGCTGATGGCGAGATTGGTGACGCCGGGCTCGGTGACGACGACGCGGTTGTCGAAATCGATCTCGCGGATGCGCTTGAACTTGCCGAGGCCGAGCAGCACGCCGTCCTTGAGCGGCAGCGCGCCGCCGGACAGCGAGGTGCCGGAACCGCGCGGCACCACCTTGATGCCCTGCTGCTGGCAGTATTCCAGGACTTTCGAGACCTGCTCGGTGGTGTCGGGCAGCACGACCACCATCGGCGGCTGGCGGTAGGCGGTGAGGCCGTCGGACTCGTAGGGGATCATCTCGGCGGCGCTGTCGATCACGCCCTCGCCCGGCACGATGGCGCGAAGCGCGGCCACGATGGCGCCGCGGCGAGCGAGCACCGCCTCGTCCGCCGCCGGCATCATGATGCTCATCCGCTTTCTCCGCTCGCCGATTTGTCATGGCAAATCAAGCACGTCCGGCGCGCTTTGGATAGCTGTTCGATGCGTGCGCGGCGCCTTGCCCGTGGGCGAAACCCGCCTTGGGAACGAAACCCGTCAACCTTTAGTGGGCTTGTCCGTCGCAGGCCGGCCATGCCACAAGCAGCGGGCAAACACCGGGAAAGAATGAGCTCAACATGAAGACCAAGACCTTGACCGCCCTGACCGTCCTCGCCTCCTCCGCCCTCGCCTCCAGCGCGCTGGCGCAGGACGTCGCCGCCGGCAAAACCTCCTTCAACAAGTGCCTCGCCTGTCACGCCGTCGGCGAAGGCGCCAAGAACAAGGTCGGCCCCGTGCTCAACGGAATCGACGGCCGCAAGTCCGGCAGCGTCGAGGGCTATTCCTATTCCGAAGCCAACAAGAATTCCGGCATCACCTGGGGCAAGGAGGTATTCCTCGAATACATCAAGGACCCGAAGGCGAAGATCCCCGGCACCAAGATGATCTTCGCCGGCATCAAGAACGAAAACGAGGCCAACAACCTGTGGGCCTATCTGTCGTCGTTCGACAAGGACGGCAAGACGAAGTGATCCGCCTTCACCCCGCCCGGCGCACCCGCGCCGCCTCCGCGGGGGCCGTCGCCGGTACAAAGGGATCGGCATAGCAGCGCGCGCCGGCGGCGCGCGCGATGCGGCCGACGGCCTCGGTCATGGCCGGCGCGCCCGACGTGTAGACCACCGTGTCGGGCGACAGCGCCGGCAGGTGATCGGTGGCCCGGCCGCCGCGGATCGCCGGGAAATCGCTTTGTTCCTCGGCCGCCACGGGGATGATCGTCACATTGGGAAACAGCGCCAGCCGGCACAGCGCGGCATGGCAATAGAGCGAGCGCAGTTCGCGCGCGGCGACGATCAGCGTGAGCTCGCGCTCCGGCCGCTCCATGATCGCGGCGACCGCGATCGACCACATCGGGGCAAATCCTGTGCCGCCGGCCACCAGCAGGATCGGACCCGGATGATTGCGCCGCAGGAAGGCGCTGCCGAACGGGCCCGACAGCTTGACGCGATGGCCCGGCCTGATGTCGCGGCCGAGCGCGGATGAAACGCGGCCCTCCGGAAGACGGCGGATATGAAACTGCAGCAGGCGATCGTCGCCGCGGCCTTCCAGCGGATAGGTCGGACTGTAGGAGCGCGCCGGATAGCCGCGAAAAGACAGCTTGCAGAACTGCCCGGGCAGGAATGTCAGCGGCGCCGGCACCTCGATGGTGACGCCGGCAATATCGGGCGCCAGCCGCACGATGCCGGCGACCCGGCCCGACAGCGTGACCTGATCCGGCACGTCCTCGGTGACGATGGCGATGTCGGAGACGATGCGTGCCTGGCAGGCGTGGATCATGTCGTCGCCCGGCTCATGGCCGCCGAACACCCTGCCCTCGACCAGCCGGACGCGGCAGGCGCCGCACATGCCGGCACGGCAATCATGCGGCAGTTCGAGACCGTTGGTCAGCGCCCAGTCCAGCAGGAGATCGCCGGCATTGGCGAGATAGCGCTCGTTGTTGAGCATGACCTGACAGAGCCGCCGCATCATTCCACCTCCAGCCGGACGGGGCGTACGTGACGGGTATGCCGGACCTGGGCGTGATCGAACGCGGCAACGCGCATCAAGACCCCGCTTTCGATCGCAACGTCGTTGGCACTTCCGGTATCGAGCCGGCGCGCCACTTCCAGCGACCAGCGGCCGGCGTTCCAGCGCGCCGCGCACCTGACATCGGCGCGGTCGCCGGAAAATTCGCCCGACATGATCACGCCCGGAATGACGGTGCCGACCGGCATCCGCGCATCGAGCTCCGGCGAGTACGGCAGGGATTCCACTTCCGTCATGAACCAGCGCGAGCCGACGCTTTCGCCCTGATCGGGATCGAGGTGGATTTCGCCCATCGCTTCCTTCATCGCGTCGGGATCGCGCGGCAGGCGGCGCGGCACCACGGTTGCGTCCGTGGCAGCGCCGGCGACGAAATTGTCGGAGTAGTTGGTCTTGCCGGGGTCGAGCGCGTAGCCGCCCCTGTAGGACGCCAGATGATTCTCCTGCTGCGGCGTTGCCGGCAATGGCGGGCCAAAATAGCCGTCGTCCATCCAGCCGGCCGCACCGCCACTGGTCGCCTTCCACAGCCAGACATCGACGGCGCCGGCGCCGTCCGCCGTGTAATGCAGCCCGCGGCCGGTCATGGTGGCCGGCTTGTCGGCGAGCGGTTGCGGACTTGCATGAAACGTGCGGTCACCCGCAATGGTCACATCGATGCGGGTGAACAGCACGGAAAACTTGTCCTCGTTGAAGTCGCGCTCGTCGCCGTTTTCAAAGCCGTTGCGCAGCAGGTGCCAGCCATCGGCCTGCTTGATCAGCGGCAGATGTTTGAGCGAGCGCGTCGGGTCGTCCCAGGTGAACAGGAAGTAGGCCCAGGTGCCATCATGCACGGCGCGGATCTCAATGCGCGCCTCACCCTTGCCGTCGAAATTGTCGCCGTGATGGGTGACCAGCGTCGTGGCGCGGCTGTTGCGCCAGACGCGGTCGGAGGTGTCGCCGTCGAGCAGCGGCGCATCCGAGCTGGCGATACGCTGCACTTGCAGGCGATCGACGGCGAGACGGTCGCTCACCACCAGCAGCGACGCCCCGGTGATCGCGGCCGCCAGCGCCACGACCAGCGGATTGGCCTGCAGCGTCGCGCTGCGCCTTGCCCGCCGCAGCGGATGGGTCGGCCAGGGATCCCGAGCTGGCTGCTCGGGCGGCAGCGGCTCGTCGGGCGGATGCTCCGGCTGCAGCCGCGCTTCGGAGCCCAAGGTCTCGTCGTGCGCAGGTTCGCCCTGCTGCCGCGCCGCCTGTTCGGCGAGCATGACGAGCAGTTCGGCGGGATCGAGCGGCGGCGGCGGCGGCGACAGACGCGACGGACGGAAGATGCGGAGCAGTTGCGCCAGCCCGCCGAGCCTTGCATGCGTCAGCACGTGCAGCGTGACAAGAACCGGCATCGCCCCCGTCGAATACCAGTGCAGCTTCGCCATGGCAGAACCGGCGAACAGGCCGAAATAGAGCGACGCGCCGCTCACGATCAGCGCCGTGATGGCGGCGAACAGCGCCCAGGTGAGAACGGTGTTGAGGGCGCGGAGCCTCGCCTGGCCGTTGCCGAACAGCCCGCGCAGCCGGACCTGGTCAAGCCGCACGCGCGCGGTGAGCCCGGAGCGGAAGAGATAGATCGCATAGGCCAGTGCCAGCGCGACCAACACCAGCGCCGCCTGCATGTGCGGCACCCAGACATTTGCGCGCGGCAGGACCGGGTCGAACAGGTTGAGCCATTGCCGGCCGGGCGCTTCGGTCGCAATGCGCAAACCCGTGACAAGGGCAACGCCAAGCGCTGCCGCGAACAGCCAATGCAGAATGACTGTTCCGTAGTCCGTCTTGCGTTCCTTCATGGCCGCACTCCGCGTCCGGACCGCGTCGCGCTCCGCCGCAAACCCCGAATTTCACGCCACAAGTTGCTTACCCCAAATTCCAGATCGGGCGCCTCGCCGGTACGGCGAAGTGATGCGTGTCGTGTCGCCAGCAAGCGATGACGCGGCCTGGCGGTTCGACTCGGTGAGACCCCCCAACCGAGTCGAACCGCCGGCAGCGCCGGTCTCCCCCAAGCGGATGCAGGTATCGCCAGCTTGCAGTCCATCATCCCCACATGTGATGGAAGTCGAACTTCTCCGTGTGCTGCGGCAGGTGCGCGCCCGCCGCGAGGTGGGCGTCGGCAACCGCAAAGTGGGCATCAGAGTCGTGGGCTGGCGCGGCCGCGGGCGCGGTTGGCGCTGCGGGCGCGGCAGCCGCCGGTGCCCCGGCAGATGCAGCCGTGGCGCCGGCAGGCGCAGCCGTGGCAGCGGCGGGCGCGGGGGTGGCCGCGCCTGCGACCGCAGCAGCCGGTGTTGCCGTCGACAGCACCTCGGCGAGCGTTGCGCCGTCCGGATTGTAGGTGCCGCCGGTCACCGGGATGTTGTTGCCGCCGACGTCGGCAGCATTGTCGTGAATGACCTGGGCAGCCGCCGCGACCAGCGCCGCATTGCCCGTCGTGAGGCCTTTGATCATGGCATCGACTTCCGCCCCGAGCGTGCTGCTCGGCGTCAATTCGTTGTCGAAGCGCGCCTCGAAAATTCCGCCTTGCGCCAGATCGAATTCGGAAGCGTTCTTTTCAAACGTCTGAAGGTGGGAAATCAACGTCCGGATCGCAGCCGTGTCGCCGGAGCCAACCAGCTGGATCGCCTGCTGGCCCAGCGCGTTGCCGTCGGCGATGAAGTTGGCCCAGAAGTTGGTCTGGGCATCGTTGTCCTGGTATCGCGGCGTCGGATGAAGCGCGTCGGGAAACACCGAGAAGCCGGTTACGCCGCCCTGGCTCGCCATGTTCGCCAGGTTGGTGTCGCCCTGGATGATGTCGATCATGTCCAGGATGTTGTCGTTGCTGGCGCGGCCCGCGTCCGGACTGATGCCGGCCTGGTTGATGTAGTTGAGCTCGAGTTGCGCCTGCCGCATCACCGTGTCGGCGTGGATGCCGGTGATGCCGCCGAACAACATCGGTTGCGCCGCGATCAGATCGTGCAGGCCGGTGACGACGGCATTCATGTCATCGGTGATGATCTGCCTGTTGTCGTCATTGACGCCGCCGAGGATTCGGCTTGCCGCATCGTTGAAGATGGCGCCGATCTCGGCAAGGTTGGCATGCGGCGCGGTTGCCGCGGTGACGTCGTCGGCCAGCGTCGCCGGCGTCGCCCGGAACCCGTTGCCGCCGTTCTGGGTGGCAAGGCCCTGCAGCGTGGCGTCGTTGCCAACGATGTTGAGGATGTCCAGATGACTGGTGCGCAGCGCATTTTCCGCCGCGGCAACGCTGCCGAATGTACCGCCGCCGTTCACCGAGGCGGTCGCCGCCGACAATGCCGTCGTGATGTCGGACAGGATGGCCTGCACATGGGTGAGCGCGTCGCCGGTGAACTGTCCGGCTGCGACTTCCGCCCGCAAGCCGGTCTGCACCCCCGTAAGATCGTTGACATATCGGAACACGCTGCCATTGCCCTGGGCGCCCTCCTCCACGACGTTCTGCCAGAGACCTCCGACCAGCGCGCGCGTCGCATCATTGAAGGTTGCGCCAAGATCGGCGAAGGCCGGCGCCGGCGCCGAAGGTGGCGTCGGCGTGCCCGGACCCGCCGGCGTGCCCGGATCCGTAGCGACCGGCGGATCCGGCGTGACGGGAGGCGTCGGCGTTCCCGGATCGTCGGGAATAGCGTGGTGGTGATGGTGGTGATGATGATGACGGGCCATTCTGGCTTCCCCTTGTCGCTCGCCGCCCCGGTGCGAAGGTTTGTCGCAGTTCGTGGCGCCTTTCGGACGACACGCGGGTCATTGCGTGCACAAGCAAGGTCATAGGCTGACCAATCGGTGGCGAACGAACTTCGCCTTTGGTCCGCCGCGGTTTCTCCCATCATCGACATGGCGGGTGTCGCATTGCTGCCGGAAAACGGTCGGCTTCGATTTGTAGCAAGTCGCTGTCGGTCAGCAGCATCGGCGCAGAGGGCGCATGAGTATGGGTTCCGCGTGCAATCACGCTCGCTTGGCTGCCTCGGGCCTCTCCGGCCTGATGGCGTCGCCGGCGGCAGACGATCCCGTCGCGGTGCGCCTGCACGAGAGCGCGCGGCGCATGGTCGGGATCGCCGCGTTCAGCGGCGTCGTCAACGTGCTGATGCTGTCGGGCTCCCTTTATATGCTGCAGGTCTATGACCGGGTGATCCCGAGCCGGAACATCGCTACGCTGCTCGGGCTGTCGCTGATGGTGCTGTTCGCCTACCTGATGCAGGGCTATTTCGACGCCCTGCGTTCGCGCATGCTGTGCCGGGTGGCGACGCTGTTCGACGCCGGCCTGCAGGAAAACATCCACACGGCGCTCGCCACCCTGCCGCTGCGCGGCGCCAAGCCGATGCTGATGCAGCAGCCGCTGCGCGATCTGGACCATATCCGCGGCTTCATGTCGGGCATGGGCCCGACCGCTTTTCTCGACATGCCCTGGATTCCGATCTTCCTGGCCGCATTGTTCCTGTTCCATCCGTTGATCGGCTTCACCGCGCTTGCGGGCACGGTCGCGATCGTCGGCATGACATTGCTGTCCGAGCGACTGTCGCGCGGCGCGACCAAGACGGCGATGGATCTGAGCGCGCAGCGCCAGGTGCTGGCGGATGCGACGCAGCGCAATGCCGAGGTGATCCGCGCGCTCGGCATGCTCGACCGTCTGACGGCGCGCTGGTCGCGCGCCAATGAGCGCTATCTGCAGGAGAACATCCGCGCCAGCGACGTCGCGACCAATCTCGGATCCGGCGCCAAGGTGCTGCGCTATGTCCTGCAGTCCGGCATGCTGGGCCTTGGCGCCTATCTCGTCGTGGTCGACAAGGCTTCCGGCGGCGTGATGATCGCCTCTTCCATCATGATGGGACGCGCGCTTGCGCCGGTCGAAGTGGCGCTGGGCAGCTGGAAACAGCTCCTTTCGGCACGCCAGGGCATCAAGCGCCTGCGCGAGATATGCAAGGCAACGGCCCTGCCCGCAGCCCCTCCGGTCGAGCTGCCGCGGCCGACCCGGGAATTGTCGGTGCAGAATCTCTCCATCGCCGCACCCGGTGGAGACCGCCTGATCGTCACCAACGTGTCGTTCGCGCTGTCCGCCGGGATGGGGCTGGCGCTGCTCGGCGCCAGCGCCTCCGGCAAGACCTCGCTCTCCAAGGCGCTGGTCGGCATCTGGCCGGCGCATTCCGGCGTGGTGCGGCTCGACGGCGGCGCACTCGACCAGTGGCGCAACGGCGATCTCGGCCGCTATGTCGGTTACCTGCCGCAGGATGTTGCGCTGTTCGACGGCACGGTGACCGAAAACATCTGCCGCTTCGACGAGAACGCGACGTCGGACGCCATCCTGAAGGCGGCGCGGATCGCCGGCGTGCACGACCTCATCCTGCGCCTGCCGGACGGATACGCCACCCGAATCGGCGCCGGCGGCATGTCGCTCTCCGCGGGCCAGCGCCAGCGCGTTGGGCTCGCGCGCGCCCTGTTCGGCGATCCCTTCCTGGTCGTGCTCGACGAGCCCAACGCCAATCTCGACACCGAGGGCGAGCAGGCGCTGACCCGCGCGATCCAGGCGCTCCGGGCGAGCAAGAGCATCGTCATCGTGATCTCGCATCGGCCGAGCGCGCTCGCCGCGCTCGACATGGCCCTGGTGCTCTATGAAGGCAAGGCGATCGCCTTCGGCCGCCGCGACGAGGTGTTTGCGCGCGTCAGCGGCGCCACCCAGGGGATCGCCGCGCGACAGGCGGCAGCGGCGGAACCAAGGGTGACGCGCCGAGCGGAAGCGCTGGAAGGAGCGGCATCATGAGCGGTCCTCGCGAACGCCATGACAATGTGCTGGAGCATCCGCGCCACGAACCGCAACGCGACGTCGGCCCGCAGGGCGCGGCGCTGATCCTGGAACTGCAGCGCCTTCGGCAGTCCTTCGAGCGCGACAATTGGCGTGAGGTGGAGACACCGCCGCGCCGCGTGCTGCCGAAGGATGCCCGGTCCACGGTCGCTCCGCGGCGGCGCGCGCCGAAGAAGGCGAAGCGAGGCGTGAGCCGCGTGATCGAAATCTGCCTCGAACAGTTCGGACTGAACGGGGCCGAGCCGTCTGCTCCTCGCGTGCATCCCGACTCGCCGGCCCCACCGCCTCCGCGCGCCGGGGCGGCTCCGCGCAAGCGCAGGCCGGTCACGCTGGTCGAACCGGTTACAATGCATTTTTCAAGATCGGCTTTGGAAATTTCCGAACCGAAGCCGCGCCTGAAACCAAGGCCGGTACGTGCGGCTCCTCCACTTCACGCCGAACCTCCGGTTCACGCCGAACCTGCGGTGCACGCCGAACCTGCGGTGCTAGCAGAACCTCTGGCGCGCACCGAAACGCCTCTGCACGTCGAACAGCCGATCCGCGCCGAGCCGCCGCCGCGCGCGGAGCCGCCGCGCCGCGCAGAACCGCTGCCCGACGCAGAGCCGCTTCACGCAGGGCCGCCAACGCCTGCCGAAGCGTCCACGACGAATTCGCCGCGCCTCGAGGCACCGCTCGGGCCCGACACCCGCCTCGCGCAGCTGGTCGCGCATTGCCGCAGCGGCGTCACGTTCCTGCTCGCGCCGGACGAGCCGGCCCGGGAAGGCGAAGCTCTCGCTTCCAGCACTGGCCGCAACTATGCGCGCGAGCTGAAGACCGGCCTGCGCGTGCTGGTCGTCGCCACCGTGCTGGCCGGCGGCCTGGCCGCGCTGATGCCGCTCGCCGGCGCCGTCGTGGTGCCCGGCAATCTCGTGGTGCAGTCCAACGTCAAGGCGATCCAACATCCGACCGGGGGCGTGGTCGCGGAGATCCCGGTGCGCAACGGCATGCGGGTCAGGGCCGGCGATCTTCTGCTGCGGCTCGATGCGACGCAGGCACAGGCCAGCCTGCAGGTGATCACCAAGCAGCTCGACGAGTTCCGCGCCCGCAGCGCACGCCTCGTCGCGGAACGCGACGGCCTCGCACGGCCTGATCTGCACGAGGAGCTGGCGCCGCGGATCGGCGAGAGCGCGGTCAAGAGCCTGCTCGCGGCCGAGTCGACGCTGTTTCAGGCCCGCGCCACGGCGCGCGAAAGCCAGAAAGCGCTGTTGCGCAACCGCGTCGCGCAGCTCAACGAGGAGATCGCGGGGCTTGAGGCCCAGGTCGCCTCGAAGGCCAAGCAGATCGAGCTGATCGCGGGCGAACTGACCGGCGTGCAGGACCTCTACGACAAGCGCCTGGTGCCGCTGCCGCGGCTGACGGCGCTGCAACGCGAGGCCGCGCGCATCGAGGGCGAACGCGGCCAACTGGTTTCAGCCATCGCCGAGACCAGGGCCAAGATCAGCGAGGCGCAACTGCAGACCGTGCGCGTCGACCAGGATTTCCGAACCGATGTCGTCAAGGAGCTTGGCGAGGTCAGGGGCAAGGAAGCCGAACTCGTGGAACGCGGCGTCGCCGCGCGCGACCTGCTCGACCGCATCGAGATGCGCGCGCCGACCTCCGGCCTCGTCCACCAGCTCAATGTGCACACCATCGGCGGCGTGATCCGCGGCGGCGACACCATCATGGAGGTAGTGCCGGATGCGGACGATCTGCAGATCGAGGCGCGGCTGCAGCCGACCGATATCGATCAGGTGCGCGTCGGGCAGAAGGCGTTCACGCGCTTTCCGGCATTCAACCAGCGCGTCACGCCGGAGGTGGCGGGCGTGGTGTCGTTCATCTCCGCCGATATCAGCCGCGACGCGCAGACCGGCGGCAGCTATTTCACCGTGCGCGTGACGCTGCCCGAGGAAGAGCGGCGGCGGCTTGCCGGCCTGCAGCTCGTCTCCGGCATGCCGGCCGAAGTCTTCATGCAGACCGGCAGCCGGACCATGCTGAGCTATCTGTTCAAGCCGATCACCGACCAGTTGCAGCGCGCCTTCGTCGAGCGTTGATGAGCCTGCCCGGCCAACAAGAAAGGCCCCGGCGTTTCGGCCGGGGCCTTGTAACGCATCGGCGATGCGCTCAGCGCGCGCCGTCCTGCCGCAACGGGCGCGGCCCGCGCAGCCAGGCCGGAACGGCATTCCAGGAGAATGCCCAGGCCAGGAAATAGAAGCCGATCGCCAACAGGTACAGGAAGGCGAAGCCGAAATACATCGAGTTGTATTCCATCAGGCCGCCGAACAGCGCTCCCATCAGATTGTAGGCGAGCGCGGTCGAGATCTTCACTTCGGCCTTGCCGATCAGGGTCGAGAACACGAAGCCCGAGAAGAACAGCGGCAGCGTCAGCAGCACGCAGCTCGCGGCAAGGCTGACCGCCGGCGAGCCGAAGGCGAACATGGCGTGGTTCTTCGCATACAGGTATCCGACCGCGAGACTGGCGAACAGGCCGAGATAGGCCAGCCCCATGCGCGGCACCATTCCGCGCTGGACCATGAGATTGGCGAGGAAAGCCATCAGCAGCACCATGACGATGGTGGCGGCGATCACGAACCAGGTGCCGCCGAGGTGCAGGCCGAGTTCGGTGATGGCCTTGGTCTCCACCAGCATGAAGCCCGCGCCGAGGAAGAAGAACGGCAGGTAGCTGCGCTCGATCGGGTCCGTGAAACCAATGGTCTTGCGCACGAACACGTAGCTGAGCAGCAGCACCATGCCGAGCGCGATCATGTAGCTGAGCGGATAGGTGCGCGAGATCATGTAGAAGAACGGCCAATCGTCGGTCGGGATGCTCGCCTCGGGATAGGGCTGCGCGAAGTGATCCGAGACGTTGGTGAAGCCGATGGCCTCGTAGGCCTTGGTGTCAGGCATCGCCACGTCGCCGCCCTTGCGCGTGATGAAGGCGGTGGTCGAGCTGGAATCGTAGAGGACGCGGACGGCGAGCGGCCTTCCGGCGCCCGGCATGCCCTGCAGGATGTGCGACAGCTTGAACCCGAGCGACTCGTTCGGCAGCGCAAACGCGATCGACATCGCGCCGCCGGGCTTCAGCAGGTTGAAGGCTTCGGTGATGCCTTCGCGGGTGTAGACGTAGGAATCGACCCGCAGGTTCGAGGCATGGCTGATCGCGGTGTGGGAGTCCAGCACGCCGTAGATGATCAGGTCATATTGCTGCCGGGCGGTGCGGAAGAAGTTGCGGGCGTCGTTGATGTGCAGCGTGACGCGGGGATCGTCATAGGGATGCTCGGGATGGACATGCTTGCCCATGAAGGCGATCGCAGGATCGATCTCGATGGCGTCGACATGCGCCGCGCCCATGCGCAGCGCGGCCGCGACGTCATTGCCGCTGCCGGCGCCGACGATGGCAACGCGCTCCGGCTTTTTGTTGAAGTTGAACGGAAACTCGTAATAGGCGCGCGCGTAGCGGGCGCTCTCATCCTCGTGCCCGCGCCTGGCGTCGGAGAGATCGAAGACCTTCTGGTAGTACGCGCCGCCCGACAGGATGTTGGTCAGGCCGTTGCCGCGGGTCATCCGCTCCAGCAACTGGTACGGCGAATAGATGCGCTGCACCTCGGTCTGCACCGGCCAGGCCAGCACCGTGAGCAGCACGCAGAAGCTGGCGACACCGAACGCCATGCGGCTGTCCTTTGACAGCACGAAGAACAGCAGGACGCCGCCGACCGCCGTGAACCAGATCACCGGCGGCAGCCAGCACAGGCTCATCACGAACAGCACGAGCACGCCCAGAATGCTGCCCGCCAGGTTGAGGCCGTAGGCCGTCAGCGAGTCCGTCGCGCCCAGCAGCTTGCCGCAGAGCTGGCCGACCGGATAGCAGATGCAGGCGCACAGCACGAAGCTCATGCCGAGCAACAGATAGAGCGGCACGCTCTCCTGAAACAGCGACAAGAGGCTGAGCTTGTCCATCCAGATGTGGATCGCGGTCTGCTCGCTCATCGGCAGGCCGGCAAACAACGCCGATGCGCCGCCGAGGTCATAGCGCAACAGCGTGATGATGCCGACGAACAGCGCCAGCATCGGCAGCACCATCGCCGGCGCGCAGGGCTGGCGGTCGGAAACGGCATAGCCGGCGCCGAGCCCGAGGAAGCAGGCCAGCAGGGTGAAATTCTTGAAGAAGGCGAACACCGGGAAGACCGAGGCCAGCCAGCGGATCATCACGAGCTCGAGCAGCAGGCTGACCATCGTCACCAGCACGATCAGCCTGATCTTCTCCCTCGTGTCCGTCCGCGCAAAACCGTCCTCGAACAGCTGGGACATCAGGTCGATCTGGCGCTCCAGCGGACGCGCGACAAAGGGCGGGTAGAACATGAAGAGCGCGGCCACGACGCCGAGCGCGGCGCGCAGCAGTGTCAGGCCAAGTTCGCTGATTTCGAACGACGGGCTTTCGAGGAACAGCCGGATCGACAGCAGCGAATAGACCAGCAGCAGGCTGCCGAGGCAGATGCTGAATAACCGCACGAGGCGACTATTGGCGTCGTCGCGCTGTAGCGTACCGCTGGTGGAGGTGTGCATGATGCCTGACCTGATCCGGGGAGGTTCCGAGACGGCCAAACATGGGTGGCTGGACTTAATAAACTGACAAATGCGCGTGGCACGGCGCCGCCGATTCGACCGACGGCTTACCAAATCCCTAATTTGCCGCCGCCGTGGCCGCGCCCCGGGCAATACCGTCAGCCATCGCCTCGATCTCGGACACGACGAGGTCGGGCGCGGCATACTGGATCATGTGGCCGACCCCGTTCAGCACGTACAGCTTGGTGTCCTTCGCCGTCCTGGCCAGCGGCCGGGAATGGATGTGGGTCGAGACCGTCTTGTCGGCATCGCCGGCGATGATGGTGACCGGCACCGTGATGTTTTCGTAACGCGGCGCCTGCTCGGCCATGGCCGCGCGCAGCGTCACCAGGTCAAAGGCATTGGCGACGAATTCGCGCGGCCGCAACAACAGCCGCGTCGCGCTGTCCCTCACAAAATTCTCCGGCATGACCTGCGGCGCGAACACATGCGCGGCGCCGGAATCGGCCATCAGCAGCCCGAGCGGCAGCGTGATGGTGTGCGCCAGGAGCGGACCGATCACCGGCGTCGTCACGGCATAATTGTACTGGCCGACGCCGCCAGGCCAGGGATAGGCCACCGGCGCCAGCATCACGAGGCCTGCGACGCGCTCGGGATGGTCGAGCGCGATCCGCAGCGCGAGTGCGCCACTCCAGGAGTGCGCGACGACGATCGCAGGCGAAACGCCGAGCTTCTGCAGCGCCTCCGCGATCATGCGCGCCTGCGGCTCGGGCTTGGAATCCGACACCTTGGCGCGCGTGCTCCAGCCGTGGCCGGGGCGATCGATCAGGATCACGCGGTGGGTTTTCGACAGCCGTTCCGCCAGCGGGCGCATCACCTCCAGATTGGAGCTTGCACCGTGCAGAAAGACGATCGGCAACGCCCCGCTCGGGCCAAGCTCGACGACATGCAGCCTCGCGCCGGCGACGTCGACCATCCTGCCTTGCGCGGGATGGGCGCGCTCCACCAGCGCGGCGCCGGTCACGGTGACCAGCGCCAGGGCCGCCAGCGCCGCCAGCACGATCAGCAGGAACATCGAGAGGATCCGGACGATGGGCACGGAAAAACTACGGACATGACGTAGCCCGGTTTCGCCGCGCGCCGCCAAGTTATCCACAATTACCCGCCCCTGTGGATATCGGGTTCACATCCCCGTAATTGCACGGTGCTTAGCTTTTACGGCGGCATTTTCGCCACGCCGTGGCCTCACCTGAGAGACATGTCGTCTGTCCGTTCTGTCCCCGCAATGCACAGGAACAGGGCCGGCGGCAAGCGCGTAAGAGGGAAGTGGAGGGATTTCAATGCGTACCCTGAGCGAAGCAGCCATCGACAAGATCGTGGCAGCCTGCGACGGCGACCTGCGGGGGGCGCTGAAGGCACTCCTGCTCGTCAACGAGCAGCTGGAAGCGGAACTGACCCAGCTCTACGCGGTCGTCTCGCCGGGTGGACTCGCCCAACGCGGCAACCACGCGCTGCACTGATCGCCGGCCGAGCCCGAAAAGCGGCTTTCGGGATCACGCTCCAGCCGTCACTCTTTCTCGTCCGCCGGAGCCGGCGGCGGGCATGCACTGATAGTGGAACGCGCAAGCTTCGCGTCCTCCAGCGACTTGTACGGCCCCGACGTGAACGAGACCTTGTACTGGTCCGGGCTGTCGGCATAGGCCGGCAATCCATACGCCACCGGCTGACTGGTCACGATGTTGCACTTGCCGGTACTGCGGTCACCGGCCACCCAATATTGGGCGTAACTTGCTGTTGCGAACGCGACCGACATGGCGCCGGCGAGCAGCAGGGATTTCATGGTCGTGCTCCCTTGCTTGGGTCTGACATAAATCGGGCGTGGCCGGCGAGCGCGCCAGTCCGCCAAATGTCCATCGCATCAAGCGGTTAACAACGCTTTGCAGCGGTCCGCGAGGTTTTCCGAAAACCGGTGAAGATGGCGCGCCGCGGCACCGCGGATCGGGCTCAGCTCTCAGATATCGCGTCCCTCGACCTTTTCGGTCAGCGACCTCACGATATCGGGCACCTTTTCCAGATACGGATCGACCGCCAGCGCCTTGCGGAAGGCCTCCAGCGCACGCTTTTCCTCGCCGAGATCCTGCATGATCATGCCAAGACCGGCGAGTGCGCCGAAATGGCGGGGTTCGCGGGCGAGCACCTGCTGAATATCCTCCAGGGAACGGACGTAGTCGTTCCTAAGGTAATGGAGCGTCGCGCGCCGGTTCCAGGCTTCCGTGTAATCCGGCCGCAGCTTGATCACGGAATCGAGCAATTTCAGCGCGACGTCCGACTTCTGGCCGTCCATCGCGGCTTTCGCCCGCGACATCAGAAGCGCCGCAGTATCGCTCGGCGTGTGCATCCACATCGCCCAGATCCGCGCCTCGACATGGCGGGCGCTGGCCTCGTCAGGCGCGGCCTTCAGCGCGCCGAACAGGAAGTCGAGCCCCTTGGTGCGGTCGGTGCCGACCTTCGGCAGCTTGGCCGGGGCTTCCGGCAGCTTCTTCTGGGAATCCTTGGGCGGAACCACCCGCGGATCGCCCTGCGCCAAGGCGGCAACAGGCAGCACGAACAGGATGGCGGCGACGAAGGCGGCCGCGCTGATAGCGTGGAACAGTGGGAATCTCGAACCCATGGAGGAAGTCTAGACGCGAAAAATCGCGCTGCAAAGCAGCGCGATGCTCAAACCGAAGTGACCATGAGAGAACGAACGCGGACCAGCCGGCCGTCAGCCCTGGCGGGCCTTGAAGCGGCGCTGGACCTTGTTGATCACATAGACCCGGCCCTTGCGGCGGACCAGGCGGTTGGCGCGATGGCGTCCGCGCAGCGATTTCAGCGAGTTACGGACCTTCATGGGACAATCCTAAAGTCGTTCAGAGGCCGTGGCTCGCGCCCGAACCTGGTATTTTGCCGAACCGGCGAATTGGGGTTTTGCCCGGCAGCAACGCCGCCCGGGAACGGGGCGGTTTCTAAGGCATATTAGCCAATTGTCAACCGAAGCGGGCCGTCCAGCGCCGCCTTGCGAAATTTGTTATATGGTATAATCAATTTTCGGAAGCGCACAGTCAAGCTGCCCGCCGAGGAAACCATGCCCAAGCTGAAACTGCCCGACATCGAGACGGTCGCCGCCATCGACATCCATACCCACGCCGAGGAGCCGTGCGGACTGCACGCCGACGACGGCTATGACGACTTCCAGGAAAAGATGGCGGAATACTTCAAGTCGCCGAACAACCATCCGCCGACGGTGCCGGAGACGGCCGCGTATTATCGCAGCAAGAATATCGCCGCGGTGATCTTCCCGGTCGATGCCGAACGCGAGACCGGCTTCCGCCGCTACAACAATTACGAGATGCTGGAGGTCGCCTCCGATCATCTCGACGTCCTGATCCCGTTCGTCAGCATCGATCCGCACAAGGGCAAGCTGGGCGTGCGAGAGGCGCGCAAGCTGATCGAGGAATACGGCGTGCGCGGCTTCAAATTCCATCCGACCATGCAGGGCTTTTATGCCAACGACCGCATGGCCTATCCCCTTTACGAGGCGATCAACGACGGCGGCGCGATCGCGCTGTTCCACACCGGCCAGACCGGCGTCGGCTCCGGCATGCCCGGCGGCATGGGCATGCGGCTGAAATATTCCAATCCGATGTACATGGACGATGTCGCCGCCGACTTTCCCGACCTGAAGATCATCCTGGCGCATCCCTCCTTCCCCTGGCAGGAGGAGGCGCTGTCGGTCGCGACCCACAAGCCGAACGTCTATATCGACCTGTCCGGCTGGTCGCCGAAGTATTTCCCGCCGATCTTGGTGCGCTACATCAACTCGATCCTGCAGGACAAGATGCTGTTCGGCTCGGACTGGCCGGTGATCACGCCGGACCGCTGGCTTGCGGACTTCGCCAAGCTGGAAATCCGCGATGAAATCCGGCCCAAGGTGATGAAGGCAAACGCCCGCAGGATTTTGGGCATCTGACGGAGTATAATAAGCGGCCAGCTCGCGGGGTGATCCATGAGACCCTTCGCCGGAACAGCCGCCTTTCTCGCCGTGCTCTCCATGATGAGCGCGAGTCCCAACATTGCGGCGGCAGCCGACGCGCCGCCCATCCCGGTCGAGTTCGAGAGTCCGGTAGCATCGCCGCACCCGCTGCACGGCTTGCTGCGCGTGCCCGGCGGCGACCGGCCCTCGCCTGCCGTCGTGCTGTTGCACGGCTGCAATCAGGCGGCGCTCGACCGTTCCGTCGACGCGTTGAAGAAATTCCTGTATGCGACGATCGGCAGCAAAGAGAAGTAACCGTGACCATCAAAGCGATCGTGTTCGATGCCTATGGCACGCTGTATGACGTGCAGTCGGTCGCCGACATCACCGAGGAAATCTTCCCGGGCTACGGCGACATCATCACGCAGGTCTGGCGCATCAAGCAGCTCGAATATTCCTGGCTGCGCTCGCTGATGGGGCGATACCGGGATTTTGCCGCCGTCACGCGCGATTCCCTCGCCTACACGCTGAAATGCCTCGGTCTCGAATATGATGACGCGTCGTTTGCGCGCATCATCGACAAATATCTGCATCTCGATCTCTATCCCGATGCCCTGCTGGCGCTGGAAGCGATGGCGGAGAGGAAGCTCGCGATCCTCTCCAACGGCAGCCCCGACATGCTGAAGGCGCTGGTGCGCAACAGCGGGCTGCAGCCGTTCCTCGACGCCGTGATCAGCGTCGACGACAGGAAGATTTTCAAGCCGAGCCCCGAGGCATATGCGCTGATCGAAACCACGTTGAAGATTCCGCCGGGCGAGGTGCTGTTCATCTCTTCCAATCCCTGGGACGTCTGCGGCGCAAAGTCGTTCGGGCTCAACGTCGCCTGGATCGAGCGGGTGACGCCGGAGGCGATGGCGCTGGCGTGCCTGGAAAGCGACACGCTGCCGCCGCTCACCATGTTCAAGGCGATCCGCACCCAGATGGACGAACTCGGCTATGAGCCGGATTATCGCATCCGCGCCCTGTCGGAACTTCCCGGCTTGATTTCCCAGAGGTAACACCGATGAGCATCGAGTCAGTCCGCGCCTTCTTCGCGGAGAAGGCGCCGGACATCACTGTGATCTTGTCCGAGACAAGCTCGGCGACGGTGCCGCTGGCGGCGCAGGCCTATGGCGTGGAGCCCGGGCGGATTGCAAAAACCTTGTCGCTCCGCGTCGGCGAGCGCGTGGTGCTGATCGTCGCCGCCGGCACCTCGCGGATGGACAACAAGAAGGTCAAGGCCGTTTTCGGCGGCAAGCCGAAGATGCTCGGGCTCGACGAAGTCGCCGATATCACCGGCCACGAGGTCGGCGGCGTCTGCCCGTTCGGACTGAAGTCGCCGCTGCCGGTCTATTGCGACGTGTCGCTGAAGGCGTTCGACGTCGTGGTGCCGGCGGCGGGCTCGACCCACTCGGCGGTGCGCATCGCGCCGGACCGGATGGCCGAATTGACCAATGCGGAATGGGTCGATGTCTGTCAGACGCCGGCGGAAGCGCAAGCCTAGCGACCCGCGTGCCGAACAGCCTTAACTAAACCTTTGGTTCGCCCGTCAAGGTGTCACATCCGGGTAATTTCGGCGTTATTTTATGCCGTGTAACCTGGAGGCTCCGAGGGTTTGCAATGCCGATCGTCGTCCTGATTGCGAGCACACTGATATTCTGGCTGATCTACTGGTTCGTTCGCATGGACGGGCTCGATCATATCCGCGAGCACTTCCGGCAGCGCAGGGATACAGCGCGGCGCATCAGGGCGCGCGAGACGGAGCGGACCGCGCCGCTATCGGTCATCGACGACCCGCGCGAAGCCGCCATCGTCCTGATGCTGCTGATCACGCGCGGCGGCGATCCGACCCCGCACCAGGTCGCCGCCATTCAGGACAAGATGCGTACGGTGTTCGGCTTCGACCACGACGTGGACGACCGTCTCACGCACGCGCGCTTCAGCGCGAGCCGCGCGCAAAACTTTTCCGAGGCGGCGGTGATCTTCTCCCATCTCTTCAACAAGCAGCTCACCGCCGACGAACGGCGAGAACTGGTCGGCATGGTCGAGGAGATCGCGCGCATCGACGGCGGACCGTCGGCGACCCAGATCGAAGCGATCGATGTGCTCAAGCGCAAGGTCGGCCTTTCCCAGCCGACCGAGTCGGCGCAGCGCGGCGGCTAAGGCGGCCGCGCTTTTCGGAAGCGCGGATCTCCTCAATCGTACCAGGCGTTGGCTGGTCGCTGGCCGCCTTGCGGGCGCGCCGGCGGCGGCGGCGCTACGGCAGGCGCGCGCGGCTGGGCTTGCGGGACGGCACGCGCGACTTCGGACGGCGCTGCCCCCTCATTGGCCTCGAACGCTGTGCGGCAGGCGGAGGAAAGCTGCGACGAGTTCGCGCGCAGGCACGCCACGATGCCGTTGACGTCCGGAATCCGGTCGCTGCACAGCCGCCACACGTCGGGCGTGCAGGCCATCCGCTGTTCGGGGGTTCCGCGATTCTCCTGTGACCACGCCGCACCGCTCGCGGCGATCGATAGGGCGCAGATGAGGACGATCCGCTGCATTCGCATGCCGAGAGACCCTTTCTCCGGTTGGGTTTGCCTTGTCTTTCGGACGGCACGCACAGCGCACCTCCACGGCAAATTTGCCCAAGGATTGAGGCTTGGGAAGGTTCGCCCGCACAACTAAATGTGAGACGCATGCTTGAACCGACCTGCGGGTGGCGCGATCACTCGACCTTGCCGATCTTCTTCACCGCCGCGATCAGCCGCGCGCTGTCCTCAGCGACGAATTTCGCAAACTCCGGCGCGTCCTGGTAGGCGACCGGGCTGCCGGCGGTCTCGAACGTCTTCACGACCTCGGGGGCCTTCACCGCGTCCGCCACCGCCTTGCGCAATTGCGCCATGATCGGCGCCGGCAGCGCGCTTTGCGCGAACAGCCCTGCCCAGATGTAGAACTCGACATCCTTGTAACCGAGCTCCTTGAAGGTCGGCAGGTTCGGAAAGCTCGCGATGCGTTCGGCGCCCCAGTTCGCCAGCACGCGCATCTTGCCCTCTTCGACCTGCTGCTTGAGCGTGCCCGGCGCGGACGCCAGCGCCTGCACGGTGCCGCCGAGCAGCGCCGTCATCGCGGGCCCCGCGCCGCGGAACGGCACATGCAGAAGCTTGATGCCGGCGCTGGCCGCGAACATCTCCATCGCGATGTGCAGCGTCCCGTACGGCCCCGACGAGCCGTAGGGAATTTGTCCGGGCCGCGCCTTGGCGTCGTCGACAAGCTCCTGCAGCGTCTTCCACGGGGCGGAGGCCGGAACGGCGAGCAGTGTCGGGTCGGCGAGCACGCGCGCGACCGGCGCGAATTGCGACACTTCATAGGCGACGGGTCTGTCGAACAGCCGGTCGGCCTCCGGCAGCACCGCCAGCGACGACAGCGTCATCAGCAGCGTGTAGCCGTCCGGCTCGGCGCGCGCCGCAGCGGCGTTGCCGACCGAGCCGCCGCCACCGCCGGCGCGGTTGTCGACGATGACGGGCTTGCCGAGGATCTTTTCCATCGCCAGCGCCACCGGCCGCGCCGCAAGATCGGCCTGCCCGCCAGCGGGAAACGGCACGATCATGGTGATGTTGCGGGAGGGGTACGCGCCTTGAGCGAAGGAAGATGTAGAGAGCGCGGCAGGCAGCAGCGGCAATGCGGCGGCAGCCTTCAGCAATTCGCGGCGATTCATCGGCGGTGGGCTCCCTGTGATTATCTTGGTTGGTATTAGCCTAGCCGAAAATCCGTAGGGTGGGCAAAGCGAAGCGTGCCCACCTTTCATTCGCCGAATGATCCTTGGATATCGGCGATATCCCCTCCCCAATCGGTCGGAAGTACGCCGTGCTCAACATAGTGGTGAAAGCTGCTATGCGGCCAATCCACAACGCGGCCCACGTGACCATGCTTCACGGGATTGTAGTGGATGTAATCGATATGCCGCTCAAGGTCAGCTTCGTCCCGGATCGCATGTTCCCAATAGCGACGCTGCCATATACCTTTTTCTCGCTTGGAAATTTTGCTCGGCGATCTCGGTTGGGCATCAAGCCCGCGGGAAAAATTGGTCTTGATAAGACTCCAGCGTTTGGAAAAATTATTGTCGCCATCCGGCAGAGACCAAATCGCATGCAAATGATCGGGCAGTACGCAGATTGCAACCGTTCCGAAGAAGTAGCGATCCCGCGCCATTTGGTATGCGCGCCGCAGACGGTCGATCTCGGAAACAAGCAATCTGCTCGATCGCTCGGCGAGCACGACCGCAAAAAAGTACATGCTTCCATCAATTCTTGCGCGTCGATAGTCGGGCATCGGAGGCAGCATTAGTGTGGAGGTGGGCACGGCGCTTTGCGCCTTTGCCCACCCTACCACAGCTGCGTCAAATCACGACCGGCGCGTCGGGCAGCTCATTGGGAGCGCCCGGCTGCTTGGGAAAATGCTGCGCCAGCACGCGCGAGACTTCGGCAATGCCCTTGATGACACCGTGCTCGAACAGGCCGGCGCGGAATTCCTTTTCCATGGCGGCGCAAATCTTCTCCCAGCCTTCCGTCCCGACCCGGGCGTCGATGCCGCGGTCGGCGACGATCTCGACGTCGCGGTCGGCCAGCAGGAGATAGATCAGCACGCCGTTATTGTGCTCGGTGTCCCAGACGCGCAGCCGCGAAAAGATGTCGATCGCCCGCTCGCGCGCCGGCTGGTTGCGGAATAGCGGCCTGCCGTCGAGCGCGCCCTCCACGACGAAGCGAATCTGGCCGGCATGCGTCGCCTCGCCCGCCTTGATCGCTCGCTCGATGCGATCGAGAACTTTTGGCGTGAAGATGCGCCGCTCGCGCCAGCGATGTTCGAGAAGGTGCCTGCCGATGCGCTTGATGCTCATGCTACCAGCTCCCCGATGCGCCGCCGCCGCCGAAGCTGCCACCGCCGCCGCTGAAGCCCCCGCTGTCGCTGGAACTGCTGCCGCTGGAACTGCTGCCGCTGCTCCAGCCGCCGCTGCTGCCGCCCGACCAGCCGCCGCTCCTGCTGCCGCCTCCCGTCGGCATGAAATCGACAATGAAGGCGACAATGGATGCCAGCACACCAATGCCAATCGCGGCCGCAAGTCCTCCGAACAGGAACCAGACCAGGGCCGCCACGGCGCCGCCGGTCGCAATCGAGCCCATCAGCCTGCCGAGCATGCTTCGGAAAATGCCGCTGATGACGAAGGCGAAGAACAGCCAGAACGGATTGAATACATCGAAGTTGAAGCCGTCTCCATTCCAATGCGCCGGCTCCGGCTCCGGCAATTTCTCGCCGTTGATCAGACCGATCATCTTGTCGATGCCGGCGGAGAGCCCGCCGGCGAAATCGCCGCTCTTGAATTTCGGCGTGATGATCTCGTCGATGATGCGCTTGGAAGTAACGTCGGTGAGCACGCCTTCGAGGCCATAGCCGATTTCGATGCGCAGCCGGCGGTCGTTCTTGGCGACGACCAGCAACGCGCCGTCATCGACCTTCTTGCGGCCGATTTTCCAGGCTTCCGCCACGCGCAGCGAAAACTGCTCGATCGGCTCGCCCTCGGTGGTCGGCACGATCAGAACGGCGATCTGGCTGCCCTTGCGGGTTTGCAGATCGGCGAGCTTCTGGCTCAGCTGCGCGACGTCGCCGCTCGAAAGCGTGCCGGTCTGGTCGATCACGCGTCCGGTGAGCTGGGGCACTGCAACCAGCGCGAAGGCTGGAAACACCCAGCCCAGCAGCAATGCCAGCAGAACGGCCCGAGCAGCCTTCATCGAGAATGCGCCGCCTGTCGCGTGTTACTTGGACGGTGCCGGCGTCGGGTTGAAATCCACCTTCGGCGCCGTCGATATCTCCTTCTCGTTCTCGACCGAGAAATTCGGCTTCTCCTTGTAACCGAACACCATGGCGGTGAGGTTGTTCGGGAAGGTGCGGATGCCGACATTGTATTCCTGCACCGACTTGATGTAGCGGTTGCGCGCCACCGTGATGCGGTTCTCCGTGCCCTCGAGCTGCGCCATCAGGTCCTTGAACAGCGCGTCCGATTTGAGCTGCGGATAATTCTCGGTCACCACCAGCAATCGCGACAGCGCGCTGGAGAGCTCGCCCTGCGCCTGGGTGAATTTCTGGAACTGGGCCGGATCGTTCAGCACTTCGGGCGTCGCCTGGATGCTGCCGACCTTGGCGCGCGCATTGGTGACGCCGAGCAGCACGTCCTTTTCCTGCTGCGCAAAGCCCTTCACGGAATTGACGAGGTTGGGCACCAGGTCGGCGCGGCGCTGGTACTGGTTGACCACCTCCGACCAACTCGACTTGACCTGCTCGTCATTGGTCTGGATCGCGTTGTAGCCGCAATTGGTAAGGCTGAGGCAGGACAGGGTCGCGAGCACAGTAAGGAATTTTCGCATGCTGATCTCCCGGCGT
Source organism: Bradyrhizobium sp. (assembly GCA_035575905.1). GTDB lineage: Bacteria > Pseudomonadota > Alphaproteobacteria > Rhizobiales > Xanthobacteraceae > Bradyrhizobium. Next base: position 242,421 of record DATLXL010000034.1, on the reverse strand, counting down.
ATTGTTGTCGCAGCGTAGCAGAACGAGTTCACGGCGTGTGCAAGTTTCTCCGCTCGTCATTCCGGGGCTCGCGCCAAGAGGCGCGCCCCGGAATGGCACGTGGGGGAGAACAAGCCTAAGCTCCCTGCGCGTCCCGGATCGCCTGCCAGATCCTGGCCGGCGTCAGCGGCGTGTTGAGGTGCTTGATGCCAAGCTCCGACAGCGCGTCCATCACGCCGTTGGTGACGCATGGCGGGCCGCCTATGGCGCCGGATTCGCCGCAACCCTTGGCGCCGAGCGGATTGGTCTTGCACGGCGCCGAGGGATCGAGCGTCACATCGATCGGCGGAATGTCATCGGCGCGCGGCACGCAATAGTCCTGATAGCTCGCCGTGAGCAGCTGGCCTTCCTCGCTGTAGGCGACGCCTTCATAGAGCGCCTGGCCGATGCCCTGCGCGACGCCACCATGGACCTGGCCGGTGACCAGCATCGGATTGACGGCGATGCCGACATCATCGACCGTGGTGTAGCGCACCACCTTGGTGACGCCGGTCTCCGGATCGATCTCGACTTCGCAAATGTGGGTGCCGTTCGGCCAGCTCGGTCCGTCGACCACGCCCTCGCTGTCGACCGAGAGCTTGCCGGTGCCTTCTTTCTTCGCGATCTCGAACAGGTTGATGCGCTTGTCGGTGCCGACCACGGTCAGCCAGCCGTCGCGATACTCGATGTCCTCAACCGAAGCCTCCAGCAGGTTAGACGCTTTCTCGCGCGCCTTGTTGATCATGTCGTTGGAAGAGACCGCAACGGCCGTGCCGCCGACGAAAAGCGAGCGCGAACCGACGCTGCCGAAACCGATGGCCTTGTCGGTGTCACCCTGCACCACGTCGATCTTGTCGAGGGGAATGCCGAGCGCGTCCGATACCATCTGGCTGTAGGTGGTCTGCAGACCCTGCCCCATCGCCATGGTGCCGGAATGCAGGATGATACGGCCTTCGTTCGTCGCGTGCAGGCTGACCTTCTCGTTATGCGCGCGGCCGCCGGTCCATTCGATGTAGGAGGTCAGTCCGCGGCCGTAGAGCATGCCACGCTTCCTGGCGGCGCGCTTGCGCGCGGCAAAGCCGTCCCAGTCGGCAAGCTCGGAGGCGCGCGTCAGCATGTGCGCGAACGCGCCGGAGTCGTACACCTGTCCGGCGGCGTTGGTGTAGGGCAGCTGCGCCGGCTTGATGTAGTTGACCTTGCGGATGGCGCGCGGATCCATGCCGATCTGCCGCGCAGCGGCATCCATCAGCCGCTCGACAATGAACACGGCCTCGGGCCGGCCCGCGCCGCGATAGGCGCCGACCGGCGCGGTGTGGGTCATCACGGTCTTGACCTCGAAATGCACCAGCGGCAGGTCGTAGACGCCGGTCTGCACGAACGGACCGAGCACCAGCGGGATGATGTTGCCGGCTCCCGCGGAATAGGCGCCGGTCGCGCCGATCGAGCGCACGCGATAGGCCAGCACCCGGCCCCTGGCATCGAGCGCGAATTCGCCGGTCGAGGTGAGGTCACGGCCGTGGGTGCCGCCGACGAACTCGTCGGTGCGGTCGCCGCGCCAGCGGATCTTCTTGTTCAGCTTGATCGCGGCATAGGCGACGATGCCGTCTTCCGGATAAAGGCTGGTCTTCTGGCCAAAACCACCGCCGATGTCGCCGACCAGCACGCGAACGCTGTCCGGGGGACGCTTCAGAACGGCGCCGGCCAGAATGTCGCGGGTCTGGCCCGGGGTCTGCGACTGCGTGTGCAGCAGCAGCCTGCCTGTTCCCTTCTCGACCTCGGCAATCGTCGAACGCGGCTCCATCGCCGAGGGAATCAGCCGCTGGCTGACGATCTCGAGCGACACGGTGTGCGCAGCCTTGGAGAATACTTCTTCGACCTTGGCCGCGTCGCCATAGCTCATCGCGGCCACGATGTTATCCGGTGCCTGCGGCCACACCACGGGCGCACCCGGTCTGGTCGCTTCCACGGGATCAACCACCGACGGCAGCACTTCGTATTCGACGCCAACGGCTTCGGCCGCGGCCTGCGCCTCCAGCCGCGACTTGGCGACCACGGCGACCACTCCCTCGCCGGCGAAGCGCACGATCTCATGCGCGAGAAGGCGCCGCGGCGGCACCGTCATCGGCGAACCGTCCGGCCGCTTGAAGATATCCAGCGTCGGCAGAGAGCCGATATTGTCCCCGACGAGATCGGCGCCCGTGTAGATCGCGGCCACGCCCGGCATCTTCACGGCCTCGGCCGTATCGATCGAGACGATCCTTGCATGCGCATGTGGCGAGCGCAGCACATGAAGCCATAGCGCGCCATCCTCCGGCTTGTCGTCGATGAACGCTCCCTTCCCGGTGAGCAGCCGCTGGTCTTCGAGACGCTTGACCGGCTTGCCCGCGCCAAAACGTAGATTGCCGGGAAGAATGTTCATTCCGATGTCCTTCAGGTCTTCTCTTCAGCGCAGGGTTTTAGCGGATTTTTCCCGCAGAACAACCGACTGCGGGCGCAAGGCTGCATGTCCTCCGGGCGATGCAAATCCACATGCAAGCGCGCTGTTCAATCTCGGGGCAATCTTGTCATCGGAGGGCAAGGCATCGATGGCCGACAGAGTCGTCGAGCTTCGCGCTACACGGTCTCGACCGCCTTGCGCTGCTCAGACGTCAGCGCGGCCGGCGGCGGGACGGGGTTGCCGACGTCATGGCGCTGGATCGCGAGCCCCGCCTTGATGCAGGCGGCGAGGTTGAAGCGGGCGAACGCCCTTTGACGCGCCACGGCTTCCGCTGCACGCCATCGCCTTGTCCCGGTGCCTGGCCCGGCCGTGACAACCGAGTGAAGAGTTCAATTGCTCTCAGCTCGCCAATCCATGGTCCGCCCCTCCGGGAGCGAAACGACCGGGGAGGCGCCGCTGCGGGCGGCGGCGCGAAACTCTGAAGGAGAAATTCCTGTCTCCTTCTTGAAAGCCGCGTTGAAAGTCGACCTGGAATTGAAGCCGACCTCCTCGCAAACCTCGATGATCGAAAATTTGGCCTCGCCGAGCAGGACGCAAGCGTCGCGAATGCGCCAGTGATTGATGAACTCGTAGAAGCTCCTGCCGAGTATCTCGTTGAGCACCTGGGACAGGTAGTTCTCGGGGACCTGGGTGTGATTGGACAATTGGCGCAGTGTAATACCCTGATTGCGGTACAGCCGGTCATCCGTCATAGCCCGCTCGATCTTCGCCGCGATTCGCCTGGCGCGTTCCTCGTCCAGTGCGGAACGCTGGTACTTTTCGCTCTTGTCGACAACGTCGGCTGCCTTGGCGGTCCAGTGACGTTCCGGCTTGAAGATCACCTGCTGCCAGAGCACCATGAAGGACAGGGCATAGACCCATACGGTCTCGATCAGAACCCGCGCGTCCGGGTGCATCTGCAGAAAGTCCGAACTGTCGAATACGAGCATGACGAGATGTACCGCCCAGGTCAGGGCGGAGATCCCGATCATCCATTCGAACCAGGTCAGGCTCCGTCCCTCCACCGCGGAGAAGAAGTCGAAGCGGCTTCTCCTGTAGCGGAACAGAAGGCGCAACGTCTTGACGACGTAGACGCTGGTCGCAACCACGAAAATGCCGAGAAGGCCGCACGCGGCCACGATGTTGAAGAGCAGAGCCCGGTTCGCGGGCGCCACGAAGAATTGCTGATCCGCCGGGAAGCCGTTGAAGCCGAGGAGCCCAGCGACGAGCAGTCCGGTCGCCGCGGAAGGCCCCAGATGCCGGAGGTCTTGCCGGGACGGCCGGACCGGATCGGGACTGACGAGGGCCCGGGCATAGAAATAAAGAGCGGGACCCAGCAGTACCGCAAACGGCATCGTCATCAGGTCATAGGGAGCGACTTGCAGGCCGGGGCGGAAGAAACTGACCAGATCAGGCAGGCTGGTGATCAGATTAGCCAGGAAAAACACGGCCATTGCCAGCGAGTGGTCCTTGCGCTCCTCCCGCCGCGACAAGAGCAGCGCGACGACGAAGCTTTGGTGGAGCACCAACGCGCCGGTCAGAATCTGGCCGAGAAGCGTGAGTTTCATCGATTGGTATTCCAGTAGGATCACCTGGCCTGCGGCGAAGCTGCGCGCGGCGTCAATCTAGCCCTTCCCGGACTGAAATCGTCCAAGCCAACCGGCTCGGACATGTTTCTGGCCGGGCAAACCGGCTTGGGCGACACCGAGCGCCGGAACCGGCTTGTGGGAGCAGCCGCGGCGGGAGCACCTGCTGCCGCTGCGACACCCAATCCATTCGAAAGAAATGTGACAATGAACCAGACCCGACTTGCCCTTCTTGCGACCTCTCTTGCACTGGTCCCCGCATCCAGCAAGGCCGCCGACAGCCTCGCGATGCCCAGGAAAGCCCTTCCGCCCCAGGTCGAGGCCCGAATCCGCGACTGGTCGGGCGCCTATCTTGGAATTCACGCCGGACTGGATGCCAACGCCTACAGGAGTTCTGCCCCCGCAAGCCTGCCGGCACTGAACTTTTCTGGAACCAGGGACACCATCGGTATCGGCGGCGGCGATGTCGGGGTGCAGCTCGGATACAATCTGCAACTCGGCAATTGGGTCACCGGCATCGAGGCCGAGAGTTCGCTCTTGCTGATGCACAAGGAGACGTCGCGGGCTAATCTCGTGGCACGGCAGACGAGCCGCCACGCGATCAAGGGCAAGCTGGGCTATTCGTTCGGACCGACCCTGCTCTATGGCGTCGCCGGACTTGCCATTGCGCCGGTGCGCTTCACCAGCCCGGCCAATGGCGGCTTCCCCGACACCTCACGATCGACGACCTATCTCGGACCGACGATCGGCATCGGCGTCGAGCACATGCTGACCGAACATGTGAGCCTCAAGGGCGAAGCCACCCTTGCCTCGTTCGGCAAGCATACCCTGAACTTCCCGGGCGGAAGCACCCGGATCGACGGCGCAGAGCTGTCGCTCAAGGGCGGACTGAATTTCCACTTCTGACACGTCGGACGGACGAGACGCTCCTGGTGCGGCCAGCAGCTCAGCGGAGGTCGTCGAGTGCCGCCTCGACGACCTTGCGCGCCTCAAGCGACAGCGGCGCTTGCGGTGGCACGGGGTCGCCGACATCGTAGCCCTGGATCGCAAGCCCCGCCTTGATGCAGGCGGCGAGATTGAAGCGGCCAAAGGCCTCGTTGACGCGCCACAACTTCCGCTGAAGCACCATCGCCTCGTCCCAGCGCTTGGCCTTGCAGAGTTCGTAGAGCGCAACGCTCTGCCGCGGGATAATGCAGGCCGGCCCCGCCATCCAGCCAACGCCGCCGATGAACATGACTGCGGCGGGGATGTGGGCGGATGCGGAGAACACCTTGATGCGGTCGCCGCAGCGATTGATGATCGAGAGCAGACGGCCCGTATTGGTCGAGGCATCCTTGATGTAGCCGATGCGCGGATGCGCAGCGAGACGCTCGATCACATCAAGCGTGAGATCGGAGCGCTGGAATTGGGGGTTGGTGTAGATGACGACGGGAATATCTACGGCGTCCGCAATCGCGCGGAAATAGGCCTCGACGCCGGCATCGCCGATTGGGAAATACGCCTCCAGGATCGCGAGAATGCCGTCGGCACCGAGCTTCTGATAATGCCTGGCCTGCGCCACCGCATCCGCGGTCGAGGTCGAAACGACGCCTGCGACCACGGGCACGCGGCGCTTGGCCGCCGCGATGGTGGTTTCCACCACGGCGGTGCGCTGCGCAGCGTCAAGATAGGCAAATTCGCCGGTCGAGCCGAGCGGTGTCAGCCCGTGCACGCCGGCGGCAATGAGATCGTCGCAAAGCTTCTCCAGCACCCTGGTGCGGATCTGGCCTGACGGATCGATGGGGGAGACGAGATAAGGGAAGACGCCGTGGAAGTCGGTCATGACGACCGATCTTAGAACCGCGCGCGCGAACAGGTCAAACAGGCGTCAAGCGAGATGGCCCGGAGCCAGGAACTCCGGGCCATCGTGGGCATCACCAGCCGTAACGATAGGCCGGATAGCCGTAGTAGGCCGGGCCGCCGTAATAGACGACGCGGGGACCATAGTAGCCGTAGCCATAGCCACTGTAATAAGCGTCGGCGGCAATCGCGGCAGCGGTCGCCACGGCGACGGCGGCAGCCGGACGCACCACGCGCACGCCGCGCGCTTCGGCCGGCGCGGAAACGGAGGCCGCAAGCGTGGCGGCAGCGACAAGAATCAAGGCAATCTTCTTCATGACTAGCCCCTTTGGGTTAAGCCCCATAGACGGGATGGGTTTGGGAGAACTGGTTCGTTCGATCCGCCTGAGCCGAACCTAGGCGAGCGCCCCCGCGGCTTATGTGTAAAAAGTCACACAAACCCGGACCCGGCAGAAGCCATTGAAGAAAAGGCTGTTAAAGGCCGGCATGTTGCATTGGCGCGCGGAGTATCTCTGACCCCGATACCGGCAGCCGCCTCACGACGGCCTCTTGCGGAAACAATTCGGATACCGCGCCTGCAGCGAAGACCCCGGCAGGTCTCCGTCGCCTTTTCGCCGCACGGTCCGATGCTTTGCCAGACATTGAGACGCCATTATGGTGCCCCACCAAATACAACAGCCATTCATCGTGAAGTGAACGAGGACAACTTGAAGCCGCGCGTGCTGCCGATCATCGCCGCCGTTCTGGCATCCAACTCCGTAGCGGCGCAGGAGATGCAGCGGCCTGCGCCAACGCAGGTCTCGCTGATGGTTGCTGGCGATCCCGCCAGCGAACAATGCCGGCGCATCGATCCGCAAAATACGCTGCTCACGACGGTCGAACTGCACCGGACCTTCAACGACGATTTCGACGAGCACCCGCTGACGCGGGGAAAATGGACGCCGCACTATGCCGGCGGTGCGGCCTGGCCGGAAGCGCGCTACTGGGGCGGCGATGGCTCCGACTTCAGGCGCAAGACGGCATGGAACGGCGAGCAGCAGATCTATGTCGATCCGCGCTATGGCGGCCGCAAGACCACACCGCTCGGGCTTAATCCGTTCAAGGTAAGTGACGGGGTGCTGTCGATCGTCGCGACGCGCACGCCGCCAGAGCTGCGCGACGTGCTGTTCAACAACGAATACACGTCCGGCATCCTGACGACGCAGGGCTCGTTCGCGCAGAAATACGGCTACTTCGAAATCCGCTCCAAGGTTCCCGCCGGCGCCGCGGTATGGCCGGCGTTCTGGATGCTCGCCGACGACGGCGGCTGGCCGCCCGAGATCGATGTGATGGAAGGCCGCGGCCAGAAGCCGGGCGACGTGGTGATGACCACGCATTGGCGGATTTTCGAGACCCAGAAGATACACACCTGCGGCTTTGACTTCACCGTGCCCGACGCCGTCGGCACGTTCCACGACTATGGCGCGCTGTGGCAGCCCGATCGCATCACCTATTTCATCGACCGCAGGCCGGTCGCCGACATCAAGGCGCCCGTCAGCTTCGTCGAGCCCATGTACATGATCGTCAACCTGGCGATGGGCGCGAAGGATTTCGGCGGTGTCGGCTTCGTCGCGGCGGACTCGCCCGACACCGTCGCATTCGAGATCGACCGCATTTCCGCCTATCAGATTAATCCGTAAGACCGGGACTTAGCCGATGGCCCTGAAATTTTCGCGCCGGCATTTCGCCAAGCTTGCCGGCTTTTCCGCGCTCGGCCTGGCAGGCCCGGCGGCCGCCGCGGAGACCAAAAGCAAGACGGCGCCGGCCCGCTTCGCGCCCGCGCCGTTTCCCAAGGGCTTCGTCTGGGGCACCGCCACCTCGTCCTACCAGATCGAGGGCGCGGTCAGCGAGGACGGCCGCGGTCCCTCGATCTGGGACACCTTCTCGCATACCGCCGGCAAGATCGCCGACCACTCCAATGGCGACCGCGCCAACGAGCATTATTTCCGCTACAAGGAGGACGTGCAGTTGATCAAGCGGCTCGGTGTCAGGGCGTACCGCTTCTCGATCGCCTGGCCGCGCGTGTTTCCCGATGGCACCGGGACGCCGAATCCCAAGGGGCTCGATTTCTACAACCGCCTGATCGATGAGTTGCTGGCAAACGGCATCGAACCCTACGCCACGCTCTATCACTGGGACCTGCCGCAGGCGCTCGAAGACCGCGTCGGCGGCTGGCGCTCGACCGAGACCTCAAAGGCCTTCGGTGATTATTCCGGCTACGTCGCCGCGCGCATCAGCGACCGCGTCAGGAACATCTTCACGCTGAACGAGGCCGGGCGTTTCCTCAATTTCGGCTATGGCTGGGGCGTCGACGCGCCCGGCCTGAAACTGCCGACCGCCGAACTGAACCAGGCGCGCCACAACGTCGTGCTCGGCCACGGTCTTGCCGTGCAGGCGATCCGCGCCAGCGCACGCAAGGGCACCCGGGTCGGCATGGCCGAGAACATCGCCGCCTGCGTGCCGGCCTTTGCCACCCCCGAGCATATCCGCGCCACCGAGACGGCGACGCGCGAGCTGAACGCCGGGCTGCTCGGCGTGACGCTCGAGGGCAAATACACCGACGGCTTCCTGGAGTATTCCGGCAAGGACGCGCCGAAATTCACGCCTGACGAGTTGAAGATCATCGGCTCGAAGACCGACTTCGTCGGGCTCAACATCTACGCGCCGCAATTCTATATCGCCGCCTCCGACAAGAAGCCGGGCTGGGCCGTGCTGCCCTTCCCCACTTCATTTCCGCACATGAATTCGGAATGGCTGCGGATCGGCCCCGAGGTGATCTACTGGACGCCGAAAATCGCCGCGAAAATCTGGAACATCGACACGATCTATATCAGCGAGAACGGCACCTCGTCCGAAGACAGGCTGCGCGACGACGGCAAGATCTATGATCTCGATCGCGTCAGCTTCCTGCGCAACTACCTGACGCAGCTGCAGCGCGCGACGTCGGAAGGCGTACCCGTCAAGGGATACTTCCTCTGGAGCCTGATGGACAATTTCGAATGGATCTTCGGCTATGAAAAGCGCTTCGGCGTATACCACGTCGATTTCCAGACCCAGGCGCGTACGCCCAAGCTGAGCGCGGAATTTTTCCGCGACGTGGTAGCGAAGAACGCGATAGGGCCGTAGCCCGGCCCGTTACCTCTAGCGCAACAGCTTCTTGCGCAAGGACCGCACGCCCTTGTGGCGCGCCAAGATGGCCCGGCGCTTCGACGTGGCGACTACCGGCGTTGCGTACAGCAGGCCAGCCTCGTCATCCCAGGCCGGCTGCTCTCCGGTATCGTGCCTGAGGCCGCGCAGCACGAAGCTGGTGCGGCGCACCGCCCGGCCCGTGACGGTCTCGGCAATCCGCGCCAGTTCGGCGGAGAAATGGATGTCGATGGCCGCCGCGCGATATTCCGACGTGGCCCAGCCGCGAAGCTCGTCGTCCACGATCTCCAGCACTTCGAAGCCGGCAAAGACCTCGTCGTAAACGCGGGCCCCGAGGGCGAAGTTGAGCTTGGCCTGAATGGCGAATTGATGGATTTCCGATGGTCGGAAGGTCGTCATGCAGCAACAGTCCCCAATAGTAACGCCGTTCCAGTATGTCTAAGGGAAACGGCAAAAGGTTCTGCATGGAAACATTCGGGATTGCCCTGGAATAAACCGGGGTTGCCGGAGTTTAACGCGCTTCACGAGTTTATTACCGCAGGATACGGCCGCTCGCGCGGGCCCCCGGTGCTGCGCGGGCGCAGCCAGTCGCTAGTTGTCTGGACCGCCGCCGTGATCGGCCCGCTGGCCATTCCCCCCGCTCAATCTGGCCGACGCGGTGGCGTTTGCAAGGCCCGGTGAGTAAGCGCGTTCAGGCCCTGTCAGGCGGGACGGACCACACGGCAAATACCCCGCTCGAACTCCCGATAGACCTTGAGCGCCGGCCGGTCGGCAAACGGCAGGATCTGCATCATGACGACGCCGGCGACGCGGGTGGCCGGATCGATCCAGTAGTAGGTGTTGTAGAGCCCCGCCCAGGTCAGGCTGCCGGCCTTGCGGCCATCCGGCACGGGATCGGCATTGATCATGTGGCCGAGCCCCCAGCGCAGCCGCACGCCCGGGAAGAAATCGACATCGTTCGACAGCGCCGGATTGGTCGTCTTCATGACGCCGGCCTGCAGGCTGCCGATCTGGTTGAGCGCCATCAATGCCACGCTGTCGGTCCTGAGGATCTTTGCGCCGTCCAGGCTGCCGCCGTTCAGCAGCGCCTGCAACAGCCGCAGATAGTCCGGCGCGCTGGAATAGATGCCGCCGCCGCCCGAGAAGGAAGCCGGCGTCTCCAGCTTCTCGAACGGCTGCGCCACCAGCCTGCCGTCGCCGCCGCGCCGGTGCAGCCGCGCCTGCCGCGCGCGCTGCCTCCCGGTGATGGTGAAGCCGGTGTCGTGCATGCCGAGGGGGCCGGTGATGTTGTCGCGGAAATAGCGGTCGATGCCCTGCCCGCTGGCGATCTCGATCATTCGGCTGACCCGGTCGATGCTGCCGCCATAGGCCCATTTCGCGCCGGGCTCGAACATCAGGGGCATGCGCGGCAGATCCTTGTCGTTCCTGCCGCGGACGAACCGGATGTATCGCAGCACGGCCGGGTCCCACAGCGGATAGGAGAAACCCGACGTATGGGTCAGGAGATTGCGCAGTGTGAGGTGCTCGCGCGCCGGGCGCAGCTGCGGCGCGCCCTTGTCGTCGAAGCCGGTGAGGATGCGCGGGGACGCCAGCACCGGATCGACATTGCCGGCCGGCTCGTCCAGCTTCAGCCGGCCGCGCTCGACGAGTTGCATAGCAGCCACCGACGTCAGGAGCTTCACCATCGAGGCGATGCGGAACACCGTGTCGACGGACATCGCCGCGTCGCCGCCGGTGCCGCGCGAGCCGATCGCTGCTTGATAGAGGATCGAATCGGCGCTGGCGGCCATCGCCACGACGCCGGGGATTTCGTGGGCGGTGACGGCGGCCTGCAGCGATTTGTCGATGTCGGCGCCGCGCGCGGCTTTCGGCGCGGGCGCCGCAAGCGCGGGGGCGGCCGGCACAAGCCCCGCCGACGCGAGCGCCGCCGTTCGCAACAGAGCATCACGCCGGGTGATCGGTCCGCTCATCCCTGCAACGGTCTCCCGCCATTCCGGCCAGTTTATACAATCGATTCCATGCCGTGCCTTGCGGCAAGGTCACAAAAAGATGAGGACAGCAGCCGCATTTCGGCAGGTCCCTGTGAATGGCTTCACAGCCGCCCGCGGGATTTTGCGGCAAGAACGGCGCGGCGCAAGCAGCGCCGGAGCCCGCAACAATGGCCGTCACTCCCCGAAATGGTCTGGGCGCGCTGCCCGTTCTGGGCTGCATCATCGCGCTCGTCCTGCTGTCCTTCACCGCGATACGCCTCATGGGAAGCTCGCTCGAGGCAAGGTCGTACGCGCTCTCGCAAGCCACGGTCGGAACCGCGGCGGCGACGCCGGCGGCAAAACCGAAAGGGCGCGCCAGATACCAGGCCACCATCGAGAACTGGCGGCACTATCGTTCGGCGAGCCCGGCCGAGGCGCCGTGAGGCCATCGCCGTCCGCCGCCGCCATTTTTCTTGGCGGGTCCGATGCCGCTGGTCTAGAACCAACGCATGTCTGAAATCGCGTCCTATGACGGGCAGTCGCTGCCGTTCGAACAGCTGGCCACGGCGATCGCCGAACGCCGCTCCCTCTATGGCCGGGCCGCCGGTCTTTGCATCGACCGGGCCGAGCGCGGCGAGGCCTGGTCGAGCCTGCCCTACCAGCCGGTCTTTGTCGGCGACATCGAATCCGGCGTGATCCATGGCGGCGTGGTCACCGCGATGCTCGACGAGAGCTGCGGCATGGCCGTGCAGCTGGCGCTCGACGGCAGCCGCGCCATCGCCACGCTCGATCTGCGCATCGATTACCAGAAACCCGCAAAACCCGGCCTTGCCATCAAGGCGCATTCGGTCTGCTATCACGTCACCCGCTCCATCGCCTTCGTGCGCGCGACCGCCTATCAGGAGACCGAGGACGATCCGGTGGCGACCGCCGCCGCCTGCTTCATGGTCGGCGCCAACCGCACCAACATGCTGATCGACCGCGAACGCTACGAAGTGCCGGTGCTCGATGCGCCGGCGGATGATTCCGGCCTGTTTGCCCAGAGCCCGTTCGCGCGCTGCCTCGGCATCCGCCTCGCCGAGGACGGCGTGCTGCAGATGCCGTTCTCGCCGAGAATCATCGGCAACCCGATCCTGCCCGCCATCCATGGCGGCATCACCGGCGCGCTGCTGGAGACGACCGCGATCGTCGGCCTTTCGCGCGAACTCGGTGCGGCGACGCGGCCGAAGCCGATCGGGCTGACCATCAACTATCTGCGCTCGGGCCGGGCGCTCGACAGCTTTGCCAATGTCTCGATCGTCCGCCAGGGCCAGCGCATCGTCGCGTTCCAGGCGCAGGCCTGGCAGGACGATCCGGCCAAGCCGATCGCGACCGCGTTCGGGCATTTCAAGCTGCGGCCCGCGGATTAGCCGGCTTCCACGCATGGCTGCATGATGCGGTCGAGTTCGGCGGACGAGAGGACGCCGAGCTCGGCGATGAAGACGATTCGCGTCCGCGGCGTCCCCGCCGCCGGCACGCCGCCCGGCGCCAACGTGGCGCGGCCGCCGGCAAGCTGAAAGACCATCTGCCGGCCGGGCTGCTCGATCGTCTCGAACAATCCCTTGGCGCGCGCCAGCTTTGGTGCGAGGCGGCTGATCGCCTGCTGCAGGCGCGGCAGCGAGACCGGATGCGCCGATGTCCAGCTTAGCGTCTCGAAGCGGTCGGAAGCGGGTCGTCGAGGCGTGATCTCGCGCGGCGTCAACTCCGCATCCACGGGAAACAGCAACGTCGTGGGGACTTCGCCATTGAGGGCGTCGACCAGCACCGCAGCGGGACTTATCGAGCGGACGGCATCGCGCAGAGCGGCGCGGTTGGCCGCATCAGCAAGGTCTACCTTGCTCAACGCCACCACGTCGGCTGCGCGCAATTGAGAACGTAGCAGCGCGTCATCGTTCAGCGTGGCGGCCGCCGTGGTCGCGTCGAGGACGCACAGCACCGTCTCCAGCGGGGCTTCCTGCCAGATCACGGGATCCATCAGGTTGCGGACGATGTCGGCGGGATCGGCGATGCCGCTGGTTTCGATCACGATGAATTCGGGCCGCGGGTCGCGCCGCAGCAGCGCGGCAAGCGTGCGCAGCAGATCGCCTTCCAGCGTGCAGCAGATGCAGCCATTGGCGAGGCTGACGACGCCGTCGCTGCTGCCTGCGATCAGCTCGGCGTCGATGTTGATGGCGCCGAAATCGTTGACGACGGCGGCGATGCGCCTCCCTTCCGCATGCGCCAGCAGGTGATTCACCACCGTGGTCTTGCCGGCGCCGAGAAAGCCCGTCACCAGCAGGATCGGGACCGGCGCCATCAGTTCGCGACAACGGGCCGGCGCACCGGACGGCCGGGGCGCGCCGCGACATCGAGCACGCCGTCCGTGATCAGCAGCTGGCCGCTGACGATGAGGTGACGCACGCCCTCGGACGGGCGGTTCATCGCGGTAAATGTCGCGCGATCGCTCAGCTTCTCGAAGTCGAACACGACGACATCGGCATCCGCGCCGGCCTGCAGCCGGCCCTTGCTCCGCATCGCGGGCGTGCTCGCGGACAGGATCTCGGCCGGAATCAGCGCGCATTTGCGGATGCCTTCCGAGAGCGACACCGCGCGGCGCTCGCGCACCCATTCGCGGATGAACTTCGTGAAGCAGCCGGCCGAGCGCGGGTGCGAGGTGGCGTCTTCCGGAAGCGGCCAGGCGTCGCCGGTGTAGGCCTTGCCGTCGGGCAGCGTCCACGGCATCGCGTCGGAGGCGATCGCGCCGCCGGGATAGAGCACCGACATGTCGAGGAGATCGCGGTGATGCGCGTTGTTCTCGGTATCGAGGATGTGCCACAGCACCAGCGTGGAGGGCTCTTCCTTCTGCGCTGCGAGCAGTTCGTCGCGGCTGCCGAAGCGATGGCCGTCGGTGACGCGCTGCACGGAGTCGTAGCCGAGGCCGTTGCGCGCCTCGAACTCGGGGTCGCTGAAGAAGGCGGCGGCCAGCACCGTCGAGCCGGTGCCGTAGGGATAGGCCTCGACCGTGATCGGCAGGCCCTGCGCCTGCGCCTTCTTGACCAGCGCCGCGCAGCGCGCGACGTCGGTCTTGCTGGACGAGTTGAAGTGGCAGATGTGCATGTGCGCGCCGGTGGCGCCGGCATAGCCGATCAGGCGGATGTAGGCCTCGGCGGCGCTCTCGGGATCGATGCGCGACATGAAGGCGACATGGGTGAAGGTCGCGACATTGTGCTCGGCCGCGAGCTGGCACACGGCGGTGAGTTCCTGCACGCCGGCGCCCGGCGCATAGGCGTTCAAAATGCCGATGCCGATGCCGCCCTCGTTCAGCCCGCCGGCGAGGCGATCGAGGATGCCGGCAACCTCGGCGTCGCTTGCGACATTGTCGATCCAGCGCCGGTCGCGCATGGCATTGCCGAACGCCTCCAGCGAGGACTCCGCATTGGAGCCGGTCATCGCGCCGATGCGCGCAAAGGCCCAGTTGGCGGCGGCGCCATAGTTGAGCACGCGGCCCTTGTCGGCCTGGCGCTTGTACCAGGACGCCACCGGCAGCACGCCGGCCTCGAGGTCGAGCGTCGTCGTCACGCCGTCGAAGGCCTGCATGCGGTCGGCCGGCAGCGACTGGCCGTGCGCGTGCAGGTCGATGAAGCCGGGCGCGACCACGAGGCCGGTGGCATCGATGACGCGCTCGGCGCTGCCGAGCGAGGCGCCGACGGCGGCGATGCGGCCGTCGACAAGCGCGACGTCGCCGATGGCGTCGGTGCCGCTGGCGGGGTCCACCACCCGCCCGCCGCTGATGACAATGCCGCCCATCTTCCCGACTCCCCCGCCGCTCGAACCCAAAATGTCGAAAACAACCCCATGCAAAGTAACAGGCCGCCGGCGGCCGGGTAAAGACGACTTGACACGTCGGGCAAATCAGTGGCATATTTCTACTATTCCGAATTTCTGTAACGGTGCTGCCGTCCCGCGCCAAAGCGCGACGGGAGCGTCGAATGAGCCGCGCGCGCGTTCGACCTCTCCCGCTTGCGGGTGGCATAGGCCGCCTTCGGCGGGCCGTCCTCAGGAGACGCCGAGGCGCAGCCTCGGCTTTGGCGTCGCGCCGGGCGGGGGCTCTCTCCACACGGGCATCATGCGTTGCGGAGCCACCCCCACCCCGCCCTCCCCGCAAGCGGGAGAGGGTGTCGACCGCCTTCGTTGCTACAACCGAACCCAACATCTCTCACCCGGACCGTCGCGCGGCTCTCTCCGCCGCCACGGGGAACATGCGTGCAAGGAACCTCGACATGGACACCGCCTCTCCTGATCTCGCCATGACAACGGCGATAGCTTCCGCCGCCCCGACCCAGGCTACCGCTCCCCCGCGCATCAAGCTTCACGCCAACGGCTTCGCCATCGACCACCCCGACCCCGCGCTCGGCGAGCAGCTGATGGCGAACGCGCTTGGCGTGCCCGACCGCGACACCATGGACGGCATCTTGCGGCAGCTGGTCCGCGCCAGCGTGACCGGCAACAGCCACGACGAGACGAACCTCTCCTTCATGATCTCGATGGTGCAGAACCTGCACCCGCGCGACCCCGTCGAGGCCATGCTGGTGGCGCAGATGGTGTCGGTGCATGTGATGGCGATGCGATGCGCCCAGCAACTTGCGCGGGCCGAAGACCTCGCCCGGCACGACAGCGCCGCGCGCGCCCTGGGCCGGCTGGCCCGCACCTTTCCCGCGCAGATCGAGGCGCTGAACCGCTACCGCAGCCGCGGCGAGCCCGTGATCACCGTGCAGAACGTATCGGTCGGAGACGGCGGCAAGGCCATCGTCGGCAATGTCACGCAGCATCGAAACGTGATGGTCCCGGACAAAGGCCCGGCATCTGCTGCGCGGAAGGCCGCGCGCGCCAGGCGAAAGCGCGCCCGCGCGGCTGCGCGACGGGAAACCCAGGCATGAGTGGTCACATCAGAAATACCGGCCCGATGCTGGCGAGCCCGCGCTGCGGCGCCAGAACCCGCCGCGGCGAAGCCTGCCGCGCGCCGGCGCTGCAAGGCAAGCGGCGCTGCCGCATGCACGGCGGCGCACCGGGATCCGGCGCGCCAAGGGCAAACCAGAATGCGCGCACGCACGGGCTGTTCACGCGGGATGCGATTGCGGAGCGAAGGCGGATTCACGCGTTGTTGGGCGAAGCGCGGAAGCTGCTGGAGGAGATGAAGTAAGTGATCTCACCGAAGCGGATTGACGACGTCTGGCATGGGACTGGCCGGAGAACGCTGACAATCTTGACCCATCGCAAAGTCTGAATCGTCAGGCGCGCTAACTGTCTTGCCGTGTTCGATTTCGACCAGCCACTCCTAGTCGCGGGACTTCTCCTCGGCATCGCCTCGAGCCTGCATTGCCTTGGCATGTGCGCGGGCATCGCGGCGAGCCTGTGCATGGCGTCCGCGGCGCCGCCGGGAAGTGCATCCCGCCTCTTCCGCGACAACCTCCTGATCAACGCAGGCCGCATCACCGGCTATGTGGCGGCCGGGACAGCGGTGGGCGCGCTGGGAACCGGCGTGTTCGGCGTGCTCGATCGCTCCGTCGCGCATCTCGTGCTGCGCTGGGCGGCTGCGGTCTCGCTGGGCTGGATCGGCCTTTCCATGATCGGCTTCGTTCCGATTCCCGAGCCGGTGTTCCGCATCGGTGCGACCATGACGAACGGCCTTGGCCGTCTCGGCGGCAAACTGGGATCGATCCCCTCGGCCGGGCTGTTCGTCGCCGGCTGCGTCTGGGGTTTTGTGCCCTGCGCCATGGTCTACGCGGCGCTTTTCTACGCGATGCTGTCGGGCTCGTGGCTCAACGGCGGCATCGTGATGCTGGGTTTCGGTCTCGGCACCTTGCCGCCGGTGCTCGGAGCGGGGCTCGGCCTGCCATGGCTTCGCACGCGGACCCGCTCGCCATGGCTGCAACGCGCACTGGGCGCCGCCATCGCGGCGGTTGGCATCGCCGGCGCAATCCCGACCGCCACGGTCGCCGCCTGGTGCCGGACGATCGGCTGATCCGTCCGGCGGGCTCTCATCGTCACCTCTGCAGCAGGACCGCGATACCAGCCAGAATGGCGGGACGTCTCCGTCGCATGCTTCACTCACTTGACGCCTGACTTGCGTGCGTAAGCCTGACGTTGATTCTTCGCGCTCTGTAGCGGACGCTGGACAGGGTGCGCCGCAACTGCTTGGCGATTTCCCGGCTACGGCGCTTGGCCCCGGCGAGTTCGCGCAACAATTGGTCTTCCTCGGGCGACCATGGCCGGTTGGGGAATCTGGACTTGGCGACCTGTCGGGACTTGATGATCATTTCGAGCTGGCTCCTGGCTGGCAATGAACGGGGAAAGGCACAGGTCTCAAATCGTCGTGCAACATCGGTCCGGCTCAGCCGGCCCGGTACTTCGCATAAGCCTCTCTTCCGACGGTCTCGGCCTGTTTCCTGAAATCGACGAACATGTCGTTCATCATCGTCCTCACCTCCGCCGGCGCCCTACCCGGCGTGCCCGCGTCATAGGAAGGTTCAGGCGCGTATTCGGCGAGCAATTGTACCGACTCGGCGTATTGCCGATCACGCAACTGGCCGACCAGCGACAGACCGAAATCGATTCCGGCCGTGACGCCGCCGCCGGTGATGCGGTTGCGGTCCCGTACCACCCTTCCCTCCGCCGGGATCGCGCCGAAAACAGGCAGCAACGATTTTGCCGCCCAGTGCGAGGTCGCCCGGTAGCCGTCGAGCAGCCCGGCCGCACCGAGGATCAGGGAGCCCGTGCAAACCGACGTGACGAATTTGGCGCGTGCGCCGCGGTCCCGCACGAACCGCATCGTCGCCTCGTCCTGCATCGCCGCCAGCGTTCCCGTCGAGCCGCCCGGTATACAGAGAATATCGAGATCGGCGGGGCACTCCCCGAACGTCGCCGACGGCTCGAACATCAGTCCGGTGTCGCTTTTGACAATGTCCTTCGTCTTTGCAACCACGTGCGTCGTCGCTCCCATGAGGGAGGTGAACATGTAGTGTGGGCCGACCATGTCGAGCGCCGTAAATTGCGGATAGATGAGAAACGCGATCTTTTCGCTTCCCATCCAGTTCGCCGGCATGCCCGACATGTCGTGATCGGGAGGCGCACTTGCGTCTCGCGCACCGCCATTTGCCGCCTGACCGAATGCTTGATGGAGCGAATGCACGGCAGCCAGCATCGCGCTCGCGGCAGCAAGTTGTCGGCGCGTAATCATGTCGAACCTCAATCGAACTTGTACGAAGTCTGCAGATAGAACGTACGTGGCGCGCCGGGGGCGACCTGACCGCCTAACCAGGCGTAAGGCACGTAATATTCCTGGCCGGTGAGGTTCTTGACGAAGAACGCGGCCCGGAAATTCTTGGTCTCATAGGCGATCTTCGCGTCGAGCGTGTAATAGCCCGGCGTGAACCATCGGTTGAGCGCATCGACATACTGGCCCGACGCTGCGTAGATGCCCGCGCCCACGCTCCATCCTGTCCACGGACCGTCAAATTTGTAGTTGATCCACCCACGTCCGGAGTTCTGAGGCACAAAATAAAGCTTGTTGCCCGCTGGCGCGGTAGGTGTGTCCGTGACGTAAAATGCGTCAACATATCCGTAACTGGCCAGCACGCTCCAGTTGCTGTTAGGCTGGAAGACCAAGTCGGTCTCGAAGCCACGCGATTTCTGCGAGGAGAGCGCCCCCGTGAAGGCGGCGGTCGTGTAGGGAACGTTCTGGCGATCGATGTCGAACGCCGCCACCGTGCCTGAAAACATCCCGCCAAAATTAAACTTGATGCCCGCCTCTCTCTGTTGCGACGTTTCGGCCGGCGCTACGATGAACGCGGTCGAGAATGGCGACCACTTCATACCTTCGCCATAACTCGCATAAAGCGAAAGGCCTTTGAACAGGTCGAACACGATGCCGGTGCGCGGCAATGCCTTGGCGGCACTGGTCGTGTAGGTCCCGGGCACGGACTGGCCCGTCTCGATCCACGTGGTGTCGATCGAGTTGAACCGCACGCCTGCCAGCAGATGGACGCGGTCGAAGATCGTCGACTGCAGTTGAGTATAGGCGGCTTTGGTCAGGTACGTGTTGTCGAACTTGAAGAACTCGAACAGGTTGGGGGCGGCCGGCCGCACGAACGGCGGGAAGACCGGATTCGGATCGCTCAAATCGACGAATGCCGATGGAAACGCGTCGGTATTCATGTAGCCGGATTCGGTGACCCGGCTGTAGTCGACGCCGAACAGCAACGTGTTGTCGGTCGGACCTGCTGAAAACCTGGCCTTCAGGCTTGGATTGATGCTGAACTCGCGCTGCCTGTCGAAAACGTCGATGTTGTTGACGTCGAACGTCGAGGGAGGAAACACCGGCGTGCCGCCCGTGCCAGTCGGATCAAGCAACGGGCTCTGCGACATCTGATCGAACTCGGATCGGCTGAAACGCGCCTTGATGTTGGTGGACCAGATTTCGTTGAACTGATGGTCGAACGTGACCGTCGTGCCGTACAGACGTGAATAGCTCTTAGAGATGTTGGGATCGCCGAAATACAGGTCCCGCCGCACGCGGTACGCGCCGAACAGCGTCCCTTCCACCGGCAAGCCAGGATAGGCTTGTTGACGCTGTTGCGACACGAATCCCTGAATTGTCAGCGAGGTGTCCTCGCGGTTGGTCAAGGTCAACGTTGGGTTGACGTTGTAGTGGCTGGGCGAAAGCACATCGATAAAGCTCTTGCTCTGACCGTATTCGCCGGTGATGCGGAACAACGCGGTTTTCGTGTCGTTCAGCGGCTGATTGATGTCGAAATATGGATTCCAGTGCTGATAACTTCCGAATGTGCCGCCAAATTCGTATCGCGCGATGTCCCTTGGAAGCTTCGAGATCACGTTAATCGTGCCGCCGACCGGCGAACCGGCGCCCCCTCCATAAAGCAGCGCATTGGGTCCCTTGAGAACCTCGATGCGTTCGACGTTGGCGAGGCCATCGCGATCGCCTGCAAGAAACAGGTTGCCCGGATACCCGTCTATCCACATCTCCGCGCCAAAACCGCGGATTTTGATCGGAACCTGCTCGACGTTGCCGATCATGCGGGTGTCGACAGGCCGCACGTTACTGACATTCTGCACGGCTTCGGTGACCGTCGTTGCACCCTGATCGTCAATGACGGAGCGCGGGATCACCACGATATTTTGCGGAATCCGCTCGATCGCCGTGTCGGTCTTCGTCGCCGATGTGGCCGAGAGCGCGCGATAGCCCTGGACCGGACCCGCGGTGGTCCATGTCACAGGGAGGCTCTGGTTGACGATCACCCCGGCCGGAAGCTTCGGCGTCTCCGGCGTCGGCTGCGGCTTCGGCTTGGCAGCGGTGCGCTGCGCCGGCGGCGGCGTCCGCCGCGCGGGCTTGGCCTGCCTTTGCTCGGTCGGCGGATTGACGGCCACCGGTGGGAGATTCGGCGAGGATTGCGCCTGGGCTTGCGCGGTTTCGGATGCGGCGACGGCAAAGGCCGCTGCCACACAGAGTGTGGACAGTTGACGGGACACGATGATGCTCCTCTGAAGCGCTCGAGACGACGATGGGTCTCAGGCGTTCAGCGGAGGGCCTCGTGTCAGTCGCGGTTCATGCCGCTCGGAGATTTGGCGCAGCGCGCGCGGAAGGGGCATTTCCGCGGCGTGAATGACCAGACTGGGCAGCAACGCGAACCGCGGCGCCGCTGCTATTCCGGACTGCGCCGCAAAGGCGCAGATGTCGCAGGTGGGCTTGTGCGCGGCTGGCGCCGGTAGCTGGTTGTCCGCTTGCGCGTGATCGGACAGGCAGATGATCCGACCTTCAGCCGTGCCGAAGAGCAGATTGGTCGCTTGCATCTGCGAAGCGATGGCAGAGGTGACGATGAGCTGCAACGCAAGCAAAATCGCGACGGCCGTTGCCGCCGCGGCAAACCTTCTGCTGTTGCGTATCAGCCTGATCATATCTTCCCCAGAGCGGACGATAGCGACCCTGGGAAATCCGAGTCCAGCAAGCGTGGCGATGAAGTTCCGCGTTTTTGCCGAAGTGTGACTTTTATGTTGGCTCGGTGTCGCGTCATTGGTGCGGCCTGACAGCGTGAGCGCGCAGCTGCAACCGCACGATCTCCCCAGCGGACAGTTGCCGCCGAGGCGTCCCGGTATCGTCGCGGAAAATGCCGGGAAAGCGAACGCGGGCGCCGCAAAGAATCCTTGCTAATTGCCATGGACGCGACGCGTCCCCACGTCGGCCGATTGGCCAGCGGTCTTGCACGATCTGCGAGGCCGACCGGACGTTTCGCGCGGTCTCCTCGGGGCATGGCAGTGGCAGCAAAGGGTGCCGCGAAACAGGACGCCGTCCCAAGAATCTTCCCGTGTTGCAAAAGCGCCACGGACTCTATCGCGCCGCGCAGGTAAAGTGAGTCGATAATTGGGGAGATCAATACTATGAAACAGGTTGTTTTGGGCGCCGCGGTGGGCTTGCTTCTTTCGGCGAGCGCAGTTTCCGCCGCCGACATGGCAGTCAAGGCTCGTCCGATGGTCGCGCCGGCGCCGGTCATGACCTGGACCGGGTTCTACGTCGGTATCAACGGCGGCGGCGCATGGATGGACGGTCCGTCCATGACCTACCGGGATCTTGCGATCGGCGATACGGTCAACGCTTACGCGCCGTCCACCGTCAACCCCTCATCGTCCACCAACTGGGTCGCCGGCTTCCATGCCGGCTACAATTGGCAGGCGTCGCCCAATTGGGTCATCGGTATCGAAGGCGATTGGAACTGGACAAACCTGGATGCCAGCGGGACGAACAGGCTGTTCGGAAACACGAACTCGCTCAACCAGACGTTCGGCCTCCTCACCGACAATGTTTCCCTTCAGACCAAGGTCAACTGGCTGGCCAGCGTTCGCGGCCGCGTAGGTTACGCTACGCCGAACTGGATGCTGTATGGCACGGGCGGTGTTGCTTTCGCCGATATGGACTTCAACGCGCAGGTAAATTGCACCGGCCCCGTGCGGGCGCCGGGGGCGTCGCTCTGTGATGCGCCGGGACAAAGCATCCGGCGCACCGGGTTCAGCGACACCCGTGTCGGATGGGTCGCTGGTGCTGGCGCCGAATTCAAGCCGACGGCCAATTGGATCTTCGGTGTCGAATATCTGTACTATCGTTTCGACGACACCAACACGGGAGGCGGCAGCTGGACCTTCCCGAGCGGAGCGCCGGCTCCGTTCTACTCGTGCACCGTGGCGGGACAGAATTGCGCCAGGTTCTCGTACGGTGACCTGAACGTGCAAACCGTGCGTGCGCGCCTGTCCTACCAGTTCGGTGGCCCGGTCGTCGCGAAGTACTGAACTCTTCCGAACTCCCAAGACGTGAAAGCCCTGGCTTTGGCCGGGGCTTTTTTTCGTGTTGATTGAAGCTGCCGCATGCATGGCGGCGCAGCGGGATCCGGCGCGAAGGGCAAACCGGATGACGGACGCGCGGAAGCTGCTGGAGGAGATGAAGTGAACGCGCTACGCTCGGCGGAGGTGTCCAGGAAGGTGGGGACGCTCCGTTGCGGCGGTCAGGAATGCACCTCATCAAGCGTCTCTGTCTCGTCGGCACCATCGCCGTCTGGGGGACGGCTGCGCCCCTTGCAGCGGAGCAGGCGTCGGACATTCCGGCCTGGCTGCGCAGCCACGTCGGCGAGGGCGAGGGCCAGATCGCGGAGGTGGTGTTGCAGCGGGCGCGCGCGCTGTACCTGAAGAAGGTGGCCGCCGGCGTCGTCCATAATCCCTGCTATTTCGCCATGGACGCGACGCGTCCCCATGTCGGCAGGCTGGGCAAGCGGTTTTACGCGATCTGCGAGGCCGACCGGACGTTTCGTGCGATCTCCTCGGGGCATGGCAGCGGCCGCAACATCAAGGGCGCCGCGAACTTCGGAAACGGCAAGGAATGCGCGAAGAATTTCGGCAATGCGCTGGATTCGTACCTGACGACCGGCGGCGCCTACCTGACGGCCGAGACGCGAACCCTGTTCAAGGGCTATTACCGCGTCTCCGCGAAACAGGATGCCGTCCTGCTGCGCCCGTTCGTGCAGTTCGACGGCGAGGGAGAAACCGCCAATGCGAGGGAGCGCGACATCGGCGGGCATCCGGCCGTGCTGCTGAGGCAGCTACGCTATCGCTGGATGCCGGCCAGCCCCTACGCGAATGAGAACGGCTGTGTCCCGGTCGGCAATCTCGAGGACTACGCCGACGGCCGCAGCAACGGCTGCACGAGCTGGTCGCGCTCCGGCGCCGAGCAGGTCATTCCGTTGCTGAAGGATCCGACGACGCTCTACATCTACCCGGAATCGGCAGACATCAAGGCGGTTGCGCAAGCCGTCGCGGCGCGCCGGCCGCTTGCCTCCGACCGGCCTTACTGGAACGCCGTGTGCCTGAAGCAGATCGGCGCGCCGAAGTTCTGGTCGAAGGAGGCGCTCGGACCGATCCTCGCGCGATACCACAAGGAGCCGGACCGGGGATCCGGCCGTCCGGCGACGTGCAAGCGGTAGATGCTGCCTGACTCTCGATCCGCTGTGCGCGCGGCGGGGCGCCAGAGTTCGCCCGATTGTGTTTGCAGCGAGCCGCCTACTTTGCATGACAACGCGCTCGCTCCCACGCAGCACAGATACGTCCGAGGCAATGCCGCACGGTCGATTGAGACCAGGCTCTTCCTCGCGCGACTTCCGTTCGGGGTAATGTCCGGAAATCGGCAGTGACCTGCGCCAGGTCCTTTTTGCCTTCGATTCCAGACGTCACCGCGCCGCCGCGGTGTGGCAGTGTGATGCAAAAGCAAGAGGTCTGTACCGGTGCGGTGAGCGGCCCACGACGCCGTGTCGCACTATAGGAGCTGTGCGGGACTTGCGTCTTGTGCGGGACAGCGCCGCCAAGCCATAGTCCGGCATGGCCGGGGATTGGAGAACCAGGGAAATGAGGGCTTCGATCGCACGCAGCGGGCTGCTCGCACTTTCCCTCGGGCTCGCCGCCCTGCTCGCAGTCCCGCCGGGTGCCGTGGCGCAGAAGCCGCCGGACTACATGGCCGCCGCCGGGATGCTCAAGATCGGCAAGGACCCCGAGCGCCCCGATGCCGAACTCTTCCACGTGGCCTACACGCTCAAAGGCGCCGACCCCGCCAGGCGGCCGGTGACCTTCGTCTTCAATGGCGGCCCTGGCGCCGCCAGCATTTACCTCCACATCGCCGCGATCGGGCCGAAGACCATCGTCACGGCGGGCGATGGCAGCTTTCCCGCGTCGCCGGCGCGGCTGGAAACCAACCCTGACAGCTGGGTCGGCTTCACCGACCTGGTGTTCATCGACCCGGTGGGCGCCGGCTACAGCCGCATGCTGCCCGGGCCGGACGGCAAGCCTGGCGACCCAAAGTCCTACTACGGGGTAGAGAGCGACCTGAACGCCATCGCCGGCTTCATCCGGCAATGGCTGACCGTGAACAAGCGCTGGGGCTCGCCCAAGGCGATCGCCGGCGAAAGCTATGGCGGGCTGCGCGTCACGGCGCTGTCGCGGATCCTGACCGAGCAGTACGGGATCAACCTGAACCGGGCGGTGCTGCTGTCGCCGGAGTGGAGGTTGCCCTCGCTCGCCGAGCCGTTTCCGACCTACGATCTGCTGCACGCGATGACGCTGTTGCCCACCCAGGCGGCGATTGCAGCCCACTACGGCCGGAGCACGATCAAGAGCGATGCCGCGGGCTACAAGGCCGCGGAGGACTTTGCCCTGACCGGTTACCTGACCGGGCTGGCGGCGCTTGGCCGCATGAGCCCGCAGGAGCAGTCCGCCTTCTACGCCAAGGTCGGAGGGCTGATCGGGCTCGACCCGGCCCTCGTCGCCGTCAATCGCGGCCGGATCGGCGAAGCGCTCTTTTCCACCAACCTGCTTGCCGCGCAGGGCAAGGTACTCGACTTCTACGACGGCACGCAGCCCAGCGACAACCCCACGCCCGAGAAGCGCGACGAACTGGGCGTCCTCACCCGGACGATAAACATATTCTCGGGCGTGATGCTATCGCCCTTCATGGACTACATGCAGAAAGAGCTCGGCTATGCCACCGAGCGGCCCTACACCACGCTGAACCTGGAGGCGAACGCGCTCTGGGACCGCAAGTCTAGGCTGGTCGGCCCGGAGGATCTGGCGATCGCCCTCACGCAGAACACCGACCTGAAGGCGCTGGTGCTGCACGGCTACCACGACATGGGCGCGAACTACTTCCTGTCACGCTACCTGCTGGAGCAATCGGTGCGCTCACCGTCGGCGCGCCAGCGGCTCGACTTCGGCACCTACCCGGGCGGCCACATGTTCTATCTGCGAAAGGACAGCCGGGCGGCGATGACCGCCGATGTTCGGCGCTTCTTCGAAGCGGCGCCCTGAGGGCGCCAGGAACCTGAGGCAGGCGTAAACTTGGCGCGGTCCCAAATCTGGATGAATCCTCATCGCGCTTCAGGCTGTCGTTTGAACATGATCTTTCCGGAAAGCCGCTTCGCATTTTTCCGGATCCTGCCCTCGGGCTGCACAGGCGCGAATTCAATGACCCCCGCTCAGGCCGACTTCCCCTATTACAATGGCAGACCCGTCGCGATCCCGGACTGGCAATGGCTCATCGTGATGGCGGCGGTCGGGTGCGGTTTCCTCGCGCTCACGTCCGGCCCGCCGATCTTCGCAACCCGCTACGGACAGTTCATAGCGGCCTTCCTGTTTTTCGCCGTCCCGCTGGCTGCGCTTGCGATCATCACGCCGAGATACTGGACCGCCTTGTTTCGCCGCGTCCGCAGACGCGACATCATGTGGATGTTCGTCTTTGCGCTCCTGAACATCACGGTGAGTAGCGTCGTGGGGTTCTTGGTCCTCAAGACGGTGGGCGCCAACTCGAACGCGGCGATCGCCGAACTCGCCGGGATGTCGGCTGCAGACACCGCGTTGTTTTTCCTCAAGACGGCGGTCCAGCTGTTCGGCGAAGAGGTCCTCACCATCCTGCTTTTCCTGGCCCTGCTGAACTTGTTGCACGCCCGAATGCAGATGTCGCGGACGCCGGCCGTCATCGGCGCGTGGTTGCTGTCGTCGCTGATGTTCGGCGCGGTTCATCTTTCGACCTATCAGTGGAACCTGGTCCAGTGCCTGGTCGTGATCGGAAGCGCCCGACTGGTGCTGACGCTGCCCTATCTCCTGACCAAGAACATCTGGGTTTCCACCGGCACCCACATCCTCAACGACTGGCTCCTCTTTGCAATGAGCTTGCTGGGCCAGCATCTCGTCAAGGTCCCGATGCCGGCCTGATCGCTCGCCAGCGCCGGCCGGCAAACAGGATTGACCAAACCACTTCTTTGGGTTTGGACAAACCGGCGAAAGCGAGAGGAAGATCAGAGCGGGAGCAATGAGGCTGGCGCTCCCTAGGGGAATCGAACCCCTGTTTCAGCCTTGAGAGGGCCGCGTCCTAACCGCTAGACGAAGGGAGCGTGCAGGTCAGGCAATAGCCTTGAAATCGGCTTGCCGCAAGGCGGAACGCTTCTATTTGTCAGGCTCGAGCTTGTCCCGGGCATCCACGTCCTAAGCGCCACGTTAAAAAGACGTGGATGGCCGGGACGAGCCCGGCCATGACGCCGGAGAGAGGATTCACGGTTCGCTGACGAATTTCAGCTTTCCGGCCGGTTTCAGGGACCTCGCGTCGAAGGTGCGGATCTCGGTGGCGCCGCCGATGTCGAGCGTGATCACGAGGCGGTCTCCGGCGGCGGCGGTGGAGACGATCTTCGCGCCCTTCGGCAGCGCGGCGGTGACGTCGGCCACGGCCGCGGCGGTGGTCACGCTTGGCTCGCTGCGGTAAAGGCGGTAACCGACGGCGAACAGCACGGCCGCGATCGCGACGCCCGTGGTGGCGCCCGAGATCAGCATCATCCGCCGCACCCGCGCGAACAAGGCGGCCTGCTCTTCGGTTGGTTCCTGGGTGGGCGCGGGAATGGCGGCTTCGGTCATAAGGTACTTCTTTGCAGGGCTCTTCTTCCAACGGCGGTGAGACGCTTTCCGTGACGGTCGCGGGCGACGAGGGCTCGCCCCGGCTTGACCGCGTGCTGGCGGCGCGCTGCGCCAGTCTGTCGCGATCGCGGCTGAAGGCGCTGATCCTGGCCGGCTCCGTGGCCGTGAAGGGCGCCCCCGTCCGCGACCCCGCTTATCATGTGGCCGGCGGCGATAAAATCACAATCGACGTGCCGGAAGCCGCCCCGCCCGAGCCCAAGGGCGAGGACATCGCGCTCGATATCGTGTTCGAGGACGACGACATCATCGTCATCAACAAGCCCAGGGGCCTCGTCGTGCATCCCGCGGCCGGGCACGAGACGGGTACGCTCGTCAACGCACTGATCGCCCATTGCGGCGACAGCCTGTCCGGCATCGGCGGCATCAGGCGGCCGGGCATCGTGCACCGGCTCGACAAGGACACCACCGGGCTGATGGTGGTCGCCAAGAACGACGCCGCGCATGCTTCCCTCTCGGCGCAGTTCGCCGACCACGGCCGCACCGGCGAGATGCGGCGCGGCTATCTGGCGTTTGCCTGGGGCATGCCCAACCGCCAGCGCGGCACCATCGACGCGCCGATCGACCGGCATCCGCATGCCCGCGAGAAGATGGCGGTGCGCGAGGGCGGCCGCGAGGCGGTCACCCATTGGGAAATCAGGCAAGCGTTTACCGGCCGCGACGGCAAGCCGGTGGCTTGCCTGCTGGCCTGCCAGCTCGAGACCGGGCGCACCCACCAGATCCGGGTGCACCTCGCCCATGCCGGCCACCCCCTCTTGGGCGATTCGGTCTACGGCCCGCATTTCAAGACCAAGGCCGCGCAGCTCCGCCCCGAGGCGCAGGCGGCGCTGGCCGGTCTGGGTCGGCAGGCGCTTCATGCTTACCTGCTGGTTATCGAGCATCCACGCAGCGGAGAAATTCTCAGCTGGGAGGCGGACTTGCCGGAGGATTTGCTGCTATTGCAGCGGGCCCTGGCAGCGGCGGGATGACGCAGGCACTTTCAAAAAAGCACTATCATTACAGAAAGTTATAGCAGCCACACGCGGACGTGACGTCAGTATTCCTTCCCTATCGGAGGCGGTTTGGGGTATATTGCATGTGCGCTGAATATCCAGCGCGGAACATCGCAAGCTGACCGGCTTTAACCAAAGCGGTCACCTGCCTGGCCCGCCGCTATCGGGGGCCTGAACAATCTGGAGGGCGCAAGCATGGCCCGCACAGCTACCTTGCCGGTTCTCAACGGAGAATCCGGCCTTTCTAGATACCTCGCCGAGATCCGTAAGTTCCCGATGCTGGAACCCCAGCAGGAATACATGCTCGCCAAGCGTTGGCGCGAGCACGACGATCGCGACGCGGCACATGAACTCGTCACCAGCCATCTCCGGCTCGTGGCCAAGATCGCCATGGGCTATCGCGGCTACGGCTTGCCGATCTCCGAGGTCGTCTCGGAAGGCAATGTCGGCCTGATGCAGGCGGTGAAGCGGTTCGAACCCGAAAAGGGGTTCCGTCTCGCCACCTACGCCATGTGGTGGATCAAGGCGTCGATTCAAGAGTACATCCTGCGTTCCTGGTCGCTCGTGAAGATGGGCACCACCGCGAACCAGAAGAAGCTGTTCTTCAACCTGCGCAAGGCGAAGAGCAAGATCAACGCGCTGGACGAGGGCGATCTGCGTCCCGACCAGGTCAAGATCATCGCCAAGCGCCTCGGCGTGACCGATCAGGACGTTGTCGACATGAACCGCCGCCTCGGCGGCGACGCGTCGCTCAACGCCCCGATCCGCGACGACGGCGAAGCCGGCGAATGGCAGGACTGGCTGGTCGACAACTCGCCCAACGCCGAAGCCATCATGGCCGAGAGCGAGGAATTCGATCACCGCCGCCAGGCGCTGAACGGCGCGATCGGCGTGCTCAACCCGCGCGAACGGCGCATCTTCGAGGCGCGTCGCCTTGCGGAAGAGCCGATGACGCTGGAAGATCTCGCCGCCGAGTTCGGCGTGTCGCGCGAGCGCGTCCGCCAGATCGAGGTCCGCGCCTTCGAGAAGGTGCAGACCGCGGTCAAGGGCACGATCGCCCGGCAGGAAGCGGAACTGGAAGCCGCGCACTAACGCGGCGACAGGTTCGACAGACACGAAAGCCGGCGGCAACGCCGGCTTTCTGCTTTCTGTATCAGTAATAATCCCGCAGATATTCGGCCAGCGTGTTCGGCTCGTCGACCGAGTTGAAATCGTAGGGATCGCCATACAGCAGCGCGCCGGCCTGCGTCCTGTAGTCGGGCGCGACGTCGTCGGGCTGCTGGATCGGCCGGGCCAGGATGTCGCGATAGTTCTGCCATGCTTCCTGGTTGCCGATGAAGATGCAGACGCAGTGGTTCGGCTCGGCGTACAGGTAACGCACCTCGTTGTTGCCGTAGCGATGCACGACGAAGCGATGCGGCGGCAGCGCGTTCATGGCCTTGCGCCCGGCCGCGTCGTTGGCGACCTGGACGCGGAAGCCGGCCGAGGAGAGATAGAAGCTGTTCTTGTCGAGGAACGGCTTGCTCGGCGCTTCCAGCGCGACCAGCAGCGAGGTGCCCACGAGCAGCGCGATCGCCGGTAGCACGCCCGTTCGCCACGTCATGCGGCGCACCGGCCGGCTGCCGGCCATCGCTAGTCGGTTCGCCGGCAAACTGCGCATCGAAACTCCGCTCATCGTTCCTCGCCCCACTTCCTGGCCAGCTTGGCGAGCGCGCAGCCCTCGCAATAGCGCTCGTCCTTGATGTCGATCCAGTTGTGCGCGTAGATGCGCTCGACCGGAATGTCGTAGCGCAGGCGCAGCACCTTCACCAGTATGCGCCAGGCGGCGATCTGCGCGTCGGTGGCGCCGCGCCGGACGTCGGGAAAGTTGCCGGCGAATTCCACGCCGATCGAGTTGTCGCCGACCACCTGGCGGTAGGTCAGGCTGTTGTCCATGTACTTGTTGTCCTTGCGGTTGGCGCCGTCGCCATGGGTCGGCACCAGGTTCTCCGGCACCGCCCAGTACACCGTGCCGTCGGTCTCGACCCAGACGGTGACGCCGCGCCGCGTCGGATCCTTGTTCTGCAGCCGCGCCCCGGCGCGGGCCGAGCCGGCCGGCCCCTCGGTCTGGTGCACGATGATGTTCTTCCAGGCGTGCGCGCTGGCGACATCGCCCCAGGGGGCGAGCCAGACCATCTTCAGGCCGGGAATGTCGGGCGTGCCCGAACTGCGCGCGAGCGCGGCAAGGTCGGCCTGTGCGGCGGCGGGAAAGACGAGGGCGATGGCGAGGAGCGCGATCGCCGGCAGGCGAAGTTTCATGCTGGTCAGAATCCGGTGTGCGGTGCTGCCTAGCACGTTTTCCAGATACTGTTTGGCGCGTTTTCCTGGCGCGAGCCGGTGGCCGCTTCACCGGAAAACGCCATCGGCGTCAGGCGCTCTTGCGCACGCTCCGTGCGGCCGGCTCGCCCTTGAGATCGGGGACCAGCGGCGGCGACGGATCGTAGGCGACAAAGCGGTTGCGGCCGTCGCGCTTGGCCTCGTAGAGCGCGTGGTCGGCGGCCGCGATCAGCAGGTCCGGGAAGGCGCCCATGCCGCGCGTCCATTGCGCGACGCCGATCGAGACGGAAATCGGGATGTCGCCGCCGAGGCACTGCTCGGCATCGGTGCGGCAGACGTCGAGCAGGCGGCGGGCGATCATCTTGCCTTCGCGGACGGTCGAGGACGGCAGCACGATGCAGAACTCGTCGCCGCCGGTGCGCGCCAGCATGTCGCCGGGCCGCAGCCTTGTCTGCGCCATCAGGGTGAAGTGCTGCAGGCAGGCATCGCCCGCAGCGTGTCCGTAGGTGTCGTTGATGCGCTTGAAGCCGTCGAGATCGATGGCGAGCAGCGTGAAGGGGGCGTGCGAGCGCTCCGAGCGGGCGCATTCCTCGGTCAGCCGCTGCACCAGATGGCGGCGGTTGGCGACGCCGGTGAGATCGTCCAACAGCGCGAGATCGGCGACCTCCGAGCGCAGGCGGTCGATCGCCATCAGCAGGAAGCCGAAATTCACCGCCATCGACAGGAACACCAGCAGCAGCGTCAGCACCGACTGGAACTGGGTGTAGCTGGTCAAGGAGAAGCCGCCGGCGGCACCGGAGAGCCCGGCCATCAGCCGCAGCGAATAAGTCATCACGATGAGAATGACGATGATGCCGGCCAGCTGTGCGCCGGCGTTGTGCTTTCCATCGGGCGGCGACAACAGCATCTTCAGCGTCAGCATCAGCGGCAGCGCCTGCATCACCGTGAAGACAATCAGCCGCGCGGGCGCGCTGTCGTGGATGTAGATGAAGAAGAACAGGCCGACGAACGTAGCGCCCGTGATCAGCGCCGTGCGCTCCCAGTTGACCGGCCTGTCGTAGAAGCAGCGCACGCCCATCGCGGCGAGGCATGTCGCGAGCACCAGAATGGTGCCGGCCGCCAGCATCGGCAGCAGCGAGTCGTCGTAGACGCCGCGCAGCATGGCGACGGTAGCCGAGGTGGCGCACATGAACGCCGAGCCGGTCCAGTAGCGCGAGGCTTCAAAGGAGGGATACGTCCGCTGCACATAGGCCCAGATCAGGCCAAGCGCGAGGAAATTGATGACCAGTACAGTCCAAAGCGTCGGAACGCTGAGCATTGCGAACCAGGACCGCAATCGGCCCCGTCTCCCCTTGGATGATCGAGCGGCCCGCGGCTGGTTTCCGCCCGGGACAATCCCCTTTGTCTTGGCGGCAAGGTGCAGTGTTCCCACTTAAGGAAGTCTGACCGCGACCGCGCAATCGGAACCGTGGTTTTATTTTGATGAATGCGGCGCATCGCCTTCGATGCAAACCGCGGCGCGGCGATCGTGTGTCGCGTTAACCGTGTTGCCGGCGCGCGCGGCTGCGGAAGAAATTTCGAAAAAGCCGCTCAAAACGCACAACAGCTGTGGATAACGCCATCATGGCGTCGTGACAGCACGCGGCAGTAGCCCGCGAATCTGTTCGAAATATCAGCGAGGATGTTGCGAGGTTGGCCCTCCGCCACAATGCATGCCTCGGAGTCGCGTTCAATCCATTAAACCCCTGAGAGGATACTATGGCTAAGAAAGCGAAGAAGGCCAAGAAGGCGAAAAAGGCGAAGAAGGCCAAGAAGTCGAAGAAGTAACGATTCGGCCCGGGTGGAGCGCCGCGCGCTCTGCCCGGGCGCTCGCCGCACGCCTCGCTGGATATTCTTTCGGGAATTCGATTGCTTCAAGTTGATAATCAGAAAGGCGGGCGGCAGCCCGCCTTTTGCTTATTGAGGCTAAAGCGCGATGATATCCGGATGGATCATCATCGCGCTTTGTGTTGTTGTTTGAGCATGATCTTTTCGGAAAACCGCTTCACACTTTTCCGGATCATGCTCTAGCGCTCCGCCAGCGCCAGCCTGACGCCGAGCACGGCAAAGCCCGCGGCGAAGCTGCGGCGCAGCCAGGCCAGCACCTTCGGCCGCGAGATGACGCGGTCGCGGACTGCGGCGGCGAACAGGCCGTAGAGCGCGAACACCACGAAGGTCATCAGCATGAACACGGCCGACAGCTCCGTCAGGCGCGTCAGCGGGTGCGGCTCGCCCGCCGCGATGAACTGCGGCAGGAAGGCGTAGAAGAAGATCGACAGTTTCGGGTTCAGGATGTTGACCAGGATCGCGGTGACGATCACGCGCGGATGCGATTTTCCCCGACCGGATTTGTCCTGGTCAGCCGCCGGCTCGGCCGTGATCGCCAGTGCCCCGGTCTCGCGCAGCGCCTGCCAGGCCATGTAGAGCAGATAGGCGACGCCGCACCATTTCAGCGCCGCAAAGGCCAGCGCGCTGGTGTGCAGGATGGCGGCAAGCCCGAGCATCGCCCCCAACATCTGCGGCACGATGCCGAGCGTGCAGCCGAAGGCGGCGGCAACGGAGGCGCGCGAGCCCTGCCCCAGCGCCACCGCCAGCGTGTAGAGCACGCCGGTGCCGGGCGAGGCGACCACGATCAGCGAGGTGAAGAGGAACGACCACGTCATGCGCGAGGGGTAGCATGGCGCGATCACGCACGATAGCCGCGAAGTTGCACCACGCGCGGAGCCTGCGAGCGCCAATTTCTCTTCAACTTCCCCTTGCGGGGGAGGGAGCCCTCGCGCTGGCGCGTCCCTCACTGAAGTAGAGCAGCGCGCGGCCCATCAATGCCGGCGGGGCAGGTCGCCGGCCGGCGCATCCGGCAGCTGCCGCGCCAGATGGAAGGCGGGCTGCCCGGCAAGGCGGATAATACTCCGCACCTCATCAGCGCCTTCCGTCCAGATGCTGCGGTCGATTAACGTGGGTTACAATTCGAACCCTCTGTATTGTTCGGTTCCAATTTGAGAAAAGCGGCGGAACCGGCCTTTCGCCGGGCCGACTGTTCCCCGAAGCCGACTGGAGTTCTGCAAATGACTGCCATCAACGGAAGCGCCGCCGCGGTGACGGGAGCGGCGAGCGGCATCGGCCGGGCGCTTGCCATCGAGCTCGCAGCGCGCGGCTGCGACCTTGCCATCGCCGACCGCGACGAGGCCGGCCTTGCAGCCGCGGCCGCCGAGCTTGCCGGCAGCGGACGCAAGGTAACGACGCATCGGCTGGATGTTTCCGATCCGGACCAGATCCGGGCGTTCGCACGCGAGGCGGTGGCTGCGCATCCCGGCCTCAACATCGTCGTCAACAATGCCGGCGTCGCGCTGCTCGGCCAGTTCAGCGAGATCGACCAGGCGCAGTTCGAATGGCTGATGAACATCAACTTCTGGGGCGTGGTGCACGGCACGCGCGCGTTCCTGCCCCATCTGGCGAACCGGCCCTCGGCGCATGTCGTCAACATCTCCTCGATCTTCGGCATCATCGCCCCGCCCGGCCAGACCGCCTACTGCGCGGCGAAATTCGCCGTCCGCGGCTTTTCCGAATCGCTGCGGCATGAGCTGTCGCTGACCAACAGCCCGGTCAAGCTGTCGGTAGTGCATCCCGGCGGCATCAAGACCAACATCGCGCGCAACATGCGCATGGGCGTTGCCGTCACCGACAATGCGCGCCGCGCCGAGGCCATCGACCGCTTCGACAACAGCTTTGCCAAGACCACGGCGCAGGCCGCGGCAAAGACCATCATCGCCGGCATCGAGAAGAACGCGCCGCGTATCCTGATCGGCGGCGACGCGCGGTTCATGGATCTGCTGCAGCGGTTCCGGCCGGGCACCTACTGGAACGTGCTGGCGCGGCGCATCAAGATTGCGCCGGCGCAGGCGAAGTGATTCCGCCCTTCGCCGAGGCTACGGCGAGACGAACGAACGATGCTCGCGCCACGCGGCGCCTGCCCTAGCGCAACTGATCGGCGTAATAGGCGATGGTCTTGCGGTAGACCACGGCGCGATTCCATTCGCGCATCGCCTCGAAATTCTCGGTGCCTTCGCCGTAGGGCTGGCCCATCTTGAAGCCGCTCATCTTCAGGAGGTTCGCCGTCGACGCCAGCACGTCGGGGACGCTGTGGCGCAAATCGATGTGGCCGTTGCCGTCGAAATCGACGCCGTACTTGATGTAGGACGACGGCAGAAACTGGGTCTGGCCGATCTCCCCGGCATAGGCGCCGATCATGTCGTTCAATGCGAGGTCGCCGCGCTGCAGGATCTTCAGCGCCGCGATCAGTTCGCCCTGGAACAGCTCGGTGCGGCGGCAGTCATGCGCCATGGTCGCGAGCACGCGGAACACCGGCAGCTTGCCCATGTCGCCCTTGCCGAAATCGCTCTCCAGCCCCCAGATCGCCACGATGATCTCGCGCGGCACGCCGAAGCGCTGCTCGACCTGCGAGAGCACCGCGGCGTGGCGCTTGAGCATGGCGCGGGCGCCGGAGATGCGTCCCGGCGTGACGCGGGTAGCGACATATTCCTCGAAGGTCTTGCGGAAGGTGCCGCGCTGGCGGCGGTCGAAAGCGAGCACGCCGGCGTCCTGCGTGACGCCGCCGAGCGCCCGGCTGATGGTGTCCTGGGAGATGCCGGCGGCAGCGGCCTCGGCAGAGATGTTGCGGACGAAGGCCTGGAAATCGCCGCCGCAGCGGGCGGCGAATGCGGGGCTGGCGGCGAGGACGGCAGCGAGAACGAGGACAAGGCGAAAGATGGGCATGCGAATCCCTGAGGTATGGCGCGGGATGATGCCACGAAATACGCCGCCGTTGCGAGCGACCTGTCCGCCGTAGCTCGAAGGGCGATGGCGGAAGCGAAGCAATCCATGCCGCTGCGCGGGGATGGAACGCCCTGCGGCGGCGCGGGTTGACGTGCGGGGCGATGGCGATCAGGTTGCGTGCAGATGCGGGACCGCAGGAACCGAAGGTTCAGCGCAGGGTTCGGAGACTTCGACATGCCCCTGACACGGCTGCTGGCCGTCAATCTCGGCATCGGCGCGGCGCTGGCGGTGCTGCTGGTCGGCGGGCTGCTGCTGCTCAACCCGGGCGGCCTGCGCGATCTCATCCTCGCCGACCGCTCGCCGCTGGTGCCGATCGCCCTGCTGCTCGGCGGCTTCATCGTCACCCTCGGCTCGACCGCGATGGGCACGGCGATCATGGCGGTGGGCGCCCGTGAGCAGGACGACGGGCCGCCGCGCGGCGGCCTGGGCCTGTCGACCCAGCAGGCGACGCGGAGACAATCGTAGGGCGGGTCAGGGCTCGCGCGAACACCTCTCCCTTCGGGAGATCGCACGCGTGATGGAAGAACTGGCGGACGGCTCCCTCCCCCCTTGCGGAGCAAGGTTGGGAAAGGGGCAAGGTTCACGAAGACTGCCGCTGTGGCTCACCCCCGCTGTAGCTCACCCCTCCCGAATTGCATCGTCCCGATGCAATTCGACCTCCCCCGCAAGGCGGGAGGTGAAGAAGAAGCCTACTCTCCGCCGTCGATCTGCCGGCCCATCAGCGCGATCGCTTTCTGGTAGACGCCCGCCGCGTTCCAGGCCTGGATCGCCGCGAAGTTCGGCTCGCCGGGCTGATAGCCGGCCCCGGTCTTCCAGCCATGGGCGCGCAGGAAGTTCGCCGTCGAAGACAGCGCGTTCGCCGAGTTTTCTAGATTGCCGGTGCCGTAGGCCAAAATCGCCTTGGGCATGAACTGGGTCTGGCCGACCTCGCCATGCATGGAGCCGCGCTGGCTCGGCGAGAGCGCGCCCTTGTCGATCAACTGCAGCGCGGCGTAGAGGTGCTCGGTGAAATATTCCGAGCGGCGGCAGTCATAGGAGAGCGTGGCGATCGAGGCGAGCATGTTCTGGTTGCCGCGCTGGGTGCCGAAGCCGGTCTCCATGCCCCAGATCGCGAGCAGCGGCCCCGGCGGCACGCCGTAGCGCTGCTGGATCGAGGCGAACAGCGCGCCTTGCGACTGCTTCAGCTGCCGCCCCTTGGCGACGATGGTGGTGGCGCCGCGTTTTGCAAGAAATTGTTCGAGCGAGAGCTGGAAGCTGCGCTGGCCGCGGTCGGCATTGATGGTCGCCTGCGCATAGTTGGTGGCCATCAGCGCCTGGATGGTCGAGGCGCTGATGCCCTTGGCCCGCGCCTCGCCCGCGAATTGCTGCTTCCACGCTTCATAACCGCCCGCGGAGTTGCCGCAGGTGGCGGCATGGGCTTGGGGAGCGAAAGATACGGATATGGCCAAGGCAGCGAAGGCGGCCGTCAAAAGCTTCTTGCTCTCGGTCATTCAGGCGATTTCCTTTTGGGGGCAAGAATTCAAGCGGCCACTTCCGGCGTTAATGCGCCCGCTTGTTCGATCTCGCGGCGGAGCCAGCCCGGTGCAGCGTCGTAGCCGTTGGGCCAGGTCGGCGCTCCATCCTCCAGAAACACGCGCGAAAAATATGCGGGGTCGCGCAGAGGCTCGACCATCGGACCGCTACGGCTGACAATGTCGACGAAGTCGTAATCACCGGCCATGCCATCGCTGAAGGTCGCATGGACCCGATACCCGCCAATGCACCTTATCTTTGCGACCTTGATCATTCGTCCAGACCTACGATCTTCGAAAGCGGCGCGTTGTTACGCGCCCGCCGCCAATTATCCTCCAGTTCCGCACGATGCGCCAGAGCCCATTGTTTCACGAGACGCGCCGCATTTGCCGGCAGATGGCCCTCGACTACCTCGCCAGTCTCGATCGCGACATTGGCCTCATGGCCACTATAGGAGGCGAAGAAGTGCGGCGGAGGATGATCGTTGAAATACATCCGGATCGCGATCCCATAGAAATAGGCAATGGTCGGCATTCCCTCACCTTTTCATTTTTGCCCGATCCGGCACGGGTTTCACCATGGCGTAATTAAGAACGCCACCAATTGACAGTAACGCACATATCGACCACAAGCCGCCATGGCCAAAAAACCCGGCACCAATCCCAAAGGCGAATTCGCCTTTTTCAACGTCGTCTATGAAGACGGCTCGCAGAAGTCCAACCGCCGTGTGCCGGCCGAGCTGCTCGGCGGCCTCGACGGCGACGAGCCGGCGCGCGGGTTCATCATCGAGCAGGACCGCGAGATCGCCGAAAAAGCCGGCCGCCCGCCGCTCGCGATCAAGGAAATCAGCCGGGTCGGCGCGAAGAAGAAATAGGCGGGCGCGCTTTCCAGCGCCGCTGGTTCCCGGCAAATCGCGGTTCGGCAAAGCGGTCCAGACAACCCCGGCCGCTCCGTTCATTCCTAACGACTTGATCCCCGTCAACGCTTTCGGCCCGCGTCTCTCCTAGTCTGCGCCAGGGAGAACCGTTCATGATCGGGATCACACTTTCCGTCGAGCAAATCCGCGCTGCGCCGCCCGACGTTCGCCGCTGGATTGAGCATCAGGTGTTCGCGGCTTTGGGCACAGCTTCCGCTGCGCCCGTGCCGCCGCACGCACATGCAAGCCGGCTGGTGGCCTGCACCCGGGACGACGTGGCCGGCATTCTTGCGCGCATCGAGCAACATTTGCCGACCGTGAACGTGCTGTTCGAATTCAGCCGCCCCGGAATTTCAATGGGCCAGCCCCCGGTGATGCAGTTCCGCCTGATGGACCTCCTGCATCACACGCGGCTGAACAGCATCGCCCAGGTAATCGAATGTCTCGACGCCATCAACCGCGCGCTTGCCGACCTGCGTAACGATTCCGGGCTGCGCTTCTGCGGCTTCGACCATGAGGGTCATTGCCTGATCGCGCCGCAGACGCAAGCGAGTGTCGCGGCGATCTGGCAGGAAATGACGTCCAGGATGACGAACGGCCAGCCAGCTGGGCAGGCCGCAGGCTAGCGCCGGCATGGAAGCAAGGCTTCGGACCGCCAATGAAAATGGAACCCGGGCCGGTTGGACCGGTCACCGCACTCGAGGACCTGCCGGAAGACGGGCATCGCCTGCCGCGTTGGAAGCTGGCCGGCGCGTTGGTGCTGATCGCGGCACTCGCCGCAGCCGGCTGGTGGTATCTGCGCGGGCCCGCGGTCACGCTCGCCGGCGTCACGCGCGGCGACGCCGCCGAGATCGTGTATGCGACGGGCTCTGTTGAACCTGAGACCTGGTCCCGCCTAACCCCCCTGGTGCGCGGGCGGCTGGTCGAACGCTGCCGGTGCGAGGGCAGCGAAGTGAAGGCCGGCGAGCGCTTGGCGCGGCTGGATGATCGCGAGGGGCAGGCGACGTTGAAGGACCTGCGGGCGCTGGAATCCTTCTCGTTGCAGGAGTCCGAGCGGCAGACGCAGTTGCTGGCGCGCGGCGCCACCACCGCCCAGTCGCAGCAGAAGGCAGGCAGCGACCTCGCGCGCATCCAGGCGCAGATTTCAGCGCAGGTCGAGCGGCTGCGCTACTACGAGCTGCTGGCGCCGATGGACGGCACGGTTCTGCGCGAGGACGGCGAGGTCGGCGACATGGTGGAGCCCGGCACGATCCTCTATCGCATCGGCCTTGCGCGGCCGCTCTGGGTGGT
Source organism: Bradyrhizobium sp. (assembly GCA_035575905.1). GTDB lineage: Bacteria > Pseudomonadota > Alphaproteobacteria > Rhizobiales > Xanthobacteraceae > Bradyrhizobium. The sequence continues at coordinate 203,368 of DATLXL010000034.1, read as the reverse complement.
CGCCGAGGTGAACGAGGAAGACCTTCCCCGCATCAAGGTCGGCCAGAAGGCGCTGCTGCGCACCGACGCCTTTGCCGGACGGGTGTTGCCGGGCTACGTCAAGCAGATCACGCCGGCCGGCGACCCCGTGGCAAAGACTTTTCGCGTCCGCATCGGGCTGCCGGACGACACGCCGCTGCATATCGGCATGAGCGTGGAGGCGAATATCGTCACCCGCGAGAAGGCCGGCACGCTGCTGGTCCCCTCCAACGCAGTGATCGATCACGGCCTGCTTGTCTACAAGGATGGCCGGCTTTCGTTCCGCAAGGTCGAGACCGGCATCCGCGGCACCGATCGGGTCGAGATCGTGAGCGGCGCCGAGGAAGGCGAACTGGTGGCCTCGCCCGCGACCACCAACATCCGCAACCGCACCCGGGCACGGGCGGCCCCGGCCGTCGAGCCACGGCGATGATGCTGGTCCTCACCATCGCCTGGACGCACATCACGCGGCGGGCGCGGCAGACCATGGTGGCCGTGCTGGGCGTGGTCACCGGCGTCGGGTTTTCGATCATGATGGCGGCGATGATGGAGGGCTCGCAGGACGACTTCATCGCCACCCTCGTCGATGCGCTGCCGCATATTTCCGTCACGGACGAGCTGCGCGAGCCGACGCCGCAGCCGGCCAACGTCGTGTTCGCCGCCGCGGAGATCCATGGGCTGACGCCCGAGGTGCGCCGTCCCGGCATCAAGAACCCGATGGCGACCATCGCCTCGCTGCAGACCTGGGTGCCGGGCGCGCTCACCGCCTCGGTGCAGTCGAAGGCGGTGCTGCGCTTTGCCGGGCGCGATCTCACCATCTCCGTGATCGGCATCGATCCGCATACCGAAGCCGGCGTCTCCAGCCTCGCGTCCCACATGCGCGAGGGCACGCTGACCTCGCTCTACCGCGCCTCCAACGCCATCCTGCTCGGCGACCGGCTGATCGGCAAGCTGGGCGCCCGCGTCAATTCCAACGTGACGCTGGTGTCGGCGCGCGGCACGACGATGACGGCAACCGTGGTCGGCACGTTTCATTCCGGCTTCCGCATGACCGATGAGGGCACCGGCTACGTGCTGTTGCGCACCGCCCAGACGCTGGAGAAGCAGATCGGCATCATCAACGAGATCCGGGTGCGCACCGCCGACCCGATGTCGGCGCGGCTCATCTCGGAACGCATCGGCGAGCAGACCGGCTACAAGTCGATCTCCTGGCAGGAAGCGCAGGAGGACCTGCTTTCCGCGATCACCCTGCGCAACGTGCTGATGTACACCATCGTCGGCGCGATCCTGCTGGTGGCGAGCTTCGGCACCTTCAACATCGTCGCCACCATCACGCACGAGAAGACCCGCGACATCGCGATCCTGAAATCGCTGGGCTTCCGCGACCGCACCATCCGCGCCATCTTCATGGTGGAGGCCCTGATCATCGGCCTGGTCGGCGCCATGCTGGGCTGGGGGCTCGGGTACCTGATGACGCGCGGGCTGGCGTCGCTGCAATTCAAGACGCCGTTCTCGGACCAGAACCACCTGCCGGTGCTCTATTCCGTCAAGCATTACGCGCTGGCGACCGCGGTGGCGCTCTCCTCCAGCCTCATCGCCGGCTATTTTCCGGCGCGCGCGGCGGCGCGGGTCAATCCGGTCGACATCATCCGGGGGGCGACATGAGCACGCCCCTGATCGAGGCGCGGCATGTCACGCGCATCCTGCCGGGCACGGTGCCGGTGACGCTGGTGCGCGACGTCAGCCTCAGCATCGACGCCGGCGAGTTCATCGCCATCACCGGCCCTTCCGGATCGGGAAAATCATCGCTGCTCTATCTGCTTGGCTTGCTGGACCTGCCGACCGGCGGCGAGGTTCTCATCAAGGGCCACTCCACCACCGCAATGAGCGAAGAACAGCGCACCCGCGTGCGGCTGACCATGCTCGGCTTCGTGTTCCAGTTCCACTTCCTGCTTCCGGAATTCTCGTTGATCGAAAATGTCGCGCTGCCGATGCGTGCGCTCGGAAGACTGCCGCCGCGCGAGATTGCGGCCCGCGCCGAACATCTGCTCGCCGCGTTTGGCCTCGGCGAGCACCGCCGCAAGACTCCCGACCAGCTCTCGGGTGGCCAGCGCCAGCGCGTCGCGGTGGCGCGTGCGATGGCGAACGATCCGCCGGTGATCCTTGCCGACGAGCCGACCGGAAGCCTGGATTCCATCTCGACCCGGCAGGTGTTCGAAATCCTGCGCGACCTCGTCGGCGCCTACAACAAGACCGTGGTCGCGGTGACGCACGATGTCGGTCTCGCGCAACGCATGCACCGGCGCCTGCACATCGTCGACGGCGCGCTGGAGAACGACGAGCGGATGACGGTGGCAACGTGAGGACGATCGCGGCTCCGGCCGCGAAACTCGGCCCGCGCGTGCGGCACATCCAATCCATCCCAAGAGCAGCTACTGACAGCCGACATATTCCCGGCCTCGGGATCCGGCAGCGATGGCCAAAGGTGGCTATCCGCCAGAGAGCGTGGCACTTCTGGCCTATTGCTCACGCCAGACATACGGATGCATATTGCGCACCGCCGAAATGGGTAATGAAAGACATTGCGGATTGAAAAGGCTTCGCCAGAAAGCTCCCATGGTGTGAAATTTGCGGAAAGGTGATAGTTCGCATTTTCCTTGCCCCGGTCGGGGGGCTGCCTGCGCGTAACATGCAGGCGGCTTCTGCGTTGATTCGTCCCTCGTTTTATAATTTTTGCCGAATTATAGTGGGTGGTGCGTGCGATTGGGGCCTGCCAAGCTGGTTGCGGAGATAGCCTCATGAGTACTGAAGGCTTGGAAAGCGATGACGTAGCTCTGCCTTCGGTCCCGCTTCTCCCCCGGGCGCCAACCCATTCTTCATCATCCACCGGGGCAGGCAGCGTTGTTCCAGCAGCGGGAAACGCAACTGGGCACGCGGAGTTCGAAAAAGCACTTGAGCTAAAAACCCAAGAGCTACTCGAAGCCAATGAGCAACTGCGGAAAACGCAGGTCCTTTACCGATCCGCGCTTGCGGCTGGCCGACTGGGTACTTGGGAAACCGACTTGCTTGCCAAGACCAGGCTCTGGACACCGGAAGGCATGGCTCTGTTCGGAATAAGTATTCCGGATGGCCGCGGACATGTGGGAGGCGATCAAGACGAATATTGGTCGGCGCTACATCCCGATGACCGCCATCTGATGAAGAAATTCCACGAGCTAGCTGACAACCAAGATACATTTGACAGTGAGTATCGAGTGGTTTGGCCGGACGGCACAACGCTCTGGCTCCGGGGCCACGGACGAGTGGTTGCTCGCGCCCTTGATGGAAAAGCTCATCGCCTGGTCAGCATTGTGGCCGACATCACCGAACGCAGGGTAGCCGAGCAAGCCCTGCGCGAGAGTGAAGAGCGGCTTCGTATAGCGTCCGAAGCCGCGCAGATCGGAATTTGGGATTACGACCTCACCACAAACACGCTGCGTTGGGATGATAGAACGCGGGCGCTGTTCGGCCTGTCGCGTGACGCTCCGGTCAGTTACGACGTGTTCTTGGCAGGACTGCATCCAGAGGATCGCGACGCGACACACCTCGCTAATCAGAAAGCACTCGCCCCAACGGGCAGCGGCGAGTACGACATCGAGTACCGGACTGTTGGCTTAGAGGATGGCATCACACGTTGGATTGCCGCCAAGGGAAAATGCTATTTCGAGAACGGTGTAGCAGTTCGCTACATCGGCACGGTTCTTGACATCGGGCGCGCGAAGAAGTCGGAGGAACTGCAACGATTGTTGCTCCGCGAAATGGACCACCGCTTGAATAATCTGTTTGCGATCCTCAGTGGTATGACCGCCTTGAGCGCCCGGTCCGCTCGAACACCGCAGGAGTTGTCCCAATCGCTCCGCGGCCGCATTGATGCCCTAAGTCGCGCGAACAACCTCGTCAGGCCAGGCGTGGCCGGCAGCGAGCAATCAATCGGCAAGCGAACAACCATGGCGGAGCTTGTACGAACAGTTCTGCTTCCTTACGCCGATCAGAAGGAAGGTCACGATCGTTACATTGCAAGCGGGCCGGACGTGCCCGTCGGCGCAAAGCCCGCGACAAGTCTAGCTTTGGTCTTGCATGAAAGCGCCACGAACGCCGCCAAGTACGGCGCACTGGCGGGCCCAAATGGCTCGATCCGCATCGAATGGTGGCCTTGTGGCGATGAACTTTGCATACAGTGGGAGGAGACTGGCGGGCCTGTGATTGTTAACCCTCCACAAGCTCGAGGCTTTGGGAGTACCCTCGCCGAACGCAGCGTTGCCGATCTTGGCGGTACTATCGCGTACGAATGGCGGCCAATCGGCCTTAAGCTGAAAATCACCATCCCGATGGAGCGGCTCGGGCTGTAAGTCACGTTGGGAAAATCGCAGTTTCCACGAGCGGCGGCGATCGACGTCGCTTGCCCGGCCTTATCGGTCGCATGCAGGCGCCGCCTGATGTCGTCGAGCGAGGCGCCGAACTGCGCCAGCGCATCGGACTGCTCGTTGATGTCTTTGAACTCGACGGCGCCCGCACGCACCAACGCCAGCAGCTTGTTTCGCTGCCAGTTCATGCCGGCGTCACAGACAGCGCAGCGGGTGTTGTACCAGACGGTGAGATATGGAACAGGCATGAAGAGTTGCTGTCGGTGCCAAAGCGGCGGACTTCGACCAACAATTTCAAATGCGGTCGCCGAACTCCTTGATTGCCACAGCCAAGGCGGCATCGAGCCACCGACTAAACGCATCCTCGATATCGCCTTCGACCGTATTATACGTAAATACGAATGGCTCCAACGAACATAGAAAAAATTCCTGCGAAACCTGCTCCCAGTCGTCTGAATCTTGAAACGTCTCAAGCCGCGCAAATGCGGTCGCTTCCATGATCCCGGACAACTCGCGGCCAACATGGTGTAACGACACGACAAATACTAATCTCTCATCGTCGGCCCGTATCCAAGCCCGGACAAAATAGTGATTCTCTGAAAAATTGACGAACTTCCCAGCCTCGTTTGCCGAACGCACAACCTCGAATTTGTACCAATGTGCATTTTGTTGATCCGGACCACCCAGCGACATCTTCAATTGCGGATCAGCCACCTCGGACACTGACTGGCCCAAGTCATCGAACGTGGTTCCCAACTGCTGATAAGCATGCTCCCGTAACGCCAGCGCCAGTTGGTTTACCTTGCGCAGCTCAGCATTCTTTTCAGCCTTCCTTCGAATAAATTTTTGCTTGAGGCTTCCGATAACAGCTGTGGCCAAGCTTTCTTGTCGGGCGATTTCAGTGTCTGCATCCACACTGAGCGCCTGCATTATTCCAGCACGCTCCAATCGTGCAAAAAGAGAGGCCAATTGCGTGAGATCGCCAAAATCTGCTGCCTCTAAACTGGATATGTACTCAACGCGAAGGTCTCGATCGATAACGAGCGGAAGAAGACCGGCCTTCAAAAGCAACAGAGTGGTGATCGCCCGAACTAACCGACCATTTCCATCCTGGTAAGGGTGAATCTGAGTAAAGCGATGATGCAGCCAAGCCGATACGATAATCGGATCTTCTTGTTCGTACTCGGCCAACCAATGAAGCAATTGGTCGATCTGACTATCAACCTGCAAAGGCGGACAATATTCGTGGACCGTACCATCGGGACGTCGCGGATTGTTAGGCAGCTTCTTAAAAGCTCCCTTTAGGAGAGATATCTCCCTCCTATTTCCGAACTGATCTACAGCAATCGTCGTATCTTGGTGACGTAGTAAAATCGAATGCAGCTCGTGGAGCAGCCCCTTACTTATTGGTCGGTTACCCGCAACACAGTCGGTCACAAGTTTGATGGCGGATTCTTGGTCTCGAAGAATGTCGATAAGCCGAGCCGGCTCGATATTTGTGCTCGCTCGAGAAACAAGGTCTTCAATGAACCCATGCGTCACAAGGGCTTCTGTTGTACCGCGATCTACGTCATATATTCGTTCCAGTATTCCGGTCTCGATGCTTAGCCGACGCACCAGTCGGTCGCTAAATTCCTTCAGCGCTTCGGGCCGTGACTTGCGGATACGGTCCTTTGAGGCTTCCCAAGCCTCGTAAAGCGGCCGCGTAGCAGCTAGATCAATTTTTCGATCTTTTTCCGATAGCGGCTCAATCGACTGCCATTTCAGATCGCGTCCGGAGTATTCGACAAGGGATTTCTCATTTTTTTTTCGGAGCGCAGCGCCAAGAATGTCGCCCAACGTCGCACCTGAGCTATCCGACTCGCCAATAACGTTTCTTCGGACAGTTTCCACAGCTACCCGCTTCACCTGACTTCGTGAAGAATCTTCAGAATCTTGGCCCGCCATCGTTTCCTCCGGTCGATTGACATACTACCGCCAGTTGTCGTGACTTGGAATTCCTCGCTCGAAAAAAGCACAAAAAAACGGCGGAGCTCGCTCCGCCGTCTTCGTTCTCGATAGATGACCAGGCCGAGCCTGCGCGCCAACAATTCGATCAGTTATCCAGAAAGCTCCGCAGCTTCCGCGACCTACTCGGATGCTTCAGCTTGCGCAGCGCCTTGGCCTCGATCTGGCGGATGCGCTCGCGCGTCACCGAGAACTGCTGGCCGACTTCTTCCAGCGTGTGGTCGGTGTTCATGCCGATGCCGAAGCGCATGCGCAGCACGCGCTCCTCGCGCGGGGTGAGGCTCGCCAGCACGCGCGTGGTGGTCTCGCGCAAATTGGACTGGATCGCCGCATCGATCGGCAGGATCGCGTTCTTGTCCTCGATGAAATCGCCGAGGTGTGAATCCTCCTCGTCGCCGACCGGGGTTTCAAGCGACAGCGGCTCCTTGGCGATCTTGAGGACCTTGCGCACCTTCTCCAGGGGCATGCCGAGCTTCTCGGCAAGCTCCTCCGGGGTCGGCTCGCGGCCGATCTCGTTGAGCATCTGGCGCGACGTGCGCACGATCTTGTTGATCGTCTCGATCATGTGCACGGGGATGCGGATGGTGCGGGCCTGGTCCGCAATGCTGCGGGTGATCGCCTGCCGGATCCACCAGGTGGCGTAGGTCGAGAACTTGTAGCCGCGGCGGTACTCGAACTTGTCGACCGCCTTCATCAGGCCGATGTTGCCTTCCTGGATCAGGTCGAGGAATTGAAGACCGCGGTTGGTGTACTTCTTGGCGATGGAGATGACGAGGCGCAGGTTCGCCTCGACCATTTCCTTCTTGGCCTGGCGCGCCTCGCGCTCGCCCTTCTGCACGCCGTGCACGATCTTGCGGAATTCGCCGATCTCGAGGCCGGTGAGCGCGGCAAGCTGCTGGATCTCGCCGCGCAGCTCCTTGATGCGGTCCTTTTCGTGGTGGACGAAGTTCTTCCAGCCCTTTGCCGAGAGCTTCGAGACCCGGTTGAGCCAGCGCGGATCGAGTTCCGAACCCTGGTAGTTGCGCAGGAAGTCGTCGCGGGCGACGCCGTGGCTGTCACCCAAACGAAGCAGGCGGCCCTCGAAGGAGACCAGCTTCTTGTTGATGTCGTAGAGCTGCTCGACCAGCGAGTCGATGCGGGCCTGGTTGAGGCGCAGCGACTTCACCTCGACGATGATCTCGTCCTTCAGCTTCTTGTACTTGCGGTCCTGGTGCGGCGACAGCTTCTCGCTCTGCAGCTGGTTGGAGATGTCGATCTCCTGCAGCCGGCGCAGCTTCTTGTACTCGGAGGCGATCTTGTCGAAGGTCTCGACCACCTTCGGCTTGAGCTCGGCCTCGATGGCGGCGAGCGACATCTGGTTCTCGAACTCGTCGTCGTCCATGTCGGCTTCGGCCGCGGCCTCGCCGGGATCCTTCTCCTCGCCGTCGCCTTCCGTGCCGGGCGCGCGGAACGGCGTCGCCGACGGGGGCGCGGCGGGCGGGGCGACATGGGCGGGCGCAGCTGCAGCAGTCTCGCCGTTGCCGGCGGGCGCCGCCGCGATCGGCTGGCCGTCGGGGCCGACCGCCATGATCTGCGGGTTGAGGCCGCCCTTCGACTCGGGGCCGGCATAGGTGGCTTCGAGATCGATGATGTCGCGGAGGAAGATCTTGCCTTCGTTGAGCTCGTCGCGCCAGATGATGATGGCCTGGAAGGTCAGCGGGCTTTCGCAGAGGCCCGCGATCATCGCCTCGCGGCCGGCCTCGATGCGTTTCGCGATCGCGATTTCGCCCTCGCGCGAGAGCAATTCCACCGTGCCCATTTCGCGCAGATACATGCGCACGGGATCGTCGGTGCGCTCGCCCGGCTCGGACTTCTTGACCTCGGTGACGGCCTTCTGGGTGACCTCGACGAGCTCGTTGTCGGTATCGTCGTCGCCGCCCGAATCCTTGTCGTCGTCCTCGCCTTCGTCGTCGGCCTCGGTGACGTTGATGCCCATGTCCGAGAGCATCGACATGATGTCCTCGATCTGCTCGGGCGAGGTGGAGTCCGACGGCAGCACTTCGTTGAGCTGATCGAAGGTCACGAAGCCGCGCTTCTTGGCCTGCTTGATCATCTTCTTGACGGCAGCATCCGACAGGTCGAGCAAGGGAGACGGGGCGTCTGCGGCATCCTTCTCGGGCGCGTCCGCTGCCTTGTCGTCTTTTTCCTTGTCCTTAACCTGCAGCGTCTTTGCCTTGGTGGCCATTCATTGCTCCCGAAACGCGCTTTCCCGCGGGACGCTCACAGCGCCGCCGCTACCGACCAACTTCTGCGCCTGACATTTCGTTTCGAAACGCCAGGCCTCGATCCTCGTTTCGAGCATGACCGGATCGGAAAACCGGTAAGCCCTCTCCGGGCCATGCTCGCAGGGACAGATTTTGTCCCCCTCTAACCTATGGGCATGAATCACGTGGAAAGGTGGAACCCCGCTCTTTCCAATTCATGCCCTGATGCGCAAAAGGGCGGCGCTCGTGTCGCCACCCCGCATCACGCCGGAATTTCAAGCGCGCTGACTTTATCTTCGAAAAGCCATCCCGCTTGTCGATTTGGTTGAGCATGATCTGGCCGGAAAACCGCTACGCACTTTTCCGGATCATGCTCCGTGCAGTACCTAGACTGCGGCTATTAAGTTTCGCTTAACCCTGTTTTTGAAGCCAAACCATGGGTTTGGCGAGTCATTTAATGCCTTCGGCTGAAGTCGTCCGCATTAATTTTTAAACCATGTGGCCGTTCGGTTCGCTGTTGGCGCATGATTTTTTCCGAAAACCGGGGTCCACTTTTCGGGATCATGCGCCTAGACGCTGCGCTGGAACCGGCCCGACAGCTCGCCAAAACCCTCGATCAGGGCCTCGGTGCCGTCGACTTCGGCCATCCTGGCCTTGACGTCGCGGAGCCATCCGAGATTGGACTCGCTCGGCTCCTCGCCCAAGGCAAGCTCGGCGTCCTTCAATTCCCTAAGTAAGGAGTGCCATTGCCGATGCAAGGCAACCAGTTGATGCCACGTGGAAAGTACGTCCTCGCGGGCGGCCCCCGCCGTTGCCCCAAATACTGCGCCGGTCGTGATCGCGCGCTCAACCCTTTGAAGAATCTCGCTTAATCCGCGCGAAGCGAGGTCGGCCCGCATTTTCTCGGCCTGCTCGTCCGGCTCGGGCGAATGGTGATGGTCGCCGGCGAATGCCGCCATGATGCCGGCGCGCAGCTTGATGGCCTCGGGATGGGCCAGCTCCAGGGCGGCCACCTCCTCCAGATGGTCGTGCAGCAGCCAGGGGTGGTTGACCAGCGTGAGCAGGATCAGAGCCTCGCGGCGGGAGAACGCCGAACGCTGCCCGCGCATGATCGGGCTGCTCGCCAGCTGCGGGCTCGCCGCCTGATAGGGGCCGCGGGCGAGCGGCTTGCCCTGCCCGCCACCGTAGCCCCCCCGGGACTGAAACCGGCCGCCCTGGCCGGGTCCGCGGGGCGCAAAACGGCGGGGTGATTCGGCCCCGCCGCCGCGTCCGAACTGGCCCCGCGCGTGGCCGCCGCGGCCGCCTTCCGGCGCAAAGGCGCGCTGCAGGCGGCCCACCAGGTCCTCGCGGTAGTAGCGCCGCACGACCTCGTCGCGGACGCCATTGGCCAGCTCGTTGATGCGCGCTTCCAGCGCGGCGCGGCGCTCGGGCGTGGCAAAGCTGCCGCCCTCGACCTCGCGCGACCAGATCATGTCGGAAAGCGGACGCGCGGCGGAGAGAACGTCTTCGATCGCGGCGCGGCCGCCCGAGCGCGCCAGATCGTCGGGGTCCTGCCCTTCCGGCAGCAGCGCGAAGCGGAGGCTCTTGCCGGGCTTGAGGTGCGGCAGCGCGAGGTCCGCGGCGCGATACGCCGCCTTCTGTCCGGCGCGGTCGCCGTCGAAGCAGAGGATCGGCTCGTCGGTGATGCGCCAGAGCAGCGCGAGCTGGTTTTCCGTCAGCGCGGTGCCGAGCGGGGCGACGGCGGCGGGAAAGCCTGACGTGACCATGGCGATGACGTCGACATAGCCCTCGACCACGACGAGCTGGGCGCCGTCATGCGCGGCCTGCCGTGCCGGCGCGTGGTTGTAGAGATTGTCGCCCTTGTGGAAGAGCGGCGTCTCCGGCGAGTTGAGGTACTTTGCCTGCGCATCCTTCTCCAGCGCGCGCCCGCCGAAGGCGATGACGCGGCCGCGCAGATCGGCGATCGGAAACATCACGCGGTCGCGGAAACGATCATAGGGCACGGGAATCTCCGGCCCGCCGATCAAGAGCCCGGCTTCGACCATGTCCTCGGTCGAAATGCCCTGCGCGCCGAGATGCTCCTTCAGCGCAAAGCGTTCGGCGGTCGCATAGCCGAGGCGAAACTGCAGCTGCGTCGCCGGCGAAAGTCCGCGGTCGGCGAGATAGCCGCGCGCCCTGGCGCCGTTGCGGGACGCCAGCGTGTCCTGAAAGAATTTTGCCGCCAGCTCCATCACGTCATGCAGCGTCTTGCGCCGCTGCTCGAAGCGCGCCGCATCGGGATTGGCCGCCGGCAGCGCCATCCCCGCCATCGAGGCGAGCCGCTCGACGGCTTCCGGAAACGAGACGCCCTCGGTCTCCATCACGAAGTCGAAGATGTTGCCGTGCTTGCCGGAGGAGAAGTCGTGGTAAAATCCCTTCTGGTCGTTGACGGTGAAGGACGGCGTCTTCTCCTGCTGGAACGGCGACAGCCCCTTCCACTCCTTGCCCGCCTTCTTCAGCCGCACGCGCTTGCCCACGACGTCCGAAACCGGAAGCCGGGCTCTGATTTCCTCGAGGAATTGGGGCGTGAAGCGCATGCCAGGTTCGGTGCCAACCGATCATCGATACTGTAAGCTTGCGCTCATAGTAACAGGTTTGTCGTCGTTCTCCCGGCTATTCACACCGCTGTCATTCAGGGCTCTCGCTTCGCTCGACCCAAAATGACGGCGGAGGTGGCTTGAACCGCGCCCGGTTCCACGCTTGGATAGCCGCATGTTTACGACCTTCCGGGGCGGACAGAGCGGGCACTGGCGGATCACGCTGAATGCTGCCGTCAGGGGCGAGCCCCTGGCGGCCGTGCAGGCGCTGACCGTGAGCCAGAGCGCCTCGATCGCGCTGCCGCTGCTGCCGTCGCCGACGTCCTGGCGGCTGGCGGGCGTGGCCTCCTACGTGCGCTATGTCGAGAAGGCCGAAAAGGCGCAGCTTGCCGCGAGGCAGGCTCCGCTCGGGCGCAAGGAGGCGACATCGGCGGCGCTGATCCCGATCAGGAAATCGGCGGCGTGGTGGGCGCTGAACCAGGACGAACGGCGCGAAATCATGGAAGCAAAGTCGCATCACATCTCGGCCAGCCTGAAATATCTGCCGCAAGTGGCGCGGCAGCTCTATCACTGCCGCGATCTCGGCGAGCCCTTTGATTTCCTCACCTGGTTCGAATATGCGCCCGAGCACGCCCCGCAGTTCGAGGAACTGGTCGCCACGCTCCGCGACACCGAGGAATGGACGTTCGTCGAGCGCGAGGTGGATTTGCGGCTGCAGCTGGCGGAGTGAGGTCTGCCGTCAGGCCTTACCGGGACGGACTTCATCCAGAAATTTTCCCGAATCGATGCGCGGCAGCTTTTCGACCGGCCAGTTGTAGACATAGGTCCAGGCATCGCTCGCGCTGCCGTCTTCCAGCGTGACGGAAAGCATCTGCCGCAGATATTCGGTCGGCGGCGGAAAGCCTTCGCCGCAGGCCTCATACATGTCGAACTCGAGCAGCATCTCGCCAGGGGCACGCAGGCGGTAGAGCTCGCCATGGACGATGTCGGCGGCATCTTCCGAGAGCACGAGGCCGGGATAGTGCTTTACGAGATAAAGCCGGCCGCGACAGCGCGCCTCGCCGACAAAATCGGCGTTGGCCGACAGCAGCCGCGCCATCGGATGGTCGAAGCCGCGCATCAGCGTGCCGTAGACGAAGAGGCGGTCGGAGATCATGCCGTCTCTATGTCATCGCGAGCGCGGCGAAGCAATCCACCTATCCGCCCGCAGCGCCATGGATTGCTCCGCCGCGCTCGCAACGACGGCGGTCAGGCCTGAGCCATCACCACTTCGTCGGTGACAACCACGAATTTCGTCAGCGTCATCCGGCCGAAACTGGTGGTGAGCGCGACGTCGGCGGCGTCGCGGCCGGTGGCCATCAGGATGCGGCCGATGCGCGGCCTGTTGTGGCGGGCGTCGAAGGTGAACCACTGGCCGGAGAGATAGACCTCGAACCAGCCGGAAAAATCCATCGGCGCCGGATCCTTCGGCACGCCGATGTCGCCGAGATAGCCGGTGCAGTACCGCGCGGGAATACCCATGCAGCGGCAGAACGTCAGCGCCAGATGCGCGAAGTCGCGGCAGACGCCGGCGCGGCTCTCATAGACATCGTGCGCCGACTTCATGTGGTGCGCGTGCTGATAACCGAAAGTGACGCGATGATGCACGAAATCCACGATCGCCTGCACCCGGGCCCACCCGGGCGGGGTATTGCCGAACAGCGACCAGGCGATATCGGTCAGCTTGTCGGTCTCGCAATAGCGGCTCGGCATCAGATAGAGCAGCACGTCGTCGGGCAGTTGCTCGATCGGCAGTTGCTGCGCCGACGGCACCATCACGTCGGGCAGACCGGAATCCCGCACCAGCGCAGCGCCGCGGAATGTGACGCCGCCGGCGGGCGCGATCAGGCGGCCGCAGACATTGCCAAAGCTGTCGCGATAAAAACTGATCGGCGTATCCGGATCCGCCACGATGCGCTCGGTGCCGACGATGTCGGAATAGCGCGAGGGGTGGATCGAGAGCATGATCACCATCGGCGTCGGCTGCACCGCCGCATACGAAATCTCGAAGCCGACCCTGATCTCCATGCCTAAACTTTCCGCAGTTGAGAAACGATTCCGCGCGTCGCATAAAGGCAGGCGCGTACTGTTCGTCGCTCAACGCGCGGCTTGGTTCAGAAGTTCCAATTCTTCAGCGCGCGGCGCATGCGCCTCCTCGCCGACGGAGACGACGTTGATGCTGACGTCCATCTCGATAAAGGCATCGGCCGAACCGAGATACACGCCGTGCAGCGGGATCGCCTGCCGCGGATCGCGCGCCACCGCGACGCGGACGAGATCGCGGTTGCCGACAATGCCGTTGGTCGGATCGAACTCGATCCAGCCCGCGCTCGGCAGGTACACCTGCACCCAGGCATGCGTGTTGCCGCCGCCGACATAGCTGTGCGCGCTGTCGCCGGGCACGAAGATGTAGCCTGACACGAACCGCGCGGCGATGCCGAGGCGTCGCAGCGCCTCGATCATCAGGAGCGCGAAGTCGCGGCAGCTGCCTGTCTTCAGCTGCAAGGTGTCGAGCGGATGCTGGGTACCCTGCTCGTGGCGCTTGCGATAAGCGAAGGCCTCGCGGATGCCATGCGTCATGCCGCTCAGGATCTTGAAGGTCGGCGTCGGCGGGTCCGCATCGAGGAATTTCCGCGCCCACGCGGACAGCTCGCCATTGGGATCGCCATATTGCGGCGTGACGAATTGCACGAGGTCGGGATATTCCTCGTCGCCGTAGAGAAAGGGATAGAAGAACGCAGGGTCGTCCGCCGTCAGCGCGAACTCTTCCGCCGGGCTGATCTCGACGGTGGCGGTCGAGATGAAGGTCAGGGTGTCCGCCCGCTCGTCGAAGGTGGCGATGGCTACCGAATTGCCGAACACGTCGTGAATCCAGCGCAGCCGCATCGGCTCCGGCTTGATGGAAAGACGATGGGCAAGGATCCTCAGGTCATGTCCCGGCAGCGGCCGCAGCATGATCTCGTGCTCGCCGAACGTCACCGGATGGGCGTAGCGATACTCGGTCTTGTGGTTGATGGTCAGAATCGGCATCGTCCAAGCAATCATCGTGATTTCGGCACGGTAATCTACAGGTATGACTGCCTATTTCCAGACCGGCCTGCCGATTCCATAGGCAAAACCAAGGAAAAACCGCCTTGAGTGACGCGGGCGACACAGCATTACTCCTGAGCCAGACCGATGTTCCACCGGTGCTCGAATTCAACGAGGCGGGCTCCTCGCCCTACTTTTTCACATGCGATCACTACGGCCGGATCATCCCCCGCGCACTCGGCGATCTCGGCGTGCCGGAGAGCGAGCTCACCCGCCACATCGCCTGGGACATCGGCATTGCCGGCGTTGCCGAGCGGCTGTCGGGCGACTTGAACGCGCATCTGATCGCGCAGCGCTATTCACGGCTGGTGATCGACTGCAACCGCCCGCCCGAGGTCGCAAGCTCGATCCCCGTCATCAGCGAAGCCACCGCCATTCCGGGCAATGAAGGGCTCTCGCGGGACGCCGCCGACCGGCGCCGCCGCGAGATATTCGATCCCTATCACCGCTGCATCGACGACATCATCGATGCGCGGGTCCGGCGCGGCCAGCCGACCATCCTCGTCTCGCTGCACAGCTTCACGCCGGTCTATGCCGGCGCCGCGCGGCCCTGGCACATCGGCACGCTCTACCAGCACGACCGCACCCTGCCGCCGCTGATGCTGCAGCATCTCCGCGGCGAGGGCGATCTCGTGGTCGGCGACAACGAGCCCTATGCGGTGAGCGATGCCACCGACTACACCATTCCCGTCCACGGCGAGAGGCGCGGGCTGATCAATACCGGCATCGAAATCCGCCAGGACCTGATCGGCGACACTGCCGGGCAGAAGCAGTGGGCCGACCGGCTGGCGCGCATCTTGCGGGCGATCGAGGAGACCCTGCGCGAGCAGAGGCTTATCCAGAGCCGGGCTTAACTAGCGATCAGCTGTGCGAACGAGACGATCGACGACGCCGGAGCCCTCGTCGACGAGCTGCTGGCCGCTTATCCATACATCGCGGCCCGGGATTTTCTGCCGCATGCCGGCGAGCCAGACCATGTTGACGCCGCGGATGCCGATGTCGAAGCGGAAGAAATCGTCGGTAACGCGCGCCTCGATCGCCTTCACGGTCTGCGAGAACGCAGCTTCCTGCAATGGGGTGAGCTCCTGCCGCTTCATGTTCTCCTTGGCGCCGTGGTTCAGGCTGGCCTGGTGAAACATGAACAAGGCGTCGGGATCGGCCATGCGCTCGGCGCCGGCGAGAAAGATCGGCACGCACATCGAGGCGCAAACCCCGTCTTTCTCGACGAGCGTATCGATCGGGCGATTCCGCGCGTGGATTGCGGCGACGACCTTGCGTCCATGTTCGATCGAGCCGCCCGGCGAATTGAGGACGAGGACGAGCCGGCGCTGATCATCCTTGTAGCGATCGAGGGCCGCGGCGACCCGCTCGCTCATCGGCTCCTGCACGGGCCCGCTCCAACCGAGCACGATGCGGCCCTTCTCCTCCTTGACGGACAGTGCTTGCCGGGACGCCACATCTCCGGAGCCGGAGGGCCATTGGCAATACCACCAGAACAGCAGGATGCCGCCGAGGATGCCGACGACTTTAAGAAAGGACGCGATCTTGCTCATTTGCGGTCAGACCGTGGCCGTCACGAATCGACGGATCTGCGGAAGGCAAGCAAGGCAGCTACGCTGAATATCGCCAGCACGACCGCCGAGAAGATGAACGACAGCGTCCGGTTCCAACGCTTTGCTTCCGCCGCATAGTAGATCGAGACCGCGCCGCGGTCGGCCGTCGAGCGCACCGGCACCAGGGCCTCTCCGCCACCGCCGGTAAACAGCATGAAGAAATGATGCTCGATCGGTGCCTGATCCGGCCTGGCAACCGATTTGATCTTGGCGCTGCAGAAGGTGACCACGAAGTTAACTCGCCGGCACTTGCCGTCCACGGCGCGCAAATCATATGCCGGCTGCCACGTCCCGGCCAGGCGATGGTCGCGCCACAGGTCCGGACCATAGCTCACAACGAGTCCGTAAAGCATCGCGCCGCAAGCCACCAGCGCGGCGAACGAGCGAAACGGGTAACTCTTCGCCTGGGTATTCTCGGCGGCGACTGGACTTTGCGCTGCCGCCACGTCGACATTGAAGGCCGGCGCAGCGGCACCAACTCCGGATTGACGCTTGCCGAACGACATTGTGATCGCTCCCTTGGGTCGCCTGCCACCTAAGCAGAAGTCCCATAAGACTTGGCTAAGGAGCATCGGCGAATTCTCTCGATTCAGAAATTGTTAAGGGTGCATTGTGCCCGCCGGCGCTGGCACTGCCGTCGCCTGCGAGGGGAGCTGAGGCTCGGCGGGACGCGCGAGCAGCCGGTGCGCGATCATCGCGATCGGCGCGCGCCCTCCGCGCCGGCGTCACGCGATCGGTGCGTCGGATGCACCGCGAGAGCCCCTTCCAACTTTCCGCGAGTCGGGTGTAGTCTGTTCGCGGAGGGCGTCCAATCGGCTTGCACCGCAACGCAGCTTAGACTGTGGAGGGAGCTTCATGGATATTGCGCGTCGCACGTTCTTGCAATCGGCTGCGGCGCTGCCGCTGCTGCCCCGCATCGCACGGGCCCAGGCCTATCCATCCCGTCCGGTGCGCATCGTCGTCGGCTTTGCCGCGGGCGGCGCCACCGACATCCAGGCGCGGCTGATGGGCCAATGGCTGTCGGATCGCCTCGGCCAGCAATTCGTCGTCGAGAACCGCGCCGGCGCCAGCGGCAACATCGGCACCGAGGCGGTCGCCAAGGCGGCGCCCGACGGCTACACGCTGCTGCAGATCGTCACGCCGCACGCGATCAATGCCGCGCTCTACTCCAATCTCGGTTTCGATTTCATCCGCGACATCGCGCCGGTCATCTGTGCCGCGCGGCTGGCATATGTCGTCGTGGTGCACCCGTCGGTCCCCGTCAGGACGATCCCCGAGTTCATCGCCCACGCCAAGGCAAACCCGGGCAAGATCAATTACGGGTCGGCCGGTCCCGGCACCCCGCAAAACATTGCCTGCGAGCTGTTCAAGATGATGGCCGGCGTGGAGCTGGTCCACGTGCCGTACCGGGGCGGCGCACCAGCGGTCACCGATCTGATCGCCGGCCACCTGCATGTGATTTTCGCGCCGCTGTCGGAATCGATCCAGCAGATCAAGGCCGGCCAGCTGCGCCCGCTGGCGGTGACGACCACCGCCCGGCTGGACGTGCTGCCGGACGTTCCGACGGTGGCGGACTTCGTGCCGGGCTATGAAGCCAGCGGCTTTGCGGGCATCGGCGCGCCGAAGGACACCCCCGCCGAAATCATCGCGCTTCTGAACAGGGAGCTCAATGCCGGCCTCACCGACGCCAGGATCAAGGCCCGCATCGTCGAGCTGGGCGGCACCGTGGCGGGCGGCACGCCCGCGGAATTCGCTGCCATTATCGCGCAGGCCACCGAAAAATGGGCGAAGGTGATCAAGTTCGCGGGCATCAAGGCCGAATAGCGACGGCCGTTGCGCGGACCGTCTGCCTCATTCGTTTCGCGGCTGCACGGAGGTCCGCGGCAGCGTGATGATGAATTCGGTGAACGAGCCCGGCTCGGTCGCAACGTCGATCCTGCCGCCATGCTGCTTGACGATGATGTCGTGGCTCATCGAAAGGCCGAGGCCGGTGCCCTCTCCCGCAGGCTTGGTAGTGAAGAAGGGATTGAAGATCTTCTCCTTCACCTCGGGCGGGATGCCGGTGCCGTTGTCGCGGATGCGGATCTCGACCTTGTTGCCGAGGTCCTTCGTCGCCGCGCTCAGCGTCGGCTCGAAGCCGGCGCCGGCCGTCTCCTTGCGCTTGGTGGCGGCATAAAAGCCGTTGGAAACCAGGTTGAGCAGGACGCGGGTGATCTCCTGCGGATAGATTTTGACGAGGCCGGCCGCCGGATCGAGTGCGCGCCTGAGCGTGATGTTGAAGCCGGGCTTTTCCGCGCGCGCACCATGATAGGCGAGATTGAGGCTTTCCTCGACGATCGCATTGATATCGGCCTCGCGATGCTCGCCGGAGCCTTCGCGCGAATGCAGCAGCATGTTCTTGACGATGGAGTCGGCGCGCTGGCCGTGCTGGACCACCTTCTGCAGATTGCCCCGGAGCATGTGCGCGAGTTCCTCGACCTCCTCGCGCGTCTTGTCGTCGATCGACGCCGACTTGATCACATCGTTCAACTCGTCGATCAGCTCGGTCGACAGCGAGGAGAAATTGTTGACGAAGTTGAGCGGGTTCTTGATCTCGTGCGCGATGCCGGCGGTGAGCTGGCCGAGCGAGGCGAGCTTCTCGGTCTGGATCAGGCGATCCTGCGCGGTCCGCAATTCGTCGAGGGATTGCGACAGTTCGGTGGTGCGTTGCCGCAGTTCGTTCAGCAGCCGTGCATTTTCGATGGCAATGACGGCCTGCTTGGCGAAGTTGGCGACAAGATCCATCTGTTTGTCGGTGAAGGGCCTGACCTCCTGCCGGAAGATCGTGATGGAGCCGATCAGTTCGTCCTCCCTCAGCATCGGAACGATGACCAGCGTGCGCGCTCCGGCAAGGTCGGCCAGCGCGCGGACGTTGGGGTTGCCTTCGATATAGGGCGCTTGTGTCCGGATATCGTCGACATGAACAGTCTGATGGGTCTTTTCAACCGTGCTGAGCCCGCTCTCCGGGTGCGGCCGGATAACCCTGTAGAGCTGGGTATCGGCGTAGGCCTTGGGGGCGTTGTACAGCGCCACCGTGCGAAAGCCGCCCTCCTCGTACAGCGTCATGGTGCCGAATTTGGCGCCGCAAATCCGCGTCGCGTTTTCCAGCATCTTGTCGAACACCGGCGTCAATTCGCCCGCCGATGAGCTGATGGTTTCGAGGACTTCGGAGGTCGCGGTCTGCTGCGCCAGGGATTCGCTGAGATCGTCGGTTCGCTCGCGTAGCTCGCGAAGCAGGCGCGTGTTCTCGATGGCGATGACCGCCTGGTTCGCGAACGAGCCGATCAGGGCGAGCTGCTTCTCGTCGAACGGGACCGGCTCAACCTTGGCGACACCAATCGCGCCAACCACCTTGTCGCCGAGCAGCATCGGCGAAAAGTTCACCGCGTTAAACCCGAAATCGCGCGCGAACTCTTTTGTGGTAATGGGCGCGTCCGGATTGTCGATAACCGGCGCGAACTGCACGGGGTGCCGCAACAACACCGCCAACCCGCCGACGGTATCGTCGGCAAGCGGTCGCGGATAGCGGTCGAGTATTCTCTCGAAACCGGGATCGCCGGCCACCGCCCGCATCTCGACCATACCGTCGTCGCTCAACGTCTGCAGCACGGCGAAGCGCGTGCCGAACAGCCGGCGCAGGTTTCGCACGATCGCGTCGAACACGGGCTTGGTGTCCGTCATCGATGCGCTGATCGATGAAAGAATCTCCGCCGTCGCCGTTTGCTGCTGCAGCGATTCCGTCAGCTCGGCGGTGCGCTGCTCGACCTTTCTTTCCAGGTCCGCGTAGGATTCCTGAAGCCGCGCGCCCATGTCGTTGAACTGGTTGGCGAGGCCTTCCAGTTCATCGCCGGTCTTGATGGAGATGCGCTGGGCGAAGTCGCCGCCGCCGATGCGCTCGGCGCCGGCGCGCAGCGCCTGGATCGGACCGACCATGCGCCGCGCCAGCGCTATGCCGGCCAGCACCGCAAAGATCGAGGCGGCGAGCAGAACGATGGCGAGCCGCTGCAGCGCCGCATAGAGCGAGGCATAGGCCTCGGACACCGGCAGTTCGACGAACATGACCCAGCGCAGCGGCCAGATCGGCGCTGACGCAGTCAGCACCTCCTGGCCCTGGATGTTCACCTCGCCCTGAAGGGAGTCCGAGGCCGGGCTTGCCGGCCGGGGCGGCGGCGCGGGTGCTTGTGCAGGTGCGCGCGGGCCGGCGGCGGATGGCGCTGCCTGCCGCGCGGCGGCTTCCGTTTCCTCCTGCCGCCGGGCGATCGCCGCCTGCTCCTCGAGGGCTGCACGCACCTGCACGAGTTTCGACATGTCGGTGTTGCGCAGGACGAGGCTGATGTCCGGATGCGCGATCAGCCGGCCCTGCGAGCCCACGACGTAGGCGAGGCCGTGCTCGCCGACCTTGATCTGCGAGACGACGTCCCAGATCAACTTCAGATTCACTTCCGCGATGCTGACGCCGGAGTCCTTGCGCGAGCCGGCCAAAGCGAGCGTCATATAGGGCTCGGACCCGCCGCGGAAATACACCGGGCCGTAATAGACTTTCCTGGCGATGGCTTCCGTGAACTTCGGGTCCTTCGAGAAGTCGACGCCGCTGTCGAGCACGTCGATGTCGAGCCGGGACACCCGCAGCCGCTCCTTACCGCTGGAGTCGACCTGCGCGATTTCGGTGATCGCCGGAACCTGGCGCAGCAATCGCAGCGCGTCGAAGCGGCGGTTCTCCAGCGAACTGGCCGACCACGGCAATTGCGTGGTCCAGCCGAGCTGGCTTTCGATCTCCTTGATGAACTGGCTGATCTTGGCCGCCGCGGCCTCGGCCTGTTCGTGCTGAATGCGGATCAGCGAGGCCTTGTGCTCGCGGTAATAGAAGAACACCTCGAAAATGCCGTTCGACAGCAGCGCGACGGCTACCACCGCGACAAACAGCGCAACGTATTTCGTGAACAGCCGGCTGCGGATTCTCGAGCCCGCCGATTTCTGCTCCGCCGGCACGGTTGCCGCCGGACTGGCCTGCGTCCCTCTCTCCGACGCATCAGGATGAAGAGAAATGCTCATTCGGCAAGGCTAGCAGGAAAAGCCGAATTTGTCTCTTTGCCGGCAAGCCATACCACGCCGCTCATCCGATCACCTCGTCAGCGCGGGCGAACAAGGCCGCCGTCCACTCGCGCTGCGCCGCTCGCTGCCGGAACCAAGCAAATACGATCCTGCGAGCTTGTTGTGCGTGTGCAGAAGGCAACAGGAGCGTGCTGCCGAGCGCCGCGATGAGTTCTCGTCGCCTCATGTCTCCCCCTTGAGAGACAGCACGATATCAGTTCAACCGAGGCTTCTGAAGGGCCCCCGCGTCCCTGGTGGACCCGCAGCCGAGGGTTCGGCCTGTTCCTCGCGATTTGAACAGAAGCAAGCCGGCACTGCCCCCTTGTTCTGCGGAAGGTCATCGTCGATGATGGCCCCAACAAGAAAACACACATAGGGGAGCGCCGCGATGCCTTGCTTGCGTTGGATTCTCGCCAGCCTGCTGCTGGTCGTCGCATCCCCATCATTCGCCCAGCACTATCCGAACCGGCCGGTGCGCGTGGTGGTCGGGTTTCCGCCGGGCGGCCCGACCGACGTGATCGCCCGCATCGTGGCGCAAAATCTCTCCGACAGCCTCGGCCAGCAGTTCTTTGTCGAGAACATCCCCGGCGCCGGCAGCAACACCGCTTCGGGCCAGGTCGCGCGCGCCGCGCCGGACGGCTACACCATCATGGGCATCAGCACGGGCTTCATCGTGAACCCGAGCCTTTATGCGAAAGTGCCGTACGACCCGATCAAGGATTTCACCGCGGTGACGCTGGTCGCCGCTTCGCCCAACATCGTGGTGGTCAACCCGGAAGTTCCCGCCAAGACGCTGCCTGAGCTCGTGAAGCTCGTTCGCGACAACCCCGGCAAATTCAGCTATGCCGGCCCCGGCGTCGGCTCGACCCCGCATCTCGGCGGCGAACTGTTCCGCCTGACCTACAAGCTGGACCTGGTGCACGTGCCCTTCGCGGGGGCTGCACCTGCCGTGCAGGCCACCATCGGCAATCACACGCCGGTCGCCTTCACCGCGCTGCCTTCGTCGCTCGCGGCGATCCAGGCCGGCCAGGTGCGCGCGATCGGCGTTGCGGCGACCGAACGTGCCGCACAGATCCCTGACGTGCCGACTTTCGCCGAACAGGGCCTGACGGGGCAGGAGGCGGACACGCTGACCGGCATCGTGGCGCCGGCCGG
This sequence comes from Bradyrhizobium sp., assembly GCA_035575905.1. Lineage (GTDB taxonomy): Bacteria > Pseudomonadota > Alphaproteobacteria > Rhizobiales > Xanthobacteraceae > Bradyrhizobium. Next base: position 181,094 of record DATLXL010000034.1, on the reverse strand, counting down.
CACGCCGCAGGAGATCGTGGATCTGCTGGCGCGCGAAATCGCCAAGAGCGTGGCGCGCCCCGAGGTCAAGGAAAGGCTGGCGACGCTCGGCTTCAAGGCGGTCGCCAACACGCCGGACGAATGGGCCGCGCGCATCAAGCTCGAGATCGACAAATGGGGCAAGGTGGTGAAGGACGCGAACCTGCGGATCGAGTGAGTCTCGCCCTCACTTCGCCCGCGTCAGCGCGAGCCAGATGCCGCCGCCGATCATGAAGCCGCCGGAGATGCGCGAGACCATGCGCGTGCGCTGTTTGGAGAAGAACTTCCGGGCGCGGCCGGCGAGCAGCGCATAGACCGCATCGGTCATCGCGGCCGTGACCATGAAGGTGACGCCGAGCAGCGCGACCTGCGGCAAGTGCGGCTGGTTCATGTCCATGAACTGCGGGATGAACGCGCCGAAGAAGATCAGCACTTTCGGGTTCGACAGCAGCACCAGGAATCCCTGCAGGAAGAAGCCGCCGCGCGGCGGCGCGGGCTTCTCGTCGACGCTGATGCCCTCCACCGGCGAGCGGATCAGGCGGACGCCGATCCAGACGAGGTAAGCCGCGCCCGCAAAGCGCACCCAGTCGAACCAGTAGCCCATGGTGGCCATCAGCGATGTCAGCCCGACCGCGACGATGCCGATCACGATGGCGAGCCCGGCCTGCGCGCCAGCCACGTTGATCAGCGCCGCGCGCGTGCCGTAACGCAGGCCGTTGGCGATCAGGAGGCTGACGATCGGGCCCGGCAGCAGCGCCAACGCAACGCAGGCCGCGACGAAGGCGAGATAGGCTTGCAGCGACATCATGGCGGGGAACCTGCGGTGAGATGATTGCGCTCATTATGCATGTCCCGGCGCGAAGCGCCACTTGACATGCAACTCTTTGGTTGCATATTGTCGGCGCATGGACGAGGTCTTCAAGGCGCTGGCGGATCCGTCACGGCGGTCGCTGCTGGACCGGCTTCACGTACGGGGCGGCCAGACCTTGAACGAGCTGTGCGACGGCCTTGCCATGACGCGGCAGGCGGTGACGAAGCATCTTGCGATTCTCGAGGAGGCCAACCTCGTCACCACGCTCAGGCACGGCCGCGAGAAGCTGCACTACCTCAACCCGGTGCCGATCCATCAGATCGGCGAGCGCTGGATCAAGAAGTTCGAGCGCGCGAAACTCGTCGCGCTCGGTGAGTTGAAGAGAAAACTGGAGCAGGACGATGAGTAAGCCGCAGTTCGTCTATGTCATCCACATTCACGCGACGCGTACCGGGTTGCGACGAGGCGTGCGCAGCATCGGTGCGGGCTGGCCGGCCGTGCTTCAAGCCTGAAAACGCTGCTGGAGACCGGCGCCTCGCTGCCGATGACGCGGCAGCACTGGCGTAAAGCCGGCTAGTCCGGCGCCCGCTTCAACCACAAAAAGGAAGGTCCATCGCACATGGATATCACAAGATTCAAGCCGGCGGTCGTGTACACGATCTACATCGCCGCCACGCCGCAGAAGGTGTGGCAGGCGCTGACCTCGGCGGAGTTCACCCGAAAGTATTTTTCCGGCTTTGCGATCGAATCCGACCTGAAACTCGGCGGCGCATTCATTGCGCGCGCCCCCGACGGCTCGGTGCATATCGACGGCAAGGTGATCGAATGCGACCCACCGAAGCGGCTAACGGTGACCTGGAACGTCAACTGGCCGGGACTGGTCGAGAAGCTCGGGCCGACGCTCGTCACCTACGAGATCGAGCCCGCCGGCGAGAACGTGAAGCTGACGATGCTGCAGTCGCACGACCGGCCGATCAGCGACGACATCCTTTCCGGCGGGCGCAGCGGCTGGCCCGCCATTCTCTCCAACCTGAAGAGCCTGCTCGAGACCGGAAACGCGATGAACATCCCGATGAAGCCGCCACACCGCATGCTCGATGCGCTGAAGGCGATGGGGATCAAGACGCCGATATGATCGGTTGCAGACCGGCGATCAGGCGCCCGGCGCAGCCCGCGCGATTCGGCGTGACCGTACAAGCGGCATCACGGGAGATCAGGCATTCGCCGCGACGATGCGGCGATAAAGGTGCCAGGTGGCGTGACCGAGCACCGGCAACGTCACCAGCAGTCCAAGAAAGTAGGGGATCGAGGAGACGATCAGAAGCACGACGATGACGGCGGCCCAGCCGATCAGGGGAACCGGGCTCATCACCACCGCACGGACGCTCGTGACCATGGCGGTGACGAAATCGACATCGCGGTCGAGCAGCAGCGGGAACGACACCAGCGTCAGCGAGAACAGGATCAGCGACAGCGCCGCGCCCACCGCATTGCCTATGGCAAGAAACAGCAGGCCCTCGTGAGTGGTGAGCACGACCGTGATGAATTGCTGCAGGCTGGAGAACGAGGCGTTGATGCCGAGAATGAGCGCGATCAACAGCCGCACCTGGTACATCCAGATGATGAAAATGAAGAGGGTGACAAAAGCCATCCAGCCGACCTCGTGGCGCGAGCGGACGGTGGTCCAGATGGCGGCCAAGGTGACCGGCTCGCCCTTCTCGCGGCGCCGGCTCATCTCGTAAAGGCCGATGGCGACGAACGGTCCGATCAGCGCAAAGCCGGCCGCCAGAGGATAGGTGAGATAGACCATGCCGAAGGCGGTGAGACTGAGCACGATCAGGATGCCGCCGGCCGCATAGAGCCCGCCAAACATCAGCCCGAGCAGCGGCATGGCCTGAAAATCGCGCAAGCCCTGCCCCACCGCTTCGGCAACGTCGGCCGCCGCAACCTGCCGCACCACCGGATCGGCCTTGCCGGAAATCGACATCGGCTTCCTCCCAATTATTTATTGGAAGTATAGCTGCCGGACGGTCAGTCGAACGCGTTGATCCTGATCAAGTGCAGCCTCGGGCAACGCGCATAGCTGTTATTTCTTGTTTCGGGAGTCGCGCTCCTTGACCAGCGCGTCGAGTTCTTCCTGCTGCTGGGCGATGCGGTCCGCCGTCCGCTCCTCGTTGGCGGCGCCCGCCGATCCGGTTGCCTGCTCGGTCAATTGCCGGATGTTGTCGCGCACGATCGCGATGCGGTCATCGAGCTCCGGCACCGAGAGAATACTGTAGTCGTTCATTATCATGCCTCCAGGGAGCAGAGATTTAGGCCGGCGCACAGCCGGATATGTTGATGCAGCGCAAGCCTACCCCAAAGCCCGCAATTCTCGTCGCAAGACTTTACCGGTCGCCGTCATCGGCAGCGTCTCTGCGAACTGCACGAAGCGCGGATATTCATGGGCGGCGAGCTGCACCTTGACGAATTCCTGGATCTCGCGCGACAGCGCATCGCCGGCGGTAAAGCCCGGCCGCAGCACGATCCAGGCCTTGATCGATTCGGTGCGGATCGGATCGGGAATGCCGACCACGGCCGCCATCGCCACCGCCGGATGCTTCATCAGCGTGTGCTCGATCTCGGAGGGGCCGACGCGATAGCCGGCCGTGGTGATGACGTCGTCCTCGCGGCTGACGTACCAGAAATAGCCATCCTCATCCTGCACGCCGAGATCGCCGGTCAGCAGAAACCCGCCGGCATATTTCCTGGCGGTAGCGTCGGGATTGCGCCAGTACCCGAGCATGGTGCACGGGCACGGCTGGCGCACGCCGACGATGCCGCGCTGCCCGCGCGGCAGCTCCTCCCCCCTGTCGTTGACGATGCGGACATCGAAGCCCGGCGTCGCTCGTCCCATCGAGCCCGGGCGGATCGGAAACAGATTGGCGTTGCTGCCAATCACCAGGTTGCATTCGGTCTGGCCGAACACTTCGTGGGCGTCGACGCCGAAGGTCTGGCGCACCCAGCCCAAGAGCTCGCCCCCGAGCGACTCGCCGCCGGTGAAGATGCTGCGCAGCTTGACGCCGGGATGTTTCACATCGGCCTGCCGCATCAGCTTCAGCGCGGTCGGCGGCAGGAACACGTTGCGGATGTTCAGGCTCGCCATCAACTCCATCGCCGCCTGCGGCTCGAACTTGCGCGCGCGGTGACCGACCATGGGAATGCCGTGGTACCAGAATGCGAACAGGCCGTTGATCAGGCCGCCGATCCAGGCCCAGTCGGCCGGCGTCCACATGAGGTCGCCGGGCTTCGGCAGGAAGTTGTGGCACATCTCGACATTGGGAAGGTGCCCGAGCACGACGCGATGCGCATGCAGCGCGCCCTTTGGATTGCCCGTGGTGCCGGACGTGTAGATGATCAGGCCGGGATCGTCGCACGAGGTATCGACGGTGGTGAATTCGGCCGAAGCCGCCTTCAAAGCGTCCCACAATGACCTGGTGCCTGACGGCGCCTTGTCGCCGACGATATAGACGTTCCTGAGCGCCGGCAGCCGGTCGCGGATTTTCTTCAGCTTGTCCCAGCCACTTTCGTCGGTGACGATGGCTTTGGCTTCCGAGTTCGACAGGCGAAATTCCAGCGCGTCCTCGCCGAACAGCGCGAACAGCGGGATCGAGATCATGGCCGAACGGAACGCCGCCAGATGCGCGATCGGCAATTCCAGGGATTGCGACAGGAACACGGCGACGCGGTCGCCGCGCACCAGGCCATCGGCCTTCAATACATTGGCGAAGCGGCGCGAGGCGTCGGCGACTTCATCGAACGAGGTGCGCGTGACGCTGCCGTCCTCATCGACATAGACCAGCGCCAGGCGACCGGAGCCGTCCGCATGGCGGTCGCAGCAGGCCGTCGCGATGTTGAAGCGCGCGGGAATGTCCCAGCGGAAATTCCGGTAAAGCTCGTCGTAGGTCTTGGCTTCGGTGAGCATTGGCACGGATCAGTGGATTGGAGGCACGATAAAGCAGCGAGCATAGTACGGCAGGATAGCCTGAGATATACTCTTGGCGCAGGCATTTCCATCGCGCTGCTTCGTGCCGGAGAACAATATGAAGGTCCGACTTCTGCTCGCTGCGGCATGCAGCCTGTTGCTGACGCACAGCATGACGGCAGCCGAGATCAATGTGATCGGCTCGGCCGCCATGAAAGAGATCGTTTTGGAGCTGGCCCCTGAATTCGAACGCAGCTCCGGGAACAAGGTGACGGCAAGCTGGACCGGCTCGGCGGATATCAGGAAGCGCATTGGCGCGGGCGAGGCCTTCGATCTCGTCATCGTCGGCGCACCGGACGTCGACGCCTTCATCAAGGATGGCAAGATGGCGCCCGGCAGCCGTATCGATATCGCGAGGTCCGGCGTCGGCGTCGCGGTCAAGGCCGGCGCGCCGAAACCGGACATCAGTTCCAGCGAAGCGGTCAAGAAGGCGCTGCTTGCTGCCCGGGCCGTTGCGTTTTCGACCGGTCCAAGCGGTGTCCATATGCAGCGCCTGTTCGAACGCATGGGCATTGCCGGCGAGATGAAGGAGAAATCCAGGCAGACGCCGGCCGGCGTGCGCGTTGCCGAATACCTTGCCAGCGGCCAGGCCGATCTGGGCTTCCAGCAGGTGAGCGAGTTCATGCACGAAACGGGCATCGACTTCCTGGGTCCGCTTCCGGCGGACATCCAGAATGTCACCGAGTATTCCAGCGGCATACCCACGGCTACGAATGCCGCGGAACCCGCCAGGGCATTGCAGGCATTTCTGTCCGCGCCCGCTGCCGGGCCGGTGATCAGGAAGAATGGTATGGAGCCCAGCCGTCAATAGACGCGAGTTGGTCAGCCCGTCAGGGCCGCCTTCACCAAACCGCTGGCCTTGGCAAAATCCATCTGGCCGGCATACCTGGTCTTCAGAACGCCGATCACCTTGCCCATGTCCTTGATCCCGGCGGCGCCGGTCTCGGTGATGATGGTGGAGATCGCCTGCTTCACGTCGTCGTCCGACATCTGCTTGGGCAGGTAGGCCGAGATGATCGCGATCTCCTCGCGCTCCTGCGCGGCAAGCTCGGCGCGGCCGCCCTTGTCGTACAGTTCGACCGATTCCTGGCGCTGCTTGATCATCTTCTGGAACACGCTGAGCAGATCGGCGTCGGACAGCGGCGGCTTGCCCTGCCCGCGCGCATCGATGTCGGCGTTCTTGATGGTCGAGTTCATCATGCGCAGCGTGGAGAGCTTGCGCTCCTCCTTTGCCTTCATCGCTTCCTTGACCGCGTTGTTGATGTCGTCGCGCAGCATGGTTTCCTCGCTGAATTGCCGAGAACTCGGCCCTTGCCGGAAGATACTCGGTTAATCCTTGTCGCCTATATAAGTACCGGCATGACGGTGCAAAAGTATTTTGCTGCGCTGGCACTGAGCCTGACCGAGCTCTGGGCGAGCCGATTTGCGCCCTATTCGTGCGACCGACTCGGTGAGATACCGGGCGGAACGACCTGGCCGGCACTGCTCGGTAGCGGCCTTCTGCTGATGGTGTTCCTGTTCCTGCTCGCCTACGACCTCGTCTCCTACCCTGACATACCACGCGGGGCTGGAGCAAAGCTTCGAACACCTGGAAATGCTTCCGGGGGGCTCTGACGAGCGTGTGCCGCCGATATCCTTGAGGGCCACGGTGTTCGTGTACGACCCGATCGTTGCTGCCGATTCAAATGCGCCCATTGCGGCTGAGCAGCAGGACAGGTACGGCAATTTTTGACCGCAAACCGGGGGCGGCCGGGGAACTTCCGACCAAGGCGGCGAAAACGGCTGTCAAATATGCGGAAATCGCGTGTGATTCCCCGGCCAACGGCTTTGACGGCAGTGGCCGCGCCGACTATGTAGAGCGCTCATGATCACCTCCGAAAACACCCCAGCCTGGCCGGACCACAAACCGACCGCGCTGCTCGTGCTTGCCGACGGCACCGTGCTCGAAGGCTTTGGCCTCGGCGCCGAGGGACACGCCGTCGGCGAAGTCTGCTTCAACACCGCCATGACCGGCTATGAGGAGATTCTGACCGATCCCTCCTACGCCGGGCAGCTCATCACCTTCACCTTCCCGCATATCGGCAATGTCGGTACCAACGAGGAAGACATCGAGACGGTGAACATGGCGGCAACGCCCGGCGCGCGCGGCGTGATCCTGCGCAGCGCCATCACCGACCCCTCGAACTACCGCGCCACCAGGCATCTCGACCAGTGGCTGAAGGCGCGCGGCATCATCGGGCTGTCCGGCATCGACACCCGCGCACTGACCGCGCTGATCCGCAGCAAGGGCATGCCCAATGCGGTGATCGCCCATTCCGGCGAAGGCAAGTTCGACCTGCACGGCCTGAAGCAAGAAGCGCGCGAATGGCCGGGGCTCGAGGGCATGGATCTGGTGCCAATGGTCACCTCAGGCCAGCGCTTCACCTGGGACGAGACGCCCTGGGCCTGGGAAAAGGGCTTCGGCCGGCAGAGCGACCCGCAGTTCAACGTCGTTGCGATCGACTACGGCATCAAGCGCAACATCTTGCGCCTGCTCGCCGGCGTCGGCTGCAAGGTGACGGTGGTACCGGCGACGACCTCGGCTGAAGACATTCTGGCGATGAAGCCCGACGGCGTGTTCCTGTCGAACGGCCCGGGCGACCCCGCCGCGACCGGCAAGTATGCGGTGCCCGTGATCCAGAAGGTGATCGAGTCGGGCACGCCGACCTTCGGCATTTGCCTCGGCCACCAGATGCTCGGCATTGCCGTCGGCGCCAGGACCAAGAAGATGCATCAGGGCCACCATGGCGCCAATCATCCGGTCAAGGACGAGACCACGGGCAAGGTCGAGATCACCTCGATGAACCATGGTTTTGCCGTGGACCAGGCGACGCTGCCGAAAGGCGCGACGCAAACCCATGTGTCGCTGTTCGACGGCTCCAATTGCGGCATCGCGCTCGACGGCAAGCCGGTATTTTCCGTGCAGTACCATCCGGAAGCCTCGCCGGGACCGCGCGACTCTCACTATCTGTTCCAGCGCTTTGCCGAGCTGATGCGCGGCAGGAAGTAGCGGCCGACCGCCCAGCGGACATGCCGCCAGCCCCTGGCGGCTGGTCCGACGGCATAGTATGATGCACGTCATCACAATCAGGATGGTACCGCATGGCCGAAACTGCAACCGTCGAATACGGTGTCACGCCGCTCTCCGTCATGGCCTCGATGCCGGGCCTCGAATTCGTGCGCGGCATCTTCTCGCGCAAGCTCCCGGAGCCGCCGATCATGCAGCCGGTCGAGCCGTTCGACTGCACGGCCGAAAACGGCCACGTGGTCATCCACAGCGTCCCCGGCTTTCGCCACTACAACCCGATCGGCTCGGTACATGGCGGCTACGCCGCGATCCTGCTGGACTCCGTGATGGGGCTGGCGGTGCAGACCACCCTTCCCGCCGGCACCGGCTACACCACGCTGGAATTCAAGATTTCCTTCATCCGCGGCATGAGCCAGGACACCGGCGTGGTCCGCACCGAGGGCAAGGTGATCAATGCCGGCCGCCGTGTCGCGACCGCGGAGGCCAGCATCACCGATGCCAGTGGCAAATTGCTCGCCCATGCCACGACCACGTGCCTGGTGTTCGAGTTACCGAAGGGAACGTAAGGCGCTGACTCCGGGTTGATCCGCGCGTAATCTGGGCGTGCGGAGAACACCATGTCAGTCGTCAAGGCGGATGCGAAACCCCTCACCTTCGTCTTCACGGACGACGGCCTCGTTCCGAACAATCCAATGCCGTTCCTGGTCTACAAGGGCGCGGTGGATGTGGCGAACGGCGATCGTGAAAAGACCATCGAAGGCCTGTTCGGCGCCAATGGCTGGGGCGCCATGTGGCGCAACGGCGTCTACGATTTCGTGCATTACCACGCGACCGTGCATGAAGTGCTCGGCATCGCGCGCGGCCATGCCAAAGTGCGCTTCGGCGGCGACCAAGGCGAAGTGCTGGACATTGTCGCCGGCGACGTGGCGATCCTCCCCGCAGGTACGGGGCATCAGTGCATTTCGGCCAGCGATGATTTTTCCGTGGTCGGCGCCTACCCGCCGGGACCGCCGATGGACCTGGTGCGCCCGAGCAAGCAAGCGCATGCCGAGGCGCTGAAGACGATTCCGCAGGTCGCGGTGCCGGAGACCGATCCGGTCATGGGCGCGGATGGGCCGCTGGTGAGGCTGTGGAAGCGGTAAGGCGGTCATCTCAAGGAGCGAAGCGACGAAGCAATCCATAGCGCCGCAAGCGGAACACGGATTGCCTCGCCTCGCTCGCAAGATGATGGCGCGACTAGCCCGCGTTGTCGCCTTCCTGGCGGCTGGCTTCGAACAGGAACCAGGTGCGGCGTTCGGCGGCGTCGATGAAATTTTCAAGAATGCTGGTGGTGGCGGAATCGTTGAACTTGTCGGCCACCTCGTGCGCCTTGCGCATGTTGACCACGGTCTTCTTGTTGTCCTCCATCAATTCGCGCAGCATTTCGCGCGGCGGGACGTAGTCCTCGTTGTTGTCCTGGATGGTCTGCAGTTTGGAAACCTGGCCGATCGACCGCAGCGTGGTACCGCCGATCTTGCGGATGCGCTCGGCGAGTTCGTCGATGCTGCCGAAAATCGCCTCGCCCTGCTCGTCCAGCATCAGGTGGTAATCCCGGAAATGCCGGCCGCTGACGTGCCAGTGGAAGTTCTTGGTCTTCAGGTAGAGCGCGAATGCGTCGGCAATCAACGGGTTAACGGCGGCGGAAATCTTTTCGACGGCCTCGGGCGACAGGTCAGTCGGGGTGTCGAGATCGGGGGATGCTTTTTCTGCCTTGGTTTTGCTCACGGGGAAACCTTCCTGTAGGAACGAACGGACTGGATGGGATTGAACAAGGCCTAACGCCGGGTTAGGTCCGAAGTTCCATTCCGGGAACTTTAAGCCCTCTCGGACCCCCCGCAATGGATGAATGGATCGACTATTACGATTCCACGCACACGATCTATGTCAGCAAGCTGCACCGGGATCGTCACTTTGCTGTCATCGCGCGGGACATCGCCGGTTACATCACCTCTCCCGACGCCGTCGTGCTGGACTACGCCTGCGGCGAGGCGCTGTCGGCCGGGCGCGTGGCGGATGCCTGCGCCATGCTCTATCTCGCCGAGCCCGCGCCCGGCGTGCGCGGCCGCCTGATCGCCCGCTTTGCCCCGAATACCAAGATCCGGGTCCGCTCGCTGGAGGACGTCAAGAAGATGGCGGAGAATTCCGTCGATCTTGTCGTCATGAATTCGGTCGCCCAGTACATGACCCCGGACGAACTCGACGCCGCCTTCGCCGTGATCCGGCGCATCCTGAAGCCGTCCGGCCGTTTCGTGCTCGGCGACGTGCTGCGGCCCGAGGTCGGTATGGCCAGGGACGTGCTGGCGCTGCTGCAATTCGCCTATGGCAACGGCTTTCTGAAGGATGCGCTGATCGGGCTCATCTCGACCGCACTGTCGGATTACCGCGAACTGCGCACGCGCGTCGGGCTGCAGCGCTACAGCCTGGACGAGATGGAGGCGAAGCTGGCCAAGGCAGGCTTCGCGGCGGCGCCGGCGCTACGCAATATCGGCCACAACCCCTGGCGCATGACGTTCATCGCGCGGCGGCCGATGACCACTGCCTGACATCGCAAGGTTAGGGTTAATCCCCGTATGGGGTGGCTAGCCTCAGGCATCTTGGGCAATGTCGACAGCGGCCCGGTGGCGGAATGTCGTTGACGCGGGGGCGGTGCATCGCTCTTTATCCTGGTTCAATTCCAGGCCGGGCCTCCACGCTTCGCCCAGACGGGCACCGCGTGGCGCAGCCCCGCCAGACCGGCGGGCAAAGCGTGTCCGGCGAAGCTCGAATGAAATGAGAGCGAACGGACGGGTAGGCGCCAGCAAAATCCCCGCATTTCCCCGTTGATGGCCCGCTTTTGGGGGTTTCGCAGGTGCGGAAACTGGTCTAAAGACCAGCCGCGCGCGAGGGGTTCCCTCACGCTGTGGCAAGGGGACGCGCGGCCAGCGCGCCCTTTTTTTGTGCCCAATTCTGCCCAGCCCGTGAGACTGATGCCCAAACGAACCGACATCTCCACCATCCTGATCATCGGCGCCGGTCCCATCGTCATCGGCCAGGCTTGCGAATTCGATTACTCCGGGACCCAGGCGGTCAAGGCGCTGAAGGAAGAGGGCTATCGCGTCGTCCTCGTCAACTCCAATCCGGCGACCATCATGACCGATCCGGAGCTGGCTGACGCCACCTATATCGAACCGATCACGCCCGAGATCGTCGCAAAGATCATCGAGAAAGAGCGCAACGTCGTTCCGGGCGGCTTTGCGCTGCTGCCGACCATGGGCGGCCAGACCGCGCTGAACTGCGCGCTGTCGCTGCGCCGGCAGGGCACGCTGGAGAAGTTCAACGTCGAGATGATCGGCGCCACCGCCGATGCCATCGACAAGGCGGAAGACCGCCAGCTGTTCCGCGAAGCCATGACCAAGATCGGGCTGGAGACGCCGAAGTCGCGGCTCGCCAACGCATCGGCACTGAAGAAATCCTACCGCGCCAAATACCTCGCCGAACGGGAGAAGCTGTCCGGTGCCGCGCTCGAAGAACTCGACCGGCAATGGGCGCTTGGCGAGAACGATCGCCGCAAGCGCTATCAGGAGCATGCGCTCGGCGAGGCGCTGATGGCGCTGTCCGAGATCGGCCTGCCCGCGATCATCCGCCCTTCCTTCACCATGGGCGGCACCGGCGGCGGCATCGCCTACAACAAGGAAGAGTTCCTCGACATCATCGAGCGAGGCCTGGACGCATCGCCGACCAATGAGGTGCTCATCGAGGAATCCGTGCTCGGCTGGAAAGAGTACGAGATGGAGGTGGTGCGCGATAAGAAGGACAATTGCATCATCGTATGCTCGATCGAGAACCTCGATCCGATGGGCGTGCATACCGGCGATTCCATTACCATCGCGCCGGCGCTGACGCTGACCGACAAGGAATACCAGATCATGCGCGACGCCTCGCTGGCGGTGCTGCGCGAGATCGGCGTGGAGACCGGCGGCTCGAACGTGCAGTTCGGCCTCAATCCGGCCGACGGCCGCATGGTCGTGATCGAAATGAATCCGCGCGTGTCGCGCTCGTCGGCGCTGGCCTCGAAGGCCACCGGCTTTCCGATCGCCAAGGTCGCCGCGAAACTCGCGGTCGGCTACACGCTGGACGAAATCGCCAACGACATCACCGGCGGTGCGACGCCGGCTTCGTTCGAGCCGACCATCGATTACGTGGTCACGAAAATCCCGCGCTTTGCGTTCGAGAAATTCCCGGGCGCCTCGCATACGCTGACAACGTCGATGAAGTCGGTCGGCGAAGTGATGGCGATCGGCCGCACCTTCCAGGAGAGCCTGCAGAAGGCGCTGCGCGGTTTGGAGACCGGCCTCACCGGACTCGACGAAATCGACATCGACGGGCTCGGCCGCGGCGACGACAGGAATGCGATTGCCGCCGCGCTCGGCACGCCGACGCCGAACCGCATCCTGCAGGTGGCGCAGGCGATGCGGCTCGGCTGGTCCGACGAAGAGATATTCAATTCCTGCAAGATCGATCCCTGGTTCCTGGCGCAGATGCGCGGCATCGTCGACATGGAAGCCAAGGTGCGCGCCGACGGCCTGCCGCCGAACGCGTTCGGCATGCGCACGCTCAAGGCCATGGGCTTTTCCGACGCGCGTCTTGCCGTGCTCGCGGGCATCGCCGAGGCGGAGCTGGCCGAAAAGCGCCACGCGCTCGGCGTTCGCCCGGTGTTCAAGCGCATCGACACCTGCGCGGCGGAGTTCGCCTCGCCTACCGCCTACATGTACTCGACCTATGAAGCGCCGTTTGCGGGCCCGGCCGCCGATGAGAGCGCGCCGTCGGACCGCAGGAAGGTCATCATCCTCGGCGGCGGGCCGAACCGCATCGGCCAAGGCATCGAGTTCGACTATTGCTGCTGCCATGCCTGCTTCGCGCTGGACGAGGCCGGCTATGAGACCATCATGATCAACTGCAATCCGGAGACGGTGTCGACCGACTACGACACCGCGGACCGGCTCTACTTCGAGCCGCTGACGGCCGAGGACGTGCTGGAGATCATCGCCAAGGAACGCAGCAACGGCACGCTGCATGGCGTGATCGTGCAGTTCGGCGGCCAGACGCCGCTCAAACTGGCGCGCGCGCTGGAAGCCGCCGACGTGCCGATCCTCGGCACCTCGCCCGATGCGATTGATCTTGCCGAAGACCGCGACCGCTTCAAGCGCATCCTCGACAAATTGAAGCTGAAGCAGCCGAAGAACGGCATCGCCTATTCGGTCGAGCAGGCGCGCCTGGTCGCCGCCGATCTCCGCCTGCCGCTGGTGGTGCGCCCCTCCTATGTGCTGGGCGGCCGCGCCATGCAGATCATCCGCGAGGAAAACCAGCTCGACAATTATCTGCTCGGGACGCTGCCGGAACTGGTGCCCGCCGACGTCAAGGCGCGCTATCCCAACGACAAGACCGGGCAGATCAACACCGTGCTCGGCAAGAATCCCCTGCTGTTCGACCGCTATCTGTCCGACGCCACCGAGGTCGACGTCGACTGCCTATCCGACGGCAAGGACACCTTCGTCGTCGGGATCATGGAGCACATCGAGGAAGCCGGCATTCATTCCGGCGATTCCGCATGCTCGCTGCCGCCGCATTCGCTCGATGCCAAAACGATCGAGGAACTGGAGCGTCAGACCCGCGAGCTCGCGCTCGGTCTTGACGTGGTCGGCCTGATGAACGTGCAATACGCCATCAAGGACGGCGACATCTACGTGCTCGAAGTCAATCCGCGCGCCTCGCGCACGGTGCCGTTCGTCGCCAAGGTGGTCGGCACGCCGGTGGCGAAGATCGCCGCGCGCGTCATGGCCGGCGAGAAACTCGCCGACTTCAAGCTGAAGAAAAAGCAGCTCGGCCATGTCGGCGTGAAAGAGTCGGTGTTCCCGTTCGCGCGCTTCCCCGGCGTCGACACCGTGCTCGGCCCGGAGATGCGCTCGACCGGCGAGGTGATGGGCATCGACCGCTCGTTCGAAGTGGCGTTCGCCAAGAGCCAGCTTGGCGGAGGCACGCGCGTGCCGCGCCTCGGCACCGTGTTCGTGTCGGTGCGCGGCGACGACAAGATGCGGATTGCCGAGGCCGTGCGACTGCTGCATTCGCTCGGCTTCAAGGTGATCGCGACATCGGGCACCCAGCGCTATTTCGCCGATCACGGCATTCCGGCCGAGAAGATCAACAAGGTACTGGAAGGCCGCCCGCACATCGTCGACGCTATCACCAATGGCGAGGTGCAACTGGTGTTCAACACCACCGAGGGCCCGCAGGCGCTGGCCGACAGCCGCTCGCTGCGGCGGGCTGCCCTATTGCATAAAGTGCCCTATTACACCACTCTCTCGGGTGCCAAGGCCGCGGCCCAAGGCATCCGTGCCTATCGGGATGGCGACCTTGAGGTCCGCACCCTGCAGAGCTATTTTTCCGAGAGTTGATCGCCCGGGGGCCAGAAGGCCCGCTAAGCGATTGGAAGATAAGCCATTAGGCTGGAACTCACCGCTCTTGTGGACGTTGTGTCGGCCCCGAAAGGGGCCGAAATCACTGAGGCTCTTGGCCCCGAGCGGCGGCCAAAAGCCGAATCGACAATTATTGCGTGCGGGCCTTCAATGGACCCGTACGGCCGTGAAGGACAGGAAAGATGGTTGAAAAGGTTCCAATGACGGCGACGGGCTACGCCGCGCTCGAGGAGGAATTGAAGCATCGCCAATCGGTGGAGCGTCCGCGCATCATCGAACATATCGCGGAAGCGCGTTCGCATGGCGACCTGTCGGAGAACGCCGAATATCACGCGGCCAAGGAAGACCAGTCGCATAACGAGGGCCGCATCGCCGAGATCGAGGACAAGATCGCGCGCGCCGAGATCATCGACATCTCGAAGCTGTCCGGCGACACCATCAAGTTCGGCGCCACCGTCACGCTGGTCGACGAGGACACCGACAAGAAGGCGGTGTGGCAGATCGTCGGCGAGGTCGAGGCCGACGCCAAGAAGGGCCGCATTTCCATCACCTCGCCGCTGGCGCGCGCGCTGATCGGCAAGAAGAAGGGCACCACGGTGGAAGTGATGGCGCCGGGCGGCGCCAAGGCCTACGAAATCACCAAGGTGGAGTGGCGGTAACGTACCGCCACGTCGCCCTGCCGCGATGGAGCGCGACATGCGGCACTTCGCTTTGTTGGCCGCCCTCCTCGCAATGTCGACGTTGAGCGGCTCGAGCGTGCAGACCGCCGAACTCGAGATCCCCTCGCGTCCGCCCGCCGAGAATTTCTCGATGCAGCAGGGGCCGCCGAACTGCAGCCAGTGGACCGACGGCTGCATCAGTTGCACGCGCGGTACCGAGGGCGAAGCGCCGTTCTGCAGCAATATCGGCATTGCCTGCCAGCCGCGGGCCGTCCGCTGCGTCAGTCGTGACCCCGCCAAGCAGTAGATCGCGCAGGCGGGTTACCTGCAGGTGACTGCCGCGCCGGTTGCGCGGACTTTTTGCGCTTGCGAACGCTGCGCGACGACCACAAGCATCGTGGGAATGATTCAAATCCACGCGTGTTGAGTCCACGGTGACGACAGCCGGCTGTTGCGATAGTGCTGGAGGTCGGGATCACACGAGGGGACAATCACATGGACAAGTTCGATCAGATGCTCGCTAGATTTCAGCCGGTGGCGCTGAGCCTGTTTCGCTTCATTGTTGGACTACTGCTGCTTCAGTACGGCATCGCCAAGATATTCAAGTTTCCCGTGGTGCCGATGTTCGCCAACATCCCGCCGTTGATCGTGACTGCCGGTACGATCGAACTGGTGCTCGGCGCACTTTTGATGATCGGGCTGTTCACCCGCCTGGCGGCGTTCATTCTGTCCGGCCAGATGGCCTTCGCTTACTTCCTCGGCCACATGTTCAAGGATCCCGCCAACCCGGTGTTCCTGCCGCTGCTCAACGGCGGCACCGGTGCGATCCTGTTCTGCTTCGCGTGCCTGTATCTGGCGACCGCCGGCGGCGGCCCCATCAGCGCTGACGCGATGATGCGCAGGAAGTAGGACGCGGCTGCTTAGTCCGTCATTGCTAATTTAGCGAATCGAAGCAATCCATAGCGCATCAAGCCAAGGCGTGGATTGCTTCGTCGCTGCGCTTCCTGCAATGGCCGAGCGAGCTAGTTAGGAGCTGCGCTTCAACTCCAGCGGCACGGCCGCCTCGTATTTCGAATTTTGCAGCACCAGCGACGTACGCACGTTGCGCACATGCGGCGCGGCGGTGAGGTGCGTGACGAATTCCTGAAAGGTCGCCATGTCGGGCGCGACGCATTTCAGGATGAAGTCGACCTCGCCCGACAGCATCCAGCATTCCCGCACCAGGGGCTCGGCGCGCACAAACTCCTCGAACGCG
This sequence comes from Bradyrhizobium sp., assembly GCA_035575905.1. Classification (GTDB taxonomy): domain Bacteria; phylum Pseudomonadota; class Alphaproteobacteria; order Rhizobiales; family Xanthobacteraceae; genus Bradyrhizobium. The sequence continues at coordinate 164,769 of DATLXL010000034.1, read as the reverse complement.
CGCAGATCGGCGTCCGCCTGGCTCGAGAGGTGGACGGAGGCGAATACCGTCACGTCGAAGCCGAGCCGGCGCGGGTCGAGCAGGCCGCGATAGCCCTGGATGTAGCCTTCCTCCTCCAGGGTGCGAACCCGACGCAGGCAGGGCGGCGGCGAAATGCCGACCCGTTTGGCCAGTTCCACATTGGTGATTCGGCCATCGGCCTGGATTTCGCTGAGAATTTTGAGGTCGATTTCGTCCAGCTGCTTCGACACGCGCGCCCGGTTCCTTGAAACTTGCAAGATGGGGAGGCCCGAAGGCTTCCCGCTTGCAATCTCTTAGCGTAGGGCCGACAACCAGCGCAATTTTATTTCGCGTGCAGCGCCACAAAATTCACGAACGCGGGAAAAATTGCTGACATGGATTGCAAAACTTGCATAGCTAGCCACATGTCATAGACTTGGAAACGACAATTTCGGCGTCGCCGCGCTGCCTTTCCGGGCGGTTTCCGCACTCTGCGCCGATCATCCCCGATGAGAGCGCAACTCACCATGCCCGCCCCTATCCATGCCAAGGTCGTGATTATCGGTTCGGGTCCGGCTGGATACACGGCAGCGATCTATGCTGCGCGCGCGATGCTGGAGCCGGTCCTGATCCAGGGCATCCAGGCGGGCGGCCAACTCACCATCACCACCGATGTCGAGAACTATCCGGGCTTTGCCGACGTCATCCAGGGCCCCTGGTTGATGGAACAGATGGAGAAGCAGGCCGCGCATGTCGGGACCAGGATCGTCGCCGACCTCGTCACCAAGCTCGATCTCTCGCAGCGGCCGTTCCGCCTGACCTGCGACAGCGGCGACGTCTATCTCGCCGAGACGGTGATCCTCGCCACCGGCGCGCAGGCGCGCTGGCTCGGGCTGCCGTCGGAGTCAAAATTCCAGGGCGGCGGCGTGTCGGCCTGCGCGACCTGCGACGGCTTCTTCTACCGTAACAAGGAAGTCGTGGTGGTCGGCGGCGGCAATACTGCGGTCGAGGAAGCGCTGTACCTGACCAACCATGCCTCGCAGGTCACCATCGTGCATCGTCGCGATCACTTCCGCGCCGAGCGTATCCTGCAGGAGCGCTTGTTCAAGCACCCGAAGATCAAGGTGGTCTGGGACTCGGCCATCGACGAAATCTGCGGCACCGAGAACCCGAACAAGGTCACCCATGTGCGGCTGAAGAACGTCAAGACCGGCGCGCTCACGGACGTGAAGACCGATGGCGTCTTCATCGCGATCGGGCACGCGCCGGCGACTGAACTGGTCAAGGACCAGATCAAGCTGAAACCTTCCGGCTACGTGGAGGTGGCCCCGAACTCGACCGCCACCTCGGTGCCGGGACTGTTCGCCGCCGGCGACGTCGCCGACGAGACCTACCGGCAGGCGGTCACGGCCGCAGGCCTCGGCTGCATGGCAGCCCTGGAGGCCGAACGTTTCCTTGCCTTACGCGCGAGCGATCGCGCAGCGGCAGAATAGCGGCAGCGGCAGAAAAACAATGGCACGGTCCAGGGACGGATTTACGGATATGGATTGGGACAAGCTGAAGGTGTTCCACGCAGCGGCGGAAGCTGGCAGCTTCACGCATGCGGGAGAGCAGCTCGGCCTGTCCCAATCGGCGGTATCGCGCCAGGTCAGTGCGCTGGAGCAGGAGCTTGCGGTCTCGCTGTTCCATCGCCACGCACGCGGCCTGATACTCACCGAGCAGGGCGACCTGTTGTTCCGCACCGCGCATGACGTGTTCATGCAGCTGCAGGCGGCGCGCGCCAAGCTCACCGACAGCCGCGAGCGGCCGAGCGGCGATCTGAAGATCACCACCCCGCCCGCACTCGGCATCAACTGGCTGATCCCGCGGCTCGACGAATTCACCGCGCTCTATCCTGACATCCGCATCTCGCTGATCGTCACCGACGAGGAACTCGATTTGTCGATGCGCGAGGCTGACGTGGCGATCCGCACCCGCAAGCCGACCCAGCCCGACCTGATCCAGCGCAAGCTGTTCTCGATCGGCTTCCACGCCTACTGCTCGCCGGAATACATCAAGCGGTTCGGCACGCCGCGCACGCTCGACGATCTCGATCAGCACCGCATCATCATGCTGAGCGACGCGCAGGTTCCGTCGCATCTGCAGAACCGCAGCTGGCTGATCGAGGCCGGCCGCAACGGCTCCGGGCCGCGCGAGGCCTATTTCAAGGTCAACAACATCCTCGGCCTGGTCCGCGCCTGCCAGCAGGGCCTCGGCATCGCCGCGCTGCCCGACTACCTCGTCGAAGAGAACAACCGCCTGGTGCAACTTTTCGGCGAGACTGACTCGATCGCGATCGACACTTATTTCGTTTATCCCGAAGAACTGAAAACGGTGGCGCGGGTGCAGGTTTTCCGTGATTTCGTGGTCAGCAAGGCGCAGCGCTGGCCGTCCTGACTGCATGACAGGTTCGCGTCTGAGGAGCCCCCGGAGTCCGCATGTCTGACATGCGGCCCGCCTAGTTGCCGCGTGTCGACCACGCGGCTCATAATCATTCCACGCTGAGCTTTCGCGTTACGCATTTGTCCCCCTCCTCCAGTGACGCGGGCGTTCAGTAATCCCTCTTGGAAGGTGATTGTGTCGGCCCAACGAGGCCAATACTAAGCCGGGCTCTCTTGGGCCCGGCTTTTTTTCTTCACCCGCCTTCTTCTGCGCAGCGAATGCACCGCGTGCAATGTCACTCCGTTGACATCGTGCGTGCCGGACCGGACGATTCAATCATTCACGTTTCCGTGTGTCGCAGCGCGCCGTTCCGGGACGGCGAACTCGACGAGGCGTCGTTGCGGCGGCTTGTCCAGCACTATGCGGGCATGCCGGTGGATGGCTTCATCCTCGCGGCAACTTCCGGCGAAGGCATGTCGCTGAGCATGGGCGAACTGGAACGGCTGGTTGCGGTCGCACGTGCCGGTATCTCGGCAAGCCATTGAGCGCAGCCATCTTCGCTTCGCCTCTCCCTTGGGAGAGGTGAAGCCGGAGACGTGGTTAAGCGGCAGTGAAGCCATTCGTTCGACTGCGCGCAGCGCCGCGGCCGCGACCTTAAAGGCCTTGGCCTATGGATGTTCCCCAAACGACAGAACCGGGGAGATACCATGTCCAGCCCTCAGAACGATGCGGCCTGCAATAACGCGCAAGGCACGCAGGACGTCATGATCGTCTCGGCGGTCGCGCTATGGGCGATGCTGATCGGCTTCGTGCCGGTCGTGGCCTTCCGCCTGCTCGGCGTCTGACGGCGCGCGAGGCTGCCGTGGTTAATCGGCGGTAGCACCTGTGTTCAAATGCGATCGAAACGACGGCCGGGATCTTAAACAGAGCCGCGTAGCGTCAGGCGCTAACGAAAACAAAAGCGCGGGGGCGCGTCGTGGATAAAGCAAGTCTTGCCGTCATCAAGCGGCAGGTGATGCCGGCTCTGCCGGCCTTTGATCAGCAGGTGCTCGACCGGAGAATCCCGGAGCAGGAAGGTTTCACCGTCGAGGACATACTGTGGGCCATCGGCATCTGGTCGGTGCTGCTCACCATGTCGCCGGTGATCCTGTTCTACATGCTGATGGTCGCCTGAGCGCGACCGGCCGTAACATCTTAAAAAAAAACGCGCGGAGGCCCGCGCGTTTTTTGTGCCGCTGCGACAGTGCGGTTCAGGCGGCCTGCTTGTGCATGGCGCCGGACGCGGAGGCCGAACCGCGGATCGCCTTCACCGAGCGCTCGATCGCGGCCCACAGGCGCGCAATCTCGGCCGCCGCGCGGCCCTCGGCGTAATATTCGCGGGCGCCTTCGCCATGGCTCAGCGCCATCAGGAGGTCGGCGCGGTTGGTGATCTGGCCGCCCCACACCGGGGCGCGGAACTTGGCCAGCGACTCGCGGGCGATGGTGACGATCGGGCTTTCCAGCCCGTCGCGCTGCGCCGGCGCGCCGTTGAGCACCACCGCATAGGGCTTGCGGCCCGAACGGCAGATCTGAATGGTTTCCTGCACCGCATTGACGTCGAACACGCCGGGCCGCGCGGGAATGATCACCATGGTCGCGTTCTTGATCGCGTCGTCCACCACCGCGGAGAGGTTCGGCGGCGTGTCGATGAAGACCCACTCCATGCCGTCACGCTTGGCCGCGGCAACGATCTCGCTGACGGAGCGCACGGCGGTGCGGATCGGCGGTTCGTTGGTGCCGCGCAGCTTGTGCCAGAGCGTCAGCGAACCCTGCGGATCGCCGTCGACGAGCAGACACGGTCTTGTTGACTTGTGGACATGCGCCGCAAGGTGAGCAGCCAGGGTGCTTTTGCCCGAGCCTCCCTTACGCGATGCAAAAACAATGACGTTCATTTTCCCTTGGCCTCCAGATTGACCCCAGATGCCAAAAATGAATCAGCCCACTGATTCGTTAAAGAAGAATTTGGGGGAATTTGCGGCGAAACGCACAATAGGCTGGACAGTTGTCTTTTGAGACACACTGCGCTGCATTGGCGGCAGGAAATGTCGAAGGCAGTGAGTGAGTTTGCCGCAGCTACCGCCCATTCTTCCGCTCGCGCTCGATCCACTTGCGCTCAACCCAAGCGAGCAATCTAATCAAGGGCGGTTGCAGCATCGGCACATCCTGCGCGAACAAAAGGAGTCCGAGCGGCAGCATCCAGAGCCCGAGCACCGGCAGGATCGAGAAGATGCCGCCGAGGATCAGCAGGATCGCCAGCGGAATCCGCGCCAGCCGGGAAGATGGCCGGCGCACCCAATTGACGAAACGCGCCGGGGCAGCCGGCAGCTTCTCCTCGAACCAGGCGAATCGCCTGTCGAGTTCCATCTGGTAGTTGACGCTCACGGAAATTCTCCTGCCCGCAGACATGGCGCCGATCCGCCGCACGGCAAAGCGTCAATCCGTCGCGTGGAACCGGCTTGAAAGCGGTCGGCAATGCCCTTGCCCGATCCGCGGCAACGGCAAGTCAGGTCGCGGCCGGCTTGGCGGGCTTGTTCGGCTTCTTGGCCTTGGTGGCCTTTGCGCTGACCGGCTTGCGCGCCGCCGGCCGGATGTCGGTCGGCGCTCCGGCCGCCGGCTCGGGACCGGGCCGGAAGAAGCGGCGGCATTCCGGCGAGAGCTGGGATTTCTTCTGGATCATGCAGGCGGTGATCTGGTCGACATCGGGCACGAAATTGCCGCACAGCCGCATCGCGTCCGGCGTGCAGGCCTGCTGCTGTTCCGGGGTGTAGGCGAAAGCGGATTGTGAACCAGCCGATGCGAAAACCACCGCCGTCAATATCAGCGCGAAACGAAGACCCGACCTTGCAATGGCGTTCATGATTCCCCCAGCAGCCCGAAAACCGCAGGCATAGTGGGTGAACGCCGCCGGCTTGGCAAGGCGACGCGGCGCAGCACTCGGCGCAAGAACGCGGCTGACGATGGCGATGGTGCGGGGTGAAGCTGGTACAGTTGGGTGGGCTCGAACCACCGACCTCCTGTTCCACAGACAGGCGCTCTAACCAACTGAGCTACAACTGCATCCGTCGGCCCCGCAAAGGGGGGCTCGATTTGGCCGGAAACTAGGTGCAACGACCGGCTTTGGCAAGGCCGGAGCGATACGTTCCACGCGGTGGATTCGACGCAAAAAGGCCCGGACCGGATGGCCCGGGCCTCTCATCAAGTCAGATCAAAATCAGGCGGCCGGCTTGTAGAACTTGGACGCCGTGGCCTTGATCGGCTCGGCGGCCTCGGCCGCGATCTTCTGGCCGAGCTCGGCGAGCTCCTTGGCCTGCGCGGTGAAGGTCTCGAGCTGCTTGCGGGTCTGTGTGGTCCACAGTTCGAGCGCCTCGGACGGCGACTTCACGCTGATCAGTTCCTGCGCGAAGTCGAGCGATGCGGTGGTGTTGGCCTTGAGGAATTCCATCACCTTGGCCGAGTAGGTGCTCGCGCCCTTGTTCATGCTGGAGAACACGGCCTCGATGGTGCCGTTATGTGCTTCGGCAGCGTCCTTGAACTTGGCGTAGTTGTCGCGGGCCTGCGAAACGCCCTTCTCGGCGAAGGCGCGCATCTGCTCGGGAACTTCGAACGGGATGATGGAGGCGGAGAACGGATCGGTCGACATGAAAGGTGCATCCTTGGGTCGTGAGGTGAAACCTATGTGACCCACTGCGTGCAGCCCGAGGTGATGCGCGGGGCGGCGACGAACTGGATCACGCTGAGCACTTCGGAAGTCTGGGGGTGCCCTCAACCGGGCGCGACCATAGAACACCCTTATCATGTCATTTTTGTGCAACGCAATGCAAAATTGTGCGATGCCGCATGACTATAATCATGATGCCTCATAACCAATCGGGCCGGACGCCTGTTCCGGCCTGAAGTTTCCTTGATCAAATTGAAACCGCTCAGCTTTTTGGATTGGTCGCATCCATTGCCGCGCGGCTGACGATCTGGCCCATTTCGCTGGCCTGCTCGGCCAAGGCGCGCATCTGGGATTGCACGTATTCGCTGTGCAGCTTCATCACCTCTGGCAGGTCCTTGGCCTTGAGCAGCGACTGCGCATAATCGAGGGAAGCCTGCACGTTCTTCTCGGCATAGGAGACGGCCTTGCCGCCGATTTCCCTGGCGCCGGCACGCACGCTCTCACGCCGCTCCTCCATGGAGCCGGCGGTCGTTTTCGCGCTTTCCATGAACTTGTCAAAAGCCTTGCGGGCCTGCTCGAAGCTTGCTTCCGCCATTGTACGCATATCCTTCGGTATAGCGAAGGGATCTCGTCCGTCATCACTCATGGGAGCACTCCTGTTCTCGCGTTTGACACGTCCGTCTGCGGACCCTTACCCAGCTAAAGTCCCGATCGTCATCGTGGACTTCTCGCGGCGATTTGCAATGCCTCACCCGAACCCCAGAGAGCAACGCCCGAGACAAGCCGCAAGAGCAATGCCCATGGCACCGGAAAGCTCCTGTGGAGTTAAGGTTATCGGCGGCCCGGCGTGGACCTCCTGTTACGTGCGGGTGATACTAACAAGGCGTAAACTTCCACCGTCGCCGCGGCGACAAGACGTAACCAGCGCGGTCAAGCCTTCTCGATGAGCGATGCCGATTTCAGGGCTCCGGGTGCGAGCGATCCTCGCCTCGCGGCGCATGCGAACGGTGTGCTGCCCGCCTGGCTGTGGCTCGCCGACGGGGTGCGGATTCTCTGGGCCAATTCGGCAGGGATCGAGCTGTTCGGCGCGCGCGACGGCGCGCAGCTGGCCGAAAAAGTCTTCGGCCCCGCCGATCCGCATCGCCGCCAGATCGTGCAGCTTGCAAGGCGGCTCAATCCAAATGGCGCCGTCCGCATGGAGCGGCTACGCGGATTCGGCGCCGCACCCGGCGCGCTCGCGACCTGCAGCTGCTCGCGGATCGATTTTCCGGACGGCCGCCATGGCGTGCTGGTGGTTGCGGCCGTGCGCGTGGTGCGGAAGAGCAATCCGAAGGAGGCGGAGCCGGTGCTGCCGTCCGCGGCGGCAAGCGAAGCGGTCGCGCCGCCGAACGCTGCGCAGGCAGCAGCGCCCGCGCCAGCCGCCGATGACGAGGTGCCTGCGCAATCGAACGAAGTGCCCGCCGGGTTCGCGCTGTACGACGCGCTCGCCGAAGACGAACCATCGGCCGCGGAAGCGCAGCCGGTTGCACAGGCATCCGAGCCGCCGCAGCCGGTGACGCCGGGCGAGGCTTCGCCTGCGGCCGATCATGCCGAAGACGATCTGTCGATCGGCGAACGCCGTCATCCGCTGCGCTTCCGCTGGCAGACCGACCGCGACGACAGGTTCACGATCGCCTCGCATGAATTCCTCAAGCTGATCGGCCCGCTCACGGAGAGCCTTGTCGGCCGGCCATGGCGCGAGATCGCCGAGACGCTCGGCCTCGATGGCGATGCGCGGATGCGCAGCGCACTGGCGGCGCGTGAGACGTTCGGCGGCATCGCGCTGAACTGGCCGGTGGACGGCGGCTATCTGCCGGTCGAGCTCTCGGGCGTGCCGGCGCTCGACGAGACGCGCAGTTTCGGCGGCTACCAGGGCTTTGGCGTGTGCCGCGACATTGCCGGCCTGGCGCGGCTTGAATTGCTGCGGCGGCAGGGAATCTGCATTTCCCCGCCAACACCGCAGCCGCCCTCATCGGACCATGCACAGGACATTGCGGCGAACGATGCGGCGCCTGCAGAGCCAACTACCGAGGCCGTCGTTTCAGAAGATTCAGTTTCAACCGATCCGGATATCCCCGTGGACACGCAAGAGCCTTTGACACCAGCGCCAGCCGCGGCGCCAGCGCAGGCGCCGTCAGAGACGCCGGACAACGTGCTGCCCTTCCGCCCGATCGGCGAAGCTAAGTCGCCCGCATTGTCGCCGGTGGAGAACACCGCCTTCCACGAGCTTGCCCGGCAGCTGTCGTTGCGGCTCGACGATCGAGATGACGCGGCGTATGAGATTCCAGCGCCGGAGGCGCCTGAACTGGTTGATCACGCCGCTCCGCCGGCGGGCGACCGCCCGGACTGGCTGGCGCCGCCGGCGCCGCCGGCGCGCGGACGTGCACGACGCGACAAGGCGCTGCTCGACCTGCTTCCCGCGGGCGTCCTGATCTACCGGCTCGATCGCCTGCTCTATGCCAACCCGGCGTTCCTCAAGCGCATCGGCCATGCCAGCCTGCATGCGCTGGAGGAAGCAGGCGGCCTCGACGCACTCTATGTCGCGCCCGGCGTATCGACGGCAAGCAGCACGTCGGAAGCCGGCACGCCGGTGTCGATCTGGGCAAGCCATGCCGACGGCGAAGCCAGCGAAGCAACCGCCGGGCGGCTGCACACGATCTCCTGGGATGACGAGGCCGCGCTGGCGCTGATCTGTTCGGAAGGGCCGGTCGACGCCGCGCCGGTGCCGATACCCGCCGCCGCGCCCGAGCCGGCGCCGCAGCTCCCCGCCCCGCCCGCGGCGGCCGGCGAAGCCGACGCCGAAGAGCTCGGCGCCATTCTCGACACCACGGCCGAGGGCATCGTGATGTTCGACGAAGCCGGCAACATCACCGCCTGCAACCGCAGCGCCGAGGCGCTGTTCGGCTATGACGGCAAGGCGTTGCTGGAACGCAATCTCGCCGACCTGTTCGCGCCGGAAAGCCAGGGCGGCGTGTTCGAGTACCTTGCCCGCGTGAAGTCGGCAGGCCTGTCCAGCCTGCTCGAGCACGGCCGCGAGACGCTCGGCCGGGTGCGCCAGGGCGGCTTCATTCCGCTGTCGATCACCATCGGCCGCACCCGCGCCGAGGGCCCGAACTTCTTCGCCGTGTTCCGCGACCTGTCGCAGAGCCGCAAGAGCGAGGGCGAGTTGCTGCAGGCGCGGCGCCTCACCGAGCGCGCCGCCAGCGCCAAATCCGACATGCTGGCGCGGATCAGCCACGAACTGCGCGCCCCGCTCAACGCCATCATCGGCTTTGCCGAGGTGATGATCGGCGAGCGCTTCGGAAGGCTCGGCAACGAGCGCTACCTCGAATACATGAAGGACATCCGCGCCTCCGGCCAGCGCGTGATCTCCGTGATCGACGACCTGCTCGATCTCTCGCGGATCGAGACCGGCAGCATCGATCTCTCCTTCACCAGCCAGAACCTCAACGAGATGGTGGAGAGCTGCGTCGCCGTCATGCAGCCGCAGGCCAACCGCGAGCGCATCATCATCCGCACCTCGCTGTCGCATACGCTGCCGCCGGTGGTGGCCGACGCGCGCGCGCTGCGCCAGATCGCGATGAACCTGATCGGCACGTCGATCCATCTGGCGAAGGCCGGCGGCCAGGTCATCGTCTCGACCGCGCTGTCGGATTTCGGCGAGGTGGTGCTGCGGGTGCGCGACACCGGGCAGGCGATGAACGACAACGAGGTCGCCGCCGCGCTCGAGCCGTTCCGCATGCGCGGCCCCTCCGACGCTTCCGCCGTCAGCCTGTCGCTGACCAAGGCGCTGGTCGAAGCCAACCGCGCGCAATTCCACATCCGGCCCGGCCCGCATAGCGGCACGCTGGTCGAGGTGGTGTTTTCCCGCGCGGCGGCGCGGGCTTGAGCGGCGGCCACGCTGGCCGATCACGGCGCGGCTGTCGCCAGCGTTTGCAGCATCACATCGCCTTGAGCGAAACGGTTTTTTGTGTCGCACGAAGCGGTCCTGAAACAAAGGGAGCCCCATCTATCGGGTGTGAAAGAACCCATGGGAGGGTTTAATGCGCACCCTGATTTTCGGTACCGTGTTGCTGGCCATCGCCGCCGCGGGCTCTTATGCACTGGTGACGGCGTCGAAGGCGGCATCGCAGGATGCCAGGACGGCGACGTTCTCGGAGCGTTTCGACGCCGTCTACAACAAGTAGATGGCCGCGCATCGTGTCGGTATTGCCGTTTTCCGTGATGGCGGCGGAGGCGGAGCAATAGGCTGCCCGTTGCCGCGGATTGTATCGTTTCATTGCTGCGCTTGTCGCGATGACAGCGGAGAGCGCGCGCTATCTTTCTCACGGCGCAATTTCACCTGACCTTTGCCAATTCATTGTCCCTCTAGCCTGAGCCCGCGCAGGGAACGAAACTCTGGCTCCGTGCGCGCCACCACGGCGAGGAAGGTCTGTCCGCAGCAGACCGGCATGATCCGCCATACCAGCAAGAACTGTGCTATACTTCGCCCGTAATACGCTTTCGGGGCGCGGATGCATCGACGCAAATTCCTGTCGTCTGTCCTGGGCGCAGCGGCAGCTTTTTCTCCGCGCGCGATGGCGCAACCTGCAAAAAGCTGGCGCATCGGGTTCATCTCGGGGGCGTCGCGGGAAGCTGTGTTTGGAGCGGGCCTTGCAACGGCTTTCGTGCAGGGGATGCGCCAGCAAGGCTATGTCGAGGGCAAAGACTTTCTGATCGAATGGCGATTTGCCAACGGAAGCTACGATGCGTTTGCAAGACTCGCGGCAGAGCTTGTCGAGCTAAAGGTCCATTTCATCGTAACGGGGACACCGGCCGCAATTCCGGCCATCCAGCAGGCGACCCGCACGATTCCGATCGTAATGGCCTATTCCACCGATCCCGTCGGCAGCGGCTTCATTGCAAGCCTCGCCCGGCCCGGCGGCAATACGACGGGCTTGGCGAGTTCTCTCGATCAAAGCGCACCTAAGCAGATGGAACTGATCGCCGCCGTCGTACCCGGCATTACGCGCATTGGACTCGTATCGAACCCGAAGAATCCCCAGGCGTCTGCGCTCGCTTCCGCCGAGGTGGCCGCCCGCAGGATTGGGCTTCAATTGATCGCCGTGCAGGCTACCACGCCCGAGGAACTCGAGAGTGCGTTTTCCACCATGGTCAAGGAGCGGGCCGGAGCCGCCATGTTCATGTCGGACGCGTTCTTCAATGGCGAGCGAACACGAATAGCGCAGCTCGCCCTTTCCAGGCGCGTCCCAACCATGTTCGCGCAGCGTCAGTATGTGGCCGACGGTGGCTTGATGAGCTACGGTCAGCCGCTGGACGATTTTTTCCGCCGGGCTGCGCTGTATGTTGACAAACTCATCAAGGGGGCCGTCCCTCGCGACCTGCCGGTCGAGCAGCCGACCCGGTTCTTTCTAGTGCTGAACCTCAAGACCGCCAAGGCGTTGGGCGTAGACATTCCGCCGTCGGTGCTGGCACGCGCCGACGAGGTGATTGAGTGATGACGGCGCCAAGCGGCCGCGATCTGAGAGGCGGCTCGAAAGAGCCGCCTCCTGGTTCAGCGTGGTGCCACGGGCAGGCAAACAGCCGGCCACCGTCGAGCTTCGTCATCGTGCCAGAGCTGAGCGGAAACCTTGACACATCACTTCATCTGCGACCCTCGACTGCTCGTTTCCACGAAAATCGTTTGCCCGTCTTGTCAACCTGTCCACGCCGGACGAGGCGCATGCGATGGATGCGGCATTGCTGCCGTGCGATTTCGCAAAGTTCCAGGCGAAGTGTTTTGACAGGCTGAGCCGCGACGGGCACGCTGAGTTTGCCGGACGACTAGTCAACATGCGCATGGTCGCAAGCCCGAGCGCGGAGATCGCTTCCTATCAGGCGCACAAAAACCCGGGTTCCCCTCCCGGAGTTCAGTGGCTGCGGACGTTGGGACAACAATACCGCCAAGGGACCTTCAAGATGATCAAGCTCACGGTTAACGGCACTGCACATCAAGTCGACGTCGTTCCAGAGATGCCCCTGCTTTGGGTGTTGCGCGACGAGCTCGGCATCACCAGTCCGAAATATGGTTGCGGGGTAGCGCAATGCGGGGCATGCACAGTCCAGATCGATGGAATGGCTGTGCGTTCCTGTCAGGCGTATGTCGGCGACGTTGCCGGCAAGTCGGTCGTCACGCTCGAAGGGCTGCCCAACAAGGACCAGCATCCGGTTCTGCAGGCCTGGATCGAGCATCAGGTCCCGCAGTGCGGCTATTGCCAGACCGGACAGATCATGCAGGCGATCTCGCTGCTCGGTTTGATCGAAAAGCCGACGGACGAAGAAATCAACGAGGTGATGTCCGGCAACCTTTGCCGCTGCGGTACCTATCCGCGCATTCGCGCCGCGATACATACCGCGGCTGCCAAGATGGCGGGGAAGTGACATGAGCGACATGCCGCGCTTCTCCCGCCGCGCCTTCATCGTCGGCTCCGCCGCCATCGCCGGCGGCATCGCGTTCGGCTCCTACGGCCACGCGAAAGATGCTGCACCGGTCGCAGCCAGCGAAAATCCCCTCGCTGCCGGCCTCAAGCCCGACTCCGTCACCTTCAACCCATGGGTCGAGATCAGCCCGGAAAAAATCACGCTGATCGCGCAGCACGCCGATATCGGCCAGGGCGTCGGCTCGGTGCAGCCGATCATGATTGCCGAGGAGATGGACCTCGACCCCGGCCAGTTCGAAATCCGCTTCGCAGGCCCCAGCCCCGCCTACTTCAACACCGGCTTTGCCGACGAGTTTGCGCCGTTCGTCGCCGCGGATCAGAGTCCCGCTGCCGAGGAAGCGCGTGCGAAGACGCTGGAATGGCTGAGGGCGTCGGGCTTGCAGATGACGGGCGGCTCCAGCACGGTCCCGGACACCTACGAAAAACTGCGCGTTGCCGGCGCGGTCGCGCGCGAAACGCTGAAGGCCGCGGCCGCCAAACGCGCCGGCGTTCGCGTCGCCGAGATTCGCACCCAGTCCGGCCATGTCATCCTGCCCGACGGCAAGAAGATTCCCTATGTCGAGCTGGCGGCGGAAGCCGCGAAGATTCCGCCGGTTCAGGATGCAAAGCCGCGTGATCCGCGTAGCTGGCGGATGCTGGGCAAGCCGATGATGCGCCTGGACGTTCGCTCGAAGGTGCACGCCGAGCTGAAGTTCGGCATCGACCAGAAGATGGACGGCATGCTGTTCGCCTCCGTCAAGCTGAACCCCGGCAAGGGTCAGCCCATGAAGTCATATGACGCGAGCAAGGCTCGGGCGATGCCGGGGGTGAAAAAGATCCTCGAAATCAAGAACGGCGTTGCGGTGGTCGCGACGAACAGCTGGTACGCGATGAAGGCGGTCGACGCGATCGACTGCCAGTGGGCGCCGTCGACCTATCCCGCCGAGCAAGCCGATCACTGGAAGGTTCTGGAAGGCTCGTTCAAGCCCGAGTTCCTCGGCAAGGAGTGGCGCAAGATCGGCGATATCGAAACCGGCCTGAAGACGGGCACGCGCGTCGAAGCAGAATATCGCGCGCCCTATGTGGCGCATCAGCCGCTCGAGCCGCTCAACGGGATCGGCCTCGTTACCGACACCGGGATGGAGATCTGGGTCGGCCATCAGAGTCCCCGATTCGTGCAGTGGGTCGCGGCGACCGCGATCGGCCTCAAGCCGGAACAGGTCACCTTCCATAACCAGTGGAGCGGCGGAAGCTTTGGCCACCGTCTCGAATACGAGAACGTGCGTGTGCTTGCCGAGATCGCAAACCAGATGCGCGGTACGCCGATCAAGCTCGTGTTCTCGCGCGAAGAGGACTTCCTTCAGGACATTCCCCGGCAGATCGCGATCGCCCGGCATAGAGGCAACGTCGACAAGGGCAAGATCGTCGCGGCCGATCTGCAACTGGCGTCGACCACTCCGCTCAAGGGGCTGCTCGAGCGTTCGGGCACGCCCTCGAAGGATCCCGACGGTCAGTTGGCGGCCGGCCTGTGGAACGTCTACTACAACATTCCCAATTTCCGGGCCACGAGCTACGAGGCGCAGGGATTGTCGCCCAGCACCACGTGGCGCTCGGTGGGCGCCTCGACATCAGGCTTCTTCACCGAAAGCTTCATCGACGAGCTGATTCATGCGGCGGGCCTCGACCCCATGAAGGCGCGCATCGAGATGTGCACGGTCCCGCACTACCGCAAGGTGCTGGAGACGGTCGCCGAGATGTCGAACTGGAAGGGACCGCTCGGCAACGGCAGGGGGCGCGGCGTGGCCTTCGTCGAGTCGTTCGGAACGCCGACCGCCGAGGTCATCGAGGTGACCATGACGGAGCGCGGCGTCCGGATCGACAAGGTCTGGGTTGTGGCCGATGTCGGCAAGGTGGTCGATCCCGTCAATTTCGAGAGCCAGGTGCAGGGCGGCGTCGTCTGGGGGCTCGGCCATGCCATCAACTGCGAACTCACTTACGCCAAGGGCGCGGTGCAGCAGACCAACTACAATCATCACGAAGCGATGCGGATTTATCAATGTCCGGTCATCGAAGTTCGCGGGCTTGAAAACGACCCCAAGGTGAGAGGCATCGGCGAGCCGCCCGTTCCTCCCGCCGCACCTGCGCTCGCCAACGCGATCTTCGCGGCGACCGGCAAGCGCATCCGCGAAATGCCGTTCAACAAGTTCATCGATTTCGTGTGAGGCGCGCCATGAAGAAATCCCTGATCGCGCTCGCGTTCGCGGCCTCATCGATTGCGGCCCTCACCGGCATGGTGGTGGCCAAGGACCAGGTCAAGGATGCGCTGCCGCCGGGCAGCGTCAGCCGCGCCGCGGGGCTGGAGGCCTGGAAACGAATTGAAGCGGTGGTGACGCACCCGCGCTGCGCCAACTGTCATGTCGACGCCAACGCCATTCCGATCTGGACGCCGGCCGGCGAAACCAAGCCGCGCGTGCACGGCATGAACATCCATGGCGGCGCGAGCCGCATCGGCGCCGAGATGCTGGCCTGCTCGACCTGTCACATGACGTCCACGATGGCGAACCTTCCGGCGCCGTCGCCGCCGCGCGCCGGCATCGACTGGCAGCTTGCGCCGGTGGAATTCATCTGGTTCGGCAAGACCGGTGCAGAGATTTGCGCGCAGCTGAAGGATCCCAAGCGCAATGGCGGCCGCGATGCCGTAGCGCTGCTCGAACATCTGCGCCACGACGCATCGCTCAACGGCTTCATCCCGCGCGCGTGGGAGCCCGGCGAAGGCCGCAGCAAGCCTCCGGGCTCCTTCGAGGATCACGTCAAGGACATGGCCAAGTGGGGCGCCGCCGGACAACCCTGTCCGAACTAGCACCTGCGGCGTGGCGCGCGCTTTCAGCCCGCGCGCCGCATCCTCGGATCGCGGCGAAGCAGCAGCGGGCCGTAGGACATGGCAAAACCGAGAAATGCGATCACCCAGGCCGCGGCTGCGACATGCAGCAGTACGTCGCTCTGCGCGGGGTGGATCACGGCACAAATTCGCGCGGCCGCGGCGACGATGATGGCAGCGTAGATGGCCTGCGTGCCGGCCGATGCTGCAAGGGCGCGGCCGGTGTGGCCGAGCGTGGCGCGGGTCATCACCGCGAGCGTCATGATGCCGGCGGCGCCCGCCATCCAGGCATGAACACCGGCGCCCGGCGGCAACAGACCGAAGCTCGCGGCCGCATTGAGCAGGAAGCCCAGCGGCACGAAGAAATAGCCGACATGCAGGATGGTCAAGAGCCGCTCGGGCAGCGTGCGATCACCGGCCCAGCGCGCCAATCGCACCAGATGCATCAGCCCGGCGATGCCGAGCGCCATGCCTGCCATGCGGCTCTCGGGCGAAACAATCCAGGTCACCAGAGCCAGCGCGCCAAGCGCAACCACGATCATGTCGAAGCGGCCGAACGGCACCGGCAAGCGGCCGGGATTTTGCTTGACCAGCCAGTTGCGTGTGAAGCTCGGTATGATGCGGCCGCCGATCAGCGAGATCAGCAGCACCACGACGGCAATGCCGATGCGGATGCCGATATCGGCAGCGCCGCGAAAATGCACTTCGAAATGAAACGCGACATTGCCGGCGAGCAGAACCACCACGAGCGCCACGATGTTGAGGTTCTTCCAGTTGCGCCCGGCTGCAATCTCTCGCGTTGCCGCGGCAGCCACCAGGAAGAGAAAGCTCGCGTCGATGAGCATCGCCGCCCACCAGCCAAGCGGCGCGGAGAAGGTCACCGCGATACGGCCGGCAATCCACAGCACGACGAGCGTCGCCAGCGGCGTGCCATGCAGCGGCAGCCGGCCGGTCCAGTTCGGGATCGCCGTGAACAGGAAGCCGGTGATGACGGCCGGCAAATAGCCGTACAGCATCTCGTGCACATGCCAGTCGCGCGGCGCGAATGCGGAAGAGAGACTCAACTCGCCATAGAACGCCGGCAGCCAGACCAGGATCGACAATCCCGCCTGGATCGCGCCCAGCAGGAAGAACGGCCGGAAGCCGGCCGCAAAGAGCGGCCAGCCCCGGTACGTGCGATACCGGGAAATGCCGTCCGCCGCATGCTGGCCCACTGCCGCCGCGCCGCTCATTTAGCTGCCGCCTGTTGCGTCAGGCTGGCGCCCATCGGCGGCGCCAACGCGGCCTGCGACATCACATTCCGCATCTTCCTTCTCCGATCGTTGGCCCTTGTGAGGCGTTCTCGGGGTTGATCTAGGAGGAGGCGACCGGGGACAGGTTGCTCCAGCGCAAACTTCCGCTTGATTGCACCGCGTCGCCCTCTAGATTCACCCGGAACTCGCCCGAAATTTCCCCTGGAGGACCAATGGCCGCCGTCGACCCTTCGCTGGTGGCCGGTCTGCCGATGTTTGCGGGCTTTTCCGGCGATGAACTCGCCGCGATCCTGCGCGAGGCGCGGTCGGCGCGGTATCCCCGGAGCAACGAGGTGTTCTCGCAAGGCGAGGACGTCCATTCGTTCTTCCTGCTGCTGAGCGGCCATGTGCGCGCCAGCAAGACCACGCCGACCGGCGAGCAGGTGGTGATGCGCTATGTCTCGCCCGGCGAGATGTTCGGCGTCGCGCCGGCGATGGGGCTGAAGCAGTATCCGGCCACGGCGACCGCGGTCGATGACAGCGTGGTGCTGATCTGGCCGTCGGCGGCGTGGCCGCGGCTGGTGGCGAAATTCCCGGCGCTGGCCACCAACACGCTGCAGGCGGTCGGCAGCCGCCTGCAGGAGTCGTTCACCCGCGTGGTCGAGATGTCGACCGAGCAGGTCGAGCGGCGGGTCGCGCATGCGCTGGTGCGGCTCGCCAAACAATCCGGCCGCACGGTCGGGCGCGGCGTCGAGATCGACTTTCCGATCAGCCGCCAGGACATCGCGCAGATGACGGCCTCCACGCTGCATACCGTCAGCCGCATTCTCTCCGGCTGGGAACAGGCCGGCCTGATCGAAAGCGGACGGCAGCGCATCGTGTTGCGCGAACCGGATAAGATCTTTGCGCTCGCCGAGCAGGCGCCTGATGAGACCTGATCGCTAGACCGCGCGGCTGTGCAGCCGCTGCGACTGGTCGAGATGGACGTCGAAGGCGGCCGCGACGCTGCGCACCAAGAACCGCGAATCTGCCGGCACGGCGAGCGAAGCGCCCTCGAGCTCGATAATGCCGTCGGAGACGAGATCGCGCAGGCGCGAGGTGGATTGCAGCATCGCATCCGCCGCAAAGCCATGCCGATCGCAGACGGAAGCGAGATCGACGGCGAAATCGCACATGATGCGTTCGATGATCTCGGCGCGCAGGCGATCGTCGGAAGTTAGCGCATAGCCGCGCGCAGTCGCCAGCCGCCCCTGCGCGACTGCTTGCGAATAAGCGGGGATCGCGACCTCGTTCTGCACAAATCCCTGCGGCAGGCGGCCGATCGCGCTGGCGCCGAAGCCGAGCAGCAGGCTGCTCTGGTCGGTGGTGTAGCCCTGAAAATTCCGCCGCAGCGCGCCGCCCTTGAGCGCATGCGTCATGGAATCCTGCGGGAGAGCGAAGTGATCGAGCCCGATTTGCACATAGCCGGCCTCGCACAGGCTTTGCGCGATCGCGCTGGCCTGTTCGTGGCGTTCGAGGCTGTCCGGCAGCCATTGCTCGGCGATCTTGCGCTGATGCTTCTTGAACGCCGGCACATGGGCGTAGCCGAACACCGAGAAGCGGTCCGGGCGCAGTTCGACACAGCGCGCGACCGTGTCGAGGCAGGAGGCGACCGTCTGGTGCGGCAGGCCGTAGATCAGGTCGAAATTGATCCCCGAAATGCCGGCGCGGCGCAGGCCGCTCGCCGCCGCTTCCGTTTGCTCGAAACTCTGCAAACGATTGATCGCGCGCTGCACCTTGGCATCGAAACTCTGCACGCCAAGGCTGGCGCGGTTGACGCCGCCCAGCGCAAGCGCCTCGATCATGCGTGAGGATAGCGTGCGCGGATCGATCTCGACCGCGATCTCGGCCGAAGATGTCACGAAAAAGCAGTGCCGGATCAGGCCCATCAGATCGGCAAAGGACTCCGGCGCCATGATGGTCGGCGTGCCGCCGCCGAAATGGATGTGCTCGACCGGAAGGCGGCGATCGATCTGCCGCACCACCTGGTCGATCTCGCAGCGGAGCGCCGATTCATACGTCGCGATCGGCTGGTCGCGCCGCGCCACTGTGGTGTGGCAACCGCAATAGTAGCACATCGCGCGGCAGAACGGCACATGCAGATAGAGCGAGGCGCTGGCCAGGCGCGGGATCGCCTGCAGCCATTCGGCATAGGTGCCTGCCCCGACCGCAGCAGAGAAATGCGGGGCGGTCGGATAGCTGGTGTAGCGCGGCAGACGTTCCGGCCCGTAGCAAGCTGCTAGATCTGGCCTCATCGCCTGGCAATTCCTCCGGCTGACTGGTGCGGCGCCCGACCGGCGCCCGGATCGCTCTTCCATACAGGGACGCGCGCAAAGCGGTTTGCGCTTGCTCAAATTCGTCAATTGCCGGGCAACCATTTCGGCGCTGACCTACGTATGGTTCCTTAGGTTGCCTGCAATCGCGGCCATGCTTGTCGCAGCGCAAACTCAGGTGCGGGGGAAGGCGCAAGGTGCGGCGGTATTCAAACGCAAGGAGCGATCCGATGTTGACCCGCAGAGCCGCACTCCTGGGCGCCGCCGTAGCAGCCCTGCTGCTGGCCGCGCCTCTATCCACCAAGGCCGCCGACGAGCTCAAGCTGCCGCGCCAGAAGATCGAACTGGTCGCGCCGCCCTTCGTGCACGCGCACGAACAGGCGACGCGGCAGGCGCCGAAGATCGTCGAGTTCGCGATGACGATCGAGGAAAAGAAGGTCGTCATCGACGACAAGGGCACCACCTTCCAGGCCATGACGTTCAACGGCTCGATGCCGGGCCCGATGATGGTCGTGCACGAAGGCGACTATGTCGAGCTGACGCTGGTCAACCCGGCCACCAACTCGATGCCGCACAATATCGACTTTCACTCCGCCACGGGCGGCGGCGGCGGCGCCGAACTGACGCTGGTCAATCCCGGCGAACAGGTGACGCTGCGCTGGAAGGCAACGCGAACCGGCACCTTCGTCTATCACTGCGCGCCCGGCGGCCCGATGACCCCATGGCACGTGGTATCGGGCATGTCCGGCGCCGTGATGGTGCTGCCGCGTGACGGGCTGACCGACGGCAAGGGCAATCCGGTCAAGTATGACCGCGTCTACTATGTCGGCGAGTTCGATCTGTACGTGCCGCGCGACGAGAAGGGCAACTACAAGTCCTACGAGTCGCCCGGCGAGGCCTACACCGACACCGTCGAGGTGATGCGCAAGCTGGTTCCGACCCATGTCGTGTTCAACGGCAAGGTCGGCGCGCTGACCGGCAAGAACGCGCTGCAGGCCAAGGTGGGCGAGACCGTGCTGATCGTGCATTCGCAGGCCAATCGCGACAGCCGTCCGCATCTGATCGGCGGCCATGGCGACTATGTCTGGGAGACCGGAAAGTTCTCCAACGCACCGGAGACGGGGCTGGAGACCTGGTTCATCCGGGGCGGCTCGGCGGGAGCAGCGATCTACAAGTTCCTGCAGCCCGGCGTCTACTCCTATGTCACCCACAACCTGATCGAAGCTGTCGAGCTCGGCGCTGCCGCGCATTTCAAGGTCGACGGCGGCAAGTGGAATGACGACCTGATGACCCAGGTGAAGGCGCCATCGGAGATCCAGTCCCGCTAGAAATCCAAGGACCCGCGAGGGCGCCGCGCGCCGGCGCCATCCTCCCTCCCGAATGATCCGCCATGCTGACCGCCTTGAAGCTAGAGCTCATTCTCGCCTGCGTCGCCGGACTTGCCGGCCCGCTCGCGATCGCACCCCTCCTGCCGGGCGCCGGACACCGCGGCGGCCCTGGCGGCGCCGAGCAGGCTATCGTGGAGGTGCGCGCCGGCAACATTGCTTACCGCGTTGCCGGCGACTTCACGCGCAACGGCAAGCTGGCGGCCGCACCGCTGCGGCAGGTCAGATTCGACAGGCCGCTTGCCATCATGAAGCATCAGGTCAGCTCCGCCGACTACCAGGCCTGCGTCGATGACGGCGCCTGCCGCGCGCTAGATCGCAACGTGGCGATCGCCGTCGATCGGCCCGCGGTGCAGGTGAGCTGGCACGACGCCAATGCCTATGCCGCCTGGCTGTCGCAACGGACCGGCGAGACCTACCGTCTGCCCACCGATGAGGAATGGGCATTCGCTGCCGGCAGCAAATTCGCCGATGACGCGCTGCCCGTCGATGATGACGATCCCTCGAAGCGCTGGATTGCGAAATTCGAACGGGAGTCCGGGCGCGCCGCCAGCGCCGAGGCACGCGCCACCGGCAGCTTCGGCGTCAACGAGAACGGCCTCGTCGATCTCGCCGGCAATGTCTGGGAATGGACCGCGACCTGCTTCACCCGCTACCGGCTCGATGACGCCGGCAAGACGCTATCGAGCACGTCGAATTGCGGCGTTCGCGTCGTCGAAGGCCAGCACCGCTCCTATGTCACCGACTTCATCCGCGATGCCCGCGGCGGCGGCTGCATGGCCGGCATACCGCCGGACAATCTCGGCTTCCGCCTGGTGCGGGAGCCGCGCCACTGGATTTCCGCTTTAGCCAAGGCCCTGCGCATCGCGCGCGGTTAAGGGGCGCTTCGGGGGCCCTGCGGGGATAGGCCGCGGTGCGCGGTCCGTTTCCGGTACATTTCTTGTATGCAACCCGGTATGCATGCGCCCGCGCGCGCCCAATTTTTGAGCATTTTATGCGCTGTCTGGTTGTCGCCGATTTGCATTATTCGCTGCCGCAGTTCGACTGGCTGCTGTCGGCCGCGCCGGGATTCGACCTCGTGATCTTCGCCGGCGATGCGCTCGATGTCGGCTCGTTCGTCGACTTCCGCGCCCAGATCGTGGTGGTGAAGAAATATCTCTCGCTGCTGTCAGGGATCACCAAGGTGATCCTCTGCTCCGGCAATCACGATCTCGACGAGCGCAGCGCGGAAGGCGAGAAGGTCGCGCGCTGGATCGGCGACGTGCGCGAGCTTGGCATTGCCTGCGACGGCGACAGCTTCGCCATCGGCGACACCTATTTCTCGGTCTGTCCGTGGTGGGACGGACCCGTGATCAAGCAGCGCCTCGAAGCGCAGCTGCAGGAAGACTCGAACAAGCGCCTGCAGCGCTGGATCTGGGTGCATCATGCCCCGCCCGCGAACTCGCCAACCAGCTGGGGCGGCAAGCGCTTCTACGGCGATCCCGATCTGGTGCAGTGGATCGCGCGCTACCAGCCTTCGATGGTGATCGCCGGCCATGTGCATCAATCGCCCTTCATCACCGACGGCTCGTGGTTCGACCGGCTTGGCGATACCTGGGTATTCAATGCCGGCCTGCAGCCGGGACGCCCGCCGGTCTACATCGTGCTCGACACCGACGATGGCAAGGCGTTCTGGCTGCCGGCGGGCGATGCGCGCTACATCGAGCTGAACGCGCCGCTGGCGCGGCCGGCGCTGCCGATCACGCAGCCGCCGCCGTGGCTCATATCCTTGGATCGGATTGTCGATCCGATCCTGGCGCAACCTCGGACGGCGGCAGGTTGATCATGCTCTGCAGCACTTCGCCGACCATGGCGAGATGCGTGCCGTGGTCGGCATATTGGTGCTTGAGGTCGGCGAGATAGGTGTTGGCGGCATTCAGCCGCTGCGCCAGCAAGCGCGCGATCAGGATCGCCACCGCGGGCTGCTTGCGGAGGAAGGCGGCGGCGTCGTCGATCTCGTAGAGGGTGGCGTCCTGCGCCGCGCGAACGGTGGCGGTATGCGGCTTGTCGAGCAACACGCTCATTTCGCCGAGCACCGCGCCGGGCTCGGTGATGACAGCCACCACCGCATCGCCCTTGATTACTTCGAGCCGGCCCTCGATCAGGACATAAAGATGCCCGGTGCGGCCGCCTTCATGCAGCACCTCGGCGCCGGCGGCAACGCTCCGCTTCGCCCCGCCGATACAGTATTCCAGGATATCGCGCATGCCCGCCGCCCAAAACCTGCAGCAGACTAGCGGGAATATTGCGGACGGCCTGCTTAAATAACCGGCATCGCCAGCCTAGATCGTTCGCGCAACACGACGGAAGCCGGGTGAGCCGGTCAACGACAGCCCATGCGCGATCAGCGCCTGCATCACCCCGCGGCCGCGCGCCTACGCGTTCTTCAGCGCGACGCGGAATTCGGCTTCGGTCTTGGCCTTGACCTCGTCGAGCGTGACGCCGTCGGCAAGCTCGATCAGCGCCATGCCGTCCTTGCCGTGCTTGTCGATGGTGAAGACCGCGAGATCCGTTACGACCATGTCGACCACGCGCTCGCCGGTCAGCGGCAGGTTGCACTCTTTCAGCAGCTTTGCGCCGTCCTTGGCGGAATGCTCCATCACCACGACCACGCGCTTGACGCCGGCGACGAGGTCCATGGCGCCGCCCATGCCCTTCACCATCTTGCCGGGGATCATCCAGTTGGCGAGATCGCCGTTCTGCGCCACCTGCATCGCACCGAGGATGGACAGATCGATATGGCCGCCACGCACCATGGCAAAGGAATCGGCCGAGGAGAAATAGCTGGTCGACGGCAATTCGCTCACCGTCTGCTTGCCGGCATTGATGAGGTCGGCGTCCACCTCGTCCTCATACGGGAACGGGCCCATGCCGAGCATGCCGTTCTCGCTTTGCAGGTTAACGTCGATGCCGTCGGGGATGTAGTTGGAGACCAGCGTCGGAATGCCGATGCCGAGATTGACGTAATAGCCGTCGCGCAATTCCTTGGCGGCGCGCGCTGCCATCTGTTCACGGGTCCAGGCCATGGTGGATCTCCTGTGGGTTGTGGTTACGCGGCAGGCCGCGGGCGCGTGTTGCGGAATTCGATGTGCTTCTTTGCGCTGCCGACTTCGACGATGCGCTTGACGAAGATGCCGGGCGTATGGATGTGGTCCGGATTGAGTTCGCCGGCCGGCACCAGATGCTCGACTTCGGCCACCGTGACCTTCGCGGCGGTCGCCATCATCGGGTTAAAGTTGCGCGCGGTCTTGCGGTAGATCAGGTTGCCGGCGGTGTCGCCCTTCCAGGCGTGCACAATGGCGAGGTCGGCGAACAGGCCGCGCTCCATGATGTATTTCTCGCCGTCGAACTCCTTCACTTCCTTGCCTTCGGCAATCAGCGTGCCGACGCCGGTCTTGGTATAGAAGGCCGGAATGCCGGCGCCGCCGGCGCGGATGCGCTCGGCCAGGGTTCCCTGCGGGTTGAACTCGAGCTCGAGTTCGCCGGCGAGGTACTGGGCGGCGAACAGCTTGTTCTCGCCGACATAGGACGAGATCATCTTCTTGATCTGCCGGGTCTCCAGCAGGCGGCTCAGCCCGATACCGTCGACGCCGGCATTGTTGGAGACCACCGTCAGTCCCTTGACCCCGGAGTCGCGGATCGCGTCCGACAGGGTCTCGGCGATGCCGCACAGGCCGAACCCGCCCGACATGATCATCATGCCGTCCTTGAGGATGCCGTCGAGAGCCGATTTGGCGTCGGGATAGACCTTGTTCATGGAAAATGACCTGATGGGGAGAGGCGCTGAAAGCTGCACGCTATCGGGCTTTTATTAGGCGAATTCTTCGCAACGCGTCAATGACGGGCAGCGCCCGTTCCGGCGCCACTACGGCCTTGAAAGGGACAAGAAAACCCTTCAAGTTGCGGGGGTTGGCGCAGAGGGTGGGTGCCGCCTCCGTTCCCAAGAGCAAACCGGCGACCGCCAAACCGGGATTATGGCATTGACGATGGCCCAAGGAATGAAGCGCCTGGGGATGCCAATTGCGGCATTGTTCGGCGTGGCCGTGCTGGGCCTCATTGCAACCTCATGGTTCCTCAATCGCGATGCCCTGCAGCAGGCGGTCGAAACCCAGATCCGTGCCGTTACCGGGCTCGATCTGGTGGTGAAGGGCCGCATCGAGATTTCGGTGTTTCCGGCCAGCTATGTCTCCTTCCATGACGTCGGGCTGAAGGGTGCGGCGACCGCCGACCCCGCCCTCCATGTCGACGTCCTTACCGCCAATTTGCGGCTGCTGCCGCTGCTGCTGCGGCGGTTCGAAATTTCCGACGTGATGATGCTGCGGCCGACCATTCGCGTGGTGCGCGACGGCAACAGCGAGAGCAACTGGACGCCGTTCGTCGACACCATCGCCAGGGCGATGCGGCCGGGCGCCGAGAACCAGGTGTCGTTCTCCGAAATCCGCATCCAGGACGGCGTGCTGAAATACGAGGATGCGGCCAGCCACGCCTCCGAGACGCTTAGCGACATCGACCTGTCGCTGGCATGGCCCTCGATCTCGCGCTCCTTTGCCGCCACCGGCCAGTTCGACTGGCGCGGCGAGCGCATCGACGGCTCGGTCAGCGCCAGCGATTTCGTCGCACTGCTCTCGGGCGACCGCTCGGGCCTGAAGGCGCGCCTTGCGTCGGCGCCGCTGAAGCTGGCCTTCGACGGCACGGTCGCCAACCGCACCAGCCTGATGATGGAAGGCACGGTTACCGTCGACTCGATCTCGCTGCGCAATGCGCTGCGCTGGACCGGGCAGCAGGCGCCGGCCGGCGGCGGCTTCGGCCGCTTCGCGCTGAAGGCGCGCGCCAATGTCGTCGGCGGCTCGGTGGCGCTCACCAATGTCAATGTCGAGCTCGACGGCAACGCCGCGGAGGGCGTCATGACCTTCGCCAATAATGGCCGCCAGACCGTGCAGGCGACGCTGGCGGCGGGCAATCTCGACTTCACGCCCTACATCTCGACCGTCCGTCTGCTCGCCTCCGGCGCGCGCGACTGGAACCGGCAGCTGTTCGACCTCAACGCGCTGTCGGCGACCGATCTCGACATGCGCCTGTCGGCCGCGAAGGTGACGGTCGGTCCGACCCGGCTCGGCCGCACCGCATTCGGGGCCAATTTGCGCAATGGCGCATTGGCGCTGTCGGTCGGCGAAGCGCAAATGTATGGCGGCATCGCCAAGGGCTCGCTCGGCATCGCGCGTTCGGACACCATCGCCGACGTCCGCGCCCAGTTCCAGCTCACTGATGTCGACCTGCAGGCAGCTGCCGGCGAGCTGTTCGGCGTCAACAAGCTGTCCGGCCGCGGCAACCTCAACGTTTCGCTGGTCGCCTCCGGGTCGAGCCCGTTCGGCCTTGCCTCCTCGCTCGACGGCACCGCCACCTTGACCGGCCACGACGGCGCGATCTCGGGCTTCAATGTCGAGCAGTTGCTCAAGCGGCTGGAGCGGCGGCCGCTGTCCGGCGCCGGCAATTTCCGGCAGGGCTCGACGCCCTACGACAGCATCATGGTTTCGGTGAAATTCGCCGACGGCATTGCGACCGCCGAGGACGTCCGCGTCGATAGTCCGACCTCGCGCCTGACGCTGACGGGAACGGCGTCGGTGCCGGCGCGCGAATATGATCTCAAGGGCGTCGCGAGCCTCGTCTCCTCGTCCAGCGGCGGCCCGGGCTTCGAGCTGCCCTTCGTGGTGCAGGGCCCGTGGGACGATCCGCTGATCTTCCCCGAGCCGGAAAGCCTGATCCGCCGCTCGCCGGTGACGGAACCGCTGCTCGATGCGGTCAAGGACAAGAAGGCGCGCGATGTCTTCAAGTCGGCGATCGAGCGCTTCACCGGCGGCGGCCTGCGGCGGCCCGCACCGGAAGCCGAAGCCGCCAAGCCGAACTAAGACTTTCGATGAAGAAATTACGACGGTGCCGCCGCGCGCGGATTCATGTCGATTTTTCATCGCAGGGAACACCAATCAACATCTGGAATGATTGGGAACCATTCGGTAAAGGCTCCTAACTGCCCCGGGCGAACCGGCAAAGGGTTAGGGAGAACAACGTGAGATCCAAGGCACTGGTAGCGCTGTCAGGCGCGGTCGCAATAGCAGGGCTTCTGTCGGCGGCAGCCCCCGCCTTCGCGCAGGCAAAGACGGTCACCGTCTGGTGGGTGAAGGGCTTTTACAAAGCTGAGGATGACGCCCTGCTGGAGGCCATCAAGAAGTTCGAGGCCAAGACCGGCATCAAGGTCGACCTTTCGCAATACGCCATCCAGGACATGATACCCAAGACGGTGGCGGCGCTGGATTCCGGCACCGTGCCTGATGTCGCCTACTCCGACAGCTATGATGTGCAGGCGCAGGGCAAGTGGGCCTTCGAGGGCAAGCTCGAAGACCTCTCCGACATCATGACGCCGATGAAGTCTGCGTTCGCGGCGAACACGCTGGAGACGGTCAACCTCTACAACGACGTCGCCAAGAAGCGCGCCTATTACGGCTTCCCGCTGAGGCAGCAGAGCATGCATGTGCAGATCTGGGGCGACCTGCTGGAGCAGGCCGGCTTCAAGCAGAGCGACATCCCGACCAAGTGGGAGGATTACTGGTCGTTCTGGTGCGACAAGGTGCAGCCCGCCAGCCGCAAGGCGACCGGCCAGCGCGTCTACGCCGTCGGCCAGCCGATGGGCGTGGAATCCACCGACAGCTTCCAATCGTTCTACACCTTCATGGACGCCTATAACGTCAAGCTGGTCGACGACGAGGGCAAGCTGCTCGTCGACGATCCCAAGACCCGCGAGAACCTGACCAAGGCGCTCAAGGACTACACAGATACCTACATCAAGGGCTGCACGCCGCCCTCCTCCACCACCTGGAAGGATCCGGACAACAACGTCGCCTTCCACAACAAGACGATCGTGATGACGCACAACTTCACGATCTCGATTGCGGCGAAGTGGCTCGACGACTCCAACAATCCGGCGCTGACGCCGGAGCAGCGCGCCCTCGGCAAGAAGAACTATGATGAGGTCATCATCACCTCATCCTTCCCGAACAAGCCGGACGGCACACCGATCAAGTACCGTTCCGACGTCAAGACCGGGCTGATGTTCGCGTCAGCCAAGAACAAGGCGGAAGGCAAGGAGTTCATCAAGTTCCTGATGCAGGAAGAGAACCTCCGTCCCTACATCGAGGGCGCGCTCGGCCGCTGGTTCCCGGTGACCACGGAGAGCCAGCAGAGCCCGTTCTGGCAGGCCGACCGGCATCGCAAGGCGGTCTACAACCAGTTCACCGGCGGCACCACGCCGTTCGACTTCACCAAGAACTGGAAGTTCACCATTCTGAACAACGAGAACGTCTGGGCCAAGGCGATGAATCGCGTGGTCAGCGAGAAGGTCCCGGTCGACAAGGCTGTCGACGAGCTGATCGCCCGCATCAAGCAGATTGCGGGTTGACAACACGGGGCGTGCTGGCCGTCAGTGGCGGCCGGCACGCCCCTTTCCTATCTCAAGTCCGAGGCGGGCCGTTAAGGCGCAGATCATGGCGATCACGCTAAGTTCCGATCACACAGTAACCAGTCCGCCGATCTCGGCCAGACTGACCACGCCACAGGCGTGGGGCATCGCGCTGCTTGCGCCCTACTTCCTGGTGTTCAGCGCCTTTGTGGTCTACCCGGTCGGCTACGGGCTGTGGCTGGCGCGGGCGCCGGCCAACTATGTCGCGCTCTGGCACGATCCGATCTTCGCACGCGCCGCGGTCAACACGCTGATCTTCCTCGTGGTCGGCATCAACGTGAAAATGCTGATCGCGCTGTTCCTGTCCGGCTTCTTCGCGCAACAGCGCCTCTGGATTCGCTGGCTGTCGGTGCTGTTCATTCTGCCCTGGGCTGTACCGTCGATTCCGACCATCCTGTCGGTGCGTTTCATGCTCAATCCCGAATGGGGCATGGTCAACCAGATCATCTTCAAGCTCACCGGCGAGGACGGCCCGAACTGGCTGAACGATCCCATCGTGGCGCTCGGCATGGCGATCGGCGTGCACATCTGGAAGTCGCTGCCGTTCTGGACGCTGATCCTGCTGACCGGGCGGCTTGCGATTTCGCACGACATGTATGAGGCGGCCGACGTCGACGGCGCCAGCTGGTGGCAGAAATTCCGCTACATCACCTGGCCATCGATGCGCACGCTCTATGTCACCTGCACGCTGCTCTCGATGATCTGGACACTCGGCGACTTCAACAGCGTGTACCTCTTGACCGGCGGCGGGCCGGCGGACCTCACGCATGTGCTGTCGACGCTAGGCATCCGCTATCTGCGGCTCGACCAGCTCTCGCTCGCGATGGCCTCGATCGTCTGCGCCATGCCGCTGGTGCTGCCGCTGGTCTATTTCATGATGAAACGGTTGTCGCGATGAAGCTGCCCACCTTGCGCGAAGTCGGCACCGAGGCGCGGCTGCTGCTGATCGGCATTCCGGTGTTCATCTGGACGATGATTCCGATCTACCACATGTTCCTGTTCGCGATCTCGCCGAAGCAGGATGCGTTCTCCGGCCAGCTCTGGCCGACTCACCCGACGCTGCACAATTTCAAGATCGTGTTCTACCAGCAGCACTACTTCCTGCGCGATTTCTGGATCCAGTTCTGGAATTCCACCGTGATCGCGCTGTCGGCCGGCGCTCTGACGCTGATCATCGCGACCGCCGCAGCGTTCTCGATCTCGCGGCTGCGCGTGCCCGGCGGCCGCTGGGTGATGAACCTCGCCCTGCTCACCTATTTCATTCCGGCCGCGTTCCTCGCCGTGCCGATGTACCGCACCATGGGCAACTACGGCCTGCTCAACAATCACTGGTCGCTGATCCTGGCGATGGTGACGATCGCCAGCCCCTACGCGATCTGGGTGCTGAAACAGGCTTCCGACAAGCTCCCCGTAGAGCTCGATGAGGCCGCCACCATGGACGGCGCCACCACGCTGCAGCTGTTTCGGCTGGTCTATGTGCCGCTGATGATGCCCTCGCTGGTCGCGATCGGCACCTATGCGATCCTGCTCGCCTGGAACGAATATCTGTACGCGTTCCTGCTGCTGTCGAAGGATACCGACATCACGCTCCCGGTGGCGCTCGGCAACTTCCTCGCCGCCGACGACTCGCCGTGGGAGCTGCTGATGACCACCGGTTTCATCTATGCGCTGCCCCCGGCCGCGATCTACTACGCCTTCCGCCGCTACATGGTGGGCGGGCTGACCGCCGGCGCGGTCAAGTCGTAGCGGCCATCTTGCGCGCGGCTCATGGTTTCGCGTTCAGTCGAACGCGGAAGCGCCTGGTGATGGACGCATCGCCCTCGAAGTGGCGCCAGTGCTTGAGCGAGACTTCGCCGCTTCCTGGCCCGGCATGCTTGAACGCAAACGTCACCGTGCCCCCGCTTCCGACCGGCCCTGCAGGGACGTGGGGCTTTGCTTCATTCGCCTCGACAATGCCTGGGCCGAGCTTGTCGATTGCCCAGCGATAACCGCTGGTGGCATTTTCCGGCAGGGTGACCGACACGGTCTCCCCCGCGCGCACATCGACGGTGTGGCCGTTGTCAGCCTCGGTCAGCGACGGCATCACTCTTCGTCCCTATGGTACAGGCTGTACGGCGGCCAGACTACCTTGTCATCGCAGCAAACGCACGGACGGATCGCGGGGTACCGGCCGTGCGCACCGACCTCCGGCCTACACGGTCACGCCGTAGCTCTCGTTGAAGAAAGCGGCGGCGATATACGCCTCGCTGGCGTAGGCAAAGCCCTTGTCGCCCCAGGCCGAGCCCCAGCTGTTGCGGATGATGATCCGGCCATCGGCGCGGTACCCTACCGCGCACACGGCGTGACCGCCGCGCGTCGTTCCCGGCTGGAAGGTGTCGAGCTTACCCTGCGTGGACGTCGCCTGGTCCCATGTGCGGTCGACGTTCAGTCCCACCAGGATCGGCCCGTGGCTGGCGAGCCAGGAACGCCAGTTCGCGGTGTTGCGCTGCAGATTGACATACGATGCGATCTTGCGCGTCGCCGCCGTCGCAAAGAAAGTATCTTCGTTTCCGAGGTACATGTTCGTCGTGACGTGGAACGGCAGCAGCGTTTCGGGTACCGGACCATATTTGCGCAGAATTTCGACCGCTGACTTCAGGCTGGTGCCAGCACCTTCGATCATCGTCTCGGGCCTGGCGGTGAACTCGTCGGTTTCCTTGGACGCCATCCACGTGAACCGCGGCGACAGCTTGATCTTCTGATCAAGCTTGCCGGCCTTCACGAGTTGGTAGCGGGCCACACCGTCGGTGGAGCCCCAGCCGACGCAGGATCCCGTCGACTCCTGGTTTCCGATATCCCACCAGGCCGCGCGAAGATCGACACTGGCCGGCAGCGACGCAGGCGCTTCGATCGCGCCGGCCGCCAGGGCCGTCTCGAAAGACCAGTCGCTGTCGGTATTTCGGGAGGGCACGAGATTGCAGATCCGGTTCATCTCCGGACGGCCGGCCACCCGGCTCGCTGGTGGAGTTTCCGGACGGGGAAGGGCTTTCTTTCGCTTCGCCATGGTCGTCTCCTTGCTCGATGAGGAAAGTACGGCAATTCGCGCTGGCACCCGATCAGCACGGAACTTATGCGCCGGAAGCGCGCGACCATGTGTGAAGCCGATTACATCTCTTGGTAGAAATGCGATTTCGACGGGCCCGGCGGGTCGGACCAATTCCGCGCATTGCAGGCCGGATATCGGACGCCGCTCACAGCGGCACGGCGTTCTCGCCCTGCGTGCTCGACAGTTTCGAGGCGAACGACGCCAGCGTGATCACGACCGCGATCAGCGCGATCACCATGGTGCAGATCGCGTTGATCTCGGGCTTCACGCCGAGCCGCACCTCGGAATAGATGCGGATCGGCAGCGTCGCCGAGCCGGGACCGGTGGTGAAGCTGGCAATCACGACGTCGTCCAGCGACAGCGTGAAGGCCAGCATCCAGCCCGCCACGATCGAGGGGATGATCAGCGGCAAGGTCACCGACAGGAAAGCGCGCAGCGGATTGCAGCCGAGGTCCATCGCGGCTTCCTCCAGGCTGCGGTCGAGCGAGCCGAGCCGCGACTGCACCACCACCGTGACGAAGCACATCGTGAGCGTGGTATGCGCGATGGTCACGGTCCAGAAGCCGCGTCCGGCATCGATGGCGACGAACAGCAATAGCAGCGACAGGCCGGAGATCACTTCGGGCATCACCAGCGGCGCATAGAGCATGCCGGAGAACAGCATGCGGCCCTTGAAGCGCTCGCCGCGGGTCAGCGCCACGGCGGCGAGCGTGCCGAGGATTGTCGCGATCGTCGCCGACACCGCGGCGACCCGCAGGCTCATCCAGGCCGCATCGAGCATCGCGCGGTCGTTGAAGAACGCGCGGTACCAGCGCAGCGACCAGCCGCCCCACACGGTCACCAGGCGCGAGTCGTTGAAGGAGTAGATCACCAGGACAACGATCGGCAGGTACAGGAACGCCAGTCCCAGCGCGAGCGCGGTGATGTTGAACGACGTGAGGCGGTTGATCTTGCGCGAGGCCATCAGCGCGCCTCCAGCTGTCGGTGCTGTACGCGCTCGTACAGCAATAGCGGCCCGACCAGCAGCACCAGCAGCACCACGGCGACCGCCGAGGCGACCGGCCAGTCCTTGTTGGTGAAGAATTCCAGCCACAGCGTCTGGCCGATCATCAGCGCATTGGAACCGGCGAGCAGATCGGGGATCACGAACTCGCCGACGATCGGGATGAAGCAGAGCAGCGCGCCTGCGCCGACGCCCGGCAGCGACAGCGGGAACGTGACCTGCCAGAACGCCTGGCGCGGCGAGGCGCCGAGGTCGGCCGCGGCTTCCAGTAGCGCCGGGTCCTGCTTTGCCAGCGTCGCGAACAGCGGCAGGATCATGAACGGCAGATAGGAATAGACGATGCCGATATACATCGCGGTGTCGGTGGACAGCCACACCAGCGGCGCCGAGATCAGGTGCAGCTTGAGCAACACCGTGTTGAGCAGGCCGTCGTGCTGCAGGATGTTGATCCAGGCATAGATGCGGATCAGGAACGAGGTCCAGAACGGCACGATGACCAGCATCATCGCGATCGCCTGCCAGCGCTGCGGCAGCCGCGCCATGCCGTAGGCGACGGGATAGCCCATCAGCAGCAGCATGGCGGTCGAGAGCAACGCGACCATCAGGCTGCGCAGGTACGACAGGATGTAGATGTTGTCCGAGACCAGCAGCTTGAAATTGTCGAACGTGAATTGCGCAAGCGCCGCCCTCGTCGCCTCGCGTCCCTCCCAGAAGTCGAACACCGGTGCATAGGGCGGCTGCGCGATCACGGTCTGCGACAGCGCGATCTTCAGCACGAAGCCGAACGGCACCAGGAAGAACAGCACCATCCACACGTAAGGGGCGATGGCGGCGTAGCGCGCCGGACCGGCGAAGATGCGGCGCGCGCTCATTGTTCCAGCACCAGGCAATCGTGGGGCGCGAACCAGACCACCACGCGCTGGCCGGCCGCATAGGTATCGACGATCCGCGTCGTGTTGGCCACCGAACAGCGCACCACCACGCCGGAGTCGAGCTTCACCCTGTAGGTGGTCAGTCCGCCGAGATAGCCGACATCGGTGATGACGCCTTCCAGGCGGTTGAAGGTGCTTACATTCGCTCCTTCGGCGGTCGGCCCGCGGCGGGACAGCTTCACCTTCTCTGGACGGATTGCCACGCAGACGACGGACCTGGTAGGCGGCGTGCGCGGCTCTGCGACGTAAAGCGTGCCGTCGCGCGTCGCAACCGCGAGGCGGCCGGCCTCGGTGGCGCCGACCTGTCCATCGAACAAATTGATGTCGCCGACGAACTCGCCGATCCAGCGCGAGGCAGGCGTCTCGTAGAGATCGCGCGGGGTCGCCACCTGCTCGAGCCGGCCGGCGTCCATCACACCGATGCGGCTCGCCATGGTCATGGCCTCTTCCTGGTCATGGGTGACGATGATGAAGGTCATGCCGAGGCGGCGCTGCAGCTCCATCAATTCGTGTTGCGTGCTCTCGCGCAGTTTCTTGTCGAGCGCCGCCAGCGGCTCGTCGAGCAGCAGCACCTGCGGCCGCCGCGCCAGCGAGCGCGCCAGCGCGACGCGCTGCCGCTGCCCGCCCGAGAGCTGGTCGGGCCGGCGCTTCTCCATGCCTTCGAGCTTGACGAGGGCCACCATCTCGGCGACGCGCGTGTTGATGTCGGCGCGAGCCATGCCGGCGCGCCTAAGGCCGAAGGCGATGTTATCCCGCACCGACAGATGCGGAAACAGCGCATAGTTCTGGAACATCATGTTGACCGGCCGCTGATGCGGCAGCACCGGCGCGAGATCTTTGCCGCCGAGCAGGATGCGGCCCTCGTCCGGCGTCTCGAAGCCGGCCAGCATGCGCAAGAGCGTCGTCTTGCCGCAGCCGCTCGGCCCCAGCAAGGCAAAGAACTCGCCGGCGCGGATGTCGAGCGTAACGTGGTCGACCGCGCGGAAATTGCCGAATTTTTTCGCGACGCCGTCGATGCGCAACAGCGGCGTGTCAGCCTCGACCTGCGGCTCCGGCTCGGCCCGCAGCTCGAGCCGGGCCAACCCCGCGGCCAAGGTCGCCGGCTTCAAAGGCTCGGCCGCTGGCTCCGGCCTTGCCGGTTGCACGGCCGCGCTGTTCGGTTGTTCGTCAGTCATCTTCCCCACGGACCCCGTCGTGGGCCGCAGGCTAGCGGCGGATCGGCGGTGGCTCAACAGGCTGGCAGGCATCGCCTGGCGACAAGGGCCGGCCTGACCTGGCCCAAATCCCCAAAAAAACCGTGTCCGTGATGTGAACGCGTTCCGTTCTGGCAGCGACTATCGGCTGAAGCCAATGGCCGATCGGGGGACCGATGCAGGATGAATCGTCGCGCCGTTTTCATATCTCCTCGGGCATGTTCCCGGACGAGAAACGCCTTGCCATGTGGCGCGAGCTGTATGGCCGCGGTATCGCACGGGTAGATATCGAGCCGCTGACGGATGCGCCGTTTCACGCCGACGTTACCTTCAACCTGCTGCCCAATGTCGCCATCGCATCCGGCTCGCGTTCGCCGGCGCATTACCGCGTCACGCGCGAGCTGCTGAAAGACGCCCGCGACATCGTCGCGGTCAGCATTTTGCGGTCGGGCGAGGCCTCGGCCACACAATTCGGTCAGGAGTTGATCGGCGGCATCGGCAGCGCCAGCGTGCTGTCGGCAGCCGATCCCTCCGTCAGCACATTGAGCACCGACGGCAGCTTCATTACGCTGGCGCTGTCGCGCCCGGCCATCGCCGAGCTCGCGCCCGATTTCGCGGCCGCCTTCGGCCAACCGATCCCCGCCGACGATCCGGCGCTGCGGCTCCTCATCAAATATCTCGACGCGGTGCTGGCCGCCGACGAGCTCGACCATCCCGAGGTCGCCCGTTCCGTCTCCGCCCACATCCTCGATCTCGTTGCGCTCGCACTCGGTGCCCGCGGCGAACGCGCGGAGGCGGCGCTTGGCGGCGCCAAGGCGGCGCGGCTGAAGGCGCTGAAAGCCGACGTGATGTCGATGCTCGGCAATGGTGAATTGTCGTCCGAAATGATCGCCAGCCGCCACAACATCTCCTCGCGCTATGTGCGCAAACTGTTCGAGCAGGAAGGAACCTCGTTCACGACCTTCGTACTCGGCGAGCGGCTGGCACGGGTGCGCCGCATGCTGCGCGACTCCCGCTATGCGCACCTGACCATAGCCCAGCTCGCGCACGCCTGCGGCTTCAACGATATCTCCTATTTCAACCGCGCCTTCCGCCGCCACTTTGGCGCCACGCCGACGGGTGTGCGGGAGGATAAATCCACTTCGCCCGCGGAGTGAAACAGCGTATTCTTCGGCTCATGACGAAGTTATTGGATCAAGCGGTCGAAATCGCCCGTAGCCTCTCTTCCGACGCCCAGGACGACATTGCCAGGGTGGTCCTCCAGCTTGCCGGTGCCGGTGAAGTGCCTCCTGTCGCGCTAACCGAAGGCCAAAGGGCCGCGATTGCGACCTCAAAGGAGCAGGCAGCTCGAGGTGAATTTGCGACGGAGGAGCAGGTTCGGGCTGTCTGGGCAAGACACGGCTTGTGAGACTACGATATACGCCGACGGCAATTGCCGATCTTGCCGCCGTTCTTGAGTACATTTCCCGAGTTTCGCCGCAGGGAGCTCAACGCGTCAAACGGCGGATTCAACACGTCGTCGATTTGCTCCTAGCTCATCCTAACATTGGCGTCCGAACGGCAGACCCAAGCATTCGCCGGCTTACGACGACTCCCTACCCCTTTCTTCGTCTTCTACGAAGTCATTCAAGACGAGGTCATCGTTCACGCGATCCAGCACGCGGCGCGAGATCCGTCGGGAATGCCCGGTTCCGTACCGATTCGCTACGACGCCCCCCTCGCCATGAATGCCGCGAGCTTCTCGCGGTCGGCGGCGGACATGGTCAGGCCGAGCTTGGTGCGGCGCCACAGCACGTCATCCGGGAAGCGCGCCCATTCCCTCGCCATGAGATAGCGCACTTCGGCGCCCGTCAGGTCGGCGCCGAAGCTGGGGCCGAGATCCTCCTTTGATTTGGCATCGCCGAGGATCATGACCAGCCGCGAGCCGTAGGCGGCGACCATGCGGCGCGCCTGCTGCTCGCCGAGGAAGCGCCACTGGTCGCGCGCGCTGTCGACCTCGTCGTCGAATTTCGCCCAGTCGAAATCGCCGCCGGGCAGCGGCGTCTTCGCGGTCCAGCGCGGCGACATCGGATAGAATTTCGATAGCTGCGACACCGCGCGTTCGGCGCGCAGCCGCACGGTGGTGATATCGCCGCCGAACATCGTCACCAGCGGCGCCTTGCCACGCCGCGTGTCGAAGCTCAGCACGCCGTCGCGGCGCAGGCCGCTGCTGCCGCGTGCAAGCACCGAATTGGCGCCCGAAACCGTCCGCACCACGTCCGAGGTTTCGATCCGCTCGCGGAAATAGCGGTTTGCGGCATCGCAGAGATAGGCGACATCGGCGGCCGCCATCGAGACCACCGCGGGATCGCCCTTGAAGGCACGGCCGACGGTGCCGATCAGCGTGAAGTCGCGCTCATATGGGCTCGCGAAGATCAACCGGCGGTCGTGGTTCTGGAAGACGTAGACATTGTCGCTGTCGAACAGCCGCTTCACCACGATCTGGCTGATCTGGGTGGTGCCGAGCGGGCGCGCCGGCACGCGCAGCACGGTCTCGGCGACAGACGCGGTCCACGCCCCGGTGGCGTTGACCAATGCCCGCGCGGTGGCGATGCGGCGATGGCCGCGGTCGATGATCGCGAGCCGCCAGACGTCGGTGCGGTCGGCACGGACACAGCGCGCGCCGGTGCAGATCTCGGCGCCGCGCTCGCCGGCATCCACCGCCGACAGCGCTACCAGGCGGGAATCATCGACGATGCAGTCGGAATATTCAAAGGCGGTGCCGTACGGCCGCTTCAGCGCGTCGCCGACGGGGTGATGAGTGACGTCGACCGTCTCCGCCGGCGGCAGCGGCCGCCGCGCGCCGAGCCGGTCATAGAGCCACAGCCAGGCGCGCAGCACCCAGGCCGGCCGTTCGCCGGCATGCGCGGGAATGGCAAATCGCATCGGGCGCACCAGATGCGGGGCAATGCGCAGCCAGGCGTCGCGCTCGGCGAGCGCCGCGCGCACCCGGCCGAAGTCCCGCCGCTCCAGCACCGAGAGATCGCCATGGATCAGCCGCGGCGAGGCCGAGGATGCACCGCCGCCGAGATCGCCCTGCTCCACAAGCAGCACGCGAAGGCCGCGTCCGGCGGCGTCGCGCGCCACGCTGACGCCATTGAGGCCGCCGCCGAGGATTGCAAGATCGTAGTCCGCCATACGCAACGCTTGGAAGAAAGATGGAACGCCCGTGCGTCACCTCTACCCTGTCTTGCGGGCGTGCTCCATGGTGTTGTCGGCGCTGCGGCCGACGAGTGCGGCGTATTGGCCGATCGGCGCCGGCCTGCCCAGCAGGTAGCCCTGAATGGCGTCGCAGCCCTCGCTTGCGAGGAAGGAAAGCTGCTCGGCCGTCTCGACGCCCTCGGCGACGATCGACATTTCCAGGCCGTGGCCAAGATCAATGACCGCGCTGACGATATTGGCCGATTGCGGCGTCTTGCCGAGATTGATGACGAAGGTGCGGTCGATCTTGATCTTGTCGAACGGGAAGGCCTGCAGATAGCTCAGCGAGGAATAGCCGCTGCCGAAATCGTCCATCGAGATGCGCACGCCGAGCGACTTGAGCCGGCGCAGCAGCGCCAGGCCGCGGTCGAAATCCTCGATCAGCACGCCCTCGGTAATTTCGAGTTCCAGCCGACCCGGCGACAGCCCGGTCTCCAGCAGGATCGCATGCACGAGGCTGACGACGTCGCCGTGCATGAATTGCGCCGGCGACAGATTGACGGCGATCTGCAGCGGCACCGGCCAGGATGCCGCCTCGCGGCAGGCCTCGCGCAGGATCCACTCGCCCATCTCGACGATCAGGCCGCTTTCCTCCGCGATCGGGATGAAGTCGGCCGGCGACACGAAGCCACGCAGCGGATGCAACCACCGCGCCAGTGCCTCGAAGCCGACGACCTTGCTGGCGGCGACCGTCTCGGCGCAGGCGGCCTGCGGCTGGTAGTAGAGCGACATTTCGCCGTTCTTGATCGCGGCCGAGAGATCCTTGTGGAGCACGCGGCGGTCGCGGATCTGCTGGTCCATCTCCGGCTCGAACACGTTGATGGTGCCGCGCGACTTCTGCTTGGCGCGGAACAGCGCCGCGCCGGCATTGGAAAGCAGTGCGGCGGCGTCCGAACCGTTATGCGGAAACACCGAGATGCCGGTGGTGACCCCGGTGCGCACTGCCTTGCCGTCGATCGAGAATTCCTTTGCCAGCGCTTCGGCGATCTGCACCGCCAGCGCCTTGCCGACTTCCGGCTGCTTGCCGTCGATGAGCAGGCCGAACTCGTCGCCCGACAGCCGCGCCACAACGCCGCCGCGCGCGGTGACCTGCAGGCGGCTCGCCACCTCGATCAGCACCTTGTCGCCCATCGCGTGACCGAACACGTCGTTGATTTCCTTCAGGCCGTCGAGATCGACGCAGAGCACGGCGAACTCCTCGTCGGTGCCCGCGCATGCCTCGATCATCTGCGCCAGCGCCTGCAGGAAGGCGGCACGGTTCGGCAGGTCGGTGAGGCCGTCGTGATAGGCCATGTGCGCCATCCGCGACTCGGTCTGGCGGCGGTCGGTGACGTCTTCGTGGGTCTTGATCAGGTATTGCGGTTCGCCGGCATCGTCGAGCACGGTCATGCGGCGGGTCAGGAACAGGCGGAGGCCGTCCTTGGTCGAAATCGGGTGCTCTTCGGTGAGGATGCCGCGCTTCTTGATCGCCGCCTCGTCGCGCGCGACGATCAGCTTGGCCTCGCGCGGGTTGAAGATGTCGGTCGCGGTGAGGCCGGTGGCGTCCTCGCGCCGGCGGTTGAGGATGGCCTCCGCGCTGCGGTTGGCGAGCAGATATTTGCCGTCCTTCACGCCTTCGACGATCAGCGCGACCGGGATGTTGTCGACCACGAGCTCGAGGAATTTCTTGGTGTTCTCCAGTTCGCGCGACAGCGAGCGGCGATCCGTGACATCGTCGAACATCGCGATCAGGAATTCCGGCTCGCCCTTCTCGTTGCGGGCCACCACGCGGTTGGACGCCAACACGCGCTGTTGCGAGCCGCGCTCCACCACGAATTCGTTGCGATGATACCCCTCGGGTGCGTTGATCGCTGCCTCGTCGGCCTTGACGATACCGGCCGCGGTTACCGCGCTGAAAATCTCGTCGGCGCGCTTGCCGACGATGTGATCGCGCGAGAAGCGCGAGAAGCGCTCGAAGGCGCGGTTGGCGAAGATGTAGCGGCCGTCCTCGATATTCTTGGCGGCGACGCAGACCGGGACATTGTCCAGCACCGATTCCAGGAACTGGGTGGTCGAAGACAGTTTCTTCGAGAGCTTGCGCTGCTCGGTGCAGTCCAGATGCGTCGCGACCGAGCCGCCATTGGGCAGCGTGAAATATTTCACATGCACCGAACGGCCGTCGGGAAGCTCGGTGATCAGTCCCTCGGGCAACGCGGCACGGTCGAAGAAGTCGTCGTTCGACATTTCGACATCGAGCACGCCCTTCTTGCGCCTGATCTCGAGCAGTTGGGCGCCGGTCATGTTGCGCGGCACTT
The DNA here is from genome assembly GCA_035575905.1 of Bradyrhizobium sp. Taxonomy (GTDB): domain Bacteria; phylum Pseudomonadota; class Alphaproteobacteria; order Rhizobiales; family Xanthobacteraceae; genus Bradyrhizobium. Next base: position 125,051 of record DATLXL010000034.1, on the reverse strand, counting down.
CGGCGCGGGTCAGGCCGTAGATGTGCAGATAGCGGTCGTTGAGGAAGATCACCCGTCCACGCGGGTCGGTCATCACCACGCCCTGGTTGAGATGGTTCAGCGCCGTAGAGATGAAGCCGTTGCGCCGCAGTTGCGAACGCCTGGACCGGCGCAATGCCGAGACCACCCAGATTGCCACCGCGCCGAGAAAAGAGGCGACGACGATGCCGCAGATCAGGGCTTCCCAGATCGTGTGGGGATCGAGCTCGCCGACATAGCTTGCCGGCTGAAATCCGCCGGGCGCAGCCAGCGCGGGCAGCGGGCAAGCGCCGGCGACAAGGTATGATCCGGCCGTGGCAAGAACCTTCTTGCTGCCTGCCTGCCAATTCTTGCCAGTCATCAGTCACCTGCGCAGTTCGGCGCGGAGTGTCGTGTTTTTCGGGTTTGGATCGGGTAAACACCTACCCCTGCAACCCCTAAATGTGACTCTAATTACGGCAATTGCCCTGACGTGATTAATGAGTCACTAATGCGGCCGGCTCGCGCAATGCCGCGCTGAGACAAACCAAGGGCTTGGCGGCCGCAGATACCAAACAAAGAGCTAATATCCTGCTGCTGATCCGCCTACGAGGCGACAATCTCTCTTTAGGTTTCAACTTCAAATGGACAGGGTCGAGTGCGTCATCGTCGGGGCCGGAGTGATCGGCCTTGCGGTGGCAAGACGGCTGGCGCAAGCCGGGCGCGAAGTGGTGGTGCTGGAAGAGGCCGAAGGCATCGGCACGGTGACCTCCTCGCGCAACAGCGAGGTGATCCATGCCGGGATCTACTATCCCGCCGGAAGCTGGATGGCGAGGATGTGCGTTGCCGGCAAGCACGCGCTGTATCGCTACTGCGACGAGCGCGGCATTCCCTACAGGAATTGCGGCAAGCTGATCGTGGCTACGACGCCGGAGGAGACCGCAAAGCTGGCGGCGATCCGCCTCCACGCCGAGGCCAATGGCGTGGCCGACATGCAGGCGCTTTCAGGCGAGGCCGCCCGGGCGATGGAGCCGGCGCTGAAATGCGATGCCGCCCTGCTCTCGCCGTCGACAGGAATCATCGACAGCCACGCCTACATGCTGTCGCTGCGCGGCGAGGCGGAAGACGCCGGCGCGGCATTCGCCTTCCACACCCCGATCATCCGCGCCAAGGCAAGCGCGGGACGCATCGAGCTGGAAGCCGGCGGCGCTTCGCCGATGACGCTGGCCTGCGATCTCCTGATCAATGCCGCGGGCCTCAATGCGCCGGCGGTCGCGCGCATGATCGAGGGCATGCCGATCGAGATGATCCCGACCGCTTACCTCGCCAAGGGCAATTATTTCAGCTGCAGCGCACGGGCGCCGTTTTCGCACCTGATCTATCCGGTGCCAGAGCCCGGCGGGCTTGGCGTGCACCTCACGCTCGACCTGGCAGGCCAGGCCCGGTTCGGCCCCGATGTCGAATGGATCGATCGCATCGACTACACGGTCGATCCGGCGCGTTCGGCGCGCTTCTATCCCGCGATCCGCAAATACTGGCCGGCGCTGCCGGACGGCGCGCTGATGCCGAGCTATTCCGGAATCCGGCCGAAGATCGTCCCGCCCGCAGTGGCGCGGCAGGATTTCCTGATGCAGGGCGAGGGCGAGCACGGCGTCGCCGGACTGATCAACCTGTTCGGGATCGAGTCGCCAGGCCTGACGTCATCGCTGGCAATTGCCGATCACGTCGCCGGGATGGCTGGCTGAAAATCGGCAAAATAGCAGAGCCCTCGCGCGGATGAGATGAAGCCTCACCCGAAAGCGAGGGCTGTTTCCCAGCGAAGATTTACGAGGGGACGCCGGTTCAGTGAACCGTTTCTTCGGCGGTATGCCTCAACCGCTCAATCTCGTCCTTGACCATCAACTTTCGACGTTTCAGCTCGACGATTTCCAGGTCATCTGTGGAGAGGTGCAGCAACGCGTCGTGTAATTCACTTTCGAGAAGCTTGTGTTTGCGTTCCAGTTCAACGAGATGGGCCTGTATTGCCATTCGCATTCCTCCTCGGTGGAAAACCTCAGATTCGATCCGGACGGTGAAGTCTACACCAGGGCTGCAATCTGTCGATGGGAATCGGAAATCCGCATCCGTCATATTTTCGGAATTATCTGTAACCAATCGTGACTACGGAACTGGGTCAGCTTGCGCAGGCCTGCGGCAGGGACGATATTTGCGCAAGCGTTCGGCGCGGACCGTTCACAACCTCATCGTGCTTATTAGTTAAAGACATCATGACCGACGAAGATGAGCGCGAACTCCAGGCCGAACTTGCCCGGCTGCAGCAGGAGCACCGCGATCTCGATGCAGCAATCGATGCACTTCACCAATCGCCCGCTCCCGATCTGCTCCGATTGCAGCGTCTGAAGAAACGCAAGCTGCTGCTGCGCGACCGCATCGCCTTCATCGAAGATCAGATCACCCCGGACATCATCGCCTGAGCTGGCGGCGGTATCCCGCAACAGTCGGCGGCCGCCGGCTTGTCCCCGTTGTCCACAGGCACACCTGCCAGACAGAAATCGCCCCGGTCTGCCGGCGCGCGGACCGGGGCCTGGGGCCCGGAGGGTGCTGGAAGTCTGTACAAGCGCCCTGAACGCCAGCAAAACCGGATTGTCCCGCAAAATTCTGGTCTGGAAACGTCTTGACTTTTTAGAACAAAAAGAGAACATTCGGATCGGCCCCCGACCCGGAGTTTCCATCATGTCCGCCTCTGCGTTGTCCGACGATCGCCGCTATGAACAGGCTTGCGACCAGGCCATCGCCATGTGCGACGGCAATCTGCGCTCGACCATCAAGGCCCTGATCATGGCGAACGAATATCTCGAGATCGAACTGACCGAACTGCAGGCGGCGGTCGCCGCGGGATGCGTCCCTACGTTTTCCACGCCTGCGCGAAGCAGCGCCGCCTGACCTGGCGTAACCAGGAGCAAAGCGATGGCCAACGTCACCTACTACGTCGCATTGCCGTTCATGCGTGACGAGAGCGGCGAGATGATCGCCGGCAATGCCGAGGAATGCCAGACCGCGAGCACGGCACTGCGCAGGGCCGAGATGATGTCGCGGATTCCGGGCAGCATCGGCGCAGTCGCCTTCAGCCGCACCGGCGATCCGATGATCGGCGAATTCGGCGATGCGCATCTGCTCCGCAAGTTCGGCAATGTGCCCGACGACCTGGGCGGGCTTTAGAGCGCGATGATCGGTGATTATCCCGCGTTGGGTTGTTGATTGAGCATGATCCTGTCGGAAGACCGCTTAACGCTTTCCGGATCATGCTCCGGCTTGCTTTCTAGCTTCCTTGCGCCGGCTCATGGCGGCGCTGCGCCTTGCGGACATACATGGCGCTGTCGGCCTGCTCGAGCGCCGTGCGCATATCGGAATGGCTGTCGAGGACGGCGACGCCAACCGACGCGCCGGTTCGCACCGCCTTGCCCGCGAATGAGAGGCGCAGTGCATCGACCGCCTGCTCCAGCGCCGCCGCCTTGGCGCGCGCATCGGTCTCGCTGAGATTCCACAGCAGCACCGCGAACTCGTCGCCGCCAAGCCGGCCGATCACGTCGGACGCCCGCACCTCGCTTGTCAGCTTCTGCACGATGGCCTTGAGCACCGTGTCGCCCGCGGCGTGTCCGAACTCATCGTTGATCGGCTTCAACCGGTCGACGTCGAGAACCAGCAGCGCGGCACTCGCCGCATAGCGCTTGATGAAGGCGATCGAACGCGCCAGTTCGCGCTCGAAGCCGCGCCGGTTGAGGATATCGAGCAGGAAATCGGTCTCGGCCGTGGCCTTGAGCTGCTCGATCTCGGCGTGCGCCTTTGCCAGCTCCTGGCGGAGCCGCCGCACGGCCGATTTCGTCTCCGCAAGGCCGGCTGGCTTGGGCGCCGCCCGCCGCCGCGGCGCGGCGTGCGCCCGCAGCAGGGCCGCCTTGCGCCCGGCCGTGCCGGATTTCCGGCCTTTGCCGGCTTTTGCGGCGGCAGCCCGGGCTTTCTTCTTCATGGGCAAGTTTCTCAAGAAGGCTTGCTCGGATTCACCAAGACAGGATAGTGGATTCCCAATCTCTTGCCACCGCCTTGGATCAACCCCGGGTCGACCCTATAATCGGCCTATGCTTTTGGATTCCCGCAAAAAATCCGCGCCATGACCGCCCCCATCGCCATCATCATGGGCAGCCAGTCCGACTGGGAAACCATGCGCCATGCCGCCGAGACGCTCGCCGCGCTCGGGGTTCCCTGCGACACGCGCATCGTCTCCGCCCACCGCACGCCGGAACGTCTGTTTGCCTTTGCCAGGGGCGCCAAGGCGGCCGGCTTCAAGGTCATCATCGCCGGCGCCGGCGGCGCGGCGCATCTGCCGGGCATGACGGCCTCGCTGACCGAGTTGCCGGTATTCGGCGTCCCCGTCGAATCCAAGGCGCTGTCGGGGCTCGATTCGCTCTATTCCATCGTTCAGATGCCGGCCGGCGTTCCGGTCGGCACGCTTGCGATCGGCAAGGCCGGTGCGATCAATGCCGCGATCCTAGCGGCCAGCGTGCTGGCGCTGGGCGATCCCCAGCTTGCGACGCGGCTCGCCGCCTTCCGCCAGCAGCAGACCGACGCGGTGGCCGAGCGCCCGGGGGGACCGGCGTGACGGCTTCGAATGGTCTGAAGCTGAAGCCGGGCGACACCATCGGAATTCTCGGCGGCGGTCAACTCGGCCGCATGCTGGCGATGGCGGCGGCACGGCTCGGGTTGAAATGCCAGGTGTTCTCGCCGGAGCCGGATTCGCCCGCCTTCGACGTTGTGCTCAACGGCGTCTGCGCCGAATATGCCGATGTCGAACGGCTGGAAATGTTCGCCGCCGATGTCGACGTCGTCACGTACGAATTCGAGAACGTGCCGGCCGCGACCGCCATGGTGCTGGCTGCGCACAAGCCGGTGCTGCCTGCCTACAAGATCCTCGAGACGACGCAGGACCGCCTGATCGAGAAGGATTTCGTGGTCAGGCTCGGCATCGGCACCGCCGACTATGCCGACGTGTCCTCGCCGGAAACCCTGCGCAGCGCGATCACGCGCATCGGCCTGCCCGCCGTCATCAAGACGCGCCGCTTCGGCTATGACGGCAAGGGCCAGGCGATCATCCGCGACGGCGACGACATCGACCGCATCTGGGAGGAACTCGGCACCAAGTCCGCGATCCTGGAGGCGTTCGTGCCGTTCGAGCGCGAGATATCGGTGGTGGCGGCGCGTTCCGCCGACGGTCATGTCGAATGCTACGACGTCACCGAGAACGAGCACCGCGACCACATTCTCAAGGTCTCGCGCGCGCCCGCCGGCATTCCGGAAGCGCTGGCCGGGGAAGCGCGCGCCGTTGCCGAAAGGATCGCCACGGCCCTCGATTATGTCGGCGTGCTCGCGGTCGAAATGTTCGTCGTGCCCGACGGACAGGGCGCGAAGGTGCTGGTCAACGAGATCGCGCCGCGGGTGCATAATTCCGGGCACTGGACGCTGGATGGCGCCTCGATCTCCCAGTTCGAGCAGCACATCCGTGCCATTGCCGGCTGGCCGCTGGGCAAGCCGGTCCGCCACGGCGAGGTCACCATGACCAACCTGATCGGCGACGACATCAACGACTATGAGCGCTGGCTGACGGTGCCCGGCGCCACCGTGCACCTCTACGGCAAGGGAGCGGCCCGGCCGGGCCGCAAAATGGGGCATGTGACGCAGGTATTTCCCGATCGGCCAAAAAACGGCTGATCTCAGCCCAGATTGATCGATTCTGCTCTGCTCCCCCACTGGTACAGGTGGACAATTCAGGATTTGTCTGGTACATGCGCGCCCTCAGGCTGAAGGTCCGCATTTTCGCCGATCTTTCGCTTTACAGATTTCCAAGACCGCTCACACCGAAAAGAGGATGCCGCGTGCAGGTTCTCGTCCGCGATAACAATGTCGATCAAGCCCTCAAGGCGCTGAAGAAGAAGATGCAGCGCGAGGGTATTTTCCGCGAGATGAAGCTCCGCGGCCATTACGAGAAGCCCTCCGAGAAGAAGGCCCGCGAAAAGGCGGAAGCCGTGCGCCGCGCCCGCAAGCTGGCGCGCAAGAAGCTGCAGCGCGAAGGCCTGCTGCCGATGAAGCCGAAGCCGGCCTTCGGCGCCGGCCCCGGCGGCGATCGCGGTCCCGGCGGCGGTGGCCGTGGCGGCGCAGGTCCTCGCACTCCGCGCTGATCCGTTCCGGACATTCCTGAGTTCCTAAAACGCGGACCCTTCCGGTCCGCGTTTTATTTTGGGGCAATGTACTTTACGGCCCGGCACGTTACCCTTGCGGCACACGACGCGCGAGCTTCCCGCCGAAATGGCCATTCCAGGTTCCGACGCCCGCTTGAGCGCTTCGCGCATGGCCATCGTGCTGATGGGCCTGACGCTGTGCGGATGCTCGTTCGATCTCGGCTCGTTTTCGCTCAGCGACAAGGAAGCGGCGCCAAAGCCGTCGGCGACTCCGACGGCCGAGATCAGCCCGGAGAACGTCAAGGACGCGCAGGGCTACGCCGCGCAGGGGCAAGTGTTGGCCCGCTCAGGCAATACGGACGAGGCCCTCGCCCAGTTCGAGAAAGCGCTGGCGCTCGATCCCTACAACGTGCAGGCCCTCAACGGCCGCGGCCTGATCCACCAGGGCGACAAGCGGCATATCGAGGCGGTCGAGGATTTCACGGCGGTCCACGGCCTTGTCCCGCAGCGCGCCGATCCGCTCGTCGCCCGGGCGACCAGCTACCTTGCCCTCGGCAAGATCAGGGAAGCAGCAACCGATCTGGACGAGGCCGTGCAGTCCGAGCCGGCCAACGGGAACGCATGGTCGCTGCGCGGGCTGGCCTATGAGCGGCTCGGCGACAGGAAGCAGGCTGCGGCCTGCTACAATCGCGCAATCGCGATCCGGCCGCGTGACGATGCGGCCCGCAGTGGGCTCGCCCGCGTGGGCGGATAATCTCTCGACTGTTTGGCGCCCCGACGGGCCCTGACGCTTCGCTCAGGGCGGACCAGCGCCCACTCCGGATCAAGTCCGGGGCAGTCGCCCGAAAATGCCAGGACGAGACTACTTCGGCAGCACCGAGTGGAACATCGACTTCGCTGCCGACAGCATCTCCTCCGCGACGTTGGCCTTCTGCTTCGGTAGCTCGGCTCCCGCCTCGGCGCGCAGATCAAGCGGCGGCCGCGCCAGCGGAATCTCGGCGGGCGGCGTCGGCCGCGACGGATCGCCCCGCAACGCGGCAGGATCCGGGGCCTCGGAAGGTGCCGCGACCACGATCGGCGGTGGCAGCGGACGCACCGGCGACGGCGAAGCCGTGATCACGCGCGGCTCCTCAGGTACGTGAGCGGCTTCAGGGGCGCGCGGCGCCGGCTGCGCACGCTGCGGCGTTTCGCCATTGACGCGCAGGCGCTCGATCGCGGCACGGGCGAGATCGTTGGCATCGCGCCGCTCCTCGACGACAGCAGCAGCATCGGCCGGCGCAGCGGCGAGAACCGACTGTGCCGGCGGCGGCGACTTGGCCGCGCGAAGCGGGGCCGGACGCTTGGCCTCGACGGGCTTGATTTCGGCAGGCTTGGTCTCGACGGGCAGGCTGGCGGTGGTCTCAGCCGGCTTCTCGACAGGCTTCTCGGCCGGCTTTTCGACCACGATGGCCTTCTCGGCCGCAGCGTTCTTTTCCAGCAGCGCCTTTTCGGAGATGCCCTTGGCCTTGACGCCGGACGCGGGGATGCCGCCGATCTCGGCGTCGCCCGCCTTGGCCTCGGGCCTGGCGGTCTCGGGCTTGCCGGCTTCCGGTTTGTCCACATCGGATCTGGGCTGGGCGGATGACAGGACGGCGGCGGCGGGCGCCTGCGGCGTCGCCGGCTTGGCGTTGATGTAGTGATTGACGATGTAGGCTCCGATGACGGTCGCGGCCACCGAAGGCACGATCTCGATTGCGAATTTCTTCAGATAATTCAGCATTCCCGCCAACTCCCGACGGGGGTCTCTCTGCGGGAACTTTGAGGCAGATCGAGGGATCAACTGCGTCGGATCGGTGGCAATTCTCCTCAGTTCCTGCTCAGGGCTTCAGCTCCACCTCCAGGAACACGATCTCGGAGGCGGTTTCGTTCAGCACGTCGTGCTCCACGCCCGCTTTGCGGAAATAGGATTTTCCGAGCGCGAGCTGCGCCTTGGACCGCTCGCCACCCGGCGCAACGATGGTCATCTCGCCCGAGGTGACCGGCACGATCACATAATCCATCTCGTGAATGTGATGGCCGGTAGCGCTGCCCGGCGCCAGCCGCCATTCGGTGACCCGCACCTCGGGGGTGTCGACCTGGACGTCCGATTTGGCGCTGAACATCGGGCTACCTCTCAATTCTCCGGCTCTACGGCACGAATACCATGAACACGAACACCGCAAACACCACGATGTGGACCAAACCGAACAGGATGTTGGTGCGGCCGGTACCGAAGGTGAGCATGCTCAACATGAACGTCAGCAGCAGGATCAGCATGTGCTGGTTGCTCAGTCCGAGCACCAGCTGCTGGTCGAGCGCATAGGCGGCGACGGCGACGGCCGGGACGGTGAGCCCGATGGTCGCGATCGACGAACCAAGCGCGAGGTTGATGCTTCTCTGCAGGTCATTCTTGCGCGCAGCCGAAATCGCGGCGACGCTCTCGGGCAGCAGCACCAGCATCGCCACCAGCAAGCCCGCAAAAGCCGTCGGCGCGCCGATCTTTACGGTGACGACGTCGACGACGGCCGAGAATTTCTTGGCCAGCAGCACCACCGCAAGCACGGCGAGCAGCAGCAGCACGATGCTGATCACCAGCATGCGGTCCGACATCACCTCGCCATGGGCGTGCGCCTCATTGGCGCTGCTGACGAAATAATCGCGGTGGCGGATGGTTTGGGTATAGAGGAATACCGCGTACAGAAGCACGGTAACCACGCTGACGAAGGCGAGCTGTGCGGCTGAATATACCGGCCCCGGTGCGGTCAGCGTGAAGTTCGGCATGCCCAGCGTGATGGTCGCCAGCACGAACAGGACGCTGAGATAGAGGTTGGCGCCGGTGATCTGAAAATCCTGCTCGCGATAGCGCATGCAGCCGATGAAGATGCAGAGGCCGACGAGACCATTGCAGACGATCATGACCACGGCGAACACGGTATCGCGGGCCAGAGTGGGAGCCGGATTGTCGCCGAGCATGATGGTTGCGATCAGCGCCACCTCGATGACGGTGATGGCCATCGTCAGCAGCAGCGTGCCGAACGGCTCGCCGATTCGCTCGGCGATCATTTCGGCGTGGTGAACCGCGGCGAACACCGTGCCGAACAGGATGACGAGCAGCACGGCCGCGAACAGCCAGCCGCCGGCTGAGGGCGCAAACGAATAGCCGGCCGCCGTTGCGCCGCCGAACAGCGCCATGCCCAGCACGGGATAAATCCACGCTGACCGCGGCATCGGTCCATTTACGTTCATTCCATCATCCCCCGCCAATTCAGGGATCGACTATGAAGCAAACGATGGCCGCCGTCAGCCTCCCTCGCCGATGAACCGCCGCGCGGTCTCGATGGCGCCAAAGCTCTGCAGATTTTCGTGGCCGCCGCCGGAAATCCTGACGAACCGCTTCGGTTCATGCGCAAGCGCGAACAGCTGCTCGCCGAACTGGATCGGGATGGTCTGATCGTCGGCGCCGTGCATGACCAGCAAAGGGACCCTGACCAGCGCGATGCGCTCGTCGGACCGGAACGGGTCCCGCACAAGAAGGCGGACCGGGAAAAACGGAAAGCGCAACGCCACGATATCCGCCACGGAGCTGTAGGGTGCTTCGAGGATCAGCTTGTCGATCTTTTGCCCGGCGGCGACCGCAACCGCGACGCCCGTGCCAAGCGAGAAGCCCCAGGCGATAATGCGATCCGGACCATGGCGCGCCGCCGTGAAAGCGTATGCCGCGGCGGCGTCCTGCAGCAGTCCCTGCTCGCTCGGCGAACCGGTCGAGCCGGAATAGCCGCGATAGGCCGGCGCGACGATGCCGATGCCGTCGGCGACGAGGTCGCGGAAGCGCGGGAAGAAGGCGGCGAGGTAATCGCCGTTGCCATGGAAATAGAGGATGACGGGCCGGCCGGGTTTTGGCGGCACGTGCCAGACGATGATCTTCTCGCCATCGGCCGTGGTCAGGACATGTTCCTCGACATGCGGCAGGCCGGCCGCCGCGGGCGCGATGCGCTCGCGCGCAGGAACCGGAAACAGAAACGACCGCTGCAACAGGAAGAGCGCGGCGACCCCGCCGACATAGATGATCGCCGCAATGACCAGTATCCATTTGAGAACGATCATGGCGGCGATGCTAGCGCTTGCGCGGACGCGGGAGCAGCTTCTCGACTTCTGCCCTGATGCTCTCCGGAACCGCGCGGCAGCCGCAGGCGCCAGCATGCGCGACGTGCCATTTGATGCGCTGCTGCCGCGTTGCCTTGGGCGGCATACGATGCGACCGGTGCCACTCCTTGTTAAGGGCCACCGCCGCCTCGCCCACCCTACATCGCCTTGACCACGTTCTCGGTGACCTTCTTGGCGTCACCGAGCAGCATCATGGTGTTGTCGCGATAGAACAGCGGATTGTCGATGCCGGCATAGCCCGAGGCCAGCGAGCGCTTGATGAACATCACGGTGCCGGCCTTCCAGACCTGCAGCACCGGCATGCCGTAGATCGGCGAGGTCTTGTCATCTTCGGCCGCCGGATTGGTGACGTCGTTGGCGCCGATCACGAAGGCGATGTCGGCCTGCGCGAATTCGGAGTTGATGTCCTCCAGCTCGAACACCTCGTCGTAAGGCACGTTGGCTTCGGCGAGCAGCACGTTCATGTGGCCGGGCATGCGGCCGGCGACCGGGTGAATGGCGTACTTCACCTCGACGCCTTCCTTCTTCAGCAGGTCGGCCATTTCGCGCAGCGCATGCTGGGCCTGCGCCACCGCCATGCCGTAGCCGGGCACGATGATGACCTTGGAGGCGTTCTTCATGATGAAGGCCGCATCGTCCGCCGAGCCGAGTTTTGCCGGCTTCTGCTCGCCTGTCGCCCCGCCGGCCGCAGCCGTCTCGCCACCAAAACCGCCGAGGATCACCGAGATAAACGAGCGGTTCATCGCGTGGCACATGATGTAGGACAGGATCGCACCGGAGGAGCCGACCAACGCGCCGGTGATGATCAGCGCCGAGTTGCCGAGCGTGAAGCCGATGCCGGCCGCGGCCCAGCCGGAATAGGAGTTCAGCATCGAGATCACGACCGGCATGTCGGCGCCGCCGATCGGGATGATCATGAGCACGCCGAGCACCAGCGCGATGATAGTGATCATCCAGAAATCGAACGCGCTGCCGGAGATGACGAGCCCGACGATGAAGAACACCAGCGCGGCAGCGAGCGCGATATTGATGATATGCCGGAACGGCAGGATGATCGGCGCGCCGCTCATCCGCGCCGACAGCTTCAGGAACGCGATCACCGAGCCGGTGAAGGTCAGCGCGCCGATGGCGACGCCAAGCGACATTTCGACCAGGCTCTGCTTGTGGATGTTGCCGGGCGTGCCGATGTCGAAGGCTTCCGGGGCGTAGAACGCGCCGGCGGCGACCAGCACCGCGGCCATGCCGACCAGCGAGTGGAACGCGGCGACCAGTTCCGGCATCGAGGTCATCGGCACGCGGCGCGCGATGACCGCGCCGATCGCCGCACCGACCGCGATGCCGACGATCACCAGGATCCACGCGGTCGCATCCGCTGGCGGATGGTTGGCCAGCGTGGTGGCGACGGCGATCGCCATGCCGATCATGCCGAACAGATTGCCCTGGCGCGACGTCGCCGGGCTCGAAAGCCCGCGCAGCGACAGGATGAACAGTACGCCTGCCACCAGATAGAGAACTGCGGAAAGATTGGCGCTCATCTCAGGTCCCCATTTTCCTCATCAGCCCGAGGTGGTTGCCGCTCACTTGGCCTTCTTCTTGTACATGCCCAGCATGCGCTGGGTGACAAGGAAGCCGCCGAAGATGTTGATGCAGGCGAAGATCAGCGCGACGAAGCCGAAGCCGCGCGCCCAGCCGCTGCCGCTGGAGACGTTGGCGACACCGCCCGCGAGCAGGGCGCCGACCACGATCACCGAGGAGATCGCATTGGTGACGCTCATCAGCGGCGTATGCAGTGCGGGCGTCACCGACCACACCACGAAATAACCGACGAACACGGCAAGAACGAAAATCGACAGCCGGAACACGAAGGGATCGACGGCCTGCGCGAGATGCTCCATGGCTTGTCTCCTTATTTCGGCTGGAAGTTCGGATGGATTACCGCGCCGTCCCTGGTCAGCGCGGTCGCCTTCACCAGTTCATCGTCCCAGTTCACGGCAAGCGCCTTGTTCGCCTTGTCGATCATGGTTTCGATGAACGAGAACAGGTTGCGGGCATAAAGGCCGGAGGCGGATGCGGCGACGCGGCCGGCAACATTGGTGTAGCCGACGATCTTGATGCCATCGAGATCGACGACTTCGCCGGGCTTCGCGCCCTCGACATTGCCGCCGCGCTCGACGGCGAGATCGACCAGCACCGAGCCGGGCTTCATCGACTTCACCATCTCGGCAGAGACGAGTTTCGGCGCCGGACGGCCCGGGATCAGCGCGGTGGTGATGACGATGTCCTGCTTCTTGATGTGCTCGGCGGTCAGCGCGGCCTGCTTGGCCTGGTACTCCTTGGACATCTCCTTGGCGTAGCCGCCGGCGGTCTGCGCGTTCTTGAATTCCTCGTCCTCAACGGCGAGGAACTTGGCGCCGAGCGATTCCACCTGCTCCTTGGTCGCAGGCCGCACGTCGGTCGCGGTGACGACGGCGCCAAGGCGACGCGCGGTCGCGATCGCCTGCAGGCCGGCGACGCCGACGCCCATCACGAACACCTTTGCAGCCGGAACGGTGCCGGCCGCGGTCATCATCATCGGGAAGGCGCGGCCGAAGGCTTCGGCGCCCTCGATCACGGCGCGATAGCCGGCGAGGTTGGCCTGCGAGGACAACACGTCCATCACCTGCGCGCGGGTAATGCGCGGCATCAGTTCCATCGCGAAGGCCGCAACGCCGGCGTCGGCCATCGCCTTCAGCGCGGCGTCGTTGCCATAGGGGTCCATGATCGCGATGACGAGCGCGCCGCGCCTGTACTGCGCCAGCTCGGCGGCCTCGGGCCGCTTCACCTTGATGATGATGTCGGCATCCTTCAGCGCATCGGCGCTGACGGTGGCGCCTGCCGCGGCGAACTCGGAATCCGGCATGCCCGACTTGACGCCCGCGCCGGGCTCGATCGCGACTTCCGCGCCGAGCGCCTTGAACTTCTTCACGGTGTCGGGCGATGCCGCGACCCTCGGCTCCGACGGATCGATTTCCCTGGCAACGGCAATCTTCATGAGGCCTCCGCTGGCGCGAACGCGCAAGGCTAGCGCTATTCCCAGTGGGATGGATACCCGGCTCGAGCCGGAATGCGGGCAAATTTTCATGCCGCGCCGCAAACGCAGCGCGGCGTCGAACGGATCAGGTCAGGAAAATCGCCATCATGGCGACGATGAAGATCACGGCGGCCGTGCCGTACTTCACAAGCATGATGAACCCTTCGTAGGTCTTCTCATGCGCTTCGTAGTCGTTGCCGTCGGCGGTGGTGTAGGCCACTTCGCTATGGTCAGCCATGTATGTCCCCAGTCGGTCTAAAGTCTAATACGGCGAGCAGATACCGCAATCCCGCCAGCAGGGCAACGGCGCGCGGCCAATATGTCACGCCCCTATCGGTTCATTCGAAGGGCCAATTATCCCTGATCCAGCGGGTGAGACCCTCCTCGTTCACTTCGCCTGCCGCCAGCGCAAGAATGATCGCCGCAGCCTCCGCCTCTGGCACGATGAAGTCGAAGCCGTTCAGGCCAAGGAACGTGTAGAGCGCCAGCAGTGACGTGCGCTTGTTGCCGTCCACGAAGGGAGGATTGCGCGCAATGCCGAACGCGCAGGCGGCCGCGAGTTCGGGCAGATCCGCCTGCTCGCACGCCCACCTGTTCCGCGGACGGTCGAGGGCGGACTCAAGCATGCCCTCGTCGCGCAATCCACTCGCTCCGCCATGGATCGTTAGTTGTTCGTCGTGGATAGCAACAATGATCTGGCGGGTGAGCCAAAACGGCTCACTCATTTGGCGAGTTCGGCGAGCGCATTATGATATCGCTTCATGCCGCGCCGGGCGATTTCCATCGCCTTCTCGAAATCGGGATCACGGCGCGTCAACACGATGCCGCCGTCCGGCTGATCCACTAGAAAGAGCTGATCACCCTCCTTCAGATCAAGCCGCGCAGCCGTTTCCTTCGGCAGGATGAAGCCAATGGAGTTGCCGATCTTGCGGACCTGCAGGGTGCTGAAATCGCTCTTGGAATCCTTGGAGGCGTCGATCATGGTCAATATCCGTTATACATGTGTATAACAGATACTTAGAACGTGTTCAACAGTTGTTTTACGCGCCCTTGCCCATCTCTTCCAGCTCGTCGATCATTCCGGCGATGACCGAAAGCCCGCCGTCCCAGAACTTGGGATCCTTGGCATCGAGCCCGAACGGCCGCAGCAGCTCGGAATAGTGCCTGGTTCCGCCGGCGGCCAGCATCTCGAGATAACGCTCGGCAAAGCCTTCCGATGCGTTCTCGTAAACCGCATAGAGCGAGTTCACCAGGCAGTCGCCGAACGCATAGGCGTAGACGTAGAACGGCGAGTGGATGAAGTGCGGGATGTACATCCAGAAATTCTCGTAACCCGCCTTGATCTCGATCGCGGGCCCCAGGCTCTCGCCCTGCACGCTGAGCCAGATCTCGCCGATGCGCTGCGCGGTGAGTTCGCCGTTCTTGCGCTCGGTGTGGACCGCGCGCTCGAAGGTGTAGAACGCGATCTGCCGCACCACGGTGTTGATCATGTCCTCGACTTTGCCGGCCAGCAAGGCCTGGCGCTGCCTGGTATTCCTGGTCTGCGACAATAGCCGCTTGAAGGTCAGCATCTCGCCGAACACGCTCGCGGTCTCCGCCAGCGTCAGCGGCGTCGGCGCCATCAGCGCGCCGTTCTTCGCCGCCAGCACCTGGTGCACGCCGTGGCCGAGCTCGTGCGCGAGCGTCATCACGTCGCGCGGCTTGCCCTGGTAATTCATCAGCACATAGGGGTGCGCCGAGGGCGTCGTGGGATGCGAGAAGGCGCCCGGCGCCTTGCCCGGCCGCACCGGCGCATCGATCCAGCAATCGGTGAAGAAGCGCTCGGCGATGTCGGCCATGTCGGGCGAGAAGCCGCGATAGGCCGTCAGCACCATCTTCTGCGCCTCCGGCCAGGCGATGGTGCCGGTGGCGGCAAACGGCAGCGGCGCGTTGCGGTCCCAATAGGGCAGCTTCTTCTTTTTGAACCAGCTGGCTTTCAGCTGGTAGTAGCGGTGCGACAGTTTCGGATACGCCGCGCGGACGGAGGCCACCAGTGCATCGACCACCTCGCGCTCGACGCGGTTGTTGAGGTGGCGCGAATCCGCGACATCCTTGAAGCCGCGCCAGCGATCGGAAATATCCTTGTCCTTGGCGAGCGTGTTGGTGATCAGTGCAAAGGTGCGCTCGTTCTCCTTGAACGTCTTTGCCAGCGCATTCGCCGCCGCCTTGCGCTTGTCGGGCGAGCGGTCCTGCATGAAGTTCAGCGTCGGCTCGATAGCGAGTTCCCTGCCGCCGACCTTGAAGCGCAGCGAGGAGATGGTCTGGTCGAACAGGCGATTCCATGCCGAGTAGCCGCTCTGCGCCTTCTCCAGGAAGAGTTGCTCGACGCGGTCCTCGAGCTGATACGGCCTGTCCTTGCGCAGATCCTCGATCCACGGCCGGTAGTGGCCGAGCTCCGGCGTCTGCATCGCGCGCTCGATCACCTCATCGTCGACGCGGTTGAGTTCGAGCCCGAAAAACAGAAGATGCGTCGAGGCCGCGGTCAGCCGCTCCGACACGTCACCGTAGAATTTCGAGATCGCAGGATCGACGCTGTCGCCGGCATGCACCAGACCGGCATAGGAGCCGAGCCGGCCCGCCAGATCGTCGATCGCCTCATAGCGCCGCACCGCCTCGGCCAGCCAGCGGCCGCCGTCTTCCCTCGCGGTGAATTCGGCCAGCTTGCCCTTGTAGTCGGTTTCGAACGCGGTGCAGTCGGCATCCAGTTTCGCAAGGTCGCGCGTCACTTCGGCCGCGCCGATGCCGGAATAGAGATCGGCGAGATTCCATTCCGGAAGCTTGCCGGTCTTCGAGCCCGTTGCAGCCGCCTTGCGCGCGGCGGGCTTGCGGGACGTCTTTGCTGCGCGAGATGTCGCGGATGATTTCGCGGTCATGGGCACTTTCAAATGTTGCGGACGATGAAACTGAAACGGTCAGGCAAAAGCGGCAAGTTGCGGCGCCACCTGGACGAGAACCTCTCCGCCCTCCACCAGCAGCGGTTCGAATTTTTGCTGGATGCTGCTGAGGATCGCGCACCAGAGCACGACCATCCTTGCCATCAGCGGCCCCTTTGGAGAGATCGCTGCCTTGGCTTGCAGCACGACAGGTTCAGCAAGCGTCGTCCGCAGCGCCGCCATGACGGTATTCAGTTCCGCTTCGGTCCAGCCCGCGGCGTCCTGTTTGCGTTCGAACGCAACCACGCTCATTTGTTCTTGTTCTCCGCTCCGAACAGCAGCCGGTCCAGTTCCGGCTCGTAGTACATTAACAGATGTCTGGGGAAGGGTCGCGGTTCAAGACCCGGTTTGCTCGCCCAGGCGCCGATCAATTCGGTCGTAACGCGGATGAATCCGTTCTCGACCTGCGAAACGAAGGTGTAATTTTGAGATCGCGCTTCCGCCGGCTTCATTGCGCGCGTTCTCTGGAAGCATTGCTGGGTTGTTTATGTCGGACTTTTGATCATTCTCAATGTCGCTTTCGACAGATGTTATCGCGGCGCAATAGAGCTGTGGCAGGAAGTCAAGGCCTGATGAACGGACGCGTCGCTTGCCGGCCGCCATCGCAGCCGCAAATTCGGCCAGCTTGACGCCAGTGCTACTTCGTCTCAAACGCGACGCAATCGACGTCCAGCTTCGACGCGCCGCGCCCCGAACCCGGTCGAAAAAACCGCGGCGGCGAAAGTCGGTTCGGGCACCGTGATTTAAGAGTGCATTAATCGGCATCGGCCACAGTGACCCGATTCGGGACAGATTAGTTTCGTAACGTGCGGGGAGTGCCAATGGCTGCCACCATCTTGATCGCCGACGATGACGCCGTGCAGCGTCGCCTGGTTGAAAACATGGTGCAGAAGTGCGGCTATAAGACCGCCGTGGTCGAGTCCGGCGATGCCGCGGTCGAATTGCTGACCGGGCCGGACGGTCAGGGGATCGACTGCCTGGTGCTCGATCTCGTGATGCCCGGCCTCGACGGCATGGGCGTGCTGGCGAAAGTCCGCGAGGCCGGTCTCAATCTTCCGGTCATCGTGCAGACCGCCCATGGCGGCATCGACAACGTCGTCTCGGCGATGCGCGCCGGCGCGCAGGATTTCGTGGTCAAGCCGGTCGGCTTCGAGCGTATCCAGGTATCGCTGCGCAACGCGCTCAACACCTCCGCGCTGAAGGGCGAATTGCAGCGCATCCGCCACAGCCGCGAGGGCCGGCTGACCTTCTCCGACATCATCACCCGCAGCGAAGCGATGACGAGCGTGCTGCGCGCCGCGCAGAAGGCTGCGAGCTCTT
Organism: Bradyrhizobium sp.; assembly: GCA_035575905.1. GTDB lineage: Bacteria > Pseudomonadota > Alphaproteobacteria > Rhizobiales > Xanthobacteraceae > Bradyrhizobium. The sequence goes on along the minus strand of DATLXL010000034.1, from coordinate 107,283 downwards.
CAATTCCCGTGCTGATCGAAGGCGAATCCGGCGTCGGCAAGGAGCTGTTCGCGCGCGCCATCCATGGCAGCAGCGAGCGCAAGGCAAAGCCGTTCGTCGCGGTCAATTGCGGTGCGATCCCCGACAACCTCGTGGAGTCGATCCTGTTCGGCCACGAGAAGGGCGCCTTCACCGGCGCGACGGAGCGCCATACCGGCAAATTCCTCGAAGCCCATGGCGGCACGCTGTTCCTCGACGAGGTCGGCGAATTGCCGCTGACGGCGCAGGTGAAGCTGCTGCGCGCGCTGCAGGAAGGCACGGTGGAAGCCGTCGGCGGGCGCAAGCCCGTGAAGGTGGACGTGCGCATCATCTCGGCGACCAATCGCAAGCTGCTCGATCTCGTCAAGGCCGGGCAATTCCGCGAGGATCTGTTCTATCGCCTGCACGTGCTGCCGCTGACGATCCCGGCGCTGCGCCAGCGCCGCGAGGACATTCCGCATTTGCTTCGTCACTTCCTCGCGCGCTTCTGCGCCGAGGAGAACCGGCCGATCACCGCGATATCGGGCGAGGCGATGGCGCATCTCGCCCGGCTCGACTGGCCCGGTAACATCCGCCAGCTCGAGAACGCCGTGTACCGTGCGGTCGTCATGAGCGAGGGCGACCAGCTCGGATTGCCCGACTTCCCGCAAGGGTCCTCGAATGCGCCGATGGCGAGCCAACATGCTGAGCCCCTAATCGTCGCGCCCGCCAACGCACCAACGCTGGTATCGGGTAATGAAATACCGATCGCACCGCTTTCCGTTGCCGGCTCGCTGTCCATGCTGACCAGCGCCGGCGAAGTGCGCCCGCTGGAAGAACTCGAGAACGAGATCATCCGCTTTGCGATCTCGCACTATCGCGGACAGATGTCGGAAGTGGCGCGGAGGCTGAAAATCGGCCGCTCCACGCTCTATCGCAAGCTCGACGAAGCCGCGGAAAAAGAGCCGGGCAGCGCGAACGAGGCGGGTTGAGACAATTCGGAAGCATGGCGCTGCAACGGCGGCACTTTCGGCCTTGCCGGCACGCCGGAACCCCTGCACCGTGTCTTGCAAGTGACAGACAAATGCCGCTGAGCGTGGCAAAAGCGCCCAATCCTGAACAAAAGGGGTCGTTTGAGGTCAGTTTGTCGTGAGTTGCCCCGGGCTCTGCTAGCTGCTTGAGAACGGCGCATGTATCGTCTGCGTGACTCGCCAAGTGCAGGCGTGCGGCTTCTGCAAGAATCGACACCGGTGCTCGTGCCGGTGAGAGGCAACGATATTCGATCTGTCTCGCTGCCGGGACAGTTTCGCCCAAGGGGGTGTGACGATGCGTGATAGTTCGATGGGCCGCGGCGGATTTGACCGTGCACTGATGGCCGTCGCGGCAACCTTCCTCACGGTAGCGGCGACATCGGCGCTGGCCCAATCCAATCCGCAGCGCAGCGCCGCTGAACTGGCCATCGAAGCGGCAATCCCCATCCCGCAGCCCGCCAACATTCCGCCGCCGACCGCCGACGATTTCAAGCTGGATGCAACTTCGGCGGTAGCGCCCAGGCAGATCGAGCTGCCGCGCGTCAACGCCAACACCGACGCCAAGCCTGCGGACGCTGCGACCGCTGCTGCCCCGGCATCCGCCGCGCCGGCTGCCGCGGCGCCCGCTGCCACGCCTGCGCCCGCCGCTGCCGCACCCGCGACCACCGCGCCTGCCGTTGCGGCGCCCGCGACCGCTGCGGCCCCCGCTTCCGAGCCGGCCCGGGCGAGCACCGTTGCGGCCGCCGACCAGCCGGTCGCCGAGAAACTGCGCGAACAGTTTGCGGGCAAGAACCTGCGCTATTTCGATCGCAAGGGCGAACGGCAGGCGGTCGAGAAGTTCTATTCCACGCGCGATTATGCGCCGGTCTGGACCTCCGCCGGCAGCCTGACCGCGACCGCCAAGGGCGTGATCGCGCGGCTGAAGGATGCCGCCTCCGAAGGCCTCACTGTCAGCGACTATCCGGTGCCGGATTTCGCAGCCGCGACTTCGCCGGAAGCGCTCGCCGATGCCGAGCTCAAGCTGACTTCGAGCATGCTCGACTATGCGCGCCATGCGCAGAGCGGCCGCATGCACTACTCACAGGTCTCGTACGACATTCTCTATCCGGAGCATCCGACCGACCCGGCCGAAGTGCTGGCGACGGTGACCGGCGCGGCCGACGCCTCCGCCGCGCTCGCGAGCTACAACCCGCCGCACAAGCTCTACAAGGAGCTGAAGGCCAAGCTCGCCGAACTGCGCGGCCAGGTCGACGGCCACGTCATCACCATCGATGAGGGCCCGGCGCTGGCCTACAAGGCCGGCACCAAGAAGCAGCCGGCCGTGGCGCCGGAAGATTCCCGCGTGCCGCAGCTGCGCGCCAGGCTCGGCGTCGAAAATCCCGACGACAACAAGTATGACGACAAGGTCGCCGCGGCGGTCCGCAAATTCCAGGAGAGCGCCGACCTCAAGCCGACCGGCGTGCTCGACGACAGGACGGTAAAGGCGATCAACAGCCCCAAGCGCGACAAGACCATCGACACCGTGCTGGTGAACATGGAGCGCTGGCGCTGGCTGCCGCGCCAGCTCGGCGCGTCCAATCTGAACAATGCCTATGTGATCCTCAACATCCCCGACTTCACGCTGAAGGTGATGCAGGGCGGATCGCAGGTCTGGACCACCCGCGTGGTGACCGGAAAGCCGGGCAACCATGCGACCCCGATGCTGACCGAGACGATGAAGTTCATCACGGTCAACCCGACCTGGAACGTGCCGCCGTCGATCATCTACAACGAATATCTGCCGGCCCTGCAGCAGGACCCGACCGTGCTGCAGCGCATGGGCCTGCGGCTGGAGCGTAACCGCGACGGCTCGATCCACATTTCGCAGCCGCCGGGCGAAGCCAACGCGCTCGGCCGCATCCGCTTCAACTTCCCGAACAAGTTCCTGGTCTATCAGCACGATACGCCGGACAAGCACCTGTTCGCCAAGGAAGAGCGCGCTTTCAGCCATGGCTGCATGCGGGTGCAGAACCCGGACCAGTATGCGGCGACGCTGCTCAACATCGCCATGCCGAACGCCAGCTACACGCCGGAGAAGATCCGCGGCATGTACGGCCATTCCGAGATCGACCTGAAATTCCCGACCCCGATCCCGGTCAACATCACCTACCAGACCGCCTTCGTGGATGACGCCGGCAAGCTGCAGCTCCGCAAGGACATCTACGGCCGCGACGCCATCATGATCGGCCTGATGAAGGGCGGCCGCGGCAAGGATCTGGAGAACGTGATCGCGCGCGCCAATCCGAGCTACACACGGCCGAGCGGCTCCCAGCTGCCGTCCAACGTCGCCTTCAACGACGGCAGCAGCTACTCATCGGGCCCGTCCTTCTTCGCCCGGCTGTTCGGGCCGCCGACCCCGCCCGCCCCGGTCGGCCGGCAGCAACAGCAGCAACGCCGGGTGATTACCCGCTGATCACCGGCCTTCCGGATCGATCGAAATTCCGAATCGAATCAACGGCCTCGCCCTTCGGCGGGGCCGTTTTTCATTAACCATTCTCCACCGGGCTGTGGGCAACAGGCACTTTTTTGCCACACTTGGCGGGTTAGGTTAAAGCTGACTTGGGGGGCGGGATGGTAAACGAGTGGTTAACCCTCCCGCATTAAGATTGTGTTCATGCTCTTTCGCTTCGCGGGTTTGCGAAAGGGTCAAGCGACCGGTCGTTACTTGGGTGGGCTTCACTTGCTGGCTGTCTTCGCGCGCCAAATCAAACCGCTGTGTTCGCAACGGGCCGGCTTCCGTGCTGGCCTTGCGACCTTGATGCTCCTCGCCGGGGCCGGCGCCGTACGCGATGCCACCGCCGAGAACGAGACCCGCAGCCTCTCCTTCCACCACACCCATTCCGGCGAAGACCTTACCATCACCTTCAAGCGCAACGGGCGCTACGATGAAGAGGCGCTGAAGCAGCTCAATCACTTCCTGCGCGACTGGCGGACCCAGGAAAAGACCGAGATGGATCGTCGCCTGTTCGACATCCTCTGGGAAGTCTACCGCGACGTCGACGGCAAGCAGCCGATCAACATCATCTCCTCCTATCGTTCGCCCGCCACCAACGCGATGCTGCGCCGCCGCTCTTCCGGCGTCGCCCGTCACAGCCAGCATATGCTGGGACATGCGATGGATTTCTACATCCCGGGCGTGGCGCTTTCGGACATTCGCGCCGCCGGCCTGCGCCTGCAGCGCGGCGGGGTCGGCTTCTATCCGACCTCGGGCTCGCCATTCGTGCATCTGGACACCGGCAGCGTGCGGCACTGGCCGCGCATGTCGCCAGACCAGCTGGCCAAGGTCTTCCCCGACGGCCGCACCGTGCATCAGTCGACCAGCGGTCCGATGAAGGGCTATGAGCTCGCAAGAGCCGACCTCGAGCGCCGCGGCAATGGCGAGGAAATACAGGGCTCGACCAAGTCGAACTTCCTGGCGTCCTTGTTCTCCGGCAAGCCCGCCGCGAGCGACGAGGATGACGAGGGCGCCGCCCCCGCGCCGGTCAAGAACGAGAAGCCGGTCAAGACCACGGTCGTTGCCGCCGCCGCCAAACCGGCGGAGAAGCCGGCAAGGCCCGTTGCCTCGACGCTTCAACTCGCTTCCGCCGACGCCAGGATCGTCCCCGCGCCGAAGCCGGTCGCGACCGCTTCCGCCAGCGCCGCCGTGGAAAAGGCCGAGGCCAGGCCGCAGGCCGCCGCCGCGCCGCAGACCCCCGCCGACATCATCAATGCCCGCGGCTTCTGGGATAGCATCCCCGCCCCGCAGCAGGCCACGCCCGCCCAGGTCGCCGCCCTCAGCGCCCGCAAGGCCGTCGCTGCGGCCGATCCACTGCCGACCGCCAGCGTCTCCGAAAATTTCAACAGGGCCATGGCCTATGCGCCGGCTGCCGTCGCGCCGGTCGAGCGCGCCAACGTCGTCACCGCCAGCGCCCCGATGCCGCGCAGCGTCCGGCCGGCTGCGCCCTCGCGCAACTCGATGGCCGTCAACGACGTCACCACCGTCATCGCCAAGAGCGGCGTGGGCGGTCAGGGCGGCACGGTGGCGACCTCGGCCCGCCTCGCCGCGTCAAAGGGCAACAACGAAGTCTGGATGCGCGTGATGATGCTGGCGCCGAGCGCAAGCTCGTCGATGTCGGTGACCGTGTTCGGCGACGCCGACCTCACCTTGATGCGGCACCATTTCATCAAGCCGCAGGCAATGGTCGCGATGAGCTTCTCGGACGATCCGACGCCCGGCCTCGTCACCGACCGCTTCACCGGCTCGTCCACCGCGCGGCTCGAGACGGTGTCGTTCGTGCTGCGCACCGCCGCGCTGCGTTAAGCCCGGCCTTTTCTCCGCAGTCACACACGTGCATGATCGAGCACGCTGGGGCGCTCCAGCGTGCTCGGTTGCGAACATTTCAGGATATGGGCCCGGCCTCCGCCGGGACGACGGTGCGTGTGCGCGGGCTGCGGGGCTATCGCCTCACAGCATTCCCAGCGCCTGCATGTAGGTTTCCAGGATCGTCTCGGCTTCGGCGCGCTCGTTGGGATCCTGCTTCCGCAGCCTCACGATCTGCCGCAAGGCCTTGACGTCGAAACCGTTGCCCTTGCCTTCGGCATAGACGTCACGGATGTCGTCCGAGATGGTCTTCTTCTCTTCTTCCAGCCGCTCGATGCGCTCGATGATGGCCTTGAGCTGGTCCTTTGCAAATCGTGTCGCGGGCGCTTCTTCCTGAACGGCGGCAGGCGTAGCCATCGTGTACTCCTGAAGTGAACTGATGGGTGAAATCGGCAAGGCGCGCACAGGACGTACGGCGCTTTTTCTGATTTGACCCTCGATTTTTTCAGCCCCTCCCGTCAAGAAAGCTTCACGTCATCCACAGAAGCACCCACAGGTAAGGTGAGCGGGCAAAAAGAGCCGTGGAAAAGCGCGTCGCATTTGCAATGCGCTAGTGACTGTGCGGATGCGCCTTCTTCATTGCCTCGAGCTGTTCCGGCGTGGCAGCGCCCTGGTACTTCGCCTTCCACTCCTCGTAGGGCATGCCGTAGACGGCCTCGCGGCTGTCATCCTTCGAGAGATCGACGCCCTTGGCGTCGGCCGCGTCCTTCATCCAGTTGGACAGGCAGTTGCGGCAGAAGCCGGCCAGATTCATCAGCTCGATGTTCTGCACGTCGGTGCGGCCGCGCAAATGCTCGACCAGGCGGCGGAACACCGCGGCTTCCAGTTCAGTACGGGTCTTGTCGTCGATCGCCATCGCCGTTTCCTTCACGTTTACCGATCTATTCGAAATAGCAATTGTCACATATTCTGCCACATCGCAGCGCAAAACAGCGTCCGAATGACCTCAAATTCCCGCCAGATGGCCGAGCTGGCGTTGACAGTTCCAGCCCTGCACGCGAAATCGTCAATCAATTGAGATAGCTTCGCGACATGATTTCCTGCGGTTCTGCCCATCCCTATCGCTTTCTGACCCGGATAGCCGCCAGCCTGGTGCTGGCGCTTGGGCTTCTGTGCGCCGGGAACAAGCCCGCAGCCGCGGATTTTCGTCTCTGCAACAACACCTCCAGCCGGGTCGGTATCGCGCTCGGCTACAAGGATGCCGATGGCTGGACCACCGAGGGCTGGTGGAATGTGTCGTCGCGCAGCTGCGAAACCCTGCTGCGCGGCAATCTGGTCGCGCGATTCTACTACATCTATGCGCTCGATTACGATCGCGGCGGCGAATGGTCCGGACAAGCCTTCATGTGCTCGCGCGACAAGGAATTCACCATCAAGGGGGCCGAGAATTGCCTGGCGCGCGGCTTCGACCGCACCGGCTTTTTCGAGGTCGACACCGGCGAACAGCGTTCCTGGACGGTGCAGTTGACGGAAGCCAATGAGCAGCCGTCGCAGCGCGTGCCGGGTATTCCAGGAACGGTCGGACCAGGCGGACCTGGTGGACCAGGCCTGCCGGGACTGCCCAATCCTCCGGCCGGCGCACCGGGCCTGCCGCAATCGCCGGGAAGCAAACAATGAGGCGTCTGCGCCGCATCAAGATCCTCGCAACCCTTGGCCCGGCCTCTTCCGACAGCGCGATGATTCGCAAGCTGTTCGAGGCCGGCGCCGATGTGTTTCGCATCAATATGAGCCACACCCCGCACGACAAGATGCGGGAGATGGTCAAGACCATCCGCAATGTCGAGAGCAGCTACGGCCGCCCGATCGGCATTCTCGTCGATCTGCAGGGCCCGAAGCTGCGGCTGGCGCAGTTCGAAGGCGGCTCGGTGCAGCTCAACAACGGGCAGAGCTTCATTCTCGATTCCGACAAGGCGCCCGGCGACAAGAAGCGCGTGCACCTGCCGCATCCGGAAATTCTCGCGGCGCTTCGCCCCGGCCACTCGCTGCTGCTCGACGACGGCAAGGTGCGGCTGATCGCCGAAGAGACCTCGCCCGAGCGCGCGGTGACGCGCGTGGTGGTCGGCGGCAAGATGAGTGATCGCAAGGGCGTCAGCCTGCCCGATACCGATCTGCCGGTATCGGCGATGACGCCAAAGGACCGCGAGGACCTCGAGGCCGCGCTCACCACCGGCATCGACTGGATCGCGCTCTCTTTCGTGCAGCGCGCCGAGGACGTCAAGGAAGCCAAGCGGATCATCCGCGGCCGCGCCTCCGTGATGGCCAAGATCGAGAAGCCGCAGGCCATCGACCGCCTCGCCGATATCATCGAAGCGTCGGATGCGCTCATGGTGGCGCGCGGCGACCTCGGCGTGGAATTGCCGCTCGAGCGCGTGCCGAGCCTGCAAAAGCGGATGACGCGTATGGCGCGCCGCGCCGGCAAGCCGGTGGTGGTCGCCACCCAGATGCTGGAATCGATGATCCAGTCGCCGGTGCCGACCCGCGCCGAAGTGTCCGACGTTGCCACCGCCGTCTATGAGGGTGCCGACGCCATCATGCTGTCGGCGGAGTCAGCGGCCGGCAAATTCCCGGTCGAGGCCGTCTCCACCATGAACCGCATCGGCGAGGAGGTGGAGCGCGATCCGACCTATCGCTCGGTGCTGTCGGCCCAGCGCATGGAGCCGGAGCCGACGGTGGGCGACGCCATTGCGGACGCGGCGCGGCAGATCGCGGAGACGCTGGAGCTTTCCGCCATCATCTGCTGGACCGATTCGGGCTCGACCGCGATCCGCGTCGCGCGCGAGCGGCCGAAGCCGCCGGTGGTCGCGATCACGCCGAACATGGCGACGGGCCGGAAATTGTCCCTGGTCTGGGGCGTGCATTGCGTCGTCGCCGAGGATGCACACGACCAGGACGACATGGTCGATCGCGCCGGCTCGATCGCCTACCGCGACGGCTTTGCCGACGCCGGCCAGCGCGTCATCATCGTGGCCGGCGTGCCGCTTGGAATTCCCGGCACCACCAACATGGTGAGGATCGCCACCGTCGCGGGACCGGACGGCGCGGCGAAGCAGTAGCAGGCGCCTCGCCACCAGCCTTCGCCTTGCCGGCGAGCTCCTGAAACCTCGCATTGGCGCATGTTTGCGTCGATGAGACGTTACGCCCCGACCAGGGTCTTCGCCGGCAGCACGGCCTGCACGACAAGGCCGCGCGCGCGCGCGTCCATCACACCGACGGCGCGCAGCGCGAGCAGCGTCACCGTCTGCACGGCATCGCGCAGCTTTGCGGGATCCTCGAGATTGTCCGACGCCAGCGGCCCGACGAGCGCCTCATGCAATGCGCCGAGCAGCGCGGTCGCGGTCAGCGTGGTGTCCTGCGCCGGCAGGTGCCCTGCGCGCACGGCCGCCTCGATGCGGCTTGCGATCTCGCCGGCAATCTCGCGGCGGCTGGCGAGGCGCGAGGCGGTGACGTCGACATCGACCGGCTCGGCCAGAATGCCCCACGCGAGCTTGCGCTGCGACAGCACGTGCACGGCGACGGTGGTGACCGCGGCGGCCAGCGCCGATGACGGTCCGGGCGCTGCATCCGCGGCACGGCGGATCGCGGCGAGTTCGTCGCGCGAGACTTCGGCGATCAGCTCCGAGATCAGGTCGGCCTTGGACGGGAAGTAGCGATACACCGTGCCGGCCGCGACATTGGCGCGGACCGCGACGGGCGCGATCTGCACCGCGGACATGCCGCCTTCGGCCGCCGCGTCCCGCGCAGCGTTGAGGATGGCGCTGCGCCGTGCGGCCAGCCGCTTCACCACCTGATGGGTCCGCCGATAGACCATGCGCGTTTCCCGTATCCCCTCGGCCGCCGGCCCGTTCGCCGGGCGCCGGTTCTTGAGCGATTGATCGCCAACCGCTGCCAAGAACTGAACAACTATTCAGAGAGCATGGCAAGCCGGTTTTTCGATGAAGAAGCTACCGTTTAGCAGGTAGCCGGGGGGCGCCTTCAAGCCCCTGCCGGGGCCAGCGCCGGCGCGGGCTCCCGCCGCCACCATGGCCCCGCCCGTCGCAGCACGAGACCGCCGACGATCAGCGTGGCGCCCAGGCCCAGCGGCGCGCCGGTGAAGATGAAGGTGATGACCAGCGCCGCGGCCACCGCCAGCGCGGCAAGTTCGCAGGAGCGGAATCCGTGCTTCAGCCCGAGGCGAACCAGGAAGCCGACCGGGATGGCCAGCACCACCATGTCGTACATGAACAGATATGGCGTGGTCAGCAGCGTGCCGGTCGCGAGCGCGGCGGCCTTCAGCGTGTATGGCACGCGGCTGCGCCACAGCAGCACCAGCGTGGTTGCGATGGAAGCGGTGAACACCCAATGCACCGCCCAGGCCAGTTGCTCCGTGCCGCCGAGATAGCGCAGCAGCGCATAAAGCGATTGCAGCTTCCACCACGCCGCCTTGCCGTCGCTGAGGAAGGCCTGCGAGAAGATCGGCATCCAGTGGAAGAACGCCTGCCACGCCTCGGTGCCGAAGGCGAGCCATGAGACCAGGGCAAGCGCGACCACCGTCACCGCGGCCGAGATGAACGCGCGCCAGTGGCCTGCCGCGATCAGCACCAGCGGAAACAGCACGCCATATTGCGGCTTGTAGCTCAGTAGCCCCAGGCAAATGCCCGCGAGCACCGGACGCAGCGGCAGCAAATACAGCGTGCCGCCGATCAGCGCCGCCGTGAGAAAGCCGTTCTGCCCGACCAGCGTGTTGTTGAACACCATCGGCAGCGCGACGGCCAGCATCAGGCCGAAGGGACGACCAACGATCGCCCCGACGACCGCCAGATACGGCACGATGCTGATCGCCATCCAGCCGATGAAAGCGACGGCGTAGGGAAACTGCGCGAGGAACGACGCCACGAACAGGAAGGGCGGCGGATAGTGCCAGGCGAAATAGCCGGGAAAATCCTGTCCGAGCACCGCAAGTTCAATCTTCTTCTGGATGTCCCAGTCATAGGCCAGCGCCGGCGTGCCATCGAGCGCGAGCCTGCCCGCGGCCCAGACGTTGACGAAATCGACGGGGATGCCGAGGCCGGCGGAATTGTAGATCCACGCGTGCGAGAACCAGGCGACCGGGAAATAGACCGCGTTGAGCATGCACAGCACAAAGCACGCATTCAATAGCGTCGGCGGTATCGCACTGCGATCGGGCGGCGTGATCAAGACGGGCGTTGCTGTGGCCATGCGGTCGTCCCTTCGCGCCGGCGCGAGCGCGCGTGGTCCAGCAATAGGCCGCAGGGCATTTAAGATTTCTTAAGGGTTGGCTGAATTCTCAACCGGTGTCGCCCCGGCGAGGGCCGGGACCCATACCGCGCTGTGCTCTCGGCTGAATCGAGGTCGCTGACGCCGTCGCAAAATAACAACGGCCACGGCGGATGGGTCCCGGCCTTCGCCGGGACGACTCGTTGAGACAGCCGGGCTCAATTGCCCGTCTGCAATTCGCCGAACCGCTCCCAGGTCTTGCCGTTGAAGCGCATGAACTGCATCTGGTCGACCGGCACGTGATCGGCCGGCGAGGTGTTGACCTTGATGCCCGGCAGCAGCATCGGCAATTCCAGGTCCTTGATCGAATAGGCCTGCCGCAGGATGTTTTCCGTCGACAGGTCGTCGCCGCAGGCCTTCAGCACGGCCTCCAGCACCATCGCGGTGTTGTAGGCATTGACATAGTTGGTGTCGTGCAGATCGCCGTCGGGCACGTATTTGATCATGAACTCGCGCCAGCCCTTCACGCCGGGATCATCCTTCCAGGCGGGATCGTCGGGATCCTTGGCATAAGCGCTCGAGAGGATACCGGTGCCGGCCTCCACGCCCGCGGGCTCCATCACCGTCGAAATCCACACCGCCACATTGGACAGGTAAGTCTGCGGCCGCCAGCCGATTTCGAAGGCCTTGCGGATCGATTGCGCGGCGAATTTCGGCGTCGCCGCGATCACGAACACGTCGGCGCCGGATGCCTTCAGCTTCACGATCTGGGAATCGATGGTCGGCTCGGATATCTCGTAGGTCGCGCTGGTGACGACGGAATCGTACTTCTCGCCGAGCACATCCTTCAGCCCGAGCAGATAGTCGCGGCCGAAATCGTCGTTCTGCGAGATGACCGCAAACTTGGCATTTTGGTTTTTCGCCAATGCTTGGCGCGCATAGAGCCGCGCCTCGTAACGGAACGGCGCCTGCACCCCGACGGTGGCCTGCGGATATTGCGCGATGTCGGCGAATTTCGAGGCGCCGGAGCCGGGGAAGAGCTGAGGGATATTCTTGCTCTGCAGATACTTTGCGACCGCCGTGTTATGCGCGGTGCCGATCGAGGAGAAGATCAGCGCCACCTCATCGCTTTCGACCAGCCGCCGCACCTGCTCGACGGTCTTGGGCGGCGCGTAGCCGTCGTCGAGCGAAATCAGGTTGACCTTGCGGCCGTTGATGCCGCCGCGCTCGTTGACCATCCTGAAATAGCCGACCTCGCCCTTGCCCAGCGCGCCGAACGCCGAGACCGGCCCGCTATAGGGCATGGTCTGGCCGACCTTGATTTCGGTCGATGTGACGCCGCGCATTTCGGCGGCGGAAAGGCCGGTCTGCGAGGCCAGCAGCAAAAGCGCCGCGGCACCCAGCTTCGCGCAAGGACTCATCGCTTCCCCCGTCGTTGTCTCGTATTCGGCCGCGGTTGAGCCCGCGATCTCAAGGACAAAGCATGCCATGGCCCCGTCATGGACGCCATGACCATGTGGCGCATTGCGCAGCTGTCATCGCGCGGAAATCTTCGCAAGCGAAGATGGCTCTTCCACATGGTAAGCGGTACAGATAGCCTCCCTTTGGTTGCATTGTTGTTGTCACACTACTGTCGTATTCAGTTATGTTTTTCAGCTTCCGCTTTTTCCGCAGGGCCGTCCTGTCCCGCAGGGCCATCCTGATCGCCGTGCCGCTGGCTTGCGCGGCCCCCCGGCTCGTCATGGCCGAGAGTTCGGCAGGCGTGGCTTTCCTCGAAAAACTGTCGCTGGCTCCCGCCAGCACGCCGGTGCTCACGCTCTGCCATGGCTTTGGCTGCGCCTATCGCAATCAGTTCGTGATCACGCCGGCGCGGCTGTCGTCCATCCGCGCGACGCTTGCCGGCGCCCGCTCGGCCAGGGACGAGCGCAAGGCATTGTCGAAAATCATCGCCTGGCTCGATCGCGAGGGTGGCAAGGTCGCGGGCACCGTCAACCGCGTCGCCTATGCCAGTCTCGACACCAAGTCCGGCCCGTCGCAGATGGACTGCATCGACCTGACCGCCAACATCACCGAGCTCCTGATCCTGCTCGAGCGATCGAAGATGCTCCGATACCATGGCGTTGGCGAGCCGGTGTCGCGCGGCGCGATCCTTGACGGCAAGCGCCCCCACACTACGCCGGTCATCGTCGAGACCCGCGACGGCAGCCAATGGTCGATGGACTCATGGACCCGCGCCTATGGGCAGTCGCCGGACATCATGACCATCGCCGAATGGCGCAGCAGGTATTGAGCATTCGACAAGTCGTTTTCACATCGCTTCTACCGAGGTCCAATGCGCGTGTCCTTGAAAGGGAAGTTCGTACCCGAAAATGTCCGCCTCGCCCTTTGCGCTATCCTCCTGGCCCTCGCTTTCGTGATCTTTGCCATGGACAATTCCGAGGCTCAGCAGAACAACCTCGCCGCGCTCAACCAGCGGGTCATCCGCGCCTATCAGGCCGGACAAAAGGCCGAGGCGATCGCGCTGGCGGAGCAGACCGTGACCCTGTCGCGCGCGCAGTTCGGCGATAATCACAAGAACACCGGCCTGCTGTTGTCGCAGCTCGGCAACCTCTATCGCGACTCCGCCCGTTTTGCCGACGCGGAGAAAACCTTGAAGAGCGCGGTCGCTATTCTCGAGCGCGGCAGCGGCCCGAATTTCGAGCTCGCCCAGGCGCTCAACAATCTCGGCGGCGTCTACATGAACCAGGAATTGTATCCGGAGGCAGAAAAGCTTTTCCAGCGCTCGCTCGCGCTGTATGAGAAGCTGCCGCCTGGCAAGCAGCGCAACGTCTTCCGAGGCAACGGCATCAACAATCTCGCCGTGCTCTACGGCAACGAGGCGAACGCGCGGGCCGAGAGCGGCGAGGTCGCCGAGGCAAACGCGGCCTATGACCGCATGATCGCCATGATCAACGAGGTCATTCCGCTGTGGTCGAAGGAATTCGGCCCCACGCACCAGAATATCTCCGTGCTGTATCAGAACCGCGGCGAGGCTTATTCGAAGCGGGGCGAGCCCGGCAACGCCGAGCCGGATCTGCGCGAGGCGCTGAAGCTGCGGCTGAAATTCCTTGCGCCGAAGAACCCGGTGATCGCCACGACCAGGAACAGCCTTGCCAATGTCCTCATCGCCCAGCGGAAATATCCGGAAGCCGAGGATCTCCTGATCGGCGCCCTGCAAATCCGCACCGAGGTGCTCGGCCCGGATCATCCCAGCACGGCGCGCAATCTGAATGCGCTCGCGACGCTCAATGCCGCGACCGGAAATGTCGCGAACGCCGTCAACTATTCACGCAAGGCGACCCTGGCCGTCATCAATCACGCCGCCACCGAGACACTTGGCGTACGCCAGCAACAGGGCGCCGGCGGCCTCGTGGAGCAGCGCGCGCCGTATTTCGTGCAGCACGTCGCCAATCTCTATCTGCTCAACGCAGCCAGTCCCGCGCCCGATCTCGGCGGCGAAGCCTTTACGGCCGCGCAATGGGCGATGCAGTCGGCCACTGCGGGCGCCGTGCAGCAGCTCGGCATCCGCCTCGCCTCCAGCGGCGATGCGGCGGCAGCGCTTGTGCGCGAGAATCAGGATCTGGCCACGACATGGCGCGAGCGCGACAAGTCGCTGGTCGCCGCCATGTCGCAGCCCGAAGCCCAGCAGAACAAGGCGGCGATCACAGCACTCCGGCAGGAGGTCGGACGGCTCGAAGAGCGGCAGAGGACGCTGCAGGCAAGATTGCAAAAGGACTTCCCCGACTACGCCGCGCTGTCGAACCCGCGGCCGCTCGATATCGAGCAGGCGCAGCGGCTGATCGGCGACGGCGAGGCCATGTTGGTGTTCCTGCCCGGTGAGAAGGAAAGCTACGTGTTTGCGGTGACGCATACGGATTTCGACTGGCGCGTCATTCCGCTCGGCCGCAACGATCTGGCGAAGAAGGTCAAGGAGTTCCGCCGGGGGCTTGACGTCGTCGAGCTGAACGAATCGATCGCGGCCGGAAAGCCGGTTCTGTTCAACCTGGACGGGGCGTTCGAACTCTATTCGACGCTGCTGGCGCCGGTCGAGACGCTGATCAAGGACAAGCCCAATCTGGCCGTGGTGCCGGCGGGGCCGCTGACTGCGCTGCCTTTCCATTTGCTGGTCACCGAAAGGCCTGCGGTGCCGGCCTCGGACGTGAGAAATCTCGGCCCCTATCGCGACGCCGCCTGGCTGCTGCGCCGCCACGCCGTCACCGTGCTGCCGTCGGTGGGAAGCCTGAAGGCGCTGCGAACCGTCGCGATGCGCAGCGATCCCGGAAAGCCCTTCGTCGGCTTCGGCGATCCCCTGTTTCAGAGCAGCCCGGCGCCGTCAGGCAATCAGCGCACGGCGAGCGGGAAGCCCAGCACACGCGGCTATGCGGACTACTGGAATGCACGAGGCAGTGTCGATCGCGGCAAGCTCGCCGAGGCGCTGCCGCGCCTTGAGGATACCGCCGTCGAGATCAAGAGCATCGCCACGACGCTCGGCGCATCCCCTTCGGACATCTTTCTCGGCCAGGCGGCGAGCGAGGCGCAGGTCAAGCGTGCGGCGCTGTCGAATTACCGCGTGGTCTATTTCGCCACCCATGGCCTGATCGCCGGCGAGGTTCGCGGCGTCGGCGAACCATCGCTCGCCCTGAGCATTCCGGCCAACCCCACGGCGGAAGACGACGGGCTGCTGACGGCGAGCGAAGTCGCCCAGCTCAAGCTCAATGCCGACTGGGTGGTGCTGTCGGCCTGCAACACCATGGCGGGAGAAGTGCCGGGCGCCGACGCGCTCTCTGGGCTGGCCCGCGCCTTCTTCTATGCCGGGTCGCGTGCGCTTCTGGTCTCGCATTGGGCGGTGGATTCCGCCGCCGCCACCAAGCTGACGACGACGACCTTCGACATCCTCGCCAAGGACGCGACGGTCGGCCGCGCCGAGGCGCTGCGCCGCGCGATGCTGGCCTACATGGACGACAGGACGGAGGAGCGCGCGTCCTATCCCGCCTATTGGGGGCCGTTCTCGGTGGTCGGCGAGGGCGTGACGAAGTAGGGAAACAAAAAAGCCCGGCGCGAAGCCGGGCTTTTCTCACGAAATCTGCCATCACGCCTGCGGCTGCGGCTCCAGGCCCGCGTCCGGATCGGGGCGCGGGCGCGACTTGCCGGCCGGCGGCACCGCCGATGTTCGCGGGCCGGTCGGCTCGAGCACGGACTCGCGGTTCGGCTTCTTGCCGTTGATGACGTCGGTGATCTCCTCGCCGGTCAGCGTCTCGTATTCGAGCAGCGCCTGCGCGAGAGTCTCGAAGTCCTTCTTCTTCTCGGTGAGGATCTTGCGCGCCGCCTCATAACCCTCGTCGACCAGGCGCCGTACCTCGGCGTCGATCTTCTGCGCGGTGGCTTCCGAGATGTTCTGCTGGCGGCCCATCGACATTCCCAGGAATACCTCTTCCTGGTTGTCGCCATAGGCCACCGTGCCGAGTTCGTCCGAATAGCCGAGCTGCGTCACCATCGCCTTGGCCATCTTGGTGGCCTGCTGGATGTCGCTGGAAGCACCTGACGTGATGTTGTCCTTGCCGAAGGTGATCTCCTCCGCAACGCGGCCGCCCATCGCGACCGCGAGCTGCGAGGTGAACTCCTTGTACTTCATCGAATAGCGGTCGCCCTCGGGCAGGAACTTCACCATGCCCATGGCGCGGCCACGCGGAATGATGGTCGCCTTGTGCACGGGGATGCCGGCCGGCACGTTGAGGCCGACGATGGCGTGACCGGCCTCGTGGTAGGCGGTCAGCATCTTCTCTTCCTCGCTCATGACCAGCGACTTGCGCTCGGCGCCCATCATGACCTTGTCCTTGGCCTCTTCGAACTCGGCCTGGGTCACCATGCGCTTGTTGCGGCGCGCCGCGGTCAGCGCGGCCTCGTTGACGAGGTTCATCAAGTCGGCGCCGGAGAAGCCGGGCGTGCCGCGGGCGATGATCTTCAGGTTGACGTCGGGCGCCAGCGGCACCTTGCGGACGTGAACCTTGAGGATCTGTTCGCGGCCGCCGACATCCGGATTCGGCACCACCACCTGGCGGTCGAAACGGCCTGGGCGCAGCAGCGCGGGATCGAGCACGTCGGGCCGGTTGGTCGCGGCGATCAGGATCACGCCTTCGTTGGCCTCGAAGCCGTCCATCTCGACCAGCAACTGGTTGAGGGTCTGCTCGCGCTCGTCGTTGCCGCCGCCGAGACCCGCGCCGCGATGACGGCCGACCGCGTCGATTTCGTCGATGAAGATGATGCAGGGCGCGTTCTTCTTGGCCTGTTCGAACATGTCGCGGACGCGCGAGGCGCCGACGCCGACGAACATTTCGACGAAGTCCGAACCCGAAATGGTGAAGAACGGCACGTTGGCCTCGCCGGCGACCGCACGCGCGATCAGCGTCTTGCCGGTGCCGGGAGGGCCGACCAGCAGCACGCCGCGCGGAATGCGTCCGCCCAGCCGCTGAAACTTGCCGGGGTCGCGCAGGAATTCGACGATCTCCTGCAGGTCCTGCTTGGCTTCGTCGACGCCGGCGACGTCCTCGAAGGTGACGCGGCCATGCGCTTCGGTCAGCATCTTGGCGCGCGACTTGCCAAAGCCCATCGCCTTGCCGGCGCCGCCCTGCATCTGCCGCGACAGGAATATCCAAACGCCGATCAGCGCGATGAACGGCAGCCAGGAGACGAGCAGCGACACGAACCACGGAACGTTGTCGCCCGGCGGCTTCGCCGTGATCGAGACCTTGCTGTCATAGAGGCGCTTGACCAGGTTGGGATCGTTCGGCGCATAGGTCTGGAAGCTCGAACCGTTGGTGAAGGTGCCGTGAATCTCACTGCCCTGGATCACGACGTCGCGGACATGGTTCTGGTCGACTTCGCTGAGGAGCTGCGAGAACGGAATCTCCTGCGTCGAGGCGCGCTGACCCGGGTTCTGGAAGAGCGTGAACAACGCCAGCAGCAATAGGACAATAATGACCCAGAGGGCAAAGTTGCGCAGATTGGCGTTCATAGACGTTCCTTCGTGGTCGCGCGGATCGCGGCCTTATATCCTTGGCATTAAACCCCGGTGGCCACGAGGGATTCCCCCGCTCGCCTGCGTAATTTAGGTGCCGCGTCCCTTGATGCCAAGGGAACGGGGACGGACTATTTATCGCATCCTAGCTTGATTCCGGCGCAAATAATGGCGGCAAAGGCGTTGTTTTCGGGGGTGGTTAAGCGTCCTGGGGGCGGATTGCAACAAACTCCGGGAGATCACGCCGTCCGGCGGCGGCGCGGCGGCGCCGGCTGGACGAGGATTCGCCCATTGGACAGGCTGACCGCGGCTCCCGCGAGGGTCTGCTTCAGCCGGGGTTGTTGCTCAGTGATGGCGCGATCCAGCACCGCCAGCAGCGCTTCGACCTTACCGAGTTCCGCAGGGCCCTCGTGGCCGTGCCGATCGATCGCGCGCTTGAGCAAACGCAAGCGAATTTCCTCCGGCAGCGCGGAAAATGCGCGTGCGTCGTAGCCGCCTAGCGCCGCGCTGCGGTCCGTCTGCACAAGAAAGCGCTCGGCGCCGTCGGCCAGCACTTCCACCGCGGCGTCAGCACGGGCAAGCCGCGCGGCCAATCGCGCGAGCGTCCTGGCGTCGGCCCCCTCTTCCGCAAGCGCCGGCATCAACGCGCGCAGGCGCGGCCGGGTGAACTTGGTGTCGCGGTTGGTGGGGTCGTCGGCAAAGGCGATGCCGGCGGCCTCAAGGGTAGCGATCAACTCGGCCTTGGAGATTTCGAGCAGCGGCCGCATCAGCCGCACGCCGTCGCGCTCGCTCTCGCCCGCCATGGCAGACAGCCCCGAGATGCCGCTGCCACGGAGCAGCCGCATCAGCAGCGTCTCGGCCTGATCGTCACGGGTATGCGCGGTCGCGACATGGCTGGCGCCGGCCTCGCGCGCGGCCCTGGCCAGCAGGCGGTAGCGCGCCTCGCGCGCCGCCGCCGGCACGCCCGTCGCCGGCTTTGCGCCGCGCCAGCGCAGCGTGCGGTGCTCGATGCCCAGCCTGCGCGCGAGCTGCCCGACATCCCGCGCCTCGCTCGCCGCTTCCTTGCGCAGGCCGTGATCGACGGTGACGGCAATCAGCCGCGGCCCGCGCTTGAGCTTGCTGCGCCAGCGCGCCGCCAGCCACATCAGCGCGACGGAATCCGGCCCCCCGGAAACGGCCAGCACGATGGCCGGCACGGCTTTCCACGGCGCGAAGATCGCCCGCGCCTGTGCCGCCGAGATCGGGGATTTCGCCTCGCGCATGACTGTCATCGATGTGGGGCCGGCGAGGCCCCGTCATCGATTACTTAGCACTTTACCCGCTTCTGCTCACGGTCCACGGCCGCCTTCACGCCGGCCGATGCGCGCGGATACTTTTGCGTGACCGCGCCGAAGGCGGCGCAGGCCGCGTCCTTCTCCTTCAAGGCCGCGAGCGACTGGCCGAGCCGCAGCATGGCATCGGGGGCCTTGCCCGACTTTTCGTGATCGCTGGTCACGGCGAGGAAGGACTGCGCAGCTTCGCGATATTGCTGGCGCTGGAAATAGCTTTCGCCGAGCCAGTATTTCGAATCCGCCAGCAGCGGATCCTTCGGGTATTTCGCCGCGAAGTTCCGCATGGTCTCCTCGGCCAGCGCATAGTCCTTGCGCTGCATGTAGCCGATGCCGAGATCGAACTCGTCGCGCGGCGTCGCCGACGGCGGCAAGGTTGTGAGCGATGCCGTCGGCCCCTGCGCCGGAGCTGCGGCCGCGCCGGGCTGGCGCGGACTGACGCTGGAGAGGTCGAGCGGCTCGCCGGGAGCGCGGCCGCCGGGCGCGCCGACCGCAGCTTCGCTGGTGATCGGCAGCTGGCCGCCACCGAGCGCGCGCGGCGCGCCGGGCGCGCCCGGATTCTGGCTGGGATCGAAAGCGTCGCCACGGCGGCGATTGCCGGCAGGCGGCGCGGCCGAATCCTGCATGATCGGCGCGGGCGCGGCGATCTGCGGCTGCTCGTAGCCGCCCGGCCGCTGCTGCGGATACCCCGGCTGAGCCGGCTGCTGATAGCCACCCTGCGGCTGTTGATAGCCCCCTTGGGGCTGCTGGTAGCCGCTTTGAGGCGAATAGGTTTGCTGCCCGTAGCCGGGGGTCGGTTGCGCCGGCGGCGCGGCGGCAACGTTTGGCTGGGCGCCCGGCACAGCGCCGCCGAGCTGGCGCAGCCGTTCCTCAAGCTGGCGGTTACGGTATTGCAGTTCCTCGTTCTGGCCGGTGACCTGGCGAAGCTGGTTCTCCAGCCGCTGGATGCGAATCTCGAGATCGGCATCCTGGGCCAGGGCCGGCGGGACCAGGGCGTGCGGAGCAATGGCGATCGCCGCGGCAGCGGCTACGGCGCAGGAAATTCTGTGAAGGCTGGATGACATGGTGTCCTGACGGGCGAAATCGGCGCGACAAGCGGCAATCACAAGGACGCAGTACGCCGGAATTGTGACTGAAACAAAGGGGCTTTGGCGACGCCGAGGTCAACAAAACGAAACCGGCGCCCCGCAGGACGCCGGCCGTTTGGCACACCCCAAGCTGCGAAACTCTTTACGAACTGGCGTTCAGCACGGTGACCGCGCGGCGGTTCTGCGACCAGCAGGAGATGTCGTTACAGACCGCGACGGGACGCTCCTTGCCGTAGGAGATGGTGCGCATGCGGCTGGCATCGATGCCGCGCGAGGCGAGATACGAGCGCACGGCCTGGGCGCGGCGCGCGCCCAGCGCAATGTTATACTCGCGGGTGCCGCGTTCGTCGGCATGGCCTTCGATGGTGAAGGCGTAGCGGTTATAGGTCTGCAGCCATTGCGCCTGCTTCTCCAGCGTGGCGATCGCCTGCGGGCTCAGGTCGGTCTGGTCGCTCTCGAAGAACACGCGATCGCCGACATTGACCACGAAGTCCTGCTGGCTGCCCGGGGTCGCGGCATTCGCCATCGCGTCGGTCGCGGCATTCTTGGCGCAGGCGCCCATCGACAGTGCCACGGCCAGCACGGCGGCCAACTTCAAACCCTGGAGGATACGCATCTGGTTTCTCATTCCGGGAGCCTCCACGCTCACGTTCTCAATACTGTCATCCGGTCTACAGGGCGTTGGTTAAGCGAACGTTCCGTCAACCTTGATGGGGTGTTGCCGGCACCGTTCAAATGCCGCCAATCGGCGAAAAGCGACCGCGATAGTTAATCATTTGTAAATATGGCGCGATGGTGGAGGCAAGTGACCAGCGGCGGCGGAAATGCCTGTTCAGGCGGAATTCTACGCAGAATTCCACCGACCGCTGCAGGAGAGCAACTGTTCCGGGTAAACGGCGGCGCTGCACGCCGGCCCTTTGGCCGCGGTTCAGCTCGCTTGCGGAACGATCGAGGTGACCTCGTGGGAGGCCACCACGACGTCAGCCGGCACCTGGGCAAAGCCCGGGCGGTCGAACAGCATGCGCCGCTCGAAGGCGGTCGAGCGCATCATCGGGTAGCGCTCGAACACCTTTTCCTTCAGACGCGGGAAATCCGCCGCCATCAGCCCGACCGGCTTGAGTAGGCCCGGAAACATCCGTGGCTCGGCGATGGTCTCGTGCATGAACACGCGGCGGTAGAACGCCTGATGTTCGGCGCGCACGATGGCGAGGCCGAGATCGGCGTTGAAATATTCGCACGCCATGTAGGCGAGCCGCAGCGTCACATAGGGCAGTTCCGGCAGGCGGCGGATCTTGTCGGGATCGGCGACAAAGCGGGCGGGATCGACGATCACCTGGCCCCGGTCGAGCCGCGGCAGCAGGATTTCGCCAAAGGCCTCGGCCGAACAGGACTTCCGCCATTCCGGGGTCAGCAGGCTGATGCGGACCGAACTATACAGCTCGCCGAACAGGTAGACGCCGAAAGTCCAGGAGTTCGGCAGGTCGTCATACTGGTCGGTCACGCGCTGATCGGGAGATTCCTTGACGGCGCCCTCGCGCAGGTAGGCCCGGTACCGTAGGTTGTAGATTTCCTCCTTTTCCGCGGGTGTCAGCGCGAGGCGGTAGTCGACATGTTCAAGAAGATCAGTGCCCCTTGCAAAGGCCGTGGGGCGACTTTCGGCGGGGGATGGCATTCCTGTACTCCGTACGACGTCCAAGGCGGCTTACGTTCAACTAGCGCGAGTGATGGAAAATCTTAACAGCCTCTTAACGAAAAGGCAAAGCGTTAGCAATGTTAGGGTTAACTACTTGGCCCGCGGAGATTTGCGGGACGTCTAATCCTTTGGTCGAAGTGTTTCAGGCGCTAGCGCTGGCGACGTTGAGCGCACTTTCGGCCGGGCGCCGGCCATGGGAGGCGTTCAGCAACTGGCGGATGCGCACTGCGGGCACCGGCCGGCTGAACAAGTAGCCCTGGGCTTCACTCACGGTGCCGTCGACCGAGATGCGCTCGAGCTGCTCGTTGGTCTCGACGCCTTCCACCACCACGGACATGCCGAGATCGGCCGACAGCCGTGCCACGCCGCGCAGCAAGGTCAGCGGGCGGTCGGAATCGATGCCCTCCAGGAAGGAGCGGTCGATCTTGACCTTCTGCAGCGGGAAATTGTGCAGGTAGCTGAGGCTGGAATAGCCGGTGCCGAAATCGTCGAGCGAGATCCGCACGCCGAGCGTGTGGAGCTGCGCCAGCACGTCGTGGGTCAGCTGGGTATTGCGCAGCAGCGAGGATTCCGTGATCTCGATCTCCAGCCGGTCGGCGGGAAGCCCGGAGACCTCGAGCGCATAACGGACTTCGCTGAGGATGTCGCGCTGGTGGAACTGCTGCGGCGAGAAGTTGACGGCGACGGAAACGCCGGCCGGCCACTTCATGCATTCCATGCAGGCGCGGCGCAGGATCCAGCGGCCGAGATCGACGATCAGGCCCATGTCCTCGGCGACCGGGATGATGTCGATCGGCGACACCGTGCCGCGCACCGGGTGATTCCAGCGCAGCAGCGCCTCGCAGGTGGAGATGCGGCCGGACTTCAGGTTGACCAGCGGCTGGTAATAGAGTTCGAACTCCTCGTTCGCCAGCGCCTTGCGCAGGTCGAGCTCGAGGATGCGGCGGGCCGCGACGGTTTGCGCCATCTCGTCGCGGAAGAAGCAATAGGTGCCGCGGCCATCGGCCTTGGCGCGGTACAGCGCCATGTCGGCATTCTTGAGCAGCGTGTCGGCGGACACGTTCGGCGCGGTCATGGCGATGCCGACGCTGGCGCCGATCTCGACCAGATGATTTTCGATCTTGTAGCACTCGCTGAGGCGGTCGACGATGCGGCGGGCCAGTCCCGCGGCGTCCTCGCCCGAACTGATGTTCTGCTGGAACACGACGAACTCGTCGCCGCCGAAGCGGGCGACGAAATCCTCCGGCCGCAGCATCTCGCGCAGCCGGTCCGCCACGGCGCACAGCAGCTGGTCGCCGCAGGGATGGCCGAGCGTGTCGTTGACCTGCTTGAATTGGTCGAGATCGACGAACAGCAGCGCCGACATGCGGTCGCTGCCCTGCTGGGTCGCGAGCAGGCGGCCGATCTCGTCGCGGAAGTTGACGCGGTTGGGCAGCGCGGTGAGTTCGTCATAGCGCGCCAGATGGCTGATGCGGGCTTCCGCGCTGCGCCGCTCGGTGATGTCCTCGAGCAGCACCACGGCGCCGCCGCCGGCCATCGGCTGGAACGTCCACGACATGTAGCGGCCGCGCGAGGGATCCGGATCGGTGGTGATCATGCTGCGGGCGCGGGTGTTCTGGATCTCGGCGAGGATCATCTTGCCGCTGGCCGCGGAAATCGACCCGGCGACGATGCAGGCGTCGATGATGTCGGCGGCGCCGGCGCCGCGCTGCACGAGATCGTCGGACAGGTTCATCATCTCGCTGAAGCGGTGGTTCATCACCGCCAGCCGCCCGTCGGAGCGGAACATGCACAGGCCGTGCGGCATGTTGTTGAGCGCGGTGTCGAACTGGCCGGCAAGCGCGGCCTCGCGGAAGCTCGAGGTCAGCGCCTTGACGAAGATGGCGTGCAGGCTGAGGTTGATGCCCTTGAGGCCGAAGAAGGACAGCGCGAGCAGGACGGCGAGGCCGATATAGTAGACGCCGCCGTGCAGCGCGAGTGCCACGGACATCGGTCCGCAGGCGAACAGGATGTGGAGTTGCAGCAGCCGCGGCCGGCCGTAGTTGCGCGCGGCGCCGCCGCAGGTGTAGCCGACGGTCACCGCGACGCAGAGCATGTGGGCGATCGGGTCGTCGTTGCCGACGATGGTGAGGAAGCACCAGGCGCCGAGCACGCCGGCATAGACGAGGGCGCCGACGGCGTAACGCGGCTCGAGATATCTGGCCTGCTCGAACGACAGCACCTGGGTGCGCCGCTCGTATTTGCGCATCTGGAAGGAGCGCAGCGTGCCGATACCGACGATCGCGACCGCCATCGGCCACAGCAGCACGTTGCCGGTCTTCGCCGCGGTCAGGACGGCCGCGACCGCGATGCACAGCGTGCCGATCATCATCGGCCAGAAGTTCTGGCACATGGAATCGATCAGCGCGGCGTAGAGCACCGGCTCCAGCTCTTCCTGATTGCTTCGCTTCTTCTGATCGACCAACTGCATCGGCAGCGCACACGCGTCCTTGTTTGGGACGTAGTTCTACCGAGCGCAGATGAAGTCTTTCTGAGGGAACAGGGTTACCGAATCATTGTTCTCGATCGCGCATGGCGAAAATCTGCGCTGAAAATCAGCAAGCTAGGCAATGTTTGCCGGTTGATCGCGACGCGAATCGTCGCCCTAGCCGCACCTCACGTCAGCAGCGGCGACCACGCCGGATCGGAAGCAAATCCCGGCGTCGGCACGCGCAGCTCGTTGCGGCCGGAAACGTCGACCGTGAACAGCGACGGCCCCGAATTGCCGCCGGCTTCGCGGAAGAACATCACGACGCGGCCGTTCGGCGCGAAGGTCGGGCCCTCGTTGTGATAGCCCGAGGTAAGGATGCGCTCGCCCGATCCGTCGGTCTTCATGATGCCGATCGCGAACTGCCCGCCGCCCTGCTTGGTGAACGCAATGTAGTCGCCGCGCGGCGACCATACCGGCGTCGAGTAGGAGCCCTCGCCGAACGAGATGCGCTGCGCCGCACCGCCGCCCGCGGCCATCACGTAGATCTGCGGCTTGCCGCCGCGGTCGGACTCGAAGCAGATTCGCGCGCCGTCGGGCGCGTAGCACGGCGAGGTGTCGATCGCCGGCGTATCGGTCAGCCGCGTCGTGGTCTTGGAGCGCAGATCCATCACGAACAGATTGGAGTTGCTGCCCTGCTGCAGGCTCATGATCACGCGCTGGCCGTCCGGCGAGAAGCGCGGCGAGAACGACATGCCCGGGAAATTGCCGACGATCTCGCGCTGGCCGGTTTCGATGTTGAAGAGATAGACGCGCGGGTCGCCCTGGCCGAACTCCATATAGGTGATTTCCTGGCTCGACGGCGAGAAGCGCGGCGTCAGCACGAGATCGCTGCCGCGGGTCAGATAGCGGACATTGGCGCCGTCCTGGTCCATCAGCGCCAGCCGCTTGACGCGGCGCTCCTTCGATCCGGTCTCGTCGACGAACACCACGCGGCTGTCGAAATAGCCCTTCTCGCCGGTGAGGCGCTCGTAGATCTGGTCGGAGATGATGTGGGCGATGCGGCGCCAGGATTCGGCCGTGGTGTTATAGCGCTGGCCGGCGAGCTGCTGGGCGGTGTTGACGTCCCAGAGGCGGAATTCCGCCTGCAGCCGCCCGTCCTGCATCCGCGTGATGCGACCGGTCACCAGCGCCTGCGCGTTGATGGTCTTCCAGTTCTGGAAGTTCGGCGCCGCATCGACATTGACGTTCTTGTCGATATAGGCGGCCTGGTCGATCGGCGCGAACAATCCGCTGCGCTTGAGATTGTTGGTGATGACCTGCGTCACGCCGACGGCGACCTCGCCGTCGGCCGGGGTGCCGGCCGTGAAGTTCGGGATCGCGATCGGCGTCGGCGCGAACTCGCCTTCGGTGATGGTGATGCGCTTCTGTGCGAGCGCGCCGCGCGGAGCGAGCGTCGCGGCAGCACCGAACGCTGCCATTCCGGAAATGATCTGGCGGCGGGTCGGGAAAATGAGCTTTTGGCGGAGTATATCTTTGTCGGTCATGGGTGACTTCAACCTGGGTAAGGGGGCTGCCAGCGCTCAAACCGGTCGTTCCTGGAAGACCGGTGTGAAGGACTTCCATTCATCGAAGAACTGCGCGGGCAATTTGTAGGGCTGGCAAGCGACGATCGCGCGCAGCGCGCTTTCCGAATAGGCGCGGGCATAAGGCGTCGGCGGCACGCCGTCGGGCACCGGCATGGCCTCCAACGTCCCGTCTTGCTTCAAACGGATGCTGAACGCCACTTCGGGGCGCTCCTGCTCGATGCCGCCAAAGGGCTTCTTCCAGCAGTTTTCCACCTGTCGGCGGAACATCGCGCCCCAGGTTGCGGAGTTGTCGCCGGCTCTTCCCCGGGACAGGCCGAGGGAAGCGTTTGAGTTCAGGGTTTCGCCAGTTGCGGCCCGGCGCGAAGGATCGCGCTTGTCGATCAGTTCCGCGATTTTCGACTGGTCGAAAACGCGCTCCTTGATCTTCTTCTCCTCCGGCGGCTTGGCGGCCGCCATTGGAGGCTTGGGCGGCGTCGGTTTCTTCGGTTCCTTCTTGATTGCTTCGGCGATCGGATCGACCGCAGGCTCCGGCTTTTTCTCGTCCGGCTTTGGCTCTTCCTTCGGCTTCTCGACCACCTTCGGCGGGTCAGGCTTCTTCTCGACCGGCTTGTCTTCGACCTTGGGCTGTGGCGTGGGTGCGGTCTCGGTGACCACCGGCTGCTTCTTCTCGTCGATCTTGCCGACGGCGTCGTCGATGGGCTTTGCGTCGGCAACCTTCTCGACCAGCGGCTTCTTCTCTTCCTTCTTGCCGGTCTTCATGCCTGCGGCGACCTGGCTCTCCAGCGAGATATCGACGCCGACGGAATCCTCCGGGTGCACTTCGAGCGCCCTGGTCGAGAACGACAGCATCACCGCGCCCAGCACGAGCACGTGCAGGGCAATTGACGCCAATACCGTCTTGTCGACCTTGAACTTCACCTTCAGGAGCCCTGCTCGGGAATGATCACGATGTTCGCCTTGAAGCCCGCGGCCTTGATGTTGCCCAGCAACTTCATCATGTCAGTGTAACAGACGTCCCTGTCGCCGCGCAGAAAGACAACATTGTCCGCTTCCGTGCGTGTCTCGCGGATCGCCTTGATCTTCGGCAGCAAGTCCGCGCTCGAAATCAGCGTATCGCCGAGATAGAGCTCGACATTGGAATTGCAGCTGCCGCCGGTGCGCTTGACCGAAAGTGTCAGCGGCGGCGCATTGGAGGGTGCCGAATTGCCGCCCTTGGCGATCGGCAGGTCGATATCGATCGTGCTGGTCATCAAGGGCGCAGCCACCATGAAAATGATCAGCAACACCAGCATCACGTCCACCATGGGCGTGACGTTGATTTCGGCCATCACGGCTTTGCGGCCCCCGCGGCGGCCGCCGCCCGAGCCTCCTGCGCTCATGCCCATGCTATGGTGCTCACCGCCGTTACCACCATATGATACCGTTCACGTGCCCCTGCATCACCCGCGCTCGTCGATCTGGCGCGAGAGAATCGCAGAGAATTCGTCGGCAAATCCCTCCAGCCGCTGGGCCTGGCGGTTCACCTCCGAAATGAACTTATTATAGAAAATTGTCGCCGGAATTGCGGCGATCAGGCCGATGGCGGTGGCAAACAGGGCCTCGGCGATGCCCGGGGCGACCACCGCGAGCGAGGTGTTTTTCGACGCCGCGATCGACTGGAAGCTCGACATGATGCCCCAGACGGTGCCGAACAGGCCGATGAACGGACCGGCCGAACCCACGGTCGCCAGCACCAAGAGGCTGCGTTCCATGCGCTCGACCTCGCGCGCAATGGTGACATCCATCACCTTGTCGATGCGCATTTGAAGCCCCGCGAACGAGCGCGACTGCCCCTCGAAAGAGCGTTTCCACTCCCGCATCGCGGCGACAAACAGCGCCGCCATCGAATGCGCCGGCTTGGCCGAAACCGTGCGGTAGAGTTCCTCCAGCGACTGCCCCGACCAGAACGCGGTCTCGAAGTGGCCCATTGCGCGCCGCGTGCGAGCGAAAAGAAAGGTCTTATCGATCACAATCGCCCACACCCATACCGAGCAGGACAAGAGGCCGATCATCACCAGTTTTACGACATAGTGCGCCTGCCAGAAGAGGGCGATCAGCGACATGTCGGGAGGGGGCAAACCCGCCGTTTCCATTTAGCTTATCCTTGTGCTCGGGCGTCGTGGCGTTCCGGCTTCGGCCCAATGGCAAGAGCAGGCATGACGGCCTCTCCGGCTGCGAAAATCGGCGGAATACGCGTTCCCGTGCGGACGGGTACGTGAATCCCGGTGAATCTTGTTCAAACTACGGCGTCGTGCCGACGGTCTGTCAGGGCTCGACAGCCCCATTCGTGGTTAAGGGCGGGTTACCGGGCGGCAAGAAAGACCTTGACAACCCACTCATAAGTGATGACGGTGTCATTGCTGGGCCTGACCCAGCGATCCATCCTCTGCGCGAAACTGCCGGGTTTGTCTTGCGCGCTGGCGCGCGACGGATGCCCGGTCAAGCCGCGCATGACGGGTGCGGGTTATTGCCAGGCGGCGCTCGCCTTCCCTCATCGGGAGGGGAAGGATTATCGCAAACCTCGTGGCGATAAGTCCGCGAGAACGGCTGTTAGAAATCTCGCCGGTTCCACTATCCCTGCATCAACCGCGCAAACGGCTCGGACACCGTGCGCTTGAGCCAGTGGCGATAACGCACGTAGTCTCGAAGCCCCCTGCGATACGGCCGAACGCACACTCTCCCGCAACGCTCAGCGGCACGAACGCGATCGGCGCCGCCACCGGAATGAGTTGCGAGCCGCGCTCGACCTGAAGCGTCGTCAGGATGCCGTACATTTCGCCGTTGATCGTCGGCCGCGCCGCGATGATGAGGCGATACTGCCCATGCCGGTTCGTCACCAAGTAGATGTGACCGGACTGATTGGGCACCGACACCGAGCCGAACTGCGTGAACGCGGCATCGAGCCGCTCCGACTCGCGAAAGCGCAAACTCGATTCGTCATCGTCCCAGCTGATGACGGTGCGATACGCATACATCGCATCCGGATCTCCGAACGAGGGCCGCAGCGTGAGATATTCGCCTTCGAGCCATGACACCGCAGGACGCGAATAGTATCCGAGATCGCCCGACGCAACGCCGAGCGTGGCGAGCGGCGGCGACGGTGGCATCGGCTCGACTTTGCGCGCGCGCAGCGAAACTGTCAGGGCCTGCTCGAGCCGGATTGTGGTCGCGAGCGTGAACGGCCGCCGTCCCGAGAGCGCCTTCTCCAGCGTCGAGATGCTGATTTTCGCGTCGTCCGCCAGCCGCTGCCGCGACATCCGCCGACGCGCCAATTCTTCGCGGATGGTCGCGGCGATGACGCGGCTTTGCTCGTCGGAGAATTCCGCCTCGGAACTGATGCTCATCTAAGCCCCTCTCGGTCACGATGGACATCGACTCCGCACAAACCGCCGGAGCCGATCCGAGTTGAACAGCATCGTGCCGGACCGATCCGCACATATCCGCACAACTGCGGCTCCCGTGCGGCGAGTTCCGGCGACTTCCTGCCGGAAAAGCGCGGACAAGACGCTCACCGGACACGGCCGAAGCGCCGCAGAGATAGCGCGCGGCCCTTCAGGGGAGGGCTCGCCAAAAGGGGTTACCGATGCACGCTCAAACCTTTCCGCTCTCACCGCCGCCGAACCGCCGGCCCACGATCGCCGAATGGCTGGCACTGGCGGCGCCCGCGCTGACCTTCTTTCTCATCATCGCGCTGGCGATCGCATTCGCCTTTCCGGCGCGCAGCGCGACCACGCCAATCTTCGTCAAGCCGGGCGAAGTCACAGCCGGCTCGCTCCTGCTCAAGACCAACGAAGAGGGCAAATACGTCGCCGCGCCCCGCGTCGCCACCGACGTCGACATCACGGTCAGCGGGCCGACCGCGCGAACGAAAATCACCCAGATCTTCCACAACCCGACCGACGGTTGGGTCGAAGCCGTCTACGTCTACCCGCTGCCGGAAGGCAGCGCAGTCGACACGCTGCGCATGGTGGTCGGCGAGCGCGTCATCGTCGGCAGCATCAAAGAGCGCCGCGCGGCGAAAGTCGTCTACGAACAGGCCAAGGCCGACGGCCAGAAGGCGAGCCTGGTGGAACAGGAGCGCGACAACATCTTCACCAACTCGATCGCCAATATTGGCCCGGGTGAAACCATCGTCGTGCAGATCGAGTATCAGGAGCCGGTCAAGCACAGCGGCAAGGAATTCTCGCTGCGCGTGCCGCTTGTCGTCGGCCCGCGCTACAACGGCAAGCCGATCGTGCAGAGCGTCGACTTTACGCCCGGCAGCGGCTGGGGCCAGACCAGCAGCGATCCGGTGCCGGATCGCGACGCATCGAGCCGCCCGCGGTCGATCCGCGCCAGCACGGCAAAATCAATCCGGTGCAGATCACGGTGCGCCTGAAGGCCGGCTTCGCGCTCGGCGAAGTCAAAAGCCACCACCACCCGATCAAGACCGAGAACGACGGCGCCAACGGGCGCGTCATCAAGCTCGCCGAAGGCCCGGTTCCGGCTGACCGCGACTTCGAATTGACCTGGCAGCCTGCCGAAGGCACCGCGCCTTCCGTCGGACTGTTCCGCGAGAAGATCAACGGCAGCGAGTACATTCTCGCCTACGTGACGCCGCCGACCTCGGCACCGAGTGGGGACAAACGTCCGCGCGAAGTCGTCCTGGTGATCGACAATTCCGGCTCGATGGGCGGCACCTCGATCGTGCAGGCCAAGGCGAGCCTGCTCTATGCGCTCGGCCGATTGCAACCGGGCGATCGCTTCAACGTGATCCGCTTCGACCACACCATGACGGTGCTGTTCCCCTCGCCGGTGCCGGCCGACGCCGGCCAGATCGCACGTGCGACATCGTTCGTCAGCGCGCTGCAGGCCGAAGGCGGCACCGAGATGCTGCCGGCGATGCGCGCCGCGCTGAGCGACGGCAACCGCGAGGACACGTCCTATGTGCGGCAGGTGGTGTTCCTCACCGACGGGGCGATCGGCAACGAAGAGCAGATGTTCGAGACCATCTCGGCGCTGCGCGGCCGCTCGCGCATCTTCATGGTCGGCATCGGGTCGGCTCCCAACACGTTCCTGATGACGCGGGCTGCCGAACTCGGTCGCGGCGCCTTCACCCATATCGGCTCGACCGACCAGGTGGAGGAACGGATGCGCGGCCTGTTCGCCAGGCTGGAGAATCCCGCGGTGACCGGACTGTCGGCAAAGTTCTCCGAGGCCAAGGCTGACATGACCCCGGCCGTGCTGCCCGACATCTATCGCGGCGAGCCGCTCGTGCTGGCGACGAAACTCGACAAGCTCGCAGGCTCGGTCGAGATCAGGGGCCGCATCGGCGACCGGCCGTGGTCGGTGACCTTGCCGCTGGCAAACGCTGCAGAGGGCAAGGGCCTCTCCAAGCTGTGGGCATATCGCAAGATCGCCGACGCCGAGGTGGCGCGCACCATGCGGCAATCCACGCCCGAGCAGGCCGACAAGGCGGTGCTGACGCTTGCCCTTGAGCACCAGCTGGTGACGCGGCTGACCAGCCTCGTTGCCGTCGACAAGACGCCGAGCCGTCCCGACGGCGAGACGCTGAAGCTGGCCGAATTGCCGCTCAACCTGCCGGCGGGCTGGGAGTTCGACAAGGTGTTCGGCACGCGCGAGCAGTTGCGCCGGCCGCCGCAGGAGCGCCGCGCCGATGGTGCGCCGGTCCAGCATGCCATGCTGAAGCGGGCCTCGCCGGTGCCCGCTGCGGCGCCGACCGCCGTGGCGCTGCCGAAAACGGCGACCGACGCCGAGATCAGGATGATTGCCGGCGCCATCCTGCTCGGCATCGCCTTGGTGCTGTTCCTGATCACCCGCCGTCAGCATGTCCCCCTCTGACGCCGGATGATGGAGCAGGTGTCCCCATGCCTGCTCCGTCCAAGCGCGCGCGGCCATACGCCCAGGGCCGCGCGCGTGACGGTCTCCCGCGTTCGTCATTGCAAGCAGCGAGGCGACGAAGCGATCCACCGGGGCGCAACGCAAGCGTTGATTGCTGCGCTTGCAATAACGGAAGGACAATGACCCTGCGCCGCCATCTCCTCCCTCTCCTGCTCACGCTGTCCGGCCTGATCTCGTTCGGACAGGGCGCCTACATCCACGCCAAGGCGCTGCTGGCACAGGTGCTGCTGCAGCGCGCCTTTGCCGAGACGATCGCGACCGGCCGCGACACCAAACCGTGGTCGTGGGCCGATACGTGGCCGGTGGCGCGCATCGAGGTGAGGCGTATCGGCGCCGGCGCCATCGTGCTGGCCGGATCGAGCGGCCAGGCGCTGGCGTTCGGTCCCGGCCATGTCGAGCAGACCGCCGATGCCGGCGAGCGCGGCGTCGCCGTCTACTCCGCGCACCGCGATACGCATTTCCGCTTCCTGAAGGACGTCAGGATCGGTGACGACATCGAGGTGACGCGGAGCGACGGCAAAACGTTCCGATATCGCGCCGACTCGCATTCGGTCGTGCGCTTCGATCAGTTCGCGATCGATCCGCTCGGCAGCGATTACGAGCTCGTGCTCTCCACCTGCTGGCCGTTCGATGCGGTCACGCCGGGGCCCGACCGCTATCTGCTGCACGCCACGCTGATCGAACAGCCGCCGATCGAGCAGCCTCAGCCGTACACGAACGCGGGATCGTCGAGATCGATCGCCGGGATTTCGTCCTTCTCCGCCCAGTAGTCCTGGGTGTGCTGCCATTCCGGCTTGTCGCCGCGCTTCGGCAACAGGTGCATGTGCCGCAGCATGTAGCCGGGATTGAAGTTCTCCTCGTCGATCCACGGCAGTCTCGGCATGTTGTCGTCCTGCTTGCGCAAGGCGGGCGTCACGCGCCTCACGCCTTTCTCCTTCATATGCGCCAGCAGGCGGCAGACGAAATCGGCGACCAGATCGGTGCGCAGCGTCCATGAGGCGCGGAAATAGCCGAACACCCAGGCCATGTTGGGCACGCCCGTGAACATCATGCCGCGATAGGTGATGGTGTCGGCAAAATCGAGCGGCTTGCCGTCGATCTCGAAGGCGATATCGCCGAGGATACAGAGATTGAAGCCGGTGGCGGTGACGATGATGTCGGCTTCCAGCACCTCGCCGGATTTCAGCAGTATCCCCTTCTCCGTGAAGCGGACGATCTCGTCGGTGACGACGGACGCCCGGCCGTCCTTCACCGCCTGGAACAGGTCCGCATCCGGCACGAAGGCGATGCGCTGACGCCAGGGACGGTAGTTCGGCGTGAAATGCTTCTCGACGTCGTAGCCCTCGGGCAGCACCGCGCGCACGGCCGCGAGCAGTTCCTTCTTCACCGCATCAGGTTCGCTGAAGCAGCGCCTGGTGAACCAATCCTGCTCGAACAGGATTTTCCGACGCACAATCTCGTGGATCCATTTTTCGTCGATCTGCAGCCGGCGCAGCTCCTCGGCGATTTCGATCGCATTGCGGCCGGTACGGAAATAGGTCGGCGAACGCTGCAGCATGGTGACATGCGCGCACTTGATGTTCGGGATCAGCGTCGCGGCGGTGGCGCCGGAGCCGATCACGACGATATTCTTGCCTTCGGTGACGAGGTCCTCCGGCCAGGTCTGCGGATGGACGATCCTGCCCTTGAACTTGTCCATGTCGGTCCACTGGGGCGTAAAGCCCTCGGAGTGGCGATAATAGCCCTGGCACATCCAGAGGAAGTTCGCGGTGAAGCGGAGCGCTTCGCCGGAAACCTTGTTGACCGCGTCGACGGTCCAGAGATTGCTCTCGCTCGACCAGCTCGCATGCGTGATGTGATGGTTGTAGCGGATGTGGCGGCCGAGACCGTTCTCCTCGATCACCTCGCCCATGTAGGCGCGGATCTCGTCGGCGGTCGCGATCGGCGGGCCCTTCCACGGCTTGAAACTGTAGCCGAAGGTGTGCAGGTCGCTGTCGGAGCGGATGCCCGGATATTTGTGCGTCCACCAGGTGCCGCCGAACGTTTCCTGCGTTTCCAGCACGACGAAGGTGGTGCCGGGCATTTGCCGGGTGAGGTGATAGGCGCTGCCGACGCCGGAGATGCCGGCGCCGACGATCAGCACGTCGAAATGTTCGACTTGCTGCGCGGCAGAGATGGTGCGCGAGGGCGCGGTGACGTTCATTGTTTCAATCTTTGTTTGAAGGCAGGGCGTTTCTCGCAAAATTGTTAGCGGTCCGTCATTGCACATACAAGCCGGCAACTTTCCTTGAGCCGCATCAAACTTACAGGGCTGCTCCCCATTGCCGCGCGGTCTGGAGGATCCAGTCGCGGTAGAGCGTCAGCGGCGTGACGCCGGTCATGCCGCCGCAGCCGGCGCTGCCGTTCGGCCCGGTGGACCAGCTGACGACGCCGACGACCACGGGACCGCCTTGCTTGTCCTCGAAAACGGGCGCACCGGAATCGCCGGTGCAGGCGCCCAATCCGTCGCGCGTGCCCTGGCCGACGGGATCGACGAGGCGAATCTGCAACGTGCCGGGCTGGCCGGTGGCCACGAGCCCGGCCACGCGAACGGTTCCGCCGCTCTTGCCGTCGCCGGGCACTGTGACGCCGATGCCGGCGATGGTGAAGCGGCCTCCGACGGCGACGGGAATATTTGGCATGCCAAGGGGGGCCGCAGCCTTTCCCTTCGCGGGCTGCTCGAGCTGCAGCAGCGCAACGTCGGCGGTGGCGCGGTGCGCCTGCATCGCCTCCATCCGGAATCCGGGATGAAGGGCGACCGCCTTGACGTTCTGCAGCACGGGCGCGCCCGTGCTGTAGTCGACGATCCGGTACTCCGCGCCGGGCTGCACGCAATGCGCCGCGGTGAGAACCACTTTCGGCGCGATCACGCTGCCGGTGCAGAAATTGCCGCGGGAGCCGACGATTGTGACCACCGAGCGGGCAATGCCGTCGGCCTGCGGCGCGCCGCCGCCGACGATGGCTTGCGAAGGTGATGCCGCCAGCAGCGCTGCGGCTGCCGCAAATGACGCGGTGTATTTCATCCCGCAGAAATAGCGGCTGGCGCGGAGTCCGCCAAGCGCCGATAGCACTGGCCTGCCTGCGCGTTCCATGTTAGCGGCACGCCTGCGGATGATCTTAGGCGGCAGGGCGGAATGATCGAGGCGGTGATCTGGGATTTCGGCGGGGTGCTCACCACTTCGCCCTTCGAGGCGTTCAGCCGGTACGAGACCGAGCGCGGCCTGCCTGCCGACATCATCCGCCGCACCAACGCCGTCAATCATCACGAAAACGCCTGGGCGAAGTTCGAGCGCGCCGAGGTCGACATCGAGGCCTTCGATAAATTGTTCGCCGCCGAGTCGCTGGCCCTGGGTGCGGAAGTGCGCGGCAAGGACGTGCTGCCGCTGCTCTCCGGCGACCTCCGGCCCGAGATGGTCGAAGCGCTCAAGCGCGTGAAGTCGAAGTTCAGGACCGGCTGCATCACCAACAATCTGCCGGCCAACGCGATCGGCTCGACCAGCGGCAGAAAACTCTATGTCGCCGAGGTGATGGCGCTGTTCGACCATGTCATCGAATCCGCCAAGATCGGCCTGCGCAAGCCCGACCCGCGCATCTACCGGATGATGGTGGAGACGCTGAAGGTTGATCCGGGAAAGTGCGTCTATCTCGACGACCTCGGTGTCAACCTCAAGCCCGCGCGCGAGATGGGCATGACCACCATCAAGGTGCTGAACACAGAGCAGGCGATCGGCGAGCTGGAAGCGGCGACGGGATTGGTGCTGCGCTAGGCGCACTGGCGCGCCATTCACCGCTGCCGTCCCCGCGAAGGCGGGGTCCCATAACCACCGGGCGCTGTTGCTGGAAAGAACTGGAGCTCCAGCCTTCGCATAACGGTGTCCTGTGGTTATGGCTCCCGGGTCGCGCTTCGCTTGCCCGGGACGACATCGGATATTCCCGCGACAGGTTTTCGCCCGGGTTGTGCATCTTCGTTGCTCCCTCTTCGAAGTGAGGGCGCAGGGAAAGCCGGGCGCCGACTGCGCCCGCATCGCCGTGTGCAATGGGTAGAGTAGAAGCGCACACGGGTTTGACAGGTACAGCCGAGACATCCCGGCTTTCCCCGCGCAATGGCTTTACGGCTTATACGTGATCTCCCCGGGGAACGGCCTTTCTTGCCCCCGTTGCCGTTCCCGCACAGGCAGGAACGGATAGACGCCAGGGTCGCGGCGCCAGGACCACACGACTTCGCCGTACGCCGCCGCGCTTCGTCCGCGCGATTTGCATCGCACTGACGCGGCAAGCGTCCATCGCAACCCGCGCCACGTTTCGTGACGACCGCGAAGCGTCCCTTTGGCGGCACGGGCTGGGCAGCAAGTTAATTCTGATTTGCGCAAATGTCAAGCCGATTTCTGAAAATCCGCGAAATGGGTGCCGGCAAGACGACGATTGCCGCGAGGGCCGTTGCACGCCCCACTCCTGTGGCAACGCCGTTGTTCCCGGCATCCGAGACGTCATGCGTCCGTCGACCGCGTTCGGATCCGCCATGGCCATGGCCCCTGCCGGGCCTCCAAGCCATCGGCGCGGCGGCGGCCGCCGGGAATGACCGGGAGGGGCATCGGGAACTTGCGCACCCGGCGCGGGCGTTCCGGCGCGTCGCGGGCCGGGAGACGCGTGGATGAATTCCGCCGGTTTGTGAACCGGATCACTGGTTCGATCGCGGCCAGGGCCATAGAGTTTCGTTGTCGCCCCTCGCGTCGACCGACCCACCCTGGAGGTGCCTCGTTGCCGGAATACCTTGCGCCGGGAGTTTACATCGTGGAAGTGACGCAAGGCGCCCGGCCGATCGACGGCGTCTCGACGTCCACCGCGCGCCTCCTCGGTTTGAACGTCGTCAGAGAGGTTCAGCGGCTGACGGACCAACTCCATCCGGGGAAGGAATCTCCCGACAAGGATATGACGATTGCGCTCGTTGAATTGCTGGCGTGGCTCGCCGACGCGCTCGCCCGCCGCCTCGACCAGATCGAAAGCGAGGCGTGGCTCCCCACCGCAAGCCTTGCCGCGGCGGCGCTTGCGCTGACAACGCGGACGCACCGAGGGCCGGAACATGGCCCGGTCAAGCGCGTCAGCTATTTCGAGGGACAGTTGCTCGACGCCGGCGATCTCCGCGGGGAGGCGGACTATTCGCGGGACAAGTGCCGGCCGAAATTCGCGCCCGGCATCGTGCACGGGCTTGATGTCGGCGTCGATGGCGACAGCGGGGCCATCACGGTGAGCCCGGGCTACGCGATCGACAACCGCGGACACGGCATCGGGCTGGAGAAACCCCTCACGCTGACCTCCTCGCTCGCGGACGCGTGCATCCATGTCGTCATGCGGCCCGGGCGGCATCGTCCACCCGTCGCGCTGAAGGCTATGCCCGGCTGGTTTCTGACCGTCGAGAAACCAGAGCGCGATGATCTCGTGCTGGAGACCTTGGAAAGGACGTCGTGCGGCTGGCGCGTGGCGCACGCTGCCCCGAAGTAGATCGCGCGATCGATTGCGCTTCGCTCAACCCGTCCTGCGCACGACGGTGTCCGCTGCTGCGGCGGAAACAGCCGGCGCGGCCGTTTTGCTGACCCGTGCCGTCGCGGGCTTGGTGGCCAGCACGATGTTATAGGGATTGCCGAACACGAAGACCTTCGAGGTGCGCCAGATGATCTTTTCCAGATCGACGAAGGTGCGCATCTTCAGCTTGTACTTCCAAAGGTACAGATGCTGAAAGAAATTCCAGGTAAGGCCCCAGGCCCAGAACGGCAGGCGGCGGTAGCGGATCGGGCTGAAGCCGAGCGGGCGCAGCTTGTAGACGAGCAGATTGGCGCCGACGAAGTTGTAGCGCCAGTTGTCGAAGAAGGCAGTGACGCTCCGGTAATCATCCTCGCGGCGGCAATGATCCAGTGACCCCGGGGTGCGGATCAACAGGCGGCCTCCCGGCTTGAGCATTTTCCAGCACCGCGCCAGCCAGGCATCGAGGTCCTTGCTGTAGCCGACGGACTCCAGCGAATAGATCGCATCAAAGCTTTCGTTCGGCAGATCGAGCTTGTCGAAGTCCGTGACGATCACCTGTCCGCGGCCGCCGAGCCTTGCAAATTTCCGGCGGACGATATCGGCCTGCGCGGGCGAATTGGTCACGCACACCACTTCAATGTTGCTCTTGCCGGCGAGATAGGCGGCGGCCGCGCCCGAGCCGCACCCCAGATCCAGAAACCGCATCCCCTCCCTGGGCTGCAAGAGAACGTATTCGGCTTCGTAAGGATGCGAAAACGCCGCGCGCGGGAACACGCAGGTGCTGTAGTTCGCCTGCTCGTCGCGGTAGGTGCCGAACACGTCGTCGTAGCTGCGCTTCTCGTCGTCGTGCTTGAGAAAGTCGACAGGCTGCGGCGCCCACTCGACCAGCTGGCGCCGCTCGAATTCGTTCAGCTCGCGGCCGATCCCGCTCGCATCCCTCGGACGGGTCGCCAGCAGAAAAAGCGCATAGTGAAAGACGTTATATGCCCCGATCAACGCAACGATGACCACCGCGGCGAGCCCAATTGTCACAACAATGTCCAAGGTTCGCCCCATCACGGCAGAAACGTTCCGAAGGCGGTGGCCACTCGTCGATGAGCCGCGTTCAAACGCACTCTGCGCCACATTCGTACGATTTTATGTTCCCTTTGGCGAGGCGCGGCGTGTGATCTGCGTTGGACCACGCCACGGACATCCGGCTGCCGCGATCACCGCACGGCCGGCGGCTTCGCACCGGAAAGCATTTGTTTATTTATCCCGCGGCAACGTAGCGCTCCCTGTCGCAATGGGCCGCCCTTCCGCCTGCGCGGGCGGTCGTATATGAGTGATTTGCCACCGCGTGCCGATGGTCCCAATTCGAATTGGGGCCTGAATGTGACCTGGTTCGACCCAGACGCGCGGACCGAATTTCAACCGGGGCAGGGAATGGTAATGCGAATGACGGCGGCTACCGCCAAGGCGACGCTCGCGGCAATGGCCCTGGTGTCGGCGCTGACCACGGGCGCCATGGCACGGCAGGCGAAACCCGCCTCTCCCACCGAGGCGACCGCGCCACGCGAGGCCGGCGAGCCGATCATGGCCATCGTATCGATCAAGACCCAGCATGTCGTCCTGTACGACGCCGACGGCTGGATCTTCCGCGCGCCGGTATCGACCGGAACCACGGGACGCGAGACGCCGGCCGGCGTCTTCGCCGTGGTCGAGAAGGACAAGGACCACCGCTCGACCATGTATGACGACGCCGAGATGCCGAACATGCAGCGCATCACCTGGAACGGGATCGCCCTGCATGGCGGCCCGCTGCCGGGCTATGCCGCATCGCATGGCTGCGTGCGGATGCCCTACGGCTTCGCGGAGAAGCTGTTCGACAAGACACGGATCGGAATGCGGGTGATCATCTCGCCGAACGACGCCGTGCCGGTCGATATTTCCCACCCGGCGCTGCTGGTGCCGAACGCGCAGGCCATTGCGGCAGCGCCGGCGCGCATGGACGCCCTCAGCATTGAGGCCGACGAGGCCGCAAAGGCCGCCGACGAGGCAAAGAGAGCGGCCGCCGCTGCAACCCGCGATGCTGCTGCGCAGGCGGCCTCGCTGCGCAAGCTGGAGCAATCCAAGAGCCGCGCGGACGCGGAACTGGCTTTCGCCGACAAGGTGCTCGCCGCGGCAAAAACCGACCAGGCCAGGGCACAGGCCGAAGAGAAAAAGCAGAAGGCCGCCGCAAAGGCTGCGGACGCAAAGACGCAGCTCGATGCCGCCAAGGCGGAGCCAAAGCCCGACCCCGTCGCCGCCAAGGCCGCCGCCAAGGCGGCCGAGGCCAAAAGAGCTGCCGCTGCCAAAGCCGCGACCGAGTCGAAGCTCGCGCTGGAACCGGTCTCGATCTACATCAGCCGCGCGACGCAGAAGCTCTACGTGCGGCGCAACACGCACAAGCCGGCCCCGGACGGCGGCGGCGAGGTGTTCGACACCTCGATCGAAGTGCCCGTCACCATCCAGGACCCGGGCAAGCCGATCGGCACGCATGTCTTTACGGCGATGGCGAAAACCGACTCCGGCTTGCGCTGGAGCGTGGTCACGATCGAGGATTCCGACAGCGCCCAGAACGCGCTCGACCGCATCACCATCCCGCAGGATGTTCTCGATCGCGTCGGGCCGACCGCATTGCCGCGCTCCTCGATCGTCATCTCCGACGAGCCGCTGAGCAAGGAAACCAACTACCGTACCGAGTTCGTCACGGTGCTGAGCAAGGAGCCGCAGGGCGGCTTCATCACCCGCAAGCCGACGCCTGTCCTGGTCGCCGAGGATCCCAACGGCTGGGGCGACGGCGGCTTCGGCTTCTTCTTCAATCCCAATGCGAACCGCCAGCCACAGGCCGCCAATACGCGGCAGCGCGGCGGGCACTATTACTATCAACAGCCGGGCTATCCGGCGCAGCAGCAGGGCTACCGGCAGCCGGGCTGGGGATGGTAGGGCACGGCGGGCCTGCACGCAGGCGCCCGGCCTCGCCCTGCCCGATTATTGCGTCTTGCATTCCGTCTCTGCGCCCGCGCGGGTCAATCTCGCCGTCTTGCCCTTGATCCAGAATTCCATGCCGCCATCGGCATATCTGCCGCCATCGGCGGAAGGCGACAGAGGCAACGTCGCGGACCGCTTGTTCCCCGCGAACGTCAACCGCACCGACCCCGTCGGACCGGGAGCGCTGAAGACGGCACGAACCGCGGTGCCGTCCGTGCAGCGGTAGGCGGCCTGGGCCGCGAAAGCCGAATTCGCCGTTCCCACGAGCGCGAAAAATGTCAAAATCAACCTCATTGCGGATTTTCCTTCCCAAAGCCTGACCGGCGCCGCCGCTGCGCCGGCCATATCCCTTGTCGATAGCCGCATAACGAAGCTGTATTTGCGGGCCGCTTTGTTCGACATTATTCGCATCGCCAAGCGTGGCAAGGCGCCGGCTGCCTTGCGCGCTGGCGCGATCTCAACAAGGACGGGGATGACCGAGCCTGCGCCAGCGAATGCGAAACACAGTGCCGCGATGATCTGGATCATCGTGGCCACGGTCTGCATCGGCTCCTTCATGGGCCAGCTCGACGCCAGCATCACCCAGCTGGTTCTGCCGGCATTGGAACGCAGCTTTGCGGTTTCGATCGATGAAGTGAGCTGGGTCGCCGTCATGTTCCTGCTGGTCGTCTCGGTGATGCTTCCGGTGTTCGGGCGGCTGGCGGATATTTATGGCCGCAAGAAGCTCTACGTTGCGGGATTTCTCGTCTTCATCGCAGGTTCCGCGCTTTGCGGCTTCGCCTCCGACATCGGCTGGCTGATCGCCGCGCGCGCGCTGCAGGCGGTGGGCGCGGCAATGCTGTCGGCCAACAGCGTCGCCATCATCGTCTCCATTGCCGGCGACCGTTTGCGGGGCCGGGCGCTGGGAATCCAGACCGCGGTGCAGGCCGTCGGGCTCTGCGCAGGCCCGACCGTCGGCGGCTGGATCGTCGACACGCTCGACTGGCGCTGGGTGTTCTGGGTCAACGTGCCATTCGGCATCATCGGCACCGCCATCGCGTGGTTCGTCGTCCCCGAGACAAGCGCGGCAAAGCCGGGCGGCCGGTTCGACGCGCCTGCGGCGCTGCTGCTGGTCCCCGGCCTCGGCGCGCTGATGCTCGCGATCAACCAGGTCGGCGCCTGGGGTCTGACCTCCGCCGGGGTTCTCGGCAGCGCAGCGCTCGGCGTCGTCCTGCTGACGGCGCTGATTGCCCGGGAGCGCCGCTCTGACGATCCGCTGATTCCAATGGAGCTGTTCGGCAAGTGGGCCTTCGCCTCCGGCAATCTGGTCAGCCTGCTCGCCAACATCATCCTGTTCGGGCTTTTCCTGCTGATGCCGTTCACCTTCGAGCGCGTGTTCGGCGAGAGCGCATTTTCCAGCGGATTGCGCCTGACGATCATCCCGGTCGCGCTCGGCCTGATGGCGCCGATCAGCGGCACCCTGTCCGACCGGCTCGGAAACCGGGTTTTGTGCACGTCGGGCATGCTGGTCGCGTCAGCCGGGCTCGTGCTGCTGGCGGTTCAGCTTGGTGCAGCCGCGCCGAGCCTTGCCCTCGTCACGTTCTCGCTGGTCGTGGTCGGCATCGGGCAAGGCGTGTTCTTTGCCCCGAACAACAGTGCGATCATGGGCAGCGCCTCCGTGTCGCAAGCAGGCGAAGCCGGCAGCCTCATGAACGTGACGCGCGACCTCGGGACCAGTATCGGCATCGCGATGGCGGCAAGCCTGTTGTCGTGGCAATTGCGCCTCGCGCCGGGTGGATCGGGGTCGACCGTCGATGCCAGCACCGACGATCTGACGCACGCCGTCCGGTTCGTGGTCGTCGTTCTGGCGGGCCTCGGCTTGCTCGCAGCCGCATTGTCCTGGGTGCGGCCGCGCCGCGCGATGGCCCGGCCCACCACGCGCTAGAGAGCGGACCGCTCCGATCCGCCGAGGGCCGCTCCCACATGCTTGGCGCGCCATCGCAAGATATTGGCGCACGCTCGCAAGGACGGGCAGCGGCCTTCGCTGCCGCTTCATGTCCGCCGCGCGGCGGCGCATGCCAAAACTGATGGTCTTGCCGGCCGATCGAGGCTTGTCCTTTGCCGGGAACACAGGCAGAACATTTTTCGAATCGAACCATTCGGAGTTTTGCACCCGTGGCTGATCAACGGCCTACCACCGCGATCGAATCCGTCGAAAGCGGCCTTGCCGCGCAGGGCTATATCGCGAGCCGGCAGATCGCGACCGCGGTTTATCTGGCGCAGCAGATCGAGAAGCCGATCCTGGTCGAGGGCCCCGCGGGCGTCGGCAAGACCGAGCTGGCCAAGGCGA
Source organism: Bradyrhizobium sp. (assembly GCA_035575905.1). GTDB lineage: Bacteria > Pseudomonadota > Alphaproteobacteria > Rhizobiales > Xanthobacteraceae > Bradyrhizobium. The sequence continues at coordinate 64,583 of DATLXL010000034.1, read as the reverse complement.
TCGCGCATTGGCGCGGGCAGAAGCTGATCCGGCTGCAGTGCTATGAAGGCCTCGACGAGGCCAAGGCGCTGTATGAGTGGAAATACGCCAAGCAGCTTCTCTACACGCAAATCCTGAAGGACAAGCTCGGCGAGGTCCTGGGCGGCGCGGCCACGCTGCATGCCGCGCTGAAGCAGCTGCATGATTTCGGCGACGTGTTCTTCTCCAAGGAATTCGTCGAGCCGCGGCCGCTGCTGCAGGCGCTGGAGCAGCCGGCCGGATGCGTGCTGCTGATCGACGAGATCGACAAGTCCGACGCCGAGTTCGAATCGCTGCTGCTGGAAATCCTCAGCGATTTCCAGGTCACCATTCCCGAACTCGGCACGGTGTCGGCGGTGGCGCCGCCCACCGTGATCCTGACCTCCAACAGCGAGCGCGACCTGGGCGACGCCCTGAAGCGGCGCTGCCTGCATCTGCATATCGGCTTCCCCGAGCAGCGGCTGGAGGAACGCATCGTCGAAAGCCGGGTGCCCGGCATCTCGCAGACGCTGCGCCGGCAGATGGTGGCCTTTATTCACGAGCTCCGCACGCTCGACCTGAAAAAGCTGCCGTCGGTGAGCGAGACCATCGACTGGGCGCGGGTGCTGGTGCTGCTGCAGGCCGGCGAGCTCGACCATGAAATCGTCAAGGACACGCTCAACGTGCTGCTGAAATACGAGACCGACATCGAGGCGGCGCTGCCGCAGGTCTCGACCTTCGTTGCCAGGGCGGCGCGGCAGAACGTGTTCGGCTAAGCGCCATGAGAGAGAACCTGCATCGCTTCTTTCGGGCGGCGCGGGGAGCCGGGGTGCGGGTATCGCCCGCCGAAAGCATCGATGCGATGCGCGCGGTCTCCAAGATCGGTTTCGACGACCGGCAGATCCTGCGCGACACCTTGCTGGTGACGCTGGCCAAGACGCAGGAAGAAAAGCGCGCGCTCGGCGATTGCTTCGACCTGTTCTTCAGCCGGCCGGAGCCGCCGCCGCCCTCGGCGCCGGACAACGACAATTCGGATCAAAGCCAGGATGCCAGCGCGAGCGGCCAGGCCAGTGGCGGCGGCGGGGGCGGTGAATCATCGGGAGCGCCGAATGAATCCGAGCAGCGAGCAATGCCGTCGACAGGCGGGCAGCCCAGCGAAGGCCTCGGTCCCCTCGCCCAAATGCTGCTGCGGCAGGATCGGAATGAGATCGCGGCGGCGATTGCCGATGCGGCGAGCGCGGCGTCGCTGCCCGACATCCGCTACTTCACCCAGCGCGGCATCTTCTCCGGGCGCATCCTCGAGCAGATGGGCATCGCGCGGCTGCGCGACGATCTCGATGGCCTGACCGCCAGCAATCCTTCGCTGGCCGAACGGCTGCAGGGGGCGACGGATGCCTTGCGCGAAGCGGTGCGCGAGACGGTGGCGCAGGCGCTGCTGCTCTATGGCCGCGAGGAGGCCGAGAATCTGCGCGCGGAAATCCTGCGCAATGCCCCGCTGGCGCGGATCGAGCCGCGCCAGGTCGAGGAGATGCGCAACCTGATCCGCAAGATCGCCCGCCGCCTGCGCGAGCGCTACTCCAAGCCGCGCAAGCGGCAGCGCCGCGGCCATCTTGACGTGCGCCGCACGCTGCGCCGCAATGCCGCCTGGGGCAGCATCCCCTTCCTCACCGCATGGAAGCGCAAGCACCGCGAGCGGCCGAAGATCGTGGCGCTGTGCGACGTCTCCGGCTCGGTGGCGCGGGTGTCGGATTTTTTCCTGCTGCTGATCCACAGCCTGCATGAAGTCGTCGACGACGTGCGCTCCTTCGCCTTCTCCGGCCATTTGATCGAGGTCAGCGACATCCTGGAGAAGAAATCGCCGGAAGCGGCGATGGCCGAGATCATGGCCAAGGTCGGCTTCGGCTCGTCCGACTATGGCAGTTCGCTCGCCGATTTCGAGGACGGGTGGATGAATGCGATCACGCCGCAGACCACCGTGATCGTGCTCGGCGATGCCCGCAGCAACAACCTCGATCCGCGCGCCGATATTCTGAAGCGCATCGCCGAGCGCGCCAAGCGCGTGGTGTGGCTCAATCCGGAGGGACGCATGGCCTGGGGTTTTGGCGATTCCGAGATGCCCCGTTATGCGACCTTCTGCAGCGTCGTGCGCCAATGCGCCACCGCAAGGCAGCTGGAGCGCGCGGTGTCGGATATCGTGGCGACCTATCAGTAAGCCGCCGATGCCCGTATCCGGCGACGCGCCCCTCTCGCTGCTCAATTCCGTGTTCGGCCTCCCCGCATTCCGCGGCGAGCAGGAGAAGATCGTGCGCCATGTCGCCGGCGGCGGCAATTGCCTGGTGCTGATGCCGACCGGCGGCGGCAAATCGCTGTGCTACCAGTTGCCGTCGCTGCTGCGCGAGGGCTGCGGCATCGTGGTCTCGCCGCTGATCGCGCTGATGCGCGACCAGGTCGCGGGCCTGATCGAGGCCGGCGTCAATGCCGCCGTGCTGAACTCGACGCTGTCGCCGCAGGAGGCCAACGAGGTCGAGCGGCGGCTGATCGCGGGCGATCTCGATCTCCTGTATGTCGCGCCGGAGCGGCTGCTGATGCCGCGCTGCCTGTCGCTGCTGGCGCAGGCCAACATCGCGCTGTTTGCGATCGACGAGGCGCATTGCGTCTCGCAATGGGGCCATGATTTCCGGCCGGAATATATCGGCCTGTCGGTGCTGGCCGAGCGGTTTGCCGACGTGCCGCGGATCGCACTCACCGCCACCGCCGATGCGATGACGCGCAAGGAGATTGCGGAACGGCTGTCGCTGACCGATGCGCCCTGTTTCGTGTCGAGCTTCGACCGGCCGAACATCCGCTACGAGATCGTCGACAAGCAAAACCCGCTCAACCAGCTGAAGGATTTCATCGCCGGGCGGCACGCGGGCGAGGCCGGCATCGTCTATTGCCTGTCACGCGCCAAGGTCGAGGATGTTGCCGCGTCGCTGCGCGAAGCCGGCATCGCGGCGCTGCCCTATCATGCCGGGCTCGATGCGCAGATGCGCGCGCGGCACCAGGACCGCTTCATCAACGAGGACGGCGTCGTCATCGTCGCGACGATCGCCTTCGGCATGGGTATCGACAAGCCGGACGTGCGCTTTGTCGCCCACCTCGATCTGCCCAAGAGCATCGAGGCCTACTACCAGGAGACCGGGCGCGCCGGGCGCGACGGCAAGCCGTCCAGCGCCTGGATGGCCTACGGGCTGTCCGACATCGTACAGCAGCGCCGCATGATCGACGAATCGACGGCATCGGACGCCTTCAAGCGAGTCTCGATCGGAAAGCTGGATGCGCTGGTGGCGCTGGCCGAGACGGCGCATTGCCGGCGGCGGCGTCTGCTCGCCTATTTCGGCGAGGAGCTGCAGGCGCAAAATTGCGGCAATTGCGACAATTGCATCGCCCCGCCGAAAATGCGCGACGGCAAGGTCATCGCGCAAAAGATGCTGTCCTGCGTCTACCGCACCGGGCAGCGCTTCGGCGCGATGCACCTGATCGACGTGCTGGTCGGCCGCCTGACAGAGAAGGTCACGCAGTTCGGGCACGACAAGCTTTCCGTGTTCGGCGTCGGCCGCGAGCTCAACGAAAGGCAGTGGCGCGCCGCGCTGCGCCAGCTGGTGGCGATGGGGCATTTGCGCGCCGACAGCGAGGCGTTCGGCGCGCTGAAGCTGACGGAGTCCGCACGCGGTGTGCTCCGCGGCGAGACCGGGGTGTGGCTGCGCGAGCAGCCGGAAGGCGCGCGCAATCGCGCGGTCCGCGGCACCACGCGGCGCGGCCAGCTTGCGCCCTCACCCGACGGCGGCGGCAAAGGCGATCCGGCGCTGCATGCGGCGCTGAAGGCCTGGCGGTCGGAGATCGCGCGGAAGCGCGGCGTGCCGGCCTATGTCGTGCTGCACGACGCCACCCTCGACGGCATCGCCGCGGCGAAGCCCGCGACGCTCTCCGAGCTGCGCGGCATTGCCGGGATCGGCGACAAGAAGCTCGAGCATTACGGCGAGGAGCTGATCGCGCTGGTGCGGTCGGCCACGACGTAACCACACGGCTCGTATGCCCGGGCTCGACCAGGGCATTCACGACCCTTGTGATCGCCTTGCGTATTGCGCGCGGAAAGGCCGGCAAAGCCGACGCTGGCGCCGCAGACCAGTTCGCCGCGTTGCCTGACGGTGTCGAGCGTTCCGGCTGATGCAACCGGCAGGGGATACGGCCAGCGCGGCGGCGGCGGCGATCGGCCTCTTCATGCTGGCGCTATCCCTCCCGCTGTTGACCAACGCTCGCCAGCGCCGCATCGACGGCTGCACCGAGGCGCTCGACGATCATGTCGACGTCGCCTTCGCTCACGATAAAGGGCGGCGCCAGCAGCACGTGATCGCCGATGTGGCCGTCCACGGTGCCGCCCATCGGATAGCAGGCGAGCCCGCGCGCAAAGGCCTCGGACTTGACGCGCGCATTGAGCTTCAGCGCGGGATCGAAAGAGGCCTTGGTGGCGCGGTCGGCGACCAGTTCGACTGTCCAGAACAGGCCGCGGCCCCTGACGTCGCCGACATGGCGATGATTGCCAAAGCGCTCGGTCAGCCGCCGCTCCAGCAGCGCGCCGCGCTCCTTGACCTGATCGAGCAGATTTTCCTCTTCCATGATCTTCTGCACTTCCAGCGCCGCCGCACAGGCCATGGGATGGCCGAGATAGGTGTGGCCATGCTGGAACGCGCCGGAGCCGTCGCGGATGGTCTCGACGATGCGCGCATTCGCCAGCATTGCGCCGATCGGCTGGTAGCCGCCGCCGAGACCTTTCGCGATCGCTTGAATGTCGGGCGAAACGCCCTCCTGCTCCCAGGCGTGCAGCGTGCCGGTGCGGCCCATTCCGCACATCACCTCGTCGAAGATCACGAGCGCGCCGTGGCGGTTGCAGATCTCGCGCACGGCGCGGAAATAGCCTTCCGGTGCGGTGGCGCAGCCGGCGGTGGCGCCGACCACGGGCTCGGCGATGAAGGCGGCGACCGTGGCGGGGCCGAGGCGCTGGAATTCGGCCTCCAGCTCGGCCGCGAGACGCGCCGTGAAATCAGCTTCCGACTCGTCGTCGCGCTTCTCGTGATAGGCAAAGGCCGGCGTGACGTGGCTGAAGGCATTCGACAACAGCGGTGCATAGGGCTCGCGGCGCCAGGCGTTGCCGCCGGCCGACAGCGCGCCGAGCGTGTTGCCGTGATAGCTCTGGCGGCGCGCGATGAAATGGCTGCGCTGCGGCTGGCCGCATTCGATGAAGTATTGCCGCGCGATCTTGATCGAGGCTTCGACCGCCTCCGACCCGCCGCTGACATAATAGACATAAGCGAGCCCGCCCGGCTCGTGTCCGACCAGGCGCTCCGCCAGCTCTTCGGCGGGCGCGGAGCTGAAGAAGCCGGTATGGGCATAAGCGAGCTTCTCGGCCTGCCGCTTCATCGCCTCGATCACCCGCGGATGCTGATGGCCGAGACAGGACACGGCGGCGCCGCCGGAGGCGTCCAGCACGCGGCGGCCGCTCTCCGTCACCAGCCATACGCCCTCACCGCTCGCCGCGGTCGGCGGCGGCGCGCGAAAATTGCGGTGCATCACACGGGTGGCGGGGGCGCTCATGACGGTCAACCCTTCTCGGTCTTGGGACACGCAAGCAGGATAGCAACAAAGCGTGTCAAATTGCATCCATCGCGCTAAGCCCCGTTTGAGGGTTTTGACGCATCCTGCCGGATCAAAATGCTCCGTTCGAGCGTCCAGGGATGGAAATGGCCATGGGCATGGTAGACCCGAAAGTCAGGACGCAGCGCGAGCCGCGGCGGCAGCTGCGCAACCGCGTCACCTGGATCAGCTTCGGCGAGGGCGACGCCAGGCGCGAATGCACCGTGCTCGACGTGTCGCCCGGCGGCGCCAAGATCGTCACGGACGTGGCGATCGACGTTCGCGACCGTTTCGAGCTGACGCTGACGGCCGAACATCCCGGCCGCTATGAATGCGAAGTGGTGTGGCGCCGCGGCAAGACCTACGGCGTGAAGTTCGTGGAGTGAGACGACTGCGCGTACCCCTGCCCGGCGGCGAGAGGTCGATTCACCGTAACCTCCCAGAGGCAGAGGCGTTCGTTCCTCCTCACAGACTCCGTGCGGATTGATCGACCCGGGTGGTCTTCGGGGCCGCCTCCAATGCCTCGCGGATATCCTTCGCCGACTTCAGCGCGCGGCGGATGAATGGATCCTCGGAATCGCGACTGAGCGTCAGCAATTTGCAGCAATGCTCGCAATTGACCTGAAAGCCGTCACGCACGCGCTGCGCGCGCTCGCGGAACATCCTGGTGCATTTCGGACAGCGGATTCTCACCTTGTCATCGATCACTGTATGCCTCCGTTCGCGGGGCCGCCACCATGCAGGGGGCCGGCTTGCAGAAGCACTAAACGCGCGCCGCGCATTTAACCGAGGCCAATTGCTTCAATTTGATTTCAGCTTCACATAGCGGCCGGGCGCCGGCTCGATGACGGGATGGTTCGCGTTGCCGGCCTGCGCGGGCGCGGCGACCGTGCCGGTGGAGTGCCGCTTCAGCCAGGCGTCCCAGTCGTCCCACCAGCTTCCGTTGTGCTCCACGGCCTTGTCGAGCCACGCATCGCCATCGCCGCTGACGTCGTCATTGAGCCAGTGGCTGCGCCGGTTCTTGGCGGGCGGGTTGATGACGCCGGCGACATGGCCGCTGGCGGCCAGCACGAAGCGCGGCTCCTTGCCCATCAGGTCCTTGGTGAGGTAGGCGCTCTTCCACGGCACGATATGGTCCTCGCGCGAGGCCAGGATATAGAGCGGCACCTGCACGCGCGACAGGTCGATGTCCTCGCCGAATTGCGTGGTCCAGCCGGGGTCCTTGATCCTGTTCTCGAGATAGGTGTTGCGGGTGTACCAGCAATACATCGGCCCCGGCAGGCTGACGCTGTCGGAATCCCAGTACAAGAGATCGAACGCATCGGGCGGCGCGCCTTTCAGATAGCTGTCGACGACATAGCGCCAGATCAGGTCGTTGGCGCGCAGCGTGCCGAAGGTGAAGGCGAGCTCCTTGCCCGGCAGGATGCCACCATTGCCGATGGTCGCCTCGCGCAGCACGACATGGCCCTGATCGATCAGGAGCCCGATATCGCCGGTATCGCGAAAATCCACCATGGTGGTGAGCAGCGTGATGGTCGATAGCTTGTCCTCGCCGCGCGCCGCCAGCACGCCGGCCGCGCAGCTCAGGATGGTGCCGCCGACGCAGAAGCCGAGCGCGTGGATTTTATCTGCGTCCGTGGTCTCGCGCACGACGTCGATAGCCTTCAGCGGGCCGAGCGTGAGATAGTCGTTCCATGTCAGGTGCCAGGTCTCCGGCACCGCGCTGCGCCAGGAAATCAGGAAAACCTGATGGCCCTTCGCGACGGCATATTCGACGAAGGAATTCCCCTTGCCGAGATCGAGCAGATAATACTTGTTGATGCAGGGCGGCACCATCAACAGCGGCGTCTTCTCCACCTCCGGCGTCGCCGGCGTGTACTGGATCAGCTGGATCAACTCGTTCTCATAGATCACCGAACCCGGCGTGACGGCAAGATTGCCGCCGACTTCGAACTTGGACTCGTCGACGCGCGTGATGCGTCCCTTCTGGAGGTCCTCGATCAGGTTCTGCATGCCGGCGGCCAGGCTGGCCGAACGGGTCTGGATCGCGGTGCGGATCACTTCCGGATTGGTGGCGGGGAAATTCGACGGACTCATCGCGTCGATGAACTGCCGGGCATAGAACTTCAGCTGCAGTTTCGTCCGCTCATCGACCTGCGCCTGCTCGACCAGGTCGGCCATCTGCCTGGAGCCGAGCAGATAGGACTGCTTGAGCAGATCGTAAAATGGCGCCTGCCCCCAGGCATCGTCCTTGAAGCGGCGATCGCCCTTGCCCGGCTGGATGTTGTCTTCCACGCCCAGCGCCTTGACGAGCGTCGTGTTCCAGAACTTCCAGAACTGCAGCACGGCATCGCGCTGGAAATTGGCGACGGCGACGATCGGCGAAGCCTCCGGCTCCGGTTTGCCGGTGACGCCCATCGCCGCGGCCATGGCGTCGTCGAACTCCTTGAAGGATTGCTGCCCGGCCTGCATCAGGCTTTGCAGATAGGAGGATGGATCGTTCGGCGACCGCGTGTCGTCCATGTGAACCTCCCACACGCATGCAACTCAGGTGATCCGAGTCAGTTTCTCCAACCGGGTGAGAGATTCAAGGGGCGCGGCGGGTGTCTTCGCAGACACGCCGCTCCTTTCGCGTTGCAACAATGCTGGCGGGTGACGTCAGGATGGCACCGCGTTTTCGACTGGCCGCATCGCCGACCGGCTCACCATCAGCAGGATGCCGCCGATTTGCGGCAGCAACGCCAGCAAGACGAGGCGAAGCATGGCAAAGTCGTCGCTCGACGGCCGCAGCATTCCATTGGAAATCCAGGCCACGATCTTGATCGCCGCCTCCGTTTGCGGATCCGCCGTCTGCCGGACCGGCACCATGGCGGCATCGAGGAGTTGGCGGCGTTCGGCAACCGCGGCTTCGCGTTCGCGGCAGAACTTGCCGACGCCCTGCCCGCATTCCCGGTCGCGCGCCGCCATGGCATCGCTCAAGGCGGATTGCGCCGCCGCCACCGCAGGCGTCACGCGCGCCGCCCGCGCAGCGGTGACATCGGCAATATTGACCGACGCAAAGCCGATGCCGGCGATGACCGCAAAGACGAAGCTCATCGCCCAGACACTCCACCCCGCAAGCGACGCGCCGCGATGGCCGATATGCCAGAGCCTGGCGGCACAAATCGGGGTGACGAGCGCGGCGAGGTCGGCAGCCACGCCAATGGCCAGGAACAGCCAGCCGGCGACGTCGCTTGATCCGAGCGACCTGGCAAACCAGCCATTCGTGGTCACGCCGACAGCAGCGAGCGTGAACGCGGCAGCGGCGAGGACGAACGAGGCGAGCGACCAGCGGCTGGCCGGAGCAACGCCCGCCGCCGCCGGTGTTGTGGCGGCCGGCGCGGGCGCCGGCAGGGACTCCGGCAGCGGCGGCGCGGATTCTGCAAGCGCCGGCTCGCGCGGCAGGAACTCTGCCGGGATCAGCGACTCGGAGTCGTCCGGCTTGACGACCTTCGGCTTCCGCTGGCGTGGCGCGCTGGCCCGCGACCGCTCCGCGCGGGTTCGGGCTCTTTTGGGTTGATGCAAGGCGATAACGGAAGCAAGAGTGTCATCACCCATTGGAACCGCTCCATTCGGTTACGGTGGCAAGGCGCGGCGGCGTGGTGCAACACGACGTCGCGCCGATTCGATTCACGGCATCCTTTATGATCGCAGAACGGTGACACTGTTGAGGCAGGCGAGCAAATCGCCGGGGGCAACTTCATGGGGATAACGGCAGCAGGTCAGAGCGCTGCAGCTGGGCCGGACATTGCGTGGTGCGAATCTTCTCGATCGTGGCCGGCACGCCACGCTCCCGCAGAAGTTGCGGGCATATGGATGGCGAACATCGAGAAACGGCTGCACGAATTCCCGCCACTCGCCCACGATTTACTCATCGCCAATCGCCGTCATCGATCGCGAACCGGGCCGTGGACGGCCGGCATGGACGACACTGCCGGGGTATGCGGATGAATGCGGAAGCCCTTCAACACCAGGCGCAGCGCATGCCAATGAATGGCGACGATGACTTTCACGGTCAGCAAAGGATGCGTGACGAACGCTTTCAACAGCGCTGCATCGGTGAGCGCTTCGCGCTTGCCCGACAGCGATGCCGCGATCACCGGCTCGCCGCGCTCCTTGCCATGAATGGCGATGCTCACGGACGCGCCGGGCAGCGACACCTGGAACGTGTAGGACATGTCCATGCCCAGGAACGGCGAAACAAAAAAGTCCTTGTCGCAGCTCTGCTCCAGCTTCGACGTCGCACCGAAGGCGGGAATGGCGTAGCTATGCCGCTCGCCGAATGTGTTGTGGACCTGGTAGATGACCGCTTCCAGCGCGCCGTCCTGCCGGTAGCAAAAGTAGACGCTCAGCGGATTGAACGCGTAGCCCATGATGCGCGGCATGCAAAGCAGCTTGATGGTGGCCACCCGATCGGGCCGGCATCCGGCCTTTCGAAGCATGGCCTCGGCCTGCGTGCGAAGCGGCACGGCGCTGCCATCGCCGTGATCGCGATCGAAAAAGCCGAACAGGTTAAAGCGATTTCGCGAGAACAGGCGCAGCCTCGCCGAAGCGCCGCCGATATCGTCGAGGTCGAGCAGCATCCAGAATACGCGATAGCGCAGGCGATGGACGCGGGGCCGCAAGCGATGGTGCACCACGTGGCCGACGTAAAGACCGGAAGATTGCGTCATGCCGCGAGCTCGCGCGGACGAACCGGATCGAGCAGATAGATGCGCCCGGATTCGTTTTCCACGCGCCAGGGCCGGCGAACATCCCCGACCGCTTCGGCGACGGCAAGCCCGGCCTGCAAGCCATCTTCATGAAAGCCTGCGCCGAAATAGGAGCCGCAGAACCAGATGCGATTCTGCCCCTGCAGCGACCATAGCCGGCGCTGAGCCTTCATGGCGGGCGCATCGAAGATCGGGTGCTCGTAGCGTTCCTCGCCGATCGCCGCCTTCGGCTCGCGTCTCGGGTTGAGCGTTACGAACAGGTTCTGCGACGTGGCGACGCGTTGCAGCATGTTCATCCAGTAGGTCACGGTCGGATCGCACTGGACGTCTTCGCTGCGCGGCCCGATATAGTTCCAGCTCGCCCACACGGATCTGCGCTGCGGCATCAGCGTCTCGTCGCCGTGGAGTACCGCCCTGTTCGTGCTGTAGCGGAAGGCCCCGAGCAGACTTCGCTCGTCGTCCGTCGGGTTCTGCAGCAGGGCGAGAGCCTGGTCGGCATGGGTCGCAATCACGACCTCATCAAAACTTTCCACCTGGCCCGCGCCATCGCACACCTCGACATGATCCTTCAGACGGCGAACAGCCGCCACGCCGCAGGCCAGCCGCACGGCGTCCTTGAACTCGCGCGTCAGCGCATCGACATAAACGCGGCTTCCGCCGGTCACGGTCCGCCATTGCGGCCGGTTGAGGATCTTGAGCAGCCCGTGATTGTCGTGAAAGCGGATGAATGACGCCGCCGGATATTGCAGCATCATACCGGGTGACGCCGACCAGATGGCGGCGGCCATAGGCAGCAAATGATCGTTGCGAAAGACCTCGCCATAGGCCCTCGCGTCGAGATATTGCCCCAGGGACGACAGCTCGTCCAGCGAGGGAAGGTCGCGCGGCGCCTCACGATAGAATCGCCAGAGGTCGTTGAGCATCGACCAGAAGCGGGGACGGAATACGTTGCTGCGCTGCGCGAACAGGCCGTTCAGGCTGCCGCCCGAATATTCGAGCGCGCCATCGGCAAGCGACACCGCGAACGACATCTCCGACGGCTGAGTCGGCACGCCGAGATGTGCAAACAGCGCGGTCAGATTGGGATAGGTCTTCTCGTTATAGACGATGAATCCGGTATCGACCGGAACCGCGCCGTCCGGGGTCTGCACGGTTACGGTGTTGGAATGGCCGCCCGGCCGCGCATCCCGCTCGTAGACCACCACATCGTGACGCCGGCTCAGAAGCCAGGCCGCCGACATTCCCGAAATGCCGGTGCCGACAACGGCAATACGCTTTCTCTGCATCCGACCCCTCCCGCGCGCTCCCGGCGAAACAGGCGGTTTCCGGGCACTAAAGTATCATACGAACGAAAAGCCGATTCGGATCACATTTTCAGTGATCCAAAGTGGCCCGCGAACCGTACCTAGCCGTATGCAAGCCATCAATACAGCGGCTAGGATGAGGTTCGGCATGTTGTTGCCGCAACCACGGGAGAGACGGCGGCGATGGGACGGTCGGCCGGCAGCAATGACGTGCGACAAGGCTGATCGTATGACCCCGCAACTGGCCGCGAGCCTCGTCGAGGCCATCGCGACACGGCAGGACCGGGAGGCCTTCAAGGAGCTGTTCCGGTTCTACGCGCCGCGCATCCAGGCCATGCTGATGAGACGCGGCACCACCGGCGAAGCGGCCGAGGATCTGGCGCAGGAAACCCTGATCACGGTCTGGCACAAGGCGGGCAGCTATGACGTCGAGCGCGCCACGGTTTCCGCATGGATATTCACCATCGCCCGCAACCTGCGCATCGACCGCTTCCGGAAAGACCAACGCTCGCAGCTTCATCAGGTCTACCAGCTGTTGCAGCCTGCCGAGGCGGAGCCGCCTGACGCGCCGCTCGAAGCCGTCGAACGTGACGGCCGCGTCCGGGCGGCCCTGGATGGCCTGCCGCAGGAGCAGGTTCGGGTGGTGGAATTGTCGTTCTTCGAGGGCCAGGCGCACGGCGACATCGCCAGAACGCTCGGCATTCCGCTTGGAACAGTCAAATCGCGGTTGCGTCTGGCGATGGCGCGGCTGCGGGAATATCTGGGTGAGAACCTATGAGCATCACGCATCACGCGAGCGACGATACACTTGCAGCCTTTGCCTCGGGCAACCTCGACGAAGCGCGCAGCGTCGTGGTGGCCGCGCACGTTGCGCTGTGTGCGCGATGCCGTGCGACAATGGGCGCGCTCGAGCAGGTCGGCGGCGCGTTGATCGATCGGGCCGCGCCCGCTTCCATGCGTGCAGAATCACTGGATGCGGCGCTTGCCCGCATCGGCACGGTCACGCCTGCCGCTTCAGCGCCGCGAACGACGCCCGATTATCCGCAAGTGCTGGCCCCCTACAGCGTCGGGCCGTGGCGGTGGATCGGCCCCGGAGTCTATTGGCGAGGGGCCGACGTTCCCTCCAGCGACGGCACCCGCGTCTTCATGCTGAAGTCCGCGCCCGGCTCCTCGTTGCCGCATCACGGCCATTCCGGCGTGGAGTGGACCTGCGTGCTGGAAGGCGCATTCCGGCACGAGCAGGGCCGCTATGGGCCGGGCGATTTCGACGACGCCGATGACAATGTCCACCACACGCCGTTTGTCGAGCCGGGCGCCACCTGCGTCTGCCTGGTCGCGCTGCAGGGCAGGCTGGAGCTGCGCGGATGGATCGGCAAGTTGCTGCAGCCGTTCGTCCGCCTGTAAGGACCGAGCAGAATGACCGGCGCAACATTCATCATCGGCCTTGCGAGCCTTTCGGCGGCGCTTTCAGCGGTCATGGCCATCGCCTGGCTCGTCTGGAGAGCCACCGGGAATTCAGGCTGGGTCGATACCATATGGACGTTCGGCGTCGGTCTTGTCGGCGTCCTCGCCGCCGTGCTGCCTTTCACGCACCCCCTGAATTGGCGCAGCGCGCTTGTTGCGGCCATGGCGGTGACCTGGTCACTGAGGCTCGGGCTGCACATTGCCTTCCGCACGCGTGGCATCACCGACGATCCGCGCTATGCCAAGCTCATCGGCGACTGGGGTCCCGACGCATCGCGGCAGATGTTCTGGCTGCTGCAGAAGCAGGCGCTCGTGAGCATTCCCCTCGCGCTCGCGATGTGGCTTGCGGCGGCGAATCCGTTGCCGCCCGCAGCGGCGCAAGCCTTCATGGCGATCCTGATCTTCGCCGTTGCCGTCATCGGGGAGGCTCTCGCCGACCAGCAACTGCGGTCGTTTCGCCTTCAGCCGGACAACAAGGGAAAGGTTTGCGACACCGGCCTGTGGCGGTGGTCGCGCCATCCGAACTATTTCTTCGAATGGCTCGGCTGGATTGCCTATCCGGTTCTGGCGATCGACCTTTACGGCAATTACCCCTGGGCGCTGCTGGCCTTCGCCGCGCCGCTTTGCATGTACTGGCTGCTTGTCTACGTCTCCGGCGTTCCGCCGCTCGAAGAGCACATGCTGGCGCAGCGCGGCGAGGCATTCCGCCGATATCAGATGACAACCAACATGTTCTTCCCGGGCCCGTCGAAACGCCCGGCCGGGGGCTGAGATGGATCTGGCTCGGGCAGCGATAAGGCTCGGTGAAGCGCTGCCATGGCCCGACAGCATGAGTGCCGCAGTCATCGATCGCCTCGTCGGACAGACACGGCGCAAGCTGACGCACGCCGAAGGGCATTCGGACGAGAGCTTCCTGCGTGCGACCGCCACGCTGCCGATTGCCATCAGCACGGCGGCGGCGAATGCGCAGCACTATGAAATCCCTGCCAGTTTCTTCGAACTGATCCTGGGACCGCAGCGAAAATACTCGTGCTGCCTCTACCGGGAGGGCGACGATCTCGCTGCCGCCGAAGAACGTGCGCTGCGTGCAACCGCCGAGCACGCGCTGCTCGCGGACGGACAGGACATTCTCGAACTGGGCTGCGGCTGGGGATCGCTGTCGCTTTGGATGGCGCGCAAGTTCCCGAACGCATGCATCACGTCGGTCTCGAACTCAGCCTCGCAGCGGGAATTCATCGCAGCTCGAGCCCGCGCCGAAGGTCTCGGCAATCTCACCGTGATCACCGCCGACATGAACGAGTTCGTCCCGAACGGGCAATTCGATCGCGTGGTCTCCGTGGAAATGTTCGAACACATGGTCAACTGGCGGCCATTGCTGCAGCGCATGCAGGCCGCGTTGCGGGACGACGGCTTTCTGTTTCTTCACGTTTTCAGCCACAAGGCGGTTTCGTACCGATTTTCGACCGAGGACCGCGCCGACTGGATCGCGCAGCACTTCTTCACCGGCGGCATCATGCCGAGCCACGGACTGATCCGGCACTTCAACGACAGTTTCCGCCTCGATGCCGAATGGCAATGGAACGGACAGCATTATCGCGATACGGCGCGCGACTGGCTGGCCAACTACGACCGAAACCGCGCGCCGATCCTGGAAATCCAACGCCAGGTCTATGGGCGCGACACCCGGCTCTGGCACCGGCGCTGGCGGCTGTTCTTCCTCGCAACGATGGGGCTGTTCGGCCACGCCGGCGGCGAAGAGTGGGGCGTGAGCCATTATCGTCTGGCGCCGGTGTCGGCGAAATCCCATCACGAGACCGCGCGCGCTGCCCAAAAGCCGGCGGCGGCTACAAGCCCCGATACGACCGCGCCATAGGCGATATCGACCAGGGTGATCTGCAGCGTCCAGTTGCGCAAGGTCGCAAAGTTGGTCAGATCGTAAGTTCCGTAACATAGGGCGCCGAGGACGATGCCGGATCCGATGGCAGCGGCGAGCGAGCCCGACTTGAGCGCGGGGAGCACGGCCAGTACGAGCACCCCGATTGGATAGAGCAGATAAAATGCGATCGCCGGACCGAGGCGAACCTCGGCCAGCAGGATGTCCCCCAGCGTCGGACGATAGAGAGCCGGCCCCATCAGGAAGAGCCACAACGCATCAACCGCACCGAACAGGACGAGCGCGGCCACGTAACCGGCCAGATAGACCATGGGCTTCTCCCAACAATCGAATTGGTGATGGTACGTCCGGCGACGGCTGCTGGATCACCTGCTGGTCGAGCTCCTGCGAGCGCAACGCAGGCGACGCCCAAGGGCGAACATGCCAAAGGCCATCCGCCGCGGAATGGCAACGATGGACGGCGCACAATCAGCAGGCATCCACGCCAGGGATGCGCCAGCCAAATCTGGCGCGGCTCTTGCA
Source organism: Bradyrhizobium sp. (assembly GCA_035575905.1). Lineage (GTDB taxonomy): Bacteria > Pseudomonadota > Alphaproteobacteria > Rhizobiales > Xanthobacteraceae > Bradyrhizobium. Next base: position 48,981 of record DATLXL010000034.1, on the reverse strand, counting down.
GTGCACTCTGTACCGCACAACGGAGTGCAACGATGCTACCTGACCTTCTACTCGTCTGGGCCGCTATTTTTGGAGGATTGACGTTCCTCGCCATCGCTACCGACTAGATGACCACCGGCTAGCCAAGCCCAATTGCCGGGCAAGACAGCCTTGCAGGTGAGCGCCGGGTTCGAGGCGATTCGGCCGATTCGTGTATACAATCCGATAACTGCTGGTTCTCGCGCCGGACTTACTGATCATCCGACAAGGGTGAAACGCCGCCCTGCTGCAGGCAGTTCAGGATGTACGCGGTGGCGTCCCGCGGCAGGATGCTGGCCTCCTTTGCCTGGGCGCGGCAGGATTTGAGCGCCCGCAGCCGGGCGCGGCGGCGGGCCAGCTCCAGCGGCTCGCGGGTGATCTTCTGCACCATGGCCGGCTGGCCATCGGCTGCAAATTGCAGCTCGTAGGTCTTGCCGGCCCTGTCAGTCGCGACGCATGCGACCGACGTGATCTGCTTGCTCTCGATGTCGCCGAGTTGCTTGCACGATCCGCCGGCGGGCTCGACCCGCGGCACGCGCACGCCGCCAACCAGCGGCCGGTCCTTGGAGCTGAACAGCACCTGATCGAGCGTCAGCTCGTAGAAGTCGTTGCGGTCGCGGGTCGCCTTGTCGCCCGAGAACGAGACGATGCGCCCCTTGTCGGAGGGATCGTCGATGGCAACGGTGTAATAGGCCCGCCCGCTCTCGCCGTGGAAATACTTGACGGCGCGGCACGGCAGGTTCTGGCCGGCCGAGCGAAACACCGTGCACCTGCCGGAGAGCGTGACGATCATGTCGATATCGTAACTCTCGTCGTCACTGGCGACCGGCACGACCGGCCTTGCCGACGCCGGGAGATCGAAAGCCGGCAACATTATCGGGCCGGCAGGGGCCGGAGGGACGAAAGGCAAAACCGCGAGGGAGGCAAAGGCGGCGATGAAGGCGAACCGGTAAAGGCGCATCTGACATCCGTAAGGGGCTGCGTCAGGCCTGTCCAGCGCAAGCGCGGCGAAGGCCGCGACCACCCCCCGTCATCGCTTCCCTTCGATTGCAATTTCAACGAGATACGGCCGGTTTGCCGCAACCGCGGCAGCCAGCGCCGGCGCGATATCGTCCGCCTTCTCGACCCTGACCGCCTGGACGCCCATGCCCGTTGCCAGGTGCACGAAATCGAGCGCGGGACTGGCCAGGTCCATCTGCTGATAAGGATGCTGTGTTCCGGGCTGAAAGTTCTGCCGCCAGACGTCGACATTGTGCTTGAGGATGCGGTACTCGCGGTTGGCCAGCACCACGAACACGATGGCGTGCTTGTGGTGTGCCGCGCTCCACAGCGCCTGAATGCTGTACATCGCCGAGCCGTCGCCGGAGACGGCCACCACGGGACGATCCGGCATGGCGACTTTGACGCCGATCGCGCCGGCCAGGCCCTGGCCGATGCCGCCGCCGCGGCCGCCGAAGTAATCGCCGAACCCGCGGTAGTCGAAGGCGCGCGCCAGATCGAGGCTCGCGGTGATGCTCTCGTCGACGATGACGACATTGTCCGGCAGGCCGCGCCGCAGCTCCGCGGCGACGCGCGGCATGGACGTCGGCTCGCGGTTCCAAGCTTTCTCGAGTCGCGACTTGTAGGCGTCCTTTTCCTGCGCGCGCAGGTCCGCAAGCGCCGCGTTACGGCGTTGCGCCGCGGATTTGTACTCGGCCGACGCGCCGTTGCGCACCGCCTCCGTCAACGCCGAAAGGCTGGCGGCGAGGTCGCCGACCAGGCCGGCATCGAGGCGATGATTGAAGGCGAGGCGCTCGGGCGATTGCTCGATCTGAAGCACGGCCGCGGCCTTCGGGAAGTGCCCGCCCCCGGAGTACCAGATGTCCTCGAAGAACGGACCGCCCAGCAGCAGCACGAGATCGGCGCCTTCGAACGATTTGCGCACCTGCGCCGCATCGCCCGGCAGCGATGCGCGGTAGTTCGGATGGCCGGTCGGGAACGAAGCATGGTGCCGCAGCCCCTCGAACCAGACGCCGGCACCGACGGCCTCAGTGAGCGCCACCAGCGCCTCGGTGGCGCCAGTGCGCGCCACGTCGTCGCTGGTGACGATCACGGGACGCTGCGACTTCAGCACCACCGAGGCGAGCTCCGCGATGCCTTTGGGATCGGGAGCGGCGGCACGCCACAGCCTGTCCGGAACGGCGGCTTGCACCTCCGTCTCCTGCTCCAGCACGTCGATCGGCAACGCGACGAATACCGGCCCCTTCGGCGCGTCGCTTGCGACCTTGAAGGCGCGGCGCAGGATCGGCGCGATCTCGTCGGCGCGCTCGATCTGTACGCTCCATTTCGTCACCGGCGCGGCCATCGCGACAAGATCATGGCCGAGCACGGGACCGGCAAGGCGCATCCGCGTGTCCTGCTGGCCGGCGGTCACCACCAGCGCCGAGTTGGCCTTGAGCGCGCCATAGAGCGAGCCGATGCCGTTGCCGAGGCCCGGCGCGACGTGGAGATTGGCCACAGTGGGACGGCCGGATGCCTGCGCATAGAAGCTCGCGGCGGAAACCGCGACGCCTTCATGCAGCGCCATCACATAGTCGATCTGCGGGAAGGCCGGCAGGCTGTCGAGCAGCGGCGTCTCGGTGGTGCCGGGATTGCCGAAGATGTGCCGCACGCCCTGCGCCACGAAGGATTCCATCAGCACGCGGCGGCCACGCATCGATCGTCTCTCCCTGAACCTGTTTTGCCGGAACGTAGCACGGCGGTCTGGGCCGCCCTAGGCACGCCGCGTAGCCCGCCCTGCCGGGATTGCACTGGACAGCGACGACGATTTGCGCCTCGCTGCTCGCCAGGGGACGGGCCTGTTGTGTACGATCTCCGCGGATCAATCGCAGCCGGGAACCCGCCATGACGAATGTGCGCCAGACCGTCGCAGGATTGGCGATCGGCGTCTGGCTTGCAGTGGCCGGCACGCCCGCATCCGCTGTCGCGCAGCCCGCGCCCGCAAAACCGCAAACCGATGTGCTCGCCGCCTACAACAACGCGCTCGCGCAGTTCAAGGCGGTGCTGACCGAGCGACGGCGGCAGATCGATGCGAAGCAGCCATTGCCGAACCTGCCGGGGCAAGCCGTCTATCTGGCGCGCAATCTCGTCATGAGCACCTACAAGGATCTCACCGACGCGCAGCCATCGCGGGTCGGGCGTCCCAACAAGTTCGGCGTTCCCCCGCAATATTTCGACGCCGACATCGAGCCGCTGATCGAGGAATACCGAAGACTGTTCGACGTCATGCAGGCGCCGCCGGCGAACGCGCAGGCTTCGCCAACGCCGTTCAAGGACGTGGTCGATCTCGGCCGGGCCATCGCGCGCGCCAAGGGCCTCGATGCGGCAAATGCGGAAGTGGCCGGCCGCATCAGCCTGGCGCTGTTCTTTGCCGAGACCAACGGCAACCAGAACATCGGCAACGCGCGCTCCAGTACCTACAAGGGCAGCTTTCAGACCGGCCCGTCGGAAGATGCCAACGGACGAAAGAAATGGACCGCGATCAAGGGGCGGATCGCCGCGTTCGATCCGGAGTTGATCGCACGCGACGCCAAAGAAGAGGCGCGGCTCGGCAACCTCGACCCGCGCTACAACCACTGGATCAACGTGCGCAACGGGCTGATGAATGCCCACGCCGAGCTGTTCGCGCAGATACCCGCGATCGCGAAGACCCTGCCGAATCCGATCGACCAGATGAAACTCTTCGAGTTGATCCAGATCGTGCCGAGCCCGACCAGGTCGGCGCTCGCCTCAGGCAATCTGCTCGGCTATCGCGTGTCCGAGCCCAGGATCATGGGTTATCTGCGCAACAACAGCATGTTTGCCTACGGCGCGGCCGACCGTGCGAAGACCTCGGCGAACTACCGCGAGATCATGGACGCGATGTGGCTGTTCAACGAGAAGTTCGAGCGGGCTTCCGCCGAATACGACAAGCTGAAGCGCTGATCATGCGGCACGAGCCTGTTCGCGCAGGCGCATCTCGTGGCTAGGCCTGACGTCCTCGGACAGGACTCCGTAGGTCGTGACCGCGACGAGCAGGATGACCGTGAGGAATCCAAACAGCGAGCGGTAGGCGATTTCGCTGCGCTCGCCGTTCGCCAGCGGCTCGAACGCGCCGATGATCAGGCCGGAGAGCGTCTGCATGACGGCGACGCCGAGCATCACCGAGGTATTGATGGTGGCGATGCCGCGCCCGATCAGGCGGTCCGGGAAGATGCCGCGGCCGTGGGTCATCACCATGGTGCTGGAGGCGCTGAAGAAGCCGATCGCGACGATGGCGCCGACCGACAGCCACGCCGGCGGCGCTGACGGGATCGCAAGCGCAGCCAGCAGGCCGATGATCGCCGCCGTGCCGGCTACCGCTATCCATTTGCGCGTATCGAACACGCGGTCGAGCGGGCCGAACGACAGCATGCCGAACTGATAGGCGACGACGGCGGCGAGCAGCACGTTGCCCGCCGCGATCGGGCTGAGGCCGTGCACCTCGCGCAGATAGGGGCCGGCCCACAGGCCCTGCACCGTGAACGTGCAGGCATAGTTGAAGAAGTTCAGCGCCAGGATCGGCTTCAGGCGCGGATTGCGCAGCACTTCGAGCAGGCCCCGAAACATCTGGCCGGCCGGCTCCGGCTTGCGATCAAGGAAAGGATGGCCGTCCGGCGCATCGCGCACCACGATCCACACCGCGATGGCGGCAATCGCGGTGAAGAGCACCGCGGCGCCGAACACGGCGCGCCAGCCCGATATTTCCGATGCCCAGGCCAGCGGCGTGGTGGCGATGAGATTGCCGAGCAGCCCGACCGACAGCACGACGGCGGTGAGCGTGGAGAAGCGATCCGGCGGGAACCACCGGCTGATCACCACCATGCTGCCGATCAGCATGACGCCGAAGCCGGCGCCCAGCAGCACGCGGCCGGTGAGCAGCACGGGCCAGTTCGGCGCCGTCGTGAAGATGATGCCGCCGAGGGTCGCCAGCATCAGCATGCCGACCACGGTACGGCGCGGGCCGAAATGGTCGAAGAAGAAGCCGCACGGGATCTGCATGGTGGCGAAACCGAAGAAAAACGCGCCGGTCAGCGCGCCCAGCGCGCCGGGCCCGACCGACAGGTCGCGCATCAAATCGAGGCCGATCGTGACGTTGGAGGCGCGGAAAAAATGACTGGCCATATAGGCGGTGGCCAGGGTTGCAATCATGACGAGGCCCCGGCGGTAGACCGACAGGCGCCGCTCGGAGGGCTGCATCGGGGGCTTCGTCCCGCTGTTGTTTATCGTTGTTGCCGGCCAGCCTATGCCTACCAAATGGGCAGTTCAAGGCCGGCCGGCGAACGCGCCGCCGTCAGTCCAGTCTCACATTCGCCTCGCCAACGACCTTGCGCCAGCGCGCCACTTCAGCGGACACCATCTTGGCAAAGTCGGCGCCGGCTACATCGGGCACGTCGGAGCCGTTGCGCTCCCAGGCTTCCTTGATCGAGGCGACCTGCATGGCGGTGCGCAGTTCCCTGGTCATCCGCGCGATGATGTCAGGCGGCGTGTTCTTCGGCGCAAACAGGCCGTACCAGGTCGACACTTCAAAGCCGGCAACGCCGGCTTCCGCGGCGGTGGGAAGGTCGGGGAATGCGGCCACGCGCTTGGGCGCGGCGACCGCGAGCGCGCGGAGCTGCCCCGCCCTTACCGGCCCTGCCGACGAGCCGAGCCCGTCGAACACGATCGGCACGTGGCCGGCGATCAGGTCCTGCATCGCGGGTCCCGCGCCGCGATAGGGCACGTGCTGTATATCCGTCTTGGTGAGGATCTTGAACAACTCGCCGGCGAGATGATGCGTGGTGCCGGCGCCGGCGGAGCCATAGTGCAGCTTGCCCGGATTGGCCTTCAGATAGTCGATGAATTCCTTGAGCGTCCTGGCGGTGACCTTGTCGGGATTGACCACCACCACCTGCGGCGGCCGAGCGATCAGGGCGACTGCGACAAAATCCTTCTCGATATCGTAGTCGAGCTTCGGATAGAGCGACGGCGCGATGGCGTGATGCGCGGCGCCGACGAAGAAGGTATAGCCGTCGGGCGCGGCCTTGGACGCCGAGGAGGCGCCGACCGTGCCGCCGGCGCCGGCGCGGTTCTCGATCAGCACGCGCTTGCCGAGCTGCGTGTCGAGCTGGGCCGCCAGCGGACGAGCAAAAGCGTCGGTGCCGCCACCGGCCGCGAACGGCACGATGAAGGTGATCTGCTTGTCCGGCCATGACTGGGCCTGCACCGGGCTCAAGGAAAGTCCGGCCAGAAAGGCAAATGCGGAAACCAGGGCAGTCTTCTTCATGCGATCCCTTTCGCGGCGCGCGGCACGCGCACAGGCTCATTGCTCGCGTGCAGCGCGATGCGATGAAAGACGCCGGAATATCCGGCAAACGAACGGTCCGGACAACGCGTCAACAGCGCGCAGCCGCCGCCACAACAGCGACGCATTTTATGAAAATTGCAGCGGCTCTTTTCGCCCCGCGCCAGCGTGCGCAGCGCAGCTATGCATCGCCTTGCAGCGGCCAGTGGCCGATGATGCGAAACTGATCGCGACCAGTGTCCTGCCGAAACAGCGCGAGGCGATCGATCGCCAGCGGCGCACGCGTGACTTCCGCCAGCCGGGCGCGCAGCATCGAAAGGACGGCCGCGACGCGGTCCGGCGCCACCCTTCCGGTCAGGGTCATGTGAAAGCGGAATTCCTCGAAGACGTAGGGGTAACCCCAGCGATCGAGATAGCCGACCTGGCGCGGGCTGAGCTTCGCTGGGTTGCGGCGGGCGCGGTCCTTCTCGGTCAGCGCCGCGCGGAACGGATCGAAGTCGCGAACGCAGTCGGCGGCCAGCGCGTCGAGTTCGGGTGCGGGCTTTGCCGGAACGAGCGCGATGAAGCCGCTGATCGGATCGACGATCGGTTCGATGAGAGGAATGCTGCGCGGCCTGGCCGCGAAGGTTGCGCAGGCAGCCAGCAACTGATCCTCGTCCTTGCCGGGTGCCAGCGCCATCGGCGCCTTGAGGGTGGCATGAAAGCCGTATCTGCGCGGGTCCTGCGTCAGCTCGCGCCAGTCGGCGAATGCAATCGCGTCGGTAAACGGAAGCGCGACGCCGCGATGCGCGTCGTAGCCGAGCAGTTCAGCGCCGAGACGATCGAGCGTAGAGCCCGGCGCCGGCGCGTAGTAGATCGCATATCGGGGAAAATCCGGCATTGCGCGCTTGGGACGGCTTCAAGCCATCGCAGCCGTCTTGCGCGCGGTGGCCTGGGTCAGCCGGCCGGCGTCGGTCAGGTGAACCAGCCTTCCGGCGGCGATGACGGCGACAATGCGGGGGCGCAGCGGCGTCTCGTCGTCGACCAGGATGATGTCGGCGCGCTTTCCGGCAGCCAGTTCGCCGCGGTCGGAAAGGCCGGTCGCATGCGCCGGCGTCGCCGAGATCAACTGCCAGGCCTGCGCCAGCGGCACGACGCCGTCGACCGCAAGCCGGAACGCTGCCAAGAGCTGCGCCGGATAGTAATAGTCGGAAGCCAGAATCGAACAGAGGCCCTTCGCGATCATGTCGGAGGCCCTGGTCCAGCCGATGTGACTGCCGCCGCGCACCACGTTGGGCGCACCGAACACGATGAAGTCGCCTTCGCCCGCCGCCTCTCGCGCCGTTTCCTCGTTGACGGGAAATTCGGCGATCGCAACGCCCTGTGCACGGTAGGCCTTGCGCATCTCCGGGCTGCCGTCGTCATGCGACAGCATCTTGACGCCGGCGGCGCGCGCCGCCTCGGCCAGCCGCGCAACCGTCGCCGGTACGTCATCGGCGCGGGCGGCAACGCGCTGCACCAAATCGTCGAACGCTTCGCTGGAGAGCCCGGACCGCTCGATCATGCGGTTGCGCTTCTGCGGCTTTGCCATGTCCGAGATCGTCGCGGTCATGTGGTCGTTGAACGCCAGCAGATCGATACGGCCATCGGCCAGCCACTGGACGATTTCGCTTTCCGCCTCGAGATTGTAGGTCTCCTGGCGGAGATGGAAGCGGGTGTCGGCCGCAAGTTGCGGCCGCAGGTCCTCGATCGCCTTCAGCAGTTCGCGTGCATTGTCGCCGCTGCGCAGGCCGGGCTCCCACGACCAGGTAGTGGCGTGAAACACGGTGGTGATCCCGTTGGCGATCGCCTGCCGGTCGCTGTCGACCAGCGCCACATCGATCGGGAAATGCACGCCGGGGCGCGGCATCATCTGCCGCTCGAAGGCATCGCCATGCAGGTCGACGATGCCCGGCAGCACGATCAGCCCGCGTGCGTCGACTGTCAGCGCGCCGCGGCCGCGTTCGGTTCCGACGGAACCGATGTCGCCGCCCGCCGTCCGCACCGACGCGTCCTCGAACTCCTCTCCGAGCAGGGCCCGGCCGCCTTCAATAAAAATATCGGTCACGATGTCGCACTTCGTCGTCTGTCGGGGGTGGATGCGGAGGAGGTCTCGTACTTGTCGAGAAACTCCTCGATGGCAAGCTTCCTGAAATCGGGCAGCGCCAGCCGCAGCGCTTCGTGGTCCCAATCCCACCAGGCGAGTTCGGCGAGCCGGCCGGCGACGGCTTCCGAAAAGCGCCGCTTGATCGGCCGCGCCGGATTGCCGGCCACAATCGTGTAGGCCGCGACGTCCCTGGTGACGATGGCGCCCGCGGCGATCACCGCGCCGGTGCCGATGTTCCGCCCCGGCAGCACGATCGCGCCATGGCCGATCCACACGTCATGACCGATGTGGATGTGATGTTGCCGCCGCCAGTCGAAGAACTCCGCATCGTCGGCCTCGCCGGGAAAATAGGCGCTGGCGCGGTAGGTGAAATGCGCCTGGGTGGCGCGGTGCATCGGGTGATTGCCAGGATTGATCCGCGTCATCGCCGCGATCGAGCAGAATTTACCGATCGTGCTGTAGGTGATCTGGGAGTCGTTGACGACGTAGGAATAGTCGCCCATCTCGACTTCGAGCAGAATGGTGCGCGCACCGACCTCGGTATATGCGCCAAGCCTGCTCTCGCGCACGGAAGCCGAGGAATCGATGGTCGGCTGGGCTGAAAGCTGTTTTCCGGCCATCTGCATTTCCATCCGGGCGCCAGTTGGTACGTCATCACGGCACCAAATGACAGTGTCGTGACATTTAAGTGACAAAACGTCTCCGCGTGCATGGTTGCCGCACCGCAGCATGATTGTCACATAACTGTAAAACACCTCCGTTAGCGATTGTGCCCTGGACCGCGGGTGGAGCATTGCATGCTTGTTGTGGAAGGTTTGACGTGCCGTTTCGGCACCAAAGCCGCGGTCGACAACGCCTCCTTCTCCATCGCGCCGGGCACGTTTGTCGGCGTGATCGGCCGCTCCGGCGCCGGCAAGTCTACCCTCCTGCGGATGATCAACCGCCTCGCCGAGCCGTCCGGCGGACGCATCCTGTTTGAGGGCACGGACGTCACCGCGCTGCGCGGCCGCGAGCTGCGGCAGTGGCGCGCGCGTTCGGCCATGATCTTCCAGCAATTCAACCTGGTCGGCCGGCTCGACGTGCTTACCAATGTGCTGATGGGACGCCTTGCCGAAATTCCGGCCTGGCGGTCGCTGACCCAGCTCTGGCCCGAGGCCGACAAGGCGCTGGCGATGTCGGCGCTCGAGCAGTTCGACATGGCCCAGCTCGCCGCCCAGCGCGCCGACCAGCTCTCCGGCGGCCAGCAGCAGCGTGTCGCCATTGCCCGCGCGCTGGTGCAGGAGCCCGACATCATCCTCGCCGACGAGCCGATCGCCTCGCTCGACCCGCGCAACACCCGCATCGTCATGGACGCGCTGCTGCGCATCAACAAGCATTTCGGCATCACGGTGCTCTGCAACCTGCATTCGCTCGACCTGGCGCGCAGCTATTGCGACCGCCTGATCGGCATGGCGGCAGGCCGCGTGGTGTTCGACGGCGCGCCGGCCGAATTGACCGACCTGATCGCGCGCGAACTCTACGATCTCGAGGCCAATGAGGTGATGGGTGCGGCGCCGGCGCAATCGCCGGGGGCCGCGACCGTTCCGGCGCTCGGTACCGCAGCCGCCTGAGCGGCCGCATCAAGACAGGCGGCCGATCGCGCCGCGCGATCGGCCGAACAAGGCGTGACCACCAAACAGGCGTGAACTACAACGAGAGGGCAAACTCCATGATCAACCGTCGCATCGTGCTTGCCGGCGCTGCAGCGCTGGCATTTTCCGCAACCGCCGCATCTGCGCAGGACTGGAAGAGCAAGTATCCGGAACTGACCTTCGCCGTCGTTCCGGCCGAGAACGCTTCCGGCGTCACCGAGCGCTGGACGCCGTTCGTCAACTATCTTTCCAAGGAGCTCGGCACCAAGGTGACGCTGCGCATCGCCAACGACTACGCAGCCGTCATCGAAGGCCAGCGCGCCGGCAACATCCATATCGCCAGCTACGGCTCGGCTTCGTTCGCCCGCGCCCGGCTGACCGGCGTCAAGACCGATGCGTTCGCCAACGACATCAACGCCGACGGCTCGACCGGCTACTTCTCGGTGTTCTTCGTCAAGGCTTCGAGCCCCTACAAGACCGTCGAAGACGTCAAGGGCAAGAACCTTGGCCTCGTCGATCCGAACTCGACCTCCGGAAACAACGTGCCGCGCTTCGAACTGAACAAGCTCGGTATCCCGGACGCCGAAGGCTATTTCAGCAAGGTCGTCTTCACCGGCAGCCACGAGAACGCGATCCTCGCGCTGTCGCAGGGCACGGTCGATGTCGCCGCCAACCAGTGGACCAGCGACGACGACTCCACGCTGTCGCAGATGCTCATCAAGGGCATGCTGAAAAACCCCGACGGCTCGGCGATGAAGAAGGATGATTTCCGCATCATTCACAAGTCGTCGCCGATCATCAACGGGCCCTATGCCTACAATTCGGACCTGCCCGACGACCTGAAGGCGGCGATTGCCAAGGCTTTCATGGACTCGCCGACCAAGGACAAGGCGGCGTTCGATCGCCTGTCCGACGGCCAGAAGAAGGGCTTCCATCCCGCGACCACCAAGGATTGGGACGCCACCATCGAACTGATCAAGTTCGTCGACGCCCTGCGCAAGAAGAAGGCGTCCTGATCTATCCGCCCATCGAACAAGGCCGGGCCCGGCGCCCGGCCTGCCCGTGCAGCCGTGAGCTGACATGACCAGCGCCGTCTCCATCCTACCCGAGCAGCAGCTAGCGACCCTCAATGAGGCTTATCGCGCGGCGGTGCGGCGCAAGCGTCTGCGCGGGTTGCTGGCGGCGGCGCTGTTTCTTGTCGCATTGATCGCCGCGGCGGTCGGCTCCGAGGTGAACCTGAAGACGCTGATCACCTATTTCGGCAACTTCGTGAGCTATTTCGACCGCATCCTGCGGCTGGAGGACGGCACCAGGGTCTGGACCAATTTCGGCGAGTGGTTCTGGGGCTGGAAGAGCTGGCTCAAGCTGCTCGGCGAAACCATCCTGATCAGCTATGTCGGCACGCTGACCGGCGCGGTGCTGGCCTTCGCGCTGAATTTCCTTGCCGCGCAGAACACCGCGCCGATGCCATGGCTGCGTTTCGTGGTACGCCGCGGGCTGGAATTCTGCCGCACCGTGCCGTCGATCGTGTTCGCGCTGATCTTCGTCATGGCGTTCGGTCTCGGCCCGATGGCCGGCGTTCTTGCCATCGCCATCCACTCGGCCGGCGCGCTGGGCAAGCTGTTTTCCGAGATCGTCGAGAACATCGACATGAAGCCGGTCGAGGGCGTGCGTTCCACCGGCGCGAGCTGGCTCGCCTGCATGCGCTTTGCGGTGCTGCCGCAGGTGACGGCCGGCTACGCCAGCTACGCGCTGCTGCGCTTCGAGATCAACGTCCGCGAGGCCTCGGTGATGGGCTTTGTCGGGGCGGGCGGCATCGGCCAGGAGCTCGTCGTCGCGATTCGCAAGTTCTACTATTCGGACGTCAGCGCGATCCTCATCACCATCATCCTCACCGTGTTCCTGATCGACATTGGCACCGGCTGGCTGCGCGGAAAACTGTTCGGCAAGGATGCGCGGGCATGACGCGGCTGCCGTCCGAGGATCCCGCAAAGCTGCGCGAGCGCTATCCCGAGGTGTTCAACCGTCCGGCATCGTCGCGTCTGGCGCTGCCGCTGATGATGGCGCTGGCCCTTGCCATCTTTGTCTACGGCCTGGTCGATCTCGATTTCTCGCCGGCGCGGCTGATGGCGGGGCTGAGCCAGCTCGGCTGGATCACGCTGCTGATGCTGCCGCCCGATCCCGGCTCGTCGCTGCCGGCCTATCTGCATGCCCTCGGCGAGACGCTGTCGATCGCGCTGCTCGGCACCACCATCGCGGCGCTCGCCGCGCTGCCGGTCAGCCTGCTGGCGGCGAGGAACATCGTGCCCTCGGCGATCTTCCGCTTTCCGGTGCGGCGCTTCCTCGACACCATCCGTGGCGTCGATACGCTGATCTGGGCGCTGGTCTGGATCAACGTGGTGGGGCTCGGCCCGTTCGCCGGCGTGCTGGCGATTGCGGTCGCCGATTTCGGCGCGTTCGGCAAGCTGTTCTCCGAGGCGATCGAGGCTGCCGACCGCAAGGAGGTCGAGGGCATCCGCGCCGCCGGCGGCAGCAAGCTGCACGAGATCAGATTCGGGCTGATGCCGCAGGTGCTGCCCGTCATCGCCGGACAGGTGCTTTACTTCATCGAGTCGAACACCCGCTCGGCCACCATCATCGGCATCGTCGGCGCCGGCGGCATCGGCCTGCAGCTCGCCGAGCAGATCCGCGTGCTGGAATGGCAGAAGGTGTCGTTCCTGATCCTGATGATCCTGGTCGCGGTCGCCGCCATCGACTGGATCTCCAACAAGCTGCGCTTTGCCATCATCGGCCGCCGCGCCATCGCCTAAGGACTAGAACGCGATCAGATCTGGATGGATCATCAGCGCGCTTCAGGTTGTTGTTTGGGCATGATCTTTCGGGAAACCGCTTCACGCTTTCCGGATCATGCCCTGACTAGCTCTCCACCAGGAACTGCACGCGCTCGGCGGCGAACCGCACGTGCTTGGTGATCAGCGGTCGGCCATCCATATCGACATCGGTGGAATCGGCGATCAGGATCGGGCGGCCCAGCGCGAGGTCGAGCCGCGCGGCGTCGGTCGCATCCACGATGCCGGCCGTGATCCGGGTGGTGGCGCGGCGATAGTCGCGCACGCCGAAATGCGCCAGCAGTTTTGTCATCGAGCGCACGGCGCCATAAACCCGCCCCGCATCCGGGAACCGCTCCGCCGACAGCCAGTGCGTGCCGACACAGATCGGCGAGCGGTCGGCGAGGCGCAGCGCCTCGATGCGGATCAGCGGCGCACCGGCCTTGAGGCCAAGCTCGCGCGCGACGTCGCGGCTGGCGGCCTCTTCCGACCAATCGATCAATTGCCCGCGCGGCTCGCGCCCGACTTCGCCGACGATCTCGGAGAACCGTGTGCGCGAGCGCAGCGGATAGGCGATTTTCGCCGCCTCCACATAGGTGCCGCTGCCGCGCTCGGCGCGCACCAACCCGCGCTCGGCGAGTGTCGCCAGCGCGCGGCGCACGGTGTGGCGGTTGACCCGGTAGGTTTCCGCAATCTCCATCTCGCCCGGCAGCTTCTCGCCGGCGGCATAACGGCCGTCGGCGATGCCGCGCTCGATCCCGTCCGCGACCTGGCGCCACAGCGCCACGCCGGATGCGACATCCTGCAGGGTCATGGCGCACCGCCGAAAAGGGCGCCGCCGAAAGCGGGCTTCGAAAAACTCATGGCTGCGTCACGAAACGGTCATTTGCGTTGCCCGTCAAGTTGTCTATTATCATAGACAACTTGATTCACGCAAGGTCCGGGCATGGCAGTGACGGCAAAAAGCGCGATGATGACGCGGCGCAAGGCGGCGATGACGGTGCTGGCGCATTCGGATGCGGCCGGCATCGCAAAATGCCTCGGCGCGCTGGACGTGCCCGCCCATGAGGCGCTGCGGGAACCGGAGAACGGCCTCGTCATGGTGCGCGGCCGCATCGGCGGCGATGGCGCGCCGTTCAATCTCGGCGAGGCCACGGTCTCGCGTGCCGCGGTGCGGCTTGCCAGCGGCGAGGTCGGCTTCGGCTACACGCTCGGGCGCGACCTTGCGAAAGCGCGGATGATCGCGCTGTGCGACGCCATGATGCAGTCGCACGGACATGCCGACGCGGTCGAGGCCAAGGTGCTGGCCCCGCTGCGGGCGGCAATGGCGACAAAGCGCAGCCGCAGGTCCGCGGAAGCGGCTGCCACACGCGTCGATTTCTACACCATGGTGCGCGGCGAGGGATAAGCGATGGTAACGTTCGCCGAATTGCCGCCGGGCTTTGCGGACAAGGTGCTGTCCGCGCAGTCGACCTTCCGCTCGGTGATGGATGCGATGGCGCGCCCCGGCACGGTGCAGCGCATCCGCCCCGTTGCGGGCACGCCGGGACAACTGATGCGCGGCACGGCCGCGATCGCGCTCACGCTGTTCGATCACGACACGCCGGTCTGGCTCGATGCGGCGATGTCGGCCACGCCTCAGGTCGCCAAATGGCTCAAGTTCCATACCAGCGCGCCTGTTATCGCGGACACATCCATTTGCAGCTTTGCCGTGGTCGGCGATGCGGAGCAGCTGCCGCCGCTCGACCGCTTCGCGCTCGGCAGCAGCGAATATCCTGACCGTTCCACCACCATCATCCTGCAGACCTATGGCTTCACCTCGGGCCCCGCTTACGAACTGACCGGTCCCGGCATCGACGGCACCGCGGTGTTGCAGGCAAAAATACCGACGAGCCTGCTCGAGCAGTTTGCCGCCAATGAAGCGCTGTTTCCGCGCGGCATCGACGTCGTGCTGGTGCATGACGACGCCATTGTCGCAATTCCCCGAACCACGCGGCTTGCCGCGTACGGAGCCTGAGTAATGTACGTTGCCGTCAAAGGCGGGGAACGGGCCATCGAGAACGCCCATCGCCTGCTCGCGCATGAGCGGCGCGGCGACCGCGATGTCGCCGAGATTTCGCTGGCACAAATCTCCGAGCAGCTCAGCCTCGGCGTCGACCGCGTGATGACCGAAGGCTCGCTCTACGACCGCGAGCTTGCCGCGCTCGCCATCAAGCAGGCGCGCGGCGATCTGATCGAGGCGATCTTCCTGGTGCGCGCCTTCCGCGCCACCCTGCCCCGCTTCGGCGCCACCGAGCCGGTTGACACCGGCAGCATGCAGGTGCGCCGCCGCATTTCCTCCACCTTCAAGGATATTCCGGGCGGCCAGGTGCTCGGGCCGACCTTCGACTACACTCATCGGCTGCTCGATCCAGGACTCGCGCAGGACAGCACGCCGGAAGCGCCTGCCACGGCGGAGCCGCTGGCAGCGATGCCGCGCGTCACCGACATTCTTGGCCGCGACGGCCTGATCGAGCCGTCGCCGCAGGCCGACGCCGATGCACCGGTCGGCGATCTCACCCGCGAGCCGCTGAGCTTCCCGGCCGACCGCGACCTGCGTCTGCAGAATCTCGCCCGCGCCGACGAAGGCTTTTTGCTCGCGCTCGGCTATTCCACCCAGCGCGGCTATGGCCGCAGCCATCCCTTTGCCGGCGAGATCCGCTTCGGCGAGGTCGAAGTCGAATTCTTCGCCGAGGATGCCGGCTTCGCCGTGCCGCTCGGCGCCATCCCGATGACCGAATGCCAGATGGTCAACCAGTTCAAGGGCTCGGCGACGGAAGCGCCGTGCTTCACCCGCGGCTATGGCCTCGCCTTCGGGCAGAGCGAGCGCAAGACCATGTCGATGGCGCTGGTCGATCGCGCCTTGCGGGCGCGTGAATTGGGCGATGAAGCGAAAGCCCCGGCGCAGGACGAGGAGTTTGTCATGTCGCATTCCGACAATGTTCAGGCGACCGGTTTCGTCGAGCATCTCAAGCTGCCGCATTATGTCGACTTCCAGTCCGAGCTTGGCCTGTTGCGCAAGCTGCGCGCCGAGTTCTTCGCTGCTGCCGAGCCGATGAAGGAGGCTGCGGAATGAACGCCACGGCCTACAACTTTGCCTATCTCGACGAGCAGACCAAGCGGATGATCCGCCGCGCGATCCTCAAGGCGATCGCGATTCCCGGCTACCAGGTGCCGTTCGCCAGCCGCGAAATGCCGATGCCCTACGGCTGGGGCACCGGCGGCGTGCAGGTGACCGCGGCGATCCTCGGCCCCGACGACGTGCTGAAGGTGATCGACCAGGGCTCGGACGATACGACCAACGCGATCTCGATCCGCAAGTTCTTCGGCAAGACCGCCGGCGTCGCGACCACGACCTCGACCGAAGACGCCACCGTGATCCAGACCCGCCACCGCATCCCCGAAGCGCCGCTGCATGCCGGCCAGGTGCTGGTCTACCAGGTGCCGATCCCCGAGCCGCTGCGCTTCCTGGAACCGCGCGAGACCGAGACTCGCCGCATGCATGCGCTCGGCGAATACGGGCTGATGCATGTCAAGCTCTACGAGGACATCGCGCGCTTCGGCCACATCGCGACCTCCTACGCCTATCCGGTGAAGGTCAACGCGCGCTACGTGATGGACCCATCGCCGACGCCGAAGTTCGACAATCCAAAGATGGACCATTGCGCGGCGCTGCAGCTGTTCGGCGCCGGCCGCGAGAAGCGCATCTACGCCATCCCGCCGCACACCAGGGTGGTGTCGCTCGATTTCGAAGACCATCCGTTCACGCGCTACCGCTTCGATGCGCCCTGCGCGCTGTGCGGCGCCGAGGATTCCTACCTCGATGAGATCGTCACCGACGACCAGGGCAGCCGGATGTTTGTCTGCTCCGACACCGATTACTGCGAGGGCCGGCAGGCGGCCGGCCATCACGGCACCGAAAGCGCCGCACCCCACAAGGAGCGGCCGCATGGCTGACCATCTGACGGAAAACGACGAGCCGCTGCTGGTCGCCGAAGGCCTCGCGAAGAATTACGGCCGGCTGAACGCCTGCCGCGACATTTCCTTCGCGCTCTATCCAGGCGAGGTGCTGGCCGTGGTCGGCGAATCCGGCTCCGGCAAATCCACGCTGCTGCAGCTCCTGTCGGCGCAGCTCGCGCCGAGCGCGGGCCGCGTCTCCTACCGCATGCGCGACGGCATGCTGCGCGATCTCGCTTCGCTCGGCGAAGCCGAACGGCGCTTCCTTTTCCGCACCGATTGGGGCTTCGTGCACCAGGATCCCGCGCAGGGATTGCGCATGGCGGTGTCCGCCGGCGCCAATGTCGGCGAGCGCTTGATGGCCGTGGGGTGGAATCACTACGGCCGCATACGCCAGGCCGCCTCGAACTGGCTCGAGCGGGTCGAGATCGAGACCTCCCGCATCGACGATGCGCCGCGCACCTATTCCGGGGGCATGCGCCAGCGGCTGCAGATCGCGCGCAACCTCGTCACCGAGCCGCGCCTTGTCTTCATGGACGAGCCGACCGGCGGGCTTGATGTCTCGGTGCAGGCGCGCCTGCTCGACCTCATGCGCGGCCTCGTCAGCGAACTCGGGCTGGCCGCCATCATCGTCACCCATGATCTCGCCGTGGCGCGGCTGCTGTCGCACCGCGTGATGGTGATGAAGGGCGGCCAGGTGATCGAGACCGGCCTCACCGACCAGGTGCTCGACGATCCGCGCGAGCCCTACACCCAGCTGCTCGTCTCCTCGATCCTGCCGCCATGAGCCCTGCAATGACCGCGATGATCGAACTCCATAATGCCAAGAAGACGTTCACCATGCACCTGCAGGGCGGCGTCGAATTGCCCGTGGTGCACGGCGTCTCCTTCCATGTCGATGCCGGCGAATGCGTCGTGCTCTCGGGCCCCTCCGGCGCCGGCAAATCGTCGATCCTGAAGATGATCTACGGCAATTACCGCTGCGACACCGGCCGCATCGGCATCCGGCATCGCGGCGCGGTGATTGACCTCGCCACCGCCGAGCCGCGCCAGGTGCTCGGCGTCCGCCGCTCCACCATCGGCTATGTCAGCCAGTTCCTGCGCGCGGTGCCGCGGGTTCCGACCATCGACGTCGTCGCCGAGCCGCTGGTCGTCAACGGCCTGTCCCGCGAGGACGCGCGCGAGCGCGCCGGGGCGTTGCTGCGCCGGCTCAACATTCCCGAGCGGCTGTGGCGGCTGCCGCCCTCCACCTTCTCCGGCGGCGAGCAGCAGCGCGTCAACATCGCCCACGGCTTCATCTCGGACCATCCGATCCTGCTGCTCGATGAGCCGACCGCCTCGCTCGATGCCGCCAACCGCGCCGTTGTCGTCGAGTTGGTCGAGGAAAAGAAGCGCAAGGGCGTCGCCATGGTCGCGATCGTCCATGACGACGAAATCCGCCATTTGATCGCCGATCGCATCATCGATGTGACGGCCTTCGCCGCGGCAGCATGAGGAGTGCAATGACGTCGAAGCCGGAGACCGTACGCGACACCGTTCTTGGCAACGCCCGCCTCGTTCTCGCCGACCGCGTGATCGAGCAAGGGTGGATCGCCTTTGCAGACGGCCGCATCGCCGAATTCGGCGAAGGCAAGGCGCCTGCCGGCAGCGAGGACGCGCGCGGCGATCTCGTCATGCCGGGCCTGGTTGAGCTGCACACCGATCATCTCGAAGCCCATTACGTGCCGCGGCCGAAGGTGTATTGGGATTCGATCGCCGCCGTCATCTCCTACGACGGCCAGCTCGCCACCTGCGGAATCACCACGGTGCTGGATTCCTTGCGGGTCTGGCGCGAGGACGGCGCGGAGGATGTCGACGGCCGCGCCGGCGTGCTTGCCGCGGCCATCAGCGAGGCCCGCGACGCCGACCTGCTGCGCGCCGACCACTTCCTGCACCTACGCTGCGAGATTCCGATGCCGGACGTAGTCGACGAGGCGAGGGAACTGGTCGACCGGCCTGATGTGCGGCTGATGTCGCTGATGGACCACACACCCGGCCAGCGCCAGTTCCGCGACGAGCTCAAGCTGCGCGACTATTACCGCGGCAAGGGCGGCGGCAAGACCGATGCCGAGCTCGACGAGCTGTTCGCGCGCCGCTTCGCCTACCAGAAGGCCCATGCCGCCACCAACATGCGCGCCATCGTCGCGCTGGCGCATGAATACAACATCCCGCTCGCCAGCCACGACGATACCACCGAAGAAAACGTCGTCGACGCCATTCGCGATCGGGTTTCGGTGGCGGAGTTTCCGACCACCAGGGAAGCCGCCCGCGGCCTGCACGAGGCCGGCATCGACATCCTGATGGGTGCGCCGAACGTGGTGCGCGGCGGCTCGCATTCCGGCAACATCGCCGCGATCGATCTCGCGCGCGAAGGGCTGCTGGATATCCTGTCGTCGGACTACATTCCCTCGAGCCTTCTGATGGCGGCGCTGCAATTGCCGCGCGACGTGCCGAGGATCGATCTGGCCTCCGCCGTGCGCACCGTGACCAAGACGCCGGCCGAGGCCGTGGGGCTGGCCGATCGCGGCGAGATTGCCCTGGGCAAGCGCGCGGACCTCATCCGCGTTCATGTCGCCCGCGATATCCCTGTGGTGCGAAGCGTGTGGCGGCAAGGAAAGCGGGTGGCATGAGTGAAGCATCGATATTGCCGGAGACCGGCACGGGCGCGATCGGCCCGGGCAAGCTGGTGTTGGTGGTGGGTCCGAGCGGCGCCGGCAAGGATACGCTGCTGGAGCTCGCCCGCGCCGCCAGTGCCGAGGACGCGAGCATCATGTTCGTGCGCCGCGTGGTGACGCGCGAGGCGTCCGGCGCGGAAGACAACGAGCAGGTCAGTGCCGCGGCCTTCCGCGATGCGCAGGCGCGCGGCGCCTTTGCAATTCACTGGGAGGCGCATGGCCATGCCTATGGCCTGCCTTGCAGCATCAGGGACGACATCCGCGCGGGCCGCACGGTGGTCGCCAACGTCTCGCGCACCGTGGTTCCGACGTTGCGCCAGACCTTTGCCAATGTCGTTGTCGTGTCGATCACGGCACCGGCGGACGTCCTTGCCGCGCGCCTTGCCATGCGCAAGCGCAGCAGCGACGGCAACATCGCCGCGCGGCTGACGCGTGCGGTCGAGGACGCCGAGCCGGACGCCACCATCGTCAATGTCAGCAGCGCGGACTATCACGCGCGCCAGTTGCTGCGCATCATCAGCGACAGCAAATGGGAAGGATGATCCGCCGGGAGAACGCGATGACGGTGATTTCGACGATCGAGCAACTGGAGGCGATCTACGGCTTTCCCAACGACGCCTCGACCGTGAAAGTCGCCGACCACATCACGCCACCCTACCGCGTGCTGATCGAAAAATCGCCGTTCGCGGCACTGGCGACCGCCGGCCCGGAGGGCCTCGACTGCTCGCCGCGCGGCGATCTCGCCGGTTTCGTGCGCATCCATGACGAACGGACGCTGATGATGCCGGACCGCCGCGGCAACAACCGCGTCGATTCGCTGCGCAACATCGTGCGCGATCCCCGCGTCGCGCTGCTGTTCCTGATCCCGGGGTCGGGCACCACGCTGCGCGTGAACGGCCGCGCGCATCTGTCGGCCGATCCGGCACTGCTGGCGTCGTTCATGGTGGAAGGCAAGACCCCGCGCACCGTGATCGTCATGACGATCGGCGAAATCTATTTCCAGTGCGCCCGCGCCATCGTGCGCTCGGAACTCTGGAACCCCGACAAGCGTGCCGATCCCAGGACTCTGCCGACGCCGGGCGAGATCCTTGCCGGCATGAGCGGCGACAAGATCGGCGGCGACAAGTACGACCGCGAATGGCCGGCGCGGGCCGCGCAGACGATGTGGTGATTGCCTGGATCGTCGTATCTGACGCTGGGCTTCGGCGGACCGCAAACCTCAGCGGCCCAGCCCGGTTGTCGTATTCGACGGATATGCGGGCTGCTGAGCACGCTTGATCGGGCCGGGGATGCCGACGCACGTCGTGGTACCGTCGGTTTCTCGCGCAGACCTGCTGCAGGGAACCGCCGGCACCATTACCGTGGAGCCATCAGGCGCCGCTTTTCCCAAGCCGGCGTCCGTTTGCGGGTTTAGAGGGCCACCGGGCTCCGGCGCTTGCGCAGGGGTAGAAGCGCCAGGGCCGGATGCCGCCGGCCCCTGTGCGGAAGCACCGGACATCAAAACCGTACCCAGTATCACCGCCGATGCCACGACCTTGAGCATAGCTACCTCCATCTCGTTCGAGATCGAAATAACCCCCTGCCCGGCTTTCCGGTTCCGTGATTTCGCACTGCCGCGAGGATACTGCTTGTCTTTGCGCCCGCCGTTTATCGACCGGGCGTGCACGGCCGCGCAGTCCCGTCAAAGTCGCGATAGGTCCCCGTTACGGAGTCGAAAGATCGCGAGTGCACGCAATTGGGCGGTGCGGCTGCGCGGCGCGGTGGCCGCTGGTCACGCCTGACAACTGCCGGCTCCTCGGCACGCGGGCTGACCGGTTCGTCAGGCCTGACGACCCTCTCCTGGGCTGAGGGCGCTCCCGATTCCTTGACCAGCGGCGCAGCCACTGCGCCAACGGCCGGAGCGATTGTCACGTTGGACAAAGGCGCAGCCGCTGCGTTGGCGAGGGGTTTGGAATCCCCACCTCCACGTTCTGTGATTTCTGACGTTTTTCCCTTGGCTGCCTCGATGAGGCTTTTGCATACGAATGGAAAAACTGTCTCGCCCGCAGCCGTTATGCCAATCGGCATGCATCCGCCCGGCGGCGGCTCTTCTTGCGAAGGGTCGCTCGCCTTGCCCGGTGGGACCGAACCTGTGGTCTGAGCGATGATCGGCAGGGGCACAAGCATCCACGTCAACGCGATACTGACCTTGCACAAGACGCGAATACTCATAGCCGAGCACCCCAACTCATAAAACCGATGACGAGGGAAATTGGGTGGAACAGAGTGGCAATCGGACGGACGGGTTCCATTCTGCACAAAATTGGGGGACTTGTCGCGGATTTGAGCCTCCTCCAATCGACGAATTGGGGGGCAGTTGGGCATCAAATGGCGTCAATTGGCCGGCCAGTTCGTCGCAGGCCATATCGGGCGGCCAGACCACCATGCTTCGGGTTTTCAGCGATTGGCAGGACGCGGATCGTTCGGTTTGGCAGTTTCCAATTCAGGCACTGGCACCGCCACATTTGGAAGCGCGGTTTCACCCGCTGCAAAGGTTCAAAATCTTCTTTCCGCCCGCCTCTCTGCCGCCGTTCTCGAGTCCTCCAGCCGACCGAGAAAACTTGCGGCCCAGGCATCGCGTGCGCTGGGCATCGATCTGTGACGTCGGGAAAAGCTTCTGAAATGGATGTCGTAGTTGCGAGCGAACCGCCTGATCAGTGCTTGTTCATCGTCGAACCGCTCGAGCTTGCGCAACACGATGGCTGCCTCCCAGTAATACCAGGGGACTGCCCGTTTTTCGCCCCACGCGCGTTGCTTCTCTTCGCGCACAATCTCCAGCAGAGCAAGTTCGAGTGCGTCTTCGTATTCGCCCATTCGCTTGAGCTGCGCCACCCGCTCTGCAAGGCTGGCCGGTCGAACCACCTGAGACGGCGGTTTTTGTTCGGACCTGACGCTCCTCCTTATGGGAGGATCGACACGCGGGTTTCCCGTCGGAGGCCTGGAAGCGGGATTACGCGGAGGTTCGGAAGCTGGCTTCTCGAAACGCCACGTGCTCCATATCTGTTCAACGGAAGCTTTCTGCAGATGAGCAGTCGGTGCGCCCGGCGCCGGCGTGCGCTTCACACGTAGACGATGCAGCAGAGACTTCAACATACTGATATCGGCGTTCGCCGCCCAATCCTGGTCAAAGCGTCGTACGCTAGCAATATCACGAATGCGGTGCGGGGAAAGCTCGTGTCCTGCAGCAGGCCCGTTGCTTGAAATGCACACTTTTATAGCTTTTTCAGGCTCCCCGCGATTGGATAACATGATTTGCATTGGGTACCTTACTTGTTTGCAGCGGAAACATCATTGCATCTCCACCCTTTCAGCAGCAGCGCGCTCGAACGCCGCATCGCCGTGACGCTGCGATGGTTCTTGCTTTGGCTGACGGCATACATCGCCTTCCGGATGCTGTTTCCTTTCACCTTGTTGGGGGTGCGCGTCGGCGACCTTACCGTCGGTGAATTTCTTATGACAATGTTGCGGGTATCGGCCGCCGGCGCGGCAACAATCTACCTTCTGTTGAAGGGATTGCGCGCCCCACCGCCGGCAGCCATGGATCGGACCTGGTGCGAACGCTGGAGTGCGATCGCCTTCGGCGTGTTGGCACTGCTGATCGGATCGGTGGTGCTCGGATTGCTTGAACGGAAGGGGATTGTCGTCCCCTGGATCCGCTGGGTCGCGATCGGCGTCCTCTCCTTGTTGTACTGAGGCGGCGTGGTCGACAAGCCGTCCCCGGCACTATCCTACCATCGACCGACGTCCCGCCGCACCGGTTGGGGCAGGCTGACGCTGGTCAGTGCCTCGAAGCCGATCGTCGGACCGATGACGGCCAGCAGGGGCGGGAGAAATGAGGACACCGATCAGGCGTGGTGATCGGAAAGCTCGAATTCCTGTTGAACCTCGGCAACAAGCGGGGAGAGCGCCGCGGCGCACGCCTCCCGGTTTGCCCTGCCATACTTCACGCCCTTGAGGCGCCAGTTTACGTCACCGGGCTTCTGCGGCTTCACATATTCAAGAACCACGCCTACGAATTCTTCGCATTCCGGACAATTCTTCACTCGCGCGGTTATCTCACCTTCGAGCGCGGTGCGCGTCATTGGCTGACGCTCCACTCCCTTGGTTTTATCGGATTTGCGGAACATGCTACTCGATCATAAGCGTCGCGGGTGGGCAGTCTATTTCTGGCATCAATAAAAATCTCGCTTGTCATGTTTCAGGGCGAAAAACATTGCGCCGCGTGACCGACGCATCCTGCCATTGCAAGGGACACCCCTGTTTGCAGGTCGGCGCTACTGCTTGGTTTGCTGGCAATACCTCCGAGACTCTTCCTCGAATCCGGTCGGCCACGCTCGGCCTCCAAATGTAGTCAAGAGCCTACGGCCTTTCCCTATGCCGTGCCTATCTTGGGATTCTGCGTCGCTGAGGCCCTGTGGAAAAGCCTTGATTTCTCCCCCGCAAAATACCGGTGCCAGCGGATTCTTTCCAGCGCAACCAACAGTGGCTACCTCATTGAAAACAATTCAATAATAGAATTTGCGCCATGACATCATGCTCAACGATCAAATTCTTGTCACAGTTGAAACACTTCGAAAACGGAATCATTAACCAAATATTAACCACCGCAATAACTGGATCATTAACCCTTGTTGGATAGTGATGTGAGGTGGTTTTTGGCGAGGTGACTGCCGATGTCGGCCTTCGAACGCGAAACGGCACTGTCTAGTGGCGTTCTCCCATATCGGGGCGGGGCGCATCCTGGCTCGGCCGTTGGACCCAGCCTAAGGTACTCTTCCGCCCGACCCTGGCTGCTTGGTCTCGCCATCAGCAGCGCCATGTGGGGTGGTATCGGCTGGTTGGTCTGGAAACTCATCTGATTGCAAGCTTCGGCTTGCCTTTCCTGTGCGGTGCTACGCGCGCCCGACCGCCGAGAGACGCTCAATTTCTTCCAGGTATATTTGGGCGCTGCGCGTCCACGAGAATAGAGCCGCTTGCTTCCGCCCCTTTGCAGCAAGCGAAGCACGAAGATGCGCATTTCCCTGTAACCCCAGGATGACCTCCCGCCAGCGATCCGTCTCGTCCGGATCGACGTAGAGAACCGCGTCTCCGCCGACCTCCCCTAGACTTGCCGCGTTGGAGGATATTACGGGGCAACCGAGCGTCATCGCCTCGAGCGGCGGAATGCCGAAGCCTTCTGTTCGGGAGGGAAACACCAGGCACAGCGCCCTCTGATAGAGCGCTGCCAAATCATCGTCGCTGACGAAGCCGACATGGTGGATGTTGGATCGTCCTGCGGTTGGCTCGTCTGCGGCGAAGATGCTCGAGCCACCTCCTGCAACCACAATATCGAGCCCGGCTTCGTCCAGCGCCTGCGCTTGCCTGAGAATAACCTGTACATTTTTGTGTTTGGCCGTGCTGCCAAGCAACAAGATGAACGGCCGGCTCAGCGAGCCAAGCAGCGAGGCACGAGCCCGCTCCGGCTTCCAGCGCAAAACGTGCTCATGGCCATTGGGTGCGATGAATATCTTTGTCTCGTGCGCGATGCCGTATTTGACGAGCATGCTCGCCGAAAACCGAGATACCGTGGCCACACGGGCGGCAAGTTTGCCGAGCACGGGCAGGAGCATCCGATACGTCAGACCAAAAGCCCGCGAATAGCTTTCCGGTTGAATGAAGGTATTGGCGTCATGAATGCAGACGATATGCCGTCGGGCAAGCAACGGTCCGAAGTTTGCCAGACTCAGGAGACCGGCCCGCGCACCGACAGGCAGAACCAGTTGATCCCACGCATGGCCCGAGCCGACGCTTGTCCGATCAATACCGATCTTCGCGAGCGGGACGTCCAGGCCGGGTCCGGGCGGCATCAGCAATCGGAGAGCAGGATAGTCCGAGCTATCGCCGCTTGCGAGGATTGCATCAAGAGCGGTGACGATTTCGTACGCATAACGCTGAACACCTGTCATGCGCTGCGTCAGAAAACGACCGTTGATCGTCCAGCTTCGATTATCGTTCACGCTCTTGCCTGAAGTGTCATGCCGGATCTGCTGTTCGGCCCGACCTGTCAGCCTGTGCCCATGGTGCTGCGGCAATTTGCCCAGCGGCTACCGTGTCGGGTGCACACACCCATGTCAAGAAACGCTACGAGCGGGATCATCCCGCTCGGCTAGTCAGTGCTCCGGGCGTCCAAATGGATCGATCGCGGCAATCGCGCAAGGGTTACGGTCAGCGACAGTCTCGATGAGTGAGGCGCGAATGGAGCGGCTATCGAAGCTGGATGTGGAACTGGACCTGCGGCGATTCCGGGTGCCCGTCAAGCGACTGATCCAGCCTCACCGCCCGAATGCTGTTCGACCCGCGCGGCTCGTCGGCTGTATCCGGTCTCGAAACGCGAATTCGATGGAAAGCGTCCAACCCCATTAACCTTACTCTCCCTCATCACGGATGCGGTTAAACTTGCGGCGCCTGGTTACGCAGGCCTCGTGCCGGACGCCGATCATCAAAGCAGTGCGATTAACTTCGTTTTTCCAGCGACACTCGACACGTTTGATCGAGTTGACATAAAATCGTGCCGTTCGCAGCTGAACGAGACGGCTTATTGGACTCCCGGAGAAAAAATGGCTGATTTGGCGTCTTCTGTTCGAAATCACCGCTTGATGGCGAAAGACTATTCGATCGCCATTCTGATCCCGTGTTACAACGAAGAGATTACGATTGGGAAAGTGGTTTCTGATTTCCGGGCCGCGCTCCCGAGCGCCGCGGTCTATGTCTACGACAATAACTCGAACGACCGCACGATCGAAGTGGCCCGGAGCGCCGGGGCCATCGTTCGGAGAGAAAGTCGCCAAGGCAAAGGCAACGTGGTGCGGCGCATGTTTTCCGACATCGAGGCGGATGTGTACGTTCTCGTCGACGGGGACGATACGTACGATGCCACCGTCGCGTCCACGCTGGTCGACCAACTCATCGACGAACAGCTCGATTTCATCAACGGGATGCGGGTGTCATCCGTAAAGGAAGCCTACCGGGCCGGCCATCGTTTTGGCAATTGGCTCCTGACCGGCTTGGTGAGACAGATATTCGGCAGACAGTTCAACGATATGCTGTCCGGCTACAAGTTTCTTTCGCGGCGCTTCGTCAAGTCCTTTCCGGCGATGTCGATCGGGTTCGAGACGGAAACCGAACTCGCTGTTCACGCCCTTGAGCTTCGGATGCCGAGCAACGAGGTCGCCACCGTTTACAAGGAACGGCCGCCGGGATCGACGAGCAAGCTGCGGACATACAGCGACGGCGTCCGGATCATGATGCTTATTGCGCGACTCGTGAAAGACGAGCGCCCTATGCATTTCTTTGGATTGGGCGGCATTCTAATGATACTGGCGGCCATTCTGCTGAGCGTGCCCCTGTTGTTTACCTATCTGGAAACCGGTCTCGTGCCGCGGGTCCCAACCGCCATACTGAGCGCCGCGCTCGTCATCATCGGCGTCATCAGCATATTCACAGGCCTGATCCTAGACATGACGACCAAGACGCGCCGGGAGATGAAGCGACTGATCTATCTTTCCCTTCCGACCTTCCGATGACTGCATCGCAGAAGAGCCGGACGACACGAGAGCTGATGCGGGCGCTCCGCTTCGGCGTGATCGGCTTGGTCGGCTTTCTTTGTGACGCCGCGATACTTGCGTTCATGACGCACGTCGTCCACACCAACGCGCTGGCTGGACGTGCCGTTTCGGCACCGATTGCAATCCTGCTGACGTTCCTGGGTCATCGTCACTGGTCTTTTGTGGACTTGCACAGGCCCTCGCTCGGGAGCTCCCTTGCCGCGTATGTTTCGAGCCAGTGCGTTGGATTTCTCAGCAATTTTGCCATTTACTGTCTGGTATTGCTGATCCTGCCAAGCCCCATCGCCGCACTGACGATCGCCTCGGCCGTGGCCATGTTTGTCAACTATGTCGGCGCTAGGTTCTGGGCATTCAATTCCTCCGCATCTCTCCGCGGAAGATGACTCGTCGCCCATCGTTTGTCTTTTTTCCGCGCGTGATGCCCGCGCCGGCTAGTTTTCCGATGATCACCCGAACTCCGCCAGCCGGGCAGTCTCATGGCAACTTCTTGAGGTAGATATCCTTGAACTGCACGTGCATCGGCGCGCCGGCGTGAAGCTGAAGGGCCAAGAGCCCCTCCGTACGCGCCTTGCCGGTCTGCCTGTCGGTGACCCCTACCGTTCGATGACCGTTGATCTCGTGCACGATCCGGTTTCCCACGGCAATCACCCGGTATTCGTTCCAATCCTGCGAATGCACATCCGGGGCGCGCAAGCTCTTGTCCGTCACAACGACCCTGTGACCATCCTCGCCAATCTCGACCTTTTCGCCGCTCTTGGCGATGACGCCCCTGCCGCCCTCCTCGTACAAGTCTCCCCAGAGGTTTTCTTTGGCATCCATATCGGCCTGATAGCCATGCACAACCGAGTTCCCGACATCGACGCTTCGATACTGGATGCCGCTGTTCCCTTGCAGGATTCTCACTTTCAGAACCAGCTCAAAGTCCGCCACCCGGTCGCGGAAGATCAGAAAAGTGTTACCATCGGTCGGATTTTCCGCCGTCGTTTCGCCGTTGATCGATCCGTCGCGCACCGACCAGAATTGCGCCTTCCCGCGCCATCCGTCGAGCGAGTTGCCATTGAACAAACTGTCAAACCCGTCGCCGCCGCCCGCCACGGCCGGCAAAACGTTTGCCAAAGGAAGCAGCCCTACAGCAAAGATGGCCAGGCCAAGCAGCCGAGACCTGCCCGAAACAAGCCCGTGAGGAGCGGTCGGGCCATGGATCGGCCGTCGCCTGATTTCACCGCATTTCCAGCCAGTGTTTTCCGGACCAGCGGGCATGTTGGACCGGGCCAAGGTCTTGCGCGGCTTCATGAGGAAGAATTCCTGGTCGGGATGGCCGGTCATTCGAGCGCCTTTCCTCGTTGTCGGAGCTATTGATCTGGTGCACGAGCCAATTCAATCAGATCGAGCAAGCAGTCGCGATCAGGTGCGACGGCCGGCTGCCTCACGCAGCGACTGAGCAAGCTGGGCATACAGAACGCGCATGTTGTAGCGCTCCTGCACCGTCTTGCACGCTGCCTCTCCCCACGCCTCGCGGTGATTCCAGGCATCGGGAATGGCGCGGGACAACGCCTCGACATCCCGCACCGGGACAAGTCGACCGTTCACACCGTCGCTGACGAGCGCTTCAAATCCGCGAATCTTGGTCAGCACGACAGCCGCACCACACGCCATGGCCTCGAGCGCGGCAATCGCGACCGCCTCGTGGGTCGACGGCATGACGTACACGCCGCAACGGCGAAGAAAGTCGCGCACTCCGGCGCGATTGACGAAACCGTGAAATCTCACGCGCGCAGACAGTCCCAAATCGACAGCGAGCTTTTCGAGCATGCCGCGATCCGGGCCAGTGCCGACAATGTCGAGTGTCCACTCGTCACCCAGGCGCGCCATGGCGCGTATCAGATCGCTTGTCCGCTTCTGCTTGTCCGTGAGGCGAGCGACCGTGAGGACGGTCTTGCCGCGCCGGACGGCGGGGTCGGGGAAAAACTCCGAGACATCGCAACCGTTGGGTTGAAATTTCGGCCGACCGCCCCACTGCTCCACCGCCTTGCATTCCTCGAATGTCTGGGCGTAGCACAGCGCAGCCTTCCCCAGTGCTTCGCGCTTGAACATCTTGAAGACGCCCTGCGCCAAAGCCCCGTGGTCCGCACCGACAACAGGTATATCAATCCTGTGAACCAAGTGGTCGAATCTGCCCGTCCAGTATTCCTGGATATAGAGCAGATCGATCTTGTCGTGCCGGATGGAATCGCGGAGCGACTTGATGAAAGCCATCGCATTGATCCGCTCCTCGACGTAGAGGGACCAGCGAGTCGCGCGGCTCAACCGTCTTAACCTGAAAAGCTCGATCGGCTTGTACCAGCTTTCAATCGGAAGGAACCGGATGGAGATACCCAGCTCGGTCTTGTGAATTGCGCTCTCATGGAGAGACGGTATGTAAATCGTGACTCCGACTCCATTTTCGAGGAGCCCTTGCGCGTAGTACCATGCCCAATCGTTTCGATATTGCGCCACGTAGGATTGGGCCGTCTGACCAAGCACTCGTCCAAAAAACCCTTCAAACGAACCGCAACTCAAGAGAAGCGCAACATTCATATCTTTCCTCGATGTCGAGCCTCAGACTCGAAACGGAAATATCGGCCCCAGCTTTCGACATCGCGCGCGCGTTAGGGTGTCGAGCGCGCTCAAACGATGTGCCCCGTCCGGATCACGACGATGGCATCAACCCCAAGGCCTTTCAGAAATTGACCTAATTCCATTATTCTAATAGGCAGGAACGGCCATTTGCTGTCAATCTGCAAGCCTTGAGATATTCTTGAGCCTTTGGTTGGCGTTAATGGCCGTGGCCGCAGTTCGGGTTAACGCGTCGATGCCGCATTTGGTGTTCCGAGAGGTCCTGTGGAGCAAGGCTTGTTCAACACCGGGCAGTTGTCGAAAGCTTCTGCGGTAGAGTCGTCATGAGCATCGAACCTATCGGTCTATTAACGATAATAGCTGGCTTGATATGCCTTCAACTTGGGCAGCGCGCCGCTATCATCATCCTGCTCTTTGCAGCGCTGTTCGGCGCGGCGGCGGCCCTCGTTATCGGCACTGCGAATATCCAACCGGGGCACCTGCTTCTGGGATTCTTGGCGATCAGCACGCTGACCCACGCGCGGGAGCAGGAAAACACGATCCGGGCCATGTCACCGCCGCAACCCGGCTTCTGGCTGATGTGCATGATCGTGTACGGCATCGTGACCGGGTATCTGATGCCGCGGCTGCTGGCCGGGAGCATGCCGATCGTTCCGCTGGGCACGTCGGAACACGCCGACACCGGAAGCACCGTGCCGCTCGGTCCGGTATCCAGCAACTTCACGCAGGCGATGTATGTGACGGCCGGGCTGATCTGCTTCGCAATAACGGCAGCCGTCGCTTCGACAGCCGCGGGCTTCGTTGCAGTCACCAATGGCCTTCTCGTGTATGCCGTCGGCAACATTCTGTTCGCGGCCCTGGACCTTGCCACCTATTACACCGGAACCGCGTGGCTCCTGGAGTTCATGCGAAATGCCAAATACACCCTTCACATCGAGGAGGAGGTGGTCGGCCTGAAGCGCATTGTCGGGTCGTTCCCCGAAGCGGCCACGTTTGCACATGCCACCATCGGAGCACTGGGCTTTACCGGAACCTTGTTCATTTGCGGATATCGCCCCCTCTTCACCGGATCCCTCGCGCTGGTGTCGCTCTTTCTGGCGATATTCTCGACGTCCTCGACCGCACTGGTGGGCACGCCGCCAGTACTGTTGATCTTGTACGCGACGATGTTGATGCGCAGCAAGTTCGACGTCAGGCAGCCCATCGCTTCCCTGGCGCTGCTGAGCTTGCCATTATTGCTCGTCGCCGGGATTTTGGCCCTGCAATTCGACGATGATGTGGCGAAACCGATCATCGACTACGTGGATATGCTGGTCTTCAGCAAGTCCACCTCGAGTTCAGGCGTTGAGCGCGGCAGCTGGAATGCAATCGCGTTTCAGAATTTTCTCGACTCGTTCGGCATCGGCGTTGGACTTGGAACCATTCGTGCCTCAAGCTTCGCCGTCGCGCTACTGGCGCATGTCGGCATCCCCGGGACGATTTTCTACTTGTTGTTTACCATTTCCGCCTTCTTGCAGAAGCGCGGTCAACCGCGAACTTTTTACTCCGATGTCCGCCTTTCAGCGCGTAATGCCTGCCTGGGTCTCCTGATCTGCGACATCATCTCGGCGCCGGCGCTCGACCAAGGCCTCATATTTTACGCCTTCGCCGGCATCTGTTGCGCGGTCCCTGAACGCCGGTCGGCGGTGGTGCCCTCGACGCAGATCCTTCACGTTGGAGCCCAATCTTGAGTTCGACGTTGCGTCCTGCTGAAGCCAATGACCCGATCGATTTCGGCAAGGTGGGCCCTGACATGCAGGACGGCAGTCCCCGAAAATCCATGCCGACGGTCGCTGTTGTGGTTGCAACCCTCGGTCGGCCGCACATCGTCGCCGCTACGGTCAGCTACCTGCTGCAGGTTCAGACCCTCAAGCCGGCGGTCGTTATCGTCTCATGCACGCGGCTGGAAGATGCCGGAGATGCCGCGGGCCTTCCAAACGTCCAAGTTGTCGTTGGCGCCCCCGGTCTGCCGGCGCAACGGAACAGGGGGCTGGCGGCACTGCCAAAAGGCATCGACGTCGTCGTCTTCTTCGATGATGATTTTGTTCCGGAAGCCCATTGGATCGCGGCAGCAGCGCAGGCCTTCCGCGACGAGCCGACGATCGTGGCGTTCACGGGAGAGGTTCTCGCGGACGGCATCAAGGGACCAGGGCTCGCCTTCCAGCAGGCTGTTCGCATTGTCGAAAGCGCCGACCGCCGACCGGCTCCCTCGCGGGTTGAACCGTTCAGTCCCTATGGATGCAACATGGCATTCCGGTTGTCGGCGATCTCAGGCATAACGTTCGACGAACGGCTGGTGCTGTACGGATGGCTGGAAGATCGCGATTTTGGCGCGACGCTGGCCCGGCGCGGCGGACGGTTGGTCAAGTGCGGGACGGCCCTCGGCGTACATATGGGTGTCAAGGGTGGCCGCGTCGCCGGCGATCGGCTCGGTTATTCGCAGGTCGTTAACCCTATCTACATGCTGCGCAAGGGAACCATGACGAGGGCACAGGTTGCCGGTCAGATATTCAGAAACGTCGCGAGCAACGTCGCGCGCGCTTTCATGCCGGAGCCTTTCATCGACCGGCGGGGACGGCTGCGGGGCAATCTGCTGGGGCTCGTCGACGTCTTTAAGGGACGGCTCGAGCCCGAGCGCGCCGCAGCGATCAATCCCCGCAGAAACCCCCGCGAACGATGAACATGGGCGCTCGCGTAATCCTTAATTGCAAATGTCTGTAGGCCCGCCGCTGCGTTGCGGTTAAAATTGCCGTCACGCGCGTTATAGCCTTCATCGGCGTCAATACGGAGCGCCCGCTATCTTGGGATGATGAAGGCGACCCAGGTTGGATCAATGTTGACGACAAAGACGCTTCTGGGTGCGAGCTGGGCAACTTCCGCCCGGCTGATCAGCCGCCTGATCGACTTCATGACCATTCTCCTGTTGGCCAGGATTCTCACTCCGGCCGACTTCGGCTTTACAGCAATAGCGACGAGCCTCGTCGCCATCGTCGACATGGTGCTGGAAGTTCCGCTGATACTGGCGTTGATAAGCCTGGATCGGGTCACGAAAGCCCACCTGAACACGGCTTTCACCCTGGCGGTTCTTCGGGGCCTCGTTTTCTCCGCCATCATTCTCGGGGCGGCCTGGCCCTTTTCGTACATTTACAACGACCCGCGCCTGATCCCCGTCCTCGCTGCGCTCGCCGTGGGACCAATCGCCCGCGGTTTCCTAAATCCACGCATGTCCGAATTTTCGCGGGCGATGAGTTTCCGGCCAAGCTTCATTGCGGATTTATCCGGCAAGCTGCTGGCCTCGTCGGCGGCCCTTTGTGTGGTGTTTCTCGGCGGCGGCTACTGGGCAATCGTAACCGCCAGCGTGGTTTCTCCTGTTGGCACGACGCTGGCCTCGTATGTGCTGGCGCCATTCCGGCCTCGGCTGTCTCTTGCGAGATTCTCGGAGTTTTCCAGGTTCCTGGGCTGGTTTAGCACCACGCAGGTGACGGTGGCATTGAGCTGGCAGTACGATCGCATGCTGCTCGGCTACTTCGTTCCCAAGGCAGATCTCGGCCAGTACACGATGGCGGCTGACATGGCGGCGTTGCCGACGCAGAGTCTCATAGGTCCTGCCATGCAACCGCTTCTAGCCGCGTTCACCAAGGTCGGCGTCGAAAGCGGGAAACTGCAGAGCGCGTATTTGCGAGCATCGCAATTCACGTTGATGCTCGCAGCGCCCACCTGCATCGGCATGTCGCTTACGTCCGATGTTATAGTCGATGTACTACTGGGCGCCAAATGGAGGGAGGCAGCCTTCTATCTGCAATGGCTGGCTCTCGCAGCCGTGTTCAATGCGTTCTACCAGCCGATGCACGCACTTGCCCTCTCGCTCAACCGAACAGATCTCGTCTTTCGGATCAGTCTTGCGGAGTTATGCATCCGAATCGTATTGATGCCGATCGGTCTCTATTATTACTCGATCACCGGCATTGTCGCGGTACAGCTGGCGGTGTCGTTGACCAAGTTCGGCCTGTCGATATTCGCCGCGCGAAGTCTTGTTAAGGCTTCGGCACTCTCGCAACTGGCCAACCTGTGGAAAGTGGCTGCCGCCTGCGCAGCAATGGCTGCCTTCGTGATGCTGGCTCGGTCCGTTCTCGCCGGAACGGGTGCCGGTTCACTTGCGAGCTTGATGGTGGCGGCAACCTCCGGCGCGGTCGTGTATGCCTGTGCTTTGCTCGCACTTGGGTTTCGCCCCGGGCGATACATCAAGCGCGACATGTTGAGTGGCGGTGCCGCTTGATAAACGTGCCGCTCTTGCGTGGCCCATGCGGAACCGCCTTGCCGAATTCGAACGAGCGTTGAATGACGGACAGCCCAAAGCTAGCAATCGTCGTTGCCTGCTACAATTACGAGGCCTACGTCGAGAAGGCCATTAGAAGCGTTCTCGATCAACGGCGAAGCGATTGCGAACTGGTCGTGGTCGACGACGGATCGTCCGACAGGTCATGGGAAATCATCACGGAGACCGGCGCGACCGCATTCAGAATCGAGAACCGCGGACAGCGCGGAGCCTGCTTGTTCGGCTTCGACAAGACAACGGCACCTTTCGTGCTCTTCCTCGATGCGGATGACGAGTTGCAGCCGGGGAGTATCGGAACGATCATCGATCACCTCGATCCGGAGGTTGCCAAGCTCCAGTATTCCCTTGCGCGAATAGATGCGCGTGGCGATCCGATCGAAGGCGTTTCGGAGCCGTTCGATACGTTTCGTGACCGTACCAGCCTGGCAAACCGGGTGCTCAAGAAGGGCATCTACAGATGCCCGCCAACATCGGGAAACGTATTCCGTCGCGACGTGTGCGAACTTCTCCGGGAAGCCGAATACGACAATATCGTCGACGGGGTGATCTTGTTCGCAGCTCCGTTGTTCGGGGATATCGTCAGCCTTTCAGACTATCTGGGACGGTATCGCATTCATGACCGAAACGAATCGGGTCTCGGCCGACTGCCGGACGCCGCCTCCCTGGAACGCGATATCAACCGGTTTGTGGCCAGGATGGAGCACCTGCGCGCCATCATACGGCGGCTCCGGCCTGACCAGCCTCTGTTTGACCCGCGTGCGATCTTCTATTTTCGCGAGCGTTCCTTCTATCTCGAAATCGAGCGCGGGCGACGTCCGCGGCTGATTGCACTTCTTGAATTGATTGCCGCGCTCTTGCCCGAGCCGATTGCGATCAAGAACAAGACCGCGATGCTCACGTTTTTCATTCTGGCTGCTGCGCTGCCTCCCAGGCGAGGCAAGGCGCTTCTCGCCTACCGGCTCAAGACCGGAGATCGCACCCTGCTTGGTTTTGGCAGGGCCATCGTCGGCTGGTGATGGGGCGCAGAATGCCGGGCCGCTTTACCCTACGGCTCGGGCCAGCCGGCCGGCGCCATATGCTGTCAGCGCTTCAGGCTGGTCAGCAGCAACCTTCCGAGTATTCGAACACGAAGGCCCCAATAGTCGCGCGAAAATATTGTCCGCATGCTCGGAGAAAGAGCCGATAAGATCACGTCTTTCTTCAGCAGCGCCGCCCTTTCGGGTGCAATGTTGACAAGTCGGCGCCAGATTCGGAACCTGATATACGGCTCGGTGATCCACGTCGGGTACAACCGGTCGATCTCGCGGCGCGCCGCTTCCAGATCGACGGCGCTCTCGAGATTCGCCTGACGACGGTGTTTCAGCAAGGCCGAGAGCTCTGCATAGGTAGCCTCGGTTTCCTGCACCTCGACATTGCGCCAGGAAACGCTGCTCGAATGGGTCCGGTAGTACAGAAGCAGCTGCTCCGGATTTTCCACGGTGCCGTGCTCGGCGATCCTCAAGAAGAGATCGTAGTCTTCCGCATGAGGAAAGGTGCTCCTGTATCCCCCCACAGAGGTCAAGATCGATCGCCTGAACGTCGCGAGCGGATGACATGTCAGGGCCACGCGAACCGGAAAGGAATCGAATGATGTCACGCGATTCCGGTTGTAGCGGAAAATGCCCCGATGAATGCCGGCTTCGTCGATGTCCATATAGAGGCCGCCGACGCACGCGCAGCCGGGATGCTCGTCGAGATAGTTGACCTGGACAGCAAACCGCTCCGGCGCGCAGATATCGTCGGCATCCATTCGCGCGACGTATTCGCCGACACAGTGTGCGAGCCCCTTGTTCAGCGACGAAACCACGCCGCCATGCTGCTCATGAAAAACGCGGACCCGCGGATCCTTGCGCGCGTATTCGTCGAGAATGGCTCGTGTACCGTCGGTGCTCTCGTCGTTGACTACAATGAGCTCGAAATTTGCGAATGTCTGCGAGAGCACGGAATCGAGGGCGGCTTGGATATACCGCTCGGCATTGTAAGCGGGCATCAAGCAGGACAATTTCGGGATCGTTCCCTGATCCGGCCCGGCTGCGATATTGGCTGGTTTCATTTCTGGATCGCCTCGGACATCTTCAAGCTTTCTACGGCTGAAACGCTGCCTCTGCCGTTCAGATCATGTTTGATCCGGTCTGCCAGCCGAACGGCCAGCGCCAGGATCATCAGGGTCGGATTGGCATGTCCGCTGGTGGGAAATGTCGAAGCCCCGGCCACATAGAGACCTGCAATCCCGTGCACCTGGCAGTTCGGGTCCACGACTCCCCGCTTCGGGTCGTCGGACATGCGCGTCGTCCCGCAGGTGTGCGCGGAGTCGATTACAACAGCTTCTTCCGGCACCTCGTTTGCAACCCAGGCCTCCAGCTGGGGGGGAGGCAGCCCGATGCGAACGAATTCCCGTGCGAGATGATTTCCAAGTCGGGCAAGCGACCGACGAGCCTCGATATCGTCGCGCCAGTCGATACGGGCCATCGGCACGCCGAGCGCATCCTTGCGATCGGACAAAGTAATGCGGCTGTCAGGGTTTGGGCGCTGCTCGGCGATCCCCTCGATCGCGACAGATTCCAGCTTGTGCGGCAAGCTACGCGTCCGGAATTCGCGCACCGCAAAGTTTGGAAACCTGGTTATGACCCCGCTGATGATTCTTTGCTTGAGCGCTTCCGGCACCATGTCGCTTTCAAACAGGCGAAGAGCGATGCCTTTTGCTATCAGCGCAGGGCTTGACGCGATGGCGGCCAGATCCGAGACGGGACGTGTGCTGGATCTCTCCCAGAGCCGCCTCATGGCGCTCCATGGGTCGTCGAGCGACCGCTCTTCCAGCATGTACAGGGCACAATTGTGCAGCCGCTCTCGCGTCTGCAGCTCTGGACTGGGAGCCAGGCCGTGCATGTAAAGACAGGCCTGGTTGCCGCGTCTGATGCTGTAGAAGCCGAACCGCTTCATTACGGCGGCGGCGTCCTGTTTCCTGAAGTGACCAAGCTTCGCGCCAGCATGGTCCATAAGATATCTTCCCACGAGATCATGGGCGTTGCCCAACCCCTTGGGGTGAGTTGTCGTCGAAGCAAGCAGCAGCCGCGGATTCTCGATGCCACTTGCCGCCAGGACGGCGGCCTTCGCCGCAATGCGAGAGCGGACGCCGTCGATCGTGGATACTTCCACGCTCTCGAATGCCGATCCGGATTCATTCGTGTTGATTCGAGTAACCGTCGCATTCAACAAGACGCGTACATTGGGCGCGTCGTAGGTCAGGAACTCGGGTCCGAACCGCATCGCGTCCTTGCCATTGATGCGCGAGCGTGAGATCTGCCAAAAAAAACTCCGGAGTACACGCTGATCAGGTCCCTGCGGCGGTGAGCTGAGACCCATCATCTTCCACAATGTGCTGTCGTTGTGGTTGGGTCCGAGGTTCAAAATGTCGGCCGCCCGGTCGAGATAAGGACCAAGGCTTTCAATATCCAGCGGCCACCCCGAGTGGGGAATCCAGTCGCGCACGGCGAAATCGATCGGATCGAAGGCGGCCACTTTGCCGGCCCACGCGTGCGACGAACCACCCAGCACACGGCAACGAACGCCATATCCCTGCGACTCGTGCGACCAAGAAGCGGACCCTGAACCATGCCATTCGATTCGCCGGCGGACCTGGGCGGCGCCTCTGGGCTCACCGACGCTCTCCACCGTATTGAGATCGGTCAGTTTCGGCAGCTCGGCCGACATGCCACTTTCCAGCACGAGCACACGAGTTGTGGTCCCAAAGAACTCACGCGCTATCGAAAGGCCGGCAGGCCCCCCGCCGATGATGACCAAATCGGCGTCGATGTTGGCGTCCGCGCCCAGCGTGTCGAGACTTGCTACGCGCATACGCAGCTTTCCGGATCAATCATGTCGCGCCCTGCGGTTTCACGTCTTCGTTCTAGCAGAACGGCGCAACATGCACGCGTTAAATCAGGACGCAGCAGATTAACCATGAATGTTAGTGGTTAGCCGGATTTCCGAAACGAAACGGCGCGACCGCTCAACTGCCCGGAGCCAACGCGGCCTCTGCCTTCAACGTCGTGACACGGGCCGTCGGCTGGTAGTCAAAGCCGCCCTGCCGGCCGATCGACTCAATTCCCAGCTTGCGAAGTGCGCCGATGACGCTGGCGGCCCGTTCGTCGGCATGCTCGGTATAGATCGGATAAGCATTCGAGAGGGTGTGGCTGCCCTCCAGCTTCAGGTCGCCTGCGAAAAGCCCGTTCTGGGAAACGTGGTCTCTGAAGTCTCGCTCGGCAGATTCGACCGAATCGGCGACGCGATTGGCATTGACCTCCACTGAAAAATACTCCCGACCCTCGGTTTTTCCGTAGAAGTCCGAGTGCATTGTCAGCCGTTTCCAGGCCCCCTTGTCGGAAAAATTGTACAATATCGAATACGCGAACCCTCGGGTTCCGGAAAAACTGAAAAAGAGACTGATCAGGGTCACGGTCGACAGTTCCCAGTTGACACGAAGGTCAATCAAGCCGCGGATCCTGTCGAGGGGAACGGTAGATACGACCCTGGCCGACGACGCCCGCCCCTCTTCGGTGTCCAGATAAAAAATTCCGTCCTGCTTTCGCAGCCCCAGCATCTTGGTCCCGAGAAGAAACGTGGTGCCTCCGCGCTCCAGCCGCTCGACGGCCTTCTGGTAGAGGCAGGCGAAGCCCTCTTTCGGTCGAGCGAGCTGCCGGTTTGGTGCTGATTTGTTGCGTACCGGAAGCAGGCGTTTGAGTATGCGCGGCAACGACGCATGATTTCTAATCCACTCCATGCGGCTTTCAGCGAATTTGATGTCAATCTTTTCCGGCGGGACGGCATAAAACCGCTCCATGTAATTCTCCAGGCCCGAACGCCGCAACAAGCGGGCGCCGATCCAATACCTCGCAAAGTCTCCGGCATTCTCCAGACGACGGTGAAATGTGCGGGCTATCAAAACGGAGCCCAATATACGAAACCACTCCAGGGGTCCGGCGGCTATCAAATCGTCCTTCACCGAGATCGGGTATCGCGTGACCAGGCCATGTGGATTCAACCGCCCCCAGGTCGGAGTGATCGGAACATAATAGGGCAGAATCTCCGGGAAATGCGCAAGCAGCGGCGAGTCGTCCTGAAAAATGAAACTGCCGATATCGAACGTAAACTTTCCTATGGTGCGATTGATATGGTTACCACCAACGCTCGGGTACTCGTCCACCACCAGAACCCGACTGCACCCCTGCGCCAACAGAATCGAAGCCGACACCAGCCCGCTAATTCCCGCACCGAGAACGATCGCGTCGTAAGCATCGGGCGAGCCAATGTGAGGGATCCCGAACTGTTCCGTTGGCATGCGACTAGTCCACAAAATTCAGATCGCCGCGCGCAGCATACAATTCGCGATGCAAGTTAGACGACAGGTAGCGAAAAAGCGGGTCAAAGCGGGTCAATAGGTTAAGCAATTGCAGGCTGATATTCCCGCAGATTCCGGCCGGTCACAAGTGTTCCTGGACGCAATGTTTTCGGCTGCGGCCACGATGTCCGGCTTGTGTGCTAGTAAGGACACAGCCGATATTCGAACACGCGCAACATGCCTACAAAATCGCCTCGATATGCAGAGCCTTCGAGCAGCCTCCAAAGTACGCCTTGTGATGCGAGGGTTTGCAGGCTCATATGCAGTCCAATCGCTTTTTTGTGACAGGTAATTTCGATGATCAGTGACGTGCGGGTTTTATTTGTCGGCCTGTTGAAAGCGGCCATGATCGTGGTCGCCGCGAACATTGTTTTTTTCTCGCTGATCGCGGCCGTCGATACGTCGATCGACCATCGGATAATTCGCGACCGCCTGGTCGAAGCGGCCCGCCAGGGCGTCATAAATGATCAGGACAACCCGCCGGAGCTTCCCATCTACTCCGACCGATTTACCGATTGCTTGGCCATGAGCCTCAATCTCCCCGACAGCCCCGC
Source organism: Bradyrhizobium sp. (assembly GCA_035575905.1). Classification (GTDB taxonomy): domain Bacteria; phylum Pseudomonadota; class Alphaproteobacteria; order Rhizobiales; family Xanthobacteraceae; genus Bradyrhizobium. Next base: position 8,704 of record DATLXL010000034.1, on the reverse strand, counting down.
CAGGAACGCGTTCGAGATGATCAGAGATACCGAGATCGCCAAGATCGAAGTGATGGGCGCTTGTCGGGCGCTTGTGATGATGCTGAAGGACAGGAACAGCGTCGGCACGCAGAACTATGTGCGCTACTGGCACGGTTACCAGATCATATCAAAGCCGTTCCTGCGCTTCGGTGACGTGCGGGATCTTCGCTACATCGTGGCCTGCATGCTGGTCGGCCTCGTCTTTCTCTTTTCGCTGAACGTCGCTTCGGCCCTCGTCAACGCGAACCACACCGCGCTGTTTGCTCTTTGGTTCGCCGCCGGCTATCTGCTGCTGACCGACGGCGCCGACATGGGGAACGTCTTCACACATGGCATTTCGCTTGTGGAGATCTTCGCGGCGGCACTGGGGGCGTTCTGGGCAGTCAAAGCCCGCTCGCGGGTGTCGCTGTTGTCGATGGCGGTCTTGATCGGCTGTGTGAACTCCTTCTTCGACCTTCTCTTCAACCCGCCGCTTGGTCTGTCGGCCCTGGCTGTCGGTGTCGTGGCGGCCAAGGCTCAAGAACCGTCGACGACGCGGGACATCCTGCGCACGGTCGTGGTGCTTGCGATAGGCTGGGGCATCGGCTTTTTTGGAACTTATGCCTGCCGCTTCGTTATAGCCTTATTGCTTTCGCCCTCCCCGCTCGCGACCCTGCAGGAGATCGTCGAGGCCGGATTGCTTCGCGTTTCGGGGGGCGGAGACAAGATCAAGCAGGTCGTGGGCTGGGCCACGGTCAAGAATTATGGTTATCCCATGTTGAGGCCATCGTTTGCGGTCTTCGTGGCGATCACCGCTGCATTTGCGGCGGCGCTTCGTTTCGGCGGATACCGATGGACTTGGCGTCCGGTGTTGTTGATCTTGCTGGCGCCCGGACTTATTTCGGTTTTGTGGTTCGAAGCGCTCAGGAATCACAGTCAGCACCATCACTGGTTTACGTACCGGTCCGCGTCGTTTTCGCTGGTTTGCCTGGCTGCTTGCCTGATGTTCGGCTTTTCCGACCGGGATCCGAGCAAGACGGGGGAATCGGCGCACCGGCAGTTCGGCGACACGGAAGCGAATTTGCGCAGTTAGTATCCGCGGAGGGAAATCATGTCCAATTTGGCACCGAAAGCGGCTTGGCAAGCGCTGCGCCGCAAGGCGCACGGTCTGTCGCACCCCGCACCACCGCGACGGCCTCTTGCGTTTGCGATTCTCATAATTGCATTGACGGGAGCTTATTTTGGTACCGGCCTTTTCGCCGCGGCACAATCGACCGATCGGCTCGATCTTTCGAAATACGTGATGACCTTCAACGACGAGTTTGACTATCTCAGCGTCTCGGCCGACCGGCCGGGTACTCGCTGGACGGCGCATACGCCCTACGGCGGCGATTTCAGCGATGCGCAGTTTACGGACCCCAGTCCGGGCTTCCCTTTCGTCGTTGAAAACGGTGTCTTGCGGATCGAGGCCCGAAAAGGCGAGGACGGCAAGTGGCGGTCCGGCCTGCTGTCGTCACGGACTCCCAAGGGGTTGGGATTCGCCCAGCAGTACGGCTATTTCGAGATACGCGCCAAGTTGCCGCCGGGTCCCGGCGTCTGGCCCGCCTTCTGGTTGCTGGGAATCGATCGATCCGTCCGGTTCCCGGAGATCGATATATTCGAGTATTACGGTCACGCGACCAATCGTTTTCATTCTGTCGTACATGTCTACGACGGCGACAAGCAAACGGGCCGCGAACAGATCACCTACGTTAAACCGGGATCGCTGGTAGAGGATTTCAACACCTATGGCGTTGAGGTTACGCCGGAGTGGACCACCTTCTATCTGAACGGCGGATCGGTCTGGCGCACCAAGAGCGAGCCTGAATTTTCTCAACCCTTGTATGTGCTGGTAAATCTGGCCCTGGGGAGCGGATGGCCGATCGATAAGACGCCCAATCCAAGCTACATGTATGTAGATTACGTTCGCGTTTACGCCTTGAAAAAGTGATCCATTCACCTTCCTGATCGTCGTCGCTGTCCGCCGGACTCGCGCTGGAATTATCGCTCTTCGTTAACAACGAACGAGAACACTGCCGCTGCTGCCGTGGACAAGGAACGGCAACTTTGTACTATGGAACGGGCAACGACAATTCTGTCCTGTTTCTGATGACGAGACTCCTGTTGTGAGAGTAGCCATTGTTCACTACTGGCTCGTGGGTATGCGCGGCGGCGAGAAAGTCATAGAAGCGCTCTGTGAATTGTACCCTCAAGCCGACATCTTTACTCATGTCTACGTTCCCGAGATGGTCTCGGAGAAAATTCGCAGGCACCGGATCATCACCACGTTCATCAACGCGCTGCCGCGGGCCGCGACGATGTACAAGACTTATCTTCCGTTGATGCCGCTTGCGCTCGAACAGCTTGACCTGCGCGGTTACGACCTGATCATCAGCAGCGAATCCGGCCCCGCCAAGGGAGTGATCCCGCCTTCCGACGCCGTGCATGTCTGCTACTGCCACACGCCAATGCGCTACATCTGGAACATGTATCACGACTATCGCGGCAGCGCCGGCCTGGTGACCCGGCTCATGATGCCGCCCCTGTCCCATTATCTGCGGATGTGGGACGTTACATCGGCCGCTCGTGTCGACAGCTTCGTTGCAAATTCCACGACTGTCGCCCGCCGAATTCGGCGCTACTACGGGGCTCCCGCAGTCGTCGTTCATCCTCCGGTCGACACTGAAGCTTTCGCGGCCGCCGCGCCGTCGGACATCGACGACTTCTACCTGATGGCCGGCGAGCTCGTTTCCTACAAGCGCCCCGATCTCGCGGTGCAGGCATTTAACGAAATGAAGCTCAAGCTCGTCGTGATCGGCGGCGGCGAGATGCTGAACAAGATCCGTCAGCTGGCAGGTCCGACGGTGACGGTCATGGGCGCGCAGCCCTTCGACGTTCTCAGGCAGCACTACGCGCGATGCCGCGCCTTGATCTTTCCGGGCGAAGAGGATTTCGGCATGGTACCGGTCGAGGCGATGGCAAGCGGGCGGCCCGTGATTGCTTTTGGCAAGGGCGGTGCGACCGAAACCGTGCTGGAAGGCGTTTCCGGCACGTTCTTCGCCGAGCAATCCGTCCAGGCGATTACGTCCGCGGTGATGCGGCTGGCCGATTCGAATCTTGATCCGGTCCGGATCGTCGAGCATGCGCGCCAATTCGGGCGCGAAGAGTTCCTGCACAAGATGCGAAAGCACATCGACGGTCTTTTTGCCGACCGGCGCGGACGCGGAACGGCGAGCACGGCCGCTACGACAGGCTAGCGAGTATCGATTATCGAGAGTGACACGCCTTCAATTACAAGGCAGGTCAGGCGACCTGTGGCGAAGGCTCCGGTATCGATATTGATACGGTTCGGCCCGATGTCGACCTCGGCTACGGGCGTGTGCCCGTGAACGACGATTTTTCCAAAATCCTCGCTTGAACTGAGAAACTCGTCCCGTATCCACAGAAGATCGCTCTCCCGCTGTTGCGAGAGTTCGATGCGGGGCCTGACGCCGGCGTGCGCAAAAAAGAAATCCCCGCAGACGAAAGACGGTCGCAGCAGCCGGAAGAACCGAAGATGGTCTTGTGGCAGGGCATCATGAAAGGCGGACTGGAGTTTGGCGACCGGAGTTCCCTTCGCCAAATTTTCGGGCGGGATTCCGTACGACACCAGGGTCTCAGCACCGCCAAGCCGCATCCATTGGTCGAACAATCTCGGATCGGTCAGGCATCTGATCGCAATTTGTTCGTGGTTTCCCTTCAAGAAAACGCACTCGCCGCACTCGCTGTGCGCGATCAACCGATCAACCGTGGCTCGGGACGATTGGCCACGATCGATATAGTCACCCAAGAAGACGTACTGGACTTGCATTGCCGGACGGGCAGCGCGGTCGGCCGCGACGCGGGACAGCAGATTGTCGAGCAGATCGAGCCGGCCGTGAATGTCACCGAAAGCGTATATCCGGAGGCCTTCCGGCAACGTTGGGAGCCGCCCCCGTACTTGAAATCGACCGGCAATGGGAATGAGGGATTGCACCCGCTACCCCGCCTTGCCGGGTCGAGCGCACGATGAAATTTCAGGATGGAGCCGCATAAAGTTTCACAATTGGAACCGGCGGGCGCTTTGCCGGTCGAGCTGGCAAGGGCGTGCAGCCTTACCTGTCACGTCTATGATACTGCAATGCCTGCTCGCCGGCCAGACGGATAACCAAGAAGGCTAGGCTTTTCAACGCTATAGGTAAATTGCAAGCCCGGCTTGAGCAACTTTGGCGTATCAACCATCATCAGCGAGCGCCGTTGATACGGGCGCTGGCCTAGGGTATCTATTCGGGAAGCTTTTTTCTTAATGATATCCAGTCGGTTGGAGCACATCGATGCGCGCAGGTCTTTTGATTTTGACTGCAATTTTTGCGGTTGGTTTCGGCGAGGCTAACGCCGCGCCTTGCATCGCCCCACCGCTGTCGCCGGCTGCTATCGAGCAGTTCAGGGCCAATCCGGAGGCGCTGGTCGGCCCCGAAGCGGATACCCGCACCGTTGAATCGCAGGTCAGGGACCTGGTTGGGACCGACGCCAGCCTGGCGGCCGACCTTGTTCGACTGGCCCGGACGACCACTCCTCGTTTCCGTACTGCGATCGCCGCAGGGCTTGCTCAGGCTGCCGTTGCTTGCCAAACCGTGGACCAGGAGGCCGGTCTGGCTATCCAGCAGGCCGTGGCCTCCTTCGAGGAGGATGGATTCCAGAACGCCTTTGCGGCGGTCTCGGGAGACCTTTCCACGGCCGCGACCGTTGCCGCGACAAACTCCGCGACTGCGGCCGTGGGCAGCGTTGTGATCGTCAATCCTGGCTCGGGCGCCCGGGTCACCACGAATCCGGGCGGCGGAGGCTCCACCGCCTTCTTCTCGATCAACTCGGGAGGCGCGGTAACAGCGACGTCGGCGACCACCACAACGCAGACCAGCACGACGACTTCCGGGGGCCCTGTCAGTGCTACGCGTTGAGCGCTTGAAGCAAGGCGCATGCAACGAAATCTTTAGCCTGTGGAACCGCGAATGAACGTGGCTGGTCAATTTTCGCGATTTACCCCGCCAGCCGACGACGAAACGGGTTCGGGATCGCTTCCCTTTCTGCAGATCAAGGACTTTCTTGGCCGGCAGTGGCGGCTCATCGCTTTGGTTACCGCCTTAACCATCGTTGGCGGCGTCGCCTACCTTGCCGTCACCCCGTCGCGATACACCGCCCGGGCCGACATGATCATCGACACCAAGCGAGTCAGTTGGACGCAGTCGGAGCTCGCGACCGAAAATCGCATGGTCGAGGACGCGTCGGTCGAGAGCGAGATCGAGACCACGAAATCCGAAAAGGTTGCGATCGCCGTCGCCCGCAACTTGCGTCTCCAAGAGGATCCGGAATTCGTCGGTTCCGGTGCCAGCCTCAGGTCGCGGATCTTTTCCCTGCTGGGTTTGAGCACCGGGGTAGAGCACGAGCCGTCTCAAGAGGAAATCATGAGGCGCGTGCTCGCTACCCTGAAGGAAAACTTGCGGGTTACCCGCCTGGGGCGCAGCTACATCGAGCAGATCTCCTACACCTCGCTGGACCGCGACAAGGCCGCCCGGATCGCCAACGCGTTCGCCGACGCTTACATCGAGGACCAGCTGCAGGCGAAGTTCGAAGCGACGCATCGCGCCAGCACCTGGCTCGAGCAGCGCATCCGCGAACTTCGGCAACAGTTCAGCGATGCCTACAAGGCTGTCCAGGATTTCAAGTCTCAAAACAGCATCATCATCGGCGTTGACGGCAAGCTGGCGAGTGAAGTCGAACTCGATCAGCTTGGCATAGCGCTGGCGAAGGCTCGCGCCGATACCAGCCAGGCCAGGGCAAAGCTCGACCGTATCGAGCGCGTGCTGGAACAGCGAAATGTAAAGGGCAGCCTGGACATACCTGATCCGGTAGTCACCGATGCGTTGAACAATCCGGTGATCACGCGGCTGCGCCAGCAGTTTCTCGACGACCAGAGCAAGGAATCCGAGTGGAGCGCGCGTTACGGCGTGGATCACCAAGCGGCACGCAATCTCAGGGCCGAGATGGCGGCCCTGCAACGCGCCATCTGGGATGAAATTTCACGTATCGCGGAAAGCTACAAGAGCGAGCTGCAGATTGCCCGAAGCCAGGAAGAATCGATCGACAAGCGCATGATCGAGGTATTCCAGCAATCGGGATCGACCCGGCAATCGCAGGTTCGACTGCGCGAGCTCGAGACCGCGGCCAACACCTATCGCGGCATCTACGAAACTTTCCTGTCGCGCTTCACACAATCCGTCCAGCAGCAGTCGTTCCCCTCCACCGAAGCCCGGGTCGTGACGGTCGCAACCCCTCCCGCTTCGCGCAGCTCGCCCAAGACCGGCCTGACGCTGTCCTTCGCGGCGATCTGCGGCCTGGCGCTGGGCCTCGCCCTGGCGTTTCTGCGCGAACAGATGAACCGGCAGATTCACACACGGGCCCAGCTTGAAGCTTTGCTGGGGACCAGCTGTCTTGCGGTGTTGCCGGCCGTAGCCGGCAACAAATCGGCCCGCGGCAAGCGCCCGGGCGTGCGAGAGTCCGGAGCTTTTCGACAGATAAGCGATGTTGCGCCGTTCTCCGCGACTGCGGAAGCATTGCGCTATATCAAGGTTGCGATCGATCTGCACCCGTCCGGTGGCAAGGTTATTGCGCTTGTCTCCGCCCTCCCCGGTGAAGGAAAGACGACGGTCGCCGCCAGCTTCGCCGCCTTCGTTGCCAAGAGCGGCGGCCGCGTTCTCGTCGTCGATGCAGATTTGCGCAATCCGTCGATGACGAACACCTTGGGCTACACCAACGCGCCCGGCTTGCTCGACATGGTTGCCGGCAACGTCACGTTCGACGAACTCGTGATAACCGACACCAAATACAAATTCGACTTCCTGCCTGCCGCGGCTCGAATCAAGCCGTCAAACAGCTCGGATATCCTGAATTCGCAGCAGATCAAGCAGATGTTGAAGACGGCCGCGAAGCAATACGACTATGTCCTCGTCGACATGCCTCCGATCCTTCCCGTGGTCGACGTCAAGGCTGCAGCGCATCTATTTGACGCGTTTGTCCTGGTCGTCGAGTGGGGGAGCACGTCGTCCGATGAACTTCTAAGGGCCGTGACAATCTCGCCTATCGTGTCGGAGAGGTTGCTCGGCGCCGTGCTCAACAAGGCGGACGAGGTGGTCATGCGCCGCTTTGAAGGATATTCGGAGCGCAACTACAATTACTATACAAACGAAAAGGCGCCTGCCGACGCCGCCTGACCTTTTCTTCCTTCCGGGGATTGAGCGTGCGTTTGACGGTGATCTTGCCGGCCCTGACGATTCTCATTGGCACGTCGGGACTGGGTTGGGGAATCTTGAACCTGCGAAATGCAGCCATCGTGGACGAGCTTCGCTCCTACGAGGCCCGTGTTTTGCAGTACGAGAGATTTTCGACAGCGGCCGCGAAGCGGGTCGTTGACAGCGCGGCGGCGCAGCACCTGGGAGGGTGCGAAAACCACGCTCAGCGAGCTCTTCTGCTGCTCGAGATACCCTTGGCGGAAGCGGCGCTGCGCTCCGGAGCGGCGCAGGAATTTGACCGCCGCCTGCGTTCTATTCAAGTTCGTTCCGAACAGGTCCTTGCCTGCGTTCCACGCGATTCGCTGGCGTGGCTCCTGCTTTTCGGTATCGAGACCATGCATGGCCGGATCGACAATCATGCCTTCGAGCTGCTTGCGACCTCTTACGAGACTTCCCCCAATGAAGCTTGGGTTGGTTTGCGCCGGGTGACTGTCGCAACCCCCGTTCTCCTGTCGGCGCCCGAAGCGATCCGGGAGAAGATTCTCGACGAGTTCAAGAACCTGGTTGATCGTCGATACGAAGATATTCCCGCGAGAGCTTATCTGGCAGCGCCGGCGGCAGCCCGGAAGTTGCTTCAGTCGCGTATCGAAGAGCTGGATTCCGGTCGGCAGGAGGCGTTTGCCAACGCGATGCGCAAGCTTCGTCCCTGACGCACGTCGCATTCAGCGGTTGGCAAACGGCGGGACGCTCCAACGAAGCCATGTCACGTTGCCAGGCCTTCCGATGACATCGAGCCGGGTCGTGACCGACAGCAAGAGCAATAGCGATAGCCCCTTGGGGAACTCCTGGGCTGGCCCCTTCAAATCATTGTCAACTCAGCCGTGTATGTTAACGACCGGCTTGCATCTTTGCTAAAATTTGAACACAACGGCCGCCAAGAGCACTAATTATAGGCAGGCTTCCGCATTCGGTGCTTGCAGTGCAAAACGGGGCGACCAATTCATTGTCACACTGGCCTACGCTTTGATCAGGACGAGCCGCTGAAACTCAAAAACGTGAATTAACCTAGTTAGTTACCACCTTCCGCCTTTAACTAAAATGCATGGAAATGCCGCTTGCCCAAATTGTGCACTGCCGAGTAACCTGTTAAGGAGGTGTCAACGGGGAAGAGAAAGTTTGAAGGTTTGGCGTCCTTTTTTAGGATTTTTGGAGTGCCGAGATGGTGCCGTCCGGAATTTGGTTGGAATTCGCTGAGGCGCGTCTCCGGGTAGCATGAAGTTATCGTTTCAGGCGGCAAGGTCAATCGGCTGGTCGATGGGTTTTGTGGCGAGGGTTTGCCAACCGTCGACCTTGCGCATGCT
>DATLXL010000033.1:0-348041 GCA_035575905.1 Bradyrhizobium sp. | reverse complement strand
CCATCCCTGCCGGCCCGTGCTGGCAGGGCAACGGTGACAACAAAGGCCGCTCACCGGGGAGAGTACGTATAAGCCGTAAAGCCATTGCGCGGGGAAAGCCGGGATGTCTCGGCTGTACCTGTCAAATCCGTGTGCGTTTTTGTCTACCCATTTGCACACGGTGCTGCGGGTGCATCCAGCGCCCGGCTTTCCCTGCGCCCTCTGTCACAGGGAGGGACACGAACCGGCAAACCTCAGGCGCACCGGCGCCGTGAGAACGAGGTCGCGTGCTCCCAACTTCAGTCATCGGCCTCGTACTTGTCACGGTGCGCCATCTCGAGGCTCACCAGCCGCGCCAGCAGCGTGGCGGGATAAAGCTGGCCGAAGATGGCTTCGAGGTTGCAGACGCTGCGTGCGATGGGGTGCACCGGCGCGATATCGCCGTAACCCGTGGTCGTCAGCGTGGTGAAACTGAAATAGACGAGCTGGCTTGCCAGCGCCGGACTTTCGTCCATCTGCATGCCGGCGAATGCATTCGGCGTTATCGCGCCGATCAGGCGATAGATCGCGGCAAACAGCACGGCGACCGTGAAATAGAGCAGTACCGCGCCCATCACGCGGTGATAGGTGATCCGCCCGGGGCCGAAAGCGGCGCGCGCCACCGCCCATGCCACCACCGTGCCGAGGATCAGCCAGGAGCCGACGAACAGGTCCAGCTCGATCGGGGAAGGCGATATCCGCCGGATGATCGCGCCGATCGCGAGCATGACCAGCCCCACGCTCATCGCAATGCCGGCGACGCGGCTTCCCGACAACACGAACACGCACGCGACCAGAATGACGGCGAGGGTAAACTCGAATACCTGGAAGAACAAATAACCGAGCGCCTGCAGCGGTGCGATGACGAACAGCATGACCGCCAGCAGGGCCGCAAGAACCGTCAGCAGCGCGTCGCCCCAGCGCTCGCGCAGGCCGGCCATGTAGTCGTCCATCGCGCCAGGCTCCCTTTCCCCGTTGTTTCCGCCGAACTGACTAGCCCACGACGCACGGCACACTCAAGAACCCGCGAAACCTCACCCGTCCGCCGCGCACAGGCTCGCCGTCCAGCGCATAGAAGGGAAATCGCGCCAAAAACCGTGCGATCGCGATCGCGCCTTCCAGCCGCGCCAGCGCCATGCCGGCGCATTGATGGGCGCCGGTGGCAAAGGCGAGATGCCGGTTCGGCGTTCGGCCGATGTCGAACGCTTCGGGGTCGGGAAACTGTGCGGGATCGCGGTTCGCCCCGCCAATGCACAGCGTCACCGGCGTACCGGCCGGCATGGCGATGCCGCCGATCTCAACCGGCTCCACGATCATGCGGTTGCCGAGCTGGTTCGAGCTCTCATAGCGCAGCACTTCCTCCACCGCGGTCCTGATCAGGTCGGGATGTCCAATCAGCCGCCGCTTCTGTTCGGGGAAATGCGACAGCGCCACGAGGCCGTTGCCGATCAGATTGGTGGTGGTCTCGTGCCCGGCGTTGAGCAGGAATATGCAGTTGTGCAGCAGCTCCTTCTCGGTCAGCCGCTCGCCGTTCTCCTCGCCCTGGATCAGCCGCGTCAGCACGTCGCGCGCGGGGTCGCCGGGCCTGGCGCGGCGCCGCGCCACCAGCGTCTCAAGATAGGCGAGAAAATCCGTCACCGCCCTGTTGCCGCGCGCGGCGGCTTCGGCGCTCACCACCGGCTCGAGTGCGCCGAGGATCGCAAGCGACCAGTCGCGCAGGGGCTCGCGCTCGTCATGGGGAACGTCGAGCAGATTGCCGATCACCTCCACGGGGATCGCGGACGCAAAATCCTCGATCAGCTCGAACCTGGACGTGGTCGCGATGCGGTCGAGCAGGCTGTCGACCAGCCGCACCAGATAGGGCTCCATCTCCGCGATCGCCCGCGGCGAAAGCGCACCCATGATCAGCCGCCGCACCCTCGTGTGCGCCGGCGGATCGTTGAAGACAAGACTGGTGGTGTGGTGCTCGTACAGCGCCGTGTCGCCGAATTTCGGCGCAAACTCCTTCTTCTTGTCGGACGAGTACGCCTTGGTGTTCTTGTAGGCGGTGACGAGATCATCGTAGCGCGTCAGGAAATACGAGCCGTTGCGCATCCGCTTGACCGGCTCGGTCTCGCGCAGCGCCCGATAGGTCGGGTAGGGGTCGATGTAGAATTCGGGCGCAAGGTGTTCGAGGTCGAAGCCGTCGGCGAGCTCCCGCGCGTGCACGTTCATGCCTTCCACCCCGGATCAATTAGTCTCATTTGCAACTATCGTAGGCGCGGCAACCGCGTGGCGCAACACAATTCGCGGCTTTCATGTTGCATCAGAGACGGCGCGACCAGCTCGCAGGGCCACATGCGGTTTTGCGCTTTGATCAATCGCGCCGGCCCCACTACAGTCCCGTCAAACTAACAACCGGAAACGCCAATGCACGCCCGCACCGACGTATCGGAACAACAAACGGCCGCCTGGCCGGACGAAATCTACGCCGTGCTGCGGCGCTTCGACGTGCGGCAGGTGCCTTATGTGCCGGATGCCGGGCATTCGAAGCTGATCGAGCGCGTGCTCGCCTCGGACACCATGCGCGGTATTCCCCTGACGACGGAGGAAGAGGGCGTGGCGCTGGTCGCGGGCGCCTGGGCCGGCGGGCAGCGTTGTGCGCTCTTGATGCAGTCCAGCGGCGTCGGCAACTGCATCAACATGTTCTCGCTGATCCCGCTGTTTCGTTTGCCGTTCTTCACCATCGTGACCATGCGCGGCGAGTGGGGCGAGTTCAACCACTGGCAGGTGCCGATGGGCTCGACCACGCAGGCCGTGTTCGAACTGTCGGGCATCCGCGTGATGCGCGCCAACCACGCGTCGGAAGTTCGCGAGGTCGTCGAAGCCGGCGCGGCGCAGGCCTACAACGCCTGCACGCCGACCGCGGTCCTCCTGTCGCAGCGCCTGATCGGGGCAAAGGTATTCGTGAAATGAGCAAGACCAATCTTCTCGATCGCCGCGCGGTCGTTGCCGGCCTGTTGAAGGACCGCAAGGGCATGGTCGCGATCGGCGGCCTCGGGGCCTCCACCAACGACATGGCGGCGGCCGGCGACCACGACCGCAATTTCTATCTCTGGGGCGGCATGGGCGGCGCGGTCATGATGGGCCTCGGCCTTGCGCTGGCGAAGCCCGATGTTCCGGTGGTGGTCATCACCGGCGACGGCGAGATGCTGATGGGCATCGGCTCGCTCGCCACCGTCGCGATGCAGAAGCCGGCCAACCTCTCCATCGTCGTGCTCGACAACGAGCGTTACGGCGAGACCGGCGGGCAGGCCAGCCACACTTCGTCCACGGTCGATCTCGTCGGCGTCGCCAGATCTTGCGGCATCGCCGACAGCCAGGCCATCACCACCATGGCCGAGGTCGAGGCGCTGGTGCCGAAACTGCACGACCTCAAGAGTGGCCCCCGATTCGCCAATGTGAAGATCGACGGCGCCAACGTGGACCGGATCCTGCCGATGCGGGACGGCAATTTCATCGTCAATCGCATCCGTGGCTCGCTCGGATTTCCGCCGCTGTAGCTCTCATCTTCCTGGTCTGGCTGCCGTTTCCGCGCCAGCCGCTGCTGCGGCTCCTTGGTGCGGCGCAATATTCGCCTTGATTTCGCCACGGTGAGTGATTACTCACGCGCCCATGTCCAACCTCCGCATGACGAGTGATTTGCGGCGTCAGCTCATACTGGGCGCCGCCAAGCGTTGCTTCGCCCGCAACGGCTTTGCCGGCACCACGACCAAGAGCGTGGCCGCCGCCGCGTCCATTTCCGAAGGGCTGCTGTTCAAGCATTTCCCCTCCAAGGCCGCGTTGTATGCCGAAATCCTGGCGGAGGAATGCGAGGCCGACCCGGAACTCGCGCATCTGCTCGGGCAGGAGCCGTCGACCGCGACATTGGTGGAGCTCGTGCGCGGCATGGTCGGCCACTTCATCAACATCTCGAACGGCTCCGACCAGGAGGAGGCGCAGCGGCTGCGCTTCATGGCCGCCAGCCATCTCGAGGACGGCGAGTTCGCGCGGCTGCTCTACGCCAAGATCGCCGACCTGATCGGCCCGACCTTCGTGACGTCGCTCGAGCGCGCCGTCCAGGCTGGCGATGCGACCGCGATCGGCGGCGCGCCGCTCAACTTGTTCTGGTTCGCGCACCACTCGGTTCTGACCGCAGCCATGACGCGGCTGCCGGCAGTTCCCTGTCTGGAGTACGGCGATGCGGCCGCCCTCGAGCGGCAGCTTTGCCAGTTCATTCTCCGCGGCATCGGACTTAGCGAAGCCGCGATTGCCTCCCATCTCGACCGCGCCTTGTCATCGACACCGGGACAATCGGTAGCCAGGGAAAGTGCATAAAATGAATATTGCGACCGAAGCCCACATCAAGGGCCAGCCGCTCAACGAGAAGAAGCGGCCGGTCAAGATGGTTCGCTGGTTCATCATCGTGGGCCTGTTGCTGGTGCTGTTCGTCGGCGCCTTCGTCTGGTTCGACGGTTTCCGCGCCGGCATGATCAAGCAGATCCTGTCGGCCAAGCCGCCGCCGACGGCGGTCAACGTGGCCGAAGCAAAGTCGGAAGTGATCCCGAACCTGCTTACCGCGGTCGGCGATCTCGCCGCCGTACACCAGGTCAACGTCACCTCCGACGTCAACGGCCGCATCACCGACATCATGTTCACCGCGGGCGCGGAAGTGAAGGCCGGCACGCCGCTGGTGCAACTGTTCGACGGCCCGGAGCAGGGCGACCTCGCCAGCTTCAAGGCGCAGTCGATCGTTGCCGCGCAGCAGCTCGATCGCGCCAAGCAGCTGGCCTCGCGCCAGTTCGGACCGCAGGCGACCGTGGACACGGCGCAGGCCGCGTATGACCAGGCCCTGGCCGGCATCGCCAAGACCGAAGCCATCATCTCGCAGAAGCTGGTGCGCGCGCCGTTCGACGGCGATCTCGGCGTCCGCAAGGTCGAAGTCGGCCAATACCTGACCGCGGGCACGCAGATCGTCTCGCTGACGGACCTGTCGATGCTCTATCTGAACTTCACCGTGACGGAAAAGGACTCCGGCTCGCTCAAGGTAGGCCAAACCGTGCGCATCAAGGTCGATGCGTTCCCGGGCCGCCTCTTCGAAGGCAAGATCACCACCATCGAGCCGCAGATCGCCACCGACACGCGCAACATCCGCGTCCAGGCGACGATCGCCAACCCGGAAAAGCTGCTGAAGCCCGGCATGTTCGCCAGCACCACGGTGGTGCTGCCGGACAAGCCGCCGGTGGTCACCGTTCCCGAGACGGCGATCGACTACACGCTCTATGGCGATTCCGTTTTCCTGATCGAGGAAACCAAGGGTGAGGACGGCAAGACCAGCCTCATCGCCAAGCGCACCTTCGTGCAGACCGGCACCCGCATCGAAGGCCGCGCCAGCGTGCTCAAGGGCCTGAAGCCCGGCGACCGCGTCGTCGCGCTCGGCCAGAGCAAGCTGCAGTCGGGTGGCGCGGTGACGATCTCGACCGATCCAACGCCGCCGATTCCCGCGCAGCCGCCGCGCTACTGATTTTTCGAGGCTCAAGCGATGTCGTGGACCGATATCTTCATCAAGCGGCCGGTGCTGTCGGTCGTCGTCAGCCTGCTCATCCTGCTGATCGGCTTGCGGGCCGCGACGACGCTGCCGATCCGGCAGTACCCGAAACTGTCGAACACGGTGGTCACCATCACCACGGTGTATCCGGGTGCGTCTGCTGATCTGATACAGGGGTTCATCACCACGCCGATCGAGCAGGCCGTCGCTTCGGCCGAGGGCGTCGACTACATCACCTCGAACTCGGTGCAAGGCACCAGCACGATCCAGGTCTACGTCAAGCTGAATTTCGACCCGAACCAGGCCCTCACCGAGGTGCTCGCCAAGGTCAACTCGGTCAAATATCTGATCCCGAAGGAATCCAACGACCCGATCGTCGTCAAGACCACCGGTCAAACCACGGCCGTGATGTATCTCGGCTTTTCCAGCGAGGAACTGACGGGCTCGGCGATCTCCGACTATCTGACGCGCGTGGTGCAGCCGGTGCTCTCCACCGTGGACGGCGTGGCCTCGGCCGACATCCTCGGCGGACAGACCTTCGCGATGCGGGTTTGGCTCGATCCGGTCAAGATGGCCGGGCGCAACATCACCGCGAACGAAGTCTCGGCCGCGATTGCAGCCAACAACTTCCAGGCCGCCGCCGGCCAGTCGAAGGGTTTCTTCATCGTCTCCAACATCCAGACCAATACCGACCTGCGCAACGTCGACCAGTTCAAGCGCATGGTGGTGAAGGCCAAGGAAGGCGGCTTCGTGCGCATGGAGGACATCGCCACCGTGGAGCTTGCCGCGCAAAGCACCGACGCGAGCGTGGCCTTCAACGGCGAGCAGGCGATATTCATCGGCGTGCAGGCCACGCCGCAAGGCAACCCGCTGACCATCGTGAGGGGCGTGCGCGCCCTGATGCCCGAGCTCGAGCGCAACCTGCCGCCTTCCATGAAGATGAAGGTGGCCTACGACTCCACGAAATTCATCCAATCCTCGATCGACGAGGTGAAGATGACGCTGATCGAAGCGGTGGGCATCGTCGTGGTCGTGATCTTCCTGTTCCTGGCCTCGTTCCGCTCGGTCATCATCCCGGTCGTCACCATTCCGCTTTCGCTGATCGGCGTCTGCACGCTGATGCTGATGGCCGGCTTCAGCTTCAACCTGCTGACGCTGCTGGCGATGGTGCTTGCCATCGGCCTTGTGGTGGACGATGCCATCGTCGTGGTGGAGAACATCCACCGCCATCTCGAAGAGGGCAAATCGCCGGTACAGGCCTCGCTGCAGGGCGCACGCGAAATCGTCGGTCCTGTCATCTCGATGACGATCACGCTGGCCGCCGTGTACGCGCCGATCGGCTTCCTCGGCGGTCTGACCGGCGCGCTGTTCCGCGAATTCGCCTTCACGCTGGCAGGCTCGGTGATCGTGTCGGGCGTGATCGCGCTGACGCTGTCGCCGATGATGTGCTCAGTGTTCCTCAAGAGCGGCGAGGAGGGGCGATTTGCCCGGCTGGTCAACCGCGTGTTCGGCGCGATGACGCGCTGGTACGGCCGCAAGCTCGACCGCTCGCTCGACTACAAGCCGGTCACCTTGATGTTCGCCGTGACCATCCTTGGTCTCGTCGGCTACCTCTACATGCACACCCCCAAGGAGCTGGCGCCCGAGGAAGACCAGGGCATCGTGTTCGCGATAACCAAGGCGCCGAAATACGCCAACATCGACTATCTCAACTTCTACAGCGAGAAGCTCGACAAGGCGTTCCAGAAATTTCCCGAGACCGATTTCCGTTTCGTCCTGAACGGCATTCAGGGCGCGCAGAATGGCATCGCCGGCATGCTGCTGACGCCGTGGGACGAGCGCAAGCGTTCCTCGATCAAGCTGAAGCCGCTGGTGCAGGCGGAGATTTCCAAGATCGAGGGCGTGCAGGCGTTTGCCTTCAACCTGCCGCCGCTGCCGGGCGGACCCGGCGGCCTGCCGGTGCAAATGGTGATCAATTCGACCGCCGACTTCCGCACCGTCTATGAGGAGATGGCGAAGCTGAAGGCCGCCGCGCGCGCCAGCGGCCTGTTCATCGTCTCCGACAGCGACCTCGACTTCAATCAGCCGACAGTCCGGGTGACGATCGACCGCTCCAAGGCGCACGATCTCGGCATCAACATGCAGCAGATGGGCGCCACGCTGGCGACGCTGCTCGGCGGCAATTACATCAACCGCTTCAACCTCGAAGGCCGCTCCTATCAAGTGATCCCGCAGGTGCCGCGCAGTGCGCGGTTGTCGCCGGAGGCGTTGGGTGGCTATTACGTGGGCACCGCGAGCGGTCAGCAGGTTCCGCTCTCGACCCTGGTGTCGATCGAGACCGGCACCGATCCGAATGCGCTGACGCACTACAACCAGCTCAACTCGGCAACCTTCTCGGCAGTGCCGATGCCGGGTGTCACGGTCGGCACCGCGGTCGAGTTCCTCGAGGGGCTGGCCAAGAAGCTGCCGTCCGGCTTCAGCCACGACTGGCTCGCCGACAGCCGGCAATATGTGCAGGAGGGCAACCAGCTCGCCATCACCTTCGCCTTTGCGCTGGTCATCATCTTCCTGGTGCTGGCGGCGCAGTTCGAAAGCCTGCGGGATCCGCTGGTGATCATGATCTCGGTGCCGATGGCGATCGTCGGCGCGATGATCCCGCTGTTCTTCGGCGCTGCCACCATGAACATCTACACCCAGGTCGGCCTGTTGACCCTGGTCGGCCTGATTACCAAGCACGGCATCCTGATGGTGGAGTTCGCCAACGAGCTGCAGATCAACGAGGGGCTCGACCGCCGTTCCGCCATCGAAATGGCTGCCCGCATCCGCCTGCGGCCGATCCTGATGACGACGGCGGCGATGGTCACCGGCTTGATTCCGCTGCTCACCGCCACCGGCGCCGGCGCGGCGAGCCGCTTCTCCATCGGGCTCGTGGTGGTCGCGGGCATGTCGATCGGAACTCTGTTTACCCTGTTCGTGCTGCCGGCGGTCTATGTGGTGCTCGCCACCGATCACCGCGCCGCCGCCGATTCCGAGCGGGCGCGCGATATCGCCGATTACGATGTCGGTGGCACACGGGCGCTGAAGCCGACCTGATTCCGCGCAATGGCGGCCGGCCGGCATGCCATGGGGATGTGACAAAGACGGCCAAACCGCCCGCATGGCAGCGAGGGGTGATTGCCGGACACGAGGTTGAACGGCTAGATAATGGGTCGCTCACGAGCCCGGCCAGCCGCATGCCTGTGACCATTCTTTTCGTCGATGACGAGCCCGATCTCGAGGCGCTCGTTCTGCAGAAGTTCCGCCGCCAGATTCGCGCGGGGGAGGTCACCTTCGTATTCGCCTATGACGGTCTGGATGCGCTGCAGAAGATCGAGGCCAACCCGGACCTCGACATGGTGGTGTCCGACATCAACATGCCCCGGATGGACGGGCTGTCGCTGCTGGCCAAGCTGCAGGAGGCCGACGACAAGAAGTCGACCATCATCGTTTCCGCCTATGGCGACATGAGCAATATCCGGACCGCGATGAATCGCGGCGCATTCGACTTCCTGACCAAGCCGATCGATTTCGCGGACCTGGAGACCACAATCCAGAAGACCATTCGCCATGTCGATACGCTGCGCGAGGCGCGGCGGCGCCAGGCGGAGGCCGAGCGCGCCCATGCCTCGCTGTCGCGCTATTTCTCGCCGGAGATCGCCAGGCGTCTCGCCTTGGACGGCGAGGGTAACGGCATGGAGGTGCAGTGGCGCGAGGTTGCGACCATGTTCACCGACATCACCGGCTTCACCACGCTGGTGGAAAGTGCAGCGCCCGGGACGCTGGGCGGGCTGCTCAACGAATATGTCGGCGGGATGACGGAGATCGTGTTCGAGCACGAAGGCACGGTTGCAAAGATCATCGGCGACGCCATCCAGGTGCTGTTCAACGCGCCCGGCGACCAGCCGGATTTTGCGACGCGAGCGGTCGCCTGCGCGCATGATCTCGACGCCTGGGCCGAAAGCTTTCGCGAACGCTGGAAGGCCAAGGGAGTGAACTTTGGCGTGACCCGGATCGGCGTGCATGCCGGTCCGGCGCTGGTCGGCAATTTCGGGGGAAATCGCTTTTTCGACTACACGGCCTATGGCGACACCATCAACACCGCCTCGCGCCTCGAAGCCGCTAACAAGTTTTTGGGCACGCGCATCTGCGCCAGCGCCGCCGTCGCCGATGCCGCCGAGGGCTTTACCGGCCGGCCGGTCGGCGATCTCATGCTGCGCGGCCGCAGCGAGCCGCTGCGCGCCTTTCAGCCGCTGGCCCCGGCCGCCTTTGCCGGGCCCGCGACGGCGCAATATTCGGAGGCCTTTGCCAAGCTGGAGGCCGGCGATGCCGCCGCCATGCCGGCCTTCGCCGCGCTGGTAGGCGCCCATGCAGACGACGCGCTGGCGAGCTTTCATCTCAAACGCCTGCTCAACGGCGCCAAGGGCGTTCGCATGCAGCTGGAATAACAGGCAAGAAAAAGGGAGTACACATGACGAGCGATTTTGCGCCCGGCAACTACCGGTTCATTCCGGCCGTGTTTCAGTATTCGGCCGGCGCGGCCGCGCATCCCGGCCATGAGGTCGAGCGCGTGCGCTTCGACAAGATGCCGAAGCTCGCCGAGGGATTTGCCAGGATCGCCGAATACATCAAGGCCGCCGGCCGGCCGCTGACCTCGTTCTGCGCCTGCGAGCTGCGCTCGCCCGCCGCCTTCACCGACCAGGGCTTTTTCGACTTCAACCAGCACTATGTGAAGACGCTCGCCGAATGGGGCATCTACGACGGCAAGACCAATCCGGTGGCGCGCAGCAACGTCTGCCCGGAGATCGATCCGCCCGCCGAGCCGTCGTTCTATGCGTTCTGCTTCGTGAGGCCGACCACCAGCACCACGCCGACGTTTGCGATCTCGGGAAGCGGCGAGTCGCAAGAGGGCGCCGGTCCCTATTCGGAGCGCACCGTGCGCTATCGCGACCTCAGCGCCGACGGCATCAGGGACAAGGTCCGCCATGTGGTCGGCGCCATGGAAAGCCGCATGGGCGCGTTCGGCTTCGGCTGGGAGGATGCAACCGCGGCGCAAGTCTACACGATCCGCGACTACCATCACGCCCTGGCCGACGAACTGGTGAAACGCGGCGCGGCGCGCTCGGGGCTCACCTGGCATTTCGCCCGGCCGCCGGTGATCGATCTCGAATACGAGATGGATTGCCGCCGGGTGGTGCGCGAGATCGTAATCTAGGTCCGCTCGCGCGGGTGGCAACGCCGCCGCGCATCGGCGCGATATGCGGCGCGAGGGCGCCGGCAGCAAAGAACCTGGTCGCGACCGCGATGCCGATTCGGCTGGCAAGGGGATCGCGGTCGATGATCGACCAGGTCATCTCGTCAGCGTCCGGCGGCGTAGCCCTGCATGCCGCGCGGGTTGGCAGCGGCGCGGCGGCGCGGGCCGACCCTCGAGGCGGCGGTGAGGCGGCCTTCCGACCAGTCGGGGCCGGTCTCGACGATGTGGCCGCGCCGCGTCAGCTCGGCGACGGTCGCTTTCGGCACGCGGTTCTCGACCACCAGCACGCCCGGACGCGCCGTGCGCGGCCAGAACGAGATCGGGAAATGTTCGGAATGCCAGGCCGGCGCGTCGATCGATTCCTGCAGGTTCATCTTCGAATGCACGTGGCGAAGGAAGAATTGCGTAATCCACTGGTCCTGCTGGTCGCCGCCGGGGGAGCCCCAGGCCAGATACGGCTCGCCGTCGCGCAGCGCCATGGTCGGCGACAGCGTGGTGCGGGGCCGCTTGCCCGGCGCGAGCGAGCCGGGGTGGTTCTCTTCCAGCCAGAACATCTGTGCGCGGCTGCCGAGGCAAAAGCCGATCTCGGGAATGACCGGCGAGGATTGCAGCCAGCCGCCCGACGGGGTCGACGACACCATGTTGCCGGCCTTGTCGATGATGTCGAAGTGCACGGTGTCGCCTCGCACCTCGCCGAACCGGCCGACGGTCGGCTCGCCCGCGCCCATGGCACCGACCGCTTCGCGATGACCTTCGGCGCGGCGCAGCTTGACCACCGCGCCGAATCCCTCGACCGAGCCGGGGAGGAAATCGAGCGAGGCTTCGTCCTTCGAGATCAGCTTGCGCCGTTCGTCGTTGTAGGCGTCAGACAGCAGCGTGGCGACCGGTATGTCGCTGAACTTGGGATCACCATAGAACTTTTCGCGGTCGGCGAAGGCGAGTTTTGCGGCTTCGACCTGCAGATGGATGAAGTCGGGCCCCGTGGGATCGAGCCCGTCAAGATCGAAGCCTTTGAGCAGCGCCAGCTGCTGCAGCGTCACGGGGCCCTGGCTCCAGACGCCTGCCTTGCAAACGGTGTATCGGCCATAGTCGTAGGTCAGCGGCGCCTCGACGGTCGGCTGCCAGCGCGCCATGTCGTCGGCCGAAAGCACGCCGCGATGCGGCGAGCCGGACACGTCCATCACTTCCTCGGTGCGGCAGAACCTGTCGATCGCCTCCGCAACAAAGCCTTGGGACCAGGCTTTTCGCGCGGCCTCGATCTGCACGATGCGATCGCCGCCGGCGCTCTCGGCGTCCTTGAGGATGCGGGCGTAAGTCGCTGAAAGCGTTTTGTTGGTGAACATCGTGCCGGGCTTTGGCACTTCGCCGTTCGGCAGGTACACCGCCGCCGAGGTCGGCCAATACTTGCGGAACAGCTGTTCGACCGTCTGGATCGTCGCCGAGGCGCGCTCCACCAGCGGATAGCCGTTGGCGGAATAGGCAATCGCCGGCTCCAGCACGTCGCGCAGCTTCATGGTGCCGTAGTCGCGCAGCAGCAGCATCCAGGATTCGAACGTGCCGGGAACGCAGGCGGCGAGCAGGCCGGTGCCGGGTACCATGTCGAGGCCCTCGCTGCGGTAATGCGCGATGGTCGCCTTCGCGGGCGCCGGGCCCTGGCCGCAGATCACCTCGGTCTTGCCGCGCCTCGTGTCATGCACGATGACCGGCACGTCGCCGCCGGGGCCGTTGAGATGCGGCTCGACCACCTGCAGGGTGAAGGCGGTGGCGACGCCCGCATCGAAAGCGTTACCGCCTTTTTCGAGCGTTGCCATGCCGACTGCGGTCGCGATCCAGTGCGTCGACGTGACGACGCCGAAAGTGCCCTCGATTTCGGGCCGCGTCGTGAAAGGATCGGGATTGATTTTGCTCATGGGAGCCCCGTTTTTTGTGGGCCGGCTCGGGCGGTGCGCAATTGAGCACAGGCCGGGCAGGCTGCCAACTGGGATGCCACGACCGGCTGCCCTGCAGTCAAGCCGGTGCGGCTGCCGTATTGACGGCGTGGCAGGCAACGCCGTCGATCAGGGCCGGGGCTTCGCGGCGGCATCGATCGAAAGCCAGCGGGCATCGCGGGTTGAAGGCGCAGCCGGGCGGCGGGTCGATCGGGTTCGGGATCTCACCCTTCACGGGAATGCGCTGGCGGCCGGACATCGCGAGATCGGGAACCGCGCCCAGCAGCATCTTGGTGTAGGGCATGCGGGGCGCCGAGAACAGCTGCCGGCCCTCGGCGATTTCGACGATGCGGCCAAGATACATCACGCCGATGCGGCTCGCCATGTGGCGGACCACGGCAAGGTTATGGCT
Source organism: Bradyrhizobium sp. (assembly GCA_035575905.1). GTDB lineage: Bacteria > Pseudomonadota > Alphaproteobacteria > Rhizobiales > Xanthobacteraceae > Bradyrhizobium. The sequence continues at coordinate 334,827 of DATLXL010000033.1, read as the reverse complement.
GATGAAAAGATAGGTGAGGCCGAACTTGTCCTGCAGGTCGCGCATCAGATTGAGAATCTGCGCCTGCACGGAGACATCGAGCGCCGAGGTCGGCTCGTCGCAGACGATGAATTCGGCGTTCGAGGCGAGCGCGCGGGCGATCGCGATGCGCTGGCGCTGGCCGCCGGAAAACTCGTGCGGAAATTTCAGCCCGTCGTCGGGATGCAGTCCGACGAGGCCCAGCAACTCGCCGACGCGCCCGTTGATATCGCGCTCGCCCCGGATCAGGTCGAAGGCGCGGATCGGCTCGGAGACGATGGCATCGACCCGGAAACGCGGGTTGAGGCTGGCATAGGGGTCCTGGAAGATCATCTGGATGCGGCGGCGCAGTTTCTGCCGTGACTGCGCCTGCTTCGGATTGGTCATCGACACGCCGTCGATGACGACCTCGCCCGAGCTCGGCGGCAGCAGCCCGACGATCATGCGTGCCACCGTGGTCTTGCCGGAGCCGGACTCGCCGACCAGCGCAAAGGTCTCCCCACGCCTGATGTCGAAGGTGATGCCGTCGACGGCCTTCAGGAATTCGAGGTCGCCGCCCTCAAGCACGCGGTTGAGCCAAGGTCTTGAGACGTCGAACACGCGGCGCAGGTTTTTGACGTCGACGTAGCTCATGCTGCGCTGTCCTTGGCCGTCGCGTCGAGCAGGTGACAGGCGACGGATTGCGCGCCGTGCCGGAGCGGCTCGGGGCGATCGACCCGGCAGCGCTCGAAGGCAAAGCTGCAGCGCGGGTTGAAGGAGCAGCCGGGCGGGATGGCGGAAAGCCGCGGCATCGAGCCGGGGATTTGCACCAGCCGGTGGTCCTCGCCGGCCAACGTCGGGATCGCGCCCATCAGGCCCTTCGCATAGGGGTGCAACGGATTGCGGATGACATCCTGCACCGGGCCGATCTCGGCGATGCGGCCGGAATACATCACCGCGACGCGATCGGAGGTTTCCGCGATCACGCCCATGTCATGGGTGACCAGCATCACGGCTGTGCCGTGGTCGCGGCCGAGGCGTTTGATCAGCGAGATGATCTGCGCCTGTACGGAGACGTCGAGCGCGGTGGTCGGCTCGTCGGCGATGATCAGCTCCGGCTCGGCGCAGATGGCCAGTGCGATGACGACGCGCTGGCGCATGCCGCCGGAAAATTCGTGCGGATAGGCGTCGATGCGCTTTTCCGGGGCGGGAATGCCGACCTCGGCCAGGAGGTCGATGGCGCGCTTGCGCGCGGCCGGCTCCGACAGGCTGGTATGGGTGCGAATGGTCTCGATGATCTGCTCGCCAACCTTGTAGAGCGGATTGAGGCTGGTCAGCGGATCCTGAAAGATCATGCCGATGCGTTTTCCCCGGATGCGGCGCATCTCCTCCGGCGGCAGATTGTCGATCCGCGTGCCCGACAGCAGGATCTCGCCGCCGGAGATCCTGCCGGGCGGATCGATCAGCCCGATCGCGGCCAGGCCAGTGACCGACTTGCCGGCGCCGGATTCGCCGACCACGCCGAGCACCTCGCCCTTGGCAATGTCAAAGGAGACGCCGTCGATGGCACGCAAGGTGCCGCGCCGGGTGACGAACTCGACCCGCAGGTTACGCACGGAAAGAACGGGTACGGTCATCGCAGTCTTGGATTGAGGGCGTCGCGCAGCCAGTCGCCGAGCAGGTTGATGGAAAGGATCAGCCCGGCCAGTGCAATGCCGGGGAAGGCGACGATCCACCATTCGCCGGCGAACAGATAATTGTTGCCGATGCGGATCAGCGTGCCGAGCGAGGGCATCGTTTCGGGCAGGCCGACGCCGAGGAACGACAGCGTCGCCTCGGTCAGGATGGCGAGCGCGAGGTTGATGGTCGCGATCACCAGCACCGGTCCCATCGCATTGGGCAGCACGTGACGCAGCATGATCTTTGGCGCCGGCAGACCGATCAGCTGGGCGGCGGCGACATAGTCCTTGCCCTTCTCGACCATCACCGAGCCGCGCACGGTGCGGGCATATTGCACCCAGAAACTGAGGCCGATGGCGAGCACCAGCACGACGACGAGGTGCACGGGATCGAGCTTGTTGCCGAGCACCGACTTGGCGATGCCGTTGACCAGAAGCGCGATCAGGATGGCGGGGAAGGTGAGCTGCACGTCGGCGATCCGCATGATGACGCTGTCGACGGCGCCGCCGACATAGCCTGCGACGAGGCCAAGCGCGATGCCGAGCGTGCCGGCGAACAGCATGCCGAGCACGCCGACGGTGAGCGAAATGCGCAGGCCGTAGAGAATGGCGGACAGCACGTCACGGCCCTGTTCGTCGGTGCCGAGCAGGAACGGGCTCTGGCCGTCGGCGGTCCACAGCGGCGAGATGCGCGAGTTCAGGAGTTGCAGCTGCGCCGGGTCGAACGGGTTCTGTACGGCGAGCAGGGGGGCGAGGATCGCGACCAGGAAGAAAAGAAGGGTCACGATGGCCGCGACCATCGTCAAGGGCGAGCGGCGGAACGAATAGAAGATATCGCTGTCGAGCGCGCGGCGGAGCCAGCCGGCGCCCTGGCTGGTGCGGGCTGCGGCGGGGCGGGGGACGGTGGCGTCGGTCATGCGGCGGTCTCGCTCAATGCGCTCGGCTGACGGTCGAGCGCAGGCGCGGATCGACGACGGTGTAGAGGATGTCGACCACCAGATTGATGGTGACGAAGATCAGCGACACCGTCAGCAGGTAGGCCGCCATGATCGGGATGTCGACATTCTGAATGGCTTGCACGAACATCAGCCCCATGCCGGGCCACTGGAACACGGATTCGGTGACGATCGAAAAAGCAATAACCGTTCCAAACTGCAGCCCGACGACGGTGATGACGGGAATAAGCGTGTTCTTCAGCGCATGGCCGAAATGGATGGCGCGGGTGGTCAGCCCGCGGGCACGGGCGAAGCGGATATAGTCGGTGCGCAACACTTCCAGCATCTCGGCGCGAACCAGCCGCATGATCAGCGTCATCTGGAACAGGCCGAGCGTCACCGCCGGCATGATGATCGCCTTGAGACCGGAGACCGTGAGCAGCCCGGTGCTCCACCAGCCGAGTTTGACGACTTCGCCGCGGCCAAACGACGGCAGCCAGCCGAGCGTCACCGCGAACAGGTAGATCAGCAAGATGCCGATCAGGAAGGTCGGCAGCGATATGCCGACCAGCGATATCGCCTGCAGGAACTTGGCAGACCAGGTGTCGCGTCTGAGCGCGGTGTAGACGCCCATCAGGATGCCGAAAACCAGCGAGAAGAGGGTAGCGCAGATCGCAAGCTCCAGCGTCGCCGGCATCCGCTCAGCCAGCAAGTTCGAGACCGGCTGGCGGAACTGGTAGGAGACGCCGAACTTGAATTGCACCGCATTGCCGAAATAGCGCGCGAACTGCACGACGACGGGGTCGTCCAGCCCAAGCGACTTGCGGATCGCGGCACGCTCGGCAGCCGGCGTGTCTATGGAGACGATCTGGTTGACCGGATCGCCGGCGAAACGGAACATCGAGAACGAGATGATGCCGACCGCGATCATGACGCCAATGGCCTGCAGGGCGCGCCGAAGAGTGAAAGCGAGCATGCGGTTCTTTCACTTTCTCGTCTTGATGCGGCCGCCGTCGCGGGCGGCCTGAAAGCAAGAGGCCCCGGAGTGTGACTCCGGGACCCCATCGATATCGCGCTAGTCCTGCTTGTTCGCCCAGTAGAGCAGCACCTGATTGTCGGCGCGCTGCACCAGTTTCACTTTTTTCGAGACGCCCCAGGCCAGCGCCTGCTGATGCAGCGGGATGTAGCTGTAATCCTTGATGCCGATCTGGAAGGCCTGCTTGATCAGCTGGTCGCGCTTGGCGTTGTCGCTCTCGACCAGCACCCTGTCGGCAAGGGCATCGAGCTCCTTGTTGCAATAGCCGCCGAGGGTTGGCTTCGCCGCGCACCGACTTTTCGTCGTCGCGGCAGCCCACGATGTCGTAGAGCACGTTGTGGGCATCCGACGAGGACGGGGTCCAGCCGAGCAGGAAGAACGAAGTCTGGAAGCCGCCGGGCTTGAGCACTTTTGCGAAATACTGCGCCTTCGGCTGCGCCAGCAGGTTCACCTTGATGCCGATGCGCGCCAGCATGCCGACGACGGCCTCGCAGATCAGGGAGTCGTTGACGTAGCGGTCGTTCGGGCAATCCATCGTCACTTCGAAGCCGTCGGGATAGCCGGCCTCCGCCAGCAGCTTCTTGGAACGCTCGGGGTCCGGCTTCTCCCGCGTGAAGTCCCTGGACAGTGCGAACAGCTGCGGCGCGACCATCAGCACCGATGGCGTCGACAGCCCGCGCATCACCCGCGACTTGATCAGGTCGACGTCGACGGCCTTGTAGAAGGCTTCGCGGACGCGGATATCCTTGAACGGGTTCTTGCCCTTGATGTTGGAGAACAACAGCTCGTTCCGCGCCGTGTCGAAGCCGAGGAAGATGGTGCGCAGCTCCGGGCCGGTCAGCACTTCGGCATTGCCGCTCGAGTTGACGCGCGCGATATCCTGGATCGGAACCGGCTCGATCACGTCGACTTCGCCCGACAGCAGGGCGGCGACGCGCGTCGCGGCGGAGGAGATCGGCGTGAACACGATTTCCTTCAGATTGTGTTCGGGCTTGCGCCACCAGTCCGGATTCGCCTTGAACACCGTCTTGACGCCTGGCTGATGGCTTTCGATCATGAAGGGGCCGGTGCCGTTCTCGTGCAGCGAGGCGTAGCTCGGCGTGGTCGCCGAAGCCGGCGTCGGCGCGACGGAGTTGTTCTCCTCGCTCCACTTCTTGTTCATGATGTACCAGTTGTCCCACTGCGAGGTCAGGATGGGATTCGGTGTGCTCAGCGTAACGTCGACCGTGTAGTCGTCGATCTTGGTGAATTTCGCATCGGCCGGCACGTTGGTCAGGAAGTTCGACCCCTGCGCGCGCACGCGCTCGGCCGAGAAGATGACGTCATCGGCGGTGAAGGGATTGCCGTTGTGGAATTTGACGTTCTTGCGCAGGTGAAAGCGCCAGCGGGTCGGCTCCGGCGTTTCCCAGCTTTCCGCCAGCGCCGGAATGATCTTGAGGTCCTTGTCGCGCGTCACCAGGCCCTCATAGATGTGGCCGTGATGGGCGATGGTCGTGCTTTCCTTCAGCGTATAGGGATCGAGGGATTTGAGGTCGCCCTGGTTGGCGTAGCGCAGCGTTTGGCCCGCTGCGGGCGAAGCCAGCAAAGCGACCGCGGAAAGAATGGCCGCTGAACGCACGGCATGACGTACCGACATTTGTTTTCGCACTCCCCTGAGGACCGATGCCTATGGCGCTGGATCGGCAACCGATTACCGATCCATGTTGCCAGAGTTTGTGGACCGCGCAAGCCGGTTTCGCAGGCGAAGCGAGCCGGTTTGCGTGGCACTGCGGCTATGTCTAACTTCGGCCAGAAGACGTGATCGTGACATAAAACTTTCGGAGCGGTGTGGATGCCGGAACTCAAGGCCGACGTCGTGGTGCTGGGGGCCGGAATGGTCGGCGTCGGCGCCGCTCTGCACCTGCAGCAGCGCGGCCGCGACGTCATGCTGGTGGACCGGCACAATGCCGCAGGCGAGGAGACGAGCTACGGCAATGCCGGGCTGATCGAATGCGCCTCCGTCTTTCCCTATATGTTCCCGCGGGATTTCGGCTCGTTGCTGAAATATGCCCTCAACCGAACGCCGCAGGTGCGCTACCGGCTCGGCGATTTGCCCGAATTCCTGCCCTGGCTCGCGCGCTATTATCTGGCGTCCTCGCCCGAGCGCGCGCTGCACAGCGCCAAGGCCGAACTGCCGCTGATCCGCCGCAGCCTGATCGAGCACGAGGCGCTGGTCGCGGAGGCGGGCGTCCCGGAGCTGCTGAAGCGAAATGGCTGGCTGAAGCTGTTTCGCTCGCAGGCGACGCTTGGCCACGCCGCGCGGGAATTCGAGCGCGCTAAGGAATATGGCGTGAGCGGCGACGTCCTCGACATCAAGGGCATCGCGGCGCTCGAACCCAATCTCAGCGGCGATTTTGCCGGCGCCGTGTTTCTGCCGACGCCGGGTTTCGTGCCCGATCCCGGCGGGCTTGCCAAGGCCTATGCTGCGCTGTTCGGCCGCAAGGGCGGCCGCTTCGTCGTCGGCGATGCGCGCACGCTCGAACAGTCGGGCACGCGCTGGCATCTTTCGACGCAGGAAGGCTCGGTCACCGCGCGCGAGGTCGTGGTGGCGATGGGGCCGTGGTCGGACCTGGTGTTTCGCCAGCTCGGCTATTCCATCCCGCTCAATGTCAAGCGCGGCTATCATCTGCATCTGCAACCGCGCGGCAATGCCGTGCTCAATCGCTGCGTGCTCGATGCCGACCAGGGCTTTGTGCTGGCGCCGATGAACCGCGGCATCCGCCTGACCACGCCGGTCGAATTCGCCAACCGCGATGCGCCGCCGAATTTTGGCCAGGTCGAGCGGGCGCTGCCGAAGGCCCACAGACTGTTTCCGCTCGGCGAGCCTGTCGAGGCCAGGCCATGGATGGGGGCGCGGCCATGCCTGCCGGACATGCTTCCCGTGATCGGCCGGGCGCCCCGGCATCCCGGACTATGGTTCGACTTCGGCCATCAGCACCACGGCTTTACGCTGGGGCCGGCGACCGGCCGGCTGCTGGCGGAGATGATGACCGGGCAGGCGCCCTTCGCCGACCCCGCGCCCTTCGCCGTGGAACGGTTCGGTTGACCATATCCGGCGGGCGCCGTCCCCGCCGTTCCCGCGCCGCTTGCGTCGCAATGCCCATCGCGGCGATACTGAGGCGGGCGCTGACCGGGGTTAGGAGCGGACATGAAGGTTAATATCGAGATCGATTGCACGCCGGTCGAGGCACGCCAGTTTTTCGGTTTGCCGGATGTCGTGCCGATGCAGACGGCCATGATGGACAAGATGCAGCAAACGATGATGTCCAACATCGAGAAGGTCTCGCCGGAGTCGCTGATCCAGACCTGGTTCAGCTTCGATCCGAAGCTCGCCGAGCGCTTCCAGGAAATGTTCGTGGCGATGGCCGGTCTCGGCGCGCCGAAGAAGGACAAGAAATAGTGGCTGTCGCGGAGGGTGAAGAGCAGGGGCTTCGTCCACCGAGCTGGCTGCTGATGCTGGCCGAGCCGCGCGCGTGGTTCGAATTCAATTCGAGCCTGCTGCTCTCGCCGCTGTTGATGCAGGCGCCGCGCGGCGACGGCCACCCGGTGCTGGCATTGCCGGGATTTCTGGCCAGCGACATCTCGATGGCGCCGATGCGGCGCTATTTGCAGGCGCTGGGATACGACGCCCACGCCTGGAACATGGGCCGCAATCTCGGCGGGGTGTACAGCAAGCGAAGGGCGCTGCGCGAATTGCTCGCCAGCATCTACGAGGCGGCCGGGCGCAAGGTCAGCGTTGTCGGATGGAGCCTCGGCGGCGTCTATGCCCGCGATCTCGCCCTGCAGGCGCCCGACATGGTTCGCTCTGTGATCACGCTCGGCAGCCCCTTTGCCAACGACATCCGCGCCACCAACGCGACGCGGCTTTACGAGTTCGTCTCGGGGGAGGGCGTGGACGATGTCCCCGGCCTGCGCGAGGCGATCGCCGGCGACCTTCCGGTGCCGGCCACATCGATCTATTCGCGCACCGACGGCATCGTGAACTGGCGTACCAGCCTGCTGCGGCCCTCGGCTACCGCGGAGAATATCGAGGTGCATCTGGCGAGCCATATCGGGCTCGGCGTTAACCCCGCGGCGCTGTGGGCGGTGGCCGACCGCCTGGCGCAGGGCGAGGACGAATTCCGGCTTTTTGACCGATCGGGGCCGTTTGCCATTGCCTACGCGCCCCCGGAAAATGCACAATCCTGACGAATTGCCCCGGCCCAACGGGACGGTCTGAACGCCAGAAGCGCCAGCAAGGCGCCGCGTCGTTATCTTCGGGAGGAAGCCATGGCTGATGCCAAGAAACTGTCTTCGCTGGACGCGTCGTTCCTCTACCTGGAGACGCCGGAGATGCCGATGCATGTCGGCAGCATGGCGATCTTTCGTCTGCCTGACGGCTACACGGGCGACTTCTTCGAAGAGTTCAAGGCGATGATCGTGTCGCGCCTGCACATCGCTCCGATCCTGAAAGCGCGCCTGGAGAAGGCGCCGCTTGACATCGATCATCCGTCCTGGGTCGAGGACGACCAGTTCGACATCGACCGCCACATCTTCCGCGCCAGCCTGCCGGCGCCGCGCGACCGCGCCACGCTCGAGCGCATCGTCGGCTGGATGCACGCCAAGCTGCTCAACCGCGCCCGGCCGCTCTGGGAGTTCTATGTCTTCGAAGGCATGAAGGACAACGAGATCGGGCTGTATTCCAAGATGCACCATGCCTGCATCGATGGCGGCGCGGGCGCGGCGCTCACCAGCATGATCTACGACATCACGCCGGTGCCGCGGCAGGTCGAGCCGCCGACCGCGCGCAAGGTGGCGCAGGAGCCGCGCGACATCGCCGCCAATCTGATCGATTCCTACCAGGCGCTGTGGACAAAGCCGTTCGACCCGTCTGCGGCGCCGAAAAGTATCGAGCTGCCGCGCACCGGCAAGAGCGATCTCGGTTCGATCCTGTTCGACAACGCGATGTTCCAGATCGAGACCGCAGTGAAATTCGCCAGTTCGGTGCCGACCATCCTCAAGAGCCTGCAGGACGTAGTCGGCAAGATCTCCGATCCGAAGTCGCGCGACAGCCTCGCCAGCATGGCCTCGCCGCCGACCATCCTGAACAAGTCGATCTCGTCCGAGCGCAGCTTTGCCGGCGTCTCGATCTCGCTGTCGCGTGCCAAAGCGCTGGCGAAGGCGTCCGGCGGCAAGCTCAACGACGTCGTGCTGGCGCTGTCCTCCGGCGTGGTGCGCCGCTATCTGATCAGCCAGGGCGGACTGCCCAGCAAGTCACTGACCGCCGCGGTGCCGATCTCGCTGCGCGAGGAGGGCAACGCCGACGCCAACAACCAAGTGTTCGGCATGATCTGCTCGATCGCCACCAATGTGGACGAGCCGAGGACGCGGCTGGAGACCATCATCGCGCAGTCCACCAGGTCGAAGGAGATGTCGCATCCGCTGCGCGCGCTGGTGCCGCAGATGTCGAACCTGTCGATGCTCGGCGCGCCCATCGTCACACAGGTGCTCGCGCTGCTCTACAGCCGCTCCAACCTGTCCGACGTGCTGCCGCCGGCGGCGAACATCACGGTCTCCAACGTGCCCGGCCCGCGGCAGACGCTGTACGCCGCGGGCGCCGAGCTCCTGCACATCTTCCCGGTGTCGATCTCGACGCATGGCATCGCGCTCAACATCACCGTGCAGAGCTACCGCGACCAGCTCGATTTCGGCTTCATCGCGGGGGCCAACATCATTCCGCATGTCCAGCTGCTCTGCGACATGCTGCCGGAAGAGTTCGATGCGCTCGAGGCGGCCTATGCGCCGCCGCGTTCCGAAATCAAGGGTGCTGCCGAGTAGGAAATTTGCAGATGATTGAAATGCCGCCGCTTCAGTTCGCAGAGGTGAACGGGATCCGCATGGGCTTCTATGAGGCAGGGCCCAAGACCGACAGGCCGCCGATGGTGCTGTGCCATGGCTGGCCCGAACTGGCGTTTTCCTGGCGCCACCAGATCAAGGCACTGGGCGAAGCCGGCATCCGCGTCATCGCGCCGGACCAGCGCGGCTACGGCGCCAGCGACCGGCCGGAGCCGGTCGAAGCCTACGACATGGAGCACCTGACCGGCGATCTCGTCGGCCTGCTGGATCACCTCAAGATCGACAAGGCAATCTTTGTCGGCCATGACTGGGGCGGCTTCGTCGTCTGGCAGATGCCGCTGCGCCACCCGGACCGCGTCGCCGGCGTGGTCGGGGTCAACACGCCGCACTGGGATCGGGCGCCGATCGATCCGATCGAGCTGTTTCGCAAGCGCTTCGGCGATCAGATGTATATCGTCCAGTTCCAGGATCCGGCGCGCGAGCCCGACCGGATCTTCGGCAGCCGGGTCGAGCAGACCTTCGACGCCTTCATGCGCAAGCCGATGCCGCGTCCGCCGGTGAAAGGGGAGGCGCCGGTTGCGGGCATCGGCGCCGCCGCCACGACGAACCTGGCGTTCCCGCAGATGATCGCGGCCTACAATGCCAGCCTGGATCCGCGCACGCCGATCCTCTCGGCGGAAGAGAAAAAGGTGTTCGTCGATACCTTCAGCAAGACCGGCTTCACCGGCGGCATCAACTGGTACCGCAACTTCACCCGCAACTGGCGGCGCGCCGAGGGCCTCGACCATAATGTCCGCGTGCCTTCGCTGATGATCATGGCGGAGAACGATGCGGTGCTGCCGCCGTCCGCCGCCGACGGCATGGAGAAGCTGGTGCCGGACCTGGAGAAGTACCTCGTCAAGGACAGCGGCCACTGGACCCAGCAGGAGAAGCCGGAAGAAGTCAGCGCCAAGCTGATCGAATGGCGCAGGAAGCGGTTTGGCTAAGACGAGTCATTGCGAAGCAATCCCTCTAATCCGATCCGGCACCATGGATTGCTTCGCTTCGCTCGCAATGACGGCAGAAACATAGGCGGCAGGAGAAATGACGGCGATGGCGTCCCCCAACAAGTTGAGCCCGATCCCGCGTCCGCCGACCAGGCCGGTGGTCGGCAACATGCTGTCGCTGGATTCCAGCGCGCCGGTGCAGCATCTGGTGCGGCTCGCCAAGGAACTGGGGCCGATCTACTGGCTCGACATGATGGGTGCGCCGCTCGTCATCGTCTCCGGCCATGACCTGATCGATGAGCTCTCCGACGAGAAGCGGTTCGACAAGGCGGTGCGCGGCGCGCTGCGCCGGGTTCGAGCGGTCGGCGGCGACGGCCTGTTCACCGCCGACACCAGGGAGCCGAACTGGAGCAAGGCGCACAACATCCTGCTGCAGCCGTTCGGCAACCGCGCCATGCAGTCATACCACCCGAGCATGGTCGATATCGCCGAGCAACTCGTCAAGAAGTGGGAGCGGCTCAACGCCGACGACGAGATCGAGGTCGTGCACGACATGACCGCGCTGACGCTCGACACCATCGGTCTGTGCGGCTTCGACTACCGCTTCAATTCCTTCTACCGGCGCGACTACCATCCCTTTGTGGAGTCGCTGGTGCGCTCGCTGGAAACCATCATGATGACCCGCGGCCTGCCGCTGGAGAATCTGTGGATGCAGAAGCGGCGCCGCGATCTCGCCGCCGACGTCGCCTTCATGAACAAGATGGTCGACGAGATCATCGCCGAGCGCCGCAAGAGCACGGACGCCGCCGAAGCCAGGAAGGACATGCTGGGCGCCATGATGACCGGCGTCGACCGCGTTACCGGCACCCAGCTCGACGACATCAACATCCGCTACCAGATCAACACCTTCCTGATCGCGGGCCATGAGACCACCAGCGGGCTTCTATCGTGCACGATCTATGCGCTGTTGAAGCATCCCGAGATTCTCAGGAAGGCCTATGAGGAAGTCGACCGGGTGCTCGGCCCCGACATCAATGCGCGGCCGACCTACCAGCAGGTGACGCAGCTCACCTACATCACGCAGATACTGAAAGAGGCGCTGCGGATGTGGCCGCCGGCACCGGCCTATGGCATCGCGCCGCTACAGGACGAAACCATCGGCGGCAAGTACAAGCTCAAGAAGGGCACTTTCGTCACCGTGCTGGTGATGGCGCTGCACCGCGACCCCAGCGTCTGGGGTCCGAACCCGGATGTATTCGATCCCGAGAATTTTTCGCCGGAGGCGGAGGCAAAGCGGCCGGTCAACGCCTGGAAGCCGTTCGGCAACGGCCAGCGCGCCTGCATCGGCCGCGGCTTTGCCATGCACGAGGCGGCGCTGGCGATCGGCATGATCCTGCAGCGCTTCAAGCTGATCGATGCGCATCGCTACCAGATGCACCTGAAGGAAACGCTGACCATCAAGCCCGACGGCTTCAAGATCAAGGTGCGGCCGCGCACCGGCGCGGATCGCGGCGCCTTTGCCGGCAGCAGGCCGGCCGCAACGACCGCGCCTCGGGCGGCGGCGCGCACCCGGCCCGGACACAACACGCCGCTGCTGGTGCTCTACGGCTCCAATCTGGGTACCGCGGAAGAGCTGGCCACGCGCGTCGCCGATCTTGCGGAAGTCAACGGCTTCGCCACGAAGCTCGCGTCGCTCGACGATCATGTTGGCAAGCTGCCCACCGACGGCGGGGTACTGATCTTCTGCGCTTCCTACAACGGTGCGGCGCCCGACAACGCCACGCAGTTCGTGAAATGGCTCGGCAGCGGCGATCTGGCGAAAGATGCGTTCGCAAAGGTGCGTTATGCCGTGTTCGGCTGCGGCAACAGCGACTGGGCCGCGACCTATCAATCGGTGCCGCGTCTGATCGACGAGCAACTGAAGGCCCATGGCGCGCGCAGCGTCTATGACCGCGGCGAAGGCGATGCCAGGAGCGATCTCGACGGCCAGTTCGAAAGCTGGTTCGCCAAGGCGGCGGCAGCTTCGGTGAAGGAGTTCGGCCTCGACGCCGGCTTCGCCCGCAGCGCCGACGACCAGCCGCTCTATTCGATCGAGCCGGTAGCGCCGACCACGGTCAATGCCAATCTTGCGCTCGGCGGCGTCGCGGCGATGAAGGTGCTGGCCAACAGCGAACTGCAGAACCATGCCGGCGCCAATCCCTCCGATCGCTCGACCCGGCACATCGAGGTGCAGTTGCCGGCGAACCTGACCTACCGCGTCGGCGACCACCTGAGCGTGGTGCCGCGCAACGATCCGGCGCTCGTCGATTCCGTCGCGCGCCGCTTCGGCTTCCTGCCGGCCGACCAGATCCGTCTGCAGGTGCCGGAAGGCCGCCGCGCGCAATTGCCCGTGGGCGAGGTGGTTTCGGTCGGGCGTCTCCTCACCGAATTCGTCGAGCTGCAGCAGATTGCGACGCGCAAGCAGATCCAGATCATGTCGGAGCACACGCGTTGTCCGATCACCAAGCCGAAGCTGCTGGCCTATGTCGGGGACGACGAGGCTTCTACGGAACTTTACCGGGGCGATGTCTTGAACAAGCGCAAGTCGGTGTTCGACCTGCTCGATGAGCATCCGGCCTGCGAGCTGCCGTTCCATGCCTACCTCGAAATGCTGTCGACGCTGGCGCCGCGCTATTATTCCATCTCGTCTTCGCCCTCCGCCGACCCGCAGCGCTGCAGCGTCACCGTCGGGGTGGTCGAGGCGCCCGCCAGTTCCGGCCGCGGCATCTACAAGGGCGTGTGCTCGAACTATCTCGCCGGCCGCCGGGCCGGCGACATCATCCACGCCACCGTGCGCGAGACCAAGGCGGGCTTCCACCTGCCTGATGATCCATCGGTGCCGATCATCATGATCGGTCCCGGCACGGGGCTGGCGCCGTTCCGCGGCTTTCTGCAGGAGCGTGCGGCGCGGAAGGCCGGGGGCGCGGCGCTGGGGCCGGCGATGCTGTTCTTCGGCTGCCGCCATCCCGAGCAGGATTTCCTCTATGCTGACGAGCTCAAGGCTTTTGCGGCAGATGGCGTCAGCGAGCTGCATACCGCTTTCTCGCGCGGCGACGGGCCCAAGACCTATGTGCAGAACGTGCTGGCGCAACAGAAGGAAAAGGTCTGGAGCCTGATCGGGCAGGGCGCCGTCGTCTATGTCTGCGGCGACGGCGGCAAGATGGAGCCCGACGTCAAGGCGACCTTGATGTCGATCCATCAGGAAAAGACCGGCGGCAACGCCGAGGCCGCCTCGAAGTGGATCGACGAAATGGGCACCAAGAACCGCTACGTGCTCGACGTCTGGGCGGGCGGCTGACGCCGCGCGCTTTTCTTGAACCGCCCGATCCGAAGGGGCTTCCGAGAGGCGAACACGCTGCCACGCTCGTGCCGGGGCGCGTCATCCTGCCGCACCTGGCCGCCGGCACAGCGATTCGACAGTGCAGCGTTCCGGCAACAGGCGAGCCGCCGAAAAGGCGGTACAGTCGATGCAGGAAAATTCCCATCGCTCGAATCAATCGGAGAACGGTCATGAAGAAATTGCTCCTCGGCGCGATCATAGCCTTGTCATCGGCCACTTCTGCGCTCTGCGCCGACATGGCGGTGAAGTCTGCCCCCATTGCCCGACAGGCATGTGCGGCGGCGCAGTGGAGCGGCTTCTATGCGGGCATCAACGGCGGCGGCGCTTCCCATATGGCATATCGTCGAGATACTACCGGCCTCTTGCCGGCCACCGAAAACAATACGAGCAGTACCTGGGGCGGGACGGTCGGCGGCCAACTGGGCTACAACTTCGTAAGCTGCAGCACATTCTGGGGTATTGAAGTCGATGGGGCCTGGCTTAGCAATGATCGCTTTGTTCGCACTTTGCCCCAGGTGCCCAACGAGATCGGCGGCATCACCGCACGCGCCGATGGCGTCGTCACGCTGCGGGCCCGCGGTGGTGCCGCACTTGACAACATGCTGCTTTATGTCACCGGAGGCGGGGCGGCGTTACGCACCCGCACGAACTATGGCCACATCCACGCGGACAACACCTTGAACGAGCAGGCAAACGTGAACGACTGGACGTGGGGCTGGGTCGCCGGCTTCGGCGCGGAGTACGCACTTTCATCCAATCTGAGCTTCCGCTCCGAGTTTCTCTATATCGGCACCGCCGACAAGGATTATCGGGTCCAGTCGTCCGGGACAGTGTCGGTCAACCGTTATTTCACCCAGCATGACAGTCTCGCCATCGCGCGGGTCGGGCTGAATTACCGCTTCAGTGCGCCGGTCATTGCCAAGTATTGAAAAGTTCGCCACACACACCGCGTTCTCGCACGGCGACGGGCCGAAGACCTATGTGCAGACCCGGCTCGCGCAGCAAAAGGACAAGGTGGTGTGGAGCCTGATCGGGCAGGGCGCCGTCGTCTATGTCTGCGGCGACGGCAGCAAGATGGAGCCCGACGTCAAGGCGACCTTGATGTCGATCCATCAGGAAAAGACCGGCGGCAACGCCGAGGCCGCCTCGAAGTGGATCGACGAGTTGGGCACCAAGAACCGCTACGTGCTCGACGTCTGGGCGGGCGGATAAGACCGTGGGGCGGGTCAGCGCAACGTAACCCACGGCTTTGCCGGGATTGGCGGGTTGCGCGTTCGGCCTGTCCCGCACTAGAACGCGCAAATGATTCCGTGGATCAAAATCGATACCGCACGCGTGCCTGGCGGCGGCGGTGAATTGCGGCTGATGCGGCGCGGCACCGAGTTCTCGATCATGCTCGGAACCAATCAGCTGATGAATAACCGTCTCAGCGGCTCCGAAGTCGCGCTCGCCACGCTTGCCGCCAAGAAGATCGAAACGGTCAAGGCGCCGCATGTCCTGATCGGCGGCCTCGGCATGGGCTTCACGCTGCGTGCCGCGCTGACCGTATTGGGTCCGGCTGCGCATATCACGGTAGCCGAACTGGTGCCGGCGGTGGTCGCCTGGGCGCGGGGCCCGATGGCGGAAATCTTCGGCGGTTGCCTCGATGACCCGCGCGCCAGCATCGTCGAAACCGACGTGCTCGAGGTCATCCGCTCGCATTCGCAGGCGTTCGATGCGATCCTGCTGGACGTCGACAACGGGCCGGAGGGCCTGACCCGTCAGTCCAACGACGCGCTGTACGATGCGGCTGGACTGAAAGCGGCCTATATGGCCCTGCGTCCGTGCGGCGTGCTTGCGGTGTGGTCGACCGGGCCCAATTGGGTATTCACAAAGCGCCTCAAGCAAGCCGGTTTTGAGGTCAACGAGGTCGGAGTCCACGCCTCCGCGAAGGGCCGCGGCGCGCGCCATGTCATCTGGTTCGCCACCAAGCCTTAGGCCGCTCTTGCCGTTGCGTCCCTGGCATGCGTCTGGATCGCACCGATGATCTGTGGCCACATCCGCGTTGGCATTGCGTGGCCCATGCCGTCGATCATCAGCAGTCTTGCGCCGGGGATCGAGGCTGCGGTGTCCTTGCCGCCCTCGGGGCGCACCAGCGGATCGACGGTGCCGTGAATGACCAGCGTCGGCGCCTTGACGAGATGCAGGCGCTTCTTGCGGTTGCCGGAGGCGAGGATGGCGCGCAGCTGCCGGCCGACGCCGGGCGGATTGAGGCCGCGGGCGTAGACGCGTTCGGCGCGGGAGGGATCGAGCGCTTCCTCCTCGGGGAACGAACCGGCCCGCAGCACCTTCCAGGTTTGCACGAAGCGGGCGATGAATTCCTCCTTGTTCGCCGGCGGCGGCGCCATCAGCACGGCGGCCGCCTCGCGGGTTGGCGGCGGGATCCTGGGATTGCCCGTGGTCGACATGATCGAGGTCAGCGAACGCACGCGCTCAGGGAAGATAAGGGCGATCTCCTGCGCGATCATGCCGCCCATCGAGGCACCCACAATGTGCGCGGCGCGGATGCGCAGATGGTCCATCAGCGCAATCGTGTCTTCGGCCATGTCGCGCAGCCTGTAGGGCGCGGCCACCGGGATCTTCAGGAAGCGCAGCTTCAAGAGTTCGGCTGCGGTCAGGCGCTTGCCGCCGGTCATCTTGCTGGATTTGCCGATGTCGCGGTTGTCGAAGCGCACCACCCGAAAGCCGCGACCGGCGAGCTGGCGGCAGAAATCATCGTCCCAGTGGATCATCTGGGCGCCCAGCCCCATGATCAGCACCATCGGCTCGGCATTGGCGTCGCCAAATATCTCGTAGCATATATCGATGCCGTTGACGTGGGCGAGCTGCGGCGGCTGATGGTCTGACGACGGCACGACGGGCATTGCCTCCTGATGGTATCGCTATGCAGGAGCTGTAGCACACCCTTTGCGGCGGCGCGGAATGCTTTCGCGTAGATCGCCTTGTTGACCGGCACGCCGCAACGGTGTCGTATGGCAAGAAAGAACAGCGAGGCGGGCAGGACACAAGCCGGAACTCGCGGCCCAATTCGAAAGGAGGAGAGATGGCCGACAAGAGCAACGATCCCGTTGCCATGTGGCAGAACATGATCGGCGAGATGGAGAAGGGATTCAATTCCTTCGCCAACCAGGCCATGTCGTCGCCCGAGTTCTCCAAGGCCATGAACCAGGTCGGCGGCGCCAGCGCTGGCGCGCAGAAGCAGCTTGGCGAGTGGATGGAGAAATATCTCGTCGGCATGAATTTGCCGAGCCGGGCGCAGGTGGTCGGCATGGCCGAGCGGCTGCAGGCGATCGAAGGTCAGCTGGCCGAGATCAAGGCGATGCTGACCCAGTTGAACAAGGCCTCCGGTGCGCCTGCGGGCAGCGCCTTCGGCGCGCCGATGCCGCCGCGCACCAAACGTCCGCCCCCGGCCGGCGGAGAGCAAAAATGAATGCGCCCGCGGGTCTCGATTTCGCTTCGATTTCGGATCGGGTCCAGAGCGAGGTGCAGCGCGCGATCCAGCGCAGCATCAAGGGCGTCGAATATTTCTCGAGCTCCGGCCCCGCGCTCGGCTTGACGCCAAAGGACGTGCTGATCAGCCGCGGCACCATGAATCTGTATCACTACCGGCCGCTGTCGGATGAAATCTACCGCGTGCCGATCCTGATCGTGATGGCCACCACCAACCGCGGCTACATCCTCGACATGGTGCCGGGCCAGAGCTTCATCGAATTCCTGCTCAAGCGCGGCTACGACGTCTACATGCTGGACTGGACCGCGCCGAAGCCGGAAGAGAAATCGCTCGGCATGGAGGACTACGTCCTCGACTTCATCCCGCAATCGGTGCGCCGCGTGCAGGAGGACTCGGGCGTCGATGATATCACCGTGATCGGCTACTGCTTCGGCGGCGTGCTGTCGCTGCTGTACGGCGCGATCTTCAACGACGGCCCGATGAAGAATTTGATCTGCTTCACCACCCCGATCGATTTCCGCGAGATGAAGCTGTTCTCCAACTTCTCCGACCGCCGCTATTTCGATGTCGATGGTCTGATCGACAGCGTCGGCAACATGCCGCCGGAGCTGATCCTGCAGTCCTTCGAGATGCTGCGGCCGGCCTCGCGCGCGGCGGCCCAGGTGCAGCTCTGGGAAAACATCTGGAACGACGAGTTCACCAAGTCCTACCGGATGTTCGACCGCTGGGCGACCGACACGCTGCCGCTGGCGGGCGAATACTTCCGCACCATCACCAAGGACCTGATGTGGGACAACAAGCTGTTCAACGACACCATGACGGTCGGCGGACGCCCGGCGCAGATCGACAAGATCAAGGTGCCGATCCTGCATGCGGTTGCCGAGCACGACCACATTGTGCCCTATGAGGCGGCCAAACATTTGATCCGGAAGGTGGGCTCGACCGACAAGGAAGAGGTGATCCTCAAGGGCGGTCACGTCAGCCTGGTCGCCGGGCCGAATGCGGTCCGCAGGCTCTGGCCCAAACTCGATTCCTGGCTAGGTGGAAGATCGATATGACCGAGACACGTTCCTATCCGCGCCAGCTCCACACCGAGGCCGGCGATATCGAGATGCGCCTGATGTCGCGTCCCGACGAAGCCGGCGTGCTGGATTTTGCCCGGGCGCTGCCGACCCACGACCTCCTGTTCCTGCCGCGCAATATCAGCCAGCCGAAAGTGCTGTCGGCCTGGATCAAGGAGATCGAGCGCGGCGACATTACGAGCCTGCTCGCCGTGAAGGACGGCCGGGTGGTCGGCTGCGGCACCCTGGTGCGCGACTCCCACTCCTGGTCCACCCATGTCGGCGAGATCCGCATGGTGGTGTCGCAGGAGGTGCGCGGGCAGGGCGTCGGCCGGGCGCTGTCGCAGGAGACGTTTGCGCTGGCGCTGTGTGCAGGGCTGGAAAAGCTCACCGTGCAGATGACGGTGGACCAGCAGGCGGCGATCGCGCTGTTCGAAGGCCTCGGCTTCAAGGCGGAGGCGCTGCTGCGCGACCATGTCCGGGACGTCGCCGGCAAGAAGCACGACATCGTCGTGCTCGGGCACAACGTGTCGCAGGTGGCGGCCCAGATGGAGGCCTATGGCCTGCCGGGGGCCGTCCAATAGGAGCCGCCCCGCTGCTGGAGAGAATTCCGCATTCGGCCATTGGCTGACCTTCGCCGCTTGGGCTTAGTTCCCGTTCGGAACCGGCCGCCTGCCGCGCGGCCAGATTGCCTGAAAAACCGACGATCACAAATTCGTGATATCGCGATGCAACATAGATATTGCAGTGCACCATTAACCGTGTCACAAAGGCGTTGCCCCGGTCCAGACCGGACGGGGTGAGCCCCGTTGCTCAAAAACTGAGGATGGAGAGACCGCAATGACCACCGAGACCAACACTGTACTGAACCAAGTCAAGGAAGCCTTCGCGCCCGTCACCGAGGCGTTCAGCAAGCTTCAGAACCTCGAAGTTCCGGAAGCCGCCCGGGAGTTCGTGAAGAAGCAGGCCGACGCCGCCAAGGTGCGCGCTGCCGACGCCTATGCCGGCTCCGAGAAGGTCACCAACGCGATCGAGACCGCCGTCGCCGGTTCGGTCACCGAGGCCGCCAAGATCAGCCGCAATATCCAGCAGGCGATTTACCAGGACGCGGAAGCGTTCTTTGCCGGCATCGACCAGCTCGCGTCGGCCAAGTCGCTCAGCGAAGCCTACCAGATCCAGTCGGACCTCGCCCGCGCCCGCGGCGAAGTCCTCGTCTCCCGCGCCAAGGCGTCCGCCGAGTATGTCGGCAAGCTCGTCACCGAAGGTGCGAAGAATGCACAGGACAACCTTGCCAAGGTTTACGGCAAGACCGCCTGACAACGCGGCGCTCGCGTCGCAACCCCATTGGAAGGCCCGCTTCGGCGGGCCTTCTTTTTGGGTGGGTCTCGCTGCGTCATGGCCGGGACATGCCAGGACAAGCCCGGCCATGACGGCGGAGGGTTGGCGGCGCGTTCGCCTCGTTATTATGTCAGTGCAGCATCACGAGAGCCGCCATGACTGTCTCCGCGACATTCGCAATCGACTCTCCCGGCGATGCCGCGCGCGCGGCTGAGCTGCGCCGCGTCAAGCTGTTGGCGACGCTCGTGCTCGCGGCGACCTTTGCCGTCTTCATCGGCGCAAAATGGCTGCTGCCGGTGCATCCCGCGTTCGGCTTCATCGCGGCGTTTGCGGAAGCCGCCACCATCGGCGGGCTCGCAGACTGGTATGCGGTGGTGGCGCTGTTCAGGCGGCCCCTGGGCCTGCCGATCCCGCACACCGCGATCATCCAGAGCAACCAGGGCCGCATCGCCGACAAGCTCGGCGAGTTCATTGAGGTGCATTTCCTCGAGGCGGCGCCGGTCGAGGCTAAACTGCGCCAGGTCGATTTCGCCTCCTTTGTCGCCGACTGGCTGCGCGACCGCAAGAAGAGCGAGGACCTCGCGCGCTTCGTGCTGCGGCTGTTGCCGGAGGCCTTCACCGCGACCGAAAGCTCGGGGCTGATGACCTTCATCACCCGCCGCGTCACCTCGCAATTGATGGCGATCGATCTGGCGCCGCTTGCCGCCGGCACCTTGCGCTCCTTCGTGCAGGAGGGGCGGCACCGCGTGCTGCTCGACGACATCCTGCGCGCCGTGCACCAGACGCTGACCACGGACGCCACCATGGGGATGATCCGCGAGCGGATCCGCGCGGAGTTGCCGACGCTGCTGAAACTCTATCGCGCCGACCGTTTCCTGGTGAACCGCATCGTTGCCTCCGCCACCGCCTTCTTCGAGGAAGTGCAGGGCGATCCAGCGCATCCCTTCCGCGGCGAGTTCGACCGCATGCTGCTGTCGCTGGTGGAGAAGCTCGGCAGCGATCCGGCCTTCGGGGAGCGCATCGACGGTCTGAAGCGCGATATCCTGGCGCGGCCCGAACTCGGCGATCTCGCGCGCAATGTCTGGTCCAACGCCCGCAGCTTCATCGAGCGCAGCGCCTCCGGCGAGACGCAGGTGCTGCAGCAGCACCTGGCAAAGATGTTCGTCGAGGCGGGCGAGGCTCTGGCCGGCGATGCCGAGATGCGCGCGGAGATCAACCAGGGTCTCGTTGCGGTCTTGCGCAGTTTCATCGCCGACCAAAAGAGCGGCGTCTCCACCTTCATCGCCGATCAGGTGAAATCGTGGGATATGGCGCAGCTGATCTCCCTGATCGAGATCAATGTCGGCAAGGACCTGCAATACATCCGCTTCAACGGCTCGTTGATCGGCGGGCTGGCGGGACTGGCGCTCTACACGCTGGAATACCTGCTGCGGCTCGTGTGATGAATCCATCACGGCAAGGCTTTTAATCGCCGGGAAGTGTGAAGCAGCCGCTTGAAACGCCCCGGCCGGTTCCATAGCTTTGGTATACATTGTGCGCCGCGGAACGAATCTGCTGCGCTTGCGTCATCATCATGCCCTTTGCCGCTGCCGAGACTTACCGGGGCGAGCCCGAACAGGAGATACGATGTCCGCTGCCGCACAGACGCTGAGCCCGCCGTCCAGAACCCTGATGTTCCTGGAAGGGCGCGCCATCCATGAACTCGGCGCCTTCGTTGGCGCACTGCCGCTGCTGAGCCTTGCGCCGCGCGGCGACGGCCATCCCGTGCTGGTGCTGCCTGGTCTGGTCGCCTCTGACGTGTCGACGCGTCCGCTGCGCGCTTTCCTCAAGACGCGCGGCTACGCCGTCAGCGGCTGGCGGCTGGGCCGCAATCTCGGCCTCCGCGCCGGCGTGCAGCACGCCATGGTCGATCTTGTGCAGGAATTGAACGATAGCCATGGCCGCAAGGTCTCGCTGGTAGGCTGGAGCCTCGGCGGCCTCTATGCGCGGCAGCTCGCCAAGATGATGCCGGAGCGGGTGCGCCAGGTGATCACGCTGGGCAGCCCCTTTGCGGCGGATCCGAAAGCGACCAACGCCTGGCGCGTCTACGAGCTCGCCAGCGGCCGCCGCGCCGACGAAGAGGATTCCCGCTTCGGCGGAACGCTCGCCGGAGCACCGCCGGTGCCGACCACGGCGATCTTTTCCCGCACCGACGGCATCTGCGCCTGGCAGGGCTGCCGCGAGCAGGCTTCGCCCACCGCCGAGAGCATCGAAGTCGAGAGCAGTCATTGCGGCATGGGCCATCACCCGGCCGCGGTGTATGCTGTGGCCGAACGCCTCGCGCAGAAGGAAGGCCAGTGGGCTCCCTTCGATCGCAGCGGCTGGCGCAGCCTCGTTTACCCCGATCCGAACCGGTAAGCGTCGCGACATTGTCGTGAATCGACAAAACGCGGTATGCGTTCACGCATGCCGCAGCCGCTTGCACGCATCATTGACCAGCTCAAGCGCGAGCCCTCGCGTACCGGCTCGATCATCATCACCGTGTTCGGCGATGCTATCGTGCCGCGCGGCGGCTCGGTGGCGCTCGGCACGCTGCTGGAATTCTTCGCCGCGATCGATGTCGACAGTTCGGTCGTCCGCACCGCGATGTCGCGCCTCACCGCCGACGGCTGGTTCGAGCGCGTGAAGGTGGGCCGCAACAGTTTCTATCGGCTCGTGCAGCACGAACGCCTGACCTTCGACGTCGCCACCAAGCACATCTACGGCGCGCCGGCTTCCGACTGGACCGGCCGCTTCGAACTGCTGCTGATCGCCAACGGCGGCGACCGCGGCGGCGCACGCGAGGCGCTCAAGAATGCCGGCTTCGGCACGCCCCTGCCGGGTGTGTGGGTCGCGCCGTCGGGGGTGCCGATCCCCGCGGAAGCCAAGGGCGCAATCCGCCTCGAAGTGTCGGCGGAGGACGACAGCGGCCGGCGGCTGCTCAGCGAAAGCTGGCCGCTGGAGCGGACCGCAGAGGCCTATCGCCGTTTCATCAAGAGTTTTGAGCCGCTGCGGGGCTGGGCCGCGGGCGGCAAGCTCGGCGATATCGAAGCCTTCACCGCGCGTATGCTGCTGATCCACCAGTACCGCCGCGTGGTGCTGCGGGATCCCTTGCTGCCGGCTGCCTTGCTGCCGCGGGACTGGCCGGGCCGGGCGGCGCGGGCGCTCTGTCGCGACATCTATCTCGCCCTGCTTCCAGCATCGGAACACTGGCTCGACCGCCACGCCGGCAATGAAGACGGCCCGTTGCCGCCGGCCGGAAAGGAGCTTTCCCGCCGGTTTGCCGACTGACGTAATGTGTTACAGAAATATCTTGCATAATGATATTCCTGTTATATGTTGGTCCCTAACAAATCCAGGGGAGGTCGGCCATGTATACGCAGGCCCTCAACACGTCTGACGGCGAAGACCGTAACGTCGAGGATGCTGCGCGCGCTGCGCAGTTCCAGGCGCGCATCGATGCCGAAGAGCGCATCGAGCCGAACGACTGGATGCCCGCGGCCTACCGCAAGACGCTGACGCGGCAGATTTCCCAGCATGCCCATTCCGAAATCGTCGGCATGCTGCCCGAAGGCAACTGGATCACCCGCGCGCCGAGCCTGCGCCGCAAGGTGGCGTTGCTCGCGAAAGTGCAGGACGAGTGCGGCCACGGACTTTATCTCTATGCCGCCGCCGAGACGCTCGGTGCCTCCCGCGAAGAGCTGGTCGATGCGATGCTCGCAGGCAAGGCAAAATATTCCTCGATCTTCAACTATCCGACGCTGACCTGGGCCGACATCGGCACGATCGGCTGGCTGGTCGACGGCGCCGCGATCATGAACCAGATTCCGCTGTGCCGCTGCTCGTACGGCCCGTATGCGCGCGCCATGATCCGCGTCTGCAAGGAAGAATCCTTCCACCAGCGGCAGGGCTACGAGATCATGCTGACGCTTTGCCGCGGCAGCGAGGAGCAGAAGGCGATGGCGCAGGATGCGCTGAACCGCTGGTGGTGGCCGGTGCTGATGATGTTCGGCCCGCCCGATGCCGCCAGCCAGCACGGCGACACCTCGACGAAGTGGAAGATCAAGCGCTTCTCCAATGACGATCTGCGCCAGAAGTTCGTCGATGCCACCGTGCCGCAGGCGCAGTTCCTTGGCCTGACCATTCCCGATCCCGGCATGACGCGGGATGCCGACGGGCACTGGCGCTACGGCGAGATCGACTGGACCGAGTTCAAGCAGGTGCTGGCCGGCAACGGCCCGTGCAACCGCGATCGGCTCGCGGCGCGGCGCAAGGCGCACGACGACGGCGCCTGGGTGCGCGAGGCGGCGGCCGCCTATGCCGAGAAACGCAAGGCGCGCCGGTTGGCGCAGGCCGCGGAGTAGGAGAAGCGCGATGGCAACGCCGAACACCACGCTCTGGGAAGTCTTCATCCGCAGCCGCAACGGGCTTGCGCACAAGCATTGCGGCTCGCTGCATGCCGCCGACGCCACCATGGCGCTGCAGGCCGCGCGCGACATCTACACCCGCCGCGGCGAAGGCCTGTCGATCTGGGTGGTGCCGTCGAATGCGATCACCGCCTCCGATCCGTCGGAGAAAGGCATGATGTTCGAGCCGGCGGAATCGAAAATCTATCGGCATCCGACCTTCTACGAGGTGCCCGAAGAAGTCGGGCACATGTGAATTGCCGTCGTTGCGAGCGAAGCGAAGCAATCCGGCTTTGCCGCAACAGGAAAGCTGGGTTGCTTCGTCGCTTCGCTCCTCGCAATGACGCCGAATGGACGGATTGATCGCAATGGCCGCCGCAAACATCGAAGTCTCCGAAACGCCGCTGGTGCTTTACACGCTGCGCCGCGCCGATGACGCGCTGATCCTCGGCCATCGGCTGTCGGAATGGTGCGGCCATGCGCCGGCGCTGGAAGAGGACATGGCGCTCGCCAACATGGCGCTCGACCTGCTTGGCCAGGCGCGCGAGCTCTACAGCTACGCCGCCAGGGTCGAAGGCAAGGACAACGACGAGGACAAGTTCGCGTATCTGCGCGATATCAGGCAGTATCGCAACATCCTGCTGGTCGAGCAGCCGAACGGCGATTTCGCCCGCACCATGGTGCGGCAGTTCTTTTACGCCACCTTCGCCGACCTCTATTGGCGCGCGATGATGAACTCCAGGGATGCGACGCTGGCCGCGATCGCCGCGAGATCCGAGAAGGAAAGCGCCTATCACGTCCGCCACTGCTCGGAGTGGATCGTCCGGCTCGGCGACGGCACCGAGGAAAGCCACACCCGGGCGCAGGACGCGATCGATCATCTCTGGGCCTACACCGGCGAAATGTTCGGCGTCGATGATGCCGAGCGCGGGCTGATCGACGCCGGCATTGCCGTCGATCCGGCGGGTCTGAGGGCGCAGTGGCTGCAGCTCGTCAGCGGCGTCGTTGCCGAGGCGACGTTGACGCTGCCGTCAAATGACTGGATGCAGCAGGGCGGCCGCATCGGACACCACAGCGAGCATCTCGGCCATCTTCTCAGCGAATTGCAATCGCTGCAGCGCAGTTTCCCGGGGGCGACATGGTAATCGTCACCCTCGGCGATGCCGATCTGCGCCGCCGCGCCTGGGAGGCGGCCGCGCAGGTGGTCGATCCCGAAATCCCGGTGCTGACGATCGCCGACCTCGGCGTGCTGCGCGACGTCGCGGTGCATGACGGCCGCGTCGAAGTTGCGATCACGCCGACCTATTCCGGCTGCCCGGCGATGAACATGATCGCGCTCGAGATCGAGCTGGCACTGGAGCGCGAGGGAATCGCGAAGCCGACGGTTCGCACCGTGCTGTCGCCGGCCTGGACCACGGACTGGATGAGCGAGGAGGGCCGCCGCAAGCTGCGCGAATACGGCATCGCGCCGCCCGTCAACGGCTCCGGCCGCCGCGCGCTGTTCGGCGAGCAGGAGGTGGCGTGTCCGCAATGCGGCTCGGTCGAAACGGAGCTGCTTTCCGAATTCGGCTCGACCTCCTGCAAGGCGCTGTGGCGCTGCCGGACGTGCCGCGAGCCCTTTGACTATTTCAAGTGTCACTGACCATGAGCACGCCCCGCTTTCACCGCCTTGCCGTCAGCGACCTGCGCCGCGAGACCGCGGATGCGATCTCGATGACCTTCGCGATCCCGCAGAATCTCGCCGGCGACTACAGCTTTCAGCCCGGACAGTATCTGACGCTGCGCACCTTCATGGACGGCGAGGAAGTGCGCCGCTCCTATTCGATCTGCTCCGGCCCCGACGACGGCGAGCTGCGCATTGCCGTCAAGAAGGTCGACGGCGGCGCGTTCTCGAGCTGGGCTGCCGACGAGCTGAAAAGCGGCGACGAGCTCGATGTGATGACGCCGACCGGCCGCTTTGGCGTGGCGCATGCGCCGGAGCAGTCGCGGCTCTATGTCGGCTTCGCCGCCGGCTCCGGCATCACGCCGGTCCTGTCCATCGTCAAGGGCGTGCTGGCGCGGGAGCCGCACAGCCGCTTCTTTCTGTTCTACGGCAACCGCACCGCCGACGGCATGCTGTTCCGCGAGGAGCTGGAGGAATTAAAGGACCGCTTCCTGCAGCGGCTGTCGCTGTTCCACGTCATCTCCGGCGAGGAGCAGGATATCCCGATCCTGCACGGCCGGCTCGACGGCGACAAGGTGAGGGTGCTGTTGCGCTCGCTGGTGCCGGCCTCGAGCGTCGATCATGTCTTTGTTTGCGGCCCCATTGGCATGAGCGAGGACATCGAGGCGACCTGCCGCGCCATCGGCATTGCCGATGAGAAGATTCACGTCGAGCGCTTCGTTTCCGAATTCGGCGGCAAGCCGCGGCCGAAGAAGGTCGTAGAGCCCGGCGCGCCGCCCAAGGCGATGGCGTCGTTGATCATCGACGGCAAGCGGCGCGAGGTACCCGTCGCCGAGGGCGAGGCCATTCTCGATGCGGCCTTGCGCGCCGGCGTTGACCTGCCGTTTGCCTGCAAGGGCGGCATGTGCTCGACCTGCCGGGCCAAGCTGGTCGAGGGCGAAGCCCCGATGGAAGTGAACTACTCGCTGGAGCCGTGGGAACTGAAGGCTGGATTCATCCTGACCTGCCAGGCGAAGCCGTGCTCCGACAAGGTCGTGGTCGACTACGATCACGTCTGAATAAAGTGAGCCCTTGGGCGCGTTGACACTAAGTGTGCTTCGCGCCCAGACTGACCGACAAGGCGAGGCCCGCATAAGTGGGCCCGGCAAGCTCTGGGAGTGGACCGGTGAACGTCAAGGCCAGGCTATCGCCCGACGACCTCGCACGCGCCTGCGCGGAGGCGATGTGGAAGGAGGACGACGCCTCGGGCGGTCTCGGCATGGAGATCGTCGACATCGGCCCCGGCCGGGCGACGCTGACCATGATTGTGCGGCCGGAGATGGTGAACGGCCAGCGTATCGCCCATGGCGGCTTCATCTTTACGCTGGCCGATTCCGCCTTCGCCTTTGCCTGCAACAGCCACAACGATCGCGCCGTTGCGGCGCAGGGCAGCATCACCTTCATCAAGCCGGGCAAGCTCGGCGACAAGCTGGTCGCCAGCGCGCGCGAAATCTCGCGCAGCGGCCGCTCCGGTATCTATGACGTGCGCGTCACCACCGGTGACGTCGTGATCGCGGAATTCCGCGGGCATTCCCGCACCATTCCCGGCACCTGGCTGCCGGTGGCCGACGATGAAAAGAAATAGAGAATGACAGCTCCAGGGGAAACGCACCATGGCTTCGACAAGCCTGAAATCAGAAGGCGACGTCTATCGTCCTGAACTTGATGACGCCGAACGCGCCTCGCGCGACGAGATCATGGCGCTGCAGGCCAAACGTCTCGCCTGGTCGCTGAAGCATGCCTACGACAATGTCGGTCACTACAAGCGTGCTTTCGATGCGGCCGGCGTCCATCCGTCCGACTTCAAGCAGCTTTCCGATCTCGGAAAATTTCCGTTCACGGCAAAGACGGATCTGCGCGACAACTATCCCTTCAACATGTTCGCTGTGCCGCGCGAAAAACTGGTGCGCGTCCATGCATCTTCCGGCACGACGGGAAAGCCGATCGTGGTCGGCTACACGCAGGGCGACATCGACACCTGGTCCGAGGTGATGGCGCGCTCGATCCGCGCCGCCGGCGGCCGCACCGGGATGATCATCCACAATGCCTATGGCTACGGCCTGTTCACCGGCGGCCTCGGCGTGCATTACGGCGCCGAGAAGCTCGGCTGCACCGTGGTGCCGGTCTCCGGCGGCATGACCGAGCGGCAGGTGCAGTTGATCAACGATTTCCGCCCCGACATCATCACGGTGACGCCGAGCTACATGCTGGCCATCCTCGACGAGTTCAGGCGGCAGGGCCTCGATCCCCGGAAATCCTCGCTCAAGTTCGGCATCTTCGGCGCGGAACCCTGGACCAACGCGATGCGCATCGAGATCGAGCAGGCCTTCGACATGGACGCGACCGACATCTACGGCCTGTCGGAAGTGATCGGCCCCGGCGTGGCGCAGGAATGCGTGGAGACCAAGGATGGCCTGCACATCTGGGAGGATCATTTCTATCCCGAAGTGATCGATCCCGAGACTGGCCAGGTGCTGCCGGACGGCGAGAAGGGCGAATTGGTCTTCACTTCGCTGACCAAGCAGGGCTTTCCCGTGATCCGCTATCGCACCCGCGACCTGACGCGGCTGCTGCCCGGCACGGCGCGGCCGGGCATGCGGCGAATGGAGAAGGTCACCGGCCGCTCCGACGACATGATCATCCTGCGCGGCGTCAATGTATTCCCGACCCAGATCGAGGAAGCGCTGCTCGCCACCCACTGGTGCGGCGGCCATTTCATCATCGAGCTGACCCGCGAGGGCCGCATGGACGAGATGACCGTCCTGGCGGAGGCCCGGCCCGAGCACTGGGACGGCAGCGGACTGCCGGCGCACACCGAGAAGGTCGCGGTGTTCATCAAGAACACGATCGGCATTTCCGCGAACGTCCGGGCGGTCGCGCCGGCCACCCTGGAGCGCTCGCTGGGCAAGGCCAGGCGTGTTTACGACAAGCGGCCGAAGGGGTAATGCCTGATCACACCAAGCGTGAGAAATCAGGACTGACCCGTGCAACCCGCTCCCAGAATGCCCAATGGCCCGCCCGTTCCGGTGGAGGCGCGCTGCGTGCGCCTGCCGGCGAAGGCCGAGAACGTCGCCGGCATCGCGCCCATCGTCGAACGCCGCACCCTGACGCGTGCGCTGAATGAACTGCTGATCGAGGTGAAGGCTGCCGCCCTCAATCCGTCGGACGTCAAGGCCGCGACCGGGCTGATGCCCTATGCGGTGTTCCCGCGCACGCCGGGCCGCGACTATGCCGGCATCGTCGTCGACGGCCCCGCCGACTGGATGGGCCGCGACGTGTTCGGCTCCTCCGGCGATCTTGGCATCCGCCGCGACGGCACCCACGCCACGCATCTGGTGGTCGAGACGGAGGCGGTGGTCGACAAGCCCCGCTCGATTTCCTGGGAGGAGGCCGCCGGCATCGGCGTGCCGTTTGTGACAGCGATGGAAGGCCTGCGCCGCGCCGGCATGCCGAAACACGGCGAGACCGTGCTGGTGATGGGCGTCAACGGCAAGGTCGGGCAGGCCGCGGTGCAGATCGCGACCTGGCAGGGCGCGCGCGCGATCGGCGTGGTGCGCAAGAATGAACCTTACGAGGGCCACAGCAATTCGCCGGTCGCGGTGATCGACGCCTCCGCTGCCGATGTCGCAACGCGCGTGCGCGAGCTGACATCGGGCAAGGGCGCCGACATCGTCTACAACACCGTCGGCGATCCCTATTTCCAGGCCGCGCACCAATCGCTGGCGCTGCGCGGGCGTCAGATCCTGATCGCCGCGGTGGACCGCATCGTGCAGTTCAACATCCTCGAATTCTATCGGGGACAGCACACCTATGTCGGGATCGACACGCTCGGCCTGTCGTCAATCGCGACCGGCGCCGTGCTGCGCGAACTCGCGCCGGGCTTTGCAAGCGGGCACCTGAAGCCGTTTCCGATCAAGGCAAGCGCGGTGTACGCGCTGGAACAGGCCAGGGATGCTTTCGTTGCCGTCGCGGGCTCCTCGCGCGATCGCGTGATCCTGCGGCCGTAGTTGCGGCCGCTATTGCGAGCGAAGCGAAGCAATCCATCCCGTGGCGACAAATGTGCGGATCGCCTCGTCGCTTAGCTCCTCGGAATGGCGGAAGTGGGTGAGGATACAGAATGGACTCCACCGGCATCGTCCTGCTTGCAGCCCTCGTCATCGGCCTGATCTACGGCTCGGTCGGGCTGCTCAGCGGCTTCTGCATGATGAGCAGCATGCGTGGCTGGCTCGCGGAAGGCGATGGACGGCTGGCGCGCACCTATGCGCTGGCAATGGGTACGGCGATCGCCGCATCGCAGGTACTGGCCGCGGCCGGTCTCGTCGATCTCGGCAAGTCGATCTACCTGCAGCCGACCTTCTCGGCGCCGGTACTGTTCCTCGGCGGCTTTCTGTTCGGCTATGGCATGGTGATGTCGAACGGCTGCGGCTCGCGCGCGCTGGTGCTGCTCGGCGGCGGCAATCTTCGCTCACTCGTGGTGGTGATCATTCTTGCGATCTTTGCCCAGATGACGCTGAAGGGCCTCATCGCCCCGTTCCGGATCGCGATGGTCACGGCTTCGCAAACCACGCCCGCGACCAATTCGCTGCCGGCGCTGCTTGCTTCGCTTGGCGTTTCCGCGGTGGCGGCGCGGATGATCGCGGCATCCGTGCTGGCCGCTGCGCTCATCATCTTTGCCTTTGCCCACGCGCCGTTCCGGCAATCGACCGGACAGATCTTTGGCGGCATCATCATGGGACTGCTCGTCGCCGGCGGATGGTACGCCACCGGCTATCTCGGCGCCGATGATTTCAATCCGGCAGCAGTGACCTCGCTGACCTTCATCGCGCCGATTGCGGATGCGCTTCAATATATGATGCTGTCGACGGGATCGACGCTCAATTTCGGCATCGTCACCGTGTTTGGCGTGTTTGCGGGCAGCCTTGTCACGGCGCTATCCACCGGCCGCTTTCATCTCGAGGGCTATCGGTCGCCGCGCCACATGCTGCGCTCGGCCGGCGGCGCCGCGCTGATGGGGGCGGGCGGCGTGATGGCGTTCGGCTGTTCGGTCGGGCAGGGGCTGACGGGCCTGTCGACGCTGTCGCTCGCCTCCTTTGTCGCAGTCGCCGGCATCCTGATCGGCACGGCGGCAGGTCTGCGCGGCGCGCTGAAGGTGCAGCCACTGGCGGCCTGAGCCGTCACACCGCCTTCGTCACAATCCTGATCTCCGAATGCAACGTGCGATGCACCGGGCACTTGTCGGCGATTTCCATCAACTTGGCGCGCTGCCCGGCGTCCAGCGCGCCCTCGATCGAGATGTCGCGCTCGATCTGGTCGAGCATGCCCTCGCGGGTCTCGCACTCATCGCAGTCCTCTGCGTGGATTTTGCTGTGCTTTAGTGTCACCGTGACGCGGTCGAGCGGCAGCTGCTTGCGGTCGGCATACATCCGCATGGTCATGGACGTGCAGGCGCCAAGGCCGGCGACCAGCAGATCGTACGGACCGGGACCGGTGTCCTGGCCGCCGGCGGCGACCGGCTCGTCGGCAACGAGATGATGCGGCCCCGCCGTGACGGTCTGCTGGAATTTGCCGAGACGGGTCTCCTGCACGACGACGCGCCGCGGCGCCTCGCCGGCCTCGGTCATGGCGGCCGGCGCCGGCTCGACATAGCGTTCGGCCCAGGCGGCAATGACGTCGGCGACGTAAGCGGAATCACGGCGCTGGCTGAGCAAATGATCCGCGCCGGATAGCGACACGAAGCTCTTGGGATGCTTTGCCGCCACGAAGATATGCGTGGCGTTGTCGATGCCGACGGTATCGTCGGTCGGCGAGTGCATGACGAGGAGCGCCTTGTGCAGCTTTGCGATCTGCGCCGTCAGCCCTTGCTCGGCGACATCGTCGAGAAATTCCCGCTTGATGCGGAAGGGACGGCCGGCGAGCGACACCTCGACCTCGCCATGCTTGCGGATGTCGTCGATGTGTTCCCCGAACAGGCCGGTGACGTGGGCGGGATCGGAGGGCGCCGCGATGGTGACGACGGCCTTGGCTTCCGCCACCTGGCCCGCGGCCGCGAGGATCGCCGCGCCGCCGAGGCTGTGGCCGATCAGGATCGCGGGGGCCTTGCGTGTTTGCCGCAGGTGATCGGCGGCGAGAACGAGATCGGCGACGTTCGACGAGAACGTCGAATTGGCAAAGTCGCCCTCGCTGGAGCCGAGCCCGGTGAAATCGAACCGCAGCACCGCAATGCCCTTGGCTGCAAGCGCAGTGGAAATGCGTTTGGCCGCAAGCACATCCTTGCTGCATGTGAAGCAGTGCGCGAACAACGCATAGGCGGTGATCGCGCCATCCGGCAGGTCGAGCGCCGCGGCGAGCTGATGCCCGCCGGTGCCGGCGAATTGAAAGCGTTCGGTCGGCATGGCTGTCCTCCGCATCGATGGCCGATCCCTTGACCCTCATCCTGAGGCGCGGAACGCGTCCAAGGATGAAGGCCACCGGCCGGGCCTCATGGTTCGAGACGGCGCGACGCGCCTGCGCGCCATGAGGGGTGAGATTAGTCGCCCGAGTAACGTTCCTCAGCCCAGGGATCACCGCGGTTGTGATAACCGCGGACCTCCCAATAGCCGGGCTTGTCCTCGGCCAGAAATTCGATCGACTGAATCCATTTAGCGCTCTTCCAGAAATACAGATGCGGCACCACGAGGCGCACCGGCCCGCCATGCTCGACATCGAGCGGCTGGCCTGACCAGCTATGGGCCAGCAGGGCGTCCTCCGCGGCGAAATCCTCCAGCGCAAGATTGGTGGTGTAGCCGTCGTAGCAATGCAGCAGCACGCAGCGGGCGTCATCCTTGGGCCGGCACGCCATCAGGAGGTCGCGCGTGGCGAGCCCTTCCCACTGATTGTCGTAGCGTGACCAGGTGGTGACGCAATGGATATCGGAGACGAAATTCGACTGCGGTTGGGCGGTGAATTCGCCGAAGGTCCAGAACACGGGGTTGTCGATGGCGCCATAGACGTCCAGCCGCCAGCGCTCGCGCGGGATTTCCGGCGACAGCCCGAGATCGAGCACCGGCCAGTCCCTGGTGAGGTGCTGGCCGGGCGGCAGGCGCTGCTCGGACGGGCGCGCGATCTTGCCGGTGAGGAATTTGCCTTCGCTTGCCCAGCGCAGCTTGCTGCGGGTCAGCTTGCTGTCGGGCGGCGGATCGATCTCTTCGGACATGGCCCTGCCAAAACGAAACGACGCCGGCATGTGCCGGCGCCCTATCGTAGCAGGGAAACAGGGAGAGGCGAACCGCGCCTGGTTCACTTCTCGGTTGGCCGCCTCAATTCTTGCCGAAAAGCACGGGCAGTTGCCGCGGGCCGCGTACCGTGCCCTCCGACCAGGTGACCTTGCCGGCCGGATCGAGGCGGAAGTCCGGAATGCGCTTCAGCCATTCCTCGATCGCCACGATCATTTCCATGCGCGCGAGGTTGGAGCCGACGCAGCGGTGGATGCCGAGGCCGAAGGCGGCATGGCGGTTTTCCTTGCGGTCGATCACGACCTTGTCGGCATCCGGGAACATGGCTGGGTCCCGGTTGGCGGCCGGGAACGACAGCAGCACCATGTTGTTCGACTTCACCGGGCAGCCCGAGATGGTGGTGTCCTTCATCACCTCGCGCGCCATCGTCACCGGCGCGTAGGCGCGCAGGAATTCCTCGACCGCGGTCGGGATCAGTTCGGGTTCGCGCACCAGCCGTTCGCGATCCGACGGTGTCCTGGCCAGATGCCAGAGCGAGGAGCCGATCGCGCTCCAGGTGGTGTCGATGCCGGCAATCAGCAGCAGCCGCAGCGAGCCTAGCACGTGGCCGTCTTCGAGCGGCTGGCCGTCCGGTCCCTTGGCGTTCATCAGCGTGGTGATGAGGTCGTCGGTGGGCTTGCTCTTGCGCCGTTCGAGATGGCCATGAAAGTAGGCTGTCATTTCCTGCACCGCGCGCATCAGCATGGCGTCGTCCTTGATGCCGAGCTCGAGGATCTCGTGGATCCATTTGATGAAAAGATCGCCGTCCTTCTCGTCGATCCCCAGCATGTGCGCGATGGCGCGCACCGGGATGTGCCTGGTGTAGCGCGCGGCCGCGTCGCATCTGCCGTCGGCGATGAATTCGCCGATCAGCTCGTTGCAGATCGCGCGGACCCGCGGCTCCAGCTTCTTCATCGCATCCGGCGTGAAGGGCGGCAGCAATAGCTGCTTGGCCGGTTTGTGTTCCGGCGGGTCGGACGTGATCGGCGGCGCCCTGGCGGTGATTTCCGGCCGTACGTCGCGCACGATGACGCGGCGCGAGGAGAAGTGCTCGGTGTCGTAGGCGATTTCCTTCACCGCCTGATAGGTGGTGGGCAGGTAGCAGCCGAGGAAGCGTTCGGTGTGCACCACCGGGCTTGCCGCGCGCAACTCGTCCCAGATCGGGAACGGGTTTTCCGTCCAGCGCGGGTCGGTGTGGTCGAAATCGTTGACCCAGTCTTTGACCGGCGGATGTTCGGGCAGGTAGCTCGGAGCTGAATCGGACATCGGGCAAACCCTCTGGCTTGTTCGGTACATTCACGCCTGGTTGAGAACGGAGGAAGCTTATTCCTCGGTCACTTCGATCGCGATTTCCGGACAGTTCGACTTGGCGAGATACGCCTTTTCCTCGAGGCCGGCAGGCACGGTGCCGTCGCCGACTTCATGTGCATTGCCGTATTGGTCGAGATCAAACAACTCGGGGGCCAGCGATTTGCAGCGCGCATGGCCTTGGCATTTGTCCTGGTCGACGTGGATTTTCAGGCTTGCTGACATCGCTGGGCGCTCCCCTCGAACCGGCGCGGACATTGCCTGCGCATTTTGTCATTGTTTGGAGAAATTATACTGTATTACATTCGCAGCGCAGTTGTACTGTCAAGTGAAAAGTCATGGGCAATAACGTTTGATGCCGCCGCGATTGGTCCGCAAAGCCGTCAATACCTACCACCACGGGGATCTCCGCGATGCCCTGGTGCAGGCCGCGTTTCAGGAAGCCGAACGCGGCGGACCGGAAGCCATCAACATCAGCGCGCTGGCGAAAAAACTCGGCGTCTCCCAGCCGGCGCCGTACCGGCATTTCGCCGACCGCGAAGCGCTGCTGGAAGCGGTGACGGCGCAGGCGTTCCGCCAGTTCAACGTCATCCTGCGTGATCTGATCGACAAGCCCGCGAAGCAGTCAAAGCTGTCGCGCTTTGCGCAGGCGACGCTTGCCTTCGGCTTGCAGCGCAACGGCATCTACCGGCTGATGTTCGCTTCGCGCACCATGGCCTGCTCGCCGAAGGGCGGCGAGTTGCACAAGGCGGCGATGGAGACGCTCGCGCTGCTGATCGATTCGCTGGAGGCACCTGCAGTCGGGCTGTTGCGCGAGCGGCAGGCCATGAAGATGTGGGCGTCGATGCATGGCGTCGTCATGCTGGCCGAGCAGGGACTGCTCACCGGCGAGGTCGGCGGCGCCAGCCGTGAGGAGCTGGTCGAGGAAATGGTGCAGGAAGCCAAGCTGGCGCTGTCGGTCGCGATGAGGGCGGCCGGCGAGCGCGAGATCCCCTGACCTTATTTCGGCGGCCGCGGATCGATCGGCGTCGAGCCGCGCACACCCAGAATGTCTTCCAGCACCTTCGCGCCCGCCAGCAATTGCGCCTCGCCGCGCGGCGCCGACACCATCTGCAGGCCGACCGGCAGGCCCGATGCGGTGAAGCCGCAGGGCAGCGACAGCGCCGGGCAGCACGCCAGCGTGATGGCGTAGACGATGCCGAGCCATTCGACGTAGTTGTCGAACTTCTTGCCGTCGCATTCGGCGACGTAGCGGTGCTCGACCGGGAACGGCGCCACGATGGTGGTGGGGATCAACAGCAGATCGTACTTCTCGAAGAACTCCAGCGCACGCGCGGTCAGCGTCACGCGCTGCGCCTCGGCGCGCTCGATCTGCTCGACGGTGAGTTTCAGCCCTTCCTCGATGTTCCAGATCACCTCGGGCTTGAGCAGGTCGCGCTTTGTCCGCAGCAGCGCCGCCTTGCTTATCGCAAAGTCGAAGGCGCGCAGCACATGGAAGCATTCGTGCGCCTCGCTGAAATCGGGATGCGCCTCCTCGACGATGACGCCGGCCTCGGCAAAGCGCTGCGCGGCCTTTTTGGTGACGGCGGCGACTTCCGGATCGACCGGCGTGATGCCGAGATCGCGCGAATAGGCGACGCGCTTCGGTTTGCCGCCGCCGCGCACCGCCGACAGGAACGAGTTTGCCAGCTTGGGCAGCGACAGCGGATCGGCGCGATGCTCGCCGCTCATGGCGTCCAGCAGCAGTGCAAGATCCTCGACATTGCGCGCCATCGGGCCCTGGACGCCGAGGTTGCGGTCGACCGCGGCCGCCAGCGAATGTGCGACGCGGCCGATGCTGGGGCGCATG
This sequence comes from Bradyrhizobium sp., assembly GCA_035575905.1. GTDB lineage: Bacteria > Pseudomonadota > Alphaproteobacteria > Rhizobiales > Xanthobacteraceae > Bradyrhizobium. Next base: position 298,519 of record DATLXL010000033.1, on the reverse strand, counting down.
CCGACGACGCCGCAGAAGGCGGCAGGGCTGCGCAGGGAGCCTCCCATGTCCGAGCCATGGGCGAGCCACGCCGTGCCGGTGGCGAGCGCGACCGCCGCGCCGCCCGAGGAGCCTGCGGCGGAGCGCGACGTGTCCCAGGGGTTGCGGGTCGGGCCGAACACTTCGTTGAAGGTGTTGGCGCCGGCGCCGAATTCCGGCGTGTTCGATTTTGCGTAGACCACGCCGCCATTTGCTTCGAGATGCTCGACCAGAATGTCGGATTTGGCCGGCACGCTGTCCTTGTAGATCGGCGACCCCTGCGTGGTCAGCACGCCCGCGACTGCAGTGAGGTCCTTGATCGGGATCGGCAGGCCTGCGAGCAGGCCGCGTTGGCCTATCGGCTTCTTCATCAGTTCGGCAGCGTGTTTGCGCGCACGGTCGAAGCAGAGCGTCGGCAGCGCATTGACCTTGCCGTCGACCTCGGCGATGCGCTTCTCCAGCACGTCGAGCAGATCGAGCGGTGTGACCTCGCCTCTGTCCAACTTGTCGACGATGGTGGTTGCGGTCTCGCGGATCAGGCTTTGGTCGGCCACCGGATCTCTCCCGTTGTTTCCGCCTTCTCGCAGGCGGCTCGATCCTGCTGTAGAACATTTTCCGGCAAAGTAAAACGCAAGGACTTGGGGCGGCCCGAATGAACCGGCGCACGAAATCCGCATTGCCGTCAGTCCAAGCCGTGTCTCACCAGCAAAGGCGAACCAGCCGTGATCGAGGTGGGTCCCCGTGAAAGGCTTGCGTTCGTGCCTGCCGCTCTAGCCCCAGCCGGCCGCGATGCCGCCGTCGACGGTGAAGATCACGCCCGACGTATAGCCCGAGCGGTCCGACGCCAGGAATGCCATGAGATCGCCGATCTCGCGCGCATGCGCGGGCCTGCCGAGCGGCATGTTCTTCTGGAACTCCTTGTAGCGGCTCTCGTCGCCGAACTGGTTCCTGGCGCGCGTCTTGAGCAGCGTGACGTGGCGGTCGGTGCCGACCGGGCCCGGGTTGATGCCGACCACGCGGATGTTGTCGTGCAAGCTCTTGCCGCCGAGGGCGCGGGTGAACGCCATCAGCGCCGCATTGCCGGCGCTGCCGCAGATATAATTGGCGTCGAACTTTTCGCCGGCCGCGCCAATGTCGTTGACGATCACGCCGCCGCCGCGCGCCTTCATGGCAGCGTAAATGGCGCGGGTGAGGTTGATGTAGCCGAACACCTTCAGTTCCCAGGCATGGCGCCAGGCCGCCTCGTCGATCTTGTCGATCGAGCCGCCGGGAATATCGCCGGCATTGTTGATAAGAATGTCGATGTCGGATGCGTCCCTGACGAGGCGGGCGATGTCCTCGCCCTTGCGCAGGTCCGTGACGTGGGTGGTGGCGTCGATCTGGTGCTGCGAGCGCAACCGGTCGGCCAGCGCCTGCAACGCCTCGCCGCTGCGGGCGGCCAGGCGCAGATGGCAGCCCTCCTCGGCAAAGGCTTCGGCAGCGGCGGCGCCGATGCCCTTGGAGGCGCCGGTGATGAGGACGCGCTTGCCGCGCAGGTGCAGATCCATGGGTTTTTCTCTCTTGCTGAACGGTCATTCGAAAGGAGGGCGGGCGGAAATGGACAGGCGGAATGCGGCTAGGTCAACATTGCACTGCAGCGTTGCGCCGCGGCGAAGATTGGTTCATTGCAGGGGCCTCCAGCATAGGCGGCGCTCCCGGCCCGGCAAGTCACAAGGAAGTTCTCGATGAGCAGCAAGAAGCAGTACCGCATCGCGGTCATCCCCGGCGACGGCATCGGCAAGGAAGTGATGCCGGAGGGCCTGCGCGTCATCGAGGCGGCGGCCGGGAAGCACGGCGTCGACCTCAAGTTCGATCATTTCGACTTCGCCTCGTACGACTATTACGAGAAGCACGGCGAGATGATGCCGCCCGACTGGAAGGAGAAGATCGGCAAGCACGATGCGATCTATTTCGGCGCCGTCGGCTGGCCGGCGAAAATCCCGGACCACATCTCGCTGTGGGGCTCGCTGATCAAGTTCCGCCGCGAGTTCGATCAGTACGTCAACCTGCGCCCGGTGCGGCTGATGCCGGGCGTGCCGTCGCCGCTGGCCAACCGCAAGCCGGGCGACATCGATTTCTGGGTGGTGCGCGAGAACACCGAGGGTGAGTATTCCTCCGTCGGCGGCCGCATGTTTCCGGACACCGACCGCGAGTTCGTCACCCAGCAGACGGTGATGACCCGCATCGGCGTCGACCGCATCCTGAAGTTCGCGTTCGAACTGGCGCAGTCGCGGCCGAAGAAGCACCTGACCTCGGCCACGAAATCCAACGGCATCTCGATCACGATGCCCTATTGGGACGAGCGCGTGGAGGCGATGGCGAAGAATTTTCCGAAGGTAAAGTGGGACAAGTACCACATCGACATCCTCACCGCGAACTTCGTGCTGCATCCCGACTGGTTCGACGTCGTGGTCGGCTCCAATTTGTTCGGGGACATCCTGTCCGATCTCGGCCCGGCCTGCACCGGCACCATCGGCATCGCGCCGTCGGGCAACATCAATCCGGAGGGCGATTTCCCCAGCGTGTTCGAGCCGGTGCACGGCTCGGCGCCCGACATCGCGGGGCAGGGCATCGCCAACCCGATCGGCATGATCTGGTCGGGCGCGATGATGCTGGAGCATCTCGGTGAGAAGCAGGCGGCGGAAGCCATCGTCGGCGCGATCGAGCGCACGCTCGGCGAACGCACGCTGCGCACCCGCGATCTCGGCGGCAATGCCGACACCACGGCCTGCGGCAAGGCGGTGGCGGAGATGGTTGACTAGGCGACCCTGCGCAGGGTGGATCGGCGACGCTAACCCGCCGTTCCTTCTGCGGCGGCACGGTGGGGTTACGCCTCCGGCCAACCCACACTGCTACTTCGCGATCCGCCGGCAGTGATCCCACGCCGCGCTCATCAGGTTCACGCTCGCTTCCGGCGTGCGGAAGGCGGAATGCGCCGACAGCGTCACGTTGGGCAGTTTCGTCAGCGGATGATCCTTTGGCAGCGGCTCGATGTTGAAGACGTCGAGACCGGCATGGCGGATGTGGCCGGATTCCAGCGCATCGATCATCGCCTGCTCGTCGACAATGGCCCCGCGGGCGGTGTTGACCAGGATCACGCCGGGCTTCATCGCCTCGATGCAGGCGCGCGAGACAAGGCCGCGCGTCTCGTCGTTGAGCAGCAGATGCACCGAGATCACGTCGCTCTCGGTGAGGAGGTCCTCGTATTCGACGAACTCGACGCCCGGCACCTTCTTCTTCGGCGTCCGGTTCCAGGCGGTGACGCGCATGCCGCTGCCGCGGGCGATCCGGGCCACTTCCGCCGCGATGCCGCCATATCCGATCAGGCCGAGCGTCTTGCCGGTGAGCTGCATGCCGTCGTCGCGCAGCCAGATGCCTTCGCGGATGCCGCGATCCATCCTGGCAAGGCCGCGCGCGCCTTCCCACATCAGCGCAATCGCGCATTCGGCGACGGCGGTGTCGCCATAGCCCTTGATCAGGTGAACCTCGATGCCGATCGCGGCGAGCTCTTCCGGATTCATGTAACTGCGCGCGCCGGTGCCGAGGAACACCACGTGCTTCAGCCCGGTGCATTTCTTCGCGATGTCGGTCGGCAGCGCGGTGTGGTCGACGATCGCGATCTCGGCGCCGCCGAGGATTTCCGGATACTGCTCCGGCGTGATGTCGGGGTTGCGATGGATGCTGACCGCGGGATCGCCGGGCTTCTGCAGCTTCTCGAATATCGCCGCCAGCGATTCATTGGCATCGACAAAAACACCCCGCACGACACTCCCCTCCGGTTTGACGATCAGGACGCAACGCCGGCCAGCGCCAGCACCGTATGCATCAGCACGTTGGCGCCTGCTGCGCAATCGCTTTGCGTGGCATCCTCCAGCTCGTTATGGCTGATGCCGTCCTTGCAGGGCACGAACACCATCGCCGCCGGCATCACCGTGTTGAGGTTGCAGGCATCATGTCCGGCGCCGGACGTGATGCGGCGATGCGAATAGCCGAGCTGCGTTGCCGCATTCTCGACCGCGTCGACGAACTTTGCATTGAAATGCGTCGGCGGCTTGCGCCAGACCAGATCGAGCTGCACCTCGACCCTGCGCCGTGCCGAAATTTCCGCAACCGCCGCGCGCAGGTCCTTGTCCAGCGCGTCCATGACGGCGGCATCGGCGCTGCGGCAATCGAGCGTGAAGGCGATCTCGCCGGGGATGACGTTGCGCGAGGGATTTGCGATCACCGCTTCGCCGATGGTGCCGACGGCCTTGGGTCCATGCTTTTTCGCGATGCCCTCCATCGCCAGCACGATCTCCGACAGCGTTGCCAGCGCATCGCGGCGCAGCGGCATCGGTGTGGAGCCGGCGTGGCTTTCGAAGCCGATAATCTTGCCGTCGTACCACAGGACGCCCTGGCCGGAATCGACGACGCCGATGGTCTTGTTCTCGGCCTCCAGGATCGGACCCTGCTCGATGTGCAGCTCGACGAAGCCCGAAAATTTCTGGGTGCCTACGGCGGTCGCGCCGCGATATCCGATGGAGTCGAGCGCCTCCGCCACCGTCACGCCTTCGGCGTCCTTCCGCGACAAAATGTCGTCGACGGTGAAATCGCCGACATAGGCGGCCGACGCCATCATCGCCGGCGCAAAGCGCGAGCCTTCCTCGTTGGTCCAGTTGCAGATGCAGATCGGCGCGTCGGTCTCGATCCCGGCATCGTTGAGCGTACGCACGACCTCCAGCGCCGCCAGCGTGCCGAGCACGCCGTCATACTTGCCGCCGGTCGGTTGCGTATCGAGATGCGAGCCGATGCCGATCGGCAATTTCGACATGTCGCGACCCTTGCGCAGGCCGAACATCGAACCGAGCGCATCGACCTGCACTTCAAGGCCCGCCGCTTCGCAGGCCCTGCGGAACCAGTCGCGCACCTGCCTGTCTTCCTCGCTCAAGGTCAGCCGCCGCACGCCGCCCTTGGGGGTGCCGCCAAATTTCGCAGTTTCGTGGATGTCGCCCCAGAGACGGGCGGAATCGATCTGCAGGTTGGTGACGGCTCTGCTCATGCGGCTATCCTTCGCGGCCTCCTGTCAATGGCGCGCCGCCGCGGCGGCGTCAACCGCGGCGCTGGCTTGCGCGATCTGGTGCGCGAGTTCGGCAACGCGCTCGATCGCGACCGTATCGGGCGAGGCGAGCCAGCTCGCGGTAAAGCTCAGGGGCGGCGAGCTGGTGCGCAAGGTGCGCGAGGCCGGCGTCACCATCCCGATGGTCGATCGTGCCCCGGCAGCGTCAGGCCGGACACTTTTGTCAAATCCGCCACCTGCTGCGGCGACAGGTAGCGCGGGTTCAGGCCGCGGAGCAGCAAATAGAGTTTCGCCGTTTCCTCGAGCTCCTCCGTCGCGAACACCGCCGCCTCCAGCGTATGACCCGACACGACCGGGCCGTGATTGGCGAGCAGCACCGATGAATATTGTCCCGCCAGCCCCTTGATGGCGTCGGCAACGGCGGGATCGCCCGGACGGTAATAAGGCACGAGCGCGGTCTGGCCGCATTTCATGATGTAGTAGGGGGTCATCGGCGGCAGCGCGGCGCGCGGGTCGATCTCGGGCAGCATCGACAGCGCCACCGAATGGGTGGAGTGCAGGTGCACGATGGCCTTGGCGGAGCCGCGCGTCTGGTACAGCGCGGTGTGCAGCGGCACTTCCTTGGTCGGGGCATCGCCGGATATCAGCCGGCCGTCGGGTCCGAGCCGCGACAGCCGCGCCGGATCGAGAAAGCCGAGCGAGGCATTGGTCGGGGTCACCAGCCAGCCGCCGTCATCGAGTTGCACGCTGATGTTGCCGGAGGAGCCCGGCGTCAGCCCGCGCTCGAACAGCGAGCGGCCAAACCGGCAGACGTCCTCGCGGATTTTTGCATCGCTCATCGCTGCGTTCCCAGAGGGGGGCGCGTCATGCCCTCCAATGTTGCTTTGAGCATGATCTTTTCGGAAAACCGGTGCTCAATTTTCCGCATCATGCTCGAAATCGCGTTGTCTCACGCTTTGGCAGCGCGGCCAAGCCGTGTTAGGCAGGGCCAAGCCGCGGGAAGTGCGGTGTGGGAGGAAACGCCAGATGTCAGACTCCGCCAAACCCCGCATGGCCGTGATCGGGCTCGGTTCGATGGGGTTCGGCATGGCGGCCTCGCTGCGCCGCGCCGGCTTTGAAGTGACCGGCTGCGATGTCGCCGCGGACAACGTCGCCCGCTTTGTTGCGGAGGGCGGCAGGAGCGCGAAGTCACCGGCGGAGGCCGCCAGGCAAGCCGAGATCGTTGTCAGCGTGGTCGTCAACGCCGCGCAGACCGAAACCGTCCTGTTCGGCGCGAACGGCGTCGCCGAGACGCTGGCAAAGGGCGCAGTCTTTATATCTTCCGCCACAATGGACCCCGATGTGGCGCGCCGTCTGGCCAGGCAGCTGGAGGCGAGCGGCCGTCACTATCTGGATGCGCCGATCTCGGGCGGTGCGCAGCGCGCCGCGCAGGGTGAGCTCACCATCCTCGCCTCCGGCAGCTCTGCCGCCTTCGCAAAGGCGCGACCGGCGCTCGATGCCATGGCGGCCAAGCTCTACGAGCTCGGCGATGCCGCCGGCCAGGGCGCGGCGTTCAAGATGATCAACCAGCTCCTTGCGGGCGTGCACATCGCCGCCGCCTCGGAAGCCATCGCGTTCGCGGCCAGGCAGGGTCTCGATATCCGCAAGGTCTATGAGGTGATCACGGCCTCGGCCGGCAACTCCTGGATGTTCGAGAACCGAATGCCGCATGTGCTCGACGGCGACTACACGCCGCGCAGCGCGGTCGATATATTCGTGAAGGATCTCGGCATCATCCAGGACATGGCGCGCAATGCGCGCTTTCCGGTACCGGTCTCCGCCGCCGCGCTGCAGATGTTCCTGATGACGTCGGCCGCCGGCATGGGCCGCGACGATGATGCGTCGGTGGCGCGGATGTATGCAAAGGTCACTGGTACCAAGCTGCCGGGCGACAAGTAAAGAGGTCAGCCGATGCCCCGTTTTGCCGCCAATCTCTCCATGATGTTCACCGAAGTGCCGTTCCTCGATCGCTTCGAGGCGGCGGCCAATGCCGGCTTCACCGCGGTGGAGTTCCTGTTTCCCTACGACCACCCGGCGGAGGAAATCGGCAAGCGGCTGAAGGGCAATGGCCTGACCCAGGCGCTGTTCAACCTGCCGCCCGGCAATTGGGATGCCGGCGAAAAGGGCTTTGCCGCGCTGCCGGCGCGCTTCGAGGATATGAAGAAAGGCTTTGCGACCGCGCTGCCCTATGCGCAGGCGAGCGGCGTCAAGCGCGTGCACCTGATGGCCGGCATCGCCGATCGATCCGACAGCAAGGCGGTGGAAGCCTTCTACAAATCGGTCGCCACCGCCGCCGAATTTTTCGCGCCCCACGGCCTCGACGTGGTGATCGAGCCGATCAACCCGCGCAACGTGCCCGGCTACTTCCTCAACGACTTCCACTTTGCCTATGACCTGATCAACGAACTGAAGATCGCGAACCTGAAACTGCAGTTCGACATCTACCACTGCCAGATCATCCATGGCGACGTCACCATGCATCTGCGCAAGATGATGCCGGTGGTCGGGCACATCCAGATCGCCAGCATTCCCTCGCGCAACGAGCCCGACGGCGAGGAGCTGAACTATCCGTTCCTGTTCGCCGAGCTCGACCGGCTGGGCTATGGCGGCTTCGTCGGCTGCGAATACAATCCGCGCGGCAAGACCGTCGACGGGCTCGGCTGGTTCAAGCCGTATACCGGGGTGAAGCCGTGACGCTCGCCAGTCATATTTCTCTTGGCTGCATCGCCGACGATTACACCGGCGCCTCCGATCTCGCCAACACGCTGACCCGCCAGGGCCTGCGCACGGTGCTGACCATCGGCGTGCCGTCCGACGACCTCAAGCTGCCCGAAGTCGACGCCGTCGTGGTGTCGTTGAAGAGCCGCTCCATCGAGGCCGGCGAGGCGGTCGCGAAGTCGCGCGATGCGGAGAAATGGCTGCGCGGCCGGGGCGCCGGGCATGTCCTGTTCAAGATCTGCTCGACCTTCGATTCCACCGATGCCGGCAATATCGGCCCGGTGATGGACGCGCTCAGGGCCGATTGCGGCGAACAGATCGTGCTGGTGACGCCGGCCTTCCCGGAAACCGGGCGCACCGTCTACCAGGGCAATCTGTTCGTCGGCCTCGTGCCGCTCAACGAAAGCCCGCTGAAGGACCACCCGCTCAACCCGATGCACGATTCCAACCTGGTGCGGGTGCTGGCGCGGCAGAGCAAGACCAAGGTCGGGCTCGTCAACCTCGCCACGCTCGCGAAGGGACGGGAGGCGGTTGTTGCCAGGCTGTCGGAACTCGCCGGCCAGGGCATCGGCGCGGCCGTCATCGACGCCGTGTTCGACAGCGATCTCGAAACCATCGGCGCCGTGGCGGCCGGTCGCCGGCTCTCGGTCGGCGCCTCCGGCATCGGGCTTGGGCTGGCACGGGCGCTGGTCAAGTCCGGCAGGGTCAAGGCGGCCGGATCGAACACCGCCGCAGGTGCGCCGGTCGGCGGGCCCGCAGCTTGCCTGGCCGGCAGCTGCTCGCAGGCGACCTTGCAGCAGATCGCGAAAGCGGAAGCGGTCATGCCGGTGCTGCATCTCGATCCCGATCGCGTGGTGGCCGGCCAGGAGGAAGCGCGCCGTGCCGTCGCCTGGGCCGCCGAACGAATCAACTCCGGACCTGTCCTGATCGCGAGCAGCGCGGCGCCGGAACAAGTTGCCGCTCTGCAATCGCGTCATGGCCGCAGTACTGCAGGACATGCCATCGAGCAGGCGATGGCGGATATTGCCGAAGGACTGGTGCGGTCGGGGGTGCGCCGGCTCGTCATCGCCGGTGGCGAAACTTCCGGCGCTGCGGTCGACCGGTTGCGTATCCCAGGTTTCATTGTTGGCCAAGAAATCGCTGCAGGAGTGCCGGTTTTGCGCGCCGTCGGCGCCAGCGACGGCGAGATGCTGCTTGCCCTGAAATCGGGCAATTTCGGCGGGCCGGAATTTTTCTCCGATGCACTGGCGCTGATGCGCTGAGCAAGTCCGCTGTTAGCATCGGGTCGTACGGCAGCGATCCGTAATCCTGCGGCGCGAATCGCATTAACCCAAAGGCAGCTTGTCGCAGTCAAGAATGTGGCGGGCGTTCCCGCGATTCGCCCGGCCACGACTCCTGAATTCATCGAAGCGCGAAGCGCCAGCAGAGAAAAGTCACCCGCCATGCTCTCCCGATTCTCGATCCGCTCCAAGATCATCGCCGTCGTCGCCTTTTTGCTCGTCGCCATGGCGGGCATGGGCGTGCTTGCGGTCATGAACATGCGCTCGATCAACGCCAACACGGTGGACATCACCACCAACTGGATGCAGAGCGTCCGGGTGCTCGGCGACCTGCGCGCCGGCGTCATCACCTACCGCAACGTCGTCCGCCAGCACATGCTGGGCGAGACGATGGAAGAGAAGCTGGCGATGGAAAAGACCCTCGCCACCGTGATCGAGGGCAACACCAAGATTCGCGCACTGTACGAGCCGATGATCACCTCGCCCGAGGAGCACGCGCTCTACAAGCAATGGTCCGAGCTCTGGGACAAGTACAAGAAGGGCACCCAGGACGTCATGGAATTGTCGCGCAAGGAAGCCGGCAAGTTGCCGAAGGAAGCGCAAGACCTGAACACCAAAGTCGTCAACAAGATCGGGATCGAGGCCGATGAAATCCTCAAGAAGGACATCGAGCTGAACAAGCAGGGCGCCGACAAGGCAGCCAAGGACGCGGCTGACAGCTACGCTTCCGCCTTGCTGTTGCTTTCGATCATTCTCGGTACTGCCATCGTCGTCGGCATCGGCGTGAGCTTCTACCTGATCCGCGACATCTCGAGCGCGATCGCCTCGATCGTCAAGCCGATGCAGGCGCTGGGCGAGGGCGACCTCACCGCGGTCGTGCCGCACCAGGGCGAGAAGACCGAAATCGGCGCCATGGCCGACACCCTGCAGGTGTTCAAGGACGCGCTGGTCGCCAAGAAGGCGGCCGACGAAGCTGCCGCGGCCGATGCCGAGGCCAAGATCGAGCGCGGCCGCCGCGTCGACAACATCACCCGCGAGTTCGAGTCGATGATCGGCGAGATCGTCAACACCGTGTCGTCGGCTTCGAGCCAGCTCGAATCCTCCGCCGGCACGCTGTCCTCAACCGCCGAGCGCTCCAAGGAACTGGCGACCACGGTCGCGGCGGCTTCCGAGGAAGCTTCCACCAACGTGCAGTCGGTTGCGTCGGCCACCGAGGAACTGTCGTCCTCGGTTACCGAGATCAGCCGTCAGGTGCAGGAATCGGCCCGGATGGCCACCGACGCCGTCGGCCAGGCCCGCACCACCAACGAGCGCGTCAGCGAGCTGTCGAAGGCTGCGAGCCGCATCGGCGACGTCGTCGAGCTGATCAACACCATTGCCGGCCAGACCAACCTGCTGGCGCTCAATGCCACCATCGAAGCGGCGCGTGCCGGCGAGGCCGGCCGCGGCTTTGCAGTGGTGGCTTCCGAGGTCAAGGCGCTGGCCGAGCAGACCGCGAAGGCCACCGGCGAGATCAGCCAGCAGATTTCCGGCATCCAGGCGGCGACCAACGAGTCGGTCACCGCGATCAAGGAGATCAGCGGCACCATCGAGCGGCTGTCGGAAATCTCCTCGACCATCGCCGCCGCGGTGGAAGAGCAGGGCGCGGCCACGCAGGAAATCTCCCGCAACGTCCAGCAGGCGGCCCACGGCACGCAGCAGGTGTCGTCCAACATCACCGACGTGCAGCGCGGCGCCACCGAGACCGGGTCGGCCTCCTCGCAGGTGTTGTCGGCGGCCAAGATGCTGTCGGGCGACAGCACGCGGCTGAAGGCCGAAGTCTCGAAGTTCCTTACCAACGTGCGCGCCGCTTGATCGCAGCGCGAACGCAGCGGCACAAGGCCCGGCCTCGTGGCCGGGCTTTTCGTCCGACAATAGCGACGCGGGGGCAAGCCATCGCTGTGCCTCGGTTCGGTGCGGGCCGGGTGGTCCCGTCAGTCCGTAGAAACCCGGACTCGCAAGGACGTTTGCGTTGGGGCTAAATCGTCAACGATATTTGCGGCCGGGAATTCCCGGCCGCCGACGTTTTTGAATGCGGGCGAAGGTCGATTTGATCGTCACGGCCGATGCAGTTGACGACGCCAATGGCGGCGGTCTCATGCTTGACCAGCTGGCAAGCTCCAGCGTCCTGACCATCAGCCGGTCTGCGGATATCGATCATTTCCGGAGCATCGAAAGTCTGGCCGATGCCAGGAGCATTCCGCTTGCATCGGGGGATTTTCGCGCCTGCTTTGCGACCGTGGCGCTGAAGTCCTGCACGATCTTCCTGCAGCGCACATTTCCGCGCATCCTCGAGGCGCGCTATCGCTCGACGGGCGCCATCGTCGCCTTCGCCATGGATGATGCGCTTTCGCTCGTCATCGATGGTGCGGACGTTCGCTCGCCGGCCGTGCTGCTGGCCAAGGGCGACGTGGTTGCCGATGTCGTCGAGCGCCAGTCCAATCTGATTGCGATCGTGAAATTCGACGAGATCGGCGCCCGCGGCTGGCCGGGAGAGCCTGGCCGCGTGCATCAGATCCCGACGCGGCTGGCTGACTTCACCGCGCTGCGGTCGGTGACCCGCGACATTCTCCTGCTTGCATCGAACTCGGCCGACCTGTTGTCGCAGCCGCATGTGATGGCAAATGTCGAGGAGTCGCTGCTGCAGGCGGTCGACATTGCCCTGCATCGGCCGTCGCCGCTCGGCGATGCCGGCCGCCTCGACCTCGGCGATTATCGGCGGCTGGTCCACCGGCTTGATGAATTCCTGCAGCTCAATGCCGCCAAGGTGCTTCACAGCGCCGATCTTGCCGGCCAGTTCGGCGTCTCGGTGCGCACGCTGAACAATGCCGTGGTGGCCATCCGCGGCCTGAGCATGCACCGCTACACACGGCTTCGCCGGTTGTGGAACGCGCGGCAACAACTGTTGCAAGGTGCCGCGCCGGAGATGTTGAAGGCGATCGCGCAGGCCAACGGCTTCTGGCACATGGGCGAATTCCGCGCGCTCTACCGCGACCAGTTCGGCGAAACTCCGCAGCACACCCTGGAACGCGCGCACCTGCGATAGACGGTCGCCCGCGGCGTCCCCCACCATACCCCGGCGTTCTACGGAACCCGGTGTTAACCAGTGGTCGGCTAGATTCCGCTGAAAATCGCTCAGGTTGCGCCGGCTACGACCGGCGATTCGGCGATGTCTGGGGATCGGGGTTTCGGGAATGAGCAAGTTCAATCGCATCGGCTACAAGCTCGGGCTTGCCGGCGCCATCGGCGTGTTGCTGGCCACCGGCATGGTGGTCAACCAGATGATGTCCGAGGCGGCGGTGGATGCCGCCACCGCCCGGGTCGCGCGGTCGCAGCGGGTGATCGACAGCGGGCTTGCCGCCCAGATCGAACTGCGGCGGATGCAGGTCGCCGCGCGCGACATCCGCCTCGCCAAGACAGCCGAAGAGGTCGACAGGGGGCTTGCCGACATGCGCTACCTCAAGGCTGCCCAGGCCAAGGAAGTCGATGCGGCGCTCGCCGTTGCGCTGCTGCCCGACACCAAGGAGCGGCTCATCCAGGTGAAGTCGCAGCTCGATGCGTTTACCACCGGCGTCGAGGAGCTCGCCGCCGCGCAAAAGGACTCGGTGGCGCAGGCCGAACGGCGCGATTCGATTTCGGGCGAGTGGTACCGGGCGTTCCAGACCGCGCTCAACTCGTCGGTATTCGCGCGCATCGACAGCCGCGAGGAAGTCGAAAGCCTGTTCTATCAGGCCGACTCCAAGGTCAACGCGCTGCGGGCGCTGGTCTTCCGTTTCGGCCTGACGGGCGACCCCAAGCTGGTCACGCTGATCGGTCACGCCAAGACCCAGCTGGCCATGATGCTCAAGCAGACCCGCGACAAGAGCGATGACAAGAAGCTTCACGAACTGATCGACGGCCTCTCCGCCGTGATCGGCCGGTTCCTCGCCGTAACCGACGAATCCGTCAAGACCGAGGGCCTGCGCGCCGAGATTGCCAACCGCACGACGAAAGCCGTGGAGGAGGCGGGCGCGCTGATGCAGAAACAGGTCGAGATTTCGCAGGGCAACGCCAGGACGTCGTGGGACGAGGCTGCCGGCGTCGTCACCCGGGCAAGCCAGATCGGCCTCGTGATCGGGGCCGTGACGGTGATCGCCTTGATGGCCTCGGTGATCTTCTCGTTCTTCGGCGTCTCGCGGCCGATGACGCGGCTGAATGGCGCGCTCGGCGAGATGGCCGGCGGCAATCTCGATGTTGTCATTCCCGGCGCCGACCGCGGCGACGAAATCGGCGATCTCGCCAAGACCGTCACCGTGATCCGCCAGAATGCCGAGCACAAGGCGCGCGACGAGGCGACAGCCAAGGCGCAGCAGGACCAGGTTGCCGCCGAGCAGCGCCGCGTCGAGATGATCAAGCTCGCGGACCGCTTCGAAAGCGCGGTCGGCGAAATCGTCGACACCGTGTCGTCGGCTTCGACCGAGCTGGAGGCGTCGGCCGCCAAGCTGACTGCGACCGCCGAGCGCTCGCAGGAGCTCACCACCATGGTGGCGAATGCGTCGGAAGTCGCTTCCACCAACGTGCAGTCGGTGGCGTCCGCCACCGAGCAGCTGTCGGGATCGGTCACCGAGATCAGCCGCCAGGTGCAGGAATCGGCCCGCATGGCCAACGAGGCCGTCGATCAGGCGCGCCGCACCAACGAGCGGGTCAGCGCGCTGTCGAAGGCTGCCGCCCGCATCGGTGACGTCGTCGAACTGATCAACACCATTGCCGCGCAGACCAATCTGCTGGCGCTGAACGCCACCATCGAGGCGGCGCGCGCGGGCGAGGCCGGCCGCGGCTTCGCGGTGGTCGCCTCCGAAGTGAAGGCGCTCGCCGAGCAGACCTCCAGGGCAACCGGCGAGATCGGCCAGCAGATCACCGGCATCCAGGGCGCCACCGAAGAGTCGGTCGGCGCGATCAAGGAAATCAGCGCCATCATCGAGAAGCTGTCGGAAATCTCCTCGACCATCGCAGCCGCGGTGGAAGAGCAGGGCGCGGCGACCCAGGAAATCTCCCGCAACGTGCAGCAGGCCGCGCAGGGCACGCAGCAGGTGTCGTCCAACATCACCGACGTGCAGCGCGGCGCCGGCGAGACCGGCACGGCTTCCTCGCAGCTCTTGGCGGCGGCGCAGTCGCTGTCCGGCGACAGCAACCGCCTCAAGAGCGAAGTCGGCAAGTTCCTCGATACCGTGCGGGCGGCCTGAAGCAGGCAGCCCGTGCGCGGCGCCCGGGCCGGAGCTATGCCGGATATGTGAAGGCCAGCTGCGCCGATGGCGTGGCTTGACCGCTCCAATTCAGGTAAATCAGCGCGAACGAATTGGCCGGGTTCAACGCCAATCCCTTTGCCTTGTGCCGGGCCTTTCGGCGAGGACGGGCTTCAGGAATGCCTGATACATGATCGCTCTGGTCCGCATCGCGCTGAGCCGGCCTTATACTTTCGTTGTGCTCGCGCTGCTCCTGTTGCTGATCGGGCCGCTGGCGGCAATGCGCACGCCGACCGACATCTTCCCCGACATCCGCATCCCCGTGATCGGCGTGGTCTGGCAGTACACCGGCCTGCCGCCCGACCAGATGTCCGGCCGCATCACGACGCCGTTCCAGCGCGCGCTGACCACGACCGTCAACGACATCGAGCACATCGTCGCCAACTCCTACACCGGCGTCGGCATCGTCAAGATCTTCTTCCAGCCGGGCGTCGACATCAGCAAGGCCAACGCGCAGGTCACCGCGATCTCGCAGACGCTGCTGAAGCAGATGCCTCCTGGCGCGACGCCGCCCTTGATCCTCAACTACAGCGCCTCGACGGTGCCGATCATCCAGGTCGCGCTGTCGGGCGAAGGGCTGACCGAGCAGAACCTCGCCGATATCGGCATCAACCAGCTGCGCACGCCGCTGGTCACCGTGCCCGGCGCGGCGATCCCGTATCCGTTCGGCGGCAAGCAGCGCCAGGTGCAGATCGACCTCAATTCGACCGCGCTGCAGGCGCGCGGGCTGTCCGGCCAGGACGTCGCCAATGCACTCGCCGCGCAGAACCTGATCACGCCGGTCGGCACCCAGAAGATCGGCGCTTTCGAGTACACCATCCAGCTCAACAATTCGCCGCTGCGGCTCGAGGAGCTGGGCGATCTCCCGATCAAGACCGTCAACGGCGCCATGGTCTATGTGCGCGATGTCGCCACCGTGCGCGACGGTAACCCGCCGCAGACCAACATCGTTCACGTCGACGGCAACCGCTCGGTGCTGATGATGGTGCTGAAGGCCGGCGCGACCTCGACGCTCGATATCATCTCCGGCATCAAGCAGAAGGTGATCGACGTCAAGGACCAGATGCCGGACGCGCTCAAGATCGGCTTCATCGGCGACCAGTCCGTATTCGTGCGCGGCGCCATCGAGGGCGTCGCCACCGAAGGCGTCATCGCGGCGCTCCTGACCAGCGTGATGATCCTGTTGTTCCTCGGCAGCTGGCGCTCGACCGTGATCATCGCGGTCTCGATTCCGCTGTCGGTGCTGGGCGCCATCATCATGTTGTCGGCGATCGGCGAGACGCTCAACATCATGACGCTCGGCGGCCTCGCGCTCGCCGTCGGCATCCTCGTCGACGACGCCACGGTGACGATCGAGAACATCAACTACCACCTGGAGCAGGGCAAGCCGGTCGAGCAGTCCATCCTGGACGGCGCCGACCAGATCGTGACGCCGGCCTTCGTCTCGCTGCTCTGCATCTGCATCGTGTTCGTGCCGATGTTCTTCCTGACCGGCGTGGCGCGCTTCCTGTTCGTGCCGATGGCGGAAGCGGTGATGTTCGCCATGATCTGGTCGTTCATCCTGTCGCGCACGCTGGTGCCGACCATGGCGAAGTACCTGTTGCAGCCGCATGTGCACCATGAAGGCGCGCCGCCGCCGACGCGCAATCCGCTGGTCTGGTTCCAGCGTGCCTTCGAGCGGCGGTTCGAGGGCCTGCGTGGTGGCTATCACCAACTGCTGGCGATGGCGCTCGGTCACCGCAAGATGTTTGTCGCCGGCTTTGTCGGCATCGTCGCCGTGTCGTTCCTGCTGGTGCCGTTCCTGGGGCGCAACTTCTTTCCGGCGGTCGATGCCGGCAACATCCTGATGCATGTGCGCGCGCAGATCGGCACCCGCGTCGAGGAGACCGCCAACCAGCTGGCCGACGTGCAGAAGGCGGTGCGCAAGCTGATTCCCGGCGAGATCGAGACCATGACCGACAACATCGGCATGCCGATTTCCGGCATCAACATGACCTACAACAACACCGGCGTGATCGGCCCGATGGATGGCGACATCCAGATCAAGCTGAAGGAGGGCCACAAGCCGACCGAGGAGCATGTGAAGGTGCTGCGCGAGCAACTGCCGCGGCTGTTCCCGGGCATGAGCTTTTCGTTCCTGCCCGCCGACATCGTCAGCCAGATTCTCAATTTCGGCGCGCCGGCGCCGATCGACCTGCAGATCCGCGGCGCCAATCTTGATGCCAACTTCGCCTATGCCAACAAGCTGCTCGGCCGTATCCGCCGCATCCCCGGCGTGGCCGATGCGCGCATCCAGCAATCGCCGAATGCGCCGACCTTCAACATCGATGTCGACCGCACCCGCGCGCAATATGTCGGCCTGACCGAGCGCGACGTCACCAACAGCCTCGTGGTCAATCTCGCCGGCTCCTCGCAGGTCGCGCCGACCTACTACCTGAACCCCGACAACGGCGTGTCCTATTCGATCGTGATGCAGACGCCGCAGTACCAGATCGACTCCTTGAGCGCGCTGCAGGCGTTGCCGATCACGGCAACCGGCAATACCCAGTCGCCGATCCTCGGCGGCATCGCCGACATCAGGCGCACCAATTCGAGCGCGGTGGTGTCGCAATACGACATCCAGTCGCTGGTGCAGATTTTCGCGACCACGCAGGGCCGCGACCTCGGTTCTGTCGCCAACGACATCCGCGCGGTGCTTGCCGAGACTGCCAAGGACGTGCCGAAAGGCAGCACCGTGGCACTGCTTGGTCAGGTGCAGACCATGTACTCGGCGTTTTCCGGGTTGCTGTTCGGGCTGCTCGCGGCCATCGTACTGATCTACCTGCTGATCGTCGTGAACTTCCAGTCCTGGTCCGATCCGTTCGTGATCGTCACGGCGCTGCCGGCGGCGCTGGCCGGCATTGTCTGGATGCTGTTCACCACCCAGACCACGCTGTCGGTGCCGGCGCTGACCGGCGCCATCATGTGCATGGGCGTGGCCACCGCGAACAGCGTGCTTGTGATCAGCTTTGCGCGCGAGCGCTATGAGGAACTCGGCGACCCCGTGGCGGCCGCGCTGGAAGCCGGCTTCGTCCGCTTCCGCCCGGTGCTGATGACGGCGCTCGCCATGATCATCGGCATGGCGCCGATGGCGCTCGGCCTCGGCGAGGGTGGCGAGCAGAACGCGCCGCTCGGCCGCGCGGTGATCGGCGGTCTGATTTTTGCAACCGTCGCAACGCTGATGTTTGTTCCCGTGGTATTCAGCATGGTACACAAGAAGCAGGGCGCCAAAGCCGCCGCCGCCCGGGAGATGCCGCATGTCCACTGAACAGCCCCCGCCGGTCTCACGACGGAAGCTGGGCATTTTCGCCGTTGTGGCCGGGGTCGCGGCCGTTCTCGTCGTCATCACCGGCATCCGCGCCCGCGAGGACGCCGGCAGCAAGCTGAAGGAATGGACGGACGATCAGGCCATTCCGACGGTGGCGGTGCAACTGCCGACGGGCAGGGCGCTCAACCCGACCATCGAGCTTCCCGGCCGGCTGGAGGCTTATTCCCGTGCGCCGATCTTCGCCCGCGTCTCCGGGTATTTGAAGAGCTGGAACGCCGACATCGGCGCCCGCGTCAAGGCAGGGCAGGTGATTGCCGAGATCGAGGCGCCCGATCTCGACCAGCAACTGCTGCAGGCCCGCGCCGATCTCGTCAGCGCGCAGTCGAGTGCACGGCTGTCCGAGGCCACGCTGAACCGCCGCAAGACGCTTGTGGCCTCGAACTTCGTCTCCGCCCAGGAAATCGACGAGCGCACCGCCGACCTCAACAACAAGAATGCCGCCGTCAATTCCGGCAAGGCCAATGTCGAGCGGCTGGAGGCGCTGGCCGGCTACAAGAATATCACCGTGCCCTTTGACGGCATCGTCACCGCGCGCGACACCGACGTCGGCGCGCTGATCAATGCCGGCGGCGGCTCGGGGCCGGCGATGTTCGTGGTCTCCGACGTCAGCAAGCTGCGCGTCTATGTCAACGTGCCGCAGAACTATGTGCCGGCGATCAAGATCGGCGCCAAGGCCGTGCTGACCATGCCTGAATACCCGAACCGCACCTTTGCGGCGACGGTCGAGGCTTCCTCGCAGTCCGTGGACGTCGGCTCCGGCACCACGCGCATGCAGCTTGCGCTCGACAACTCCAGCGGCGAGCTGATGCCGGGCGGCTATGCCAGCGTCAAGCTCAGCCTGCAGCGCGACGCCATTCCGCTGCACATTCCCTCCAGCGCGCTGATCTTCAACCGGAACGGCCTTTCCGTCGCCACCGTCGGCGCCGACGACAAGGTGCTGTTCAAGAAGGTCACCATCGCCCGCGACCTCGGCAAGGAGATCGAGCTGGCTTCCGGCCTTGCGGCGGACGATCGCATCATCATTGCGCCGCCGGACGGTCTCGCCGACGGCGACAAGGTCCGCGTGGTCGGCGGCAAGGGGGCCAAGCCGGCCACCGCCTCCGAGAAGCAGGACGCGAAGGGATAGGGCGGACTCTTTCGTTCCTCATGCCCAGGGCTTGTCCCGGGCATCCACGGCTTACTTTCCTGCTGCGAGAAGAGGGCGTAGGCGGCCGGGACAAGCTCGGCCATGACAGTGGACAGACCTCAGCCCACCCGCCATTCCGGCACGCCGTCCTCCGCCGTGATGATGTCGCCGGTCGTTCCGACCGGCGTGCGATCCATGTTGAGCAGATGCGCCAGGGTCTTCGCATCGCTTGCCGGGACGCGGCCGAGGGTGCGGCGGTTATCCTCCGTGCGCAGCATGGTGACGCCGTGCTCGATCTCGCCATTGCCGCGGTAGATCACGGTGAAGGCCTCGACCTGGCCCTTGCCGGTTGCCTGGTCGACGAAATCCGGCACCTTGCGGCGGTTGCTGTCCGCCTTCGACTGCACGCTGGTGTCCTGCGCCAGCGCCGCTTTCGGCATCTCGTGCGACAGCACCAGCGCATGGTGTTTCGTCACGAACCCGCCTTGCCCATAGAGCAGGCCGAGCCTGCCGTGCTCGCGCAAGCTTCGCACCATCGCGCAGGCCGCATGCGTCATGTAGGTGTTGAGCGGGGCGCCGAAGAAGGTGAGGCCGCCGGCGACCGTCGGCTTTACATCAGGTCCAAGGCCGAGCGTGCGCCGCGCCATCTTTGGCACGACCGGGAAGCAGCTATAGAGCTCGATCGCATCGAATTTCCTGCCGTCGCCCTCGACGAGATCCATGACCGCCTTCAGCACCGCGTTCTGCGGGTGGCTCTCGAAGAACTGGTCGCGCACGAGATAGTCGCGCGGTTCCTCCGCCGAAGCGCCGCCCAGCGCATAGATGAGGCGGTCTTCCGCTACGCCGGCCGCGCGCGCCTTGGCAAGGCTGGTGAGGATCAGCGCGCCGCCCATGTTCACGCTGGGGTTGGCGACCATCAGTTTTGTGTAGGGCCACGCGATCAGCCGGTTCTCCGGCGTTGCCGTGGTGATCTGGTCGGGCGAGAAAGTCTTCTTCAGCCACGAATTGGGATTCTGCGCGGCGACACCGGCATAGGTCGACCATAGCTCGCCGGATTCGGCGAGCGCCTCGCGCGGGGTCTGGCCCCAATGCGCCGACGTTGCGCTCTCGTAGAGCGGATAGACCGTGATCGGGCGGAACACGCCGAGCTTCACGGCCAGCGGCTTCTGGAACGCGGCGCCGCGTTTCGGCTCCTCGACGTCATGGGCGAACGGCGTCCACGGCGGGGTGAGGCCGGCCCGCCCGGCCTTGGTTGCCGTCGATTGCGCCTCCGCGCCGCACACCGCCGCCACGCTGCACTCGCCACGCGCGATGCGCTGCGCCGCCTCGTGCAGGTAGCGGATCGGGCTCTCGCCGCCGACCGGGCCGTAATAGCAATGCGAGGGATTGGCGCCGATCCGCGCCGCGAGCTGCTTCTCCGGGTCGCGGTAGCGCCAGCTCAGGAAATTGACGACGTCGAGCGACTGGATATCGCCGAGCAGCTTTGCGCCGGAGTCCGCCTCCGCGCGTTTCAGCGCCTCCTCGAGCAGGACGAGCGGTTCGAGTCCTTCCGTGATTTCCTTCGGGCGATCGACGACTTCGCCGACGCCGACGATGACGGGGATGCGGTCTTCAGAAATGGCCATTGTTCTTTTTCTTCCTTGCGACAATCAAACCCTCACCCTGAGGAGCGCGCACGCGCGTCTCGAAGGATGAAGGCCACAGACGGGCCTCATGGTTCGAGACGCCTGCCGTGCAGGCTCCTCACCATGAGGGGCATCATTCCGCCACCAGCGAATTCATGTGCTCGACGGCCTCGACAAACTCTTCCTTGAATTCCTGCACCACGGCGCCGGCCGATTTCACGCTGTCGATCAGGCCGACGCCCTGGCCGACGAAGTAACTGACGAGATCGCGCGCCTGCGGATTGCCGGCCGCGGCCGCGCGGTCGATCGAGTTGAAGGCATCGCGGCTGATGATGCTCTGCAGCGGCATCGGCAGCGCGCCGGGGCTTTCCGGCGCGCGGTCCCACGCATCGGTCCATACCGACCGGAGCTGCCGCGCCGGCTTTCCGGTGCGGCCGCGCGAGCGGATGGCATCGCGCGAGGACGCCGCGATCATCTTCTCGCGGAAGATTTCGCTGGTCTCGGATTCCACGGTCGCCAGCCACACCGATCCGGTCCACACGCCGGCCGCGCCCATCGCCATGGCGGCGGCCATCTGCCGCCCGGTCATGATGCCGCCGGCGGCGAGCACGGGCACGTCGCGGATATTCTTCACCGCCTTGATCACTTCGGGTACCACCACCATGGTGGAGACCTCGCCGCAATGGCCGCCGGCCTCTGTGCCCTGCGCCACCAGGATGTCCACGCCCGCCGCAACCTGCCGCACCGCGTGCTCCTTGGCGCCGACCAGCGCCGCGACCGGCACGTCGTGTTTCCTGCCCATCTCGATCATCTCGCGCGGCGGCACGCCGAGCGCGTTGGCAATCAGGCCGATCGGATGGCTGAACGAGACTTCCAGCACCTCCATGGCGCGCCGCGCATCGAACGGCTGCGGCTGGTTGTCGGCGACATTCGTGGTCTGCAGGTCGACGCCGTACTTCTTCAGGAGGTCCCGGGTGTAGTCGCGATGCTGCGCGGGAATGCGCGCTTCCAGGCCCTTCCAGGTGACGTCCTTTTCGCCCGCCGTCGAGATGTTCTCGGGGATCAGGACGTCGATGCCGTAGGGCTTGCCGTCGACGTGATCGTCGATCCACTTGAGCTCCTGCTCGACGGTTTCGGGCGAATGTGCGGTGGCACCCAGCACGCCGAAGCCGCCGGCGCGGCTGACCGCCGCAACGACGTCGCGGCAATGGCTGAAGGCAAACAGCGGAAACTCGATACCCAGCATCTCGCAGATGGGCGACTTCATGTTTCTCTCCCGGGGGACGGCCTTCGGGCGGGCTCTGGTTCTTGATGGTCTCGTTGGCTGGGCGGAACGCTAGCCCATCCCGGACGGCAAAGCCAAGCGGCGAGCCGCACCCGTTGTTGCACCTGCATGACAAGGCAATTCCGCAGGCCGGAACGGCGGTTTTATGTCTTGCGCTTTGCGGCTGCGGATAGAATGGTAGCGGCAAATCAGAACAAATATCGGGAGAGGCCGTCCATGTCCGCCCAGCCATCCGCTGCCGCCAAGGCCGATAGCTACGACGTCGTCGTGGTCGGCGCAGGCTTTGCCGGCATGTACATGCTGCACCGGCTGCGCGGGCTCGGCATGACGGCGCGGGTGTTCGAGCAGGGCAGCGGGGTCGGCGGCACCTGGTACTGGAACCGCTATCCGGGCGCGCGCTGCGACGTCGAGAGCATGCAGTATTCCTATTCGTTCTCCGAGGAATTGCAGCAGGAATGGAACTGGAGCGAGCGCTACGCGCCGCAGCCGGAAATTCTGGCCTACGCCAACCACGTCGCCGATCGCTTTGACCTGCGGGGCGACATTCAGTTCAACACCCGGGTCGAGCGTGCCGCGTTCGACGAGCGCAGCAACATTTGGTCGGTCACGACATCGGACGGCAGGACGGTGACGGCGAACTTCGTCGTGCTGGCGACGGGCTGTCTCTCCAATGCACGGATGCCCGACATCGCGGGGCTCGACCGCTTCGCGGGCAAGGTCTATCACACCGGCCACTGGCCGCACGAGCCGGTCGACTTCACAGGCCAGCGCGTCGCCGTGATCGGCACCGGCTCATCCAGCATCCAGGCCGTGCCTGTCATCGCCGGGCAGGCGAAACACCTGACGGTGTTCCAGCGCACGGCCAATTTTTCCGTTCCTGCCCACAATGGCCCGCTGTCCGCGGAGCATCGCGACTGGTTCAAGCAGAACTATCCGGAAGTCCGCCGTTTTGCCCGCGAAGTCTCGCGCAACGGCATCTATGCGAAGCAACCCGACCGCGGCGCGCTCGACGACGGCGACAACGAACGCCGCGCGCGCTACGAGGCCGGCTGGCAGCACGGTGGCGTGGTGTTCATGGCCGTCTACAACAACGTCCTGCTCGACAAGGCCGCCAACGATACCGCCGCCGATTTCGTCCGCGGCAAGATCGCCGAGATCGTCAAGGATCCGAGTACGGCAAAGCTGCTGCAGCCGGACAGCCATCCGATCGGCACCAAGCGCATCTGCGTCGACACCGACTATTTCGCGACTTTCAACCGGCCGAATGTCGAGCTGGTCGACATCAGGAACAGTCCGATCGAGGAAATCACCGGGAATGCCGTGCGCGTCGCCGGCAAGGATTACGAGGCGGACGCGCTGGTGCTGGCGACCGGCTTCGATGCGATGACCGGCTCGGTCGCCAAGATCGACATCGTCGGCCGCAACGGCAAGACGCTGAACCAGAAATGGGAGGAGGGGCCGCGCACCTATCTCGGCCTGATGAGCGCGGGCTTTCCCAATCTCTTCATCATCACCGGCCCCGGCAGTCCTTCGGTGCTGTCGAACATGATCGTGTCCATCGAGCAGCATGTCGACTGGATCAGCGATTGCCTGGCCTATATGCGCGACAGCGGTCTCGCCAGCATGGAAGCGACAAAGCCCGCTGAAGACAAATGGGTGGAGCATGTCAACGAGGTCGCCTACGCCACGCTCTATCCGCAGGCCAACTCCTGGTACATGGGCGCCAATATCCCCGGCAAGCCGCGCATCTTCATGCCCTATATCGGCGGCGTGCCGGTCTACCGGCAGAAATGCGACGAGGTCGCCGCCAGGGGCTATGAAGGTTTCGCAATGACCGCGGCCGGGCAGCGCCGGACGGCGGCGGCATCCTAGCTTTCGTAGGGTGGGCAAAGCGAAGCGTGCCCACCATATCAAGCACGACCTCACCAAGGTGGGCACGGCGCAAGGGCGCCTTTGCCCACCCTACAAATCCGGAGCCAACCGAGTGACCGACGCCCCCGCCAATGCCTACGAGCCGCCGAAAGTCTGGACCTGGAACAAGGAGAGCGGGGGACGCTTCGCCTCCATCAACCGTCCCATCGCCGGGGCGACGCACGACAAGGAATTGCCAATCGGCAAGCATCCGCTGCAACTCTATTCGCTGGCGACGCCGAACGGCGTGAAGGTTACGGTCATGCTGGAGGAGCTGCTGGAGCTCGGCCACAAGGGCGCCGAATACGACGCCTGGCTGATCAAGATCGACGGCAACCAGTTCGGCAGCGGCTTTGTCGCGGTCAATCCGAACTCGAAAATTCCGGCCCTGATGGACCGCAGCGGGCCGACGCCGATCCGGGTCTTCGAGTCCGGTGCGATCCTGGTGCATCTGGCCGAGAAGTTCGGCGCCTTCCTGCCGGCTGCCGGCCAGCAGCGCGCCGAATGCCTGTCGTGGCTGTTCTGGCAGATGGGCAGCGCGCCGTTCCTCGGCGGCGGCTTCGGCCATTTTTACGCCTATGCGCCGGTCAAGATAGAATACGCCATCGACCGCTACGCCATGGAAGTGAAGCGGCAGCTCGACGTGCTCGACCGGCGCCTGGCCGACAATGAATTTCTCGCCGGCAGCGAGTATACGATCGCCGATATTGCGACATGGCCATGGTACGGGGCGCTGGCAAAAGGCCTGTTGTACGGCGCGGGCGAGTTTCTGTCGGTGCACGAATACAAGAACGTGCAGCGCTGGACCGATGCGATCGCCAGGCGCCCGGCGGTGAAGCGCGGCCGCATGGTCAACCGCATCTCGGGCGATCCGGCCAGCCAGCTGCACGAACGCCACGATGCCAGCGATTTCCTGACCAGAACGCAGGACAAGATCGGCGAGCCGGCGAAGGCGTAGCGAATTCACCTCGCCCGCTTGCGGCGCGGCAGCACGAACGATGTCAGCACCTTGTAGCGGTCGCGCTGGCTGAGCTCGCAGGGTGCGAATGCCATGGCCAGGTCCTCAAAAGGCGGTGTAGCCGCCGTCGATCACGAAGCAGTCGGCCGTGTGATACGACGAGGCCTTGCTCATGATGTAGACGGCGATGCCGCCGAAATCGGAGGGCTCGCCGAAGCGGCGCACGGGGATGCGCGGCATCACGTTGGCGACGAACTTGTCGTTGGCCATGATGCCCGCCGTCATGTCGCTCTTGATCCAGCCGGGCAGGATCGCGTTCGCCGTGACGCCGTGGCGCGCCAGCTCGACCGCCAGCGCGCGGCACAGCGCATTCAGCGCCGCCTTGGTGCCGGCATAGTGCTCGTTGCGCGCGGTGCCGAACAGCGAGGCAAGGCTGGAGGTCGCCACCAGCCGGCCGAACTTGTCGCCGGCCTCCGCGCGCTCGGTCATGTGCCGCGCCGCGGCCTGGAAGACATGGAACACGCCGTCGAGATTGGTGGCGAACATCTTGCGCCATTCTTCCTCGGTGCGGTCGATGAAGGAACGCCGCCCGCCGCCGCCGATGCCGGCGTTGGCGAAGCAGCCGTCGACCCGGCCGAACGCATCGAGCGTCGCCTTCATTGCATCCTTCACCGACGCGGAATCCGTGACGTCGCACACCAGCGTCTGCACCTTGCCGGGACCGGCTTTCATGGTCGCGGCGGCGGCCGCGTTCTTCTCGGCATTGCGGCCCCAGATCGAGACGTTGCAGCCACTGGACACAAGTGCCTGCGCGATGCCCAGGCCAATACCGCCATTGCCGCCGGTGATGACAGCCGTGCGGCCGGAGAGGTCGAAGATGCTCATTTGGGTGTTTCCATTTGGTTGACCGCGCTTTAGACACGCGTTGAATGCAGGCTGGTCCGACCATGGACAAGCCCGCCCTAAAAATCAAATATGGCTCGAAATGACGGGACCAGCCCGAGAGGAAACAATGCCGTTCAAACACGTCACGCTCGATTTCGACGGACCGGTCGCGGTCCTCAAGCTCGACCACCAGGAGGTCATGAATGCGGTCTCCATGGACATGCTTGGCGGTCTCGCCGAGGCGCTCGATGCGATCGAGGAGAAAAGGGACGAGGTGCGATGCGTGGTGCTGACCGGCGCCGGCCGCGCCTTCTGCACCGGCGCCAATCTGCAGGGCCGCAACCAGCAGAAGCCGGGCAAGAGCAATGCCGGCGCCGCGCTGGAGGTCGGCTTCCATCCGTTCCTGCGCCGCATCCGCCGCCTGCATTGCCCGCTCGTCACCGCCGTGAACGGCCCCGCCGCCGGCGCCGGGATGAGTTTCGCGCTGCTCGGCGACATGATCCTGTGCGCGCGCTCGTCCTACTTCCTGCAGGCATTCCGCCGCATCGGTCTCGTGCCGGACTGCGGCTCGACCTGGCTGTTGCCGCGGCTGGTCGGAAGAGCGCGTGCCGTCGAGCTGTCGCTGATGGGCGAACGGCTGCCGGCGGAAAAGGCGCTGGAATGGGGCCTCGTCAACCGCGTCTACGACGATGCCGCGCTGATGGACGAAGCCATGAAGCTCGCGCATGAGCTCGCGAATGGCCCGACCATCGCGCTGTCGCTGATCCGCAAGCTCTATTGGGATAGCCCCGAAAACTCCTTCGAGGAGCAGCTCAACCTCGAATTCGAATCGCAGCGGATCGCGGGCGCTGCCGAAGATTTCAAGGAAGGCGTCACCGCGTTCCTCGAGAAACGTCCGGCCAAATTCAAGGGCAAATGATCGAGACCGAGCTTTCGCGCTGCGTCGCCTCGTTCTGTCCGGGTGCGGTCGGCGTCACCGGCGCGGCAAAGCTTTCCGGCGGCGCCAGCCAGGAGACCTGGACCTTCGACATCGTGCACCCCGGCGGCAATGTCGGCGCGATCCTGCGCCGTGCGCCGCCGGGTTATGGTGCTTCGCCGGGCCGCGCCGCCGGCCTCGATGCGGAAGCCTCGCTGATGCAGCTTGCGTTCGACGCCGGCCTGCCGTCGCCGCGCGTGATGCATGTGTTGAAGCCGGAGGAGGGGCTCGGCCGCGGCTTCATCATGGTGCGCATCGAGGGCGAGACGATCGCGCGCAAGATTCTGCGCGATGATGAATTCGCCAGCGCGCGGCCGATCCTGGCGCGCCAGCTCGGCAAGGTCGCGGCGGGCATTCATGGCCTGCCGGCGGCGAAGCTGCCGGACCTGCGCAGCATGACATCGACAAAAGAGATCGCCGACCTCGAACGCGAGTACCGCAGCGCCGACTGGCCGCGGCCGGTATTCGAACTCGCGCTGCGCTGGCTCGCCGACCACGATCCCGGCCCCTCGCGCGAGGTCACGCTGGTGCACGGCGATTTCCGCCACGGCAATCTCATCATCGGCCCCGACGGCGTGCGCGCGGTGCTGGACTGGGAGCTCGCGCATTTCGGCGACCCGATGGAAGACTTGGGGTGGATCTGCGTCAACTCCTGGCGCTTCGGCGAGATCGACAAGCCGGTCGGCGGCTTCGGCTCGCGCGAGGATCTGTTTGCCGGCTACGAGGAGACCGGCCGCAAGGTCGATGCGGACCGCGTGATGTTCTGGGAAGTGATGGGCACGCTGCGCTGGGGCATCATGTGCTGCGGCATGATGCAGCGCTTTCGCCTCGGGCCGGATCATTCGATGGAGCGCGCGATGATCGGGCGGCGGTCGTCGGAGACGGAGATCGATCTGTTGCGACTCCTGGCGCCGAGAGGAGGATGACATGCAGGACGAGCCGACGCCCACCGAACTGATCAAGGCGGTGGCGGATTTCCTCCGCACCGAAATCACGCCCGCCATCAAGGGCCACAACGCCTTCAAGCTGCGCGTCGGCATCAACGCGCTCGACCTGGTCACGCGCCAGCTGGCGCAGGAGGGGTCAAGCGATGCCGCCGAAACCGCGCGGCTGAAGGCGCTGCTCGGCATCGACGGCTCGGTGATGGAGCTCAATCGCGCGCTGGCGGACAAGATCGCGCGCGGCGAGGTGGACCTGAACACGCCGGGCCTGAAGGAACACCTCTGGCAGACCACGATGGACAAGCTCGCCGTCGATCAGCCGAATTACGCCTCGTACAAGAGGGAATTGGGATCGTAGGATGGGTTGAGCGCAGCGAAACCCATCAATGCTTGCCGTGGCGGAGACGATGGGTTTCGCTGCGCTCAACCCATCCTGCATGCGTCGTCATGGCCGGGCTTGTCCCGGCCATCCACGTCTTGGCGGCAAAGGAAGTGCGTGGATGCCCGGGACAAGCCAGGACAAGCCCGGGCATGACGAGCAGTGAGAATCGTCGCTACTTCCCCAGCCACTTGGGTGGGCGCTTCTCGGCGAACGCCTTCGGTCCCTCGATATAATCCTGCGAAGCGGCCATCGCCTTCACGGCGGGATATTCGCGCTGTTCGGCGATCGCCTGTTCCAGCGACACGTCGAGCCCGCGCTGGATCGCCTGCTTGGAGGCGCGGATCGACATCGGCGAGTTCTTGCAGATGGTCTCGGCCCAGCGCTCGGCGGCGGCCAGCGCCTCGCCTGCCGGTACCACCTCGTTGACGAAGCCGAGCTCGAAGCCTTCCCTGGCGCTGACATGGCGCGCGGTGAGGATCATGCCCATGGCGCGCTTCAGCCCGATCTGGCGCGGCAGGCGGTGCACGCCGCCGGCCAGCGCCGCAAGGCCGACGCGCGGCTCGGGCAGCGCAAAGGTCGCCGTCTCCGAGGCGATGATGAGGTCGCAGGCCAGCGCAATCTCGAACCCGCCGCCCATCGCGACGCCGTTGACGGCCGCGATGATCGGCTTGTCGCAGTCGAAGCGCGAGGTCAGGCCGGCAAAGCCGCCCTTGTCCCAGCCGCGTTTTCCCCCCGCGGCCTGCCATTTCAGGTCATTGCCGGCGCAGAATGCCTTGTCGCCCGCGCCGGTGACGATCGCCACCCACTGCTCGGGATCGGCGGAGAAATCGTCGAACACCTTGTTGAGCTCGAAATGCGCGTCGATATGCAGCGCGTTGTAGACTTCCGGGCGCGACAGCGTCACGATGGTGACCGGCCCCTTGCGCGTCACCTTGGAAAACTTCAGGTCCATTTCCGCTTCCTCTTGCATTTTCTGTGGCGACGAATTGGCGCGGATTGTAGCGCCGCCCCTTCGTCCGATGCCATCCAATTACGCAACGCCGCCGCGCGTGCCAAGCGTTTGCCTTGCTTGACGGGGGGAGGGTGTTCTCAGCTAAATCGCTGCCGAACGGTCGCGCTGCGCAGCGTCTAGACGCAAGCGCCGATCAAGCAAAATCTGCGGGAGATCGCCTTGGATTTCAACCTGCCTGCCGACCTCACGGCGTATCTGGCCGAACTCGATGCCTTCATCGCGCGCGAGATCAAGCCGCTGGAGGACGCCGACGACAACATCCGCTTCTTCGACCACCGCCGCGAATGGGCGCGCACCGATTTCGACAATGGCGGCCTGCCGCGGCACGAATGGGAAGCGCTGCTGCGCAAAGCGAAGAATTTGGCCGATGCCGCCGGCCATCTGCGCTTTGCGATTCCGAAGCGGTACGGCGGCAAGGACGGCTCCAACCTCTGGATGGCCGTGATCCGCGAGCACTTCGCCTCGAAAGGTCTCGGCCTGCACAACGATCTGCAGAACGAGCACTCCATCGTCGGCAATCTGCCGATCGTCACCATGCTGGACCGCTACGGCACCGACGAGCAGAAGGCGATGGTCGACGGCTCCATCACCGGCAAATACCGCATCACCTTTGGTTTGACCGAGCCCGACCATGGCTCCGATGCCACGCATATGGAGACGAAGGCGGTCCCGGCCACGCGAGACAACGTCAAGGGCTGGCTCATCAACGGCGAGAAGATGTGGACCACCGGCATGCACGTCGCCACCCACTGCGCGCTGTTTGCGCGGACCTCGGGCAATGACGGCGATGCCCGCGGCATCACCTGCTTCCTGGTGCCGGCGAAGTCGCCGGGCGTGAAGGTCGAGCAGTATATGTGGACCTTCAACATGCCGACCGACCATCCGCGCGTCAGCTTCACCGACGTGTTCGTGCCCGAAGACGCGCAGTTCGGCGAGGTCGGCCGCGGCCTGTCGCTGGCGCAATGCTTCGTGCACGAGAACCGCATCCGTCAGGCGGCGAGCTCGCTCGGCGCCGCCGTCTACTGCATCAACGAAAGCGTGAAATACGCCCGCGAGCGAAAGCCGTTCGGCAAGGCGCTGGCCGAGAACCAGGCCATCCAGTGGCCGCTGGTCGAACTGGCCACGCAAGCGGAAATGCTGCGCCTGCTGATCCGCAAGACCGCCTGGGAGATGGACCAGCTGACGCAGGCGCAGGTCGAGCACACGCTGTCCGACCGCGTCTCCATGTGCAACTTCTGGGCAAACCGCCTGTGCTGCGAGGCCGCCGACCGCGCCATGCAGGTGCATGGCGGCATGGGATATTCGCGCCACAAGCCGTTCGAGCACATCTACCGCCACCACCGCCGCTACCGCATCACCGAGGGCAGCGAGGAGATCCAGAAGCGCAAGGTGGCCGGCTTCCTGTTCGGCTACATGGGCGCGGGGAAATACTAGGAGAGCGTGATGGAAGGCGGCTGCACCTGCGGAAGCATTCGCTATCGTCTGCACGGCATGCCGATGGTGGTGCATGCCTGCCACTGCACATGGTGCCAGCGCGAGACCGGCAGCGTGCATGCCGTCAACGCGATGTACGAGTTCGACCGGGTCGAGCATCTCAAGGCCGAGCCCGAGATCGTCGATACGCCCTCGGCCAGCGGCAAGGGCCAGCGCATCGCGCGCTGCCCGGTCTGCAAGGTCGCGGTCTGGAGCAACTACGCGGGCTCCGGCCCCGCGGTGCGGTTCGTGCGCGTCGGCACGCTGGATGATCCCTCGCAATGCCCGCCGCCTGATGCGCACATCTTCACATCCACCCGGCAGCCGTGGGTGGTCATGCCGGCGGATGCAAAGGTCTACGCCGAATTCTACGACAATCCCCGCGAGGTCTGGTCGGACGAAGCGAGGGCGCGCCACCGTGCGCTGCGGGAGAAATTCAGGAAGGAGTGACGGGCTGCGTCCTCGGCGGGACAGCGGGCCTGCCAAGGTGTACGCTCCCGCCACCACAACAACAAAAGAACGGGAGGCGGAATTGAGACAGCTTGGAACAGCCATGGGACTGTTGCTCTCTGCGATCTTCGGCACGGCGGCTCTGGCGCAGACGCCGCCGCAGGTGACCGAAGAGACGATGGTCAAGAGTAGCGATCCCGGCATCGAAATCTACGTGCGCAACAAGCGCCCGGCCAACATGACGAGCTTCCGGCCGGAGCAGACCGTGCTCTATGTGCACGGCGCGACCTATCCGTCGGAGACGGCGTTCGACCTCAAGCTCGACGGCGTCTCCTGGATGGAATACATCGCCTCGCGCGGCTACGACGTCTGGCTGCTCGACCTGCGCGGCTATGGCAAGTCTACCCGCCCGCCGGAGATGAGCGCCAGGCCCGAGGACAATGGCCCGATCGTGCAAGGCACGACCGCCGTGAAGGACATCGGCACCGCCGTCGATTTCATCCTGCAGAAGCGCAACATCCCGCGGCTCAATCTCCTGGGCTGGTCGTGGGGCACCACGCTGATGGCGACCTACACCTCGCAGAACAACAACAAGGTCGAGCGCCTCGTGCTGTATGCGCCGGCCTGGATCCGGCAGACGGCGTCGCTGGTGCAGGCCGGCCCCGGCAAGCTCGGCGCCTACCGGATGGTGAACCGCGAGCAGGCCAGGGAACGCTGGTACACGGGCGTGGCCGAAGACAAGAAGGCGGCGCTGATCCCGCCGGGCTGGTTCGATGCCTGGGCCGACGCGACCTTCGCCACCGATCCCGTCGGTGCTGCGATGACACCGCCGGTGGTCCGCGCGCCCAACGGCGTGGTGCAGGACGGCGCCGACTTCTTCGGCGCGGGAAAGCCCTACTACGATCCGTCGAAGATCACGGTGCCGACGCTGCTGATCCACGCCGAATGGGACAAGGACACGCCGCCCTACATGGCGCAGACGCTGTTCCCGCTGCTGGTCAACTCGCCCGGCAAGCGCTACGTGGCGCTGCCGGAAGGCACGCACAGCATCATCATGGAAAAGAACCGGATGATGCTGTTCGAGGCCGTGCAGGCGTTCCTGGACGAGGCGAAGCGGTCCTGATCGCTGAGACGGCACGCGCGCCGGCGGAGTGCTCCGCGGCGCGCGTGGACATGAGCGTCACTATTTGCAGGTGTTGATGACAATCTCGACCCGCCGGTTGCGTTGCCGGCCTTCGGGATTGTCGGTGCCGTCGGGATTCTGATTGTCCGCGATCGGCTTCGACTTGCCGTAGCCGTAGGCATCCATGGTTACCGGGCCGGTCAGTCGCCGCGCAATCTCGGCCCTGACCGTCGCCGCGCGCTGTTCGCTCAGTCGGACATTGTAGGAATCCGTACCGATCGAATCGGTATGGCCTTCCACCACCACCGGCTTGGCCTTTTCCGTGATCGTGCGCGCCACGTAGTCGATCGCAGGCAACGCATCGGGCCGCAGCACCGACTTGTCGAAGTCGAACAGGACCTCCGAGCCGACACGCAACCGCTGCTCGCACTTGCTGGTCACGACCTCGACAGATTTGGGCGGCGGCGGCGCCTCCACCTTCGGTGCCGGCGGCGGCTCGGG
Organism: Bradyrhizobium sp.; assembly: GCA_035575905.1. Classification (GTDB taxonomy): domain Bacteria; phylum Pseudomonadota; class Alphaproteobacteria; order Rhizobiales; family Xanthobacteraceae; genus Bradyrhizobium. The sequence continues at coordinate 266,033 of DATLXL010000033.1, read as the reverse complement.
CCTCGGCGGCGGCGAGCGCGGCTCGGCTGGCGGCGCCGGCGCGGCTTCGACCCTCGTCACGGCCGGCGCGGGATCGCCGGGGCAATCGGCTGCCTTCGCATCGGGCAGCGCCGAGCCCCCGAGCAACACGCAGAAGCGTCCGGCTTCCGGCCCCTCGACCGTCACGCGCAGGCTGTAGCTGCCGGCGGAGTCGATGCGGAAACCGCGCGTGGCTTCATTCTGTTCGTTGCGGCTCGTCTTGACGTAGTAGCTGTCCTTGACGTTGGAATCCGGTCCGAGCAGGTCGAGCGTGATGCTGCGGGTGGCCGACGAGTTCGCGCTGACCCTGATCTGGGTCTGCAGGATGCCGGTCTTGGCTTCCAGCGCGAAGTAATAGCTGCGGGCGCCTTGCGCGCCGGGGAGCAAGCCGGCGATGCTGCCCGCGTCGGCCGCAAGGACGGTGGGCCTGATGATCGAGGTGGAAAAGTTCTGCGCCAGGGCGGACGGTGCGATCAGGGATGCCGCGGCCACGAGGGCCGCGGCGAGGGTGGCTGCAAAGGGAATGCGGGACATCGGGGCACTCCTCACTTTCGGGCCATGGCGTTGCCGCCGAGTTCGGCCTTGAAGCTGGTGGTCTCCGCGCCCTGCACCGTGATCTTCACGAAGTAATTGCCGCTGTTGTCGACGTTGAAGGTCCTGGTCGCTTCGTGATGCTTCTCGAAGCTCTTGGTGTAGTAGCTGTCCACGCTGGTGCCGTCGTCGCGCAGCAACGAAAGCTCGATCATGTTCGGGGTGGATCCGCTGCCTGTAACGCCGATCTGGGTGATCAGCTTGCCGCCGACGAGGGGAGCCGTGAAGTAGTATGACGTCAGGGTGCCGCGCCCGGCGGGGATTTTGCCCTCGACCACGCCGTCCGCCGGCAGCGCCGACGGTGCGATGAACGAACTGGAGAAGCCCGCCACGTCCGGCTGGGCAGTCACCTTGCCGTCGAGCGACGAGCCGCCGAGGTCGACCTTGAACGAGCCGGTTTCCGGTCCCTTGACGCCGATCCGGATCACATAGGTCCCGCCATTGTCGATCTTGAAGGCGCGCGTCGAATCCAGGTTCTCGCCGAAGCTCTTGATGTAGTAGGAGCCGACTTCCCGGCCGGACGGATTGACGAGCGCGAGCTCCAGGAATTTGGAGGAGTCCGGCGCGCCCTTGTAGGAGATCTGCGTGGCGAGCACGCCAGGCTTGAGATCGGCGCTGAGATAGTAGCGCGTTTCGGCGCCGCCGGCGGGATAGGCCGCGCTGATGCTGCCCGAAGCAGGCAGTGGGCCCGGCTTCACGGCGCTGGTTGAAAGCCCCTCGGCCTGCGCAAAACCGCCGAAGGCGATGCTGGCAAGAAGCGTTACGGCAAACAAACGATTAACGTGCATGACGAATTTCCTGTTGCTGGGCTCTATCCGGCCGGCGCCTGCGAATCGCGACGTGCCGTCGAGCCAAGTGTGGAACCTGTTGTCGTTGCCCGCCAAGGCGCGCGATCGTTTGATCACCGTCATGTTCAGGCGGAGTGTTCGACAGGGGTTCGAGCGCCGAGGTTCAGGTCGGACGGTACTCGGAACGAAATTGGGTTAATGCGGCCCTTTCGGCCCGGCCCGTGCCTTGCGGGCGGTGCGTCGAGCCCCTCGATGTCCCTCCGGCGGCAGCGCCACGGTGCCGGGGTCCCGGTCATGCGGTAGAGTTGTACAAAACCCGCATTTGAAGACGTCATCGCGAGCGAAGCGAAGCAATCCATCCGTCCGCCAGCGGCACCGTGGGTTGCGAAGTCGCTTCGCTACGCGCAAGGAAGGTAGTGCCGTTCCCGCCGCTGCGAGCAATGCCGGCGTGGTTTCACCCCCGCGCGGCCCGATCTTTTTCGTTCTGCTTGGCGATGTTGTCGCGCGCCTGCTGCCAGTCGGCATCGGACCATTCGCGCAGCTCGTAGAAATTCCCGCCGGTGGCGAGCGCCTGTGCACCGTCCATCGCGATGGTCTCGCCGCTGATCCAGTCGCAGCCGCCGGAGATCAGGAACACGGCGAGGTTCTGCAGCTCTTCCATCTTGCCGACGCGGCCCATCGGATTACGCGCGATGGTGCGCGCGCCCGGCTGGTCGTTCGGGTTGAGCCGCTTGCTCATGCCCTCGGTCGGGATTTCGCCGGGCGCGATGGTGTTGAGGCGGATGCCGTAGCGGCCCCATTCCGCCGCCAGCGACATCGTCATGGCGTGGATCGCCGACTTGCTCATCGCCGACGGCACCACGAACGGACTGCCGTTGCGCACCCAGGTCACCGTGATCGACACCACGTTGCCGGGATGTCTTCCGGCGATCCAGCGCTTGCCCACCGCATGCGTCACGTAGAAGGTGCCGTGCATCACGATATTGGCCACCGCATCGAAACCGCGCGGCGACAGGTCCTGCGTGCGCGAGACGAAATTGCCGGCGGCATTGTTGATGAGGTCGGTGAGGGGGCCGCTGGTCCAGATCTGCTCGACCATCTCGTCGACCGCCATGGCGTTGCGGATGTCGACGCCGTGGCTGACGACGCGCCCGCCATAATCGCCCATCAATTCGGTCGCGGTTTCGTCGCAGACGATCTTGCGGCGGCCGCAGATGTGCACCTCGGCGCCGAGCTGCAGGAACTTGGCGGCCATCGATTTGCCGAGGCCGGTTCCGCCGCCGGTCACGAGGATACGCCGCCCGGCGAGAAGCTGATCACTGAACATCGTTTCCACCCATGTCCCGCGTGAAGGGGATTGTTGTTAATTGGTCGATTGACTAAACCCGAATGACGGCCTTTCTGTAAAGCCAGAAGAAAATCAGGGTGGGAGACTTGCTCATGGAAGATCGCGTCGCGATATCGATCGCGGACGGCATCGCCGACGTCCGGCTGGTGCGCGCGGACAAGATGAACGCGCTGGATCAGGCGATGTTCGAGGCGCTGGTGGCCGCCACCGAGCGGCTTTCAAGGGAAAAGTCGGTCCGGGTGGTAGTATTGTCCGGCGAGGGCCGCGCCTTCTGCGCCGGTCTCGACATGGGCCGCTTCGCCGCCATGAAGGAAAAGGGCGGTAACGGAGTGCCGGGCGGCGAGAGCCGCGACCTCACCAAGCGCACCCACGGCCTCGCCAATTTTCCGCAGCCGGCGGTATGGGGCTGGCGGCAACTGCCGGTGCCGGTGATCGCCGCGATCACGGGCGTTGCCTTCGGCGGCGGTTTTCAGCTCGCGCTCGGCGCCGACATCCGCCTGATGGCGCCGGATGCGCGGATGTCGATCATGGAGATCAAGTGGGGCCTGGTGCCCGACATGGCGGGCACGCCAATCCTCGCCGGCCTCGTCCGCGACGACATCCTGCGCGAGCTGACCTATACCGGCCGAATCTTCTCGGCGCAGGAAGCGCTGAGCTACGGGCTTGCCACCCGCGTCGTGGACGATCCGCGCACGGCCGCGATGGAGATGGCACGCGAGATCGCCGGCAAGAGCCCCGATGCCATCCGCGCCTGCAAGCGGATGCTGAACAATCTTTCCGTCGATCCCGGCCCGGCGCTGCTGGCGGAATCCGTCGAGCAGCAAAAGCTGATCGGCGGCCCCAACCAGACCGAAGCCGTCCGCGCCAACATGGAAAAGCGCGCGCCGAAGTTCGCGGAGGCGGGGTAGTTCCCCGTCATGGCCGGGCTTGTCCAGGCTTGTCCCGGCCATCCACGTCTTGCTTGTTGGCCACGAAGTAAGACGTGGATCACCGGCACAAGCCCGGTGATGACGAGAACCAAGACGGTGCCCAAGAATGAATAAGCACATGACCGATAGCTCGCTCTTCCACGGCATCATCAGCGGAAAACGCCGGCGCGGCCACGACGAGGTGGCCGAGCGCGCCGATCGCATCGCTTCGGGCCTCCACTCGCTCGGCGTCGGGCCGGGCGACAGCGTCTGCATGCTGATGCGCAACGACATCGCCTTCATCGAGGCGGCCTATGCGGCGATGCGGCTCGGCGCCTATGGCGTGCCGATCAACTGGCACTTCAAGCCGGAAGAGATCGACTACGTGCTGAAGGACTCCGGCACGCGCGTGCTGATCGCCCATGCCGACATGCTGCACGGCCTGCGCGAGGCGATCCCCGCGGGCGTCACCGTGCTCGCCGTGCCGACGCCGCCGGAAATCCTCCAAAACTACAAGATCGATCGCGATCATCTGGCGATGCCGGATTTCGCCATCGATTTCGAGGGCTGGCTGGAACGGTTCCCGCGCTATGACGGCCCGGTCGTGCCGCAGCCGCAGAACATGATCTACACCTCGGGCACCACGGGCCACCCCAAGGGCGTGCGCCGCAATGCGCCGACGCCGGAGCAGGTGGCCAATGGCGAGCGCCTGCGCTCGCTGATCTATGGCCTGAAGCCCGGCGCCCGCGCCGTTCTGCCCGGGCCGCTCTATCACTCTGCGCCAAACTCCTTTGGCCTGCGCGCAGGCCGTCTCGGCGGCGTGCTGGTCCTGATGCCGCGCTTCGATGCCGAAGAGTTCTTGCGCCTGATCGACGAACAGGAGATCGACACCATCTTCATGGTGCCGACCATGTTCATCCGCCTGATGAAGCTGCCGGAGGAGGTGCGCAAGAGGTACGACATGTCCTCGCTGCGCCATGTCATCCATGCCGCCGCGCCATGCCCGGCCGACGTCAAGCGCGCGATGATCGACTGGTGGGGCCCGGTGATCTACGAATTCTACGGCTCCACCGAATCCAGCGCCGTGACCTTCGCCACGTCGGAGGATGCGCTGAGGAAGCCCGGCACCGTAGGAAAAATCTCGCCCGGCGCCGAGCTCGTCTTCATCGGCGAGGACGGCCGCGAACTGCCGCCCGGCCAGATCGGCGAGATCTATTCGCGCATCGCAGGCAATCCGGACTTCACCTATCACAACAAGCCGGAAAAGCGCGCCGAGATCGACCGCGCCGGCTTCATCACCTCGGGCGACGTCGGCTACATCGACGAGGACGGCTACGTCTTCATCTGCGACCGCAAGCGCGACATGGTGATCTCCGGCGGCGTCAACATCTACCCCGCCGAGATCGAGGCCGCCTTGCACGCAGTGCCCGGCGTGCATGATTGCGCCGTGTTCGGTATCCCCGACGCCGAGTTCGGCGAGGCCCTGATGGCCGTGGTCGAGCCGCAGCCGGGCATCAGGCTCGACGTTGCCGACATCCGCGCGCAACTGAGGAAATCGCTCGCCGACTACAAGGTGCCAAGACACATCGAGATCGGCAGCAACCTGCCGCGCGAGGATTCCGGAAAAATCTTCAAGCGGCGCCTGCGCGATCCCTATTGGGAGCAGGCGGGGCGAAGGATTTAGCTGTACGCGCCGAACGCTACGATCGGTGCGCGTGGCACCCCTCTGCCTAACCATCCCCCGCAAGGGGGAGGGAACCCCTCCGCCGGTGCCTCCCTGACATCCGAAACTCGCGTGCGGGGTATCGTGAGGTGAGCACGATGGTCAGGCTCCCTCCCACCTTGCGGGGGAGGGTTGGGGAGAGGGGTGAGCCGCGGGCGCTAACGTCGCTTGTTTCGTCCGATTTTCCGAAGTCGCCTCTTGACATTTACGCAAATCGGAAATATCTTCCGGCCAGCCCGTGCCGCCATAGGGGACGATACGCGATCGTCACGTAGCGTCGGTGCGGGTTGCGATGGACGCTTGCTGCGTCAGTGCGATGCAAATCGCGCGGACGAAACGCGGAAAGCGTACGGCGAAGTCGTGTGGTCCTGGCGCCGCGACCCTGGCGTCTATCCGCCCTGCCTGTGCGGGGTTGGCAACGGTGACAACAAAGGCCGCTCACCGGGGAGAGCACGAAGTAAGCCGTAAAACCATTGCGCGGGGAAAGCCGGGATGTCTCGGCTGTACCTGTCAAATCCGTGTGCACTCTTTCCACCAATTCAGCACACGGCGATGCGGGTGCATCCAGCGCCCGGCTTTCCCTGCGCCCTTGTTCCAGACAGGGGCACCGCGATGGCAACACCCCGGGCGAAAACCTGCCGCGGGATCGCGGACGCATGTTCCCCCTCATGGTGAGGAGCGCGAAGCGCGTCTCGAACCATAAAGGCCCGTGGCCATCCCTCGAGACGGCCGCTAACGCGGCCTCCTCGGGATGAGGTTGGAGTACGCGCCGCACGCCCGCATCTTCATCTTGCACTGCGGCAAAAAACTTGCACACTCCAGGCAGCCGGGCAGCCTCTGGAGTAGAGCCCCATGTCGCTTCAGCCCATGCCTTCCGAGACCGACACCCGCAGCAATCGGGCCGAAGAAGCGCAGGCGCTGGAGGAAGACACGCGCCTCCGCAACGACATCCGCCTGCTGGGCCGCATTCTCGGCGACACCGTGCGCGACCAGGAGGGCGCCGACGTCTTCGACCTCGTCGAGCGCATCCGCCAGACCTCGATCCGGTTCCACCGCGACGACGACAAGCCGGCCCGGCGCGAGCTGGAACTGATCCTCGACAGCATGTCGATCAGCCAGACCGTGCGGATCGTGCGCGCCTTCAGCTATTTCTCGCACCTCGCCAACATCGCCGAGGACCAGAACAACATTCGTCAGATGCGTTTGCGCAGCGGGCCGGGCGGGGCGCCGCGCGCCAGCGTGCTGACCCAGACGCTGGAACATGCCCGCGGCGCAGGGATTTCGGCGGCCGATCTCCGCAGTTTCTTCGAGACGGCCCAGGTCAGCCCGGTGCTCACGGCGCATCCGACCGAAGTCCGCCGCAAGAGCACGATGGACCGCGAGATGGAGATCGCCGCGCTGCTCGACCGGCGCGAGCGGGTCCAGCTCACGCCGGAAGAGGCGGCAGCCGAAGACGAGCAGCTCCGCCGCGAGGTGGTGACGCTGTGGCAGACCAACCTGTTGCGCCGGACCAAGCTGACGGTGCTCGACGAAGTTGCCAACGGCCTTTCGTTCTACGACTACACCTTCCTGCGCGAGGTGCCGCGGCTGCATTGCGCGCTGGAAGACCGGCTCAACGAGGGCGATGGCGCGGCGCGGGGCGATCTCGCCTCGTTCCTCAAGATGGGGAGCTGGATCGGCGGCGACCGCGACGGCAATCCTTTCGTCACCGCCGACGTGATGCGCGGTGCGCTGAAACTGCATTCGAGCCGGGTGCTGCGCTTCTATCTGGAGGAGCTGCACGTCCTCGGCTCGGAGCTGTCGATGGCGGCGCACCTTGCCGACATTTCCAAGGATCTGCGCGCGCTGGCCGAGCGCTCGCCGGACAAGTCGCCGCATCGCAGCGGCGAACCCTATCGTCTCGCCGTATCCGGCATTTACGCGCGGCTCACCGCGACCGCCGATCGGCTGGGCGTGGAGACGACGCGGGCAGCGGTCGGCGAAGCCGCGCCTTACGCCGGCGCTGCGGAATTCAAGGCCGATCTCGACATTCTCTACCGTTCGCTGTTTTCGAACAACGCCGGCGTGATCGCGCGCGGGCGCTTGCGGCTGCTGCGCCGCGCGGTGGACTGTTTCGGCTTCCATCTCGCCAGCCTCGACATCCGCCAGAATTCCGCCGTGCACGAACGCACCGTCGCCGAGCTGGTCGACGCCGCGATGCCCGGCATGTCGTACATGGCGATGAACGAGGAGGCGCGGGTCGCGCTGCTCACCAGGGAATTGAGCAACGCCCGCCCGCTGACGTCGAACTTCGTGAAATACAGCGAGGAGACCGCCGGCGAGCTCGCGGTCTTCCATGCCGCGGCCGAGGCCCATGCCCTCTACGGCGCCGCCGCGATCCCTCAATGCATCATCTCGATGTGCAAGGGCGTGTCCGACATGCTGGAGGTGGCGCTGCTGCTGAAGGAAGCCGGCCTCATCCATCCGTCGGGGCGCAGCGCCGTCAACATCGTGCCGCTGTTCGAGACCATCGAGGATTTGCAGGCCTCCGCCGGCATCATGGACCGCATGCTCTCGCTGCACGACTATCGCAGGCTGGTCGACAGCCGCGGCTCGCTGCAGGAAGTAATGCTCGGCTATTCCGACAGCAACAAGGATGGTGGCTTCGTCACCTCGGGCTGGGAGCTCTACAAGGCCGAGATCGGCCTCGTCGACGTATTCGAGCGCCACGGCGTGCAGCTGCGCCTGTTTCACGGCCGCGGCGGCTCGGTCGGTCGCGGCGGCGGGCCGAGCTATGACGCCATCATCGCGCAGCCCGGCGGCGCCGTGAACGGCCAGATCAGGATCACCGAGCAGGGCGAGATCATCTCAAGCAAATACTCCAACGCCGAGGTCGGCCGCAGCAATCTGGAGATCCTCGCCGCCGCGACGCTGGAAGCGAGCCTGTTGCAGCCCAAGCAGAGCGCGCCGCGCACCGAATATCTCAAGGCGATGGACGAGCTGTCGACGCTCGCCTTCAAGGCCTATCGCGGACTGGTCTACGAGACCGAGGGCTTTGCCGATTATTTCTGGGGCTCGACCGTGATCAACGAGATCGCGACGCTCAACATCGGCAGCCGTCCGGCCTCGCGCAAGAAGACCCGCGAGATCGAGGATCTCCGCGCCATCCCCTGGGTGTTCTCCTGGGCGCAGTGCCGGCTGATGCTGCCGGGCTGGTACGGCTTTGCCAGCGCGGTGGAGGCCTGGATCGCGAAAAACCCCGACAAGGGCATGGCGTTCCTGCAGGAACTCTATCGCGAGTGGCCGTTCTTCCGCATGCTGCTGTCCAACATGGACATGGTGCTGGCGAAAAGCTCGATCGCGATCGCCTCGCGCTATGCCGAGCTAGTGCCCGATGCCGAGCTGCGCGAAAAAATCTTCGGCCGCATCAAGGCCGAATGGCACGACTGCATCGACCTGCTGCTGAAGATCATGGGACAGGACCGGCTGTTGCAGGGCAACCCGCTGCTCGAGCGTTCGATCCGCAACCGCTTTCCCTACCTCGATCCGCTCAACCACGTGCAGGTCGAACTCCTGAAGGAACACCGCGCGCAAAACCCTGACGAGCAGGTGCTGCGCGGCATTCAGATCACCATCAACGGCATTTCCGCGGGGCTGCGGAACAGCGGTTGATCATGCTCGCGCCCGGGAATGAGCACCTGGACGAGGGCCCATGAGTCTACGGCTTCAGCGCACCCTGTGCGCTGGTGTACACCGCATAAAGCGACGTCGAGCCGCAAATATAGAGTCTGTTCCGCTGTTGCCCTCCGAAACACAAATTAGCCACCGTCTCCGGAATGTGGATCTTCCCGAGAAGCTCGCCGTCCCTGGTGTAGCAGCGCACGCCGTCCTCGTTGGTATCGCCCCAGCCGACGGAGCACCAGACGCGCCCCTCGGTGTCGCAGCGCACGCCGTCCGTGATGCTTGGCTTGGGCATGTCGGCAAACACCTTGCTGCCCGTCGCCTTGCCGCCGGCCACGTCGAGATCGAACACGCGGATATGCGAGGGGTTGTCGGGGCCGTCGGTGAAGCCGGTGTCGCAGACATAGAGCTTCTTCTCGTCGGGCGAGAGGCAAAGCCCGTTCGGCTCGACGAAATCGTCGACCACGACCTTCACTTCACCGGATTTCGGATCGACCCGGTAGACATTCTTCTTGTCCTGCTCCTGGTCGGCCTTGATACCCTCGTAGAAGCCACCGATGCCGTAGACGGGATCGGTGAACCAGATCGCGCCGTCGGCGGTGACGACGGCGTCGTTCGGCGAGTTCAGCCGCTTGTTGTTGTACCTGTCGGCGATGATGGTGATGGAGCCATCGAGCTCGGTGCGGGTGACGCGCCGGCCGGAATGCTCGCATGTGATCAGGCGTCCTTCGCGGTCGATCGTGTTGCCGTTCGAGTTCATCGACGGCTGCCGGTAGACGCTGACGTGACCATCGTCCTCCGAGAAACGCATGATGCGGTTGTTCGGGATGTCGCTGAACAGCACATATCGTCCGGCCGGGAAATAGACCGGGCCTTCGGCCCAGCGGAATCCGGTCGCGACGCGCTCGACCGCCATCGTGCCGGCAAAGGCCGGGAAGCCGCTCGTTCCGCCGAACGTCGGCCTGGAGGGCTTCCTGGCCATCTCGAGATGCCTATCCGGATAGCGGCCGCCGGGGAGCACGCCGAGCGGCAACGGTTCGCTCGATGGCGTGGGTGCACCGGTCTGGCCGAAAGGCGCGACGGAGGCCGCGTTGGCGGCTGTCACCGCCGACGCGGCGAGCGCCGCCGTACCGGCCAAAATTTTGCGGCGGTCAATGCCGCCGCGTGATTTCACAGGTTCGGGATCGGTCAGTGAAGTTGTCATTGTTTCCTCCTGCAATTTCTTGTTGGGGGCAAAACATTGGCCCGCAATCGGGCATAAAGCGGGCGGGCAACTTCAAGGTGCGTTGCGGCGGCGAAAAGAATTTGTTCGCCGCCGCGGAAATGCGTCAGATCGGATCCCAGGGGAAGATGTCCGCCGAGCGGTCGAGCTTGTAGAAGGAGTCCTTGAGCGCCGGCATGCCGTGCTCGGCAATGGTCTGCGGCGTCCAGCCTTCGCTGCGATGCACCGAGCGCAGCGGGCGGTTCTGGCTGAACAGGAAAATCTCGTTCATGCGCACGCCGAAGATTTGTCCCGTCACGTCCCTGGCCGCGTCGGACATCAGATAGGCACAGACCGGCGCGATCTTCTCGGGCCCCATCTGCTTGATCTTCTCGACCCGCGCCTTCTGCGCTTCCGTCTCGGTCGGGATGGTTCCGATCATCCGGGTCCAGGCGAACGGCGAGACGCAGTTGGAACGCACGTTGAAGCGGCCCATGTCGAGTGCGATCGACTTCGACAGGCCGACGATACCGAGCTTGGCGGCGGCGTAGTTGGCCTGGCCGAAATTGCCGATCAGGCCCGAGGTCGAGGTGAAGTGCACGAAGGAGCCGCTCTCCTGCTCGCGGAAGATGCGCGCGGCGGCGTGGCTGACATAGAACGAGCCCATCAGGTGCACCTTGATGACGGCCTCGAAGGCTTCCACGCTCATTTTGTGGAAGATCATGTCGCGCAGGATGCCGGCATTGTTGACGACGCCGTCGAGCCGGCCAAAATGATCGGTTGCGGTCTTGACGATCTTGCTCGCGGGGATCGCTTCGGCCACCGACTCGAAATTGGGGACCGCGATGCCGCCGCGCTTCTTGATCTCGTCGACCACTTCCTCAGCCGGCGCCGCCGACGAGCCGGCGCCGTCGGCGGCGCCGCCGGGATCGTTGACCACGACCTTGGCGCCTTCGGCGGCGCACAGCAGCGCGATCTCGCGCCCGATGCCGCGGCCTGCGCCGGTGACGATGATGACCTTGTCTTGCAGCGATGTTGCCATTGGGTTCTCCTGTTATTGCTTACCTCGCCCCGCCTGCGGGGAGAAGTCGGATCGCATCGCAGATGCGATCCGGGTGAGGGGGACTTTCAACGAGTCCGGGCATGCGGAAGCAGCCCCTCATCCCGACCCTCTCCCCGCAAGAACGGCGAGAGGGAGAGGCGGGCGGCTTGCTCATTTCTCGTTCGTGAAAATGATGGTGCCGGACGCGGCGAACATGCCGCCGACGCCGTGGCACACCGAAATCCTGGCGTCCTTGACTTGCGCCGGCGCGATGCCGCGCATCTGCCGCACGCTCTCCTGCAGCGCGTACATGCCGTACATGCCGGAGTGCATGTAGGACAGGCCGCCGCCATTGGTGTTGAGCGGCAGCTTGCCGCCGGGCCGCGTGTTGCCATCGGCGATGAACTTGCCGGTTTCCTCATGCGGCATGAAGCCGAGATCGCCAAGGCCGTACAGCGGCAAATGCGCAAAGGCATCGTAGATCATCAGGTGATCGACGTCCTTGTGGGCGATGCCGGCTTCCTTGAAGGCGAGGGGGCCCGCGACCTTGAAGGCGCGCGAGGAGTTGAAGGTCTCCATCTGGCTGACCATCGGCGTCTCCACGCTCTCGCCGGTGCCGAGGATATAGACCGGCTTCTTCGGAAAGTCCTTGGCGCGGTCGGCCGAAGTGAGGATCAGCGCGCCGCCGCCGTCGGTGACGAGGCAGCACTGCAGCAGGCGGAAGGGGTAGGCGATCATCCGCGAGTTCAGCACGTCCGCAACGGTGATCGGGTCCTTCATCATCGCGCGCGGATTTCTTGCCGCCCATTCGCGCTGCACGACGGCGACCATGGCAAGCTGCTCATGGGTGATGCCGTAGGTCTTCATGAAGCGCAGCACGGGGATCGGGAACATGCTGGGCGGGCCGTACACGCCGAACGGCGCCTCGAACTGGCCCTGCAGGCTGTCGGCGGGAATCGAGCGCGGCAGTTTGCCGATCATCGACTTGCCGCTTTCGGCGTGGGTGATCAGCACGGTCTTGCACAGCCCCGCCTCGATCGCCGCCGCCGCGTGGCGGACGTGGAGCATGAACGAGCAGCCGCCGACGGAGGTGCCGTCGACCCAGGTCGGCTTGATGCCGAGATAGTGGGCGACTTGCTGCGGGCTTTCGACCGCGGTGGCAAAGCCGTCGATGTCGGAGAGCTTCAATCCGGCATCGGCGATGGCATTCAGCGCCGCATCTGCATGCAGCTGGATCTGCGACATGTTGGGGATGACGCCGAGTTCGGTGGTCTCGGCCGCGCCGACGACGGCAACTGCGTTCCTGCGCATGGTTGCTTACCCCTTCGCCGGACGGAACATCGGAAGGGTGATCTTGTCGTCGAGCTTTTCGAACGCGACTTCCAGCCGCATGTCGAGCTCGAGCGCCTCCGGCGTCTGCGGGCAGTCGATGATGTTGCTCATCATGCGCGGGCCTTCGTCGAGCTCGACGACCGCGATGGCGTAAGGCGGCGTGAAACCGGGCGCGGCCGGACGGTGGTTGATAACGTAGCTGTAGAGCTTGCCCTTGCCGCTTGCCTTGAACGCGGTGACCTTGCGCGAGGCGCAGGACGGGCAGAACGGCCGCGGCGGAAAGTAGACATTGGCGCAGGCATCGCAGCGCTGCAGGCGCAATTCGCCGGCCTGGGTGCCGTCCCAGAAATGCTGTGTTTCCGGCGTCGGTTTCGGTTTGGCGCGCGCAGCTTCGGCCATCTCGGCAAGTCCTCCCTGGGGTCGGGCAGCTGCCCGTTTGTTGCGGTCTTGATGCGACAATTGACCATTCGCCGTCAACGGTCCACCGGGGCGCGCGCATGGCCGCATGCCGGGAGCCGGACGGCTTGTATGCCACTGCGCCGCCGCGCTAGGGTGCGCGCCATTTCGCTGCACGAAAAATCACCGGGGACAGGAAAGATGACGAACAAAACGCTTGCCGTGCTGGCCGACGAACTCGCCGGCGGGCGCACCAGTGCGCGAAAGCTGGTCGAGGAATGTCTTGCCAGGATCGCCGATCCCGCGGGCGAGGGACAGCGTGTCTTCCTTCACGTCGACAAGGATGCGGCGCTCGAGGCGGCCGAAGCCATGGACCGCCTGCGCAAGGCCAATGCCGCGCCATCGCCCTTCGCCGGCATTCCGGTGTCGATCAAGGATCTCTTCGACATCAAGGGGCAGGTGACGTGCGCCGGCTCGCGCGCGCTGCAGGATTCCGCCCCGGCGGAAGCGGACGCGCCGGCGGTGGCGCGGCTGCGCGCCGCGGGCTTGGTCGTGATCGGCCGCACCAACATGACCGAGTTCGCCTATTCCGGCATCGGCATCAACCCGCATTACGACACGCCGAAGGGAGCCTGGCAGCGCAGCGTTGGCCACGTGCCGGGCGGCTCTTCATCGGGTGCCGGTGTTTCCGTCGCCGACGGCATGGCCTATGGCGCGCTTGGCACCGACACCGGTGGTTCCTGCCGGATTCCGGCGGCCTATAACGGCATCGTCGGCTACAAGCCGACGCAGCGCCGGGTGCCGCTCGATGGCGGCGTGCCGCTGTCGTTCTCGCTCGACAGTTTTGGCCCGCTTGCCAACTCCGTCGCCTGCTGTGCCGCGCTCGACTCCGTGTTGGCCGGTGAGCCGCTTGCGCCCATCCAGCGGCGGTCGATCAAGGGCATGCGGCTGGCGGTGCCGACCACCGTCGCACTCGATGATCTCGATGACGCCGTCGCAGTCGCCTTCGATCGCGCATTGCAATCGCTGTCGAAGGCCGGCGCGTTGATCGAACATATCGAAGTGCCGGAGTTCCTCGACGTAGGCATGATGAACGCCAAGGGCGGCTTTGCCGCGGCGGAGAGTTATGCCTGGCACCGCTACCTCATCAACAGCAAGGGCGATGAATACGACCCCCGCGTTGCGGTCCGCATCGTGCGCGGCGAAGCGATCACGGCGGCGGAATATATCGATCTCCTCAACGCGCGCCGCTCGCTGATCGCGCGCATCGCCGCGCGGCTGGCGCCCTACGATGCGCTGGTGATGCCGACCACCGCGAACACGCCGCCGCGCATCGCCGATCTCATCGACGACGACAGGGCGTTCGCGACGCAGAACCTCCGCGCGCTGCGCAATCCGACGCTGATCAACATGATCGATGGCTGCGCCATCTCGCTGCCGGCGCATCGCGAAGGCGAGGTGCCGGTCGGTTTCATGGTTGCTGCTGCCGGTGGCTCTGATCGCCGCGTCTTTGAACTCGCCGCCGCGATGGAGGGCGCTATCCGTGTATGATCTCACGTTCACCGTCATGGACGGCGGCGCGCCGACGCCGCTCACCCTGTCGATCGACCAGGCGGTCATCGCCGGCTGGACCGGCCGCGATCCGGTGGCACGCGACAAGCACATCGCCGAGCTCGAGGCGATTGGCATCGCGCGGCCGGCCACGACGCCGATCTACTACCGTTGCTCCGTGCGCCGGCTGACGACGTCGGATGTCATCGAAGTCTGCGGCGCGGAGTCCTCCGGCGAGGTCGAATTCGTGCTGATCGGCTGGCAGGGCCGTACCTTTGTCGGCCTCGGCTCCGATCACACCGACCGCAAGGTCGAGACCTACAGCGTCACCGTGTCCAAGCAGATGTGCGACAAGCCGATGTCGCCGGTGCTCTGGGAGCTCGAAGACGTCATCGGCCATTGGGACCAACTCACGTTGCGCGCCTGGGCCTGGTTCGATGGCCAGCGCACGCTCTATCAGGAAGGCACGCTGGACGCGATGCTGCCGGTGAAGGAACTGATCGACCGCGGCTTCGGCGGCGCGGGCCTGCCCGACGGCTGCGCGATGTTCGGTGGCACCTTCGCGGCGAAGGGCGGCATCCGTCCCTCGGCCCGTTTCGAATACGAGCTCGAAGACCCGGTCCTGAAACGCAAGCTCACCCACGCCTACGACGTGATCGTGCTGCCGGTGCGGGGATAGATGTTTCAACCGTCATTGCCATGCGCGAAGCGACGAGGCATTCGAAGTTCCCTGCGAAGACAGGTGGCATGCTTTGCTTCGCCCGCAACGACGAACTTGACGGAAATCGGGTGGCCCGACCAAGTGGTGTCTGCGAGACTGTCCCGATGAAAGCCACCGCCAGAAAATCTCAACCCGCCGCCGATATCGTCGCCCGCGTCGATGCCATCGACTGGGCGCAAGCAACAGCCGAACTCGACGCGCAGGGCTGCGCCGTGCTCAGGAGCCTGCTCATGCCGGACGAGTGCACCGCGCTCGCCGCGATGTATCCCGACGACGGCCAGTTCCGCAGCCGCGTCGTCATGGGCCGCCATGGCTTCGGCCGCGGCGAATACAAATACTTCGCCTATCCGCTGCCCGACCTGATCGCGGAACTGCGTCCGGCGCTCTATGGCCGACTCGCCGGTATCGCCAATCGCTGGAACGAGTCGATGGGGATCGATATCCGCTATCCGGCGGCGCACGCCGCATTCCTGAAACGCTGCCACGAGGCCGGCCAGACCCGGCCGACGCCGCTGCTGCTGCAATACGAAGCCGGCGACTACAATTGCCTGCATCAGGACCTCTATGGCGAGCACGTGTTCCCGCTGCAGGTCGCGATCCTGCTGTCGGAACCCGGGCGCGATTTCGCCGGCGGCGAGTTCGTGCTGACCGAGCAGCGCCCGCGCATGCAGTCGCGCGCCGAGGTGGTGCCGCTGACGCAAGGCGATGCCGTGGCCTTTGCCGTGCATCACCGGCCGGTGCAGGGGACGCGCGGCACCTATCGCGTTAACCTGCGTCACGGCGTCAGCCGGGTGCGCTCCGGCCACCGCCACACCGTCGGTGTGATCTTCCATGATGCGAAGTGAGGCGTGAGCCGGATTGACAGCGGATTTGTTCGAACGCGTTGCCGACGTCCTGCCATCGCGTGAAGCGATGGCGGAGGGCGCTGTCCTGCTGCGCGGATTCGCACGGCCGGCCGAAGCCGGGCTGCTCGCAGCCTTGCGCGAGATCGAGCGCGAGGCGCCGTTCCGCCGCATGTTCACGCCAGGCGGCCACCAGATGTCGGTGGCGATGACCAATTGCGGCGCGGCCGGCTGGGTCACCGATCGCCGTGGCTATCGTTATGACGGCGCCGATCCCGAGTCTGGCAAAGCATGGCCAACGATGCCCGCGGCGTTTCGTGAACTGGCGGAAAGTGCCGCGCGCGAGGCGGGCTTCGCCGGCTTTGCGCCGGACGCCTGCCTGATCAACCGCTATGAGCCCGGCGCAAAGATGTCGCTGCATCAGGACCGGGACGAGAAGGATTTTTCCGCGCCGATTGTATCGGTCTCGCTGGGACTGCCCGCGACGTTCCTTTTCGGCGGACCAAAGCGAAGCGACAAGACACGGCGCTACCGGCTGGAGCATGGCGACGTCGTGGTGTGGGGCGGGCCGTCGCGCCTGTTCTTCCATGGCGTCGGCCCGCTCGCCGACGGCGATCATGCGCTGCTCGGCCGGCAGCGCATCAACCTGACTTTCCGGAGAGCGCGCTGAAACTACGCTGGCTTTTGCGGGTGGATGAACGCCCACGGGCTGACTTCGGAATCCGTCGGCACCTCGACTGCGATCACATACGGCCCGCCATCGGCCAGCGCCTTTTCCAGCGCCGGCTTGAACTGGCCGGGCGAGGTGACGCGCGATGCGCCCGCGCCAAAGGATTCGACGAGCTTGACGAAGTCGGGATTGACGAGATCGGACGCGACCACGCGGCCGTCGAAGCGCTGAATCTGGTCGCGCCGGACGTTGCCGTAGGCGTTGTTGTTGAACACCAGCGTCACCACGCCGATGCGGAACTGCACCGCAGTCGACAGCTCCTGCACGCCGAACATGAAGCCGCCGTCGCCGGTGATGGCGACGACCGGCCGGTCGGGGTTGGCGACCTTGGCGCCGAGCGCGGTCGGAAAGCCCGAGCCGAGCGTGCCCTGATAGCCGGAAGTAATGAAGGTGCGCGGTTCGTACACCGGAAAGCCGTACCAGGAGGCGAAGCCGACTTGCGACAGCTCATCGGTGACGATCGCGTTTGCCGGCAGCACCTCGCGCAGGATGTTCAGGTACGCCATCTGCGGCTGGATGCGCTGGATTTCCCGCTGCGTCGCCGCGGTGGCCTCGCGAATGGCGGCACGGCGGCCGGCGGTCCTGGAAAAACCGGCCTTGCTGACGGCTCGCACCAGTTCGGCGGTGCCGGCCCTGGCGTCGGCCACGATTGCAGCGTCCGTGACGAGCCGCCGCATCTCGACGGGATCGATATCGATGCGGATCGACTTGAGGCCCGCGGGCTGGTAAGGCCAGCGGAATCCGGACGCCGGCAACTCCATGCGGGTGCCGATGCCGATCATGAGGTCGGTGGTCGGCCACAGCTTGTAGGCGGAGGCAATCGTCAGCCCGAGGTCATGCGCATTGGAAACGATGCCGCGGCCGCTGCGGAAGGGGACCACCGGTGCATCCAGCATCTCGGCAAGTTCGAGGATTTCCGCGCCCGCGTTGATGGCGCCGCTGCCGACGAAGATCATCGGATGCTTGCTGGCCTTGATCAGCGCTGCGGCAGCCTCGATTCGATCGGGATCGGGGGCGGGCGGGGCTATGAGATCGTAGACCTGCGCCTTGCCGACCTCGGCACGCTGCGTGAACACATCCCACGGCATCTCCAGCGAGGCCGGGCCGCGGCGGCCCGACAGCATTTCCTGGAAGGCGCGGCCGACCAGCGCCGGCGCCACATCGGGATATTCCGCGCGGTCTGCCCATTTCACGATGGTGCGCAGCGTCGCGAGCTGGTCGGGCATTTCGTGCAGATGGCCGCGGCCCTTGCCGAGAAACGCCGTGGGTACCTGGCCGGTCAGGCACAGCACGGGCTCGTTGCAGCCGAAGGCGGTAAGCAGCGCCGCGCTGGCATTCAGCACGCCGGGGCCGGGCACGACGCTGAACACGCCGGGCCGGCCGCTGGAGCGCGCATAGCCGAACGCCATGTAGCCGCAGGCCTGCTCGTGCCGCGCGCCGATTACTTTCAGCTGCGCCTGATGGAAGGCGTCAAACAGACCGTAGATCTGCGCGCCGGGCAGGCCGAACACGGTGTCGACGCCATGCGCCACAAGGCCGTTGACGATGGCTTCTCCACCGGACGCTACGCTCATTGCACCTGTTCCAATCTGTCAGGGTGTTTCGTCGACGACGCCGTTGCGCAGGATGCCGACGCCGTCGGCTTCGACCTCGACGACGTCGCCCGGCTTGAGGTAACGCGGCGGATCGAAGCGCGCGCCTGCGCCGGTCGGCGTGCCCGTGACGACGACATCGCCGGGCACCAGGGTCGTGAAGGTGGAGATATAGTTGAGGAGATAGCGGAAGCCGAAGATCAGCCGCCCGGTGCGATCGTCCTGCCGGGTCTCGCCGTTGACGCGCGTGGTGAGGCGGATGTCGGCGATCTGGGCGTGGTCGGTATAGGGAACGAGCCACGGGCCGAGGCTGCCGGTGGAATCGAAATTCTTGCCCTGCGTGACGTTGAACTTGGCATGACGCACCCAGTCGCGCAGCGTGCCTTCGTTGCACAGCGTGATCGCAGCGATGTGGTCGAGCGCCCTGTCTTCGGCGATGTGCCGGCCGGCCTTACCGATCACGATCACCAGCTCGCCTTCATAGTCGAGCTGCTGCGAGGCGCGGGGGCGCACCAGCGGCGTGTTGTGGCCGACAAAGGAGCGCGGCGTGCGCATGAACATGCTGGGATATTTCGGCGCGTCCTGCCCGTCCTTGTACTCGGCGTTGCGGTCCGGATAGTTGACGCCGATGCAGATGATCTTCTCCGGCGCCGGGATCGGCGTCAGCCAGCTTATGTCGGCCAGCGCATGGTCGGGCGAATGCTTGGCGCCTGCCTCGGCAATCTTCATCAGTGCGCCGGCCTCGATCACCTCGCGCAAGGTCGGATAGTCGAAGCGCGCGGAGAGATCGACGATGCCGCGGTCGGTTGCGAGACCGTATTTGGCGATGCCGCTGAAGCTATAGGTGGCGAGGCGAGGGGCGGTCATGGTGGTCTAGTCCGCTACCAGCACGTTGGCGACGAATTGCGGCTCGCGCACGGTCTGGCCGTTGAACGGCGAGCCCTCCTCGAACCAGGAGCGCGGCGCGGGCGCGCCCCACAGCGTCTGCCGGCGCGGATCGCGCAAGGACCAGCGCAGCGGCTCGTGGTCATGGTCCATCGTGAAATAGTCGCTGGTGTAGAGCTCGAGGCGATGGCCGTCGGGATCGCGCACGTAGAGGAAGAACGCGTTGGAGATACCGTGGCGGCCGGGCCCGCGCTCGATGTTCTTCAGGTAACCGCTCGAGGCCATCACGTCGCAGAGATGGATGATGTTCATCGCGGTCGGTACCCAATAGGCGAAATGGTGCAGGCGAGGGCCCTTGCCGTTGGTGATGGCGAAATCGTGGACATTGCCCTTGCGGTGCAGCCAGGCCGCGGCGATGCGGCCGTCCGGTCCGTCCTCCTCGGCGTATTCGGTGAGGCGAAAGCCGAGCCGCGCGTAGAAATTCACGGTGTCCTGCACTTCGGCGGCGAAGACGTTGAAGTGGTCGAGCCGCTGCGGATGGCAGCCCTTGTAGAGGTCATAGCGGCGCAACAGATGCGGGCGCTTCTCCATGGTGGCGTAAAGCTCGATCTGGAAGCCGAAGGGGTCGGTGAACTGCAGCGTGCGTCCCTGGAACGGCTGGTCGGCAAATGCGTAGGTGATGCCGCTCGACGAGAAGAACGCCGCGGCCTTGTCGAGATCGCCGTCATTGCCGACCTTGAAGCCGAGCCGGCTGCAGGCCGGCACCACTGCCTTGCGCAGCACCAGCGAGTGATGCTGATGCTCCTCGCTGCCGCGCAGGTATACGGCCTTGTCGTCGTGGTCTTCGACATGCAGGCCGACCGTGGTCTCGTAGAACGCGCGGCTGGTCTCGAGATTGGTGACGTCAAGTACCGCGTGGCTGCAACGGATGATGTTGAACGGCGGGTCGAAGACGTGCTTGGGAACGGGCATCGGCGTTTCCTGGTCGTGTTGGGTCGGCTAGAGGCCGAGCTTCTGGATCTTGTGCGTGCCCCGCGCCAGCGAGACGTGCTTGGTTTCCATGTAGAAGTCGAAGGAGTAGTCGCCGCCGTCGCGGCCGATGCCCGACGCCTTCATGCCGCCGAACGGGGTCGGCAGATGGCGGACGTTTTCCGAGTTCAGCCAGATCATGCCGGCTTCCAGCGCGTCGGCGACGCGCAGCGCGCGGCCCATGTCGCTGGTCCAGACATAGCCGGTGAGGCCATATTGCACATCATTGGCGATCTCGATCGCATCGGTCTCGTCGCGGAACGGGATCACCGTCAGGAACGGGCCGAACACCTCTTCCTGCGCCACGCGCATTCTTGCGCTCGCATTGGTGACCAGCGTCGGCTGCACATAGTGGCCGCCGCCGGGGCCGTCATGCGGCTTGCCGCCCACGGCGATGGTGGCGCCGTCCTGCTTCGCAACGTCGAAGTACGAGCAGACCTTTGCCAGATGCCGCTCATGGATCAGCGGCCCGATTTCGGTGGCGGGATCGAGGGGGTGGCCCACTTTCAGCTTTTGCACGCGCGCGATGAGCTTCTCGACGAACTTGTCGGCGATGCTCTGCTGCACCAGGAGGCGGCTGGAGGAGGTGCAGCGCTCGCCGTTGAGCGAGTAGATCATGAACACCACGGCATCGAGCGCGCGGTCGAGATCGGCATCTTCGAACACGATCACCGGGTTCTTGCCACCGAGCTCGAAATGCACGCGCTTGAGCGTCTTCGCGCCCTGCGCCATGATCGCCGAGCCGGTGGCGCTCTCGCCGACGAAACCGATCGCCTTGATGGCGGGATGTTCGGTCAGCGCCTTGCCGGCCTCCTCGCCGAAGCCGTGCACGGTATTGAGCACGCCATCGGGCAGGCCGGCCTGCTTGCAGAGCTTTGCCAGCATGTCAGCGGTGATCGGCGACCATTCGGCTGGCTTGTGCACGACGGTGCATCCGGCCGCGAGCGCGGGGGCGATCTTCCAGGTCGACAGCATAAAGGGCGTGTTCCACGGCGTGATCACGCCGACCGGGCCGATCGGCACGCGCGTCGAAATATTCCAGTGCTCCTCGCTCGGCGTGTTGAGGCCGTCGCGCGCCTCGGCGCATTTGTCGGCGAAGAAGCGGAAATTCTCGGCTGCGCGGATCGCCGCCTTGGCCATGAAGCGATGGGCCTGGCCGGTGTCGATGCATTCGAGCACGGCGATGTCGTCGGCATTGTCCTCGATGGCGTCGGCGACGCGATGCAGCAGCTTGCGGCGCATCGGCGCCGCCATGTCGCGCCAGGACTTGAAAGCGAGCGACGCCGCGGTCGCGGCGCGATCGACGTCCTCGGCATTGCCGCGCGCCACGGTGGCGAGCTCGGAACCGTCGACCGGCGATTTGGTCTCGAACGTCTCGCCGGAAATCGACGGCACGATCTTGCCGTCAATGATGTGGCCGATGCCGTCGGCGCGCAGCGTCTTCAAGAGCGGCGCCGCGCGGTCCTTGTTGCCCTGAAACACGTCAGCAGATTTCGGAGTGACTTTATCCATCGGCGGCCTCCACTTTCAAAGCTTCGTGGATGTTGTTGCGTTTCCAGCTGGTTTCCTTGTCGTTGATCTGCATGTCGAACGACAGGGCGAACTTGCTGCTTGCGAACACCGGATCGAGATGGGCCGACAGCGCCTTGAAGATATGTTCGCCGGCCTTCTGTCGGGCGGGGAGGTCGCGGCCTTCGCCGAGCCGCAGCAGCATCGAGAGAAACCCGAACTGCGGGTTGCCGTCGCCGATTGCGTAGTGCTCGCATTTGATGGCGCGGACGCGGATGCCGCCGATCGGGAAGATGCCGGTTTCCACCGCCGCCGTGCGGACCAGCTCGACCACAGCGCCCATATCGACGCGCTCGTCGAGATTGCCTGAATACTCGATGGTGAAATGCGGCACTGGCGGTTCACTCCCGAATTTTCTTGTTGCTGACTTACGCGAAGTAACAGCTCACCGAGCCATGTGGTCCGTAGTCGGCCTGTATCGTGTCGCCCTTGCGCGTCTCGATCGGGCGGATGAACGATCCCGCCAGCACGACCTGCCCGGCCTCGAGGGCAAGTCCGTTCGGCGCGATCTTGTTGGCGAGCCACGCCACCGACGTGGCCGGATGGTTGAGCACGCCGGCGGCAAGGCCCGTCTCTTCCAGCTGGCCGTTACGATAGCACAGCGCGCCGATCCAGCGCAGGTCGGCATCGAGCGGGCGGATCGGCCGGCCGCCGAGCACGATGCCGGCATTGGCCGCATTGTCGGCGATGGTGTCGAAAATCTTGCGCGTCGCCCTGGTCTGCGCGTCGACCCGCTCGACCCGCGTGTCGAGAATCTCCAACGCCGGCACCACGAAGTCGGTCGCGTTGAGCACGTCGAACATGGTGCACCCCGGGCCGGAAAGGCGCGTCTTCATGACAAAGGCCAGCTCGGCCTCGATGCGGGTGGCGATGAAGCGGTCGGTCGGGACGAGCCCGCCATCGGCAAAGAACATGTCGTCGAGCAGGATGCCGGAATCCGGCTCGTCGATGTTGAGTGCGCTCTGCATCGCCTTGGAGGTGAGGCCGATCTTGTGGCCCTTCACGACGCGGCCCGCCGCGACTTTCATCTCGACCCAGGCGTTCTGAATGGCATAAGCATCTTCGATGGTGATGCCCGGATGATCCAGCGAGAGCTGGCGGATCTGCTTGCGGGTCTTCTCCGCACGGTCGAGCCGCTCGGCGGCGCTGCGAATTTCTTCTTGCGAGAGGGCCATGGCAGACCGCTAAAAGGGGGTGTCCAGAGATGATTAACATGTTAAATGGTTCGGCGCAAACACCATCGCATGTTGCAATGCGCAAACCTGAAATCGAATGCCGCGGAAGAAATCTCCTGATGATGCCGGCGTAACGGCGGTGCCAGCGGCTCGTCGCCTGCCGATGCGCGAATTCTCGCGCTCGCTGCCGATGTCGCTGCTGCGGGCCCGCGAAGCGGTGATGCGTCAGTTCCGTCCCTCGCTGCGCAGCCACGGTCTCACCGAACAGCAATGGCGCATCCTGCGCGCGCTGACCGCGGTGGAAGCCATCGAAGTCACCGAGCTGGCACGCATGGCCTTCCTGCTTGGCCCTAGCCTTTCGCGCATCCTGCGCGATCTCGAGACGCGGCAACTGGTCGAGCGCAAGACCGCCGAAGCCGATCAGCGCCGGGCCATGGTCTCGATCTCGGCCGAGGGGCTGAAGCTGATCGAGGCCATCGCCCCGACATCGGAGGCGATCTATGCCGAAATCACCCGCCGCTTCGGGGCGCGCCGGCTTTCCGAATTGCAGGAGATGCTGGGCGCGCTGGAGAACAGTCTCGCCGACCTCGGCGCGGATGATCGCGATCCGTCTGACCCAAGCTAGGCCAATTATGCATGATGCTACCAGCGCGTTGCATAGTTTGCCTGCAAATGATTGCAACCATCGACAATGATGCCTCGGGCAGTGGACATCCCAGCGTTTTTTCGCTCAAAGTGCCGATCAAGCCCGTCAACAAAACTGGCGTTGGGAGCACGGTTCGTTGCATTGCGATGCGGCTGAACCCGACAGGAAGACTGAAATCCGGACATGGTCACCATCAAGGTCAACAACCTCATCGATTTCGTGGCGGACGTGTTTTCGCACGCCGAATCCTCGGCCGAGGAAGCAAGGCGCATCGCGACCTACCTGACGACGGCAAACCTCACCGGACACGACAGCCACGGCGTCATCCGGGTGCCCGTCTACATCCGCTGGAAGAAGACCGGCAACGTCGTTCCCAACCAGACGCCGGAAGTCGTCGTCGATACGCCCTCGCTCGCGGTGGTCGACGGCAAATTCGGCTATGGGCAGACCGTGACCCCGTTCGCGGTCAGGACCGGCATCGAGAAGTGCAAGAAGGCAGGCCTTGCCTCCGTCGCGTTGCGCAATGCCGGGCATATCGGCCGCGTCGGCGACTGGGCGGAGATGGCGGCGGCCGAGGGCCTCGTATCCGTGCACTTCGTCAACGCCGCGGGCTCGCTGCTGGTGGCGCCGTTCGGCGGCGTCGAGAAGCGGCTGTCGACCGCGCCCTATTGCGTCGGCATTCCCCGTGCAGGGCAGGACCCGATCGTGCTGGATTTCGCGACCTCGATCGTCGCCGAGGGCAAGGTGCTGGTGGCCAGCCGCGGCGGCAAGAAGCTGCCCAAGGGCGCGCTGATCGATGCCGACGGAACGCTGAGCGAGGATCCGGCCGTGCTCTATGGCCCGCATACGCCGGGCGGACCGCGCGATCACACCGCGGGCACCGGCGCGATCCGCGCCTTCGGCGAGCACAAGGGCTCGGGCCTTGCCTTCATCTGCGAGTTGCTTGGCGGCGCGCTGACCGGCACCGGCGCGACTTCTGCTGGCCGCCGCTTTGCCAACGGCATGCTGTCGTTCTACGTCGACCCGAAGGTGGTCGACACCTCCAACTTCTTCGACGGCGAGATCTCCCGCTATGTCGACTTCATCCGCGCGACCAAGCCGGTCGCGGGCGTCGACACCGTGCTGATCCCCGGCGATCCCGAGCGCAAGACGCGCGCCGAGCGCACCGCCAATGGCGTGCCGCTGCCCGACGACACCTGGGCCGCGATCGTCAACACCGCGCGTGAAGTCGGCGTCAGCGAAGTCAGCATTCAGCGGGCGACGGCATGAATTTCCCATCATTGCGAGGAGCGAAGCGACGAAGCCATCCAGCTTCCCTGACGATGGATTGCTTCGCTTCGCTGGCAATGACGGCAGCAAGCGTTCAACAGGAGGAATAAAGTGGCAGACAACAACGTCAAGAAAGTATGGGCTTCCGGCAAGGCCGTGGTGAACGCCTGGCTGGCGATCCCGTCCGGGTTCTCCGCCGAAGTCATCGCGCAATGCGGCTTCGACAGCGTCACGGTCGACATGCAGCACGGCGTGCAGGACTATCTGTCGATGGTCCAGTGCTTCCAGGCGATGGGCAAGCATCCGGTGACGCCGATGGTCCGCGTGCCATGGAACGAGCCCGGCATCATCGGCAAGGTGCTCGATGGCGGCGCCTATGGCGTGATCTGCCCGATGGTCAACACGCCGCAGGAAGCAAAGAACCTCGTCTCCTACGCGAAGTACCCGCCGAAGGGCGTGCGCTCCAATGGCCCGATCCGCGCCGGCATGTACGGCTCCGCCGGCAACTATCAGAAGACGGCCAACGACGAGATCGTGCTGCTGCCGATGATGGAGACCAGGACCGCGGTCGAGAACATGGAAGCGATCCTCGACGTCGAGGGCATCGACGGCGTCTATATCGGACCGTCCGATCTCGGCTTCTCCTACGGCCTCGAGCCGAAGCTCGACCGGAGCGAGCCGGAGATTCTGGCGATCTACGAGAAGATCATCAAGGAGTGCGGCAAGCGCAAGCTCAATGCCGGTATCCACTGCTCCGGCGCGGAAGGCGCGGTGCGCGCCATCAACATGGGCTTCAAGCTCGTCACGCTGTCGAACGAGAGCGGCCTGATGATGACCTACGCCAAGATGCAGGTGAACCAGACCCGCAAGGATTCTGGCGGCAAGGCATAACACGGCACGATCGGCGAGCAGGGGAGCGGTGAAGGAAAGTCGCCGCTTCCCGTTCGCCCAGCCAAAGGAGATCAGCCATGGCCCAGGCTCCCGTGATCCGTTTGCACCCCGACGACGGCGTTTTGATTGCGCGATCGAGCCTGCCGCCGGGGCTTCAGGTGACGGACGGTGTCGTCACCGTCGAGCGGATTCCCGCCGGCCACAAGGTCGCGGTCAAGCCGATCGCGGTCGGCGAGCCGGTGCGCCGCTACGGCCAGATCATCGGTTTTGCCACCGCGCCGATATCGCCCGGGCAGCACGTCCACACGCAAAATTGCGGCATGGGCGATTTCGCCAAGGACTATGCCTATGGCGCGGACGCCAAGCCGGTGCCGAACTTCGACCTGCCGGCGACTTTCGAGGGCATCCGCCGCGGTGACGGCCGGGTGGCCACGCGCAACTATATCGGCATCCTCACCTCGGTGAACTGCAGCGCGCATGTCGCGGGTATTGTCGCCGACATGTTCAAGAAGAATCCGTTCACCGGCGACAATCCGCTGGCCGATTTTCCCAATGTCGACGGCGTGGTGGCGCTGACCCACAAGACCGGCTGCGGCATGACGCAGGACGAGCCGCTGGCGCTGCTCCGCCGCACCCTCGGCGGCTATGCGCGTCATGCGAATTTCTCCGCGGTGATCGTGCTGGGCCTGGGCTGCGAGGTGAACCAGATCGGCGGGCTGATGGAGGAGCAGAAGCTTGCCGGGCGCCTGCGCGCAATGGACATCCAGGAAGTCGGCGGCACCCGCAAGACGGTGGAGAAGGGCGTCGCCTTCGTGCGGGAAGCGCTGACTGACGCCAACAAGGTCAGGCGAGAGGCCGTGCCGGCCAGCGAACTGACCGTGGCGCTGCAGTGTGGCGGCTCCGACGGCTATTCGGGCGTGTCGGCCAATCCGGCGCTGGGGGCGGCGAGCGATCTGCTTGTGCGCCACGGCGGCACTGTGATTCTCTCGGAGACGCCGGAGACCTATGGCGCCGAGCATCTGCTGACCCGCCGCGCCGTCAGCCGCGAGGTCGGTGAGAAGCTGGTCGGCCTGATGCGCTGGTGGGAGGAATACACCCGGCGCGAGGGCGCGGAGATGAACGCCAATCCGAGCCCCGGCAACAAGGCCGGCGGCCTCACCACCATCCTGGAAAAATCCCTCGGCGCGATGGCCAAGGCCGGCAGCACCAATCTGGTTGACGTGCTGAACTATGCCGAGCCCGTCACCAAGAAGGGGTTCGTCTTCATGGATACGCCCGGCTACGATCCGGTTGCCGCGACCGGGCAGGTGGCGGGCGGCGCCAATCTCGTCTGCTTCACCACCGGCCGCGGCAGCGTGTTCGGCTGCAAGCCCGCGCCCTCCATCAAGCTCGCGACCAACACGCCGATGTACAAGCGAATGGAAGACGACATGGACGTTAATTGCGGCACCATCCTCGACGGCGAGGAGAGCGTGCAGGAATGCGGCCAGCGCATTTTCGAACTGATGCTGAAGACGGCATCGGGCCAACCGACCAAGAGCGAAAGCTTTGATTTCGGCGGCGCCGAGTTCGCGCCGTGGGTGCTCGGCGCGACGATGTGAGGCAGGGCTGGCAGCCAAGGCGTCGTTGCGAGCGAAGCGAAGCAATCCATAACGCTGTATGCAGCAAGATGGATTGCTTCGTCGCAGTCGCTCCTTGCAACGATGCGGGCAGGGCCATTCCGCCCGCCCCATGGGCATTCCGTGCCCGTTGTTAGTGCTTGATCACGGCGTTCCGCAGTGTTCTGCTCAAAAAAGCTGCTGGAGTAGCCCATCCTGTGTCGATCTACGTCGCACTGCATCACGTCACGCACTACAAGTACGACCGACCGATCGATCTCGGCCCTCAAACCATCCGGCTGCGTCCCGCGCCGCACACGCGCACGCCGATCCTGAGCTACTCGCTCAAGGTCACGCCATCCAACCATTTCGTGAACTGGCAGCAGGACCCGCAGGGCAACTGGCTGGCGCGCTTTGTCTTCCCGGAGAAGGCGACCGAGCTGAAAATCGAAGTCGATTTCACGGCGCAGATGACGGTGGTCAATCCATTCGACTTCTTCGTCGAGTCCTCCGCCAGTTCCTACCCGTTCCAGTATTCCAGCGGTCTGAAGACCGAGCTCGCGCCGTATCTGGCAACGGCCGCGCAAGGCCCGCTGTTCGACGCCTACCTGAAGGACATTCCGGCCGAGGCGGACAGCACCGTCAATTTCCTGGTCGATCTCAACGCCAATCTTCAGAAGCGCATACGCTATATCGTGCGCATGGAGCCGGGCGTGCAGACGCCGGAACAGACGCTGGCGAACGCTTCCGGATCGTGCCGCGATTCCGCGTGGCTCTTGATCCATCTGCTGCGCCATCTCGGCTTCGCCGCGCGTTTCGTCTCCGGCTATCTGATCCAGATTCGTCCCGACATCGATCCGCTCGATGGGCCGCGCGAAGTCGAAAACGATTTCACCGACCTGCACGCCTGGGCCGAAGTCTATCTGCCCGGCGCGGGCTGGATCGGCTTTGACGTCACTTCCGGCATGCTGACGGGCGAGGGGCACATCCCTGTCGCCGCCACGCCGCATTACCGTTCTGCCGCGCCGGTATCCGGCAGCCGCGGCCCGGCCGAGACCGAGTTCAGTTTCGAGATGAGCGTGAAGCGCATCCGCGAGGCGCCGCGCATCACAAGGCCGTTCTCGGACGAATCCTGGACGCGGCTCGACCAGCTTGGCGAAGAGGTCGATGCCGATCTCAGGAAGCATGACGTGCGGCTGACCATGGGTGGCGAGCCGACCTTCGTTTCGATCGACGACATGGAATCGGCGGAATGGAACATCGCCGCCATCGGCCCCACCAAGCGCGCGCTCGCCGATGAATTGATCCGCAAGCTGCGCGATCGCTTCGCGCCGGGCGGCCTGCTGCATTACGGGCAGGGCAAGTGGTATCCGGGCGAGAGCCTGCCGCGCTGGGCGTTCGGGCTCTATTGGCGGAAGGACGGCAATCCGATCTGGAAGAATGCCGACCTGATTGCGACCATCGGCAGTCCAGGCAAGGCCGACATTGCTGATGCCGAACGACTGGCCGAAGGCACCGCGAAACGCCTTGGGCTTCGCTCTGGTTATGTCATGCCGGCCTGGGAAGATCCGGCGTACTGGATCGAGCGCGAAGCCGCGCTCCCGGCAAATGTCAGCCCTGCCGATTCCAAGCTCGCCGATCCCGAGGCGCGGGCACGGATGGCACGGGTGTTCGATCAGGGGCTGACCACCCCGAAGGGCTATGTACTGCCAATCCAACGCTGGAATCCGCTGGACAGCCGGCATCCCGGACGCTGGCGCAGCGAGAAGTGGAAGCTGCGCCGCGGCAATCTGTTTCTTTTCCCGGGCGACTCGCCGCTCGGCCTGCGGCTGCCGATCTCCTCGCTCGAACATGTGCCGCCGGACGATTATCCCTATGTCGTCGAATGCGACCCGATGGCGCCGCGTGACGGACTGGAAAATATCAAGGCGCGTGCGCCGGAGCCTGATGAGCCCGAGCCGCTGCCGGTGCGCACGGCCATGGCGGTGGAGATTCGCGACGGCGTGCCGTGCGTCTTCATGCCGCCGCTCGAGCGCGTCGAAGACTATCTCGAGCTGATCGCAGCGATCGAGGCCACCGCGCAGGATTTGTCGGTGCGGGTGCATGTCGAGGGCTATGCGCCGCCCTACGATCCCCGCGTCGAAGTGATCAAGGTGACGCCCGATCCCGGCGTGATCGAGATCAACGTGCAGCCGGCGCAGAATTGGCGCGAGGCGGTCGGTATCACGCTCGGGCTGTACGAAGACGCCGCCAGGACGAGGCTCGGCGCCAACCGCTTCCTGATCGACGGCCGTCACACCGGCACCGGCGGTGGCAACCATATCGTGGTCGGCGGCGGCAAGCCGGAGGATTCGCCGTTCCTGCGCCGGCCTGATCTGCTCAAGAGCCTCGTGCTGTTCTGGCAGCGGCATCCGTCGCTGTCCTATCTGTTCTCCGGCATGTTCATCGGCCCGACCAGCCAGGCGCCGCGTATCGACGAGGCGCGGCATGACGGGCTCTACGAACTGGAGATCGCGCTCTCGCATGTGCCGTCGCCCGGCGTCGAGGCGCCGCTGTGGCTGGTCGACCGGCTGTTCCGCCACATCCTCGTCGACATCACCGGCAACACCCACCGCGCCGAAATCTGCATCGACAAGCTGTTCTCGCCGGATGGTCCGACCGGCCGTCTCGGCCTCGTCGAATTCCGCGCGCTCGAAATGCCGCCCGATCCGCGGATGTCGCTGGCGCAGCAGCTTTTGATCCGCGCGCTGATCGCCAAGCTCTGGCGCGAGCCGCAGCAGGGCAAATTCGTGCGCTGGGGCACCACATTGCACGACCGCTTCATGCTGCCGCATTTCCTGTGGGAGGATTTTCTCGGCGTGCTCGACGAACTCAGGCAGTCCGGCTACGCCTTCTCACCTGAGTGGTACACGGCGCAGCTCGAGTTTCGCTTTCCCGCATTCGGCCGCGTCCACCACGGCGGCGTTGCGCTGGAGCTGCGGCAGGCGCTGGAGCCCTGGCATGTGCTGGGCGAGGAGGGCTCGGCCGGCGGCACCGTGCGCTATGTCGATTCCTCGGTCGAGCGGCTGCAGGTCAAGGCGAACGGCTTTGTCGAGGGCCGCCATGTCGTCACCTGCAACGGCCGCTGCATGCCGATGGCGTTGACCTCCCGCGCCGGCGAGGCAGTCGCCGCGGTGCGCTTCAAGGCCTGGCAGCCCGCATCCGGCCTGCATCCGACCATTCCCGTGCATGCGCCGCTGACGTTTGACCTGATCGATACCTGGAACGGACGCTCGCTTGGCGGCTGCGTCTACCATGTCGCGCACCCCGGTGGCCGCAATTACGAAACCAAGCCGGTCAACTCCTACGAGGCCGAAGCGCGGCGGCTGGCCCGCTTCCAGGATCACGGCCACACGCCCGGAAGAATCGATCCGCCGCCGGAAGAGCGTTCGCTGGAATTTCCGCTGACGCTCGATTTGCGGATGCCGCTGCGGCAGTGAGCGGCGAAGCTCCTTGCTTTTTGTTCCTGTTTCGTTCATGGTTCTGAAAACGGGATTCGCGCCGTGAGCATCGAGCAAGACCGCAAGATCATCAGGCTGTTTCACGAGCTGAGGCGCCTGCAGAAGTCGGGCCGGCCGACTGAGGACATTCGCGAACAAATTCGAGAAGCCATGCAGGAGCGCGAGGCCGCGTGAGGCAACCGGAATTCAGCGACGCTCCGGCGTGGGCGTCGGCTCGGGCCTGGGAACCTGGAGGGGGGCCGGCGGCTCGCTCGGGGTGACCGTGGCACCCGCTTCCTTGGCGGCGCGGAATGTGGTTCCGGGCGGAGCCGCCTGATGCTCGGCCGTAACCGTTTCGTACCACAGCACAAGGCCTCCGACGGTGGCCAGGGCGAATGCGGCGGTGACCAGCACCGGCCAGTGCAGATGTTCAAGGAGCTTGCGTCGGTCCATGCATGACAAGACGCATCAGGCTGGACAAGTTCCATGGGCGCCATCGCGCCAGGCACGGAAAATCCAGGTCCGCCTCGATGCGTCGCGCTCAACCTGCCTTCAGCAGTTCCCGATGCGGATCGGCGCGCAGGTTCTGGAAGAACTTTTCCAGCTCGCGCGCCAGCGTCTCGGCGGTCGCCGCAAGCTCGCTGGAGGCGGCCAGCACGGATTCGGCGGCGCTCGACGTCTGGCCCATGGCGTCGCTGAGCGAGCCGATATTGTCGACCAGCGTCTGGTTGCCTTCCGCGGCGAGCTGCGCGTTCTGCGAGATTTCGCGCGTTGCCTGGTCCTGCTGGCCGATCGCCTCGGCAATATTAGAGGTGACGTCGTTGATCTCGCGCACCGCACTGCCGATTTCGCGCACGGCTTCGACGGAATTGCGGGTGGAGCTCTGGATCATGCCGACGTTCTCGCTGATCTCGGCGGTGGCCTTCGCGGTCTGGCCGGCCAGCGCCTTCACCTCATGCGCCACCACCGCAAAGCCGCGGCCGGCGTCGCCCGCGCGCGCGGCCTCGATGGTCGCGTTCAGGGCGAGCAGGTTGGTCTGGGCTGCAATGCTTTGGATCAGGGCGACCACGCCATCGATGCGCTGGGTGGCGGCGGCAAGACCCTCGATCTCCGCCACGGACCTGTCGGTGCGCTGGCCGGCCTGCTCGACGGCGGCGGCCGACGCGCGCACCTGGCGGCCGATCTCCTCGACGGACGCCGATAGCTCCTCGGCAGCGCCGGCGACGGCGGAGACGTTGGTGGAGGCCTGCTCGGTGGCGTCCGCCGCGGTCACTGCCCGGAGGCTCGCGTCGGAAGCAACGCTTGCAATGCCCTGGGCGGTGTTGCGCATGGTTGCCGCGCTGTCGTTGACGCTGCGCACGACGCCGCCGATCGCCGTGCGGAACGCCTCGACCGAAGCTTCGATATGCCTGGTGCGCTCGTCGCGCGCCCTGGAATCCTGCAGCACCTGCGAATTGAGGTTGCGGTTGCGCTCCATCGCCTCCTGGAAGATCTTGATGGCGCGGGCGAGCGAGCCGATCTCGTCGCCGCGGCCGATATGCGGCACCTCGACATGGTCCTGGCCGTCGGCCACGCGCTTGATGGTGTCGGTGATGAGGGAGAGCGGACGGGCAATCGAGCGGGCGATCATCAGGACGCCTGCGACCACCACCAGCAGCGCGAAGGCGCCGAGCGCGGTCAGGATGAAGGCAAGGGTATGGTTGTCGTCGGTGGTCTGGGCAAGGCGCTTGCTGCGCTCGGCGTAGACCTTGGAGAGCGCCTCCAGATCCTTGTTCAGGGCGGTGCGCACCGTGCGGTTCGCATCGTTGTCGCCCCATTCGCGGCCGGCGGCCGGGCTGATCTCGTTGGCGCGGCGCACCAGCTCGGCGCGGAACTCGACGAACTGCTGCACGCGCTTCTTGAAGTTGGCAAACTGCTCGGCGTCATCCTCGCGCACCAGCGCTTCCCAGTTCTTCACCACTTCGAGGATGCGCGCGTTGAAGGCGAGCAGGCCCTCGCCGTATTTCTTCACCACCGCCGGCTCGGTCGACATATAGATGCCGCGGGATTCCATCACCACGGCATACACCAGCGAGTTGATCCGCTCGACGTTCAGCCCGGCGCGGCTGGCCGTGGTGACCTGCTCGGTCAGCTCGGTGTTGCGGCTGGTATTGTAATGCGACAACGCGGTAATGGCGGCCGTCAGGAGCGCGAACAATCCGAAGATCGAATATAGCTTGGTCGCGAGCGAAAGCTTGGTGGTCATGACGGGCTACCACTCGTTGGAATGAATTCAGAATCTCGCCAAGGGTCCGGCCGAGGGCCGGCACCAGCACCTGGCGTTTAAAAAATTGTGCTGAATTTTCATGGATATTTCCTTAACGCGCGAATTTTGTGTGACTGCAACTATGACGTTTATTTGCCAGCGGAATCAGCGGCTTGGGCCGTATCCCGCGGAGTGGAGGTAGACAGGACTGCGAACGACGCGGGCATCTGGCATGCTTTCTGCATCCACAGCGTGTGATGCGTTGCCGCAGTTGTGGGCAGCGGTCTCCAACCCCCGCCGCCGCCAAGGTGCTAGGTTGCCGCAATCGAGAGCGGCACCTTTCGGAGCTCATATGGCCTATCGCAAGGCGATCGACGCCACTTCCTACGTCTTTGCCGACCTGCGTGACCTGCTGGCGAAGGCAACGCCGCCGCGCTCCGGCGACCGGCTGGCCGGGATCGCCGCCGACAGCGCCGAGCAGATGATCGCAGCGCGGATGGCGCTCGCCGACCTGCCACTGCGGCAATTCCTCAATGAGGCCGTCATCCCCTATGAGGACGACGAGGTCAGCCGCCTGATCGTCGACACGCATGAGGCCAGGGCATTCGCGCCGGTCGCCTCGCTCACGGTCGGCGCCTTCAGGGACTGGCTGCTGTCGGAAGCGGCCACCGCGCCCGTGCTGGCGCAGCTGGCGCGCGGCCTGACCCCGGAAATGGTGGCCGCGGTCTCAAAGCTGATGCGCAACCAGGACCTGATCCAGGTTGCGAAGAAGTGCGAGGTAACCACTCGCTTCCGCAACACAATCGGGCTGAAGGGCAGGATGGCGACCCGCCTGCAGCCGAACCATCCCTATGACGACGCGCGCGGCATCACCGCCTCCGTCCTCGACGGGCTGCTGCTTGGTTCGGGCGATGCCTGCATCGGCATCAATCCGGCGAGCGACGATCCCGCCGTGATCGCCGGACTGGTCCGGCTGCTCGACGACATCATCACGCGCTTCGAGATACCGACGCAGAGTTGCGTACTGGCGCATGTGACGACCACGCTTGGCCTGATCCGGCAGGGGCTGCCGGTCGACCTCGTTTTCCAGTCGGTCGCCGGCACCGAGGCCGCCAACCGCAGTTTTGGCGTCGACCTGTCGCTGCTGCGCGAGGCGCGCGAGGCTGGGCTTGCGCTGAAGCGCGGAACGGCGGGCGAAAACGTGATGTATTTCGAGACCGGGCAGGGCTCGGCGCTGTCGGCCAACGCCCACCACGGCGTGGACCAGCAGACGCTGGAAGCGCGCGCCTATGCGGTGGCCCGTGCGTTCGATCCGCTGCTCGTCAACAGCGTGGTCGGCTTCATCGGCCCGGAATACCTCTACGACGGCAAGGAAATCATCCGCGCCGGCCTGGAGGATCATTTCTGCGGCAAGCTGCTGGGGGCGCCGCACGGTGTCGACGTCTGCTACACCAACCATGCCGAGGCCGACCAGGACGACATGGACAATCTCCTGACACTGCTTGCCGCCGCCGGCGTCACTTTCATCATGGGGGTACCGGGGGCTGACGACGTCATGCTGAACTACCAGTCGACCTCGTTCCATGACGCGCTTTATCTGCGCGAGCTGTTCGGCCTGAAGCGGGCGCCGGAGTTCGACGACTGGCTGATGCGGGTCGGCCTTGCCGGCACCGATTTTCGCCTGGCCGGAAACGCGGGGCAGCTCCCCGATTTTGCCGCGAAATTGATCGCTTGAAAGCCATTCTAAAACAGTTTTTGCAACCAACGCCGGACAGGGACGTTATTGCTCACCCGTCGCTGCGTCAGGAATTGGTGGCCGAGCCTTCCGGCTCGTGGTTAAGTTCCTGATGACCGGGCAAGTAACGAGAATGCTTGGGGAAAGTTGATGCGAGCAGAGCGTTTTGAGACGGCACGGCGGATTCTTTGCGTATTCCCGCGGTACACGTCCTCATTCGGCACTTTCGAATATGCCTATCCGCTGACCGACGGCGTGAAGGGGTTCATGCCCCCGCAAGGTCTGCTCCTGATTGCGGCCTACTTGCCGGAGAACTGGCCCGTCCGGTTCATCGACGAGAACCTCGCGCCCGCCACCAGGGAAGATTTCGAATGGGCCGAGGCGGTGTTCGTCAGCGGCATGCACATCCAGCGCAACCAGATGAACGACATCTGCCGCAGGGCCCATGCCTACGACCTGCCGGTTGCCCTTGGCGGCCCCTCGGTGAGCGCCTGCCCGGACTACTATCCCTCGTTCGACTATCTGCATGTCGGGGAACTCGGCGATGCCACCAACGAGCTGCTCCGCCGGCTGTCGGAAGACACCGCGCGGCCGGAGCGGCAGGTGGTGTTGACGACCAGGGATCGCGTCGCGATGAGCGACTTCCCGATCCCTGCATATGAACTCGCCGAGACCCGCAAATATTTGCTCGCCAGCATCCAGTACTCCAGCGGCTGCCCCTATCAGTGCGAATTCTGCGATATCCCCGGGCTCTACGGCCGCAACCCGCGCGTGAAGACACCGCAGCAGATCATTGCCGAGCTCGACAAGCTGCGCGAATGCGGCATTGCCGACACCGTCTATTTCGTGGACGACAATTTCATCGGCAACCGCAAGGCGGCGATGGACCTGTTGCCGCATCTGGTCGACTGGCAGAAGCGCACCGGTTACATCACCCGGCTTGCCTGCGAGGCGACGCTGAATATCGCCAAGCGGCCCGAGATCCTGGAGAAGATGAAGGAGGCGCGGTTCGTCACGATCTTCTGCGGCATCGAGACTCCGGATCCGGACGCGCTGAAGGCGATGCAGAAGGACCACAACATGATGGTGCCGATCCTCGAGGGCGTGCAGACCATCAATTCCTACGGCATGGAAGTGGTGTCCGGCATCATCATGGGGCTCGACACCGACAAGCCCGGCACCGCGGATGCGCTGCTCGACTTCGTCGAGCAATCGCGCATTCCGCTCCTGACCATCAACCTGCTGCAGGCGCTGCCCAAGACGCCGCTGTGGGACCGCCTCGAAAAGGAAGGCCGCCTGATCAATGACGAAGCCGCCGAAGGCCGCGACTCCAATGTCGACTTCCTGATGCCCTATGACGAGGTGGTCAGCGCCTGGAAGCGCGCCATGGCGATCGCCTACGAGCCGGCACGGCTGTTTGCGCGCTACGAGCACCAATGCGAATACACCTATGCGCAGCGCCTCAAGGTGCCGGTAGCCGACGAACTGAAGAGCTGGCCGAACATCCGCCGCGGGCTGATCATGCTGCGCAACATCGTCTGGAAGGTCGGTGTGCTCGGCGACTACAAGCGGGTGTTCTGGAAGTTCGCGCTCGGGCGCTTGCGCAAGGGCGACATCGAGGGGCTGATCGGCTCGACGCTGATCGCCCACCACCTGATCGAGTTCGCGCGGCTGGCCTCCAGCGGCCGGCAAAATGCCTCGAACTATTCGATCCGTCTGCGCGAGGCTGCCGTCCCTGCCGAATGAGCCGAAACCTCCAGCGCCACCGCGCCTCGCCAGCGCTCTCAAGGCGCTGACGCCGGCCCGCGTCGGCCTCGGCCGTTCCGGATCGGGCCTGCCGACCGAGGCGCTGCTCGACTTCACCCTCGACCATGCCCGCGCCCGCGACGCCGTTCATGCCGCCTTCGATGTCGCGGGCCTGACCGCGTCGCTTGCCGTACTCGGCCTCGAGCCGCTGCAGGTCTCCAGCCGCGTGCCGGCGCGTGGCGACTATCTGCGCCGGCCCGATCTAGGCCGCATGCTCGATGAGGACTCGCAGCGCCTGCTCAAGGGGAAGGCGCCTGGGCCTTGCGAGTTCGTCCTCGTCATTGCGGATGGATTGTCGCCGGCCGCGGTGAACCTCCACGCCGCCGGCGTCACTGCGCGATTGCTGCCGCTATTGTCGGAGGCGGCCATCGCGCCTGCCGCGGTCGTGCTCGCATCGGGCGCACGCGTCGCGCTTGGCGATGCGATCGGTGAAATGCTGGGCGCGCGCATGGTGGCGGTCCTGATCGGCGAGCGGCCGGGCCTGTCTGCGCCCGACAGTCTCGGCGCCTATCTGACCTATGACCCCAGGATCGGCCGCACCGATGCCGAACGAAATTGCGTCTCGAACATCCACAGTTCCGGGCTCAGTTCCGCGGAGGCTGCATTCAAGATCGGCTGGCTGATCCGCGAGGCGCTCGCGCGCCGTGTCAGCGGCGTCGCACTCAAGGATGAAAGCGGCGAGGCGATGGCCAGAGCGATCACAAACCGGTGTGACAATTCAGACACTTAACGCGCATTTTTGAACCATAACCGCGGATTTCCCGATTTGCCTTGCCTTGCGGTTCGAGGTTCGGACCTGCTAGATCAGGACCGCGAAATTTGCCGTATTTTTTCAGGGGTTGACGCCGTTCCAAGAGGCCGACAGAGCCCCCACGCGCGTTATCCAAAAGCTTCAAGCGACATCGTCAGCCGATGTGAGGACTGAACAGGTCATGCTCGATAAATACAGCGAAAGCGAAGTCCATGTCGACGTTGTCGAGAAGAGCCCGACGTCGAGCATCGCGTTCGGGCTGGAGAGGATCGGACTGATCGCCGTCAAGGCGCCGTGGGTGTCGCTGATCGTGCTGGTCGCTCTGATGATTGCCGCCGTGTTCGGCGTCTATCGCATCAAGATCGACGACTCCCTGAGCCAGCTGTTTCGCTCGGATTCCAAGGACTACAAGCAATACGAGGCCGTGACCAAGCGCTTCCCCGCGACCGAATTCGACGTGCTGGTCGTGCTCGAGGGCAAGTCGCTGCTCGCGCGCGGAAACCTCGAAAAGGTCCGCGACGTCGTGACCGACCTGCAGCTCGTCGAAGGCGTGCGCGGACTGGTGTCGCTGTTCTCGGCGCGGCAGGCGCCCGAGCCCGGCAAGCTGCCGGCGGCGCTGTTCCCGCCGGATTTGCCGGAAGGCGCGGCCTACGACAAGTTCATCGAGACCGTGAAGGGCAACGAAATCATCCGCGGCAAGCTGCTGTCGGAAGACGGCACGCTGGCGCTGGTGGTGATGTCGCTGGATCCCGCTGTCGTCGCCAGCAACAAGCTCAAGCCCGTGATCGGCGAGATCAGGAAGATCATGGCCGACGATCTCGCCGCCACCGGCCTCAATGCGCAGCTCTCGGGCGTGCCGGTGATGCAGCTCGAAATCCGCAACGCGGTCGAGCGCGACGGCATCACCTACAACGTGCTCGGCCTGCTTGCCGGCTGCATCATCGCGATCATTTTCTTCCGCAAGATATCGTTCATGGTGGCCGCCGCATTCCCGCCGATGATCGCGATCCTCTTGGCGCTCGGCGGCCTCGGCTGGGCCAATTTCAATCTCAACATGTTCCTCAACGTGATGACGCCGCTCATCATGGTGATCAGCTTCTCGGACTCGATGCAGCTGACCTTTGCGGCGCGCGACCGGCTGATCGCCGGCCAGGACAAATACACCGCCTTCAAGAATGCGGTGCTGGTCGTGGGTCCTGCCTGCGTGCTCACCCACGGCACCGCCGGCATTTCCTTCATCGCGCTGCAGTTCTCCGACTCCGACCTGATCCGCAAATTCGGCGAGGCCGGGCTTGCCGCCACCATCATCGCGCTGATCGCGGTGCTCTCGCTGGTGCCGGTGTTCGGCGTGCTGTTGACGCGCAACGAGAAGATATTCGCCGTCAAGTTCCAGGGCGCCGATGCCGGCGTGCAGATGCTGCGCAATTTCTGCTACTGGATCGCGGTGCGCATGGTCGGCCGGCCGGGCCTGTACAGCCTGATCGCGCTGATCGTGGTCGGCGGCCTCGGCGTCATCTACGCCAGCCTCGAGCCCCGCTATCGGCTCGCCGACCAGGTGCCGGACAAGCGCCAGGCGGTGGCGGCGAGCTCGCGGCTCGACGCAAAGCTCACCGGCGCCAATCCGATCGACGTGCTGATCGAATTCCCCAAGGGCGCCGATCTCTATTCACCGCAGACGCTAAAGGTGATTGCGGACGTTCACGCCACGGTGGAAGGCGCAGCCGGTGTCGGCAATGTCTGGTCGCTGGAAACGCTGCGCCGCTGGCTGGCCGAGAAAGCCGGCAGCACCGATGTCGCCACGCTCAAGCAATATGTCAGCGTGATCCCCGAGCACCTGGTGCGGCGCTTCATCTCGGCCGAGCAGGACGCCGTCGTGGTGTCCGGGCGCGTGCCCGACCACGATTCAAGCCAGATATTGCCGGTGGTCGACAAGCTCGACAAGGCGCTGGATGTGGTGCGCAAGGCCAACCCCGGTTACGAGATCGCCGTCACGGGCCTCTCCGCGATTGCCGCGCGCAACAGCGCCAACATGATCGAGAAGCTGAATCACGGCCTGACCATCGAGTTCGGGCTGGTCGCGGTATTCATTGGTCTCGCATTCCGGTCGTTCGTGGTGATGCTCTCCTGCATCCTGCCGGGCATCTTCCCGGTCGTGCTGTCGGGCACGGTGCTGTGGTTGCTCGGGGAGGGACTGCAATTCGCCAGCGTGGTGGCGCTGACGGTGTCGTTTGGCCTCGGCCTGTCGGCGACCATCCACTTCCTCAATCGCCTGCGGCTGGAGAGCAAACCCGGCATCAGCTCGGACATCGCGGTCGAGCGCGCCACCGTGCTGGTCGGCCCGGCGCTGATCCTGACCACGGTGGTGCTGGCGTGCGGCCTGATCGTTACCGTGTTCTCCGACCTGCCGTCTCTGCGGTTGTTCGGCTGGCTCAGCGCGTTCTCGATGGTGGCGGCGCTGATTGCCGACCTCTTCATCCTGCGGCCGACCTCGATGTTCCTGATCAACATGCGGGAAAAGCTGTTCGGTGCGCCCGGCAAGCCGAAGGCGGCGGAGTAGGCGGCCAAGCACCCCCTCCCGCGCCGCCTTTTCGTGCAGCTAAAAGCGCGGGCCGCTGTGCATGAACGAGCACTGGTGGATGACGATCTGGCCGTCGCTCACGCTGCCGCGGGAATAATCCGGTGCCTCGTGCGACCCCGGAATGTGGCCCTCGGTGACGTCCCATCCGTCCTGCGGATTGGCGAGGCCATCGGCTTCCCCGCGCCGGCGGAGGGAGCGAGCTCTTAACCCTTTGTCATCGTGATGTTGACGCCGCGGATCTCGCCCTTGGACTCGATCTGCACGACCTGCTTGTTACCGTTGGTGCGCAGGTTCAAGGTGGCGGCGAAGCCGGATGCCTCGACGAACACGTCGATCGCGCCGTTGCCGGCGGTGCCCTGCAGGTTGCCGAAGATGTTGCGGCTCTTCTCGCTCCAGCTGCCGGAGATGCGCTCGCCCTGGCTCGTGACATCGCTGGTGAGATCGAACTTGTAGCTGTCGCTCGCGCAATGCAGCGCCTGCTTCAGGC
Source organism: Bradyrhizobium sp. (assembly GCA_035575905.1). Lineage (GTDB taxonomy): Bacteria > Pseudomonadota > Alphaproteobacteria > Rhizobiales > Xanthobacteraceae > Bradyrhizobium. Next base: position 225,447 of record DATLXL010000033.1, on the reverse strand, counting down.
CCATGCCGGTGGAAGTGACCTTGTAGTCTGCCTTGCAGCGGATGCGCTCGGTGGTGCCGTTGGACAGCGCAACCGTGCCGGTGCCGGACCACGAACCGTCGAAGCCCGCGAACGGCCCGCTGGCCTGGGTGTTGCCCGCGCAGACCGACAGCGCCAGCGCAGCACCGACTCCGGCCATCGTGAAAGCCCGACCGAACAGGCTGGAAGCAAACAAATTCATGGTCGTTTTCCCATCCTAACAGAACCTCCGAACAAGAGGCGTCTCGCCGCATCCAACTCTTGGTGTCGTCTCTTATTGTCGTCTCTTAGTGTCGTCCTGGCGCGCGAGGTTCAAATCGCGGTGAGGCCCACGGCGCCGTTCCTGCAAAGCCATCATCTACGTTCGCGATAACGGTCCCGCAACAGCCATTTTCGGGTATGGCTAAGCGGGCATTTTTTACAATATTTCAATCGGTTAGAATCAGTGAACGAATGCCGTTAATTTAGCCGCATTTGCCCTGCTTGTGCTTGTCTGGTTGCTGCGTTACGCGGCTCCTGCCACCCAACGAATCCGTGCCGGCTACCGAACCTGCGTTCGGCAGGGGCGGATTTTCTGCCGCCGAAATGAAGGATCACATGCGCAAGTTTGTCCTGGCTCTCGCCCTGTTGTCGTCCACCACCGCAGCCTTCGCCCAGCAGCAACCGCCGATGCAGGGACGCCAGGGCACGGCCGAAGAGCAGGCCGCCTGCAACCGCGACGTGCAGCGCCACTGCCGCAGCCTCCTCAACCAGGGCGACTTCGTGATCCTCGCCTGCCTGAAGGAGAACCGCGCGAAGATTTCGTCGGCCTGCGATCAGGTGCTGAAGAGCCACGGCCAGTAAGCGCCAAATTCGCGTCAAACGGCCGTCGAAAGCTTGACGGCCGGCCACTTTTAGAAGCCGGCAGCATCGCTGGGCAGCCGGCGAAAGCATTGGTTTTGCCTGCATATTCCCCTATATGGGGGCGTTCCGCGCCACGCGCGCAAGACCAGTGACGATGTAGTGCAATGACCAGCGCCAGCGACCTCAGGTCCGGCAAGACCCATAAGGACGAGAATTTCCCGGTTGCCTCGTGGATCATCCATCCGCGTCACCGGGCGCTGATCCTTGCCTTCTATACTTTCGTCCGTACCGCCGACGACATCGCCGATCACGCGAAACTGCCGGCGGATGAGAAGCTCCGCTATCTCGATTTGCTCGAGGCGGAACTGCTGGGCAAGGGCGACACGCAGAGCGAAGCCGTGCAGTTGCGCACGGCGCTGGCCGAGCGCGGAATGCCGCCGCGCCATGCGCTCGATCTGCTCACCGCCTTCCGCATGGACGTGACCAAGCTGCGCTACGAGAACTGGGACGAGGTGATTCACTATTGCCGCTACTCGGCCATGCCGGTCGGGCGCTTCGTGCTCGACGTGCACGGCGAGAGCACCTCGATCTGGCCCGCGTCCGATGCGCTGTGCGCCGGGCTGCAGGTCAACAATCACCTGCAGGATTGCGGCAAGGATTATCGCCAGATCAACCGTGTCTACCTGCCGCGCGATGCGCTGGCCGCCACCGGCGCTTCGGTCGAGGAACTCGGCGCGGCAAAATCCTCGCCGCAGCTGCTGCAATGCCTGCATGCGCTCGCCGCCAAGACCGAAGCGCTGCTTGCCGAGGGCAGGGTGCTGGCGCCGCAAGTGAAGGATTTCCGGCTCGGGCTCGAAGTCTCCCTGATCCAGGCTTTCGCCGACAGGATCGTGGCGATGCTGAGGGTGCGCGATCCCCTGAGCGAACGCGTGCATCTCAAGCCGCTCGAACTGATGTTCCTCAGCGTCGGTGCGATGGCGGGCGAAACAATACGACGAGCGGTCGGCCGCAGCGCGCAATCGAAGACGGCGGCCGGCGCATGAGTGGTGAAGCGGCGGCGAACGCGAATTACGGCTCCACGGCCTCCGGCAGCTCGTTCTATGCGGCGATGCGCATCCTGCCGTCCGCGCAGCGCGTGGCCATGTTCCAGATCTACAGCTTCTGCCGGCAGGTCGACGATATCGCTGACTCCGACGGCCCGCGCGAGGAGCGTCTGGCCGCGCTCCAGCAATGGCGCGAGGACATCGACGCGCTCTATCGCGGGCAGCCGCCGGCGCGCCTCAAGGACTACGTCGCCTCGGTGAAAGCCTTCGGCCTGAAGCGAGAGGATTTCCTCGCCATCGTCGACGGCATGGAAATGGACGTGCCGGCCGACATCCGCGCGCCCGATATGGCAACGCTCGACCTCTATTGCGACCGCGTCGCCAGCGCCGTCGGGCGGCTGTCGGTGCGGGTGTTCGGCATGGGCGAGGACGACGGCATCGCGCTGGCGCATCACCTCGGCCGCGCGCTGCAGCTCACCAACATCCTGCGCGACATCGACGAGGATGCGGGTCTTGGCCGGCTTTATCTGCCGCGCGAGAGTCTCTATCTCGCCGGCATCACCAGCGACGATCCGCACAAGGTCACCGCCGACAAGGCGCTGCCGAAAGTGTGCGCGCCGCTGGCGCAGCGCGCAGCCCAGCATTTCGCCAAGGCCGACGAGATCATGGCCCGCAACCGCCGCCGCGTGGTGCGCGCGCCCCGCATCATGTCGAAATATTACCGCGCGATCCTCGATCTGCTGCTGGCGCGGGGCTTTGCGCCCCCGCGCCAACCGGTGCGTGTGACCAAGCTCACGAAGCTCACCATCCTCTTCCGCTACGCTTTCATCTGATGTCCAGGACCGTTCACATCATCGGCGCCGGAATCTCCGGCCTTTCCGCCGCCGTGCGGCTGAGCAGCGCCGGCTTGCAGGTGCATGTCCACGAGGCGACGCAGCAGGTCGGCGGCCGCTGCCGTTCCTATTTTGATGGCGCGACCAACCTGACCATCGACAACGGCAATCACCTCGTGCTTTCGGGCAACACCCATGTGCGCGACTATGCACGCGCGATCGGCACCGAGGCGGGGCTGGTTGGCCCCGAACGCGCGCAGTTTCCCTTTGTCGATATCTCGACGGGCCAGCGCTGGCTGCTCGATCTCGGCGATGGGCGTCTGCCGAGCTGGGTGTTCGACGAATCGCGGCGCGTTCCCGACACCGGCATCACCGACTATCTCAAGCTCGCGCCGCTGGTCTGGGCCGGCGCCGACAGGCTGATCGGCAACACCATTCCCTGCGACGGCACGCTGTACCAGCGCCTGGTGCAGCCGCTGCTGCTGGCCGCGCTCAACTGCGATCCGCCGGAAGGCTCGGCGGGCCTTGCCGGCGCGATCGTGCGGGAAACGCTGCTTGCAGGCGGGCAGGCGTGCCGTCCGCTGATCGCGCGCGATGGTCTGAGCTCGGTGCTGATCGAGCCGGCCGTGAAGCTGCTGGAACGCCGCGGCTCCAGCGTGCGTATCGGCCATGAGCTGCGTGCGCTTACGAGCACAGGCAACCGTGTCGATGAGCTGAATTTCGGTGACGACACGATCGCGCTTGGCGCCGACGATGCCGTAATCCTCGCAGTGCCGCCGCGACCTGCCGCCACGCTGTTGCCGGGCCTGAAGGGGCCGACCAAATTCCGCGCCATCGTCAATGCGCATTTCCGCATCGAACCGCCAAAAGGCTCTGCGCCGATTCTCGGCGTGGTCGGCGGTCTCGTCGAATGGCTGTTCGCGTTCCCGCAGCGCCTTTCGGTGACCATCAGCAACGGCGACCGGCTGGTGGACATGCCGCGCGAGGAACTGGCGCAGGCCATCTGGCGCGATGTCTGCAAGGCCGGCGGCGTTTCCGGCGACATGCCGCCGTGGCAGATCGTGCGCGAGCGCCGCGCCACATTCGAGGCGACGCCGGAGCAGAATGCGCTGCGACCGGGACCGGTCACGGGCTTCAAAAACCTGTTCCTCGCCGGCGATTGGACTGCTACGGGGTTACCAGCCACCATCGAGGGGTCGGTGCGATCGGGCGACCGCGCCGCCGATCTGGTGCTGGGAAAGGCAAGGGCCTGAATTCCTACATGCCGCGCGCGGCGCTCGTTGGTCGGGACCGGCGCGAACACAGGGCAAGTCAGTGAATATGCATTCCACGAATCCTGCCGCAAATCCCGCCGCTGCCGTCGATCCGGTCGCGCTGGAAAAGAGCATCGTGTCGGCGACCGAGGCGCTGCTCGGCTATCGCCAGGCCGACGGCCACTGGGTGTTCGAGCTGGAAGCGGATTCCACCATTCCTTCCGAATACGTGCTGTTGCGCCATTATCTCGCCGAGCCGGTCGATAGCGTGCTCGAGGCCAAGATCGCCAACTACCTGCGCCGCACGCAAGGGCCCCACGGCGGCTGGCCGCTGGTGCATGACGGCCCCTTCGACATGAGCGCGAGCGTGAAGTCGTATTTTGCGCTGAAGATGATCGGCGATTCCATCGACGCGCCGCACATGGTGAAGGCGCGCGAGGCGATCCGCGCGCAAGGGGGAGCCGCCGGCAGCAACGTTTTCACGCGATTTATGCTCGCGCTCTACGGCGTGGTGAGCTGGCGCGCGGTGCCGGTGCTGCCGATCGAGATCATGCTGCTGCCGAAGTGGTCGCCCTTCCACCTCAACAAGGTGTCCTATTGGGCGCGCACGACTCTCGTGCCGCTGATGGTGCTGGCCGCGCTGAAGCCGCGTGCGAAGAATCCCAGGGGCATCGGCATCGACGAGCTGTTTCTGCAGGATCCGAAGCGCCTTGGCATGACGTCGAAGGCGCCGCACCAGAGCTGGGGCTGGTTCCTGCTGTTCCGCGGTCTCGACAAGATCCTGCGCGCCATCGAGCCGATGTTTCCGAAGAAGTATCGCCAGCAGGCCATCGAAGCCGCGCTTGCCTTCACCGAGGAGCGGCTCAATGGCGAAGACGGCATGGGCGCGATCTATCCGCCGATGGCCAACATCGTGATGATGTACGAGGCGCTCGGCAAGGACGAGCATTTCCCGCCGCGCGCCATCACCCGCCGCGGCATCGACAAGCTGCTCGTGATTGGCGAGCACGAAGCCTACTGCCAGCCCTGCGTGTCGCCGGTATGGGACACCGCGCTGGCCTGTCACGCGCTGGCGGAGGCCGGCGGCGCCGACACGCTCGCCAAGGTCAGACAGGGCCTCGACTGGCTCAAGCCGCGCCAGGTGCTCGATCTCAAGGGCGACTGGGCGGTGAAGGCCCCCGACACCCGGCCCGGCGGCTGGGCGTTCCAGTACAACAACCCCCACTATCCCGATCTCGACGACACCGCCGTCGTGGTGATGGCGATGGACCGCGCGCAGCGCCGGGACGGCAGCAGGGACTACGACACCGCGATCGCGCGCGGCCGCGAATGGATCGAGGGCATGCAGAGCCGCGACGGGGGCTGGGCCGCGTTCGACGTCGACAATCTGGAATATTATCTCAACAACATCCCGTTCTCGGACCATGGCGCGCTGCTCGATCCCCCGACCGAGGACGTCACCGCGCGATGTATCTCGATGCTGGCCCAACTCGGCGAGACCGCCCAAAGCAGCAAGGCGGTGGCGGACGGAATTGCCTATTTGCGCCGCACCCAGCTGGCGGACGGCTCGTGGTACGGGCGCTGGGGGCTGAACTACATCTACGGCACCTGGTCGGTGCTCTGTGCGCTAAATGTCGCAGGGGTGGACCATCGGGATCCCATGGTGCGAAAGGCCGTGGACTGGCTAGTTTCTGTCCAGAATCGGGACGGCGGCTGGGGCGAGGACGCCGTCAGCTACCGGCTGGATTACAGGGGATACGAGCAGGCACCCTCGACGTCCTCGCAGACGGCATGGGCCTTGCTTGGGTTGATGGCGGTCGGGGAAGTGGAGCATCCGGCTGTCGTGAAGGGGGTGGAGTACCTAAAAAGCACACAGACGGAAAAAGGCCTGTGGGATGAGCAGCGCTACACCGCTACGGGTTTTCCACGGGTGTTTTATTTGCGATATCACGGCTACTCGAAGTTCTTCCCGCTGTGGGCAATGGCGCGGTACCGGAACTTGAGCAGCACGAACAGTAGGACGGTAGGGGTCGGGATGTGACTTTGGGGGCGGCGGAGGCCGCTGCGGTTCAGTCGATTGGGGAAACTTCGATTGATTCGCGGCCGGTCCTGATTGTTACAGGATTGGTGCAGGAGGCCCGCATCGCGGCCGGGCCCGGCATGATCGTGATCTGCAGCTCGAGCGATCCGCAGCAGCTTCGCGCACTGCTGGCAACGCTCGATTGCTCGACTTTTCGTGGCGTGGTCAGCTTTGGCGTGGCCGGCGGCCTGGACCCGTCGCTGAAAACCGGCGACGTCGTGGTCGCGACCGAGGTGATGGCGGGCGATACCAAGTTTCTCGCCGACATGGCGCTGAACGAGGAGATGATCGCCAGCGCCGCGCTCAAGCGCAGCCGGCTGACGCGCCGCCGCCGCCGTGTGGTGCGCGGGGGTCTCGCCGGCGTCGAGAAGGTCGTGGCGGCGAGCGCCTGCAAGGCCGCGCTGCACTCCGAGACGGGCGCTGCTGCGGTCGACATGGAAAGCCATATCGCCGCCGCCTATGCCGCGCAGGCCGGCCTTCCGTTTGCGGCGCTGCGCGTCATCAGCGATCCCGCCCACCGCGCACTGCCCGCACTGGCGCAAAACGCCATCAAGCCGAACGGCGACATCGACCTCGGTACCATCGTGCGCGGCGTCGTGCGCAATCCCCGCTCGCTGCGGGCGCTGGTGTCGACCGGAATTGACTTCAATCTCGCGCTGCGTTCGCTGCGCGGCTGCCGCGGCTTCCTGATGGGCAGTGCGAGCCTCGCAGCCGCGGACGCCTGACGGGCTTCTCACGGTTCAACGAAGAAGGCCCGGGCAGCGCCCGGGCCTTTGTGTTGTTGGTGAAATCGATGCGGCCGATCAGGCCGCCGTCGAGGCCGTATTTTGCTGGGCCAGCTTGTCGGCCTTCTGCTGGGCGGCAATCGCCTCGTCGCGGCGGATGTCCGAGAGCTTCTTCTGCACCTGCTCGGCGAACACGTACTGCGCGGGACGCTGCTTGGAGAGATCGATCTCCGGCGCCATCGGCCCTTCGGTCCTGATGCCGCGCATCGCGACCCAGGCCGCCTTGAACGGATTGTTCAGCGCCGCCGTCGCCGCCGTCGGCTCGTAGCCGCAATGCGCCATGCAATTCGCGCACTTCTCGTACTTGCCGGTGCCGTAGGTGTCCCAGTCGGTGGTGTCCATCAGCTCCCTGAAGGTCTTCGCATAGCCTTCGCCGAGCAGATAGCAGGGCTTCTGCCAGCCGAAGATGTTGCGCGCCGGCATGCCCCAGGGCGTGCACTCATATTCCTGGTTGCCCGCGAGGAAGTCGAGGAACAGGCCGGAATGCATGAAATTCCACTTCTTGCCCTTGCCGAGCGCGAAGACATCGCGGAACAGCTTCTTGGTCTTGGCGCGGTTCAGGAAGTGCTCCTGGTCGGGCGCGCGCTCATAGGCGTAGCCCGGCGACATCGAGACGCCGACGCCGAGCTCGACAGTGAGATCGAGGAATTTTGCGATCTCTTCCGCCGGATGGCCGTCGAAGATGGTGGCGTTGACGTTGACGGTGAAGCCGCGCTCCTTGGCCGCCTTGATGGCAGACACCGCGCGGTCGAACACGCCCTTCTGCGACACCGCCTTGTCGTGGTGGTCGCGCAGGCCGTCGAGATGCACCGAAAAGAACAAGTAGGGCGAGGGCTCGAACAGGTCGAGCTTCTTCTCCAGCAGCAGGGCATTGGTGCAGAGCGAGACGAACTTCTTGCGGGCCACGAGGCCGCGCACGATTTCGCCGATCTCCTTGTGGATCAGCGGCTCGCCACCCGGGATCGCCACCATCGGCGCGCCGCATTCATCGGCCGCGTCCCAGCATTCTTGCGCCGTCATGCGGCGGTTGAGGATGGCATCCGGATAGTCGATCTTGCCGCAGCCGACGCAGGCGAGATTGCAGCGGAACAACGGCTCCAGCATCAGCACGAGGGGATAGCGTTTGCGGCCAAGCAGTTTCTGCTTGAGCAAATAACCGCCGATACGCATTTCCTTGAAGAAGGGTATAGCCATTTCGAAGCGTTCTTTCTCGTATCAATCTAGTCAGAGTTTTGAATCAGCCCGCAGACAGTTCGGCCGGCAGCCGGAACTCGATATTCTCTTCCCGCCCCGGCACCACCGAAACCGTCACCGGCCCGATGCGCCGCAAGGCCTCGATGACGTCGTCCACCAGCACTTCCGGCGCCGACGCGCCGGCGGTGATGCCGACGGCCTTGGCGTCCGTGAGCCACTCCTCCCTGAGTTCGCCGCCGTCAGCGACAAGGTAGCTCGGAACACCCACCTCGGTGCCGATCTCGCGCAGGCGATTCGAGTTGGAGCTGTTGGCGGCGCCCACCACCAGGATAACGTCGACGAGCTTGCTCAGGTCCCTTACCGCAGATTGGCGGTTTTGGGTGGCATAGCAGATATCCCGGATATCAGGGCCTTGAATGTCTGTAAAACGGCCGTGAAGGGCCGCGATTATGTCCTTGGTGTCGTCTACGCTGAGCGTGGTCTGGGTGATGTAGGCGACCGGGGTGTCCGTGGGCAGGGTCAGCGCGGCGACGTCGTCGACGTTCTGCACCAGCAGGACGGGGCCGGGAACCTGGCCCATGGTTCCCTCGACCTCGGGGTGGCCGGCATGCCCGATCAGGATCAACTGACGGCCCTTCGACACGTAGCGCTTGCCCTGATTGTGAACCTTCGTGACCAGCGGGCAGGTGGCATTCAGCACCGGCAGGCCGCGCGCCGCGGCCTCTTCCTCGACGCTGCGGGCAACGCCATGCGCCGAGAACACCGTCACCGCCAGCGGCGGCACTTCGGAGAGATCCTCGACAAAGATGGCGCCTTTGCTCTTCAGGCTCTCGACCACGTGTTTGTTGTGCACGATCTCGTGCCTGACGTAGACCGGCGGGCCGTACTTGGTGAGCGCGCGCTCGACGATTTCGATGGCGCGCACGACACCGGCGCAAAAGCCGCGGGGCTGCGCGAGATACACTTCGATAGGACTGCCGTTACGCACGCTGCACCACATTCATTTCTGAAGCCTCCATGCGGGCGGACATCCGCCGGATGATGGCGGCATCCATCCATAAGGTCCCTGCGCCCAGTCCGTTGGCCCCCCAGCGCATGAAAGCACAGGGCGTTGTGTCAAAAAAACCGGCCCGGGGAAAGTCGGTTGCGAAATGGTCGCAGGAGGACCGTCAATCTTTAGGTATAATGATACCCTAAGGCGGCATTGCGCTCGCTGAATCGTCACTTTTCCGCCGCGCGGGGCGGGCTATACCAACGCGCTCGATGCCATTGGGTTTGTTTCGCTGCCCCTCGGGTGGGCCCGGAGAGTGACCAAACAAGCATTAGATCGGCCCGTGGAACTCCGTTAGATAGCGGGGCGTTTTCGGCAGGCTTTCCTACATTAGAAAGAAACGTAGTGCTGACAAACACCGTCGTCTGGATTGTCAAAGCTTGTACGCGCTTTGCACCTTTCGTCCTGGTTATTTCTCTCGCCCTGGCGGCCGCTTCGTGCGTCTACGCGGCGCGCCATTTTGCCATCAACACCGACATCAATACGCTGATTTCGCCCGATCTCGACTGGCGCAAGCGCGACATCCAGTTCGAGCAGGCGTTCGATCGTGAGAAGCTCATTATTGCCGTCGTCGAGGCGCCGACACCGGAATTGGCGGGCGCAGCCGCCAACGCGCTCGCCGATAAGCTCAAGCAGGACACCAAGAATTTCGAAGCCGTGCAGCCGCTCGGTTCCGGCGAGTTCTTCGCTCGCAACGGCCTTCTGTTCCTGCCGACCGAGGAAGTCGCGCAGATCACGGGCCAGCTCGAGGCATCCGCGCCGCTGATCGAGATCATGGCGGGCGATCCCTCGATCCGCGGCCTCACCGGCGCATTGGAAACGGGTCTTGCCGGCGTCAAGCGCGGGCAGGTCAATCTCGACAATACGGTACGGCCGTTCGGCTATATCGCCGAGACGGTCGAACACGTCCTCGCCAGGAAGACCGACGCCACGTTCTCCTGGCGTGAACTGGTCAGCCCGAAACCGCTCACCGATGCCGCAAAGCGTTCCTTCATCGAGGTGAAGCCGATCATCGACTATGAAGCGCTGGAGCCGGGCAAGGACGCCGCCGACGCCATCCGCAAGGCTGCGGCCGATCTGAAATTCGCCGAAAATTATCACGCCCGCGTCCGTCTGACCGGTCCGATCCCGATCGCCAACGAGGAATATTCGACCGTCCAGGAAGGCGCCATCGTCAACGGCGTCGGTACGATCCTCATCGTGCTCGTGATCCTGTGGCTCGCGTTGCATTCGGCGAAAATCATCTTCGCCGTGTTCGTGAACCTGTTCATCGGTCTTGCGATCACCACCGCCGTCGGACTGTGGCTGGTGGAATCGCTGAACCTGCTGTCGATCGCATTCGCCGTACTGTTCGTTGGCCTCGGCGTCGACTTTGGCATCCAGTTCAGCGTGCGATACCGCTCCGAGCGCTTCAAGAACGACAACATGGCGGAAGCGCTGGCCGAAGCCGCGCGGCGTTCCGCGGTTCCGCTGTCGCTGGCGGCGATGGCCACCGCGGCAGGTTTCCTCTGTTTCCTGCCGACCGACTATCGCGGCATCGCCGAACTCGGCAAGATCGCCGGTGCCGGAATGGTGGTCGCGTTCTTCTCCAGCATCACCGCGCTGCCGGCGCTGCTGACGCTGCTCAATCCGCCCGGCGAAAGCGAGCCGGTCGGCTATGCCTTCCTCGCACCAGTCGACAAGTTCCTGGAGGATTATCGCGTACCGATCATCGTCGGCACGATCCTCGTTGCGGTGGCGGGCCTGCCGCTGCTCTACTTCATGAAGTTCGACTTCAACCCGATCAATCTGCGCAATCCGCATGCCGAGTCGATCGCGACCTTCCTCGATTTGCGCAGGGATCCCAACACCGGCGCCAACGCCATCAATGTGCTGACCAATTCGGAAGCCGACGCCAGGAAGATCGAGGCCAAGCTCGAGAAGGTTCCGGAAGTCGCGTCCGTCCGTTCGCTCGACAGCTTCGTTCCCGCGGACCAGCCGGCAAAGCTGAAACTGATCGAGAAGGCGGCAAAAGTCCTGATGCCCGTGCTCAATCCGGAGCAGGTCGACCCGGCGCCGTCGGACGCGGAAAATGTCGAGTCGCTGAAGAGCTCGGTCGACGCGCTGCGCAAGACGGCCGGTGACGGCAAGGGTCCGGGCGCGGTCGCCTCGCGCCGGCTGGCAGACGCCTTGCAGAAGCTCGCCGATTCCGATCAGGCGACGCGCGACACGGCGCAGAACGTGTTCGTCGCGCCGCTGCAGACGACGCTGGACGGTCTGAAAGCCCTGCTGTCGGCGCGGCCTTTCACCGTGAAAGACCTGCCGCACGAACTGGTCGACGCCTGGAAGTCCACGAACGGCCTGATCCGCGTCGAGGCGCTGCCGAAGGGCGATCCCAACGACAACGACAATCTGCGCAAGTTTGCCGACGCGGTGCTCACCGCCGAGCCGACGGCGGTCGGTGGACCGGTGTCGATCCTGAAATCCGGCGACACCATCGTGCGCGCATTCATCCATGCCGGCATCTGGGCGCTGGTGGTGATCAGCCTGCTGCTGTGGATCACGCTGCGGCGGTTCACCGACGTGCTGATGACGCTGGTGCCGCTGCTGGTGGCAGGCGCCGTGACGCTGGAGATCTGCGTGCTGATCGGGCTGCCGCTCAACTTCGCCAACATCGTCGCGCTGCCGCTGCTGCTCGGCATCGGCGTCGCCTTCAAGATTTATTATGTGGTGGCGTGGCGCGAGGGCAGGACAAACCTGCTGCAGACGTCGCTGACACGCGCGATCTTTTTCAGCGCCCTGACCACGGCGACAGCGTTCGGCAGCCTGTGGCTCTCAAGTCATCCGGGCACCGCGAGCATGGGCAAGCTGCTCGCGCTTTCGCTCGTCACCACGCTCGCGGCGGTGCTGTTGTTCCAGCCTGCGCTGATGGGCAAGCCGCGTCACATCAGCGAGTAGCGCGCGCCACCTCGGGCAGCAGGCAGATGTCGCCGACCGTATCCTTTGGACCGGCCGCCTGCTTCTGCGCAGGCGCAGTCGAGCCGGTGGTCTTCGGCGCGGGCGCTGCGGCCTGCGGTTGCGCTGGTGCGGCCGTGCCCTTGGCCATGCTGTTGGCCGGGCTCGAGGCGATCGGTGGACCGACCCGTGTCCAGGTCTCGCCGCCGCAGAGGAAGCCGAGCACGCAGCCTTGAATCTCGAGCTGATCGGCGCTAAGCGGCTTGATGGTCGAAGAGTAGGTCTGACCGTCCTTGGCGTTGTAGACTTGGCCTTCCCACGCATCGACGCCGGGCTTCTTCTTCATGGCGAGCAGAATCGGCATGCCGAGCGTCGGCCGGCTCTGCTTGGCCGGATCGGGATTGCGCGAATCCTTTCCGCCCGGAACCTTTTCCCAGGCGACCACGCCCCACATGTTCCCGTTGCACTGCGCGACGCGGATATTGGCGATGCCGTCGGCGACCCGCCAGTCGCCGGTCGGATCGGCCGCGAGGGCCGAATATGTGCCTGTGGCCAGAAATAATGCGGTATAGGCTAGGCTGGGCGCGGGCGATCTTAGGCAGTGCAACATGATCAGAACCTGTGCTTAAGTGGCTAGCGGGGTCAAAACGCCGCAATGGGCGTTTTCAGTTGACGAAGCAGCCATCAACCGAAGTAAGTAGCCAATGGCCTTAGATTGCAATTTTGACGTTTCCGAGATGTTTGCGGCGCGCGAATCGCAGCGCAGCGCCCTGCATGCGCGCTATCTGAACGAGCAGTTCGTGCGCGTGCTGAAAACGATCGGCTATGATGTCGGATTCCAGAAAGGCCAGGGCCAGTACCTCTACGACCGCGCCGGCGACAAATATCTCGATTTGCTCAGCGGTTTCGGCGTGTTCGCCGTTGGCCGGAACCACCCCTCGGTGCGCGCGGCGCTCAAGAGCGTGCTCGATGCGGACATGCCGAATCTCGTGCAGTTCGACGTGTCGACGCTCGCGGGCATTCTGGCCGAGCGGCTGCTGGAACATGTGCCATATCTGGACAAGGTGTTCTTCGCCAACTCCGGCGCCGAGACCGTCGAGGCGGCGATCAAGTTCGCGCGCGGCGCGACGGGACGTCCTGGCATCGTCTACTGCAGCCATGCGTTCCACGGCCTGTCCTACGGTGCGCTGTCGCTGACGGACGATCCGAATTTCCGTCTCGGCTTCGAGCCGCTGCTGCCGGGTTGCACGCCGGTTCCGTTCAACGATCTCGCCGCGCTCGAGCGTGCGCTGTCGTCAAGGCAGGTGGCGGCCTTCATCGTCGAGCCGATCCAGGGCAAGGGCGTCAACCTGCCGACCGACGAATTCCTGCCGGGCGCGCTGGCGCTGTGCCGCAAATACGGCACGCTGCTGATCGCCGACGAAGTCCAGACCGGCATCGGCCGCACCGGCAAGTTCCTCGCGGTGGAACACTGGAACGTAGAGCCCGACATGGTGCTGCTCGCAAAGGCCTTGTCGGGCGGCCACGTGCCGGTCGGGGCGCTGCTGACGCGCAAGAACATATTCGACAAGATTTTCAGCCAGATGGATCGCGCGGTCGTGCACGGCTCGACCTTCTCGAAGAACGATCTGGCGATGGCCGCCGGCATCGCCACGCTCGAAGTCATCAAGGCCGACAATCTGATCGAGAAAGCAGCCCGGCGCGGCGCCGAATTGCAGATGGCGCTGACGCGCCTCGTGCCCGGCTACGAGCTGATGAAGGAAGTGCGCGGCAAGGGCCTGATGCTCGGCGTCGAGTTCGGCCCGCCGAAATCGCTGCGGCTGCGTGCGTCGTGGAACGTGCTGGAGACCGCCAACAAGGGCCTGTTCTGCCAGCTCATCACCGTGCCGCTGTTCAAGGATCACAAGATCCTGACACAGGTGGCCGGCCACGGCAGCCACACGATCAAACTGCTGCCGCCGCTCGTCATCACCGAGCAAGACTGCAGCTGGATTGCGAGCTCGTTCGATGAAGTGATCGCCGCCAGCCACAAGGTCCCCGGCGCGATCTGGTCGCTCGGCAAGACGCTGGTCGACAACGCCGTGCGCAAGTCGGCGTAAGACGCCGGCCCGGCATGCTGGCGAGGCATTCAAAGCTACGTCACGCCATTTCCGATTTCATTTTACTTTGCTGTGTAGCGCTACTTGGCGGCTGCCTTGCATGCTCGCGCGCCATTGCGCAGGACGGCTGGGCCAGGAGCGCCGAAAACTTCATGTTCGTCCTCCGGGAGTCGCCCGGCCTCAACAAGCAAGACGAGGCGCTCCAACCGACCGGAAAGCTGCGGGCCACGATTGATGGCAAGCAGGTGGAATTCGAGATGGCCTCGTTCGAGTTTCTCGGAGACATGCACATCCGGTTTGTTTTCGACGGGCCGACGTCGATGCTGAATGCGAAGCCCGAGGACCTTGTTCGGTTGCAGCTGAATCCGGATCAAGCCGTTGAGCTTGCACTTCGCAACATCAAGCGGGTCTATGGCGATCCCGCTGCAAGGCCATGGACCCGAGGCCTGATGCAGGTCGAAGGGAAATCTCCGGACCTCAACAGCAGCTATTTCCTCGACCGCGATTTCTGGCGCGACCTTCTTCGGCAGCATCCCGAAGGGATTGTAGCCGCGGTGCCGAAGCGCGGTGGGCTTCTGTTCGTACCGCTGAGCGACCGTCGGGCGGTGAACGAGTTGCGTAAGGGTATTGCTTACCTTTATTCGAGCAGCGAGCGACTGCGTGTTTCGTCGGCCCTGTATTTGTTCAAGGATGACCATTGGACTGTCTTTCAGCCGGCACCGGCACAGTGAAGGCGGCTTCGTTGTTACACATGTCGTTATGCCGCAGTTTCGGTCGATCCATCCGATAGTAGTTGCGGGGATCAGTTCACGAGGAGCACATCGATGCGCATGACCGGCGGCTGTCATTGCGGCGCCATCCGTTATGAGGTGAACGGCGACCTGATCGTGCACGCGCTGTGCCACTGCAGCGATTGCCGTCGGCATGCCGGCGCGCCGATGGTGGGCTGGGCGATGTTTCCGCTGGGCGCGGTCAAGGTCACGCAGGGTGCACCGAAGGTCTACGCGTCCTCCGAAGACGGCCGCCGGCATTTCTGCGTCAATTGCGGCAGCGGTCTCTTCTATATCAACGACAAGATGCTGCCCGGCGTCATCGATGTGCAAAGCGGCACCTTCGACGATCCCGACGCCGTTCCCGTCGCCGTGCACGTGCAGACCGCCGAGCGTCTCAGCTGGATGGAGCGGGCGCACGAATTGCCGAGCTTCGAGCGCTATCCGCCGCAGGAGTAGCGCCTCCCGTTCACAATAACGGGGCGCGCGGCCTTTATCCCGCCGCGCGGATCGCGGCTTCGAATTTCTCGCCGAAACTCGCCAGCTCTTCCTTCGACAGGTCGCTCACGGCCCAATAATCAAGCCCGCGATCGCTCCAGCGGCGAACATTGTATCCCTGCACCGTATCCATCTTTGCCGCCCGAGGGTCCGTCCCCGCGCCCTGCGCCACGAACAGGTTGATGACGTGCTGGCGGCGGCGGTAGATCACCGAGCCGACCGGGCGGCCATCGATGTAATCGAGCCGGCCGCCGATCAGCGCAAAGCCCTGCGAGGCGAGATCGACCACGGGCGGGGCGATATCGATCCTGCCGTTGAACCACGGCTTCACCGTGTGCTGGTCGGTAGAGACGACATCGGTGAGGTGATTGGCCTGCAGCGAACGCAGATGCGCCGAGACGAACTCGCTCTGCAAACGCTGCTCATCGTCGCTGCGCAGGATGACGGCGAACAGCCCCGTGGCCGCGATCGCCGACACGGCGGAGCCCATCGCAAATCCCTTCAGCAGCGCGCGCCGCGTCGGCGCTTCAGTTTGCGGCAACGAGGCCTCGATGCGGCGGCGCAACTCCGGCGGCGCGGTGTAGCGCAGGCCGCCATCCGCCATCATCTTCTTGATCCCGCGGTAGTCGCGCGCGGCGGCCGCGCATTTTTCGCACGTCGCAAGATGCGCCTCGATCTCGCGCGCGTGCGAGGCGTCGAGCTCGCCGTCGATCAGCGCGTGCAGCAGGATTTCAGCTTCCTCGCAGGTCATTCCTTCGGCTCCTGTTCCGCGAGCCATGCCGACCGCAGCATGGCGCGGGCGCGCGCGAGGCGCGACATCACGGTCCCCACGGGTACATCGGCGACATCGGCGATCTCGCGGTAGGACAAATTCTCGATCTCCCGCAGCACCAGGGTTTCCCGAAACGGTTCCTCGATCGCAGCGATCAGGCGCCGGATCGTGCCGACGTCATGCTGCCGGACCATCCGTGCTTCCGCCGTCTCCTCGGTCTCGTGCCAGATGGGTGGCCGCTCAGTGCTCCCGGGCAGTTCATCCGCGCCCGTGCTGGGAGCGTTCGCGCGGCGGGCATACTCGGCGTGGCAGACATTGCGCAGGATCGCGAACAGCCACGGCTTGATCGCGGGTCCCCGATAGGTATGAAAATGCTTCAGCGCGCGCAAATAGCACTCCTGCACCGCGTCATCGGCATCGCTCGCGTCGCGCAGCAGGTAGCGCGCCAGCGTATAGACTTCGTCGAGGTGCGGCAGCGCCAGCTCGCGGAAACGCCGCGCCTGCTCGGGATCGTTGTCGACAATCTTGACCGGCATCGCCCTCTGTCCGGCGCTCGCGGATGGCTGCGCCCGGCCCATGGCGGCCCATTGGGCGGGCAGGGCTGTGATGCCTTGGTTTGCTCCGTTACTCAACTGGGGTCGTTCCGGTCCTTGTCCAAGCTTCGAACACCTGATCGGGGGCGCCGGCGTTTTATTCCGTCATCCCCCCGTCACGTCGAATTATCCGCCGGCGGCCTGACGCGATCGTGATCGGCCGCCGGTCCCGATGGCGCGGGTCCGGGAATAACGGCCGCCGCCGCCCAATCAATGCCCCGTCGCAACAAGCCAAGCCGCCTTCTGGCGCAAGGCCATTGGAAGGGACCATCTCATGTTCAACATGTCGCGTCGTGACGTCATGCTCGCTGCCGGCTTCGCCGCCGCGCTCGGCCTCAATTCCCGTCTGGCCATTGTCGGCTCCGCCCAGGCCCAGCCTGCGCCCGACACCGGCAAGGGCTTCTACAAGTACAAGATCGGCTCGGTGGAAGTCACTGCGCTCTATGACGGCATCTGGAAGAAGCCGCACGATCCGACCTTCATCAAGAACGCCAGCATCGAGGACACCAAGGAAGCGCTGGCGAAAGCCGGCATGACCACCGATTACGTGCCAATCCCTCTGACCGTGCTCGTGCTGAAGATCGGCGACAAGCTCGTCATGATCGACTCCGGCTCGGGCGCCGGCCAGTGGCAGCCGACCGCCGTGAGCCTGCCCGACAATTTGAAGGGCGCCGGCATCGACCCCGAGAAGATCAGCACCGTGCTGATCTCGCATTTCCATCCCGACCACATCTTCGGCCTGATGCAAAAGGGCAGCAATGCGCCGAACTATCCCAACGCCGAGCTGATCGTCAGCGCTACCGAGTACAAATGGTGGACCGAGCCGGGCCGGGTGGAGAAGTTGCCCGAGGCGCGCAAGGCGCTCGGCGCGCGCATCCAGGCGGTGTTTCCGACCTGGAAGAATTTCCAACTCGTCGAAACCGAGAAGGAAGTTGCGCCGGGCATCCGAATGGTCAATGCGCCCGGCCACACGCCCGGCCATTCGGCCTTCCTGCTCGGCTCGGGCAACCAGCAGCTGATGATCTCCAACGACGTCGCCTACGTCCCGGCGCTGCTCGCCCCGCATCCGGAATGGCAGGGCGCCTACGACCAGGACGGCCCGCTCGCCGTGGAGACCCGCCGCAAGCTGCTCGACCGCGTCATCGCCGACAAGGTGGCGATCTGCGGCGCGCATTTCCCGTTCCCCGGCGCCGGCACCTTCGTCAAGGACGGCGCAGGCTACGCCTTCACCCCCGTGCAGGCCTGATCTTTGAGGCTCCAACGTCCCCAGCAAGAAAGGATACTCCCATGCGTTCCAGTACCCGTACCCATCACATGCTGCTCCTGGCGCTGCGGCTCGCCGTCGCGCCGGCTGCCGCGATCACCGGCTCCATGCCGGCGTTCGCCGTCGACAACATGAACTCGCAGGATGCGCCCGATCTCACCGCGGTCCGGGCCAGGATCAAGGCGGCCGACTACAAGGGCGCGTTCGCGGAGCTGAAGGTGCTCGCCGAAACCAATCAGCACGCCGACGTCTACAACCTGATGGGCTTCAGCTCGCGCAAGATGGGCGACTATCCGACGGCGCTGACCTATTACAAGAAAGCGCTGGATTTCAACGCGGACCACAAGGGTGCGCGCGAATATCTCGGCGAGCTCTATGTGGAAATGGGCGATTTGCCGAAGGCCCGCGAGCAGTTGGCGGTGCTGACCAGGCTGTGTCCGCAGGGCTGCGAGGAACGCGAGGACCTCGAAAAGGCGCTCGCAAAATCCGCCAAGGTCAACTGATGCCACGCGTGGCGGAAGACACGTTACGGGATGCCGGCCTGCTTGCGGGCCGGTGTCTGCTCGTCTTCATCTTCCTGCATGAAAGCATCGGCCTGCTCGCCAATTACGCCGGCGCGGCGGCCTACATGCAGAAGTCCGGCGTGCCGTCGCTGCTGCTGCCCGCCGTCATTGCGCTCCAGCTCGGCGGCGGACTGCTGGTCGTCACCGGCATTCTCACGCGCTGCGCCGCCATGGCGTTTGCCGTGTTCTGCGTGCTCACGGCGATCATGTTTCACTGGCAGTTCGCCGACCGCAACCAGCTGCTGCATTTCCAGAAGGATATTTCCATCGCGGGCGGATTCCTCGTGCTGGCCTGCTGCGGGCCTGGCAACTGGTCGCTCGGCCGGCTTGTTCGCGCCAGGCAGGACTGACGGACGGCTATTTGATCTGCGTCTCCGCCGCCATCAGTTCCTTGCCGTCGGCCGTCCTGATCGTCAGCTGGACCCGCTCGCCGCTCTTGCCGTCAGGCATGGCGGCGGTGATGCGGCTTCCACCGGGCGGATCGGCGTGCATGCTGGCCTCGAGCAGCAAGGCCTCGCCACGCTTTAGCGTGACGCGGAGCGGCTCAGCCGGCTCGATACTGAAGAATTGCAGGTTCACCGCGGAACTGCTCGCAGAGAGATTGATCAATATCCGGTCGTTCGCGTGGGTCACGTTGCTCATGCCGACGGTTGGACTGTAGGTCTCCGCAACCGAAACTTCGGCCGACGCGGCAAGGCGGGCCGG
Source organism: Bradyrhizobium sp. (assembly GCA_035575905.1). Classification (GTDB taxonomy): domain Bacteria; phylum Pseudomonadota; class Alphaproteobacteria; order Rhizobiales; family Xanthobacteraceae; genus Bradyrhizobium. The sequence continues at coordinate 206,149 of DATLXL010000033.1, read as the reverse complement.
GTGGAAGAATTGGTCCGACATGCCTGCCCACAATTCAACATAAGGCTGGTCCGGACGCGGGTCGGTGCGCGCGTTGTTCGCGTTATCGAGTGACGGAAATCCCCATGTCCACATTTTCAGGCCGCGCGTGATCCTGTTGTCCGCGATGCGGATGATGCCTTCCTCGTTGTCGTGGTTGATCACGCCCCAGAAGTTGCCGCCCTGCAGGTCCGGCGCCGCATAGGCGATGCCCATCGTCGGCCAATTCCTGAACCAGCGCAGCCTTTCGAAGCGATGCCTGCCTGCTTCTGCGCTCTCGTCGCCGCCGGCGATATTCGCCGACCAGCGCGGCGTGGTGTAGGCCGCAAGCGGGGCAATGATTTCGGCGCCGCCGGTGGCCTTGGGGTTGTTCGGGTCCGATCCCGGGGCGAAGGTCGCGCAGGTCCAGTACTCGTAGTCGAGCGCTTCGCCGCGCTGATTTTTCAGCACCAGGCGCGTGTCGAGCGCAGTGCGACCGGCCTTCAACGTCACGTAATAGGTCGCCTCGATGCCGCTTGCCCCGCGGCTGAACTGTTTCGGCGCTGCGTCGTAGGCGAAATCATCCCTGAGCGACATCGCGACGGTTACCTCGCCGGCCGTCTGCCGTAGCACGCGGAAGTCCCACGGCTTCAGCCAGGTCTTGCCGTGCTCGGGATCGGGGAAGGTCGGGAAGATGCCGCCATAGACCATCATCCAGTCGTAGTAGAACGTGCCGCCCTTCATCCCATAGGGCACGCCGACCTGCGTCCGGTACAGCTGCTCGTGCCCGGTCGGCTTGTAGATGATGGACAGGATGCGCCCGCCGAATTCCGGCAGCAGCGTCACCTTGAGATAACGGTTCTCGATCACATGGGTCCTGAACGTGCGATCGACGATCGTCTTCAAGTCAAGCGACCCGTCGACGAATCCGTTGTCCGCGGCCGTTGCATATTTCACGGTATTCCATGTGATGATCGATCCCGTCAGCGATACCTTGTCGCTCTTCTGCGCTGCGGCCGGCCAGGCGCACAGCGCCGAAAGCACAGCGGCCAGGAGAATTGTGCGGATCGAGGGGAGATCGCGCATTCGGCTCACCTTTCTCGCTTTCCGTCGAAGTCGCGCAGCGCCTTCAGTACCGATTGCGGCGCTTCCTGCACCACACAATGGCCGAAGGTGACCATGGCTACCGTCGCGAGTCTTCCAAGATCATCGCCGCGGCCTTTTCCGCGATCATCGCGGTCGGCGTGTTGGTGTTGCCCGAGGTGATGGTGGGCATCACCGAGGCGTCGGCAATGCGCAAGCCGCCGATGCCGAAGCAGCGCAGCCGCTCGTCGACCACGGCGGAGGGATCGCTCGCAAGCCCCATCTTCGCGGTGCCGACGGGATGAAAGATGGTTGTACCGATGTCGCCGGCGGCTTTCGCAAGCGAGGCATCGTCGTCGCCGACGGACGGGCCGGGGAGATATTCGCTCGGGCTGTATCGCTGCAGCACCGGCTGTTTCATCAGCTTTCGCGTGGTGCGGATCGCGTCGGCGGCGACGCGGCGGTCCTCCTCGGTCGACAGATAGTTCGGCGCGATCGATGGCGCTTCGCCGATTGCCGCGGAGCGCAGGCGCACGGTGCCGCGCGAGGTCGGCCGCAGATTGCAGGCGCTGACCGTGATTGCGGGGAAACGATGCAGGGGATCGCCGAACTTGTCGAGCGACAGCGGCTGCACGTGGAACTGGATGTTGGCGCGCTCGAAGGCGGGGTCGGAGCGCGTGAAGATGCCGAGCTGCGACGGCGCCATGGTCAGCGGCCCGCGGCGGCGGAAGGCGTAGTCGAGCCCCATCATGCCGCGGCGAAGCAGGTTCCAGTAGGTCTCGTTCAGCGTGCGCACATTGGAGACCTTGTAGATCGAGCGCTGCTGAAGATGGTCCTGCAGGTTGCGCCCGACGCCCGGCTTGTCGAGCGCAACCTCGATGCCGAGCGGCGCCAGCCAGTCGGCCGGGCCGATGCCGGAGCGGTGCAGCACCTGCACCGATCCGATCGAGCCGGCGCACAGGATCACTTCGCCTTTGGTTTGCGCCTCGCACATCTCGCCATTCTGCATGAAGCGCACGCCGGCCGCGCGGCCCCGTTCGATGACGAGTCGGTCGACCAGCACATTTGTTTGCAGCCGCAAGTTCGGCCGCGCCAGCGCCGGCTTGAGAAAGCCGCGCGCGGCGGACCAGCGCCGTCCGCGCTTCTGGTTGACGTGGAAATAGCTGATGCCTTCGTTGTCGCCGGTGTTGAAATCAGGAATCTTTCCAATGCCCATCTGCGCGGCGGCATCGCCCACGGCATCCAGAATTTTCCACGACAGCCGCGGCGCCTCGATGCGCCAGCCGCCGCCGGCGCCGTGATGCTCGCTCTCGCCGAGGAAGTGATCCTCCAGCCGCCGGAACGCCGGCAGCACGTCGTCATAGCCCCAGCCGGTGAGGCCGAGCTGGCGCCAATGGTCGTAATCGGCGGCCTGTCCGCGCATCGAGATCATCGCATTGATGGCGGAGCAGCCGCCGATCACCTTGCCGCGCGGATAAGCGAGCGAGCGGCCGTTGAGGCCGGGCTCGGCCTCGGTGCGAAACATCCAGTCGGCGCGGGGATTGCCAATGGCAAAGAGATAGCCGACCGGAATATGAAACCAGATCCAGTTGTCGTTGCCGCCGGCTTCCAGCACCAGCACGCGCTTCCTGGAATCAGCCGACAGGCGGTTGGCCATGATACAGCCCGCGGTGCCCGCACCAACCACGATATAGTCGAAATCGCCATCGAGGCGCCGCATGTTCCTTCCCGCCGTTGCCGTGCCGGGGTATCCGACGAATAGCCTTTAAGTCCTTTCAGCAAGGTAGCCAACCCTGCCAAGGGAAAGCAATGAAGCGGCGCGTTGATATACGCTCTGCATCAGCAACGGCGAGAGCCGCTCGACAATCTCCCTTTGCGTGCCGGCCGGTTGATGCGATGGCTGCTGTTCGCATGGTGCTTCCTTCCCTGGCGTTTCTTGTTGGAAGGCCAGAGTAGCCAACCTTGTCCCGGGAAGGCAACGAAGCGGGGCGGCGGCACGGTGGCATGCCCTGCGGCCGTGCACGCGGGCGCCTATTTGGGCAACCGGGCTGGCATTTCCGGGTGCTGTGCCGGCCCGCCGGAACATGCTAGACACGCAAAACAATCGAATATGAACCCGAGAAACTCCAATGCCCATCGTGAACCGCGTCGCCGATCTGCAGCCCGACATTCAAGCCTGGCGCCGGGACATCCACCAGCATCCGGAACTGCTCTACGACGTTCACCGCACTGCGGCATTCGTGGCTGACCGCTTGCGGGAATTCGGCTGCGATGAGGTCGTCACCGGCATCGGCAAGACCGGCGTGGTCGGCGTCATCAACGGCAGGAAGCCGGGCGGCAATGGCGATCTCAAGGTGATCGGCCTGCGCGCCGACATGGATGCGCTGCCGATCGAGGAAGAAACCAATCTGCCCTACGCCTCGAAGACGCCCGGCAAGATGCACGCCTGCGGCCATGACGGGCACACCGCGATGCTGCTCGGCGCCGCGCGTTATCTCTCCGAGACCCGCAATTTCGCCGGCAAGGCGGTCGTGATCTTCCAGCCGGCCGAGGAGGGCGGCGCGGGTGCAGCCGCCATGATCAAGGACGGCCTGATGGACCGTTTCGGCATCGAGCAGGTCTATGGCATGCACAATGGTCCCGGCATTCCGGTCGGCCAGTTCGCGATCCGCACCGGACCGATCATGGCCGCGACGGACGCCATCGACATCAAGATCGAGGGCCTCGGCGGACACGCCGCGCGGCCGCACAAATGCATCGATTCCGTGTTGGTCGGCGCGCAGCTGATCACCGGCCTGCAGTCGATCGTCTCGCGCACCGTGGATCCGCTGGAGTCGGCGGTGATCTCGATGTGCGAATTCCATGCCGGCAACGCCCGCAACGTCATCCCGCAGACCGCGGAGCTGCGCGGCACCGTGCGCACGCTGACCGCGGAAGTGCGCGACCTCGTCGAGAAGCGCGTACGCGAGGTGGTCGCCGGGGTGGCGCAGATGACCGGCGCCAGGATCGATCTCGTCTATGAGCGCGGCTATCCTGTGACGGTGAACCATCCGGCGCAGACCGAGGTCGCCACGCGCGTGGCCAGGGAAATCGGCGGCGAGGACGCGGTCGGCGAGACCGCGCCGATGATGGGCGCGGAGGATTTCGCCTACATGCTGGAGGCCCGTCCCGGCGCCTTCATCTTCTGCGGCAACGGCAACAGCGCCGGGCTGCACCACCCCGCCTATAATTTCAACGACGATGCCATCGTCTACGGCACCTCGTACTGGATCAAGCTGGTGGAGAATTCGCTGGCGGCGTAAGAGCGGCCCTGAACGAGCCTCCTCATTGCGACGCGCACAGCGACGAAGCAATCGAGCTTTTCTTGCTGCGGCAAAGCCGGATTGCTCCGGTTCGCTCGCAGCCATGACGACGGTGGATGGAAAAAGGCCCGCACCGGCGGTGCGGGCCTTCACTCTCAGGGTTACTCGGTACGCGTACCCTAGAAGATGTTGGCGAACAGCACGTAGAGGCTGGCCGACAGCATGATTGCGCAGGGCAGCGTCAGCACCCAGGCCATCAGCAGGTTGCGGATGGTGGCCATCTGCAGACCCGAGCCGTTGGCGGCCATGGTGCCGGCGACGCCGGACGACAGCACGTGCGTGGTCGAGACCGGCAGGCCGAACACGTCGGCCGCACCGATGGTGGCGGCGGCGACGAGCTCGGCCGAGGCTCCTTGCGCGTAGGTCAGGTGCGACTTGCCGATCTTCTCGCCGACGGTGATGACGATGCGCTTCCAGCCCACCATGGTGCCGAGACCGAGCGCGATCGCCACGGCGATCTTGACCCAGGTCGGGATGAACTTGGTCGCGCTGTCGAGCGAGGCCTTGTAGTCCTTGAGGACCGCGACCTCTTCCTTGTTGAGGTCGTTTTCCTTGTCCTTCATCAGGAAGCGGATCGCTTCCGAAGTCAGGTACATGTCGTTACGGGTGTTGCCGACGGCTTCCGTCGGAACCTTGCTGAGCGAGCCGTACTTGGCGACCTGTTCGCCGACGTCCTTCACCAGCACTGCGAGCGAGGGATAGGTGCCCTCGTTGATCTTGCGGGTCGAGACGTAATTCGTCACGGCCGGCCGCGGATTGCCGATGATCTGGTGGCCGGCCCCCTTGGCGGCAACCACCTTCGCGGCCGCGTCCGAGGTCTTCTGGAACTGGACCACCTGCGAGTCCGGCAGGGCGCGGTTGAGTGCGTAGGCCGTCGGCACGGTGCCGATCAGGATCAGCATGATCAGGCCCATGCCCTTCTGACCGTCGTTGGAGCCGTGCGCGAAGCTGACGCCGGTGCAGGTGGCGATCAGGATGCCGCGGATCCACAGCGGGGGCGGCGCGTTGCCTTCCGGCGCAGCGTAGAGCGCGGGATTGCGGACGATGAACTTCAGCAGCAGCAACAGCACCGCGGCGCAGACGAAGCCGAACAGCGGCGACAGCAGCAGCGCGTAGCCGATTTCGGTCGCCTTGGTCCAGTCGACGCCGGAAGTGCCGTCACGGCCGTGCATCACGGCATTGGCGATGCCGACGCCGATGATCGAGCCGATCAGGGTGTGGGAGCTCGATGCCGGCAGGCCCAGCCACCAGGTGCCGAGATTCCAGATGATGGCCGCGATCAAGAGCGCGAACACCATGGCAAAGCCGGCGCTGGAGCCGACCTGCAGGATCAACTCCACCGGCAGCAGCGACACGATGCCGAAGGCGACGGCGCCGGAGGAGAGCAGCACGCCGAGGAAGTTGAAGAAGCCCGACCACATCACGGCGAATTCGGCCGGCAGCGAGTGGGTGTAGATCACGGTCGCGACCGCGTTGGCCGTGTCGTGGAAGCCGTTGACGAATTCGAAGCCCAGCGCAATCAGCAGGGCAACGAACAGAAGGATGTAGGGCAGGTACGTGGTGACCTTGGTGCCGGTGGCACTGACGTCGTCGTAAATGCTGTAAGCAACGAACAGCAGCCCCGCCGCGAGGATGCCGAAGAACAAGATCATGGTGAGCGGATTAAAGCCCTTGTCGAGATTGGGTCTGGCTGCCGGTTGAATCGGCGCTTCTCCAATCGCGGAATTTGCAATGATATCTGCCATGGTGTGACGCCCCGTCATATTGCTTTTCTAGCCGGTACAGTTTTGACCGACGGACTTGAAGGTTAGATGACGGTAGCCGGGCGGCATCATGTGTACAATGGGATGGACGCGGAAACGGCCGGCGCACCGCGCAGTCGGGGGCTGGGTCGAACCGCGAAGCGCGCCGGCCTCAATGGGAACGTCCAGGCGTTGGGGACGACCCATGGTGCTGAGACTGCCACGATAGCATCCATCAATTAAAGGTTGCAGGCCTGATCGCCGAAATTTCTCTCTGATCACAAGATTTTGCGGTGGAACTCGTCAGGCTGCGCGCGAGGAACTTCCGAGCAATTTTGCCGCGAGCTTGAGATCCTCGACAAAGCGCCTGTATTCGCGCGCTTTGGCTTCCTCGTCCGGCAGCCGCAACAGGTAGGACGGATGCACGGTCACCAGCGTCCGCGTTCCGTCTTCCGTCGTGATCATGCGTCCGCGGTTCTTATTGATCGGCGTGATCTTGCCCAAGACGGACTGTGCGGCAGTGGCGCCCATCGCGACCACGAGGTCTGGCCGCACTGCAGCAAGCTCGCCCTCATACCACTGCCGACACGCCTTGACCTCGGACGTTGCGGGCTTCTGATGCAGGCGGATCTTGCCGCGCGGCACGTATTTGAAATGCTTTACCGCGTTGGTGACATAGACCTTTTCGCGGTCGATGCCGGCTTCCTCGAGCGCGCGGTCGAGCATGTTGCCGGCCGGCCCCACGAACGGCTTGCCGGCCAGATCTTCCTTGTCGCCGGGTTGCTCGCCGACCAGCATCAGCCGCGCCCGGGCAGGGCCTTGGCCGAACACGGTTTGGGTGGCGTCCTTCCAGAGCGGGCAGTCGCGGCAGTCGGCCGCTTGCGCGCGCAATGCGGCGAGGCCGTCGGCTGCAGGTTTGCGAGCCATTGGGACATCCTCCCGTCTCTGCGCCTTGTGCGGGGCGGTGGCCTCGTTCGCGATCATCGCCCGCGTGATGTGTTCAGCCTTGGCGATCAAGGGCTTAATCAGTGAGGCCTCCGGCAGGTTCCTCCAATATTTCTTCGGCATCTCCGTCTGCATCGCCTTCACCTTCAGCCGGGCCGGATTGAAAATGCTGGCATAATAGCTGCGCCAGGTCTCCTCCAGGCGGTCCTCGGTCGGCGCATCCGATTTGGACAGGCCCGTCGTGTACGAGACGGCGTGGCCGTCCCAATGCGCGCAGACCTCTGGGGTGAGGATCGACCACGGCATGTCGGCGAAGCGGCGGGCGAAGAAGGGCGCGGCCATTTCCACGATGTGATGCTCTGGCTCGAACCAGGCCACGTAATGTGACTTGCTCTCGCGGCCGACCTCGCGGAAGCGGACGAAGGCATGCATCTTGTGCTCGTCGCGACGCACGGCCTTGGCCATCGTGGCGATCTCGGCCACGTCGGGGTCGGTCGCGATTTCCAGCAGGTCGTGGTCGCCGCGCAGGCGCCACAGCAGGCGGTAGAGCAGGGCGAAGCGCGCGGGGCTGCGATGCAGGACCGCGATTTTCGCCAGCTCAATGAATTTGCCTGTTACGTTGAAGGTCCCCTCGATCTCTTCAAGTGAAGTCTCCGGCTCGGCCGCAAACAGCTCCCACTCTCTGCCGCGCACGCTCCAGGTCACCTCGCGCGGGGCGACGCCGTTTTGCGCGAGCAGCCGGGCTGCTTTGCGCCAGCCGTCGAAATCCGTTTCGTTGTCGAGGGTTATCGTATGCATCTCTTCCTTCGCTCCCGGCGATCACGGTCTCAAAAGCCGAACCCCAGTTGTGACGGTCTCGGCCTGAACCGTTCTTGCAGTCCCGCTGTGTCGAGCTGGCGCGGTGGAGGCCGGTGGTCGCTGAGAACGATGAAAGGCAGCGCCTTTCCTCTCGGAATGCGCAGCCGCGCCAGGTCGGCGAGGCGGATCGACGTCACCCGCCGCGTCGCCAGAATGCGTTCGACCGCCTTGGTGCCAAACCCGGGCACGCGCAGCAGTTCCTCCCGGCTGGCGGTTGCGATATCGAGCGGGAAGCGGTGGCGATGCCGGAGCGCCCAGGCGAGTTTCGGATCGATGTCGAGCGGCAGCATGCCCTTGGTCTCCTCGACGATCTCGCCGGCGTCGAAGCCATAGAAGCGCATCAGCCAGTCCGCCTGGTAGAGCCGGTGCTCGCGCATCAATGGCGGCGCGGCCAAGGGTAGCGCGCGGCTGGCATCGGGGATCGGGCTGAACGCCGAGTAATAGACCCGCTTCAGCCGATAGGAGCCGTAGAGGCTGGCGCTGGTGCTCAGGATGGTTTTGTCATCGGCGCTGTCGGCGCCGACGATCATCTGCGTGCTCTGGCCGGCCGGCGCAAAGCGCGGCGGCCTGGTCTTGCCGGGACGCTCCTCGGCTTCGTCGAGCTTGAGCCGCAGCCGGCCCATGGTACGGCGGATCGCGCGCCCATCCTTTTCCGGCGCGAACTTGGCGAGGCCGGTCTCCGAGGGCATCTCGATGTTGATGGAGAGGCGGTCGGCATATTTGCCGGCCTCTGCGATCAGCGCGTCGTCGGCCTCGGGGATCGTCTTCAGATGGATGTAGCCGCGGAAATGATGCTCCTTGCGCAGCGTGCGTGCGACGCGCACCACCTGCTCCATGGTGTAGTCGGGGCTGCGGATGATGCCGGAGGAGAGGAACAGGCCCTCGATGTAATTGCGGCGATAGAAGTCGATCGTCAGCTTCACGATCTCGTCGACGGTGAAGCGCGCCCGCGGCACGTTGGAGGAGGTGCGGTTGACGCAATAGAGGCAATCGTAATTGCAGGCATTGGTGAGCAGCACTTTCAGGAGCGAGATGCAGCGGCCGTCCGGCGCATAGGAATGGCAGATGCCCATGCCCGGCGCGGTCGAGCCAAGGCCCTTGCCGTCGCTGGAATCCCGCTGCTCGGTGCCGCTGGAAGCGCAGGAAGCGTCGTACTTTGCGGCGTCCGCCAGGATTTCCAGCTTTCGTTGCACATCCATATTGAATCCCTTTGATTACGCTTGTGAATTCGCTGCGCAGGAATCCCGATTGACTCCCGGAGGCCTGTTAGCTTTATATTAGAACATAACATGAACAAATGAGCCAGCTTCTGGTTCTCTTTTTCGAACCGAACTGGTCCCATTTTCTTGAGGAGCGATGCGCATGCGCGCGCGGTCAGCAAAAGTGTGCGCGGTTTTGCGTCGGACCGCGCGCTATCTTTTGAAGGGCGCATGATCTTGTCGTCAAACCGCACACACTTTGACGGATCATGCGCTGCACGCATGAGCACGCTTGCGTCCTTGCGCGGCAGCATCGAGAAGATCGAGGCGCCCGGCGATGTCCATGCGCTGAGCAGGATCGCGCTCGGGCACCGGACTGCCGATGCCATGCTGCGCGGCGGGCTCGCGCTCGCCGCCGTGCATGAAGTGTTTGCCGAGGGGCGTCAGGGCGCAACCGCGACCGGTTTCATCGCGGGCATGGCGGGACGGCTGTCGCCGCGCAAGCCGCTGGTCTGGGTGCGGCAGGATTTTGCGGAAGTTGAATCCGGCGCGTTGTCGCCGAATGGGCTTGCCGAACTCAGTCTTGATCCACGCCTGCTTGTCACCGTGCGCGCCGCCGATATCGAGACCGCGCTGCGCAGCACGGCGGATGCGCTGGCCTGCGATGCGCTGGGCGCCGTCGTGCTGGAGACGTTTGGCGAGGCGCGCCAGTTCGATCTCGTCGCCAGCCGCAAGCTGACCCTGGCTGCGCAGTCTTCCGGCGTCACCGCGCTTTTGCTGCGGGTCGGGGCGGAGCCCGCGCCATCCACCGCGGAGACGCGCTGGATCGTGCGTGCGGCGCATTCGCCGCCATCGGCCTCATGGAGCGCCTGGGGCGCGCCGGTGTTCGACGCGCAGCTAATCCGCAATCGTCATGGCCCGGTCGGCCGGTGGATCATGGAATGGAAATGTGATGAGTGCCAGTTCAGCGAGCCGTCGTCGTATTCTCAGCCTGTGGCTGCCACAACTGCCCATCGACCGCATCCGGCGGCAGCGCGCAGCAAGCGCCGCCTCGCGAGTTGATTTTGTCGCAAGCGAGCAGGGGCTTTCATGTGAGGTGAGCACGCTGGAAGGGCTCTCTCCCCCCTTGCGGGGGAAAGTTGGAGAGAGGGGTGCCACGGACACCGGCGCCCGGGGCTTACCCCTCTCCCTATCCCTCCCTCGCAAGGGGGGAGGGAACCTATCCGTTGATGCGTCCCTTACGGAATTCCCCAACGTCGTCGTCGCGAAAGAACACAATGCGCTCGTGCTCTATGCCATCGACGAGGCGGCCGTCCGCGCCGGTCTGTCCATCGGCCTGCCGCTGGCCAATGCGCGCGCCATCTGTCCCGAACTCACCGTGTACGACGCCGATGAAGCCGCCGACCGCAAGACGCTGGAGGACATCGCCGACTGGTGCGACCGCTTCACGCCGCTGGTCGCACTCGATCTGCCGCACGGGCTCTTCCTCGACATCACCGGCTGTGCGCATCTGTTCGGCGGCGAAGCGGCGCTGTTGCGCACGCTCACGAGCGCGCTGGGGCGTCAGGGGTTTGCGGTCAGCGCGGCGATTGCCGCGACCTCGGTCTGCGCGCGCACGCTGTCGCGCGCATCGTCCGGCCACATCGTCGCCGATGGCGAGGAGGCAAATGCCGTCGGCCCGTTGCCGGTGGCGATGCTGGGCGTCGACGAGGCTATCACAAGAGGCCTGCGCCGTGCGGGGCTGAAAACCATCGGCGATGTCGCCGCCCGCGGCCGCCACGAAATCTCCGCGCGGTTCGGCTCTCGCTTCACCACGCTGCTGTCGCATGCGCTGGGCGAGGGCGATGCGCCGATCTCTCCACGCAAACTGCCGCCGGATTACATCGTCGAAAAGCGCTTTGCCGAGCCGATCGCGACCGAAACCACCATCGCGATCACGCTGTCGAGCCTTGCCGCCATGCTGGTCGCCGCGATGGACAAGCAGGGCAAGGGCGCGCGGCGGCTGGAGGCGGCGTTCTTCCGCACCGACGGCGCGGTGCGCGTCATCGCGGTCGATGCCGGCCGTCCCGTGACGCGGCCGGAAACGGTCGGCCGCCTGTTCCGCGAGCGGCTCGATGCGCTCAGCGATCCCCTCGATCCCGGTTTCGGCTTCGATCTCATTCGCCTGTCGGCCAGCCGCACCGAGATCGTGGTGCAGGCGCAGCGCGATCTCGACGCCACCGTGCACGACAATGACGAACTGTCGGCCCTGATCGACCGCATCGCCGCGCGCATCGGCGGCAAGCGCGTCCTCGTGCACCTGCCGCAGGACACCCACATTCCCGAGCATGCGGCGCTGGCCGCACCCGCGCAGCATCATCTGGCAGCCAGCGCGCAAGCCGCCTGGCCGGTGCGCAGCGAAAGTGAGCCGCCGCTGCGGCCGTTGCGGCTGTTCGAGAAGCCCGAGCCCATCAAGGTCCCGTTCGCGACTGTCCCGGACGGCCCGCCGCACCACTTCACCTGGCGGCGCATCACTCATGCCGTGGTGCGGGTCGAAGGTCCCGAGCGCGTCGCGATGGAATGGTGGCGACGGGAAGGAAAGCAGCTGACGCGGGATTATTTCCGCGTCGAAGACGAGGAGGGCCGCCGCTTCTGGATTTTTCGTGACGGGCTCTACGAAGGGGAGTGCTTCGACGACGACGGCAAGCCGGTTCCCCCCGGCTGGTATGTGCACGGTCTCTTTGCATGAATACACCTGACTATGCCGAGATCGGCATCACCACCAATTTCTCCTTCCTGCGCGGCGGCTCGGACCCGCGCGCCTATGTTCATGAAGCAAGCCGGTTGCAAATTCCCGTCATCGGCATTGCCGATCACAACACGCTGGCCGGCGTGGTACGGGCCTACAAGGAACTCGACAACCCCGAGGTCACGCACAGACCAAAACTCCTGATCGGCGCGCGCATCGTCTTCGTCGACGGCACGCCGGATATTCTAGTCTATCCGCGCGACCGCGCCGCTTACGGCCGGCTCTGCCAGCTGCTCACCCGCGGCAAGCGCGGCAGCGGCATCGAGCGGATCGAGAAAGGCGAGTGCCATCTGCGCCTGTCCGATCTCCTCGAATTCGGCGAAGGTCAGCTTCTCATCCTCGCGCTGCCGCATCGCTTCGACGCCGCGCAGGCCGAAAAGGTTCTGCAGCAACTACGGGCTGGTCCGGCCGACGGCGTGTGGCTGGCGGCCAGCCTGATCTATCGCGGTGACGACAAGCGGCGCCTCGCGCGCCTGCACCGGCTGGCGCATGCCGCAAAGGTGCCGCTGCTCGCCACCAACGAGGTGCTCTATCATCATCCGGCGCGCCGTCCGCTGCAGGATGTGCTGACCTGCATCCGCGAGAAGACCACCATCGATGCTGTCGGCAGGCGGCTGGAGGCCAACGCCGAACGCTACCTGAAGCCGCCGCACGAAATGGCGCGACTATTCCATCATCTTCCCGAGGCTATCGCGGAAACCATGCGCTTTGCGGATCGCATCGTGTTTTCGATGGATCAGCTGAAATACCAGTACCCGGACGAGCCGGTGCCGCCCGGCAAGACCGCGCAGCAGCATCTGGAAGACCTCACCTGGGCCGGCGTCGACACCTATTTCGGCGGGGTGGACAAGATCGATGCTACGCTGCATGCCACGCTCAAGAAAGAACTCGCGCTGATCGCCGAGCTGAAATACGCGCATTACTTCCTCACCGTGCACGACATCGTCCACTATGCGCGCAGCCAGAACATCCTGTGCCAGGGCAGGGGATCGGCGGCGAATTCCGCGGTCTGCTACGTGCTCGGCATCACCTCGGTCGATCCGACCAAGGTCGATCTTTTATTCGAGCGCTTCATCTCCAAGGAGCGGCTGGAGCCGCCCGACATCGACGTCGATTTCGAGCATTCGCGGCGCGAGGAGGTGATGCAATATGTCTACCGCCGCTACGGCCGCCACCGCGCCGCGATCATCGCCACCGTCATCCATTATCGCCCGCGCAGCGCCATCCGCGACGTCGGCAAGGCGCTGGGGCTGACCGAGGACGTCACCGCCGCGCTCGCCGATACGGTGTGGGGCAGCTGGGGCTCCGGGCTGAACGACATGCAGGTCCGCCAGGCCGGGCTTGATCCGGAGAATGCGATGATTGGGCTCGCGGTCGAGCTTGCCACCGAGTTGATCGAATTCCCGCGGCATCTGTCGCAGCATGTCGGCGGCTATGTGCTGACGCAAGACCGGCTCGACAGTTATGTGCCGATCGGCAATGCCGCGATGGACGACCGCACCTTCATCGAGTGGGACAAGGACGATGTCGACGCGCTGCATATGATGAAGGTCGATGTGCTGGCGCTGGGCATGCTGACCTGCATCCGCAAATGCTTTGACCTGATCGATCTGCACAAGGGCCGGCGCTACGAGTTGGCCGACATCAAGGCGATCGAGAACGACGACGTCTTCAAGATGCTGCAGCGGGGCGAATCCCTCGGCGTGTTCCAGGTCGAGAGCCGCGCGCAGATGAACATGCTGCCGCGCTTGAAGCCAAAAACCTTCTACGACCTCGTCATCGAAGTCGCGATCGTGCGTCCCGGCCCGATCCAGGGCGACATGGTGCATCCTTATCTGCGGCGGCGGAACGGCCTCGAGCGGGAAAACTACCCCTCGCCATCCCCGGAGCACGGTCCGCCGGACGAACTCTACAAGGTGCTGCACAAGACCCTTGGTGTTCCCCTGTTCCAGGAGCAGGCGATGCGCATTGCCATCGAGGCCGCAGGATTTACCTCAGAGGAGGCGAACGGGTTGCGCCGTGCCATGGCAACGTTTCGCAACGTGGGAACGATAGGAAATTTTGAAGAGAAGCTGATCGGAAACATGATCCGCCGGGGGTACGATCCTCAATTTGCGAAGAACTGCTTCGAGCAGATCAAGGGCTTTGGCTCCTACGGCTTTCCGGAGAGCCATGCCGCGAGCTTCGCCCAGCTCGTCTACGTCTCCTCATGGCTGAAGCATTATCACCCCGACGCCTTCTGCTGCGGCTTGCTCAATTCCCAGCCGATGGGCTTTTACGCGCCGGCGCAGATCGTCGGCGACGCCATCAAAAACAAGGTCAAGGTGCGTGATATCGATGTGTCTTACAGCTACGCGCAAAACACCCTGGAAGAAAAGGACGGGGACTATCATGCCGTACGACTCGGCTTCCGCCAGATCGACGGCTTTCACTGGATCGATCCCGATGAGGGGCGACTGAAGCAAATTCAACTGTCGTTCCGGGATGCGCCGTCCGGCGCAGGCCCGGAATCCAAACTCCCGATGCTGGCTATGGATTCCGGGCTCTCGCCTCGCTCGCCCCGCAATGACGTCGAAGTCGACGACTGGGCCGCCCGCATCGTCGCCGCCCGCAACCGCCGTCCTTTCACCTCGCTGGAAGATTTCGCCCGCGACACCGCACTGCCCAAACGCGCGCTGATCCTGCTGGCCGATGCCGACGCCTTCCGCTCCATTGGCCTCGACCGCCGCGCCGCCTTGTGGGCGGTTCGCCGCCTGCCGGACGATGTGCCGCTGCCGCTGTTCGAGGCGGCGATCGCGCGCGAGCAGCCCGACGAGAACGCAAAGCCGCTGCCTGCGATGCCGCCGCAGGAACAGGTGGTCGCCGACTACCAGACCATTCGGCTCTCGCTGAAAGGCCACCCGATGGAATTCCTGCGCGAGAGATTTTCGCGCGAGCGCATCGTCGCCTGCCGGGACGTCAATCCCCGCAATGACAAGCGCTCGCTGCGCTGCGCCGGCGTGGTGCTGGTGCGCCAGCGCCCGGGCAGCGCCAAGGGCGTGGTGTTCATGACGCTGGAGGACGAGACCGGCATCGCCAACATCGTGGTGTGGCCGAAAGTGATGGAGAAATACCGCAAGGAAGTGATGGGCGCGCGGCTGATCCTGGTCGAAGGCTACATCCAGAGCAGCGTGGAGGGCGTGACCCATCTGGTGGCGCAGCGCCTTTCCGACCGCTCGCACGATCTGATCGGATTGGCCAACGATTCATTTTCGCAAAAACCCGCATTGCCTGCCGGCTCCGCTCTGGTCGAGCCCCTGCACGATGACCGCCGCCAGCACCCGGACAACCCCGCCCAGAAAATCCGCCACCCGCGCAACGTCCGCATCCTGCCCCCCTCGCGCGATTTTCATTAGGGCATGATCCGGAAAAGCGTGAAGCGGTTTTCCGAAAAGATCATGCTCGAACAACAACCTAAGGCCGGATGACGATTCATCCAGATCACATCGCGCTTTCGACCGTCGTTGCGAGCAGCGAACCGACGAAGCAATCCACGGCGCCGCAAGCGGATACGCGGATTGCTTCGCTTCGCTCGCAATGAAGGCTGGGACGAACCGAGGCTCTGTCGCGCCCCTCACTCCACCGACGCTCCCACCGGCGGGCCGCCGGGCGGGCGGTGCAGGAAGGTGATGGTGAAATACGCGCCCAGCCAGGATCCCATCGCCGCGAACGCAATATAGATCCAGTTCTCGGTGTAGCTGATCACCGCATAGGACGAGAGCACGTACCAGATGCTGCTCCAGGTCGCGGCCGGCACGCGCTTCCTCGCCACCACGGCCGAGGTGAACATGACATAGACCGCGTCGGTCAGCGCCGTGGCGAGCAGCACGCCGCCTGCGGTGAGGGGATCGATGGAGGCCATTGCAACTCCTAGAGCGGTGGGACATCGTCGGACATCTCAGAGTGCCGACAAGATGCGGCAAGGCAGATGACAATGCAAAGTCCCCGCGAAATTCTCGCCGACGTCTGGACTTCCGCCGGCGGCGATCCCGCCGCGCTCGATGCGGTGACGCTGACCGGCGAGGAGCCGCAGCTGCCGTCGTCATTCCGTGTCGCTGCGGCTGCGCAAGTCAGCATCGCCGCATCCGCGCTTGCCGCGGCCGAAATCTGGAAGCTGCGCAGCGGCGCGAAGCAGGACGTCGCCGTCGACATGCGCCACGCCGTGGTCGAATGCCGCTCCGAGCGGTACATGCGCGTCGATGGCAAGCCGCCGCCACCCGCCTGGGACGCCATCGCCGGCATCTACAAGACCGGCGATGGCCGCTTCGTCCGGCTGCACACCAACTTTCCGCAGCACCGCGCCGCCGTCTGCAAGGTGCTCGATTGCAGGGCCGAGCGCGATGACGTGCAGAACGCATTGCTGCGGTGGGAGGCGGAAGGCTTCGAGACCGCGGCCTATGCGGCCGGCGGCGTGGTGGCGATGATGCGCTCGCATGACGAATGGTCGGCAAGCCCGCAGGCAAAGGCGCTGGCCGGGCTTCCCCTGCTCACCATCGAAAAAATCGGCGAGGCCGCGCCAAAGCCGTGGCCAAAGGGCGATCGGCCGCTCGCCGGCATCCGCGTGCTCGATCTGTCGCGCGTCATTGCAGGTCCCGTCGCCGGGCGCACGCTCGCCGCGCATGGCGCCGACGTGATGCTGATCTCCGGTCCCGATCTGCCTGCGGTCCCATGGCTTTCCATCGACAACGGCCGCGGCAAGCTCTCGAGCTTTGTCGAGCTCAAGAGCGAGCCGGGCCGCGCCACCCTGCGCGAACTGCTGGCGGACGCCGACATCTTCTCGCAAGGCTATCGGCCGCGCGCGCTCGACGCGCTCGGTCTTGCGCCCGACGATGCCGCCAGGATCAATCCCGGCATCGTCTATGTGACGCTGTCGGCTTATGGCCACGCCGGTCCCTGGGCGGAGCGGCGCGGCTTTGACTCGCTGGTGCAGACCGCAACCGGCTTCAACCACGCCGAGGGCCAGGCGGCCGGCATCGACGGGCCGAAGGAATTGCCGGCGCAGATGCTCGATCACGCCACCGGCTACTTCATGGCGTTCGGTGCCATGATGGCGAAAGCACGCCAGGCGCGCGACGGCGGCAGCTGGCATGTCCGGGTATCGCTGGCACAGACCGGGCGCTGGCTGTGGAATCTCGGCCGGCTCGCCGGCGGGCTGCAAACCCTGGATTTTTCCGGGGATGCGGTGAAACCCTTTATCGAAGAACTTGCGTCAGGCTACGGTACGCTTGCCGCGGTCAAGCCTTCGGCCATCCTGTCGAAGACAAAGGCGTTCTGGGCAAGACCGTCGATGCCGCTCGGCAGCCATCCGCCGCGCTGGCCGGCACTGCATTAACCGGCGATGAACGGCGCGGCGGCGCATGAGCAAATTTTAACTCCAAAGACAAAGCCCCTGCGCTTTTTTAGTTTGTCTAAAGCAACAAATGCGCACTATTAGCGCGCGGATGAGGCAGGCCAGCAGCCGGAATCATCGGGGAAATGACCGGGTTGCATGCGGGAAGAAATTACCAAGAAACTACAGGGTCTTAGCCGACTGCAGCAAGTGGTCGGCGCGCTGCTGGTCGGGCTCGGCGCGGCCGGCCTGTATGGCTATATGCAATATTCCTCGCCCAAGCGCGGCCATTCCGACGTATCGAGCCAGTCGCGAAAAGGCCTGCTGCGCTACACGCCGACGCCTGCCGAATGGTCGGCGATGACGACCCAGGCCGTGGTCGAAAAGCCGTTCCGCGCCGAGCTCGTCACCGAAGGCAAGGTCGCCATCGACGAGGACCGCTCGACGCCGGTGTTCTCGCCCTATGCCGGCCGCGTCACCAAGCTCCTGGTGCGCCCGGGCGATGCCGTCCAGAAGGGCCAGCCGCTGTTCACCATCGAAGCCGCCGATACCGTGCAGGCGCAGAATGACTACATCGCGGCGATGACGGCGATGAACAAGGCGCGCTCCGCGCTCAGCCTTGCCGAAATCCAGAACAAGCGTGCCGTCGACCTGTTCGAGGGCAAGGCGGTGCCGCTGAAGGATGTCCAGCAGGCGCAGGCCAACCTGGTCCAGGCACAAAACGACATGCGCTCGTCGCAGACCGCGCTCGATGCCTCGGTCAACAAGCTCAAGATCTTCGGCTTCAACGAGCAGGACATCGACACTTTCCGCCAGAAGGGCGGCATCAACCCGGAGATCACCATCTCGGCGCCGATCGCCGGCACCGTGGTCCAGCGCAAGATCGGCCCCGGCCAGTATGTCGGCGCCGGCACCAGCGATCCGGTCTACGTGATCGGCGACCTCTCCACCGTCTGGCTCACCGCCTTCGTGCGCGAGAGCGATGCGGCCGCGGTGGCGATCGGGCAGGAGATCGCCTTCACCGTGCTGGCGCTGCCGGCGCGGCCGCGGTTCGGCCGCATCAATTACGTCGCGACCGCCATCGATCCGGCAACGCGCCGGCTTTTGGTGCGCGCCACCATCGACAACAAGGACGGGCTGCTCAAGCCCGAAATGTTCGCCAACGTCACCATCTATTCGCCGAGCGATCATGCCGCGGTCGGCGTGCCGAAGACGGCGCTGATCTATGAGGCCGACCAGGTGCGGGTCTGGGTCGCCAACGAGGACAAGACGATCGAACTGCGCCGGGTCAAGCCCGGCCTCACCAATGGCGATCTCGTCGAGGTGATCGGCAATCTCATGCCCGGCGAGAAGATCGTCACCAAGGGCAGCCTGTTCATCGACCGCGCCGCCTCCGGCAGCTGATCTCCCATGAACCTGGACCATATTGCAGCATTCCTCATCTCTCCCTTCGGGAGAGGTAAGCCATAAGAGCCAAGGTCTGAATGGATCGCCTTGTCGCCCTGGCAGTTCAACGCCGCTACCTCATGGTGGCGATGTTCGTCGCCGTCTTCGTCGGCGGCCTGATCGCGTTTCAGCAGCTCAACATCGAGGCCTATCCCGATCCGACCCCGCCGATGGTCGACATCGTGACGCAAAGCCCGGGGCTGTCGGCGGAAGAGATCGAGCGCTACATCACGATCCCGATCGAGGCCGGCGTCTCCGGCATCAAGAACCTGCGCACGATCCGCACCATCTCGCTGTACGGCCTGTCCGACGTCAAGCTGCAGTTCTCGTTCGACTACAGCTATGACGAGGCGCTGCAGCAGGTGCTCAATCGGCTGGCGCAGCTGCCGCCGCTGCCGGGCAGCGTGCAGCCCACCATCTCGCCGCTCAGCCCGATCGGCGAGATATTCCGCTATCAGCTCAGGGGCCCGCCGAACTACAGCGTGCTCGACCTGAAGACCCTGCAGGACTGGGTGCTGCAGCGGCGCTTCCGCTCCGTGCCGGGCGTGATCGATGCGATCAGCTGGGGCGGCAAGACCAAGACCTACGAGTTGCAGGTCGACGTCAACAAGCTGGTCGCCAACGGCCTGACCCTGCCGCAGGTGCTGCAGGCGATCGGCAATTCCAACATCAATGTCGGCGGCAACACCGTCAATATCGGCCCGCAATCCGCCGTGGTGCGCGGCGTCGGCCTGATCCGCTCCATCGAGGACCTCTCCAACACCATGGTGTCGCAGTCGGGCGGCAACCCGGTGCTGGTCAAGGACATCGCCACCGTCACGGTCGGCGAGAAGCCGCGGCTCGGCATCGCCGGCAAGGACGACGAAGACGACATCGTGCAGGGCATCGTGCTGATGCGGCGCGGCGAGCAGTCCTCGCCGACCATCGCGCGGGTGGAAAAGCTGGTCAACCAGATCAACAATTCCTCGATCCTGCCCCCCGGCGTGAAGATCGAGCGCATCTACGACCGCAAGGACCTGATCGAGCTCACCACCCATACCGTGCTGCACAACATGGTGGTCGGCATCCTCCTGATCGTGCTGCTGCAGTGGATATTTCTCGGCGATCTCCGCAGCGCGCTGATCGTCGGCGCCACCATTCCGTTCGCGCTGTTCTTTGCCGTTATCATCCTGGTGGTGCGCGGGGAGTCGGCCAATCTGCTGTCGGTCGGCGCGATCGATTTCGGCCTGATCGTGGACGCCACCGTGATCATGGTGGAGGCGATCTTCCGCCGGCTGTCGCAGACAACGGAGCTGTCGCCGGAGGAACAGACCCATATCTCGCCGGAGACGGCGATGGGCATGAAGAACCACGCCATCCTGTCGGCGGCATCCGACGTTTCGCGCTCCATCTTCTTTGCCGCCGCCATCATCATCGCCGCCTTCCTGCCGCTGTTCACGCTGAGCGGCGTCGAGGGCAACATTTTCGGGCCGATGGCGCGCACCTATGCCTACGCGCTCGCCGGCGGCCTGCTGGCGACCTTCACGGTGACGCCGGCGCTGAGCGCCATCATCCTGCCGGTGCACATCCGCGAGACCGAGACGCGGATCATGAAATGGCTCGACCGCATCTACGTGCCGGTGCTGGGCTGGGCGATCGCCAACCGCAAGATCGTGATGGCGGGCGCGGCGGGGCTGGTGGTGCTGACCATCGTTCTGGTGCGGATGCTGGGCCTCGAATTCCTGCCCAAGCTGGAAGAGGGCAACCTCTGGATCCGCGCCACGTTGCCGCCGACCATCTCGCTGCAGGAGGGCAACACCTACGTCAACGACATCCGCCGGCTCATCCGCGCGCGGCCCGAGGTGGAATCGGTGGTGTCGCAACACGGCCGTCCCGACGACGGCACGGACGCCGCGGGCCTCTTCAACGCCGAGTTCTTCGCGCCGCTGAAGCCATCGAACCAGTGGCCGGGCACCCACGACAAGGAGGAGCTGACCGCGCAGCTTCTCGCGCAGTTGCAGGAGAAATTCCCCGGCGTGGAGTTCAACTTCTCGCAATATCTGCAGGACAACGTCTCCGAAGCCGTGTCTGGCGTGAAGGGCGAGAACTCGATCAAGCTGTTTGGCAGCGACTTGCGCACGCTCACCGAAACCGCCAACAAGATCAAGCAGGTGCTGTCGACCGTGCAGGGCGTCACCGACCTTGCGGTCTTCACCTCGCTCGGCCAGCCGACCATCCAGATCGACATCGACCGCGCCCGTGCCGCGCGCTACGGGCTGACGCCGGGCGATATCAACGCCACCATCAAGGTCGCGATCGGCGGCGATTCAGCCGGCGACCTCTACGAGCCCGGCAGCGACCGGCATTTCCCGATCATCGTTCGCCTCGCTCCGGAATACCGCAAGAGCGCGGAGGCGATCCAGAACCTGCGCATTGGCGTCGCCGGGCAGGGCGGCGCGATCACGCAGATTCCGCTCAGCGAGGTTGCCTCGATCAACCTGGTGTCGGGTGCGGCCTATATCTATCGCGAGCAGCAGGAGCGCTATCTGCCGATCAAGTTCTCGGTGCGCGAGCGCGATCTCGGCAGCGCGATCCAGGAGGCGCAGGAGAAGGTTCAGTCCCAGGTCGAGCTGCCGCCGGGATCGCGGCTTGAATGGGTCGGCGAGTTCGGCAATCTGCAGGACGCCATCAAGCGGCTGTCGATCGTGGTGCCGATCAGCCTCTTGCTGATCGCAGTGCTGCTCTGGTTCAACTTCGGCTCGATGGTCGACACCCTGCTGGCCATGAGCGTGATCCCGATGGCGATCTTTGGCGGCGTGGTCGGGCTGCTGCTCTTTGACATCCCGTTCAGCGTGTCGGCCGCGATCGGATTCATCGCGCTGTTCGGCATCGCCGTGATGGACGGCATCATCATCCTGTCGCAGTACAACCAGCTCATCGAGGAGGGCATGGAGCGGATGCAGGCGGTGGTCCGCACCGGCGAGCTGCAGCTGCGGCCGGTGCTGATGACCTGCGTCGTCGCGGGCGTCGGGCTGCTTCCGGCCGCGCTCTCGGAGGGCATCGGTTCGCAGGTGCAAAAGCCGCTCGCGGTGGTCGTGGTCGTCGGCATGATGCTGGCGCCGCTGGTGATCCTGGTGACGCTGCCGGTGCTGATCTCCTACTTCTCGCGGCGCAGCGCCCGGTAGCGTGTGGGCGCTCGCCCATAAGTCCTGCCCACCCGGTTTGTGGTTGACGATATTCCCCGGACCTCGCTTCACTACGTGAGGGAAAACCGCGGGAGAAAACCATGCGGACCGAGGAGCGCCAGCCGACCGCCACCGCCGAGCAGATTCTCGGCGAGATCCGTGATTTCTGCCGCGCCACCCACACCGCGGAATCGACCTTCGGCCGCATGGTCGTCAACGACGGCAAGCTGGTGTCCCGCCTGCGCGACGGGGCCAAGATCACCACCGGCACGCTCGACAAGGTGCGCGCCTATCTCACCTCGCACCGGCCGGACGCACCCGCGCCAAACGGCGCTGCAGTCGCGCCGCGGCCCGGCAACGGCGCCGCGCCGGTGGCGGCGGCGGCGCCGCCGGGCTTCCGCTTTTTCGACAACCGGCAAAAATACCTGCTGTTCGTCTCGACCTGCAGCGAGAAGACCGAGATCGCGAACCGCGTTTCGCTCGAACTGACCAACCTGCAGCCGGTGCCGCCGGCGCTGCGCATCTTCGATGCCGGGGTGGGCGACGGCACCGTGCTGTCGCGGGTGATGCGGGCGGTGCATGCGCGCTTCCCCGCGATGCCGCTTTACGTCGTCGCCAAGGAGATTTCCTACGAGGACGTCCGCCTGATGCTGGAGAAGATGGCCGACCGCCTGTTCGAGCATCCGGCCACCGTGCTGGTGGTGACAAATCTCTACTATGGCGAGGCGCCGTGGCTGACCCCGCGTTCCGCCACCGCCGCGCAGGGGCTGATCTGGAAGGACGTTGCGCTGTCCGGCAACACCGCGCATGGCTTTGCCGAGCAGATTGGCGAGCTCGAAGGCTTCCTTGCGGAGAACTGGCGCGCCGGGATCAGCCCGACCTCGGGCAACCCGGTCTACACCCGGCCGGTCGTGCTGACGATCCGGCGCGAGGATCACTCCTTCCTGCTCGACCCGATCATGCCGCGGCCTGGACGGGTGATGGCGGACTACGACCTCGTGATCGCCTCGCAGCCTTACCGGGCGCGGGTCAGCGTCGAGTTCAAGGCCTCCAAGGTCATCACGCCGCTGGCGCGCGCGCTGCGGCCGGGCGGGCGGCTGATCGGCATCCATTCCCACGGCAAGGACCCGGGTATCGAGATCATCGACCAGGTCTGGCCGGGCGACGATCCCTTCAAGACCGACCGCTACGCCATCCTGCGCCAGGTCAAGCACGAGCTGGGCTCCGCGGCGCGGCACTACAATTTCAACGCCTCCTCGGATGCGCGATCGATCTTCCGCTACCACATGCACACGCTGCCGGACGAGGTGAGCGGGCCGATCGGCACCTCGACCCTGTTCGCGGCCTGGAATGCGGCGATCTACGTGGCGCAGATCGAGGACGACCGGCTGTCCGAGGTGGTGCGCGACGGCCGCTATCTCGAGGCCACCGACCGCGTCGTGCGCAAGCATGGCGGGCTCTGGTTCAACGACGAAACCTATGTGATCTCGCGCCGCCGTGCGCCGGGCTGAAGGGAGATCGCCGATGAACACGCGACTTGCCGCGCGGCTCGCTTCCGCCTCGGTCGAGATTTCCTCGAGCGGAAACCAGCTCGGGGAATTGACCGATCATTTCGCGGCTGGTGCCGACGTATCCATCACCTTCCTGCCGGGCGACAATTACCGGCACAATATCGACACGGCGGCCGCGCTGCGGCGCGCCGGATTCAATCCCGTCCCGCATATTGCGGCGCGCGAGATACCGTCGCGCCAGGTGCTCGACGATTTTCTGGCGCGGGCGAGGGGCGAGGCCGACGTCAGCCGCGTCGTGCTGATCGCCGGCGATGTCGCTGCCGCGAAGGGGCCGTTCAAATCGAGCCGTGATGTCGCCGCCAGCGGCCTGATCGAGGCCCATGGCATCGCCTCGGTGAGTGTCGCCGGCTTTCCCGAGGGCCATCCATGGCTGGAGGGCGCTCACGCCTTTGACGCGCTCGCGGGGTGGCGCGATTGGGGAGCGCGCAGCGGCATACGCGTCGATGTGGTGACGCAGTTCTGCTTCGAAGCCAGGCCGATCCTGGTCTGGATCGGCGAACTGCAGTCGCGCGGCATCGACCTGCCCGTCACGGTCGGCCTGGCGGGGCCCGCGACCCTGGCGACTCTCACAAAATTCGGGCTGCGCTGCGGCATCGGCAATTCCATGCGGGCGCTGCGCGGGCAGATCGGGCGGTTCGGCCGGCTGTTGACCGACAACGGGCCGGACGACGTCGCGCACGGGCTGATGGCTGCGCCGGCCGCCGCCACCGCGCCGATCTCGGGCTTCCACTTGTTTCCGTTCGGCGGCCTGCGCAAGGCCGGCATCTGGCTGCGTGATTTCGAGCACGAGCCGGAAGTGGCGCCGCCGCGCGCGGCGCCACAAGACGCCGCTCAGAACCCGTAGAGCCGCGCCGGGTTGTCGACCAGGATTTTCTTGCGCACGGCGGCGTCCGGCTCCCACACCACCAGCTGGTTGAGCAGCTTTCCATCGTCGATCTGGAGCAGCGGCGTCACCTCGGTCGGCTTGCGGCCGGGCGGCGTCACCGAATCCGGATGCGGCCAGTCGGTGCCCCAGACGATGCGGTCGGGATTGGCCGCGATCAGCGCCTTCGCCAGCGGCACGCAATCCGCGTATTCCGGGCCCTGCTTCGAGGAGCGGTAGGCGCCGGAAATCTTCACATAGGCCTTGCCGGATTTCACCAGTTCGACGAGATCGGCAAAGCCCGGCTGCTCCACGCCGAGCGCCGCCTGCGCGCCGCCGAAATGGTCGAACACGACCGGCACCGGCGATGCCAGCACGAGATCCTTGATCGCGGTGATCATGGGCAGGCTGGTGTAGAGCTGAACGTGCCAGCCGCGCGCCTTCATGCGATCGACCGCGGCGGTGAAGCGGGGGCGGCCGACATTGGGATCGTTGACGCCGCCGGTGGCGAGGTTGAGGCGGATGCCGCGGAAGCCGGCCTTGTGCATGTTGTCGAGATCGCTCTCCGGCGTCTTGTCGTCGATCACGGCGACGCCGCGCGCGGTCGCGCCGCGGGCCATCATGCCGAATTGCGTGGCGGAGTTGTCGGTGCCGTAGACGCTCGGCGTCACGATCACCACGCGCTCCATGCGGATCGCCTTGTGCAGCGCGCTCATCTCCTCGGGCGAGGCGGGTTCCGGCGTGTAGACGCGGCCGGGGAAGAACGGGAATTTCTCGACATCGCCGTGGATGTGGGTGTGGCAATCACAGGCGTGCTCGGGGACATCGAAGTTGACCGGCGTCGACGGCTGCGCCGCCTTGGCCAAGACGTGTCGGTTCTGCATGAAGGCCCCGGCGGCGATGGAGGCGAGCAGCATCGTGCGTCGCGTCAGCATGGTTCTCTCCCTGATCGTTCGTCGCGCGATTTTCGTCCGCGCTTGCGCGGTGAGCATAGCAAGCTTGTGCGACAAGTCCACGTGCCGCGCGGATCAAGGCCGCGTTGTTCTCGGCAACTTCGCCGGCGGGAAGATGCCTGCCGTCCTCCAGCCCGATCCGCCCGGCGATCTATCTCAGGCAGAGTGATCTTTCCAGCAAGGAATCACTGGCCCGATGGCGTGCGCAGGCCATGCCAGGCGTCGCGCACCTGGTGGTAATGAACTTCCGGCAGATAGTCCGGCGTGTTCAGATTGAGCGTCTTGACGTCGAGCCGGCCGATGGCGCTGAGCAGGGTGTAGGAGGCGATGACGCGGTCGCGCTGCGCGCCGATCAGCCGCGCCTTGGCAAGGATCAGATCCTGCTGCGAGTTCAGCACGTCCACGGTGGTGCGCTGGCCGCCGGCGGCTTCCTTCTGCACGCCGGCGAGCGCCACGGTGGCGGCGCGGACTTCGGATTCGGCGGCAGAGACCGCGATCTTGGCGCCCTCATTGGCGACCCAGGCGCTGATCGCGGCGGTGCGGGCCTGGCCGCGGACCTGCTCCAGCACCAGCCGGCTCTGCGAAGCCAGCTCCTTGGCCTGCCTGGTCTGCGAAGCCGCCGTGCCGCCGTCATAGATCGGCTGGTTCAGCTGGCCGATGATCGATGCCTGGTCGGTGCCGCGGGTGCCCAGCGTCGGGTCGTTGTCGCGGCTCTTGCTGGCGCTGCCTTGCACGGTGATGGTGGGCAGCAGGCTGCTCTCGGCAACGCGGATCGTGGTCGAGGCGACATCGACGTCGAAGCCCGCGGCCATCACCGCCGGGTGCTGGGTGAAGGCGAGTTGCATGGCGTCGTCGCGGGTCCGCGGCCCGAAACGGTCCACCGTCTGCGCCGGCTGGAGTTGCGCCGGCGGGTTGCCGATCACCTGGGTGTAAGTGGCCTGGCTGATGGCCAGCGCGACCTCGGCGGCGTTCAGATCGGAAAGGCCGCGGTTGAGGCGGGCTTCGGCCTGGGCGGTATCGGTGGGGGTGACGTCGCCGGCGTTGAGGCGCTTCTGCGTAATGCTCTGGGTCTCGCGCAGGAAGGCGACGTTGGCGCGCTGCGCCTCGACCAGCGACTGGTTGGCGAGCACGTTGGTGTAGGCGGTCACCGCGTCGAGCAGCACACCCTGGCCGACATTGCGCAGGGCCTCGCGGCCGGAGCTGACCTGCAATTCCGCGACCCGCACGCTGTTGGCGGTCTTGAAGCCGTTGAACAGCGTCTGCGTGACCGTAACGCCGATCTGCCAGGGCTTCAGCGAGGCGGTCTGAACCGTATTGCCAACCAGGAGGTCGCGCACCTGCTGCAGGCCCGCGCTCAGGGTCGCGACGATCTGAGGCCGGTAACCAGCTAACGCCTGCGGAACATTTTCGTCCGTAGCGCGCTGGCGTGCGCGCTCGCCGTTGAGCTGCGGGTTGGTCTGGTAGGCCCTCGCCAGCGCGTCGGGCAGGCTTTCGGCAGCCGCAGGCACGGCAAAGCCGACGCAAACGATCACGCCAAGGCAGATGCCCGACCGAAGCACACGCCTTGCTATGGTGTGACCGACGCTGGCCTCACGCCCTGCCATCTGTCCCTGCAAAACCAACCCCACAAAGCCGTCCGCCCCCGGCCGACGGCTTCGTCTACCTGTTTACGGGGAAGCCTCGCCACTGACAAAGGGCCGCGCGACATCTGCACAACAAAACAGTGCTTGGCTGTTGCCGGTTCGTCACATACGAATGCGCCCGCACACAGCCGCTTGCCTGGGATCACACGATTCCGTGAGGCTCTTGTTCATCTTGCCCGGGTCGTTTGCTAGATGCCAAAGCTGTTTTCTGAACCCGACGCGGTCGTCGATGAAATCATCGGCGACGTCGGCAAGAACCTCGTGGTGGGCCTGCCGCTCGGGCTCGGCAAGGCCAACCACATCGTCAATGCGCTCTATGCCCGCGCGGCGGCCGATCCCTCCATCAAGCTTACGCTGTTCTCGGCGCTGACCCTGGAGAAGCCGCGGCCGGCAAGCCTGCTCGAAGCGCGCTTCGGCGGGCCGCTGTTCGAGCGGCTGCTCGGCGGCTATCCGGACCTTGCCTACGTCGCGCCGCTGCGTGCCGGGAGGCTGCCGGCGAATATTCAGGTGCTGGAATTCTTCTTCCTGGCGGGCAGGTGGCTGCGCGTGCCGTTCGCGCAGCAGCACTATATTTCCGCGAACTACACCCATGCCGCCGGCTATCTTCTGGAACGCGGTCTCAATGTCGTGCTGCAGCTCGTCGCAAAGCGCGTGGTCAACGGCGAGACGCGCTACAGCCTGAGCTGCAACACCGATACCACGCTCGACGTCATGCGCGCCCGCAGCGAAGGCCGCGCCAGCTTCAGGCTGGTCGCGCAGGTCAATACCGAGCTGCCGTTCATGCCGGGGCCGGGCGATTTGCCGGCGAGCGAGTTCAGCGCGGTGCTCGACAGCCCCGCAACCGAGTTTCCGCTGTTCGCGCCGCCGGCCGAGCCGATCAGCGACACCAAGTATGCGATCGGGCTGCACGCGGCGAGCCTCGTGCGCGACGGCGGCACGCTGCAGATCGGCATCGGACAGGTCGGCGACGCGCTGGCGCAAGGCCTGATCGTCCGCCATCGCAGCAACGCGCAATTCCTGCAGGTGATGGCGCGGCTGGCGCCGTCCGCGCCGCCGCGCGAGACCGGCGTGTTCGACAAGGGCCTCTACGGCGTCAGCGAGATGGTGTTCGAGGCTTTCCTCGGCCTGATCGAGGCGGGCGTTCTCAAGCGTGCGGTGGAGGGCGTGATCCTGCACGGCGGCTTCTTCGTCGGGCCAAAGGGGTTTTATCGCGCGCTGCGCGAGATGAAGCCCGACGAGATCGCGCGCATCTGCATGATGCCGATCTCCTTCACTAACCAGCTCTACGGCGATGAGGACGCCAAGCGCCGCGCCCGGGTCGATGCGCGCTTCGTCAACAACGCGATGATGGCGACCCTGATGGGCGCGGCGATTTCGGACGGACTGGAGAACGGCCAGGTCATCAGCGGCGTCGGCGGCCAGTATGATTTCGTGGCGCAAGCCTTTGCGCTGCAAGCCGCCCGCTCGCTGCTCTCGCTGGAGGCGACGCGCCTTGCCGGACGCAAGGTACAGTCCAACATCCGCTGGTCCTACGGGCACGAGACCATTCCGCGGCATCTGCGCGACGTCTTCGTCACCGAATACGGCATCGCCGACGTGCGCGGCAAGCCGGACGTCGAGGTGATTGCGGCGATGCTGGCGATTGCGGACTCGCGCTTCCAGAACGAGCTGGCGCGGCAAGCGAAGGATGCCGGCAAGCTGCCGAAGGGTTTTGAGATCCCCGCGGCCCATCGCGAGAATTTCCCGGAGCGGATTGCCGCCGCCCTCAAGCCGGCGCGCGAGGCGGGGCTGCTCCCTTCATTCCCGTTCGGCAGCGATTTTACCGAGGTGGAGCAGCGGCTGATCCCGGCGCTGCAATTGCTGCAGGCCGCGCAGCGCACGCCGGCGAAACTGCCGGGACTGTTGTGGGAGGGCCTGACGCGCACGCCCGATGCCGGCGACGAGGAATGCCTCGCGCGGCTTGGCCTCGATCGGCCCGACACACTTGCCGAGCGCTTCTATCGTGCACTCGTCAGCGCGGCACTGGCCCGGGCGAGGTAGGGTGTCCGGCGGGACCTAAATCAGCGGTTCTTGTTCACCGGCTTGCGCTTCTCGATGAAGGCGGCCATGCCTTCGGAGCGGTCTTCCAGCGCAAAGGTCGAGTGGAACAGGTTGCGCTCGACGGCAAGGCCTTCCGACAGCGGCGTCTCGAAGGCGCGGTTGACGGCTTCCTTCGCCATTGCTGCGGCCGGGCGCGACATCGAAGCGATCTTTTCCCCCGCCGACATCGCTTCGCCCATCAGCTCGCCGGCCGGCACCACGCGGCTGACGAGGCCCGAACGCTCCGCTTCGGCGGCATCCATCATCCGCCCGGTGAGGCAGAGGTCCATCGCCTTGGATTTGCCGACGGCGCGGGTGAGGCGCTGGGTGCCGCCGATGCCGGGGATGGTGCCGAGCGTGATCTCGGGCTGGCCGAATTTTGCGGTATCCGCGGCGATGATGATGTCGCACATCATGGCAAGCTCGCAGCCGCCGCCGAGCGCATAGCCGCTGACCGCGGCGATGGTCGGCTTGCGGCAGCGCGCGATGCGGTCGCCGCCGATCGCGGCAAAGTCGGAGGCGAACATGTCGATGAAGCCCTTCGGCTGCATCTCCTTGATGTCGGCGCCGGCGGCAAAGGCCTTCTCGCTGCCGGTGATGACAATGCAGCCGATCTTGTCGTCGGCCTCCAGATCATCGACGGCGGCGGCGATCTCGCGGAATACGCCGAACGACAGCGCATTGAGCATCTTCGGCCGGTTCAGCGTGATGACGCCGACCGCGTCCTTGGACTCGACGATGATGTGTTCGAACGTGCTCATGGGCCACCCCGGCTGGAAATCGGGCGCGACTTTGCCCGCTGGCGGGCAGGGCTTCAAGTGGGCGGGCCGTCCCCGGGAAGCGGGCGCGCCCGCCTTGCCGGAGGGGGTAAGCGGCTACGCCATGAAGATGCGCGCGGCCGAGGCGATGGTCAGCAATGCGCCGAAGGCGATGAAGATCTTGCCGATCAGCGAGGTCTGATCCCAGGTCGATAACTCGCTTGCGGGGGGCTTTGCCGCCGGGGTTACCGCAGGCCTCGTGGGGGCGACCGCGACGGTGGTCTGCGATGCCGGCGCCGGCTCCTGCAGGTTCCTGTCGATGTCGTTGAGCTGATCGGCCTCGGCCACCTGCATGGTGGTGACGGCGCCCTGGGCTTCCGCCGGCTGGTCGCCGACCAGCAGCGCATTGGCGCGCGCGGTCATGGCGCGCGCGGTGTCGTCGGTGATTTCGCCGATCCGCGCATTGGCATTGGCGATGGATGGCGGCAGTTCGCCGGGCAGGCCGGCATCGGCGACTTCGGTCCGAACCGGTTTGCCTTGCTCGGAGGATTTGTGCGCCGTGCGGGCATGTTTGCGGTGGGCATAGCCCTTGTAGGTGCGCACCTGCTTCACCGTCCTGGATGTGCTGACATGTTCGGATTTCGGCTCGGCGGCGTCAGCCGCCGTAACGGTTGAACCTGCGCCTGCCACGCATACAAGCAGCCCGGTGACTGCTATCAACGCCACGCGCCCACCGGCTCTGATGGTCATTGCTGGTCTCCCCAACGGCCCCCGCCGGTCGCAACAAAAGACCGCGCTGCATGTTCACAGCGCGGCGGAAAATGGGAATCTTCGGGCAACACCGGGCGAAATCGCGGCAGTCGGCAGCGGTCGCAGCGTGCCGGGCGCGGCAGGCAGGGCAGGGATAACTGCCGGTTTTTCGCCCCGGTGCGGTCCGCTGCAATCGATGTTATGAGCCTGAACGGCGGGCCCGCGACGCTGGCCCGGTTGATTCCCCTGGCCGGCCGGCTTCTCCTGCGGGCTGTCCGGCCGCTTCGCGCCAAGAACTTTGATCACGAATTCGTGATCTTAGCTCGCCGGCGTAACAAATTGAAAGGTCGACCGAATTGTCAGGTGAGAGCGCGCGTGCGCGAACGTGAGGACGAATGGACCGGCCTGATGCGGCTGGCCATTTCGGGCGACGATGCGGCGTATCATCGCCTGCTCAGGAGCGTCACGCCGGTGCTCCGGGCGGCCGCGCGCCGTGGTCTTTCGCGCGCAGGACAACCGGTCGATCAGTGCGAGGACATCGTGCAGGACATTTTGCTGGCGGTACATTTGAAGCGGCACACCTGGGACACGAGCGCTCCGTTCGCGCCCTGGCTGTTTGCGATCGCCCGCAACAAGCTGATCGACACGCTGCGCCGCAGGGGACGGCGCGTGTTCGTCGACATCGACGACCTTGCCGAGACGCTGGCCGGCGATGCGCCGGCGGAGACGGCGCCCGCGGGCGAGGTTGCGGCCCAGCTGCAGTCGCTGCCGGCGCGCCAGCGCGACGTGCTGCAGTCGATCGCGGTGGAGAGCGCCTCCATCAAGGACACGGCCAGGAAGTTTTCCATGAGCGAGGGCGCGGTGCGCGTGGCGTTGCATCGCGGCCTCGCCAGCCTGACGGCCAAGCTGAAGGAGCAGTGAGAATGGATACCGAGCAGCTCATTCGCACGCTGGCGGCCGATAATTCGCACCGCGCCCGCCCGGTCAGCCATGTGCTGATGCTGGCGCTGATGGCGGCCGCGCCGGTGTCGATGTTGATCTTCTTCGCCGAGCTCGGGGTTCGGCCGGACATCATGACGGCGATGCAGAACCCGTTCTTCGACCTGAAATTCGCGTTCACGCTGGCGCTGGCGATCTCTGCGATCGCGGTGGCGCTGCATCTGTCGCGCCCCGAAGCCTCGCTGCGCGGTTTCGGCTGGTATCTCCTGATCCCCGCCGGCCTGCTTGTCGCCGGTATCAGCGGCGAGATGATGATGCCGCAGCGCGCGCCGATGATGACGCGCCTCGTCGGCAACAATTCCAGATACTGCGTGATCTTGATCCCGGTGATGTCGCTGCCGCTGCTGCTGGCTGCATTGTTCGGCCTGCGGCATGGCGCACCGGCGCGGCCGGCGTTGTCGGGTGCGATCGCCGGGATGCTGTCGGCGGGCCTGGCGGCGACGCTCTATGCCTCGCACTGCACCGACGACTCGCCGCTGTTCCTCGCGACCTGGTACACCCTGGCCACGGCGATCGTGGCCGCAGTGGGCGCGCTGATCGGCTCGCGGGTGCTGAAGTACTAGCTTTCAGGCCGCCGGGACGTTCTGCTGCTGCATGCGGTGGAAACGCAGCACCTGCTGCGCCGTCGAAGGCCGCAGACCCTCATAGGTCTCCTTGCAGGCGAGCAGGTCGCTGGGCTCGCCACCCGCGACACCGTCCCGCAGGTTGATGATCGCCCGCACGGTCGACCATGACAGCCCCGCGACCTTGGCAAGGATCATCACGCCTTCGGCGCGGGACTCGACCATCATGCTCTCGGCGATCGTCACCGGCATGTTGGCGAGCGCGGCGATCGAGGCGTTGGTCTCGTCGAACTTGCCCGCCTCGGCAAATGCCGCGACCTGGAACTCGTCGAGCCTTCCGTCCTCGAACAGCGACTTTACCAGCGCATGGGCGATCGAGGTCTGCTCGGTCACGCCGGCCTTGGCCGAGTGCGCGCGGCGCGTGGCTTCCCTGACGGCGCCGGACACCTGCTTGGCCTGTGCTGGATTGGCCGACTCCAGCCGCTCGCGGACGACATCCGATGCCTTGGCCAGCAGCTTCAGATAGAGATGCCGCGGAATGGTCGGGCGCAGGCCGACGCAGGTGGCGAGATAGTCGTCGTGTTCGGAGCGGTTGACCAGCCGCGTGAAGCCGCGCTCGGTGAACTCGGCGCCTGGATTGTTGACGGTGTTCTGCACCACCTCGTCATCGCCGCGCAGCACCAGCACGTCGGTGACCGCGCCGGACAGCGTCTTGCGGTTGGAGATCGCCATCAGGTGCGCCTGGCTCTTGTTGCGGGCGGCCTCGATCAACGCGTCGTCGTCGAGCCGGCTGGACTGCGTCAGCACGGGTCCGGCGACTTCGATGATATCGTCGAAGGCGAGCGCCCGGATCGTCAGCGGCGGCGCCGTGTCGATCGGCGCGAGACGATTGGCCAGCAACGCCTTGGCCGAAGTTTCGATGTGCAGCATCAGGCACTGGAACACGTCGTCGAACAGTCCGATCTGCTCGTCCGAATAGTCTATCGAACTGTTGAGAAACAGGTCGGTGACCCGGCGCAGCGCTTCGACGCGGCGGGCGACGGTGCCGTGGGCGAGGGTGGCCTGCAATTCATCCAGCAGGTTGTCTGGGGCTTTGGCGGTCTTCGAACTCATGACTCTGTCCTGGAGCGTTGGGCCGGCGGCGGTTCTCCGCAGCCGGTAGCGAAAACTGGTCAGGCGCGGGCGATGCGGTTGCGTCCCTGCGCCTTGGCTGCGTAGAGCGCGCCGTCGGCGCGGGCGAGGAAGCTTTCGGTCGTTTCGTTCGGCCTCAGAGTGGCGACACCCGCGGACAGCGTCACCCGCATGCCGGGCGAGAACGCACTCCAGTCGAGGTCGGCGACGATGGCGCGCAGCCGGTCGAGCGCGCGCGCGGCGCCCGCGTCGGCCATATCCGGCATCAGCAGCAAGAATTCTTCGCCGCCATAGCGGCCGAAGCGGTCGACGCTGCGGCTGTTGGCGAACACCGTGATGGCAAAGGTGCGCAGCACCTCGTCGCCGGTCGGGTGACCATACGTGTCGTTGACGCGCTTGAAATGATCGAGATCCATCAGCGCGACCGAGCAGGCCGAGCCGCCGCGCGCGGCGCGGGCGATCTCCTCGTCGAGCATGCGCATGATGCAGCGGCGGTTGAACGAGCCGGTCAGCTCGTCGAGCTCCGCGAGTTCCTCGATGCGCTTGTAGGCCTCCCTCAGCTTCTGTCCGCTCTGGTACAGCGAAGCCTTCAGCGAGCTGGAGAAGATGCCGAGGAACATGCAGCGCCCGATGGTGAACATGAACCCGAGCATCGTCGCAAAGCGCTCGATGTGACTGCCATGCGGCGTCGCGATCGGCCTGTCGGTCAGAAGGAACAGGCCGGCGAGCCCCAGCGCCATCGCGACCCAGATCATCGCGGTCCAGATCAGGGCGGTCTGGCCCGTCGTCGAACGCAGCGAGGCGAAGCTGAACACCGTGAACAGCGAACACAGGAACAGCACGCCGACCTGCGGCGCGATGTAGGCGAAGGCCATAATGACGACCATGTTCGCGGCCGACAGCGGCGCGACCATGTAGTGATCGCTGAAGCGCTCGTTGAAGCCGGCCTCGGACAGCAGGATGCCCAGCATCACCAGCAGCAGGCCGGTGATGGCATAGGCGGGTCCGACCCAGACCGGCACGGTTCCGGCATAGGCGTAGATCAGCAGAATGCCGGCATCGATCAGGTAGCTGATGCCGATCATGCCCTGGATCTGGCGGCGCTGCTTCGCCCGCCGCTCCAACGCGTCCGCCGGAAGCCGCGAGCCCAAGCTTTCGCTCACGGCGGCAATCTCGTTCAGGAAGGATTGCGAGGCGATGCCCATGGTCTTGCCGGCTGGGTGGAACTTTGCCGAAAAACCTACTGGGGAAAGCCTTTAGGTTTGGTATCTTCAAACCCCTCCCTGCTCCGTCGAAACCCGGAGATTACGTTGTTTTTCAACGGAAATTGGCTGCGGCAACGCGCCGCGAACCAAGCTGGCCGGGAGGCCCGTCCAAAGCGCCGGGAGGTACTGCCTTGGAGGCCGAGCCTTGGTATGGTCGCGCCGGGCGTTCGATGAAGGCGACAGAAGTATTATGATACCAATAAATGGTGCGGATGGACTGTACCCGAGGCGCAGGCGGGATTTTGCCGGCCTTCTGTGGGGTACGTCACATATGCGTTTT
Source organism: Bradyrhizobium sp. (assembly GCA_035575905.1). Lineage (GTDB taxonomy): Bacteria > Pseudomonadota > Alphaproteobacteria > Rhizobiales > Xanthobacteraceae > Bradyrhizobium. Next base: position 171,343 of record DATLXL010000033.1, on the reverse strand, counting down.
CAGCGTTGCGATAGGCTGAAGAATTTTACCTTCTCCTTCGAACCACACGCCAATTCCGTCCGACCAAATCTGCGAGACGGCATTTGAGCGCGGCACAGGCGGCTACGGACGAAGTCCTTATCGCCCGGATCGCTCAAGGCGACCGGCTCGCCATGCAGGTGCTGTATGGACGGCACCATGTCAGGGTGTTCCGGTTCGGGCTGCGGCTCGTCCGGGACGAGCAGATTGCGGAAGACCTCATCAGCGAGGTTTTCCTCGATGTGTGGCGTCAGGCCGGAAAGTTCGAAGGCCGATCCGCCGTTTCCACCTGGCTGCTGGCGATTACACGGTTCAAGGCCCTCTCTGCGCTGCGGCGCAGGAAGGATGCTGAACTGGACGACGAGGCGGCCAACGCGATCGAGGATGGTTCCGACGATCCCGAAGTGTCGGTCCAGAAGAAGGATACGAGTGAAGCGTTGCGGCAATGCCTGACAGGCCTTTCCGCCGAGCACCGGGAGATCGTGGATCTCGTCTACTACCATGAGAAGTCCGTGGAGGAAGTGGCGCAGATCGTCGGCATTCCCGAGAACACCGTGAAGACGCGCCTGTTCTATGCGCGCAAGAAATTGGCTGAGCTACTGAAAGCCGCCGGAATTGAACGAGGCTGGCCATAATGGCGATGAGCAAGAAGATGCCGGATGAGCCCGGCGAGATCGAGATGCTGCTGCCCTGGCATGCGGCCGGCACGTTGAACGCGCGTGATGCGCGCCGTGTCGATGAGGCGCTGGCCCGCGATCCCGAACTCGCGAAGCAATATGCCGTGATCCGCGAGGAATATGCGGAAACCATTCATCTTAACGAGAGCCTTGGCGCTCCTTCCATACGCGCCATGCAAAAGTTGTTTGCCGCGATCGACGAGGAGCCCGCGCGCAAGCCGTCAGCCGCTTCCCGCTTCGGTGCCGGCATCGCACAGTTCTTTGCCGGCCTGTCGCCGCGCACCCTGGCCTGGTCGGCTGGTGCCGCCGCGGTTGCGCTGCTGCTGCAAGCGGGCGTGATCGGCGCCGTGCTGGTCAATCAGCAGACCAATCCCCAGCTTGCCTCGCTGAGCGAGAAAGAACGGCCCGCGACCACGACGCGCGAGTTGCGCGCGGGCAAGCCACCGCGGGCGTTCGTGCGTTTTGCGCCCGATGCGAAGATGTCCGATATCGATGCGCTGCTGAGCAGCTACGACGCGGTCGTCGTCGGCAGCGCCAATGGCATGTTCAGCCTGCAATTCGGCAGCGAGACGAAGAGCCGGGACGAAGTCGCCGGCCTCCTGAGCAAGCTGCGCGGCGAGAAGATCGTCAGCCTCGCCGAGCCGTCTGCGCCCTGAGAGGCGTCCTGCGCGCGGAGCTTCGTTCGCGCCATTGCGAGGTCCCATGGTTGCTGATCGCATCAAGCGGATGAAGGCGGGGTGGGCCGCGATCCTGTTGATCGCCGTCGCGCCGCTGGCATGGCTCGACATGCCGCTGGCTTCCGCGCAGACGATAATGCGCTCGCCAAATCTCACTATCGCGCCGCGCACGCCGACCATCAGTCCGTCCGTCGCGCCGCGCGTCGATAGCAATATCGCAGTCCGTCCCAATATCGTCACCGGCGCGGACCGGCTGGTGACGCCTCGCGTCACTCCGACGACGACGGCGATCATGCGAACGCGCGTCGATCCGAACGCTACGATGCCCTATGCACGGTATTCGCCGAACCTTTATCCCGTGTGCGACGCCGCCGGGCGCGAGGCCGGCGAATGCCAGGGCACGCCGGCGGCATCCGACAACGCCGGTGGCGGCGGCAAGTCGGGCAAGGGTAAAGCGAAGGGCAAGGGGCCGAACTCACCATCGACGGCAACCATCTCGCTGAGCTTCCCGAACGAACTGGTCGCCGAGATCGACGGTTCGATGTCGGAGGAGCAGGTGCGCGCGCTGGCGCAGCGCCACGGCATGGTGCTGGTCGAGCAGCAGAATTTGCCGCTGCTCGGCGCCACCATTGGACTGTTCCGCATCACCGATGGCCGGCCGCTCGACGCCGCGCGCCGCGACTTTGCCGCCGACGGCAGCGTGCGCGGCGTGCAGCTGAACTGGCGCTACCGTCTGCAGCAGACCAGGCCGCCGACCGAGGGCGATCTTGCGCAATATGCGGTGTCGAAGCTCAAGCTGCCGCAGGCGCACAAGCTTGCCCACGGCATGAACGTGACCATCGCCGTGATCGACTCCGGCATCGATGCCGGCCACCCCGAGCTGGCGCACACGATTTCCGACAGTTTCGACGCCCTGGGGAGCAGGGAGGGTGCCCATGTCCACGGCACCGGCATTGCCGGCGCCATTGCCGCCCATGGCCGGCTGATGGGCAGCGCGCCCGAGGCGCGCATCATCGCCATTCGCGCCTTCGCCGGTTCGCAAGGCGGCGCCGAGAGTTCGACCTATGTCATCATCAAGAGCCTGAACTATGCGGTGCTGCACGGCGCGCAGGTCATCAATATGAGCTTTGCCGGGCCAAAGGACATGTTGATCGAGCGCGGTATCGCCGCCACGGCCGCGCGCGACGTGGTGCTGGTGGCGGCTGCCGGCAATGCCGGGCCGAAATCGCCGCCGCTGTTTCCCGCCGCCAATCCCAACGTGATCGCGGTCAGCGGAACGGACTCGCACGACCGGCTGTTCACCGCGTCCAACCGCGGGGTCCATATCGCGCTTGCCGCGCCCGGTGCCGACATCTTCCTGCCGGCGCCCGATCAGAAATACCAGATGACCTCCGGCACCTCGTTCTCGGCCGCCTATGTCTCCGGCATCGTTGCCTTGCTGCTGGAGCGTAATCCCGCGCTGAAGCCGAACGAGGTGCGCGCGCTCCTCACATCGACGGCACGGGATCTCGGCGCGCCCGGCAGGGACGACCTGTTCGGCTACGGGCAGGCGGATGCGTTTGCCGCCACCACGGCCGCTGCCGCGGCGCCGCCGGTTCCGGTCGCGACCGCGCCGCCCAAGCCCGGCGAGGCCGCGCCATCGGACAATGACGTTTCCGTGAGCCGCGAGCTGAAAGTACCGCCGGCAGCGATGGCATCCGACAAATCGGCTCCTGGCACGCCAAATCAGCCGGCTTCGCAGTAGTTTTCGGCCAAAACGCCTTCCGGAAAACAGTTAAAAAAATAGCTACGCGTTTGAACGTCCCCTCGGAGTGCCGCGACTAATCTGGCGTGGGAGCGGCAATCCCTCCCCACGGCTATATTCGGCGCGAGCGCCCATCCACCCCAAGCGCCCATATGGCTTTGACCCGTCCGGTTGTCCCCCCGGACGGGTCTTCTCTTTTCTCCGCCGCCTCTTGATTCTCGCGGCGGATTGCCGCGGCGGCGTTCGCTGCAGCGCCGCCATGCGCATGCGCCGCTTGACCGATGGTGTTGCAGGAAAGCCAGCATTGGCTTGCATTTCCCGATGCGCAAACTGCTGGCAGATACCGCCGGCTGGACAACGTTAAGGTTTTCCACAGAATATTGATGTCATATTCAGGCTGATTCGGTTCGTTGCGTCGCGTCCGTTTTCCCTCTTGCGGGCTTTTTGATGACTCATCGAACCGACGTCGCGCGGGCACGCGACATCGTTGCACGCTGGTCTGCACTTGCCGAGCAACGGCTGGACTACCTCACCGAACTCTACGAGACCGGCCGCTGGCGCCGCTATCACAGCGAACACGAGTTTCTCGAGAACATCCGGGAAGCCAAGGGCGCGGTCGCGACGTGGCGCGGCCTGCTGGACGGCGAAGCGACAGCCGACAACCGGCCGGTCGACATTTCCTGGATTGGCCGCAGCAAGTCCGTGGCGTTGGCGAAGCTGGACATGCCGATCGAGCCGGCTCCCGCTATCGTCCCTCAGCTGCCAGAGCGGCGGGCCATCGAAGCGGCGCCGGTCAGCGCGATGGCCGAAATGGCCGAGCCCGAGGCGACCGCCATGGTAGCTCCCGACGCTGCGCTGGAAACGCCAGAGCCGGAGGCGGAGTTCATGGCCGATCCGGTCAAGACGCCGAGGGGAAGCGCGCTCGACAGGACGCTGGCGCTGACGCTGGACATCGTCGCGATGGCCGAGCGTTATCCGCTGTTGCGCAACGTGTTCCAGAGCAATCGCTAGAGGATGATCCGGAAGAGCGTGAAGCGGTTTTCCGGAAACATCAAGCTCGAACAACAACCTGAAGCGCGACGATGATTCATCCGGATATCATCGCGCTTTAGCGCCGCACCGCGTTCGCGCCGACGGCCACCTGCGCATGGCGCTGCGCGCCTTCCGAGGCGAGATCGGTCGTGATCGGGCGGGCGTGGTCGAGGCCGACCACGGCGCCGCGCGGCGCTTCGGCAACCATGTTGCTGTGGACCAGCGCCGTGCCGGCGCCCGGCACCACCGACACCCCGATGCCGACGAAGCTGTTGCGGACGACGTTGCCCGTGATGGCGACGTCGCGCAGATATTTGCCCCAGCCGGCCATGATGCCGAAGGCGGGCGCGTTCTCGATCACGTTGCCCGACACGGAGGTGTCGGCCTCGACATAGATGCCGATGCCGGCATCGTCATCCGGCGCGGTGCCGATCGGGCGCTTCGGCACCAGATTGCGGATGATATTGCCCTGCACGACCGCGATGCGGCCGCCTTCGTTGAAATTGCAGACGGAGACGCCGAGCGCGGCGCCGTCGACCACGTTGTTGGCGATCACGGCGCCCTGGAAGGCGAACTCCGAATAGAGCGCGACCTCGCGGACATCGCTGACGCTGTTGCCGACGATCTGGATGTTGGCGGCGGAATTGCCACGTACCGCCGAATAGTCGCAGTTCTTGATGCGGTTGCCGCGCACGATCACGTTGCCGGCGCGGAAGGCGTTGACGGCGTTGCCGTACTGGCCGGAGCCGCCGGGGCCGGCCTTGATGTCCTCGATGCGGTTGTCGATCACCAGGGTGCCGTCGTCGCCGATGGCGGTGCGCAGGATTTCGATGCCGTTGTCGTTGGTGCCCGCGATGGTATTGCGCGCGACGATCAAGCCGAGCGCGTCGAACGAGACCACGGCCGTAGTGGCGATGTTAACGAGGATGTTGTCCGAGATATCGCCGGACACCTGCTCGAACCAGATGCCGTTGCCGCCGCTGGCGACGATGTCGCAATCGTTGATGCGGATATCGCGGCCGCCGAGGCAATGCACGAGGCCGCGACGCTGCGGCAGCGGAATGCCGCCACCGTCCAGCGTGATGCCGCTGAGGCCGACGCGGCCGGCGCCTTCGCCTGAAAACATCGACGCGCCGCCGGTGAAGACGAGCTTGGTCGCGCCGCGCACGCCGACGAGCTGCGAGCCGCTCTGCAGGCGCAACATGCCGGTGCGATAGACGCCCGGCGGCAGCGCCAGCGGCACCTGCGCGCGCGCGGCCTCATCGATGGCGCGCTGCAGCGCGCGGGTCTGGTCGTCGGGACTGCCGGGCCTGACGCCGAACTGCGTGGCATCGCGGCCGAGCGTTGAGGCGAGGGCAGCCGCACGCGCCGGCTCAGGCGCCATCGCCAGCGCGCCGGCAATTCCGGCGGCCGAGGCACCCATGAGACGGCGGCGGTTGAGGTCCATGCCCTGAATTAGCGCAGAAATGCGCCGCGGCATGGTGAACGCGCAGAGCGAACAGGACGATGTTTCGGTGTAGGGTTAACGCAAGCCGGCCTGCCGCGCCTGCTTCACCATCTCCATCAGCATGGCTTCGCCGGCATCGACCAGTTGTTCCAGATCGATGCGGCTGACACCCTTGCGCAGCGACGTCGCGCCGCGCGCGAGCAGGGGGATATGAACGAAGGCGGCAAGCTGCAGATGATCGTCGGCGCGCGTGGCCTCGATCGCGCGCCAGCTCAGATAATTGCAGAGATAGGCGCCGGCGTCGCGCGAGAGCCGCGCATCGATGCCGGTGGCGTGCGCGGCGCGCAGCAGTTTTGCGGTATGCGGGCCGAACATCATCGCATCCGTGCCGGCGCCGATCGATCCCTTGCGGACGCGGGTTTGCGCGGCGTCCGGCCACAGCATGGTGACGGCGTTGCGGGCGCGGGTTTCGATGCGGAGATGCCTGGTGCGGGCAGCGAGACCGAACATCAGCAGCGCATGCGGTCGGATTCTTGCCAGCAGCTTGGGCAGCTCCTGATCGACCGTGCGATACGTAACCGGGAAGATGTGGCTGGCGAGCTCGACATCGGCGAGCGCGGGCCGGCGCAGCCGCACCAGGCGCGCCACCAGCGGCTGCGTCGGATTGTACGGCGCGCCCGGAAACGGGCCGAAGCCGGTGATGAGAACGCGCACGCGGCTCATTTCAGCCACTCCGCGATCTGCTCGGCGGCGACGGCGGGCGTGGTCTTGCCGTCGGCGACGTCGGCCTCCGTCTTCTTGACCCTGGCGCGGATCGACGCATCCGAGCGCAGCCGCGCCATCATGCGGCTCTCCAGCATCGACCACATCCACTTGACCTGCTGCTCGCGCCGCCTTGCTGCGAATTCGCCGGAAGCATTCATCGCGGTGCGATGTTCGAGCACCTTCTGCCAGAGTTCGGCGATGCCGCTGCCCGCCAGCGCCGAATAGGTCACGACCGGCGGATGCCAGTGCTGCGAGCGCGGCGTGAGAATGTGCAGCGCGCTGCGATATTCGGCGGCGGCCGCGTTGGCGCGCTTGAGGTTGTCGCCGTCGGCTTTGTTGATGGCGATCATGTCGGCGAGTTCGACGAGGCCCTTCTTGATGCCCTGCAGCTCGTCGCCGGCGCCGGGCAGCATCAGCGCGAGGAAGAAGTCGGTCATGTCATAGACCGCCGTCTCCGACTGGCCGATGCCGACGGTCTCGACCAGTATCACGTCGAAGCCCGCGGCCTCGCACAAGAGCATCGCCTCGCGGGTCTTGGCGGCGACGCCGCCGAGCGTGCCGGACGAAGGCGAGGGACGGATGAAGGCGCGGTCGGACGCCGACAGCCGCGCCATCCGGGTCTTGTCGCCGAGGATCGAGCCGCCGGTACGCGCCGAGGACGGGTCGACCGCCAGCACCGCGACCTTGTGGCCCTCGCCGATCAGGTACATGCCGAGCGCATCGATGGTGGTCGACTTGCCGACGCCGGGGGAGCCGGTGATGCCGACCCGCACCGCCTTGCCGGTGTCCGGCAGCAGCGCCTGCACAAGGTCGCGCGCCGCGGCCTGATGGTCGGCGCGCCGGCTCTCGATCAGCGTGATCGCCCGCGCCAGCGCCGCGCGGCTGCCGGCGCGCAGGTCCTTGGCGAGCGCCTTGATGTCGGGGGCAACCTTGGTCGGACTCATGCCCTGCTTTACAATGGCGGGGCGTGGCAGGCGAGGGGGCCGGCCCCTCGCATCAACCGCCTTGTGCGGTTGCCGCGGGCTTCGGTTTCACCCACCGCCATAGCCACGCCAGCACCGGCCAGGCGAACGCGCCGATCGCCATCGCCGCCAGGATCGCCGCCACCGGACGCTCGAAGAACGGCAGGATGCTGCCGTCGGACTTGATCAGCGACGTCACGAACGACTGCTCCACCATCGTGCCCATGACGATGCCGAGCACCATCGCCGCCACCGGGTAGCCGTTGGCCTCCATGACGTAGCCGATCACGCCGAACGCGGCGACGGTGACCACGCCGAACAGGTTGTTGCCGATCGCGAACGAGCCGACCGCGCAGCACAGCATGATCACCGGCATCACCGTCGAGCGCGGCGCGCGCAGCACGTAGCTCGCCAGCCGGATCATCACGATGCCGAGCGGGATCATCAGGATGTTGGCGATGATGAACATCAGGTAGATCGCGTACATGCTCGAGGCTTTTTCCGTGAACAGCGTCGGGCCGGGATTGAGCCCCTTCATGTAGAGCACGCCGATCGCGATCGCCGCGATGGTGTCGCCGGGAATGCCGAACAGGAGCGAGGGCACCCATCCCGAGGCGATGCTGGCATTGTTGCTGGCGCCGGCCTCCACCAGGCCCTCGACATGGCCGGTGCCGAATTTTTCCGGCTCCTTCGAGAAGCGCTTCGACATCGCGTAGCTGACCCACGCGGCCATGTCGGCGCCGGCGCCCGGCAACACGCCGATGATGATGCCGACGATGTTTCCGCGCGTCATCTGCCAGTGGTATTTCTTCGTGAGCCGCCACTGCCCGGCCATGATGCTCCCGAACTTGCGCCGCGGGATCGGCGGCGGTTCGGGCGTCAGCATCGCGCGCATCACCTGCGCCACCGCGAACACGCCGACCAGCGCCGGGATCGGCTCGATGCCGCCCAGCAGGTCGGTCGCGCCGAAGGTGAAGCGCGGCACGCCGCCGGGATTCTCGATGCCGATGCAGGACACCAGCAGGCCGATGAACATGCCGGCGATCGCCTTCACCGGCGAGGAGCGCGCCACCAGCGTGGCGCACATCAACCCGAGCAGCGCCAGCCAGAAATATTCGAAGGTCGAGAACGACAGCGCGATCTCGGCGAGCGGCGGCGCAAGGATCATCAGCGACAGCGTGCCGGCGATGCCGCCGACCGCGGAGAACCATACGCCGGCGCCGAGCGCGAGCTCCGCCTCGCCCTTGCGCGTCATCGCATACGCTTCGTCGGCGTAGGCCGCCGACGCGGGCGTGCCGGGAATGCGCAGCAGCGCGCCGGGAATGTCGCCGGAGAAGATCGCCATCGAGGAGGCCGCCACGATGGTGGCGATGGCGGCGATCGGCGACAGGTAGAAGGTGACGGGCACCAGGAGCGCGGTCGCCATCGTCGCCGACAGTCCCGGCAGCGATCCGATGACGAGGCCGTAGACCGATGCGGCCAGCATCGCGATGACGACTTCCCGGGTGGCGATGAGGTGGAAGGCCTGGATCAGGGTGTCGAGCATCGTCTCACCACGGCATGGGCAAAAGGCCGATCGGCAGCGGCACGCGAAGCAGCTTGCTGAAGATCAGGTGGATCGCGATCGGCGCCGCCACGCTCAGCGGCAGCGCAATCTTCCATTTGGCGCCGAGCGCGGTCGAGGTGACGAAGACGATGATCGCGGCCGTCAGGATGAAGCCGACGCGATCGGCCACCGCGACATAGAACAGCAGCAGCGCGGGCGGCAGCAGCGCGCGCAGGCCATACAGCCTGCCTTGCGGCGCCGGCGCCGCGCCGCCCTCGAAGGGGATGATCTCCTCTTCCTCCTCGAAGGAGTGGCCGATGCCGAATGCGATGGCGAGCCCGCACAGCGCAAGGCCGAGGCCAATCACGAGAGGGAACACGTTCGGCCCGACCGGCTGGCCCGGCACGGGCGGCAGCTGCCAGCCGCCATAGGCCGCGGCGGCACCGAGGCCGACAAGGAACAGCCCCGAGACACGATCGGGAATGCGCATGATCCGATACGCCCGCGCCCGAGACCGGTCAGGCCTTGGCGAGGCCGGCGGCCTTCATCGCCGCGCCCATCGCGGCGTCGCCCTTGTCCATGAAGGCTGCGAACTCGTTCGCGTCGCCCCAGATCGTGCCGAAGCCGCGGTTGCCCATGAACTCCTTGAACTCCCTCGAGTCGTAAACCTTCTTCAGCGCCGCGGTCAGTTTCGCCGAGACATCGGCGGGCATGCCCTTCGGCCCCGCCATGCCGCGCCAGGCGCCGGTGGCGTAGTCGATGCCCATCGCTTCCTTCAGGGTCGGCACGTCGGGGAAGACCGGATTGCGCGCCGGCGCCATGATGGCGAGGCTCCTGGCCTTGCCGGCCTCGATGATCGCCCGCGCTTCCGGCACCGAGCAGGTGGTGAGGTCGAGGCCGCCGGCGGCGAGGTCCTGCATCGCGGGGGCGGCGCCGTTCGACGGCACCCAGGCGACATGGTTGGCGGGCAGGCCCATCGCCTGCATCCAGCCGACCAGCGCCAGATGCCAGATGCCGCCCTGGCCGGTGCCAGACGCCTTCATCTTGCCGGCAGGCGCGGCCTTGATGGCGTCGGCGAGTTCCTTCGCCGTCTTGTAGGGCGAGGTCGAGGCCACCTGGATGCCGGGCGGGTCTTCGTTCATCAGCGCCAGCGGCGTGTAGCTGCGCGGGGCAAGCTCGGTCAGTCCCTGCCAGTGCATCATCGAGATTTCCACCGTCAGCATGCCGATGGTGTAGCCGTCCGGCGCCGACGTCGCGATCGCGGAATGGCCGACGACGCCGGAGCCGCCGGTGCGGTTGACCACGTTGAAGGGCTGGCCGAGTTCCTTCTCCAGCAGCGCGGCGACGATGCGCGCGGTTGCATCGGTGCCGCCGCCGGCGCCCCACGGCACGATCACGGTCACGGGCCGCGCGGGATAGGCCTGTGCAGAAGCCGGCCTGAGACCGAGGCCGATGGCGGCGGCTGCGGCAGCGGTGGAGGCCGCAAAGGCGCGGCGCGTGATTTTCGGCATGGTTATCCTCCCGCGGCGCCGGTAAGGCCGGCGCTCTTGTCATGCGGGCATCTTAGGCAGCTTTGCGCCGCGCTCGCAAGGCGAGGGGGTACCGCCGGCGCTGTGTGTATCTTGCGGGCGAGCGCCGAAGGGGCGCTCGCCCGTACGTGCGCCGGGGCCTCACGCAGTCGCGCTCGCCGGAGCTTTCTTCTTGCGCCGTCCGGCGAACCACAATCCGGCCAGGCCCGATGCGAACAGCGGCAGCGCTGCCGGCAGCGGCGTCTGGGCGACGACCTCGGGGGCATCCGAAAGGCCGTATTCGAATGCGAAGCCGCCGATCGCGGTCATCGTTTCCGAGAACGACAGCGTGATGTTGGAGGTGCCCGCCAGCATCGGCAGCCACAGCCAGTTGCCCGTGAAGAAGTTCTGCGCATCGAGCAGGCTGGAGAAGCTTTGCGTGAAGGCGAGCGAGCCGTTGGCGAGGACGTTGAATGTCGCCGTCTGGAATCCGGCACCGAGCGAGGCGACGTTCATCAGGTTGATGCCCATCGGATTGCCCGACGAGGCGAAGTTAAAGGATGCCGATTGCGTGTAGGTCACCGGCGCGCCGGTGCCGCCATAGGATGCGCCCATCACGCCCCAGGCGGCCAGGCTCGAGCCGACCGAAGCGTTGACCGTCGAGACGCTCTGTCCGGCGCTGAAGCCGTTGAACAGTCCGGTCGAGCCGCCGATGGTGGTCAGCGTGAAGGCGCTTGCCGTGCCGACGGCGGTCGTGGTCCCGGCAAGCGAGGCCGCAGCCGAGGTTGCGACGGACAGTCCTGAACCCCTAGAGGTACTGGAGGAGTTGGCTGCGCCGCTGCCGCTTCCGGTCGCCGTCGCAAGCGCGCCGGCGATGCCCGAGCCGACCGAAGAGGCGTTAGAAGTGGCATTGGCCGCGCCGGCCGTAGTGTACCTTGTGACGTTGGGAAAAACGACATACGAACTGTTGCGGCCGCCAGTCGCCGTGGCCAAGGCGTAGGCGTTATTGTTGCCTGTCGTCGCAGCATTTGCATTGGCTGTCGCCGCGCCGGCAGTAGGTGGGAGACCGCCACCGAGCGTTCCAGTACCGACGCTTCCGCCGGTGGCATTGGCTGTTGCCGTAACGCTTTGCGTCCCGCTCACATTGGTCGCGGCCGTTGCGTTTCCGCCGTTGCCTATGCCACCGCCAAATCCGCCGAGGGGGGTGTTACCGCTCGCTCCTCCGATCGCAGTCGTGGTCGCCGCGATGGAAGCAGCGATGGGATCATTGATCGCAAGTGTCGATGACGCGCTGCCGCCGTTTCCGCTGTTGCCGTCAGATGCGTTTCCGCTTTTACCCCCGACCGCGATCTGGTTCAGCGCCAGCGATCCCGCCGTTGTGCCGCTGACCGCGTTTGTCATGACAGATGCGGCGCCAGCGCCGCCCGCCAGGATTCCATTTCCGCCGTTGCCGCCGACTTGGATCGCCGTCACCGTCACCGCCCCGGTGTCCGAATGTCCGGTTGCCGAAGCCGAGGCCGCTCCGCCGGTAGGCCCGCCGCTATACGAATAACCGGCGCCGCTACCGCCGGTTGCGTCCGCCTGAACGTCGATACTGGATGATCCGACGCTTGTGCCGGATGCTGTGGCATTCGCTGTGCCTGGAGCGCAGTTGCCGGCAGCAGGAGATCCTGCGCAAAAACCGGCCGTTCCTCCCATCGCGCTGGCAGTTGCACTGATGGTGCCTACGCCAGACAGATTGATGGCGGCGGCCGCCGAGCCCCCATTGTGTTGGACAGTCTGGAACGTATTGACGTCACGGCTGCCGTTACCGCCCACGGCGACGGACCTGCCGGAAAGCGAACTGGCCGAAATGTCGCTAAAGGACAAACTCGAACTCGCGTTGCCACCTGATGCCCCGGAGGAGTTTCCCAAGAGAATGTATCCGCCGTTCCCGCCATAGGCTGTTTGTGACAGGTTTAGCGAGCCCGTGGTCGAACCACCGACCGCGTTCGTCAGGCTGACAGAGCCGCCGTTGCCGCCTCCGCCGGACGTCGGTCCGCCATTTCCACCGGCCGCCACGACGGTCGCGTCGACTTGGCCCGAGGCTCACCGGTACCGCCGGGGGGCACGCCAGTGGCACCGGGTGTGCCCATGAGATTGACCGTGATCGCATGCGCCGGCGCTGCAATGGCGAGGGCGATGGCGGTGCACGACAACAAGACGAACGAACGGTGACGAAGTACCCGGTTGGCCGACATCGCTTTGCTCCTCAGCGAAATGTGATCACAAGTGATGCGGGGAACATCGGCGACGCGAGCGACGGCGCTGTGAAGGTTTGATTAAACTTCGGGTTGTCAGGCAAAGCGAAGGTGGTAGCGCATCGTTTTCATGATCGATCGGGCGCGGCTGCGCTAACGCGTGACGCGATGCCACGTCGGCCACACGCATGCCGCGAGAGCATTGCAGAAAGCCAATCGGAAAACGGGTGGTTTGTTTCGGCCGGGCGACAATATTGTGTCGATCAAACGCAGACGAACGATGACATCGGCATACTACAGCGCCGTGCTCGATCACCCGCTGGACACCGTGTGGTCGCTGATCCGCGACTTCAACAACTATCCGGCCTACATCGAAGGCGTCAGCGAGAGCGTGATCGAGGACAACAGGCGCGGCGACGAGGTCGGCGCGATCAGGCGCTTCTGCTATCGCGGCAACCGGGTGCGCCAGCGCCTGGCGGCGCATTCCGACGAGGCGCATCTGCTGACCCATGCCGGTATCGAGCCGCTGCCGTTTCCATCGGCTACATCGGCGCAAGTGGTGTCGCCGGCGGCTTATGAGGGGACGATGCGATCAAGCGCATCGTCGAGCGCAACCGCACTTTCATCGAGTGTTCGGTCGGGTTGCAGACAGAGCCTGAGGATGCGAAGCGCTGGCACACGCTGTTCCAGTCCTGGATTCCGGACTGGACGAGCTCGCTCGCGCGAACGCTGGCGCGCGGCGCGCGCTGATCTGGCTTATCGAACGGATAGCTTAACGTGGTCGAAGACGTTCAACGAGCTTCTCGACAACCTCTTCCAAGGCGGGCCCTCTTCCCATGCAGCAGCTTCCTGATTTCGGATATTGCCGTTCGCATATCCGTCACCCGAAAATATGCGCGGCTATTCATGGAAAATCTCGATAATGTCCGGCCGAATACTTTCCGCCATTTCCGGCTCAAGACTGCGTCTCATGAACATGTTTGCCGGGATTCCGAGCTTGTCGGTGATAATTTGGGAAACGTCGACAAGATCCAAAAGCGAGAACTTTCTGTTATTTTTCACGTCGACCAGCAGATCGACGTCACTATCCCGATTATGATCTCCACGGGCACGCGACCCAAACATAGCGAGCTGCACAACGCCTTGTTGCTGCAGGCTCGGTTTGAGCTGCAGCAAGCTTGCGATGATCTCGTCGCGGGTTGGATTCGCTGAAACAGTCATGGCCCAGAGTAATCCACTTGGAGCTGAATGGCGAGTTACTCCGCCGCCTCGCTGTGGCCGAGCCGGGCGTTGAGCTTGTGGATCAGCTCCTCGGCGGCGTCCGCGATGACGGTGCCCGGCGGGAAGATTGCTTCGGCGCCTGCCGCGTAGAGCGCATCGTAATCCTGCGGCGGCACCACGCCGCCGATGATGATCATGATGTCCTCGCGGCCGTGCTTCTTCAGCGCAGCCTTCAATTCCGGCACGGCGGTGAGGTGGGCCGCGGCCAGCGACGACACGCCGAGAATATGCACGTCGTTCTCGACCGCCTGCCGCGCCGCCTCGTCGGCAGTCGCAAACAGCGGCCCGATGTCGACGTCGAAGCCGACATCGGCAAAGGCCGACGCGATCACCTTCTGGCCGCGGTCGTGGCCGTCCTGGCCGATCTTGGCGACGAGGATGCGGGGGCGGCGGCCCTCGGCCTCCTCGAAGGCGTCGATCAGCGCCTGCACTTTCTCGACCTTGCCGTTGGCCATGGCGGATGCCTCGCGCTTGTAGACGCCGGTGATGGACTTGATCTCGGCGCGGTGGCGGCCGAACACCTTTTCCATCGCGTCGGAAATTTCGCCGACGGTGGCCTTGGCCCGCGCGGCATCGATGGCGAGCGCCAGCAGGTTGCCGTTGCCTTCGCCGGCCGAGCGGGTCAGCGCGGCCAGCGCCGCCTCGACGTCCTTCTGGACGCGCTCGCCCTTCAGCCGCTTCAGCTTGTCGATCTGCAGCCGGCGCACGGTGGAATTTTCGACCTTCAAAATCTCGATCGGCGCTTCGTCGGACGGCTTGTACTTGTTGACGCCGATCACCGCCTGCCGGCCGGCGTCGATGCGGGCCTGCGTCTTGGCGGAGGCCTCCTCGATGCGCAGTTTCGGCACGCCGGCTTCGATCGCCCTGGCCATGCCGCCGAGTGCCTCGACTTCCTGGATGTGGCCCCAGGCCTTTTGCGCGAGATCGCGGGTCAGCCGCTCGACATAATAGGAGCCGCCCCAGGGATCGATGATGCGATTGGTGCCGCTTTCCTGCTGCAGGAACAGCTGCGTGTTGCGGGCGATGCGCGCGGAAAAATCCGTGGGCAGCGCCAGCGCCTCGTCGAGCGCATTGGTGTGCAGCGACTGGGTGTGGCCTTGCGTCGCCGCCATCGCCTCGATGGTGGTGCGCATCACGTTGTTGAAGACGTCCTGCGCGGTCAGCGACCAGCCGGAGGTCTGGCAATGCGTGCGCAGCGACAGCGAGCGCGGGTCTTTCGGGTTGAAGGGCTTCAGCAGCTTCGCCCACAAGAGCCGCGCGGCGCGCATCTTGGCGACTTCCATGAAGAAGTTCATGCCGATCGCCCAGAAGAACGACAGCCGCGGCGCGAAGCGGTCGACGTCGAGCCCGGCGGCCAAGCCGGCACGCAGGTATTCGACGCCGTCGGCCAGCGTATAGGCGAGCTCGAGGTCCTGCGTCGCGCCGGCTTCCTGCATGTGATAGCCGGAGATCGAGATCGAGTTGAACTTCGGCATGTTCTGCGAGGTGTACGCAAAGATGTCGGAGATGATCCGCATCGAAGGCGAGGGCGGATAGATGTAGGTGTTGCGCACCATGAACTCTTTCAGAATATCGTTCTGAATGGTGCCCGATAGTTTTTCCGGCGGCACGCCCTGTTCCTCGGCGGCCACCACGAACAGCGCGAGGATCGGCAGCACGGCGCCGTTCATGGTCATCGACACGCTCATCTGGTCGAGCGGAATGCCCGCAAACAGCGTGCGCATGTCGTAGATGGAATCGATGGCCACGCCGGCCATGCCGACGTCGCCGGACACGCGCGGATGATCCGAGTCATAGCCGCGGTGGGTGGCGAGGTCGAAGGCAACCGACAGGCCCTTCTGGCCTGCGGCCAGGTTGCGGCGATAGAACGCGTTGGAGTCTTCCGCCGTGGAGAAGCCGGCATATTGCCGGATCGTCCAGGGCTGGTTGACGTACATGGTGGGGTAGGGGCCGCGCAGATAGGGCGCGATACCGGGCCAGGTCTCCAGGAAATCGATGCCGGCAAGGTCGGCCTCGCCATACAGCGGCTTCACCGGGATGCCCTCCGGCGTCAGCCACGGCTCGGCGCTGCCGGCGGGCGCGCCGGGCGCTACCGGCGAGAAGGCGACATCAGCAAAGTTCGGAATGCGCGTCATTCCCGTGTTTCCTCGAACCTGTTTGGCCCTATCCTACCACATCGGGAATCCGGGATAAGCCACTGAAATTGCATTAGTCGTGATCCGGATGCTGATGGCTCGTGATGGTCGCCATCTTCTCCGGCCCGTAATTCTGCTGCGTGGTCTGGCTCGGCAGGTTGGAGATGCCGACCACCCAGCCGAGGCGGGATTCCGTGCCGTATTGCCGGGTCGGGACGATGCGGTCGGGGCGGTCGAAATTGCCGGTCAGGATCTCGATCTTGGGGCCATCGATCAGGCGGAAGCTCAGCGGCGTGCCGCAGGCCGCGCAGAAGTCGCGCAGCGCAATGGAGGACGACTGGAACGTCGCCGGCCTGCCCCGCGTCCAGGTGAAGTCGGCTTGCTCGATGTCGGCAAAGGAGGCGAACGGCGCGCCCGTCGCCTTCTGGCACATCCGGCAGTGGCAGATGCTGACCCGGACCGGCGCCTTCGACAGCGCGAAGCGGATCGCGCCGCACTGGCAGCCGCCGGTCAGAACGGGCTTCGGCGCATCCGTCATGCTCACTCCATCCGCTTGTAGGCGTCGCGCAAGGCCGCCAGCGCATCGCCGCCGGCAAAGATGAAATCGCCAACGCCCGCACCGCGAAGCACGGGTTCCAGCTCGCCGGGCCGGCCCGCCAGATAGATATGTCTCGCCCCGGCCGCTTTAAGGGCCTGCGCGGCTGCGACCGCGTGAGCGGCATAGGCCTTGTCGCTGGAACAGAGACAGGCAAGCGGCGCGCCGGAGGCTTTGTAGGCCGCAGCGAGTGCGGCGGGATCGGCAAGACCTTCGCTGTCGATGGCTTCGATGCCGCCGGCCTCGAAGAAGCTTTTTGCAAAGGTCGCGCGCGCGGTGAAGTCGGCGGCGCTGCCGAGATTGGCGAGAAACACGCCGGGACGCTTGCCGGTCTTCTTCAGGATGTCGTCGGATTTGTCGCGCAGCGCCTCGAAGGGCGCGGCGAGCCGCATCGGCGTCAGCGGATCGAAGCTGAATTTCGCCTCGCCATAGGATGGGAGCACGATCGGCTTCGCATCGAGCACGGCGACGTCGGCTTCGCCCAGGTTCGGGAACTCGCTGGCGCCGGTGAGCACGTCGCGGCGCCTTGCGATGTTGGCCTCGCGCGCCGCGCGCGTTGCGGCGACCTTGCGCTGGATGATGTTTTGCTCCAGCGCCGCGAACAGCCCGCCGGCCTTTTCGGTTTCCTGCAACAGCGCCCAGGCCGCCGCGCACAACTCGCGCGTCAGCGCCTCGATGCCGCCGGAGCCGGCGGCGGGATCGCTGACCTTTGCAAGGTTGGATTCCTCCAGCAGCACGAGCTGGGTGTTGCGCGCCACGCGCCGCGCGAAGGGATCGGGCAGGCCGCGCGCCAGCGTGTGCGGCAGCACGGTGATGGCGTTGGCGCCGCCGAGGCCGGCGGAGAAGGTCGCCATGGTGGCGCGCAGCATGTTCACGAAGGCGTCGCGCTGGGTCAGCATGCGCCACGAGGTGTCGGCGGCGATGAACAGCGGTTTTGGCGTCAGCCCGCAGGCCTGCTCGATGCGCGCCCACAAGAGCCGCATGGCGCGGAATTTGGCCAGTGTCAGGAACTGGTCGGCATCGGCCGAAAGGCGCGCATAGACCATGCCCTGCGCGGCATCGAGCGCGACCCCGGACTGTTCGATCGCGCGCAGATAGGCGAGGCCAGCCGCCAGCGCAAAGGCGAGTTCCTGCACCTCGGAGCCGCCGGCATCGTGCACAACGCGGCCATCGGCGGCGGCGATCGGGCTCTTGAATCCCATGGCGGCGAGGCCCTGAACGGCGCCCGTCACCGCCGGCACGATCTCGGCCCAGGCATACGGGCTCGATCCCCACGCCGCGCCGGCGCCGAGCGGATCGAGGCCGAAGCGGATATCGCAGGAAGCGGGCGAAAAGCCCTTGCGCTTGACGAGCTCGGCGACATGGATCGCCGCCATCCGCGATTGCGGGCCGATCTGCAGCTCCAGCGCGATACCCGCATCGAGGAAGACGCCGTCGAGGATTTTCTCGATCGCCTGCGGCGACGGGTCGAGCCCAAAGCCATGCGCGCCGTTGGCGCCGGCGAACACCAGCGTCAGCCCGGTCGCGCCGTTCTCGAGATCGTGCAGCGCCTGCGCATTGGCTTGCGCGGCGTCCGGATGATCGATCCGCTGCATGATCTGCCAGGGCGTGGCCGCCGCGCGCCCGGCAACCGGCGGCAAGCCCTTGGCGCGGATGTAGATCGGGTCGATCCGGATGCCGTCATAGGTCTTGCTGACAAGCTTTTCGAACGGCGCGCCCTTCAGCACGCCGTCGACCAGCCTGCGCCAGTTATCCTGGGTTGCAGGCGAAAAGTCCGCAGCCAGAGGTGGGTCTTCGGTCGAGGAGGTCATCGTTTCCTGAACAACGGTTCTCTTGATTGGGCCGGAAATTGCCATGGGCAGCCTCCCAAGCCAAACCCTGTTTTGGCCGTTTCGGGTCGGGCCAGCCGCCGCCGCGCCCCCATGTGTTACTTTGCATGGGGTTGTTTTCGCACTTTTTGTCCGCGGCCGTCTTGCGTCGGCTCAGGAGAGATCGGGGAGCCGCTCGATACCGGCGGTGGAGAGCTTTGCCAGCGCGTCCCGCACGCGGTGTCCCGCAACGACGCGATCGGGGGCGATCTCGGCCAGCGGAACCAGCACGAAGGCGCGTTCGAGCAGGCGGGGATGCGGCAGGGTCAGCTCGGGCCTCGCGATCCTGACGTCGTCATAGGCGATGAGGTCGAGATCCAGCGTGCGCGGCCCCCAATGCCGTTCCCGGGCGCGGTCGCGGCCGAACTTCTTCTCGATCTTGTGCAGGGTGAACAGCAGCGCATGCGGATCGAGCGCCGTATCGATTTCGATGCAGGCATTGACGAAGGGCGGCTGCGCCGCGTCGCCCCAGGGCGGCGTGGCGTAGTCGGACGAGCGCGCGACGAGCGCTGCTTGTGTCATGCCGCAGATATTGGCGATTGCCTGTTGGAAGGTGCCGCGGACATCGCCGACATTGCCGCCGAGCGCGATCAGGACGCTGGCCATCAGTGCCGCGAGCGCGTCAGCACCACGCCGACGTCCTCGAAGATCGCGGCAATCGGCGCGTGCGGCTTGTGCACGGTGACCTTGACGGCGCGGATGCGGGGAAAGGCCGCGAGGACGGCTTCCGCCACGGCGCCGGCCGCGCGCTCCAGCAGCCTGTAATTGGTGTCCTTGAACGCCGCGACCGCCGTCGTCACCACATTGGCATAGGACACGGTGTCCGCGAGGTGATCGGTGCGGGAGGATTCGGTGAGATCGGAATACAGTTCGAGATCGATGACGAACCGCTGCCCGACCTCGGTCTCGTGATCCATCACGCCGTGACGGGCATGGATGACGAGGCCCTTGATGAAGATGGTGTCGGTCATTGCTGTTGCTCGATCGCCGCGGCCACGCGCAGCGCCTGCACGGTTTCCGCCACGTCGTGGGCGCGAATGATCCTTGCGCCGTTGCGCGTCGCGATCAGATGGGCCGCAATCGAGCCGCCGAGCCGATGCTGCGGCTCGGAAGGCACGACCGTTGCGATGAAGCGCTTTCGCGAGGCGCCGACCAGGACCGGCAAGCCGAACGCGCGCAACTCGCCAAGGCGCGCGAGTGCGGTCATGCTCTGCTCGGCCGTCTTGCCAAAGCCGATGCCGGGATCGAGCAGGATGTTTTCCCGCGCGATGCCGGCCCCCGCGGCGATTTCGAGCGATCGGGCGAAGAAGGCGGAGATGTCCTGCATAATGTCGATGGCAGGATCGGCGCTGTCGCGGTTGTGCATCATCACGACGGGAACATCGCGCGCGGCAATCAGCTTGGCCATGCCGTCATCGCGCTGCAGGCCCCACACGTCGTTGGCGATGACCGCGCCGTGATCGAGCGCCCAGGCGACGACCGCCGATTTCATGCTGTCGATGGAGACGGGCACGCCGAGCGCGACCACCTCCGACAGCACCGGCGCGAGGCGGCGGAGCTCGTCCTCGGCCGTCACCGGCTGCGAGCCGCCATAGGGGCGGGTGGACTCGGCGCCGATGTCGATGATGTCGGCGCCCTCGGCGATCATGCGGCGCGCCTGCGCCAGCGCGCTTTCCGGCACGATGAAGGCGCCGCCGTCGGAAAACGAGTCCGGAGTGATGTTGAGCACGCCCATCACGGCCGGCCAGGGCCGTGCCAGCAGCGCCGGCAGGTCCAGCCGGCCGGCCTTTGCCGCCGCGGATGATCTGGACGTGGTTGCGATCATGCGGTCGCTTTGCGCGGTCCGCGGCGAGGTGTCAAGGTCGGGCAGGGGGCCGCGGCGGCCCGCGCAGCGGCGCTGAGCCGTGATCCTAATACGTGATCTTCGGCGGCAGCTTGCGCGCCTGCTCGATCAGGCGTTCGACCGACTTCTCCGAGGGCAACGCGCGCACGAGCTTACGCTTGACGTTGATGTCCTTCATGCTCTGCGCCAGCCGCGACGGGTTGCGCAGGCCGAGCTCGCGCACCGTGCTGACGCCGGCGGCGCGGATCAGCTCGATCTTGGCCTTGCCCATGCCGGGAATGCGCATGTGGTCGGAAAAGTTGGCCCATTCCAGCAGCTGTTGTTCGCTGATGCCGGTCCTGGCCGCAAGCTCCTTGCGTCCTTTGGCGGTGCGAGCGGCTTCCAGCAGCGCGTCGGTGGTGCGAATGCCCAGCGCTTTCAGCTTGGCGACGCAATAGGCGCTGATGCCGTCAATCTCGGTGAGGGAATACGTCATGGTGCTCGATACTAAGGTGCTGCGCGTAAGGGAGCTCAAGCGAACTGGCCAAGGCCCGGCGTTCCCGAGATGATCTCGCCCATGTGTTCCGCTCCGATTTTGTCGCGACCGAACCTGAACAGTTCGCGCGCGATGTCCTGAATCTCGTTCACGCCCAGCCCGAGCGCCATCAGCCGGCTGCCGACCGCCATCAGGCCGCCGCCCATCACTCCGAACAGCCCCGCGCTGCGCTCGGACGCTGCGATCGCAGCTTCCGCGCCCGGAATGATGTCGATCAAGGCCTGGACTTTGTCGGGGGGACCTTCGTTGCGAAGGAACCCAAGCATGATACCGAGGGTTTTTTCGGCGACAGCACTGTCGATGCCGGCCTTGACGGCCAGCTGTCCAACCAGTTCGTCCATGTTTGCCCCGTCTCAGCCCGAGCTTGCGGACCCGATGTCGTGAACTTTAATCTTGATCGCGTGCGATGCGAATTACAAGCGATCACCACATTTCAAGCAAAGTTTGGTTTGCGATAGCAGCCAAGTGTTGCAGCAATGCAAGATCGGTCGCGGTTTCGCAAAGAATCGTCGCGGCGAGGCGCATTGCCTGCAACTTTTGAAGGTGATTTGGAAGTGCGAATGATCGCAGTGCGACCTTTTCGAACCAATCAAAGGTCCGCGGACCCGTTTCAATCGCATTGCGAGATGAAGTATGGTCCCGCTTGACGGATTGATCCATATCAAACGGCGTGAAGAGGCGATGTGATGGCTGGGTCCGACAGCAAGTTGGCCGATACGGCCGAGAAGATCTTCATCGGAAAGGGCGAGGAGCAGGCGTGGCTTACGCTTGCGCTCGCAAATCGGCACGGTCTCGTCACCGGCGCGACCGGCACCGGCAAGACCGTCACGCTGCAAGTGATGGCGGAAGGATTCGCCCGCGCCGGCGTGCCGGTATTTGCCGCAGACATAAAGGGTGACCTCTCCGGCATTGCGGAAATCGGCGAGGCCAAGGACTTCATCACCAAGCGTGCGACCGAAATGGGGCTGGCTTTCCGGCCCGACAAGTTCTCCGCCATGTTCTGGGATGTTTTCGGCGAGCAGGGACATCCGGTGCGCGCCACCGTCACCGAAATGGGACCACTGCTGCTCTCGCGCATGCTCGATCTCAACGACGTGCAGGAAGGCGTGCTCAATGTCGCGTTTCGCGTGGCGGACGAAAACGGCCTGACCTTGATCGACATGAAGGATCTGCGGGCACTGCTGGATGCGATCGTGCCCGTCGGCGGCAGGAAGCCGGCCGCCGAAGATGCCGAGGAAGATCATCTGGCCGACATCCGCAAGGCGGCACAGAGCTACGGCAATGTCAGCAAGGCCACCGTCGGCACCATCCAGCGCCAGCTGCTCGTGCTGGAGAACCAGGGCGGCACCAAATTCTTCGGCGAGCCGGCGCTGACGCTGAAGGACTTCATGAAGACCGATAGCGATGGCCGCGGCTACATCAATATTCTTACCGCCGACAAGCTGATGCAGAGCCCGCGGCTCTACGCCACCTTCCTGCTCTGGATGCTGTCGGAGCTGTTCGAGGAATTGCCGGAGGCCGGCGACCTGCCGAAGCCGAAGCTGGTGTTCTTCTTCGACGAGGCGCATCTTCTGTTCAACGACGCGCCGAAGGCGCTGATGGACAAGATCGAGCAGGTGGTGCGCCTGATCCGGTCCAAGGGCGTCGGCGTCTACTTCGTCACGCAGAACCCGATCGACGTACCGGACAAGGTTCTGGCCCAGCTCGGCAACCGCGTGCAGCATGCGCTGCGCGCGTTCACCCCGCGCGACCAGAAGGCGGTTGCGGCCGCGGCCCAGACCTTCCGGCCCAATCCGAAGCTCGATACCGCCCGCGTCATCATGGAACTCGGCAAGGGCGAGGCGCTGGTGTCCTTCCTCGAAGGCGGCGGCACGCCGTCGGTCGTCGAGCGCGTCATGATCCGGCCGCCGTCGGCGCGGATCGGGCCGATCACGCCGGAGGAGCGCAAGGCCATCATGAATGCGAGCCCGGTAAAGGGCAAGTACGATACCACCATCGATGCGGAGTCGGCTTACGAGATCATCCAGAAGCGCATCGACGGTACGGCGGCGACCGCGGACCAGGCGGGCGGTGGCGCGGCCGGTGGAGGCGGAGGCATTCTGGGACAACTCGGGGCGATCGTCGGAACCATCTTCGGCACCAACGTCAAGCGCGGCCGGATGTCGACCGGCCAGGTCATCGCGCGCAGCGTGACGCGTCAGGTCACCAACCAGGTGATCGGCGGGCTCGCAGCCAATGTCGGCAAATCGGTCGCCGGCTCGCTCGGCAGTTCGGTCGGCCGTTCGCTGGTGCGCGGCGCGCTCGGCGGCCTGCTGCGGCGATAGATCGGCGGCCGATATCCTGTGAACAATGAAGCGCCGCCTGTGCTGAGATATCCGTCCTGGCGGTTGCCGCTCGACTGGCTGTTTTTCTTCTGCGTCCTTTTGCTATCGGCCGACGTGCTCGTCCCCGAGATCTTCGGCAACGGCAAGACCAAGGACTATCCGCTCTGGTACTGGGCCGGCCAGCAGGTGCTGCACGGTCTCGACCTCTATCCGAGCACGCCCGGCCACCAATTCGAATTCATCTATCCGCCGCTGCCGGCGGTGCTGCTCGCGCCGCCCGCCTGGTTCGGCAAGATATTTCTTTACGTCTGCCTCTGCGTTCTCAATGCGGCGGCGTGGTGGATGACGGGGCAGTTGTCGAACGCGATGACGGGCTCGGGCCGGATGCCGAACCCGTGGCTGTTTGCACTGCCGAGCTTCGTCACCATCACCTTTATCTTCGACATGTACGATCTCGGCCAGCCCAACCTCATGCTGCTGGCGCTGATGCTGTACGGCTTCTGGCTGATGCGCGAGGCGCGGCCATGGATGGGCGGCTGCATGTTCGCGCTTGCCACCGCGATAAAAGTGTTTCCGGTCGCGGTGCTGCCTTATCTGGTCTGGCGGCGGCAGTGGAAGGCGGTTGCGAGCACCATGGTGTTCCTCCTTCTGTTCCTGTTCGTGCTGCCGGCGCCGTTCCGCGGCTTCGAGCACAACGCCACCGAACTGAAGACCTGGTATCGCGGCATGGTCGGCTCGAGTTCGGAAAAAGGCTTTGGCCAGCGGGAGGAGCAGAACTGGTCCTGGGTCAATCAATCCATCATCGCGGTGACGCACCGCCTGACCCGGCCGATCAACTACAATCAGGACGATCCGCAAAGGCCGCGGCCCGTGAAGACCATGAACGTGGTCGATGTCAGCTTCCAGACCGCGAACCTGATCGTGCTCGCGATCTCGCTCTTGATCGGTCTCGGCTACATCGCGGTGATGCCGCCGGCCTCGCGGCGGACCGAGCGGTCGGACGCCGAAGAGCTTGGCATCCTGTTCTGCCTGATCACGGTAGCGTCGCCCCTGGCGCGGCAATACTACTTCATGTGGCTGTTCTTCCCGATGACGATACTGATCCATCGCGCGGCGTATGATCCGCGGCCGGCGGTGCGCGCGGGCACATGGGCGCTGCTGGCCGTGGCCGGCATATTGCTGCTGCTGGCGCTTCCGTTGTTCCCGATCGATCTGCAGGCTTGGGGCAACAACCTCGCCGCGACCGCGGTGCTGACCGCCGGTCTGGTTTGGCACATCCTCAATCCGCCGCCGGCCTTGTCTCCCGCGGCCGGCGCGATAAAACCGGACGCTATCAGCGCCTCAAAGTAAGGAAGCCACCATGGCCAATGCAAAGCTGCAGCCGGTGCTCGACCATATCGATGCCGATTTCGACAACAGCCTGGCGCGGCTGTTTGATCTCTTGCGCATCAAGTCGATCTCGGCGGATCCGGCTTTCGCCGAGGACTGCAAGAAGGCAGCCGATCATCTGGCCAGGGATATCGAGACGCTCGGCTTCAAGGCCGAGGTCAGGCCTACCGCCGGCCACCCGGCCATCGTCGCCAAAGCCAACGGCAATGCGGGCAGGCCGCACGTGCTGTTCTACGGCCACTACGATGTGCAGCCGGTCGACCCGCTCAATCTCTGGCACCGCCCGCCGTTCGAGCCAGCGGTCACCGATCATGCCGACGGCCGCAAGATCATCGTCGCGCGCGGCGCCGAAGACGACAAGGGTCAGCTGATGACCTTCATCGAAGCCTGCCGTGCCTGGAAGAAGGTCGCCGGCTCGCTGCCGGTCGACATCACCATCCTGATCGAGGGCGAGGAGGAAGTCGGCTCGAAGAATTTCGTGCCGTTCATCGAGGCGATCAAGGACGAATTGAGGGCCGACTACGCGCTGGTGTGCGACACCGGCATGTGGGACCGGAACACCCCCGCCATCACCACCTCGCTGCGCGGGCTGGTGTATGACGAAGTCACGATCAAGGCGGCCAACCGCGACCTGCACTCCGGCGTGTTCGGCGGCGGCGCGCGCAATCCGATCCGGGTGCTGACCAATATCCTCGGCGGCCTGTTCGACGATAATGGCCGCATCACCATTCCCGGTTTCTATGACGGCGTGAAGGATCTGCCGCCCGACATTCTGGCGCAATGGAAGGGCCTCAACCTCACGCCGGACTCGGCGCTCAAGCCGATCGGGCTTTCGATTCCGGCGGGCGAAAAGGATCGGTTGCTGATCGAGCAGCTCATTTCGCGCCCGACCTGCGACATCAACGGCATCGTCGGCGGCTATACCGGCGAGGGCTCCAAGACGGTGATCCCGGCG
Source organism: Bradyrhizobium sp. (assembly GCA_035575905.1). Taxonomy (GTDB): domain Bacteria; phylum Pseudomonadota; class Alphaproteobacteria; order Rhizobiales; family Xanthobacteraceae; genus Bradyrhizobium. The sequence continues at coordinate 145,802 of DATLXL010000033.1, read as the reverse complement.
GAAGCCTCGGCAAAGGTCTCGTTCCGTCTGGTCGAGGGACAAGACCCGCAGAAGATCAAGCAGGCGTTCCGCGACTACGTCGTCGCGCGGCTGCCGGGCGACTGCAAGGCCGTCTTCACCGAGCACGCCAGCGGCGCGGCGATTGCGCTCGACTGGAACATGAAGCCGCTCGCGGCTGCCAGGCGCGCGCTGACCGACGAGTGGGGCAAGGAGGCGCTTCTGGTCGGCTCCGGCGCCTCGATCCCGATCGTCGCTGATTTCAAGCGCACGCTCGGCCTCGACAGCCTCCTGATCGGCTTTGGCCTGGACGACGACAACATCCACTCGCCGAACGAGAAGTACGACCTCAAGAGCTTCCACAAGGGCATCCGCTCCTGGGCGCGCATCCTGGCCGCGCTGGCGGAGGTGCCGCGATAATTGCGATCGGCCCCGACGCAAAAACGCCGCCCGGAATTGGGCGGCGTTTGATTCGGTAGTGCAGAGGGTGTTGGCGGATAGATTACACCCAATCCGTCAAATTTCAATGACCCTCACGGCGCCGGGATCGCCAGCAGGCTGGAAATGCTGCGGCCGCGGATGTCGTAGACGCGGGCGAAGACGACATCGTCGCGCTTGATCTCGACCAGCACCGGCGCGGTCAGGCCCTTGCAGTAGAACTCGCCGAGCGTCATCGCGAAGTCGGCGGCGTTGGAATCCCAGCCGATGGTGAAGTCGTCGCCTAGCGCGACCTGCGCCGGGCGCTGCGGGCCGCACACCGCGACCTTCCACTTGCGGCCCTGCGGCGGGAATTCCTGGCGCTCGTCGAGCTCGTCGCGCAGGCCGTCGGAAGCCTGCTTCAGCGCAAGGCCCCAATAGTCCAGCATGAAGAAATTGTCGGCGGAGCGGACCGTGCCGGCAATGTGGTTGAAGTGGGTGTACTGATAGGGATGCAGGCGGATCATCTCGCCGAGCGGCAGCAGCAGGCCGAAGGCGAACACCGCGAGCGCTGCCGGCTGCCAGACGCGGCGGCCGCCGCGGCCGAGCCAACCCATCAGTTTTGCGAAGGCAACGCCCGCCAGCACCGCCATCGGTGGAATCACAAAGATGAAATGACGGATGCCGTTATAGAGCGCGGGGCGCTTCACCATCGCGATGACCAGCGGCAACATTGCCGCCATCGTCAGCATGAGGAAGATAGTCTTGCGGCGCGCCGCGATGTCCTGGCGCGACAGCGACATCAGGGTCCCGCCGACGGCCGCGGCGAGCAGGCCGAGCAGCACTTCGGGCAGCTGCAGCGCAAACAGCGTCGGCAGATAGGACCATGGCATGTCCGGGACCGACACCAGCGCGCCGTCGAACATCTCCTTCCAGGGCTTCTCGAAGAAGTGCGAGAAGTAGGTCAGCGCACGCAGCGGATTGGCCGGTTCCAGGATCGCCCACGGCCACATCAGGCCCATCAGCAGATAGCCGAAGGCAAGTCCCGGCAGCAGCACATAGACGACATGGGCAAAGCGATGCACCGCCTCGCGCGCGCCCTGCTTGCGGAACTCGTCGATCAGCAGTGGCAGGAAGCCGACCACGGCATAGACCAGCGCAAGGCCGCCGAGAATGCGGCAGCCGATCGAAAGGCCGGCGCCGATGCCGACGATCAGGATCGTGCGCGGGCTCGGCGTCGGATATTCTTCCGCGAGCCGCACCAGGCCGAGCATGAGGATGACCATCGCCACCGCGAACGGCGCATCCTTCGGATTCATGAACATGTGGCCGTAGAAGGTCGGGCACAGCGCGAGAAGCAGCAGCGCCGCCAGTCCCGCGAGCGGTCCGCCGACGCGGCGGCCCAGCCGCCAGGTGATTGCAAGGCCAACCAGGCCGACGATGGCGCCGAGCAGGCGGCGGGTCTCGAACAGTTCGAGCGGAATGATCTTGTGCAGCATCGCCGCCGCCATGTCGAAGCCGCCGCCGTACATATAAAGATTGGCAAACGACAGCGCGGCCTGGTCCCTGAAGCCGCTGCCATACATGCGCAGCAGGAGATCGGCGTATTCAGCGTGCGTGTAGTCGTCCCATCCGAGGCCGTAATCGCGGAACGTCAGGCCGGCGACGATGGCAACGACGCCCAATGCGAACAGGGCAAGATCGTCGCACGTGCGTTCGACCGAGCGCCGCACAGGCGTATCGATGGCCGCAGTCGTAATGGATGACATGGCTATAAGTAACCCGGCGTCCCTTGGCTCAGCAAAATGGCGCTTGTGAGCCTCTTCCCCGGCATCCATATAGCGCAAGTTGCGTTACCAAGTAATTGGGAATTGTGGCGTAATTCGCCTGATGCGCCGCAGCAATGGGTTAAATTACTGAAAGCTTCCCGGGCGTTAGACGAAGGATTCGGAACCGTAGCTCAGCTTCCCCGTAGAACGCCGGGGAGCCATCCAGGCCCAAGGGGTTGAGGCGGCTAAAAGCCCGTTGGCGATATCCGCTATATGACGGTATCGTGGCGCGGGCGGTTGAGCGCGGTTTTCCCGTGCGGGGGTATGTTCGATGTTGATGGTGCTGTTGGGCACGGCAATCGGCCTGCTATTGGCAGGCTTGGGCGCGCTCGGTTACGGGATCCAGTACAAGGAATTCGGCTTCGGCAACACGCTCGTGGAAGTGGGCGCGGTCGCGGCCTGTTCCGGCATTTTGATGTTTGGTTTCTGGGCGGTAGCTCGCGAGTTGAAGGCGATTTCGGAGCGGCTCGGCAATGGTGTCGCCGCCAGCCGGCTGCCGGCCTTTCCGCCGGAACCGTCCGTCGCCCCGGCGCTCGCGCCTTTGCCTGCGGGGCCGCGGCCGGTGGCCGAACCCGCCGCTGCCGAAGCTCGCGCCGCGCCGCCCTGGCTCGAAAACCGCAGCGACGCCCCGCCGTCGCCTGCGCCGGTCGAAGTCGGCCCGCCGCCGAAGCCACGGCGCAACCTCATGTTCACGTCGACCTCGCGCAAGGAACGCGAGCGCGCGGCCGCGCGGACCGGCGAACTGCTGGCGCCCGACGCCTTGCCGGCCGATCCGCATCCCAATCCAATACCCGCCGATGCGCCGCCGGCCGAGCCGGCCGCGCCAATGCCGCCGACCTTCGACGATGCCTGGCCGAAATCCGAACGCGCGCGCCGCAGCGGCCGCGGGGCTGCCCCGGATGCCGCACCGCCCGTGCGCGATGCCGCACCGCAGGTGACGGTTCTCAAATCCGGCGTGGTCGACGGCATGGCCTATTCGCTTTATTCCGACGGCTCCATCGAGGCGCAGATGCCCGAAGGCATGATGCGCTTTGCCTCGATCGACGAATTGCGCGCGCATCTCGACCAGCGGCCCTGAACGACCGCAGGTTGTAGTTGGCTTTGAATGGCACTCAAAATAAACCGGTGCCGTTCTTGTCGCCGTGCTAGCATTTCGCTCATGTTTGAAAGTAATTTGGCCCGCCCGCGCATGTATTGATGCGCGCGATACTGTCCGATGCCGGTTGCTCAGGATTGTTGGAGAAGGTCCGATCATGACGGATGCGACGCCCAAGAACTTCATCGATCTCACCGCCAACATCGTCTCCGCCTATCTGAGCAACAATCCGACGCCGGCCGCGGAAATTCCCGGGCTGATAAGCCAGATCCATGCTGCGCTGGTGCGGGTTTCCTCGGGACGCGCAGAGGCGCCGCTCGAGCCGGCCAAGCCTGCGGTGTCGATCAAGAAGTCGATCTCGCCCGACTACATCGTGTGTCTGGAAGACGGCAAACGCTTCAAGTCGCTCAAGCGCCACCTCCGCACGCAGTACAACATGACGCCGGAACAGTACCGCGACAAATGGGGCCTGCCGCCGGACTATCCGATGGTGGCGCCGAACTATGCGGTGGCGCGCTCGCAACTCGCCAAGGAAATGGGACTGGGCCAGCAGCGCCGCCGGCGCAGCAAGTAGTTCGAACAGCCGCTCAGTCGTGAACGCTCTTCCCTCAGCGAAGCTTTGCCGCTGGATCAGCTAGGCCGCCGCCAGCGCCTCGCGCGCGTCGGTCTTGATACGCTCGACCATCGAGCGCAGGCCGTTGGAGCGCTGCGGCGTCAGGTGCTCGCGGAAGCCGAATTCCTCGAACACGGCGAGCGCGTCGGTATCGAGAATTTCCTTCGGTGTGTGGCCGGAAAAAAGCGTCAGCACGATCGCGACGAGGCCGCGCACGATGTGGGCGTCGCTGTCGCCGCGATAGTTGATGCGCGGCTCGCCCTGGCTGCGGTCGATCCGCTTGGACAGCCACACCTGGCTGACGCAGCCCTGCACCTTGTTCGCGGCCGAATGCTCTTCTTCCGGCAACGGCTCCAGCGTGCGGCCAAGCTCGATAACATAGCGGTAGCGGTCGTCCCACTCCTCCAGCAGCTCGAAATTTTCCCTGATTTCGTCGATGGTCATGATGGTCTTATCCGCTCGCTTTCACCGACTATATAGGATCACGGGTGCTCAAAAGCGATGGAATTGGAGCCGGGTTCCTAAGATAGCTTCACGGCGACGGCGGACGCCATTCCACGGCGAGGTCGTCTGCCGTCAGCGTGTCGCGCGGCGCTTCCGCCGCCATGGCCTGCTCGGCATCGGCGACCGTGGAGATCGAACCGGTGTGGTCAGGCGCCTTCTTGTCGGACCGGTCGCCCGGCATCTTCTTGTCGGGCTTGTGAGGCTTGTCAGGCTGGTCCGGCTTCTCGACCTTCTCCGGCTTGTCAGCCTTCTCGACCTTGTCGGTGATGATGCCGTAGACCTTGCGGGCGCCGTCGGCTGCACGCTGGCCGATCACGGTCGCGGCCTGACCGCCGACCTCGCAGGCCGCCGGCTGGCGCTTGCAGAACTGGCTCATGTCGGACATCGCCGCGGCAGCGGCCTGCGCCGCTTCGGCAGCGTTGATCTGCGGCAGCTTTTCCGAATCGGGCGTCTTGTCCCGCGGCAGGAGCACCAGCACCAGCCCGAGCCAGAACGTCAAACGCAGCAGGAACCACATCTTGCAACCTGGTCATTTTCCCGTCGCGGCGCGCGCGCGTTCCGCAACCGACGATCCAGTTAAAGCGCAAGTGTTTGCATAGAGATTAACCGGCGAAAATTTCGCGAAAAATGTCGCGGAGCACCCTCGCCGTAAATTTTCCCCTGCCGCACGATTCGCAATGTCCGCGATGCCTGTGCACCGTTTCGAAACCATAGTGGCCGCCGAAACGGAAACCCCGTGTTCACCATCCCCGTGAATTCGCCCGCGGGCCGCACGCAAAAGCCCCGCTATATCAGCGACCAAGCTGGTGAACGGCCGCGCCTTAGCGTTCGTTTAATGTCGCTCTGACACGGTGGGCCGAAAGATAAAGGAGCCGTTCCGGCGCGTCTGTTGTTGATGAAACGAGCCGAAGCGCGAAGTGACGTGAGTATCATAAATATCATCCGCGATTGTCTCGATGCGCTCCTGCATCCCTCGGCGCGATACGACGCGCTAACGCGCGCGCGCCACCGCGCCTTCATCGCGCCGCGGCTGATCGGGAGCCTGCTCGCGTTCGCGGCTTTCCCGGCCTATCTCGCCATCCGCGGCGCACCGACCCCGCTCGAAGTGATGGCTTTCGCGTGGCTGATTGCGCCGATCCTGCTGGCCTGGTTCCTGTCGCGCACCGGCCGCTACGAGGGCGCGCATGTGCTGTCCTCGCTCGCGCTCGCCGGCCCCGTGATGATGGTGGCGCTGTTTACCGGCGGCATCGAATCCTTTGCCGCGATCTGGCTCGTGGTGGTGCCGCTGGAAGCTGCGCTTTCCGCCTCCCGCCGCGTGGTGACGTTCGCGGTGACGCTGGCGCTGTCCTGCGCGGCACTCCTGATCGTGCTCGGCCATTTCGACTGGTTGCCGGCCGCCGATAGCGACGATGCGGCGCTGCACGGCATCATGATGGCTTTCGGCGTCGCTTCGGCCACGTTCTATGCTGCGGGCCTTGCGTTCGGCGCGGAATCGCTGGCGCGCACCAGCGTGTCGCTGCTCAATGTCGAGGAAGACCGCTATCGCCTGCTGGCGCGCCACATGAGCGACGTGGTCTCGCGCCATCGCAAGAGCGGCGCCGTGCAGTTCATTTCCCCCGCAGCGGAAGCCGTGCTTGGAACACCCGCGGCGGGTCTGCTCGGCCACGGCCTGTTCGACCGCGTCCACGTCGTCGACCGGCCTGCCTATCTCACGGCGCTTGCCGACAGTGCCCATGGCGGCGAAGGCCGCAGCGTCGAGTTCCGCCTGCGCCGCGACGGCAAGCCCGGCGCCGGCGACTTCGTCTGGGTCGAGATGCGTTGCCGCCCGCTCGAGCAGGGCACCGCAAGCGCCGACGGCGAAGTCGTTGCCGTGATGCGCGACGTCACGGACCGCAAGATGCAGGAGCAGGCGCTGCAGGAGGCGCGCGCCGCCGCCGAGCGCGCCGACACTTCGAAGTCGCGCTTCCTCGCCACCATGAGTCACGAGCTGCGCACGCCGCTCAATGCGGTGATCGGCTTCTCCGAGATGATCATGCAGGAAGACCTGCTGATGCTCGATGCCGCCAGGCGCAAGGAGTATGCGCAGCTGATCCACGATTCCGGCCAGCATCTGCTCTCCGTCGTCAACGGAATCCTCGACATGTCGAAGATGGAATCAGGCACCTTCGAACTGACGCCGGAGCCGTTCCTGCCGCGCGCGGCACTGATCAATTGCTGCAATCTGCTGGCGCTGAAGGCCCGCGAGAACGGCATCGACCTCGTCATCCGCGCACCGGACGACCTGCCGGAGATCACCGGCGATCCGCGTGCATTCAAGCAGATCGCGCTCAATCTCGTCTCCAACGCCATCAAGTTCACCGAACGCGGCGGCACGGTGACGGTGTCCGCCGGGGTCGAAGGCGCGCGGCTTTTGCTGCGCGTCGCCGATACAGGCGTCGGAATCGCGGCCGAGGATATGAAGCGGATCGGCGATCCGTTCTTCCAGGCCGGAAAAACCTACCAGCGCCGCCACGAGGGCACCGGCCTTGGCCTGTCGATCGTCAAGAGCCTGGTCGCCTTGCATGGCGGCGAGATGAATGTGCAGAGCCGGGTCGGCGAGGGCACCACGGTTGCTGTCGCGCTGCCGCTGCTCTACACGCCGCCGGTCACGCGCGAGCCCGAGAGCAACATCGCGACGCTGACGCCGGCGCCGCGCTCTGCGCCAGTCGGACACCCCTATCAGGTGAAGAAGAGTGCCTAGAAAATCTGCAATGGACGACGAGACCCCGCGCCGCCGCCGTGGCGCAAAGGCCGTTGCGCTGGAGCAGGAACGCGGCCTGCTGATGCGGATCGTCCTGCACAGCCCGAAGGACGTGATCGCGGGCCTGCTCGCGGCGGCCGCGATCAGCGCCATCGTGACCAACGCACTGTTCCTGCAGGCTGGCCGGCATCCCTCGCCAATGTTCGGCACGGTGCCGGCGCCGCCGGCGGCGAATCTGCTGCCCCGCGCGCGCCCCGCCGAGGCGGTCACGCGTTCCATCGAGCTGACGGCAACGGACATAAAGGCCGTTGAGCCCAAGGCGGAAGCCAGGGCCGAGCCGAGGCCGGAGCCGAAGCCGGAGCCCGCGACCAATTTCGTTGCCCGTACTCCCCCGCAAGCAGCACCTGCGCCTGCCGCGCCTGCGATGGCTGCGCCCGCTGCCGCTGCGTCGTCCACTGCCATTGTCCGTCCCCCGGCGCCGGTGCCGGTCGCAACCCCGCATACGGCGGCCGGCCGCAGGATCGCCGCCGTCCAGCGCGCGCTCACCGACTATGGCTACGGCCAGTTGAAGCCGACCGGCCTGATCGGGGCCGACACCCAGGCCGCGATCCTCAAGTTCGAGCGCGACCGCAAGCTGCCTGTGACCGGCCAGATGTCCGATCGCCTGGTGCGCGAACTGTCGGCCATGACCGGCCGACCGATCGACTAGCGCGCTTTCGCGCGCTCCCGACAGCGGTCGCTAGTATAGCGAGTGAGCCTTCATGAAGTTGTGATGCTCAGATATGGTCAACTGAGGCCTGTTCTTGGGCGAGCAACGGGCGGGATGGTCAAGCACATGGCAAACGTACATATGTCGGTGCCATCCGCTTGATTGCGGAACGCGACCCTGTCCCACACTGTGATCGAGATCTATCTTTCGGGCCTCGTGCGCGGCGTTGAATTCGTCGATCGCCAAAAGCTCGCCCGCCCATCGGTTGGCGAAGAAAAAACTGACATCATCGAAATAGAGGCTGATCGCGGGCAGATAGAATTCGGCGGCTTGATCCAGGAGTTGGAGCGCGGCCCTGGTCGCGGAATAAATATCGACGTCCACCGAAACGAAGCCGATCGGCGAGTCAGCAGATAACTGGCTGGCGAATGGACCGATCGTTTGTGCGATGTCTCCCCAGACGATTTCCGCTTTGTCGCCGAGTTTCCTGGTGAGGGCGGAGCGATCTTCCATTGCGAAATCGCCCGCATTCCAGATTTCGGGATGATCCTTGTAGCCTTGAATCTCAGGCAATCCGGCGCCCGTGTCGAATCCCACGACGCGAAAGTGAACTCCGGTTTCCGCCTCGATCATCCCGGCCAAGTTTGCCATGTTCAAGAGCCCGGCGCCACTGGCCACGCCGAATTCAATCACAGTGACGGCCTCGTGGCCGAAATACCTCGCGCAGTCCGCCGCGCGCAGCATTCCGTATGCGTAGTTCGCGCGGTCGACCAGGCCGTGCCGCTCTCGGGTTCGAAAATCTTCGTGACGCTCGATCCAGGAGCGTTCACCCAGAACCGATTTCCAGATCTTGCGCGAAATCCGCCTTGGCAGGGGCGTAGAAGCTTTCATAATGGCTGCCCTATAGTGCATGTTAGTCTTCGAAACTAGGTCTTAGGTGCACCGATGGTTGTGAAATTCTGATGACGTATTCGTCGTTTATTGTTCGTCCTCGGTCAGACGATATGGCCTGCGCCGCAGGCATGCGGGCATGTGACGGTTCGGCGTCGGCGCGCTGCGCGGAGTCAATTGCAAACATCCAAGTTAGACCGTGCGATTGAAATCAGCAATTTGGGTAGCGGCCTATCTGCGCCGCTGCCAGGGCGAAGGCGTATTCGGCGCAGTGCGCCGGCGCGGCGCCGAGGAGGCGGGCGCGGTGTTCGTGAAGGTGGCAATGCTCGACGGCAACGCCATGCTTTATGCGCCCGCGCCGCAGGCTGCCTATGACGAGAGCCGTCCGACCGAGCGCGTGTTCGCGCCGATGTCGAAGGAACCGGTGCCGGAGCAATCCGTGGAAGAGCGCCTCGCCAAGGAAATCCGCTTCGATCCCGACGCCTGGATTGTCGAGACCGAGGATCGGGCTGGGCGGCATTTTCTCGAACTGGTGCGCTAAGCCATTATCGCGAAAAGCGCAGCGACGAAGCATCGCTCGCAATGATGGAGGCTGATCAGCGTTCCGGTTTTTCGGTTCCGGTACGCACGGCGGGCGGACTTCCCGGCTGCACGGCAGGACGAATTTGACCGGACGCGGCGCGACTGCGCCGGCGCTCGTCGTCGTACAGCGCTGGGCGGTATTTGGCGCGCGCGATGGCCATGGTCGAGCCGCGCCAGGCAGCGATCATCACCAGCGCCGAGCGCTCGGTGAGCCGGTCAAACATCCGCGAGATCCGGTACACCTTTTCCACTGACGTGCCGAACTCCGGATTGAGGAACAGCAGGATGCGCTGAAAGACCGGGCTCGGCGTATCCAGCGCCCTCATGGCGCAGGCCAGCGGCTCGCCGCCGGGATCGCTGACAACTTGCGCCGCGATACGCGAGGGAAGGATCAGCGCCTCGCCGAGTTCGAGCGCGAAATTCTCCGCGTCGGAGGCGAATGCCGCCATCTCCAGGATATGCAGGGCGCGCTTGGCGCGCGATTCCGGAATCCGCGCCGACGCCTTAAGCGGCGTGTCGTCGAGGCTGTGCAGGATCGCGGCGCGCTCGCTGCCGCTGGCGGAAAAAAATAACTCGCTGATCTCGGCAGCGTCCTTCGGCTGCATCGAAAGACCCGAGGCAAGGCGCAATTCGGCGGCCGTCGGCTCGCGCTGGATGCGCTCGGGGTGCGGCGCGGGCGCGAGTGCCGGGATCGGTTCGGCCAGCGGCACGCGGTCGCCGGGATGCGCCGGCTTCAGGCCGAGCTGGATCATCGTCTTCAGCGGCGTGCCCGGATAGACGGCCAGCCGCGCGCGCACCGCGGCGCGGGTGGCGTCGTCGACCTGCTCGATCAGGCGCGAGGTCAGCTCGACAAACTGCCTCTCTTCATCGGGGCTGTGCGATCTGGCCTGGACATAGAGGTCGGTGAGGACACGGAGCAGCGTAGGCCGGATGTCGACGCCCTCGCGGCGCGACAGTGTCATCAGCCCGTCAAAACCCGGAAACAGTGGAGTTGCGGTCATCTCGGCGTACGCGACTTGGGAAACTCTTCACCGCCAGCGTAGGGCGTCTTGTTTTAAGACGCGGTTAAGGAAAACAAGTCGTGAAAGCGATCGCTCGCATTTTGTCGAATGTGGCTCTGCGGCCGCGCTGTCCCACTCCGGTACTTTGCGTGGGGCGGGATTAACAACCCGTTAACCACGGGGGTTCTTAATAGGTGCATGCCGCCCGCCAGAACCGCAGGCGGCGACCAGAGAGAACGGAAATGGGCACCATCATCGATTTCCCGGCGGATGCGGCTTCGCGCCGCCAGGATAACGGCATGGATGGCGCGCCGCGCGATGGCATGGGGACCATCCTGATCCTTCCCGTTGTCCGCATCGACCGCGACGAGACCGGCGGCGGCAGCGGACCGGAGGAGGGAGCAGCTCCCGGCCGCCGTCGCCGTCGGCGCACCTGACGCGTTAGGAATTAAGATGCCGGCAATGATTCCGATCCGGTTTTCCGGGGCATGGCGCTCATTCCCGGCGATTGCCGTACTCCTGACCGGCTCGCTGCTGGCCGGCTGCAGCGGTGGCGATTTCTACCGTACGCGTTCCGACATGCGCAGCGACGACATGCATCGCTGGATGGGCGGCGAGGCCACCGGCAGCATCGGCATCAAGGCCTCGCAGTTTCAGCTCACAGACAATGAGCGCATGCTGCGGGATCTCGCCTATCCGCTGGTCGAGGGACCGCTGTCGCGACCGGCGTGGAAGAGCGTGTGGGGCGATTACAAGCCGCTGCCCTCGCCATGGCGGCAGAATGTCATCTTCGACCGCACCATGTACGGCCGCAACCTGATCGACGAGCCGCACCGCTCGCACACGTCGCGCTACAGCGTGCTGATCGACGACGTGCGCAGCGACGTCACCCGCTTCGAGCCGTTCTACACCGCGGCCGCCCGCGTCCTCGAACTCGACCGCAAGCGCAATGCCAGCATGAAGCTGGTTTCCGAATTGTCGCCGCGCGAGCGTGACGATGCGGTCGCGCGCATGGCCGAGAACGCGTGCATCGTGCAATGGGTGCAGCAGGGCCTGGAGCGCCGCATCTCGTCCTATCGCTGGGCACTGGAGCGGCTGGTGATCCAGGCGCCGGACGGGATTGCCGCCGATGCCGACCGCCTGATCAATGAACTCGCCGCGCTCTCCGCCAACCCGCCGGTGATACCGACGGCGGCCGGATGCGCGGTGACGGTGAAGGGCTGAGATTGCGGCTGCTGCGCGTAGTCTCGACCTATCGAATCCTGTCTCTAATGGTGATCCCGATAGCTTCCCGCGACCCTGGCGGGGAGGTGTTAGGCACCGTTCTTGCGTCATCAATGCGGTGATCCGGCCCGAGCCGCCCGGCCTGATGCGGGCGTTGATGCAGAACGGCCCGACCCGGATGGGCTGGCGCGGGCCGCCGATGTCAACGTGTTCCGCCGCGTCGCGTTCATGAAGGCGCTGCTCGATATCGAACAGGTCAGCGCTCGCCGCCGGGACAGGTCAGGTGGCGGCCTCGCTCGCGCCGCCGCGTTTCACCAACGACGGCTTGAGCCTCAGCAGGATGGAATCGACGATCGAAGGCCGGGGTTCGCCGAGGATCGCGGCAGCTTCCTGCTCGGCGACCTCAATGAGCTGAACCAGTGTGCGCTTGCGCGACTTGGCCGCGCCGACGATTGCGTCCCCGATGCGTTTCCTGTTCTCGGACGTGTCAATGTCTCCGGCCAGCATCTTGCACCCGTGATCGAGAGCGGCCGTCATGTTTGCAAGCGTCGAACTGTCGAACTCAAGCATCGTATTGATTCCCGCGGAAATAAGCTTTGCCCGCAGGGTTCGGCGCCGGTCGCGGTCGACCTTGCCGATCCCGCAATAGGGGCCACGCCCAATTACGTGGTCGAAAACAGTTAAGCGTGCGTTGCATCAGCTGCGCGGTATCGATGCGGCTCGCCGAATTTCGATAGTTTCTTTTCTCTCGAAGGTAAAATAATCCCGTTGCCGGACCCGATATTCCGCAACCCCGCTTTACCGCTTGCCCGGCGGCCGCGCCGGCGGCGGCGGCGGCGGGGGAGGCGGCGGCGCCTCGGCCTGCTTGGCTGGTGTCGGTTCGGTCTGCACCTCGCAGCGCGAGGCCGCCAGCGAGGCCTGCGCCTGCGGCATCAGGCCGGGTTCTGGCGCCAGCGCCTTCATCACGATCAGTCCGGTCTCGGTCGGGGAGTCGATGATCAGCCGGTCGGCGGAGGTGACGTCTTCTTCTTCCGGGAGATCGGCATGCTGCGCTTCCGTCATCAGGTCGAGCTCGATCACCTTGCGGCCGGCGGAGCGGTCGTTGATCGCGTAATAGGCGACCTCGTTGCGGGTGTAGAACGACACCGACGTGTAGGCCTGGCTGACGGGCACCGCGAGCTTGATCGGGCCGCCCGACAAATCGTAGCGGCAGATCGCAACCGCAAAGGCTGGATCCATGAACGGCATCGGCGCATTGGTGGGATCGGCGACGGGAAGCTGCGTGACCGCGTTGAGCCTGGTGGTCGGCGTCAGCCGCGAATAGGCATCCTGGGTGGCGATCCGCGGCAGCGCCAGCACGGCGACGAGATGCACGATGCCGCCGAGCAGCACGCCTGCGATGATGGTGAAGGCGAGCCGGATCATTTGCAGCCCACCGTTGCGATCTTCGGCATCGGCGCATCGCGCTGGGTGCGCGTGGCGACGCCGACCGGCGTATCATAAAGGCGCAGCATCAGCGCATAGCGCTCGATGCCGCCCGTCGGCAGCCAGTTGCCGGCGCGCGCGCGCGAAGCCACGCGCACTTCGAACTGGCCGTCGGCGCCGCGGATCACCTCCTGGCTGGTGAAGCCGTAGCGCTGCAGCGTGTTGGCGACGAGATGGCCCTTGGGATCGAACAGCGTCAGGGTCCAGAACCGCGCCGCCGGGGTCACGCCGCTGACCACGACGTCGCAGCGGCCATCGAGCGGCTTGCCGCTGTCGTCGGTGGTGGCGGTGAAGGCGACGCCGTCGCCGGTGCCGACCGGCAATTCGCCGCTGCGCACGATGATGGCGCGCGAGTAGGGATCGACGTCGGCGGTGCCGGTCTTGGGGCGCGCCGTCCACGCGCCGATTTTCAGCGTGCCGAGATCGGTGCCCTTGGTCGCGGTCATGTAGGTCGAACCGAGCCCGATCGCCGAAGCGATGACCAGCGCCAGCAGGATGATGAAGACGAGCCGCACGGTGGCGTCAGTTCTTGCGCGCGGCGGGCGCGGGCTTGTCCTGCGGCGCCGCCGCGGCAAAGCTCTCGGGCAAGACGAGCGTGCTCGACCTGGCCGGCTTCGGCGGTTCGCCGGCGGAGGTCTTCGCCGTGGTCTTGCTGGCGTCGTCGAGCTGCTTCTCGATCCGCACCAGGATATCGGCGCCGCGCTTGGTCAGCACCGGCGGCGGACCCGGCTTGGTGTCGATGATCTTGGCGCTGGCAGCCGCGGCAGCGGGATTCTGCGGCTGCGGCGGCAGCTTCTGGCCCATGCCGATGCCCGGCACTTCCCTGATTTCGACGCCCTGATGGGCCACCACCATGATGTCGTGCCAGGTCTGCGCCGGCAGCGAGCCGCCGGTCATGCGGTTGGTCGGCGAGTAGTCATCGTTGCCGTACCAGACCGCGCAGGTGAAGTTGCCGGTGTAGCCGACGAACCAGGCGTCGCGATAGGCGTTGGTGGTGCCGGTTTTGCCGGCGGTCGGAATGCCGTCCATGATCGCGCGCCGCGCCGTGCCTTCGCTGACGACGTGGCTCATCATCTCGGCCATGTCGGAGGCGACCGAGGCTGGGATGGCCTGCGTCGGCCGCTTGCCGTCGCGGTCGAAGCGCCAGACCAGATCGCCGGCGCCGGTGCGCACTTCCAGCACGGCATGCGGCACGGCCGCCTTGCCGCGGTTCGGGAAGGTGGCATACGCCACCGCATGTTCGAGCACGGTGACTTCGTCGGAGCCGATCGGCATCGACGGCGTGTCGGGCAGCGGCGCCTTCAGGCCGAATTTGCGCGCCACCTCGGTGATCTTCGTACGCCCCCTCTTCGCCGAAGCCGCGACGTTGTTCGGGATGCCGCCGAGCGCGATCGACAGCTTGACCGGCACGACGTTGATCGAACGCGTGATCGCCTGGGTCAGCGTCACCGAGCCGGAATAGGAGTGGCCATAGTTCTGCGGGCACCAGTTGCCGATGCAGACCGGGCCGTCGACCACGATCGACGTCGGCTTGAAGCCGTTCATCAGCGCGGTGGCGTAGACATAGGGCTTGAACGAGGAGCCGGGCTGGCGATAGGCGTCGGTGGCGCGGTTGAACTGGCTGGCGCCGTAGTCGCGTCCGCCGACCATGGCGCGGATGCCGCCTTCGAGGTCGGAGACCACGGTTGCCGCCTGCGTCGCATGGTAGTCGCGGCCGAATTGGCGCAGCTGGTTTTCGATTGCCGCTTCCGCGGCGCGCTGCACATTCATGTCGATCGCGGTCCGCACCACGAAGACGCGTTCGCTGTAGGATTTCGGGAAGGTGTCGACGAGCTTGCGCATCTCGTCGAAGGCCCAGTCGAGATAGTAGTTCGGCGAGTTCTCGTCGCGGCGGTCGACGGCGAAGGCGGGGTTGCGGCGGGCGCCGAACACCTGGCCCTCGGTCATGAAGCCGGCATCGACGAGATTGTCGAGCACCACGTTGGCGCGGGCGCGCGCGGCGGGCAGGTTGATATGCGGGGCGTACTTGGTCGGCGCCTTGAACAGGCCGGCCAGCATGGCCGCTTCGGAAAGGTTCACGTCGCGCGCCGACTTGTTGAAATAGAAATGCGCCGCGCCGTCGACGCCGAAGGTGCCGCCGCCCATATAGGCGCGATCGAGATACAGCTTGAGGATCTCGTTCTTGGTCAGGCGCGTCTCCAGCCAGACCGCGAGGAAGGCTTCCTTCACCTTGCGCTCGATGGTGCGCTCGTTGCTGAGGAACAGGTTCTTGGCGAGCTGCTGCGTGATCGACGAGCCGCCCTGGCGCACGCCGCCGGCCTGCGCGTTGGTCACGAGCGCGCGGGCAAGGCCGGGAAAGTCGATGCCGAAATGCTCGTAGAAGCGGCGGTCCTCGGTGGCAAGCGTCGCCTTGATCAGGACGTCCGGAAAATCCTCCAGCGGGATCGAGTCGTTGTGCTTGATGCCGCGGGCGCCGATCGGGCTGCCGTAGCGGTCGAGGAAGGTCACCGCGAGATCGGACTTCTTCAGCCAGTCGTCATCGGCGGTCTCCCGAAACGCCGGGATGGCCAGTGCCAGCATCAGCACCATGCCGCCGAGGCCGATGGTCGCGGCTTCCGACAGCGGCTCGACGATCACCCAGCGCTTCCACCGCCCGACATAGAAGCGGTCCATGAAGGTCGAGTAGCGCTCATAGAGCTCGCGCAGGCCCTTGGCGGAAGAGAACAGCGTGGAATCGATGCGGGCATCGATGTCCAGCATCGTGTTCTTGATCTTCTGCTTCCAATGGGGCGGTATGATCCTGCGCACCGGTTCACTTCATCGGTTCGAAAGCGCGTCCTGCGCCGAACGGGCGCGGGAAAACGTCTTGCGGGACTGTTGCGGCAAACCCAAGGCGCTCCATTTGCGCAATTGGGGACTCACATGTTGTTCTATCCGAGCGGGGACCATAAACCAATGCTGTTGCAGCGATTTTGAACGACAGACCTGACAGGATTGTTATTTGTTCCGAAGCAGCCAGGCGCGCTTGCGCGCTCGCTCGCGGAGCGCCTAGAAGGGCCGCAATCCACCACGATTCCAGCGAAAACAGAGGCTTATGACCGCATCCCCCAAACGAATCTCGGACCAGGAGGGATTCTTCTGGAAAACCAAGACGTTGGAGGAAATGTCCGACGCCGAATGGGAAAGCCTGTGCGATGGCTGCGCGCGCTGCTGCCTGGAAAAGCTCGAGGACGAGGACACCGGCAAGATCTACTTCACCCATGTCGGCTGCCGTCTGCTCGACACCAGCGCCTGTGCCTGCAAAGACTATCCGAACCGTTCCGACAAGGTTCCGGATTGCGTGCGGCTGACCGCGGAGAACGTGCGAAGGCTCAACTGGCTGCCGCCGAGCTGCGGCTATCGGCTCGTCGCCGAAGGCCGTGACCTCTACTGGTGGCATCCACTGATCTCGGGTGACCCAAACACCGTTCATGAAGCCGGCGTTTCCGTGCGCGGCCGGGTGGAGAGCATCGAGGGCGACGTCTCGGTCGACGAGTTGCAGGACCACATCGTGCGATGGCCGGCCCTGCTGCCGAAACGGGCAAGACTGCGCCGGCCGCCGCGGGCCTGATCTTCCGGCCCGCCGCTTCACGGTTTTGCGAGGCTGCGCGCGCGGGATGCTCCCATGCGCGCAGGCGGGTGCCGCACTGCGGCATTGCCCCTTAGGGTGGCTCACACAGAATGATTCACCCGCGCGGGATGCCGCGCAGCGAACAATTATCTGAAACAATCTGAATTGCCTGCCATGAATGATTTCGAACGGCAGAGCCGTCGAGCTGCCGACCAAGAGATCTTGTCCGACGAAGCCGCCGAAGAGATCTCGCCTATCCCGACCGAAGTGATCGACCTTGCGGATGCCCCGCCACTTGCGCCGCCGGCACCGCTCGACAAGCGCGAGGTCCGCACCATCCTGATGAGCCTGTTGCTCACGATGTTCCTGGCCGCGCTGGAACAGACCATCGTCGCAACCGTTCTGCCGACCCTCGGCCGCCAGTTCGGCGACGTCACCAACCTCTCCTGGGTCATCACGGCCTATCTGCTTGCCTCGACCGCCGTTGCGCCGGTGTTCGGCACGCTGAGCGACATCTACGGCCGCCGCGCCATGGTGGTCATTTCGCTCAGCCTGTTCATGGCGGGATCGGTGGTGTGCGCGCTGGCGCCGAGCCTGCCGGTACTCATCCTTGGCCGCGGCCTGCAGGGACTCGGCGGCGGCGGCATCATGCCTGTCGTGCAGACCGTGATCTCCGACGTGGTCTCCCCGCGCGAACGCGGCCAGTACCAGGCCTATTTCAGCGGCGTGTGGGTGGCCGGCGGCATTCTGGGACCGGTGCTCGGCGGCGTGTTCGCCGAACACCTGCACTGGTCGATCATTTTCTGGATCAACCTGCCGCTCGGCATCGCGGCGCTCGCCATGCTGCTGCCGAAGATGGGCAAGATCCCGGTCTTCCATCGTCATCGCAAGGTCGACTGGCTCGGCGGCATCCTGTTGATGGCGTCCGCCGTCGTCGTCATGCTGGTGCTGACCTGGGGCGGCAACCGTCTTCCCTGGCTGTCGCCGGCCATCCTGTCGATGGTCGGCTCGGCGGTCGCGCTGGCGCTGCTGTTCGTCTGGTACGCGGGCAGGGCGGAGGAGCCGTTCCTGCCGCTGCCGCTGCTTGGCGGCACCGTCGCGCCGTTTGCCATCACCGCCGGTGGCTGCGCGCTCGGCGCCATCATGGGCCTGACCGTGCACCTGCCGCTCTATTACGAGGTGGTCTATCACCTCTCCGCCAGCGAGGCGGGGCTCGCGCTGATCCCGCTCGCGGCGATCTCGACCTGCGGCGCGGCGATCGCCGGCCGCACCATGGCGCGCGCCGCACATTACAAGCGGGTCGCCATCATCGGCACCTCGGTGGCGGTGATCAGCGGCTTTGCGCTGGCCTTCACCACGCTGCCGCTGTGGGGCCTGCTCGCCGTGATGTCGATATTCGCGCTGGGCCTCGGCACGACGTTCCCGGTCAGCGTGGTATCGCTGCAGAATTCGGTGGCGCGGGCCCAGATCGGCACGCTGACCGGCGCGATGAACTTCTTCCGCGCGCTGATGGCATCCTTCACGGTCGCAGCTTTCACCGCCATCCTGTTGATGGCATTGGGCGCCGACATCCAGCTTGCCGGCGAGCATCGCGGCGCCGTGAATTCGATCCCGTCCTCCGACATGATCGCGGCATTCCGCTGGGTGTTCGGCGCCGCCGCGCTGATGATGACATGCGCCGCGGTGTGCCTGATCGTGATGGAGGAGCGGCCGCTCGCCGGTCCCCCAACGCGGCCGGCGCCGCTGGCCGAGTAGGCTTTCTGATTTCTTTCCGCTTCCGTACACAATGCCTGCGATCGTCACTGAGGCGCGAAGCGATCCAGCTTCCCTTTCGCGGCGACATGGATTGCTTCGCCTCGCCCGCGGGGACAGGCAGGCGGCCTCGTTCTCGCAGCACGTTTTTTGCTCGAGCTTTGCCAAATTCGTTGGCCCTCTTTGAACTGAGGGCGCAGGGAAAGCCGGGCGCCGACTGCGCCCGCATCGCCGTGTGCAATGGGTAGAGGAGAAGCGCACACGGGTTTGACAGGTACAGCCGAGACATCCCGGCTTTCCCCGCGCAATGGCTTTACGGCTTATACGAGCTCTCCCCGGGGAGCGGCCTTTCTTGCCCCCGTTGCCGGCAGGATAGTTCCCGCCAACGTAGCGCCAGGGTCGCGGCGCCAGGACCACACGATTTCGCCGTACGCCGCCGCGTTTTCGTCCGGTGCTTGATTTGAGCGTGATCCTTGCCGGAAAACCGGATTCCACTTTTCCGGGATCACGCCGCACACCTGACGCGGCAAGCGTCCATCGCAACCCGTGCCACGCTGCGTGACGATCGCGCATCGTCCCTCATGGCGGCACGGGCTGATCGGAAAAATAACGTAAATCGGAATTCTGGTAAAGAGAAATATTTTTGATTTCGGCTCTTGACAGCGATTTGCCCCCAAGGCGTCGCCGCCCTCGATGCTGCGAGGAATTATCTTTGCCACCTCCGGGCCCGCTGCAACGCCGCAGAAGGCAATTCGCCGAACAGGTTGCGGTAATCGCGGGCGAAATGGCCGGCATTCTGAAAGCCGCATTTCAGGGCGATTTGGACGACAGAGCCGTCGCTGGATTGTTCCAGCAGTTCCCTTGCGTGCTTCAAGCGTACCTTCTTTGCAAAATCCGCCGGCGAATAACCCCGGTCTTTCCTGAACTGTCGAAACAAGCTGCGCGCACTGACCTTGGCGATGGCAGCCATGGTTTCGATGTGGATCGGCTTGTCCCAGTTTGCTTCGATATACTCCTCGACGACCCTGACTGCGCTCGAGGACGCGGGGAGGGGTTCGCGCAGCAGCAAATGCGTATAGTTGTGCCTGTGACACATCAGAAATTTCATAATGATCATGCGCTCGACTTCGGCTGCAGCAAGCTCGGAGAAGTAGGCGCCGCGCTCGTTGTAGTCGAGGGCAAACTGAAAAATGCGACGACGCAAGGCTTCCATTGCCGGCTGGCGATCGGCGGTTTCGTCGAACACCAGTTTTCGGTCTACGTCCTGCCCGATCAGGATGCCGAGGTAGCGCGCAAGCGCGCTGAATTCGATGCGCAGAACCAACTGGCGGTAGTCGGACCCGAAATCCAGCTTGAGCGGGTCTCGCGCGTCGAGGATAGGGGACCATGATCCTGGCGTGATCTCTCCAGCCCGCTTGCCGGCTGCGTAACGAGCCACGCCTTCAATATTGAAAAATTGTCGTACGAACGTGGCTTCGTCAAAGCCGACCGAGACCTCGCTGGAATAGTCACAATAGGATAATCCGAGGCCGCCAAGCTGCAGATGACTGGCGTCAATCGCGAAGCCCGTGCTTGCCTTTCCGATGTCGAAGCTGGTTGCGCCGTACACGGTGAAGAGGCGATCGCGCGTGAACTCAGGATCGTTGGAACGCACGACTGGAAAGTTGCTCAGGAGGGTCGAGCGGTTCGGCATATCTCGTGTTTGCTACAAGTGATCGTTGGGCCGGGATAAATGCGCTGGGTATTTTGATACTCAACCAACTTTTGGTAGCGTGAGCGAAACAAATTGTCGCACGATGTCAGAATTTGATCGCCGCTGTTCGAGTTCCGCCAAGGCGGCGGCCGTATTGGCTTGGTACACAGCAGGCATTGATTCTCCATTCCGGTGACGCGTTGCTGCGAGCCGCAGTCGGATGGTTCGGTGCCGCAGCTCGCCGCTAGTGCGGCCGTCATGGCCCGCGCGCCTCCCAACGCCAATCGAACTGTCCGCGCGAGATGTTAGCACCCTGGATGCTTTGCCCTCGCGCTTGACTGGCGAACGTCCGGCACCGGCACTCAAATATTGTCAGGATTACTCATTTCATGCCGATCCGCGACTGGGCAACGGATGACGCGCGCATCGGGTGGCAGTTTCTGAGCCGTGGGGGCAGGAGCGGGGCTAGTAAATTGTTTCCTGCACTATCTTACATTCCGGCCTGTTAAATCGCGGGCCCGCAGTGCGGCGCCGGCGCGACGATCAGCATAATTTCCGTTCGGGGTCTTGGTTGATCGAGACGGCTCGAACCTTTTGCGGAGTGGAAAGTGGCGGGGAAGTTCAATGTCGTGCGTCTTGACGAGCATGTCGGGCGGCGGGGTGCTTGCCGGGACGACGCCGGTGCCGTGGTCGCCGGCGTCGCCAAGCAGGTCGACAAGCTTCAAGATCATTCCAAGAAGCTTATGCAGGAAACGATCCTCTCGCTCGGTAATTCCAACGCCCGAGCCCGCTCTGTCATCGACCGGCTCGCGAATCCCGGGCGCCGGGATGATCTGAGAGCCCAGTCCGACCGTATTGCGGAGCTCATCGATCTTGCAGGCCGCAAGCTCGCCGACCTCTGATTCAAGCACGCCAATCCGTACCGTAGTTCCGAAAATTGGAGAATTCGATGTTTCGCCGAAAACTGACTTCCGACAACCTGGCTGCGCTGGCCGCCCGTGCTGTAGGCGCACGGATCATGATTGCCGACACGAATTTCAACATCGTTTTCATGAACGAGGCGGTGAAGTCGATGTTGCAGGAGGCGGAAAGCGATTTCAGAAAGGAGCTGCCGGAGTTCAGCGTGGCGACCCTGGTCGGCAAGAACATCGATATCTTTGACAAGAACCCCGGCCACCAGCGAAGCATGCTCGAAGGGCTGCAGACCGCGCATCGGGCAACCATCAAGGTAGGCAACCGAACGTTCGACCTTGTTGCCACGCCGCTGAAGGATGCCTCCGGTGACCGCGCCGGCACGGCCGTGGAATGGTCCGACGCGGCGATGCGCATGGAGAATCTGAATCTTGCCGCGCAGGCCGCGGCGGCGAGCCGCGCGCAGGCCGTGATCGAGTTCAACATGGATGGCACGATCATCAGCGCAAACGAAAATTTACTCACCGTAATGGGCTATTCTCTCGACGAGATCGAGGGCAAGCACCACAGCCTGTTCGTCGAGCCGTCGGAGCGCGAATCGGCCGGATATCGCGAGTTCTGGTCCCGGCTCAATCGGGGGGAATATCAAGCGGCCGAATACAAGCGCATTGGAAAAGGCGGCAAGGAGGTGTGGATACTCGCATCCTACAATCCGGTGCTGGATGAAAAAGGCAAGCCGTTCAAGGTCGTGAAGTTCGCGACCGACGTAACCGAGCAAAAAATGAAGAACGCGGATATGGCCGGACAACTGCAAGCCATCGGCAAGTCGCAGGCGGTGATCGAGTTCGACCTCGATGGCACCATCCTGACCGCAAACGACAATTTCCTCGGGGCGCTGGGATACTCGATTGCCGAGATAAAGGGGCGGCATCACAGCATGTTCGTCGATGCGGCGGAGCGCGACGCCCCTGCCTATCGCGAGTTCTGGGCGGCGCTCCGGCGTGGCCAATACCAGGCGGGCGAGTTCAAGCGCATCGCGAAGGGCGGCAAGGACGTCTATATCCAGGCATCCTACAACCCCATTCTCGATCTCAATGGCAAGCCGTTCAAGGTGGTCAAGTACGCCTCCGACGTCACCAGGCAGGTTCTGGTGCGCCTCGGTAACGAGCGGGTGCGGGGCATGATGGACTCGGTTGCTGCGGGAGCCGAGGAACTCAACGCGTCGGTGCGGGAGATCTCCGAGGCGATGGTCAAGTCGCGAGAGACAGCGATCGGGGCGGTCGAGAAGGTCGCTATGGCGGATTCCCAGGCCAAGCGCTTGGCCGACGCTGCGCACTCGATGAGCGGAATTGTCGAATTGATTGGCAACATCACCGGTCAAATCAATCTGCTGGCCCTGAATGCAACCATCGAGTCGGCGCGTGCCGGAGAGGCCGGCAGGGGCTTTGCGGTCGTCGCTTCCGAAGTGAAGAACCTCGCAAACCAGGCCAAGCAGGCCACCGACAAGATCGGGTCGGAGATCGGCAGTCTCAACGGCATCTCGGCGGACGTCGTTGCGGCGCTCGAGACGATCAAAAAGTCGATCGAGCACGTCAGCGAGTACGTTACGTCCACGGCCGCTGCGGTCGAGGAGCAGAGCGTGGTGACGAGCGAGATGTCCACCAGCATGCAGCGAGCCGCCGACGAAGCGCGCGCCATCGCCGGCTGAAGGAACAATGCAGCTGCGCGCGGGGGAGAGAGGCGGGCCGGACGCCCTCAGTTTGCCGCCGCCACCCGCGTATCGATCTCCTCGCGCAGCTGCACAAAATCGATCGGCTTGGTCAAAAGGCCGCTCGCGCCTTTTTCAAGGGCCTTGCGCCTGGTGTCGGCATCGCCATAGGCGGTGATCATGATAACCGGCACTTCGGGCCGCAGCTCCTTGACCTTGGGCAGCATTTCGAGCCCCGTCATCCCCGGCATGTTGATGTCGGAGAGGATCAGGATCAGCGAATGCTCGGTCTGGTGGCCGACGCGCGCCAGCGCGTCCGGCGCTGAACTGGCGAAGTCCATGATGAACCGCTGCGCGCGCAGGTCGCGGCGGAATTGCTGGCGGAACAGGGCCTCCACGTCGGGCTCGTCATCCACCACGAGAACCAGAATACTCACGGCTATCCTCGGGATTTTTCGGCAAAATTGCCTGTTCGTGGCAACACGATGCGGAATTCGGTGAAATGGCCTTGCTGAGTATCGACATCGATTGTGCCGCCATGTTGTTTCACGATGATGTCGTGGCTCATGGATAGGCCCAAACCGGTTCCTTCGCCGGCCGGCTTGGTCGTGAAGAAGGGATTGAACATTTTCTCCTTCACCTCGGGCGGGATGCCCGTCCCGTTGTCGCGGATGCGTATTTCGACGACGGTCCCGAGGTTCCTGGTGCTCGCCCGCAGCGTCGGCTCGAAACCGGATTCTTCGCTTTCCTTGCGGCGCTTGGTCACAGCATAGAATCCGTTCGAGACCAGGTTGAGGAACACCCGGGCAATCTCCTGCGGGAAAACGTCGACCTCGCCGGCCCCGGCATCGAAATCGCGCTCCAGCGTGACGTTGAAATCCGGTTTCTCCGCGCGCGCGCCGTGATAGGCGAGGTTGAGGCTCTCGTCGACCAGTGCATTGATGTCGGACGGCCGATGCTCGCCGCTGCCCTCGCGCGAATGCAACAGCATGTTCTTGATGATGGAATCGGCGCGCTTGCCGTGCTGCACGATCTTCTCGAGATTGTCCTTCAGCAGCCCGGTGAGTTCTTCCACTTCCGCACGAATCTTCTCGGCGAGGTCCGCAGGCTTGAGGGCGTCCTTCAGCTCGGCGGTCAATTCGGCCGAAAGCGCCGCGAAATTATTGACGAAGTTCAGCGGGTTCTTGATCTCGTGGGCGATACCCGCGGTGAGCTGGCCGAGCGAGGCGAGCTTTTCGGTCTGCACCAGGCGGTCCTGGGCGGCGCGCAGCTCGTCGAGCGATTTCGACAGTTCGCGCGTGCGTTCCTGCACCTGCTCGAACAGGCGGACGTTGCCGATGGCGATGACGGCCTGGTCGGCGAAGGTCTGAAGCAGGGCGATCTGCTTGTCGCTGAAGGGGTTGACTTCAGTGCGGCGGAGCACGATGGCGCCGATGCTCTCGCCTTCGCGCAGCAGCGGCACGCTGAGGATGCTGCGATGGCCCATTCGCAGCGACAGCTCGCGGCCATCGGGAAGATCCTCGTGCTTTGCATCGTGCAGGTCCTCGATGTGAACAGGCACCTTGTCGATGAACGCGCGGCCGGCGGTCCAGCGCCGGTTGATCGGCCATTTTTCGAGACCGATCGGAATCGGCCCGTGATGGGCGTTGAAGCGGAGATCATCCCCGTCCTGCAGCACCACGGCCGCGTCATAGGCTCCGCACAGCTCGCAGGCGCTTTCGACGATGGCTTTCAGCGCCGGCTCCACTTCGGTCGGCGAGGAAGCGATCACCTTCAGGATGTTGGCGCTGCCGGTCTGGTAGGTGAGGGCTTCGGACAGGTCGGCGGTGCGCCGGCGCAACTCGTCGAACAGGCGCACATTCTCGATCGCGATCACCGCCTGGTCGGCAAAGGTGGTGACGAGATCGATCTGTTTTTGCGTGAAGGCCTCGACGCGCGTGCGCGCCAGCACGATCGTTCCGATCGGCTCGTTTTCCCGCAGCAACGGCACGCCCAGCGCGGTGCGCTGGTTGGCCAGCTGATACGTCTGATGCAGCGTGTATTCCGGATCGGCCACGACGTCGAGGATCTGGACCGGATGCTTCTCGAGCACGGCGCGACCGGTCACGGTGCCACGGTCGACGGTGAGCGGATAGTTGTTGAGGAAGTCGATATACGCCTCGGAATAGCCGACGGCGGCTCCGGCACGGTACTGGTCGCCCGCACGGCGCATGATGAAGGCCATGTCCGCGCCGCACAGGATCGCCGCAGTGTTGACGAGGGTGTCGAGCACCGGCTGCAGGTCGAAGGTCGTGCGGCTGATGACCTTGAGCACGTCGCCGACCGCGGTCTGCTGCTGCAGGGATTCGCTGAGCTCCTCGGTGCGTGCCTGCACCTCGTTGAACAGGCGGACGTTCTCGATGGCGATCACCGCCTGGTCGGCAAAGGTCGAGACCAGCTCGACCTGCCTTTCAGAGTAGGGCTCGACGATCTTGCGGCCGAGGAACAGCACGCCGATCGGCTCGCCGCCGCGCACCATCGGAACACCGAGCAGGGAACGGTAGCCGGCGACCCGCTGCATGTCGGGATAGCCATATTCCGGGTCGGTCAATGCGTCTGCAATCTGGACGGGCCCCCGCGCCAGCAGCGCGCGGCCGATGATGCTCTCTCTTCCGGGCTGCAGGCGGTAAACATCGACCACCCTGACCCAGTCTATCGGGAAGTTGTAGTTGGTCGCGTGATAGTAGCCGCGGTCGTCCTTGAGTGCGATCGCGCCCATGTCGGCATTGCTGAGTTGCGCGGCGGATTCCGTAAGCGTGTCCAGCACCGGCTGGAGGTCGAATGCGGAGCGGCTGATGACCTTGAGCACGTCGGCGGTCGCGGTCTGCTGCTGCAGGGATTCGCTGAGCTCCTCGGTGCGTGCCTGCACCTCGTCGAACAGGCGGACGTTCTCGATCGCGATGACGGCCTGGTCGGCAAAGGTCTGCACCAGATCGATTTGACGTTCGCTGAAGGGCCCCGGTTCGGGTCTGTTCATCGCGAGGACACCGAAGACCTTGCCGTCGCGCTTCAGCGGTACGCCGAGGAAGGCACGAAACTTTCCGACCGCCTGGCCCGAGAAGTTCCTGAAATCCCGGTCCTCGAGAATGTCCGGGATGTGCACGGTGCGACCCAGCAACGCTGCGCGGCCTGCCATCGTCTCCATGCCGATCTTGAGCGGATTGGCGCGCAGGAATGCGACCTGCTCATCGGGAAAGCCGAAATAGGATTGCAGCCTCAGGACGTCGTCGTCGCAGAAGAATATGCCACCTCTGCGCGACCCACCCAGCGTGACGGCGGACTCGATAAGGGTATCGAGAACCTTCTTGAGGTCGAACGCTGAACGGCTGATGACCTTGAGCACGTCGGCCGTAGCCGTCTGTTGCTGCAACGACAAGCTCAGCTCCTCGGTGCGCGCCTGCACCTCGTTGAACAGCCGTGTATTCTCGATGGCGATGACCGCCTGGTCGGCGAATGTCTGCAACAGCTGAGTATGGTGAGGCGCAAATGCTCCCGGCTCCGCCCGGGTGACAGAGAGCACGCCTATTGTGACGCCGGCGTTGACCATCGGCACCCACAGCATGCTCCGGAAGCCATGCAGCCGCGCAATTTCTTTCACCGGTGCATGCGACACCTGTTCGGTATCAGGAATTGGAAACGGCTGGCCGTGCGCAGCCAGCCGGAACGCCGCAAAATCATCGACCGGTGTCGGGAAATCCGCCTGGAGCGCCTGGTCGGCCGCAGGGTGGGTCGGCGTGAACGCGGCAAGCCGAACCATGCCGTCGACGTAGCGGAAAACCGCCGCCGAGAACCCGCCCAGAAGACGCTTGGCGCTGGCCGCGATGGCATCGAACACCGGCTGCACGTCGGACGGCGATGAGGCGATCACCTTGAGGATGTCGGCCGTCGCGGTCTGCCGCTCCAGCGCTTCGCGCGTTTCGCGGATCAGGCGCGCGTTCTCGATCGCGATCACGGCCTCGTCGGCGAAGGTGCGAAGCAGCTCGATCAGATTTTCGGGAAACGCTCCGGCCTCGCGGCGGGTGACGCCGATCGTGCCAATGGCGACGCCTTCCCGGAGCATCGGAACCACGAGAATGCTGCGATAGCCTCGCGCCCGCGCCGTCTCCTTCATTTCCGGCGTCAGGTCCGGTTCGTTCTCCATGTCGTGGCGGAACGCAAGTTCGCCGCTGCTCGCGACCCGGCTGTGGATTCCATTCGATGCCAGCGGGGTCGGAAACGAAGCGAGCATCTCCCCGGTGCCGGCCTCGGTCTCGGACGAGGCGGCCGCCAGATGGATCGCGTCGCCGACCACCTGCGTCACAAGCGAGGTATGACCGTCGCAGAGGCGCCGGGCGCTTTCGGCGATGGTCTCGAACACCGGCTGCAGATCGGACGGCGCCCGCGCGATCACCCGGAGAATATTGGCCGTCGCCGCCTGCTGCTCGCGTGCCGCGTCCGCGCCGGTGCGTTCCCGTGCGCGGCCGAGCTCGCGGCGCAGATTCGCATTCTCGATCTCGAGCTCGACCTGCCTGCCTTTCGCCCCGTCGCGCTCGAGGCGGGTCGCTTCGAGGCGCGACTCCATCTCGCTGATGGCTGATTCCAGCTCATCGATCGCGGCCTTCAGGTCGACGGACATGTCCTCGGGAAGCAGCGCCATTCAACAATCCATGGGCGGAGGCGCGGGCCGCACGCACGAGCCGGGCAGCCACGCCTCCGGGGCGCGGATTATTTCATCTCCGCAGCGTTCGGGCCAGCGCCGCCGGGGCGCTTTCCCGCCCGGCATGGCGCGCGAAATCGCGCGAATCAGGTGCCCGGCCGCGACACCTCGGTCTCCTTGCTGGTGATGAATTCCAGCAGCACCGGAACGCCTTCCCTGGTCTTCTCGATGCCGCGCCTGATCGCCGGGATGATGTCCTCCGGCCTGGTCACGCGCTCGCCATGGCCGCCGAAGGCGCGGGCCATCGCGGCATAGTCGCCGGAAATATCGGTGGAGCGATATTTCTCGGTCGAGATCGGCATTACCTTGAGCTCGATCGCCATCGAGAAGTTGTTGAGCAGGATCGACATGATCGGGATGCGCTCGCGCACCGCGGTCTCGAAGTCCATGCCGGTGAAGCCGATCGCCGCATCGCCCCAGACGTTGATGCAGAGCTTGTCGGGCCGTGCCAGCTTGGCGCCCATCGCGAGGCCGAGGCCGTAGCCGAGCTGCGTCGTCTTGCCCCAGCCGATATAGGTGAGGGGCTCGACCGATTTCCAGAACGGCGAGAGCTGGTCGCGCGGGCTGCCGGCGTCATGGGTGATGATGGTGTTGGCGATATCGACGGTGTGCTGCAGATCCCACAGCACGCGATAGGGGCTCAGCGGCGCATCGTTCGACGTCAGCTTCGGCATCCACCTGGCGAGCCACTCCCTGTGGGAAGCGGCGATCTCGGCGGCGACCGCGCCATGGTCGCGGTCCGACGTGACGGTCCTGCCGATCTCGTCCAGCAGCGCGTCCAGCACGAGGCCGGCGTCGCCGACGAGCCCGATCTTCGCCTCGACATCCTTGTTGAGGTGATTGGGATCGAGCGTGGCGTGGATGATGGTCTTGCCCCTGGGCATGGCGATGCCGAAGCTCGTCTCCGTGAAGGAGCAGCCAATGCCGAAGATCAAATCGGATTCGGCGAGGAATCTTGGCACCGCGCGCGGCACGGCAAGTCCGCCGGAGCCGAGCGACAGCGGATGTGTTTCGGGGAACGACGATTTGCCGCCGAGGCTGGTGGTGACGGGGATGGCGAGCCGCTCGGCGAGACGCTTCAGTTGCGGCCATGCCTTGGCGTAGTGCACGCCCTGGCCGGCATAGATCACCGGCCGTTTTGCGGCCACCAGCAGCTTGACGGCTTCCTTCACATGCAGGGGATCGGCGCCATAGCGGGTGCGCAGCACCGGCGTGTAGTTGAGCGGCTCCGGCACTTCCTCGTTCCACATGTCGGCCGGAATCTCGACGATCACCGGGCCGCCGCGGCCGTTCTTCAGCCTGGTGAAGGCGCGGCGGAAGATGTTGCAGACCTCGCTGGCCAGGATGATCGGCTCGGAGGATTTCGAGAACGCCTTCATCGCCTGGCTGGAATTGAAGTTCGGATCGATGTGGGAGAGCCGGCGCGCATAGCCCATCGGCAGCACCAGCACCGGCACCGACTCGCCGTAGCATTGCGCAACGCCGCCCATGGCATTTTCGGCGCCGGGGCCGTGCTGCATGCAGAACGCGCCGATCCGGTCGCCGGAGGTAACGCGCGAGATCGCATCCGCCATGTGCACGCCGATGCGCTCCTGGCGCACCATCACGGGCCGGATGTCGACATTGGCGGCGAACTCGATGAGGTGATTGACCGGATAGCCGCAGAGGATCTCGATGCCCTCGCGTTTCATGATTTCGGCGATTGCAGCACCCAGCTTCATGGCGGTCCTTCTCCCCAGCGCGCCGGTTGATCCGGCAGCTTTGGCTCAGTTGGAACAGGATTTCCGCGATCGGTAAAGCGGGGGCGGCGCCTGCGAGATATGCGCCGTTCACGCCGATGCCGCTGCAGTGCGGCGGAGGAGAGCCGCCGGCCTGCGAACGATCTGCTGCCGCCACACACGCCAGAGGGAAAAACTAGTGGTTTGGCCGGGTTCCACCTACCGGACGTTGCGGAAACGCCACATCGGCGGCCGAAAGTGAACGGGTGGCTGTTCGTGTCATTGTCGACCCTTTCTTTTGGGCTAGTGAATGGCACATGCATTTGCATGCTTTGCGCCCCAGGAGGCTGATATGAAAGCGGTTCAGGCCCTTATCCTCGGTTCGGCTGCAGGCTTGCTGGTCGCGGGAGGCGCGCAGGCGGCCGACCTTCCGGTCAAGGCCAAGGCGGTCGAATATGTCAGGGTCTGCTCGCTCTATGGCGCGGGCTTCTTCTACATTCCCGGCACCGATACCTGCATGAAGATCGGCGGTTATGTGCGCGCCGACGTCACCTTCAATGCCGCCGGCGCCCATGGCCAGCCGTCGTGGAGCGGCGACGCCGGGCAGCAGAACCGCTATCACAACTATTTCGTCGACCGCTCGCGCTTCCTGCTGCAGGTCGATACCCGCACCGCCACCGAATACGGCGTCGTGCGCACCTTCGCGTCCGGCAAATTCCAGTTCACGACCTTCAACGCCGGCACGGTCAATCCGAACAACACGGCCACCAATCTCGGCAACAACCAGAACCTGCTCGACACCCCCGGCGGCGGCTATGTCGCCATCCAGGATATCTTCATCCAGTTCGCCGGATTCACCTTCGGCAAGTCGGCTTCCGCCTACGCAAATCCCTGGCAAGGCAATCCGGGCGGCAACCTGTCGTCGTTCCTGCTGGGCGGCTTCCAGCAGGACAACACCGGCACCAACAACATCCAGTACAAGGTCGAGTTCGGCAACGGCGTGACGGCCAGCATCGGGCTGGACGATCCCACGGTGTGGGACCGCACCGCGGTCTACAATCTGTCGACGCCGCTCAACGCCACGCTGAACGCCGGCAACGCTTACGCGGGCGTGCACGCGCCCGATGTCGTCGGCAACATCCGCGTCGACCAGAACTGGGGCTTGTTTCAGATTTCGGCCGCGGCGCACGAAGTCAACGCCAGCTACAACATCCTGACGGCAGGAACGGCCGCGCCGACCAATCTGTCGGAAATTTCCGGCCACCCCGATACCAAATGGGGCGGCGCCGTGATGGCTTCGCTGTGGCTCAAGAACATACCGACCGGCGCCGGCGACGAGATCAAGTTCGATGCGAGCTACGCGAAGGGCGCCACCAAATACATCATCGGCACCGACTCGACCTCGCCGAGCTTTGCGATGTTCGGCGGCACCAGCGCCGTCGGCGCCTATCAGAGCATCGGTTTCGGCGCGACCACCGATGCGGTCTATCTGCCGCTCCTCAATGGCGGCGACGGCTCGCTGCATCTGACGGAGGCTTTCGGTTTCCGCGGCGGCTACACCCACAATTGGGATCAGCACTGGTCTTCCAGCCTCTACGGCAGCTATTCGATGGTCCGCTATGATGACACGGCCAAGGGCTTCATCTGCGGCAACTACACGCCGGGCAAGGCGGTGAGCGCGGACTACGTCTGCAATCCGGACTATAATGTCTCGCAGCTCGGCTTCCTCACGCGCTGGGTGCCGGTGAAGAACCTGACCTTCACGGCCGAAGTGCAGTGGTTCCACCTCGACCAGAAATTCCAGGGCAGCGCCTTGCTGACGCCCTCGGCGCCCAAGCCGACCGCGCGCTACGAGTTCAGGGATCAGGATACGGTCTATCTCGAGTTTCGTGCGCAGCGTAACTTCTGAGATCTGCACAAGGTGCGACTATCCCGCCTGATTGCGGACCAGCCGCAGCGCGGCGAGGAGCCTTAGCAGATAATCCCCCAGCGGGCGGGCGGAGACGGGCTGCAGATCCACGGATTGGCGATCGCGCTCGTCCTCGACGAGATCGATGTAGTTTCTGTTCGACGAACGCTGCTGCGCAGCCATGGCCGGACCCGGAGTTGACGGCCAAAGTATGCCTCGCCGCGCGGATACCGGGAGAGATTTTTCGACCCGTACGAATACTGCGATTCTGTTTCGAGGCTTTCGTCTTAACCCTTCGTTGACCGTCTTCCTCAACGCACCGGCAACCACTCGCATTTACTTTGCATGCCGCGTTGGCGCGGGAGTGGGGCATCGACAGGTGTTTGGATGCGGCGATTGATGATTGAATTCTTGAAGAACGAGGCCGGCGCGACAGCGATCGAATATTGCATCATCGCAGCCGGCATCAGCATCGTGATTCTGGTTGCCGTCAACGGCATCGGCACCGGGCTCAACGACAAATTCACCCAGGTGAACACGTCGTTCAAGTAAGCCGTTCGGCGACCATCGGGCGGCGACCGCCGCTCGCCATCCCGTGACTAGAGCGCGATGAGATCTGGACCTGTCATCATCGCGCTTTAGGTTGTCGTTTGAGCATGATCTTTTCGGAAAACCGCGTCACACTTTTCCGGATCATGCTTTAGCCCGCCTTCCTGGCCTTGCCCTGCGCACGCACCGGCTTTTCGGCCTTCTTCGGCGCTTCCTTGGCCGCGCGCTTTCCGCTGCCGCTGCCGGAGATCGGCAGCAGCATCTCGCGCTGGCCTTCGACGCGCTTCTTCTTGCCCTTGGCCTTCGCGGCCGGCGCAGCCTTGGCAGGAGCGGGGGCTGCCTTGCGCTCGGGCGTGCCGGCAAGGCTCTTCTTGAGCGCATCCATCAGGTTGATGACGTTGCCGCTGCTTTTCGGCGCGGGTCTTGCGCCGGTGAGCTTGCCGTTGCGCTTGCGGTCGATCAGCTCGACCAGGGCGGCCTCGTAGCGGTCCTCGAACTTCTCCGGCTCGAACGGGGCCGACTTCTGCTCGACGATATGCTTTGCCAGATCAAGCATATCCTTGGTGATCTTCACGTCCTGGATGTCGTCGAAATATTCCTTCTCGTCGCGCACCTCGTAGGGGTAGCGCAGTAGCGTGCCCATCAGGCCGTTATCGAGCGGCTCGAGCGCAATGATGTGCTCGCGGTTGGTCAGCACGACGCGGCCGATCGCCACCTTGTCCATGCTGCGGATGGTCTCGCGGATCACCGCGAAGGCGTCATGGCCGACCTTGCCGTCGGGCACGAGATAATAGGGGCGGATCACGTAGCGGCTGTCGATGTCGCTGCGCGGCACGAACTCGTCGATCTCGATGGTGCGGGTGGAATCCAGCGCGATCTCGTCGAGCTCGTCCCGGGTCACCTCGATGTAGGTGTCGGTGTCGACCTTGTAGCCCTTGATGATGTCCTCGCTGGACACTTCCTCGCCGGTATCCGCATCGACCTTGGCATATTTGATGCGGTGGCCGGTCTTGCGGTTGATCTGGTTGAAAGAAACCTTTTCGGTGTCCGACGTGGCGGGATAAAGCGCGACCGGGCAGGTCACCAGCGAAAGGCGCAAAAAGCCTTTCCAGTTGGCGCGAGGGGCCATGAAATCTACTCCGAAATACGCAACAGCCGACCGTTGAGGATACCACTCCGGCGCCCGGGTTGCACGCAGGGCGCCGCGGAATCTCTCAACGGCGTTAACTGATGCAAGGACGTTCGGTTCGTCGCCAATCCGACAGGCCGGCCTCCTGCGCGACGCCCTGCCGCAGCCCGGCCGGGCCGGAACATCATTCCCGACAAGGCGTTGCTCCCGGGACGGCCGCACGGGGAAGGGCCGTTAAACGCGCAAGTTCAAGCCGCTCTCTTCTGAAATGAGGCTACCCATGGCTACACAAGAACACGGCCGGATCGTCGAAACCCCGACCGAGGCCCGCCAGGCGGAGCCCGGCCCGTCGGTGCTTGCGCTGCTGGCGGCATCGACGGGGCTCGCCATCCTGATCCTGGGCATCGTCTGGTTCATCTTCTTCCGGACCTGACGGCCGCGCGGTCGCGGCTTGGGGCTTTCCGGTTCGACGTGCTAGGGCATCGGCTCAAGGCCGTCGCCGCATGACAAAAAAGTAATCTGGTGCAGGGTGGCCGTTCATGGCCGGTTCACGCCGGCCAGCCTTTTCTTGGGGCACCATTTCAGTGCTCACCATCGGAGGCCAGCTTGCGCTTGCTCGTCGTTGAGGACGACCCGGATCTCAATCGCCAACTCACGACGGCGCTGACGGATGCCGGCTATGTCGTCGATCGCGCCTTTGACGGCGAGGAGGGACATTATCTCGGCGACAGCGAGCCCTACGACGCCGTCGTGCTGGACATCGGCTTGCCGAAGATGGACGGCATTTCCGTGCTGGAGGCCTGGCGCCGCAACAAGCGGGTGATGCCGGTCTTGATCCTGACCGCGCGCGACCGCTGGAGCGACAAGGTGCAGGGTTTCGACGCCGGCGCCGACGACTATGTCGCAAAGCCCTTCCATCTCGAGGAGATCCTTGCCCGCATCCGCGCGCTGCTGCGCCGCTCCACCGGCCATGCCCAGGTCGAATTGAGCTGCGGCCCGGTGACGCTGAACACGCGCACCAAGCGCGTTGCCGTCAACGGCAACCCGATCAAGCTGACCTCGCACGAATACAACCTGCTCGAATATCTGATGCACCACGTCGGCCGTGTGGTCTCGCGCACCGAGCTGGTCGAGCATCTCTACGACCAGGACTTCGACCGCGACTCCAACACCATCGAGGTGTTCGTCGGCCGCATCCGCAAGAAGCTCGAGGTCGACATCATCCAGACCGTGCGCGGTCTTGGCTATCTCCTGACGCCGCCGACAGCGGGAACGTGAGGGCGCACGCCGCCCCGGGGTTTTTCTTTTGCTACCGGCGTGGTCTTATCCGGAAAACCGGTGCCACCTCTTCGGATCAAGCCCTGATGCGCGGCAGCTCGCTTGCCACCCGCCTGTTCCTGTCGGCGACCGCGTGGGTGGTGGTGATCCTGCTGCTCACGGGGGTGGTGCTGTCGTCGGTCTATCGCGCCGCGACCGAGCGCGCCTTCGACCGCCGCCTCAATCTGTATCTGCGCACGCTGATCGCGGAAGTCGCAACGCCGGACGAGCCGCCGGAGCGCCAGTTCCAGTCGCTTGGCGAGCCTTTGTTCGACCTGCCGCTGTCCGGTTGGTACTGGCAGATCACCCGCACCGACTCCGAAAAGGCCGACACGCGCGCCTCGCGCTCGCTGTGGGACAAGAAACTGCCGAGACTCGAGGACCATGGCGCCGAGCTGACGCCTGCCGGCGTCCGGCTCGGCTATGTCGACGGCCCCGAGGGCCAGACGCTGCGCATGGTGGAGCGGCCGGTCGATCTCGGGGCCGACGGCAAGTTCCTGGTCACCGTCGCGGGCGATGCCAGCGAGATTTTCGACGAGACCCGCAGTTTCGACTATTACCTCGGCGGCACCTTCGCCTCGCTCGGCATCGTGCTGCTGCTGACAACGATCTTTCAGGTCCGCTTTGGTCTGGCGCCGCTGAAACGCATTTCCGA
This sequence comes from Bradyrhizobium sp., assembly GCA_035575905.1. Classification (GTDB taxonomy): domain Bacteria; phylum Pseudomonadota; class Alphaproteobacteria; order Rhizobiales; family Xanthobacteraceae; genus Bradyrhizobium. The sequence goes on along the minus strand of DATLXL010000033.1, from coordinate 111,027 downwards.
AGCCATCGCCGACATCCGCTCCGGCCGCGCCGAGCGGCTGGAAGGCGATTTCCCTGTCGAGATCGCGCCGCTGGCGCGCGAGACCAATGCGCTGATCGACGCCAACCGCGAGATCGTCGAGCGCGCGCGCACCCATGTCGGCAACCTCGCCCATGCCATCAAGACTCCGCTGTCGGTCATCGTCAACGAGGCCGCCGCCCACCGCGCCGATCCCTTCGCCGGCAAGGTGCTGGAGCAGGCCGACGTGATGCGCGGCCAGGTCGCGCGGCATCTGGAGCGCGCCCGCATCGCCGCGCGCGTCACCATCGTCGGCACGGTGACGGAGGTGGCCCCGGCGATCGAGGCGCTGCGGCGGACCATGGAAAAGATCTACCGCGACCGCGACATCGCCATTTCAGTGCAGGCCGACTCCCGCGCAAAATTCCGCGGCGAGCGGCAGGACCTCGAGGAGATGGTCGGCAATCTCGTCGACAATGCCTGCAAATGGGCGGCCTCGCAGGTGACGGTGGAGGTGCTGGTCGAGCCGGAGCGCGAACCCGGGGCCGGCGGCCGGCTGCGCATCCTCGTCGACGACGACGGGCGCGGGCTGTCGGAGGCCGAGCGGGCCCAGGTGTCGCGGCGCGGCCAGCGGCTCGACGAATCAAAGCCCGGGTCGGGCCTCGGGCTGTCGATCGTGGTCGATCTCGCCGCGCTTTACGGCGGCGGCCTGACGCTCGGCAACGCCCCGGGCGGCGGGCTGCGCGCCGAATTGCTGCTGCCGGGGGTGTAAAGGCCTGCAGCGACGGCCATTATTCCATGTTTGGACGCCCGCGCGCACAACATTCCTAAACGACTTCTTAACGCGCGCGCTTCTATGATACGCGGTGGGCGCGTTTGCCGTCCGCTGAGCACGCCATCACCGCCGCATGAACCAGGCATCTATCGAGCGTCTGAGGGAATACCTCGCACAGTTGCCGCCGCAGTCGCAGGCGCTGCTGATGCGGGAGTTCGAGCGCGCGCTGGAGCGGGGGCAGGACATCGCCGTTTCCGCCTTCGTGCTCGAGCAGCTGCGCACGGTCGTGCGAGGCGCCGACGACAGCATCGCGAATGGCGTCGAAGCGGACGACGACACACAGCCGCGCACCGAGGATCCGGCGCGGTTGTTCTATCGGTCGCTCGAACCTTTCCTGGTCGAAGGCAATTTTCCGATCAGGCCTGGTCAAATCCGCCGCGCCTCGCTGCTGCCGGTATGGCAGTGGCTGGCTCGCGAGGGCGCGCCGGAGGCGGTGCGCGAATTCGAGGACATCCTCGCCAAGGCGCGCGAGACCGGGGCCAGCGTCGAGCCTGCCGTGCGCAGGCTACAGGTCGCGGCGGCCCAGGCGATTATCAGCATGGCCATGCCGGTGCAGGGCGACGACCGGTACCGCACGCTGGCCCGCGTCGGCGGGCCGAGCGTCGTCGAGGACTTCCTCGGCATTGGACTGGCGCTGCAGGCACGCGATGCGCTGGAGGCGCTCGGCGGCAAGATGCCTGCCTATCTCCGGGGGTTCACCGAGACCCAGATCGCCGAGATCGTTGCAGCGCTGAACGTGCCCTCGCTGCAGTCGCCGCAAGTGCTGCCCTTCGCGCTGTCGCTGATCATACAGCGGCTGACCGCGCCGTGGCAGATCATCCGCCTCGCGGTGAAGATGGCGGCGTCCGACGACGAGCTGCGCGTTGCCGCCACGCCCTTCGGCGTTGCCGTCACCATGGCGCTGCACGATCTCTATTTCGTCGCCGCATGCCTGCGCACCGACATCAGGCGCGGCCAGCTCGACGACGTCGCGGACCAGCTGAAGACGCTGCATGACGGCGTGCGCGGCCTGCGCACCGAGCTCGATTTGCGCAACGATTCCGCCTGGGGCAAGCAGCTCGCCTCGATCCGCGCCGAAATCTCCAACTCGCTGCAGTCGGAAATCGAGAGCGTGCCCGGCCGCGTCCGCCGCATCCTGCGCCAGCGCGCCGACAAGGACATTTTGGCCGGCCTCAAGATCGACCCGTCGGAAGTGGAGGAGACCGCGGCGCTGATCGACTTCGTCGCGGTGTGCCGTACCTATGCCAGCGAGCTCGCCATCAATGAAGTCACGCTGCGCACCTATTCCGACCTGCAGCACTATGTCGAGCAGTCGACCGAAGCGCTGGTGCAGTCGCTGCGCAACGAAAGGGGACGGGCGTACCGGGAACAGCAGGTGAAGGCGGCGATCCGCTTCTGCGAAGTGCTGTTCGGCACGGACTATTCATCGCTGATGAGCCGCGCGGCGGAGAACGCCGTCGTCGTCGACCGCAAGCCTGCCAAGGCCGGGCAGCAAAAGTGACAATTTTATGTAATACAATTTTTGGTTGACGGTCTTGCATGCGGGACTTACGAATGACGCATGAACTCCATCATCAATTTTATCGAACTTGAGAACCGGGTAATTTCGGCGACCTACCGCAATCTGATGGTCGGCGCGACGGTCGTCCTCGTCCACAAGACCAGTGGGCTTGAACTCTCCGACCCCGTCGTCAGGATCGCCTCTCGCGTGCCTGTTGGATCACTCCGGATCCGGCTCCCGGCCTCGTTCAAGGGGGGAACCTATTTCCTGCGGGCGCGGAACGTCCACGGCATCCATGTTGCGGAAAGCGCGCAGTTTGAGGTTCCCTGAGCCCGGTTTCGCGTGATTTTCGAGGCTGTTCGGGAAAGAAAAACATGAGAATTGTCAATTGTCCGGGCGCCGCCCGATAGTATAAAGCGGGCCATCGGCACCTCCTTGGAAAGGTTTTAAGCAGGCGCCGCTTCACCGGGACCCGCCGCTTGATGAATCCTTGGTTTGTGTTCGCGCTGATGACGGTCGCGGCGGTATTCGCCGTGCTGTGGCCGCTCGGCCGGCGCTACCAGGCGCAGGCCGGTGGCACCGAGGTGGCCGTCTACCGCGACCAGCTTGCGGAGATCGATCGCGATCTTGCCGGCGGGTTGATCGGGGCCGCTGAAGCGGAGCAGGCGCGAATCGAAATCAGCCGGCGCCTGCTTGCCGCGACCACTGCCGAAGCGGCCCCCGTCGCAGCGCCGAGCGCAACGCTGCGCCGCGCGGTCGCCGTCGCGGCGCTGGTCGGCCTGCCGCTCGCGGCAGTGGCGTTCTATTTGCCGCTCGGCTCGCCGCAGCTTGGGGATTTTCCGCTCGCCGCCCGCTCGCAGGCGCCGGATGGCCGCCAGCCCCTGGTCAATCTGGTCGCGCAGGTCGAAGCGCATCTGGAGAAGAACCCGACCGACGGCCGCGGCTGGACGGTGCTGGCGCCGGTATTGGGGCGGCTCGGCCGCCATGACGATGCCGTGCGCGCCTGGCGCAATGCGATCGCCTACGCCGGCGACAATTCCGAGCGCCGCGCCGATCTCGGCGAGGCGCTGACCGCGGCGGCCGGCGGCGTCGTGACCGGCGAGGCCAAGGCCGAGTTCGAGCAGGCGTTGTCGATGAACGCGGAAGAGGTCAAGGCCAGTTATTTCCTTGGCGTTGCCGCCGAACAGGACGGTCGCACAACGGACGCCGCCTCGATCTGGAAAGCGATGCTGGCGAAGGCGCCGGCTGATGCGCCGTGGCGTCCGCTGGTGCAGGCGGCGATCGCGCGGGTCGGCGGCACGGTGCCGGCGCTGTCGGAGGAGGCCATGGCCGCCGCCAGGGGCATGACGGAGACCGACCGCAACGCCATGGTGCGCGGCATGGTCGACCGCCTGGCGAGCCGCCTCAAGCAGAACGGCGATGACGTCGAGGGTTGGCTGCGGCTGGTGCGCGCTTATCTGGTGATGGGGGAGCGCGAGAAGGCGGTGAGCGCGCGTGCCGATGCAAGGCAGGCGGTCGGCAGCGACGCAGAGCGCTTGCGGCAGCTCAACGAGGGCCTCAGGAATCTGGGACTGGACGGATGACCAGGGAAAGCGGCAAGGGCGCGGCATGACACGCAAGCAACGGCGGCTCACGATGATCGGCGGCGCGCTGGCCGTGCTCGCGGTCGCGGCCGCGCTGGTGCTCAATGCCATGCGCGATTCCATCGTGTTCTTCTCGACGCCGTCGATGGCGGCGGAGAAGCAGATTCCGGCGGGCAAGCGTTTCCGTCTCGGCGGGCTGGTGCAGCCGGGTTCGCTCAAGCGCGGCGACGATCTCCAGGTCAGCTTCAGCGTCGCCGACGGCAATGCCAATCTGCCCGTGACCTACAAGGGCATCCTGCCCGACCTGTTCCGCGAAGGGCAGGGCGTGGTCGCGGAAGGTTCGCTCGATGCTTCCGGCACCTTCCGCGCCGACACCGTGCTTGCCAAGCACGACGAGACCTACATGCCGAGGGAAGTCGCCGATGCCCTCAAGAAGCAGGGGCACTGGAAGGACGATTACGGCAACAAGCCAACGCAGGGAGCCTCGAAGTGATCGCGGAGGCCGGCCATTATGCCCTGGTGCTTGCGCTCGGCCTGGCGCTGATCCAGTCGGTGGTGCCGCTGATCGGCGCGCGCCGCGGCGACATCGCCCTGATGGAGCTGGCGCGCTCGACCGCGCTGGCGCAGCTCCTGTTCGTCGGCGCCTCCCTTGCGCTGTTGACCGCGCTGCACGTCACCTCGGATTTCTCCGTCGTCAACGTGTTCGAGAACTCGCATTCGGCGAAGCCGCTGATCTACAAGATCACCGGCGTGTGGGGCAACCACGAGGGATCGATGCTGCTTTGGGTGGCGATCCTGGCGCTGTTCGGCGCGCTGGTTGCCGCCTTCGGCAACAACTTGCCGATGTCGCTGCGCGCGCATGTGCTGTCGGTGCAGGCCTGGGTCGCGACAGCCTTCTATCTCTTCATCCTGCTGACCTCGAACCCGTTTGCGCGCATCGCCCAGCCGCCGATCGAAGGCCGCGACCTCAACCCGATCCTGCAGGACATCGGGCTCGCCGTGCATCCGCCGATGCTCTATCTCGGCTATGTCGGATTTTCGATCTCGTTCTCCTTTGCCGTTGCGGCTCTGCTCGAGGGACGGATCGATGCGGCGTGGGCGCGCTGGGTGCGGCCGTGGACGCTGGTGGCCTGGATTTTCCTGACCCTCGGCATCGCGATGGGGTCGTACTGGGCCTATTACGAGCTCGGCTGGGGCGGCTGGTGGTTCTGGGATCCGGTTGAGAACGCCTCGCTGATGCCGTGGCTTGCCGGCACCGCGCTGCTGCATTCGGCGCTGGTGATGGAGAAGCGCAACGCGCTGAAGGTCTGGACCATCCTGCTGTCGATCCTGACCTTCTCGCTGTCGCTGCTCGGCACCTTCCTGGTGCGCTCGGGCGTGCTGACCTCGGTGCATGCCTTTGCCACCGACCCCGCGCGCGGCGTCTTCATCCTGCTGATCCTCTGCATCTTCATCGGCGGCAGCCTGTCGCTGTTTGCGTTACGCGCGCCGCATCTCAAGCAGGGCGGCCTGTTCGCGCCGATCTCGCGCGAGGGCGCGCTGGTGCTCAACAACCTCTTCCTCACCACGGCCTGTGCCACCGTGTTCGTCGGCACGCTCTATCCGCTCGCGCTGGAGGTTCTGACCGGCGACAAGATTTCGGTCGGCGCGCCGTTCTTCAACCTGACCTTCGGTCCGCTGTTCGTGCCGCTGTTGCTCGCCGTTCCTTTCGGGCCGCTGCTCGCCTGGAAGCGCGGCGATCTCTACGCAGCCGCCCAGCGGCTGACCGCGGCCGGCATCGCCGCGCTGGCCGCGCTTGCGGCGGTGTGGGCATGGACGCGCGGGGGACCGGCGCTGGCGCCGCTTGCGATTGCGCTGGCCGTGTTCGTGATCGCGGGCGCCCTCAGCGATATCGCCGAGCGCATTGCGCTGTTCCGTATTCCCCTTGCGAACTCGCTGCGGCGGGCGCGCGGCCTGCCGCGCTCGGCGTGGGGCACCGCATTCGCCCATGCCGGCCTTGGCGTTGCGCTGATCGGCATCGCCTGCGAGGCCAGCTGGAACAGCGAGCACATTGCGACCATGAAGCCGGGACAGACCGCCACCGTCGCGGGCTATGAGCTCAGGCTCGACGGCCTGACGCAGCGGCAGGGCCCGAACTACCGCGAGACGCTGGCGCAGTTTTCGGTCAGCCGCGACGGCGAGAAGCTTCCGGACATGACGCCGTCAAAACGCTCGTTCACCACGCGCGGCATGTCGACCACGGAGGCGGCGCTGCAGACGCGTGGCGCCAGCCAGCTCTACATCTCGCTCGGCGACGTCACCGACGGCGGCATCGCGGTGCGTGCCTATCACAAGCCGCTGGTGCTGCTGATCTGGTGGGGACCGGTGCTGATGGCGTTTGGCGGCATGCTGTCGCTGTCGGACCGAAGGCTGCGCGTCGGTGCGCCCAGGCCGGCGCGTGCCGCGCGCCGATTGCAGGCGGCGGAATGAAGCGCGCAGCCCTCATCCTGGCCTTCGCCCTGACGATGCTGGCCGGCTCGCCGGTTCATGCCGTGCAGCCCGACGAGATCCTGGCCGATCCGATCAAGGAGGCGCGGGCGCGCGAGCTGTCGAAAGAGCTGCGCTGCATGGTCTGCCAGAACCAGTCGATCGACGATTCCGACGCGCCGCTGGCGCGCGACCTGCGCCTTCTGGTGCGCGAGCGCATTACCGCCGGCGATAGCGACAAGCAGGTGATGGATTTCCTGGTCGCGCGCTACGGCGAATTCGTGTTGCTCAAGCCGCGCCTCAATCCGCGCACGGCGCTGCTGTGGCTGCTGCCGCCGCTCGCGCTGATGGGCGGAGGCATCGCGCTCTGGATCTATTCCCGCCGCCGCGAGCGGGCCGCGGATGCGGAGCGGCAGACGCTGATGAAGCTGAGCCCGGACGAGGAAGCCCGGCTGGAAAAACTGCTGGGAGCCGAGCAGCCCGCCCATTCGGACGAGGCGTCATCCTGAGCGGCAGCGCGTCCGCGCAAAGCGGCGACCGCACTGCCGCGTTCGGTGGCCGCAACCACGCCGCTGCGTGGCAAAGCGAAAAACGCCTGTTCCAGCCGGGCTTTCAGATCTGGCCCTAAGCCGTTGGATTGACTGCGCTATTCTGCCGCACCCTGTGGCCCCAGCATTACAAAAGTTTAACCCCCTCGCCAGCGCGCCGTAAGGCGGGAAGCGCCATCTTGGCTGCTGTCAGGTGCACGCCCCGCATCATCGAATTTCTCTTCTGTCGGAGACTTAACAGGATGACCGAACGCCCCGTCGACCTCTCGAACTTTCCGTCCTGCCAGGCGCCAAAGCGCAAGGTGTTCTCGCTGCGCAAATACGCGCTGACGGCTTCCGTTGTCGCCGGTCTCGGCGCTGCGGTTTACGGTTTCAGCCCCGCGCAGGGCCCGGTTGATATCTTCACCTCGAGCGCCCATGCGCAGGTGAACCAGGAAGTGCGCAAGGTCGCGCAGCCCACCGGCTTTGCCGACATCGTCGAGCGCGTGAAGCCGTCGGTTATTTCGGTGAAGGTCGCGATCGGCGAAAAGACCGCCAAGGAAGACAGCGCCGACAGGGACGATTCGCCGTTCCAGCCGGGGTCCCCGATGGAGCGCTTCTTCCGCCGCTTCGGCGGCCCCGATGGCCTGCCTCCCGGCCTGCGCCCGCGCGGCGGCGGCCGTGCCCCGGTGACCGGCCAGGGCTCCGGCTTCTTCATTTCGCCTGACGGGTATGCCGTGACCAACAACCACGTGGTCGATGGCGCCGACAAGGTCGAAGTCACCACCGACGACGGCAAGACCTACAGCGCCAAGGTGATCGGCACCGATCCGCGCACCGACCTCGCGCTGATCAAGGTCTCCGGCCGCACCGACTTTCCCTTCGCGAAGCTCTCCGACACCAAGCCGCGGATCGGCGACTGGGTGCTCGCGGTCGGCAACCCCTTTGGCCTCGGCGGCACCGTGACCGCCGGCATCGTCTCGGCCTCCGGCCGCGACATCGGCAACGGTCCGTATGACGACTTCATCCAGATCGACGCGCCCGTGAACAAGGGCAATTCCGGTGGTCCGGCGTTCGACGTGTCGGGCGAGGTGATGGGCGTCAACACCGCCATCTACTCGCCGTCCGGCGGCAGCGTCGGCATCGCGTTCTCAATTCCCGCCTCCACGGTGAAGACCGTGGTCGCCCAGCTCAAGGACAAAGGCACCGTCAGCCGCGGCTGGATCGGCGTCCAGATCCAGCCGGTCACCGCCGACATCGCCGACAGCCTCGGCATGAAGAAGGCGGAAGGCGCACTGGTCGCCGAACCGCAGGCCAATGGCCCCGCTGCCAAGGCCGGCATCGAGTCGGGCGACGTGATCACCGCCGTCAACGGCGAGCCGGTCAAGGATGCCAAGGAACTGGCGCGCACCATCGGCGGGCTTGCGCCCGGCAATGCGGTGAAGCTCAACGTGCTGCACAAGGGCCAGGACAAGGTGATCAACCTGACGCTCGGCCAGTTGCCGAACCAGGTCGAAGCCAAGGCCGATCTCGATAACGACAAGGGCGGCAAGTCCAGCCGCGGAACCGACGTGCCGAGGCTCGGCATGACGGTGGCGCCCGCCAACAGCGTGGCCGGCGCCGGCAAGGAAGGCGTCGTGGTGACCGAAGTCGATCCGAAGAGCGCCGCGGCCGAACGCGGCTTCAAGGAGGGCGACGTGATCCTCGAAGTCGGCGGCAAGAATGTCGCCAGCGCCGACGACGTCCGCGATGCCATTTCGGCGGCGCGCACCGACAACAAGAACAGCGTGCTGATGCGCGTGAAGAGCGGCGGTTCGTCGCGCTTTGTGGCAGTGCCGCTGGCCAAGGGTTAAGTACTCGAATGGAGAGCGTCCCGGCGATAGTCGCCCCCGGCCGTGATGCTTTCCGGGGAGCGGGTGCAAAGCTCGCTCCCTCCGCGTACCTTCCGGTGGAATACGCCCCCCTCCGTCGGAAGGATCTAAGGGCGGTGAGGTCCCCCAGCCTCACCGCCCGCCTTTTTTCGCCGCGTTGCGAGGGCGCCCCCCGTCTTGCATGAGAAGGTCAGTCACGCCATGGTGACAGAGCTCAATCCGGCAACGTCAGCCGCCAGTTCCAGTGCCAATCCCAGCATGCGCCTTCTGATTATCGAAGACGACCGCGACTCCGCCGACTATCTCGTCAAGGCGTTTCGCGAAGTCGGGCACGTCGCCGATCTCGCCACCGACGGCGAGGAGGGCCTCGCGCTGGCCGACAGCGGCGATTACGACGTGCTGGTGGTGGACCGCATGCTGGCCAAGCGCGACGGCCTGTCGCTGATCGGCTCGCTGCGCGAGAAGGGCAACCGCACGCCGGCGCTGATCCTCTCCGCGCTCGGCCAGGTCGACGACCGCATCAAGGGCCTGCGTGCCGGCGGCGACGACTATCTGCCGAAGCCGTATGCCTTCGCCGAACTGCTCGCGCGGGTCGAAGTGCTGTCGCGTCGCCAGGGCGGTCCTGCGGAAGAGACCGTCTACCGCGTCGGCGATCTCGAACTCGACCGGCTCTCCCACCGCGTCGTCCGCGGCAAGGAAGAATTGACCTTGCAGCCGCGCGAGTTCCGCCTGCTCGAATATCTGATGAAGCATGCCGGCCAGGTGGTGACCCGCACCATGCTGCTGGAGAACGTCTGGGACTATCACTTCGATCCGCAGACCAACGTGATCGACGTGCATATCTCGCGCCTTCGCTCGAAGATCGACAAGGGATTCGACCGTCCGCTGCTGCACACCATCCGCGGCGCCGGTTACATGATCCGCGACGGCATCCGGTAGGGACGTGACCGCGTTCGGCAAACTGATCCGGACCACGGCGTTTCGCCTGACGCTGGTCTATCTGCTGCTGTTCGCGCTGTTCGCGGCCTCGCTGCTGGCCTTTTTCGCGTGGAACACGAGGCGGCTGATCACCGAGCAGATCACCGCCATCGTCAACGCGGAATCCGCGGAGATCAACGAGATCTATCTGCGGCGCGGTTTGCGGGGGCTTGACGGCACCATCCGCATTCGCTCGCTGCGGCCGGGCGCCAACCTCTATCTCATCACCGCCCCGAACGGCGTTTCGCTCGGCGGCAATGTCGGCTCGCTTGCGCCCGGGGTGATGGGAACGCTGGGATGGTCGGAAACCGCCTACCGGCGGATCGACGAGAACGACGCCGGCGATCACCGCGCCCTGGTGAAGGTCACCGAGCTCAGCAACGGCTTTCGCCTCCTGATCGGGCGCGATCTCGAGGAGCGGCGCCGGCTGTTCGGCATCGTCGCCCGCGCCACGCAATGGTCGCTGCTGGTCGTGATCGTGCTCGGCATCGGCGGCGGCATCTTCGTCTCGCGCCGCGTGCTGCGCCGGATCGACGCCATGACCGGCACCACCCAGCGCATCATGGCCGGTGACCTCACCGGCCGCCTGCCGGTCGGCCGGAGCGGCGACGAACTCGACCGCCTCGCCGGAAACCTCAACGCGATGCTCGAGCGCATCGAGGCGCTGATGAACGGCCTCAAGGAAGTCTCCGACAACATCGCCCATGACCTGAAGACGCCGCTGACGCGGCTGCGCAACCGCGCCGAGGAAGCGCTCGCCAAATCGAGCAGCGAAGCCGACTACCGCGCCGCGCTGGAGCGCACCATCGAGGAATCCGACGGGTTGATCCGCACCTTCAACGCGCTGCTCATGATCGCGCGCGCCGAGTCCGGACAGGCCCGCGGCGACATGGACGATTTCGACGGTGCCGACGTCGCCAACGGCATCCACGAACTCTACGAGCCGCTCGCCGAGGACGACGGCATGACGCTGGCCGTCAAGACATCGGTGGCGCCGCTCCGCGGCAACCGCGAACTGGTCAGCCAGGCGCTCGCCAACCTGGTCGAGAACGCCATCAAGTACGGCAAGCCCACCACCAGCGCGCAGCCGCTCGGCATCAAGGCGGCGCGGGAGATCGTGATCGAGGCGCGGCGCGAGGGCGACCAGGTGCTGCTCAGCGTCACCGATCATGGTCCGGGCATTCCCGAGGCCGACCGCAAGCACGCCGTCGAGCGCTTCGTGCGGCTGGAAGCGAGCCGCACGCTGCCCGGTTCCGGCCTTGGCCTCAGCCTCGCCAGCGCGGTGGCGACGCTGCATGGCGGCACGCTGCGCCTCGGCGATGCGCAACCCGGCCTGGTGGCGACGCTGGTGCTGCCGGCGCGCACCGGCGAGAGGCTTGCGGCGCAAACGCAGGATGTGCCACAGAAGGTGGCATGAACGCATCCGCGCCGGGAAACGCGGAACGACATCTGCCATTGGCCGCCCGCTTCGTCGAGGGGCCGCATGTCGCCGTGCCCGACAAAGCCGAACAAATCTGGAGCGACTGGCTCTCCGGGCTCGAGCCCGCGCAGTCGGCCGCCATCGAGGCGCTGCTCGCCCACGACAACGCCCGCAAGATACTGCTCGGCATCTGCGCGTTCTCGCCCTATCTGTTCGACCTCGTCCGCGCCGACGCCGCGCGGCTGAGCCGTATTCTGTCGTGTGACCCGGAGCCGCATCTGGCCTCCCTGATCGAGGATGCCTCGCGCGCGGTGTGGGCCGCGCCTGATGAGAGCGAGGTGATGGTTCTGCTGCGCCGCCTCAAGGCGGAAGCGGCGCTGCTGATCGCGCTGTGCGATATCGGCGGGGTCTGGCCGGTGATGGGGGTGACCGCGGCGCTGACCGACCTCGCGGTCGCCTCGGTGCAGATGGCGCTGCGCTTCCTGCTGCGTCATGAGGCCTCCCGCGGCCGCATCAAGGCGGCCGATCCGGAGCATCCGGAAGCCGGATGCGGCCTGATCGTGCTCGCCATGGGCAAGATGGGCGCGGGCGAGCTCAACTATTCCAGCGACATCGACCTGATCGTGTTCTTCGACCGCAACTCCACCTCGCTGGCGGCGGATATCGAGCCGCAGCCGTTCTTCGTGCGGCTGACGCAGGCGATGGCGCGGCTGCTGCAGCAGCGCACCGGCGAGGGCTACGTGTTCCGCGTCGACCTCAGGCTGCGGCCCGACCCGGCCTCGACGCAGGTGGCGATCTCGACCGAAGCCGCGCTGCATTACTACGAGCGGGAAGGGCGGACCTGGGAACGCGCCGCGATGATCAAGGCGCGGCCCTGCGCCGGCGACCTCGCCGCAGGCGAAGCGATGGTCGCCGACATCTCCCCGTTCGTATGGCGCAAGCATCTCGACTTCGCCGCGCTGGCCGACGTCCACGACATGAAGCGGCAGATGCAGCTCTATCGTGGCCAGAGCGAGGTTTCGGTCGAAGGCCACAACGTCAAGGTCGGCCGCGGCGGTATCCGCGAGATCGAGTTCTTCGCCCAGACCCAGCAATTGATCGCGGGCGGCCGGCATCCGGAATTGCGGGTGAGGCCGACGCTGCTCGCGCTCAACGAACTCGCCAACAGCAACTGGATCACCTACGAGGCGAGAGACCAGCTCACCGTGGCCTACGAGTTCCTCCGCCGGGTCGAGCACCGCCTGCAGATGATCGCGGACGAGCAGACCCACACGCTGCCCGACGAGCCGCAGGCGATGGAGCGTTTTGCCAATTTCTTCGGTTATGAGAGCCGCGATGCCTTCGCCAAGGATCTGGTCGGCCATCTCAACATCGTGCAGGGACATTACGGCCGCCTGTTCGAGGGCGATCCGGCCGGTACGGAGAAGCTGCCCGGAGTGAACTACGCAGGCGGCCCCGGGGACCAGCGGCTGCTCGATCATTTGCTGGCGCTCGGGTTCAAGAAGCCGGTGATGGTGGCCACTACCGTGCAGCACTGGCTGACCGATGAATACCGCGCGCTGCGGGTCGAGGCGACGCGCCATGCGCTGATCCAGTTCATGCCCGGCCTGATCGACGGCCTTGCCCATGCCGAAGAGCCCGACGATGCGGTTGCGGCCTTCGACCGCTTCCTGCAGGCGCTGCAGCGCGGCGGGCGGCTGATCACGCTGCTCAGCCAAAATCCCGACCTGGTGGCGCTGGTGGCCTTGATCCTCGGCGCCGCGCCCCGGCTCGGCGACATGCTGGCGCGGCAGCCGCAGATCATGGATGGCCTGATCGATCCGCGCTTCTTCGGCGCGATGCCGGACCAGAAGGAGCTGTCGGGGCGGCTAGCCGAGACGCTGAAGGACGCGGACTCCTATGAGGATTTCCTCGACCGCCTGCGCCTGTTCGGGCAGGAGAGCCTGTTCCTGATCGGCGCGCGCATCCTGTCCGGCACGGTGTCGGCCCAGCAGGCCGGCGGCGCCTTTGCCGACGTCGCCGAGGGCATCGTCCACACCGTGCACGATCTCGTCACCGACCAGTTCGCCGGCCAGTACGGCCGCATCAGGGATCAGGAGACCGCGATCGTCGCCATGGGCCGGCTCGGCGGCCGCGAGATGACGGCGTCCTCCGATCTCGATCTGATCCTGCTCTACGACTACGACCACGAGGCGCCGGACTCCGACGGCGAGCGCGCGCTGCACGGCGCGCAATATTTCGCGCGTTTTACGCAGCGTCTGATCAGCGCCTTCACCACCCGCACCAATTACGGCGTGCTGTACGAGATCGACATGCGGCTGCGCCCCTCGGGCCGCGCCGGCCCGCTGGCCTCGCGGCTCGATTCCTTTGCCGATTACCAGGAACGCGAGGCCTGGACCTGGGAGCACATGGCGCTGACGCGGGCGCGGGTGATCTCGTCCTCGCCGGACTTTCGCAAGAAGATCGAGGACGTCATCCGCGCCGTGTTGATGCGCCCGCGCGATCCTGGCGCGACCGCTGCCGATGTCGCCGACATGCGCCGCGCCATCGCCCAGGAAAAGGGTGAGGACGACGTCTGGGACCTGAAATATGCGGCCGGCGGCACCGTCGACATCGATTTCATCGCGCAGCACCTGCAGCTCATCCACGCCGCCGACAAGCCCGACATCCTCAACGTCTCGACGTCAGCCGTGCTCGACAATGCCGCCCGGCTCGGCGTGCTCGCACAATCGCATGCGGAAGTGCTCCGCGGTGCGGCGCGGCTCTATCACGATCTGACGCAGATCATCCGGCTCTGCGTCAGCGGCAAGTTCAACCCGGGGACGTCAGGCGAGGATTTGTTGCGCGTGATGGCGCGGGCAGGGGACACGCCCGACTTCTCGACCCTGGAAGCACGGCTGCGGGAGACGCAGGCCGAGGTCCGGCGGGTGTTTACGGCGGTGGTCGGTTAGGGCGTGGACTCCATCAATGGCCGGAAGTCCGCTTGCGGGAGCGCAGCAGACCGATTGTGTTCAGTTTGGCCATTTCGGGTTTTGACCCGCAGCGAACGATAGCAGAGAACGGCGAAACATCTCCCATTTGAAGGTTCGCGCTAACTGACGTTTAGCACTTCTGCGGCTTTATATCGACAGAACAACCAGAGGTAAGCGGTCGGCTGTCGCAATTGCGATGGCGGGAACACGGCTCCAAGTTTGACGATGCATAAATCGAGTTCGGTTGCGCTCCGTGGCCCTCTCTACAAGTGGCTGGGCATCTTCGGAAGCTTGATGTTTGGTGCTGCGCCCTCGCTGGCGGATACAGCCCAAGTGTTTGACGTCTATGAATCCCGCGGGAAGGATTCACTCGACGCGGCGCCAATCTCAATCAAGATACCTGCCGACCTGATCTTCCGCAAACCGGCGACCACCAGAGTATTCGGTGTCAATATTCTAACTTACTATCCGAGCTTCACGAGTTTGAAAGAACCTCAGAACGCGGCGTTCGGCGCTGGCTGCGTTGGGATATGTAACGGTCGCATTCTGATTGGGATAGAAAATCGAACCCATAGCATCAATGCGAGTACGCCCAATATGGGCGACTGGATGGCGAAATCGCACCTGAAGTGGCACAAGACACCGCCATATCGTTCAAACGTCGAAGTCACAGATATCGAGATAGCCGGCACGGGTTTTACAGAAGCTTTCGAAGTGAAGACCCGAGATCCTGTGAGTAAGCGCGTGGCGAGAACGCAGTTCTTTTATCTGCGAAAGAGTGCTCACTCAGATTACTTTGACCTCACCGCTTCCTGCTCAGTCGGACTGGCAATGACGGACTGCACTCTCAATTTCTCACTCGCCTGCGATCCAGCGGTTTACGTCACCGTGCACGGAATAGATCGCTCAAATCTTCAAGAGGCCGCGGACATCAAGGAAAAAACGGACCAATTCATTTCGAAGATGGTGTTGTCTCCTTCATGTTCCAACTAATCGGGTAGAGAGCCCCCGCCTGAAGTGTGCTTTTGGCCCCTTATCGGACATCCCGGCATATCTGCCTTTGAGCCGCTACTGGCAGAAGGGGCATCAAGCGCGTTGGCCGACTTCTCCGTTATGGGTACACGTCCTAGCCTAAGCGGCTTCCTTCAACTTCGCGATTGCATCGCGGACGTTCGGATCGAGCCCGGCGCCGCCGCCATCGAGATGGGCGAAGATCGCTTTCCGCATCCGCGGGTCCCAGAATTTCCTGATGTGCTCGGCGATGCCGGGCACGGCCTTGTCGTGGCCCTGGCTCTGGAAGAATTTTCCGATCTGGTTGGCCATGTAGACCAGTCTGTCAGGCGACGACACGGGCAGCCTCCTGCACCGCGGCGCTTTCGATGCGCTGCGGATGGGTGAATACTTCGAATCCGTCGGCGCGCGCGATGGCGCACAGCGTGATGCCGGCGGCATCCGCCATGCGCACGGCCAGCGCCGTCGGCGCCGAAATTGCGACCAGCAGCGGCGCGCCCGTGCCGGCCGCCTTCTGCACCATCTCGACGGAGACGCGGCTGGTCAGCAGCACCATGCCGCCGGCGGCATGAATGCCTTGCAGCGCCAAACTGCCGGCGAGCTTGTCGAGCGCGTTGTGGCGGCCGACGTCCTCGCGCAGGGCCACGATGCCCTGGGAGGGTGTCCAGAACGCCGCGGCGTGCACGGCGCGGGTCTCGATGTTCAGCGCCTGCAACGGCGAGACGGCGGCCATCGCCGCCATGATCGCCTGCGGGGAGAAGCTTCGTCCCTGCGGGACGATGGCGATCGGCCGCACCGCTTCCGCAATCGACTCCAGGCCACAGATGCCGCAGCCGGTGGGACCGGCGACGTGGCGCCGCCGTTCGTTGATGCGCGCCGCCTTTTCGGCTGCAAGCCACATGCGCAGCTCGATGCCGTCGTCGAGTTCGACGATATCGATGGACTCGATTTCGTCGGCGGATTGGACGACGCCCTCGCTGAGGCTGAAGCCGACGGCAAAGTCTTTCAAGTGCTGCGGCGTTCCCATCATGACGGCGTAGGTGCCGCCATTGTAGGTCAGCGCCAGAGCGGTCTCCTCCGCGATGCGGCGCGTGCCGCCAATCGCCCTGCCGTCGCGCCATGCCTCGCGGTCGTATGTCCGGACCGG
The DNA here is from genome assembly GCA_035575905.1 of Bradyrhizobium sp. Lineage (GTDB taxonomy): Bacteria > Pseudomonadota > Alphaproteobacteria > Rhizobiales > Xanthobacteraceae > Bradyrhizobium. Next base: position 94,719 of record DATLXL010000033.1, on the reverse strand, counting down.
GTCGTGCATCCGCTACTCCGCGGCTTCCGCGGGCGCGATGCGGCGGGAATGCCGGGCCTGCTCTTCGTAGGACTTCTGCCAGTCGCTCGGGCCGTTCGACGGCGAGATTTGCACGGCGGTGACCTTGTACTCCGGACAGTTGGTGGCCCAGTCGGAGAACTCCGTGGTGATGACGTTGGCCTGGGTGTCCGGGTGGTGGAAGGTGGTATAGACCACGCCCGGCGCGACGCGGTCGGTGATCTCTGCGCGCAAGGTCGTCTCGCCGGCGCGGCTCGCCAGCCGCACCCAGTCGCCGTCGCGCACGCCGCGCATCTCGGCGTCGTGCGGGTGGATCTCCAGCAGGTCCTCGGCATGCCAGGCGACGTTCCCGGTGCGGCGGGTCTGCGCCCCGACATTGTACTGGCTGAGGATGCGGCCGGTCGTGAGCAGCAGCGGGTAGCGCGGGCCGGTGCGTTCGTCGGTCGGGATGTATTCGGTGACGACGAACTTGCCCTTGCCGCGCACGAAGCCGTCGATGTGCATCACCGGCGTGCCTTCCGGCGCCTTCTCGTTGCAAGGCCACTGCACCGAGCCGAGCTCGTCGAGCCTGGCGTAGGAGACGCCGGCGAAGGTGGGGGTCAGCCTCGCAATCTCGTCCATGATCTCGGACGGATGATTGTAGTGCATGTCGAAGCCCATCGCCTTGGCAAGGCCGATGGTGACTTCCCAGTCGCCGAGGCCGTTGCGCGGCGTCATCACCTTGCGTACGCGCTGGATGCGGCGCTCGGCGTTGGTGAAGGTGCCGTCCTTTTCCAGGAAGGTCGAGCCGGGCAGGAAGACATGGGCATAGTTGGCGGTCTCGTTGAGGAAGAGGTCCTGAACGATGACGCATTCCATCGCCGACAGCGCCGCCACCACATGCTTGGTGTTCGGGTCCGACTGCAGGATGTCCTCGCCCTGAACGTAAAGGCCCATGAAGGTGCCTTCGATCGCAGCGTCGAACATGTTGGGAATGCGCAGGCCCGGTTCCGGGTTGAGCTTGACGTTCCATGCGGACTCGAACAGGTCGCGCACGGCATCGCCGGAGATGTGGCGATAGCCGGGCAGCTCGTGAGGGAACGAGCCCATGTCGCAGGAGCCTTGTACGTTGTTCTGGCCGCGCAGCGGGTTCACGCCGACGCCGGGACGTCCGATATTGCCGGTCGCCATCGCGAGGTTGGCGATCGCGATGACGGTCGTGGAGCCCTGGCTGTGCTCGGTGACGCCGAGCCCGTAATAGATTGCGCCATTGCCACCGGTGGCGAACAGCCGCGCCGCGGCGCGCAGATCCTCGGGATCGACGCCGGTCACGATGGCGGTCGCCTCGGGGCTGTTGTTCGGCCGGGCGACGAATTCGGCCCACTCCTGGAATTCGGCCCAGTCGCAGCGCTCGCGCACGAAGGTCTCGTCGACGAGACCTTCGGTGACGATGACATGCGCCAGCGCCGTCATCACGGCGACGTTGGTGCCGGGCACCAGCGGCAAATGCAGCGCGTTGAGATGCGGGCCCTCCACCATCTCGGTGCGGCGCGGATCGACCACGATCAGCCTGGCGCCCTGGCGCAGCCGCTTCTTGAGGCGCGAGGCGAACACCGGATGGGCGGAAACCGGATTGGCGCCGATCACCATCACGACGTCGGTGTGCTCGACCGAATCGAAATCCTGCGTGCCGGCCGAAGTGCCGAAGGTGGTGGCCAGCCCATAGCCGGTCGGCGAATGGCAGACGCGGGCGCAGGTATCGACATTGTTGGTGCCGAAGCCGGCGCGGATCAGCTTCTGTACCAGATAGGTTTCTTCATTGGTGCAGCGGGAGGAGGTGATGCCGCCGATCGCCTCCTTGCCGTACTTGGCCTGAATGGCGCGCAGCTTGTCGGCGGAGAAAGCGAAGGCCTCGTCCCACGACACTTCGCGCCAGGGATCGCCGATGTTCTCGCGGATCATCGGCTTGATGATGCGCTCGCGGTGGGTGGCATAGCCCCAGGCGAAGCGGCCCTTGACGCAGGAATGGCCGCGGTTGGCCTTGCCGTCCTTGTACGGCACCATGCGCACCACTTCCTCGCCGCGCATCTCCGCCTTGAAGGCGCAGCCGACGCCGCAATAGGCGCAGGTCGTCACCACGGAGTGTTCGGGCTGGCCGATCTCGATCACGGATTTCTCGGTCAGCGTCGCGGTCGGGCAGGCCTGCACGCAGGCGCCGCAGGAGACGCATTCGGAGCCGAGAAAGCTTTCGCTCATGCCGGGCGAGACGCGGCTGTCGAAGCCGCGGCCGGCAATGGTCAGCGCGAAGGTGCCTTGCACTTCCTCGCAGGCGCGCACGCAGCGCGAGCAGACGATGCACTTCGACGGGTCGTAGGTGAAATAGGGGTTGGATTCGTCCTTCGGCATCCACGCCGCATTGGGCGTGCCGCCCGATCTGGCGAAAACATGGTTCTCGCCATCGTAGCCGTAACGCACGTCGCGCAGGCCGACCGCGCCCGCCATGTCCTGCAATTCGCAGTCGCCGTTGGCGGCGCAGGTCAGGCAGTCCAGCGGATGGTCGGAGATGTAAAGCTCCATGACGCCCTTGCGCAGCTTCTTCAGCCGCTCGTTCTGGGTATGGACGACGATGCCCGGCGCCACCGGCGTGGTGCAGGACGCCGGCGTGCCGTTGCGGCCTTCGATCTCGACCAGGCACAGCCGGCAGGAGCCGAACGCGTCGACCATGTCGGTCGCGCAGAGCTTCGGGATCTGCGTGCCGGCTTCCATCGCCGCGCGCATGATCGAAGTGCCCTCGGGCACGGTCACGCTGTTGCCGTCGATGGTCAGCGTGACCATGGTCTCCGACTTCGAACGCGGCGTGCCGAAGTCGATTTCTTCGATCAGGGACATGGTCGTCCTCCTATTCCGCGGCCTGCATGCTGGCCGGTGCCGGGCCAAAATCTTCCCGGAAGTGTTTCAAGGCGCTCATAACGGGGTAGGGCGTGAAGCCGCCGAGCGCGCAGAGCGAGCCGAGCTTCATGGTGTTGCAGAGGTCCTCGACCAGGGCGAGATTGGCGTCGACGCCTTCGCCGCGCCGGATCTTGTCGATGGTCTCGACGCCGCGCGTGGAGCCGATGCGGCAGGGGGTGCACTTGCCGCAGGATTCGACGGCGCAGAACTCCATGGCAAAGCGCGCTTGCCTCGCCATATCGACGGTGTCGTCGAACACCACGACGCCGGCGTGGCCGATCAGGCCGTCGCGCGCCGCGAATGCCTCATAATCGAACGGCGTGTCGAACAACGCACGCGGGAAATAGGCCCCGAGCGGTCCGCCGACCTGCACCGCGCGCACCGGGCGGCCGGTGAAGGTGCCGCCGCCGACATCGTCGACCAGTTCGCCGAGCGTGATGCCGAAGGCGGTCTCGAACAGGCCGCCATATTTGATGTTGCCGGCAAGCTGGATCGGCATGGTGCCGCGCGAGCGGCCCATGCCGAAATCGGCATAGGCCCTGGCGCCGTTGTCAAGGATGAAGGGGATCGCCGCGAACGACAGCACGTTGTTGATCACGGTCGGCTTGCCGAACAGTCCCTTGTGCGCCGGCAGCGGCGGCTTGGCGCGCACGAGGCCTCGGCGACCTTCGAGACTCTCGAGCAGCGAGGTCTCCTCGCCGCAGACATAGGCGCCGGCGCCGACCCGCACTTCGAGATCGAAGGCGAACGGCGCGCCGCCGACGCGCGGGCCGAGATAGCCGGCGCGCCTTGCGGCCCTGATCGCCTCGTTCATGGCGATCACCGCATGCGGATATTCCGAGCGGATGTAGACGTAGCCCTTGGTGGCGCCGACCGTGATGCCGGCGATGGTCATGCCCTCGATGACCACGAAGGGATCGCCCTCCATGATCATGCGGTCGGCAAAGGTGCCGCTGTCGCCCTCGTCGGCGTTGCAGACGATGAATTTGCGGTCGGCCTGCGTCTGCGCCACCGTCTTCCACTTGATGCCGGTCGGAAACCCGGCGCCGCCCCGGCCGCGCAGGCCCGACGTGGTGACGTCGGCGAGGATCGCGTCCGTGCCGAGCGAGAGGGCGCGTTCGAGGCCGCGGTAGCCGCCATGGGCGCGATAGTCCTCGACCGAGCGCGGATCGGTCACGCCGCAGCGCGCGAAGGTGAGGCGGGTCTGCCGCTCCAGCCAGGGAATTTGGTCCGTGACGCCGAGGCGCAGCGGATGCTGGCCGTTGCCGGTAAACGCATCGAGCAGCGAAGCGACATCGGAGGCGCTCACCGGACCGAATGCCACGCGGCCCGCCGCTGTCGCGACTTCGACCATCGGCTCCAGCCAATAGAGGCCGCGCGATCCGGTCCTGACGATGTCGATGGCGACGCCGCGCGTGGTCGCGGCCTGCGCCAGCGCCGCGGCGACGTTGTCGGCGCCGACGGCGACTGCACCGGCATCGAGCGGAATGAAGACCCGGAGGCTCATCGCTGCGCCTCCGCGATCAGGGCGTCGAGCCGGTTTTCATCGAGCCGGCCGACCACGCGGCCGTCGAGCATGGCAGAGGGCGCGGTGGCGCACAGGCCGAGGCAGTAGATGGGCTCCAGCGTCACGCGATCGTCCGCTGTCGTATAGCCAAGGGCTATGCCCAATTTCGCTTCGGCGCGTGCGGCCAGCGCATCGCCGCCAGCGGCCTGGCAGGCCTCGGCGCGGCACAGCTTCAGCACATGCCTGCCCGCGGGCTGCTTGCGGAAGTCGTGGTAAAAGGTGAAAACGCCATGCACTTCGGCGCGCGACAGGCTGAGCGCTTCGGCCACCATCGGGATCGCCGGCTCCGGCACATGGCCGAAGGCTTCCTGCAGCGCGTGCAGGATCACCAGCGTCGCGCCTTCGATCGCCTTGTGCGCGGCGATGATCTCGGCGGCGCGCCCGGTGCTCCAGGGTTCGTAAAGCGGTGCCATCCACGTTTCCCGATCGAATTTTTTTCCCGGTTTCATAAGAGTTGGAATTCGGTCCGACATCAATAAAGCTGTCTCATGCGGCGATAGGGAACGGACATCGATCGAGATATGCTATGCATTGATGCGAAATCGAAATGGCGGGATTTGTCGCGCGCTTGACGTGTGTTACGGGTGATCGCAACAGGCCCGGCGGGAAATCGTTAACGAGGCGCTTCTCTTGATCGACAAGCTTGAACTATTGCTCGCACTCGCCAAGGAACGGCACTTCGGACGCGCAGCGGAAGCCTGCGGCGTGACGCAACCTACGATGTCGACCAGTCTCAAGCAGCTCGAGGAAATCCTCGGCGTGATGCTGGTGCAACGCGGCTCGCGCTTCCAGGGCTTTACCCCGGAAGGCGAGCGCACGCTGGACTGGGCTCGGCGCATCGTCGGCGACACCCGCGCCATGCGGCAGGAGATCAAGAGCCTCAAGCACAAGCTGTCCGGCGAACTGAAGATCGCGGCGATTCCGACCGTGCTCGGCATGGTGGCGCAGCTGACGACGCCATTCCGCGCGCGCCATCCCGACGTCCGCTTTCGCATCCAGTCCTGCACGACATCGGAAGTGCTCGGTCTTCTGGAAAATCTCGAGGTCGATGCCGGGCTCGGTTACATCGAGAACGAGCCGCTCGGCCACGTGCGCACCATTCCGCTCTATGACGAGAGCTACCGCCTGCTGACGGCGCGCGATGCCATGTTCGGCGATCGCGACCAGGTGACGTGGAAAGAGGTGGGACAGGTGCCGCTATGCCTGTTGACGCCCGACATGCAGAACCGCCGCATCATCGACCGCACGCTGGCCTCGGTGGGCGCCGAGGCGACGCCGACGCTGACGTCGAACTCGCTGCTGGTGCTGTACACCCATGTGAAGACCGGACGCTGGGCCAGCGTGATGCCGGCAAAGCTCGCGGAAACGCTCGGGCTTGCCGATGCCGTGCGCAGCATTCCGATCGTCGATCCCGAGGTCAATTATTCGATCGGCCTCATCATCCCGCGGCGCGACCCGATGACGCCGCTGCTTGCCGCACTGGTTCAGACCGCCCGCGAGGTCGCGCCAAGCCTGCAGGTGTGACGTCGCGGCGATGCCGATGATGGCGTTGGCCCCTGCGGATGGACGGCAGCAGCAGTCCTAAAGCGCGATGAGATATGGATGAATCATCATCGCGCTTTGGCTTGTTGTTCGAGCATGATCTTTTCGAAAAACCGCTTCACACTTTTCCGGATCATGCTCTAGGCCGCGTTAATCACCTTGCTGGCGTCGAGCGGCAGCGTGACGCGGACGACGGTGCCGCTGCCGAGCTTCGAGCGCAGCTTCATGCTGCCGCCGTGCAGGCCAGTGAGCGAGCGCGCAATGGCGAGCCCGAGGCCCGAGCCCTGGTAGCTCTTGGTGAGCTGGCTTTCGACCTGCTCGAACGGCTTGCCGAGGCGGCGCAGCGAATCCGGGGCGATGCCGATGCCGGTGTCGGCGATCATCAGCACGATGGAATCCTTCAGCATGCGGCCGCGCACCTCGACCTTGCCGTCGTCGGGCGTGAACTTCACCGCGTTCGACAGCAGGTTGACGATGATCTGCTTGACCGCGCGGCGGTCGGCGACGACCGAGATGGTGTTCTCGATGTCGGCGCGCAGCGTCAGGTGCTTGTCCTCGGCGCGGCCGGAGACCACGCGCAGCGATTCGGCGAGCGTGCGCGACAGGTCGAGCGGCTCCATGTCGAGCTTCATGCGGCCGGCCTCGATCTTCGACATGTCGAGGATGTCGTTGATGACTTCGAGCAGGTATTTTCCGGAGGTCAGGATGTCGTTGCAGTATTCGCCGTACTTGTCCGAGCCGAGCGCGCCGAACATGCCGCTGCCCATGACCTCGGAGAAGCCGATGATGGCGTTGAGCGGCGTGCGCAGCTCGTGGCTCATGTTGGCGAGGAATTTCGACTTGGCCTGGTTGGCATCCTCGGCGCGGTTCTTCTCCTCGGCGTATTTCTGGGCGAGGTCGGCGAGCTCGATGGCCTGGCGTTCCAGCGCCGACTGCGAGCGCTGCAGGTCGGCGACGGTGGCGCGCAGGCGAAGGTCGTTGTCGACCAGCTTCTGCTCGTGCTCCTTGATGCGGGTGATGTCGGTGCCGACCGAGACGTAGCCGCCGTCCTTGGTGCGGCGCTCGCTGATGTGCAGCCAGCTGCCGTCCTCGAGCTGGGCCTCGAAGGTGCGGGCGCCCGGCGCCTGGTTGGCGGCGCCGTGCAGGCGGGTGCGCACCTCCGGCATGCTGCCGACCTCGATCACGGTCTCGTACGACGTGCCGGGCGCCACGGCGGAGTCCGGCAGCTTGTGAAGGCGCTGGAAGTGCGAGTTGCAGAGCACCAGGCGGTCCTCGGCGTCCCACAGCACGAAAGCTTCCGGAATGGTCTCGATGGCGTCGCGCAGGCGAAGGTCGGCTTCCACCGTCTTCTCGGCGAGGCTCTTCTGCTCGGTGATGTCGACGGCAATGCCGATCAGGTGCAGGCCGGAATCGGCGGCGGCGTGGGAAAGCTCGCAGCGCACCCGCAGCCAGATCCAGTGGCCGTCGGCGTGCTGCATGCGGAACGACTGGTCGATATGGTCGATCTGGCCGGCGATCAGCCGGTCGGCGATATCGAACAGGTCGATGTCGTCGGAGTTCACCCGCGCGTTGACTTCGCCGAAAGTGAGGAGGTCGCTGCGGCTGTCGAGCCCGAGCATGGTGAACATCGACTGCGACCAGAAGATGCGGCCGCGCGAGAGGTCCCAGTCCCACAGGCCGCAGCGGCCGCGGTTGAGCGCGGTGTCGATGCGGCCGCGCACGGCGTCGTTGATAAGGTCGCCCTCGCGGGCGCGGGTGGATTGCCAGTGGAAGGCGAAGCCGAGGATCAGCACGACGAACCCCGTTGTCGCGGAAAGCGTCACCGAGAGGGCGGCATCGGAGCCCCAGATCGGCTCGTTCTTTTCCTGGACGACGATGACCTGGCCCGGCATCGACTTGATCACGCGCTGCGTCGCCATGGCGCTGCTGCCGCCCGGCAGGATCATGTCGGTGACGCTGCCCGGCTGCCCGGACGGCGCGGCGAGCAGCTGCGCGACCGAGATCACGTCGAGGACGCGGTCGGGCTCGAGACCGGCTTCAATCGGCACGCGGGCGAGGATGCGCTGGTCGGAGCCGACCACGATCACGTGACGCCCGGGGGCGCTGCCCCAGGCGGGGATGAGGCCGGGCAGGATGGCCTGCAAGCGGTCGATGGTGCCGGCGCGTTCCTGCCGCGAGGCTGTGAGGCGGTCGAGCCGGTCGGTGACAATGTCGGCAAGCGCCGCGATGTCGCGCTTCATGGTGGCGCGCTTCTGCCGCGTCTGGTCGAGGACCTGCACGAAGGCGCCGAGGCAGATGGTGACGAGGAAGGCGATGATCAGAGTAGGCACGGCCCGCCGCAATGCGGGCTCAGCAGTCAGCAGCCTGGTGTAGGCCGGCTTTGCGATCGATTGCGCCAATCCCTTGATCGAATCGGATTGGACGCATGCGTCCGCCGCATGCGCACGCGCCATGCCGTAACCCCCGCCGAAGTTCTCTCTGCACGCCCGTTCGGAAGAACCCCAAATCACTTCCGAATCACAGTTCATTTGAATCCGTTTTTTCCACAGTGTCGAGAGTCAACGAATCCTTAATGCGAAATAAATCTTGTCCAACGCTCATTTGCGGGTGAACGCGATCACAAATGGGAGTCCGAAACAGGAACGCCGCCCCAATCCTGCGGCGCAAATGCGGCTCGCAGAATCTTCGGCGTGTTCTGCGCGCGCCGCTACGCGTGCGGCGGCTCGGCGTGGCTGATGACGCGCTTGATGGTAGGGAAGGCGCGGCGCAGCGCGCGTTCGATCTCGTCGACGCCCTGGTGCACCTTGTTCACGCTCATCGAGGGCGCGGCGCGGCAATGGAAGTTGACGACCTCGCCGCCCTCGGTGTTGCGCACGCGCACATTATGGATGTCGTGGATGGCGCCGCTGGCGGCGAATTCGGTCAGCGCGGCCGTGATGGCGGCGACGCGCTCGGCGGGCGCATCGGTGCCGTGCGGCAGTTCCGGCTCCAGCGGCTCGATATGGGTGTCGACCTCGACGTCCTCGCCGAACTCCTCGCGGATGCTGCGCTCGAGATTGTGCGCGATGTCGTGGGCCTCGACCAGCGCCATCTCGCCGTCGACCTCGAGATCGAGGCTGACGATCAGCTTTTCGCCGAGGTCGTGCACCGTCACATGGTGTACCGCGAGCCCCGAATTGCGCGAGATCACCATGATGCGCTCGCGGATGGTCTCGTTGTCGCGCGCCACCGGCACCGCGGTGAAGGTGAGGTCGGCATCGCCCAGCGCGTCGCGGACCGCCTGTTCCGCCTTGCGCTTGATCTCCTCGACACGGTCGATCGGATAGGTGCGCGGCACTTTGGCGATCGTGTCGATGAAATAGGTGGCGCCGACCATGCGCACGCGCGTGCGCTCGACGTCGACCACGCCCGGCAATGCGCGAATCGCCGCTTCCGCTTTCTCGGTGACGCCTTCGGGAGCACGGTCGAGCAGGGTTTCGACGGTGGCGCGGGTCATCTTGAGGCCGAGGATGCCGATCATGACGGCAACCGCGATGGCGGCGGCCGCATCGCCCCACCAGAAGCCGAGGCCCGCGAGGACGAGGCCGGCGATGACGGCAAAGGAGCCGAGCACGTCGGAGGCGAAATGCAGCGCATCGGCCGCCAGCGCCTGGCTGTGCGTTTCGCGCGCGGCGCGGTGCAGGGCGCGGGCGCGCCAGAAGTTCACGGCGATGTCGACGAACAGCACGACGAAGGGAACCGCCGAGATGGTCGGCGGCGGCGTGCCTTCGGTCAGCCGGCCATAGGCTTCGACCAGAATGCCGCCGGCCAGAAGGTAGAGCAGGGCGGTGACGCCGAGTGCCGACAGGCTCTCGAACTTGCCGTGGCCGTAATGATGCTCGGCGTCCGCCGGCTGGTCGGAGACGCGCACCACGGCCCAGGTGATGATGGTCGCCACCAGATCGATCGAGGAATGCAGCGCTTCAGAGATCAGCGCCAGCGAGCCGATGGCGATGCCGACCACGAGTTTCGCCAGCGCCATGCTGCCGCTGGCGAGAATCGAGATCGCCGCGACGGATGTCTTGGTGTGCGAGGCATGGGCCTGGGTGGATGTCATGGGCGCGGTTTACCAGCCCACGGGTTAACATCAAGCAGCCATCCACAGGCACAAGCCGCAACTCGTTCGCAATAGCGGCCCTGGTGCGAATTGTTCTGATTAAAGGCGTGCAGGCGGCTAGCCGACCCACTGCCATTGCGCGAACAGCGCCGAATACATCATCAGGAGGCCGCCGAAGATCCCGACGATGGCCGGCACCACCCACGGCCGTCGCGCCGCCAGGAGCGCCATCACGAGGAACAGCGGAAACGAGACGAGATTGTAGCGGGCCATCGAGGTGAAGCCGGTTGGGCCACCGGCCACCGACAGATAGGGCAGCGCCAGCACGAGCGTGGCGAACAGCGCCATGCCGCGGCCGATGCCGGTCAACCATCCATACGCGATCAGCGCGACGCCGAGCAGGACGAACCATTGGTCGAGGCCGGCGGGACTGATGTTGGACGGATCCATCCTGCCGAACGGTTGCAGCGTCAAAGCCGACAGCAGCCGCGTCACCGAGGTGGTGTTGCCCTGGAATGCCGCCTGGCCTTCGGCGAACGCCAGCGGATGGCCGAACGTGAGGCCGAGATAGAGGCTGAACAGCCACAGGCCTGCCGTCGCGACGATCGACAGCGGAACCGCCTCGATCAGGAACCGGCGCGGCGGACGGCAGCGCCACAATTCCCACAGCAGCACAGGCAGCAGCACGATGCCGGAGGAGCGCGTCGCGGTCGCAAGGCCAGCAAAGATTGCGGCCATCCAAAAGCGCTCGCGGGCGAGGCAGAGGAAAAACGCCAGCATCAGCAGCAGGGCGAGCGATTCCGTATAGCCGGCAGACAGGAAGATCGATGCCGGAAAGTACGCATACAGCGCCACGGTCGTATACGCGGTGCGCTCGTCGAAGCGTTCGCGAACGAGCTTGAACAACAGGACGACGGCGGCGGCGGCGGCGAGATTGGCAACCAGCAGCATCGCGTCCGCCACGTCGATGCGGAGGATTTCGCCGACAAGACGGCTCAGTCCGGGATAGAGCGGATAGAATACGACCGTCTGCGCCTGACCCGGATCGCCATTGTAGCTGTACCCGGCCGAGGCGATGGTCTTGTACCACTCCGAATCCCATCGCAGCAGATGATGGTACCAGCTGTTGCCGCCGAGCCGGATGTCGTGACCGGCGGGCACATAGACCCGCCCGAAGGCGATCCCGAGGAACACGAGCAGGCGGGACGACAGATAGATCGCCAGTGCCTGCAGATATGGCAGGCAAATCTGCCACGCGGTCTCCCGCCGTTCGAAGGGCGAGATCTGCGCCGGGCCGGCAGCCGATTTGTCATGCATCGTATCAGCGTAGCGACGACATGTGACAGCGCTGTTGCGCCGTGCCCACCTCTAAAGGCACGGCAAGAGCTGGGCCCGGCGCGCGGCGCCTTCGCCAACCCTGCAAGGTCACAGCGTCACCACGATCTTGCCGAGGTGCTTGTTGGCTTCCATGTGCTCGAACGCCTTGCCGATGTCGGCGAACTTGTAGACCTTGTCGATCGGCAGCTGCAGCTTGCGGCTCTCCACCGCGCCCCAGATATCCTTGTGGACCTCGTCGAAGATCTCGCGGATCTCCTCGATGCTGCGGGTGCGGAAGGTGACGCCGATATATTGAATGCGGCGCGCGGCATGCAGGTCGAAATTGAAATCGCCATGGGTGCCGCCGAGGCGGCCGACATTGACGATGCGGCCCTTGACCTTGGTGGCCTTCAGGTTCTGGTTGGCGACGGGGCCGGAGACCTGATCGACGATGAGATCGACGCCTTCGCCGCCGGTGGCTTTCAACACTTCGTCGACCCAGCCGGGATCGGAGGAATCGACGGCGAGATCGGCGCCGAATTCCTTCAGCCGGCCGCGGCGCATCGCATCGGTGGAAGATCCCACCACGAGCTTTGCGCCCTTCAGCCTGGCGATCTGCATTGCCATCAACCCGACGCCGGAACTTGCGCCCTGGATCAGCACGCTCTGGCCCGCCTGCAGCGCGCCGTTGGTGACGACCGCATTGTGCATGGTGGCGAGCGCGACGGGGAGGGTGGCCGCCTCGTCGAAATTCATGTTGGAGGGCGTGCGGAACAGGCGGCCGTGATCGGCGAGGGTATATTCCGCGAATGCCGCCGCGCCGGAGCCCATGATGCGGTCGCCGACCTTCACGCCCCTGGCATCCGGCCCGAGCTCTGCGACTTCGCCGGCCCATTCCATGCCGAGCACGGTGCCGGCGCCGCCGCGCGAGCCGTGCACATGGCCCTTGGTCATGCCGAGGTCGGCGCGGTTCAGGCCGCAGGCATGAACCTTGACCAGCACCTCGGCGCCCTTGGGTCTGGGCCTGGCGACATCGGTGATCTCGGGGCCGTCGGCCCCGTACACATAGGCTTTCATGAACGCCTCTTTTCTTGCTGGTCGTGCCGCTACTCGGCAGCCTGGCGCTGCACGCCGGTCAGCATGCCCTCGAGCCGGCCGCGAACGATCGCCTCCGCCTCGCGCATGATGCGGGAGACCAGCTCGGCGCAGCTCGGGATGTCGTGGATCAGGCCCTGCACCTGGCCGGCCGACCAGATGCCTTCGTCGGCATCGCCGGTGGCGTAGACCATCTTGCCGCGCGCGCCGGCGACGAGATCGCGGATGTCCTCGAACTTGGCGCCTTCCTTCTCCATCGCCACCACCTTGGTCGAGATCGCGTTCCTGGCGACGCGCGAGGTGTTGCGCATGGTGCGGAAGATCAGTTCGGTCTCGCGCTCGTCATTGGCGACGATGCGCTCCTTCACCAGCTGGTGGATCGGGCTTTCCCTGGTGCACATGAAGCGCGTGCCCATGTTGATGCCTTCGGCGCCGAGCGCCAGCGCCGCGACGAGGCCGCGCGCATCGGCGAAGCCGCCCGAGGCGATCATCGGGATCTTCACCTTGTCGGCGGCGGCCGGGATCAGGATCAGGCCGGGCGTGTCGTCCTCGCCTGGATGGCCGGCGCATTCAAAGCCGTCGATCGAGATGGCATCGACGCCCATGCGCTCGGCCGACAGCGCGTGGCGGACGCTGGTGCATTTGTGCAGAACCTTGACGCCATGCTTGCGGAACTCGTCGACATGCTCCTGCGGCTTGTTGCCGGCGGTCTCGACGATCTTGATGCCGGCGTCGATGATGGCCTGGCGGTATTCGGCGTAGGGCGGCGGCTTGATCGCGGGCAGGATGGTGAGGTTGACGCCGAACGGCTTGTCGGTCATGTCGCGGCAGCGCGCGATTTCCTTGGTGAGGTCTTCCGGGGTCGGCTGGGTCAGCGCGGTGATCATGCCGAGCGCGCCGGCATTGGCGACGGCGGCAACCAGTTCGGCACGGCCGACCCATTGCATGCCGCCCTGCACGATCGGGTGTTCGACACCGAACATCTCGGTAAAGCGCGTCTTGAACATTTCCTGCCCTCTGGTTGCCGCGGCGCCTTGCGTCCGCCATTTTCCGCGGCGCGGACGGCCGCGCACGCTCGTTGGCCGGCAGGATGCCGCCGCCTCCCGCAAATGTCCACGGGGGCGGGCGGAGGGCGAGGCATCGCCATCATGCAAAAGCGGGGGTTATTTGCTTCCGCCGCACGGACATTGTTGGCTCGCTCCGGGGGCAACGCCATCGTCAAGAGCGGGGCCGTGGTTCCGCGGCGCTGACAATCCTTGGGCTCTCCCAACACGCCCTGTTAATCCTCCCGTGGTCTGTTGAGGCTTTGGAAATGCAATCCGGTCGCCGGAGCCCAGACCATGCACCCTTCGCCGCTTGCCCCCAAGCAGCCTGGCAACATCACGCTTTCGGAACTGCTGAGCGCGCTCAGCCATGCGCTCGATCTCACCGAGGGACAACCGGCGGGACATTGCGTGCGATGCAGCCGTATCGGCGTCGAAATCGGCAGGGAAATCGGTCTCGGCGAGAATGACATCGCCGAACTCTACTACGCGCTGCTGCTGAAGGATCTTGGCTGCAGCAGCAATGCCGCGCGCATCTGCCAATTGTATCTGACGGATGATCTTACCTTCAAGCAGGACTTCAAGTTCATCGACGGCAGCCTGCCGCAGGCCCTGCGCTTCGTGCTGGGTCATACCGGCCTGAAGGCCGGCCTCGCCGAACGTTTCCGGGCGATCGTCAATATCTTCCAGAACGGCGGCGAGATCGCGCGCGAACTGATAGAGACGCGCTGCCATCGAGGTGCCGACATCGCCCGAAGGATGCGTTTCGCAGAGCCGGTCGCCGACGGCATCAAGAATCTCGACGAGCATTGGGACGGCGGCGGCAAGCCACTGGGACTGCGCGGTGCGGCCATCCCGATCTATTCCCGCATCGCGCTGATGGCGCAGGTGATTGACGTGTTTTACGTCTCGAACAGCCGCGAGGCGGCGCTGCGCGAGGTCAAGAACCGTTCAGGAACCTGGTTCGATCCGGATTTGGTCGCCGCCTTCGAGTGCGTAGCCGCCAGGCCCGCATTCTGGGAAATGCTTGGCGCCGACGATGGATATGAGGCGGTTCTGGCCCAAACGCCGGAACCGGCGAGCCTTCCGGTAGATGAGGACTATCTCGACGACATCGCCGCCGCCTTCGCCCAGGTAGTGGACTCCAAGAGCCCTTACACCAGCGGCCACAGCGAACGCGTCACGCTTTTCACGGACATGATCGCGGAGCAGCTCGAGCTCGGCGCCGAGCAACGACGCTGGCTCAAGCGGGCCGCGCTGCTCCACGACATCGGCAAGCTCGGCGTCAGCAACGCAATCCTCGACAAACCGGGCAAGCTCGACGACGCCGAGTGGGAGGTCATGCGCATGCATTCGGCGCATTCGGAGGCCATCCTGTCGCGCATCGGTGCGTTCAGCGAGCTTGCCCCGATCGCCGGCGCGCACCACGAACGGCTGGACGGCAAGGGCTATCCGCGCGGCCTGTCCGGCGATCAGATCCGCCTGGAAACCCGCATCATTACCGCCGCGGACATTTTCGACGCGCTGACAGCCGAGCGCCCCTATCGCGCCGCGATGCCGGTCACGAAGGCGCTCGCAATCATGTCCGGGATGGTTGGCTCCCAGATCGATCCGGACTGTTTCGCAGCGCTTCGTCGCGCGCTCGGGCGCATCGACGAGACGCTGGCGGCCTGACGAGCGCGGAAAGATCGCGCATTGGGGTTGCGCCGGGGTTACGGTCTGAACTCGTTGGTCAGTTCGCCGATCCCCTCGATCGCGACGGTGATCGTATTGACCGGCTCTTTCATGACGCCGACGCCGACCGAGGTGCCGCAGGCAATGAGGTCGCCGGGCAGCAGCGTCATGTCGTGCGAGATTTCGCTGACGAGCTGCTGCGCGCTGAAGATCATGTCCGATATCGGGTAGTTCTGGCGCTCCACGCCGTTGAGGATGGTGCGCACCACAAGCTTGGCGGGATCGATCCCGGCGACGACGACCGGGCCGAAGGGCCCGTAGCCGTCGATGCCCTTGCAGCGCGCCCACTGTGCGAAGGTCGGATCGCGGTTGAGGATGTCGTTGGCGGTGATGTCGTTGACGCAGGTGTAGCCGAAGATGAAGTCGTCGGCCTGCTCGGGCGAAACCGCGCGGCAGGTCTTGCCGACGACGATGCCGAGCTCGCCCTCATAGGTGGTCTTGCCGGAATAGGCGGCGGGCGGCCGGATCACGGCGCCCGGCGCGGCGACCGACGTGGTGGCCTTCAGGAGATAAAGCGGCTCCGGCGGCGCGGGCTGGTTGAGCTTGGCCGCCAGCGCATGAAAATTGTTCCACAGCGCGACGATCTTGCTCGGCTCGGTCGGCGCCAGTACCTCGACGTCGCCGAGCGCCAGCACGCGCCCGTCGGGGCGGGAGGCGCCGAACATGTCGCCGTCATGGACGGCGATGACGCCATTCGTCAGCATGCCGAATCCTGTCTCGCCGTCGTGGCGGAAGCGCAGCCAGGCGGTCATGCGACGGCGACGGCTTTGGCTTCGGCGGGACCGAGGCTTGCCTCGTAGAGCCCGGCAATCGCCGCGCGCTGGGCGACCAGCGCCTGGACGGCATCGAGCGCCGGCGTCGGGATTTTCGCCAGGCGGCCCATTTCCTGGACCACGGTGACAAGGGGATCGATCTCCATCGGGCGGCTGCGCTCGAGATCCTGCAGCATCGAGGTCTTGTGCGCGCCGACCTTGCGCGCGCCCTCGATGCGGCGCTCGACGTCGACGCGGAACTTGACGCCGAAGCTTTCGGCGATGGCCTGGCTCTCCAGCATGATCGCCTTCGACAGCGCCCGCGTGCCGGGATCGCTGCAGATCACGTCGAGCGTGGCGTGGGTGAGGGCGCTGATCGGATTGAAGCAGACATTGCCCCACAGCTTCAGCCAGATCTCGTCGCGGATGCGGTCGAGCACCGGCGCCTGCATGCCGGCTGTGGCGAAGACCCCGGCGAGTCTCTGCACGCTCGCGGTCGCCTCGCCGGATGGCTCGCCAAGCGGGAAACGGTCGCCATAGACATGGCGGATCACGCCGGGCGCCTCGATCTCCGTCGCGGGATAGACGATGCAGCCAATGGCGCGCTCGGGGCCGAGCTCGCGCCACTGCCGCCCGCCGGGGTCGATGCTCTCCAGCGTCGAGCCTTCGAGCGCGCCGCCATGCTTGTGGAAGTACCAGTAGGGAATGCCGTTGACCGCGGTGACGATGCGGGTGTGCGGCCCGAGCAGCGGCTGCATCTGCTCCAGCACGCCGGTGATGGAATGCGCTTTCAGGCAGATGATGACGTAGTCCTGCGGCCCGAGCTCGCCGGGCCTGTCGGTGCAGCGCGGACGGACGACGTGTTGTTCGTCGCCGATCAAGAGCCTCAGCCCGTTCTGCTTCATTGCCGCCAGGTGCGCGCCGCGCGCCACCAGGCTGACGTCAACGCCTGCCCTCGCCAGCTGCACGCCAAGATAGCCGCCGATCGCGCCGGCGCCGTAGATGCAGATCTTCATGTCAGCCCTCGAATACGGGTTACGGAGATTTTCCGGGTCGTCTGATGCGCCGGTCCGAGCGAGGGCTCTCGGGCCGGCGGGCCTTGGTGCTGGTTCAGCGCCTTACGCGACGCGCTGCGCCTGCTCGGCTGATGCCGCCTCGTCGAATGCCGTCGAGATATCGCGGATGCTGACGACGCCGATCAGGCTGTAATTGTCGATCACGGGCAGGTGGCGGATGTGGTGCAGGTTCATCAGGTGGCGCGCATGCTCCAGCGGGTCGGTCGAGGAGCAGGAGACGAGCTGCTGCACCGAGATCAGTTGCGATACCTTCAGGTTGGCGCCGGCGGCGCCGTGCTCGGCGATGGCGCGCACGACGTCGCGCTCGGTGAACATGCCAACGGCGGTGTTGCCTTCGGTGCGCACGACGTCCTTGACCACGAGGGCACTGATATTGCCCGAGCGCATCAGTTGGGCGGCAATGGCGACGGTCTCGTTCATCCGGACCGTGGCAACGCGGGCGGCCTTCTTGCGCAGGATATCTCCGACGACCATTGCATCCTCCATTGGTTGAATTATCCGACCATCTTGGTATACAAAATGCCAGATGTCAACTAACGTGCAGTGAAATTGGCACGCGAAGTTGATATTTTAAGTGTCAGGAGTATTGACGTTTTTCTTGGAATCTGCCGCCGGGGATTGCAAGCAGTCGGCGGGTTCTGGCCGTCGCGGTGGTTTCAGGTATGCCAGATGCAGAAAACGCGCCCACCCGGAGGGTGGACGCGTCAGGGGAAACTCGACGAGCGGGCGGTCAGGCTTCGCGGGTCTGCGCGGCGATGACCTGCTTGCGCCAGGGCTTCAGCACCGCGATCGCCAGAACCGAGGCCAGGATGTTGGCGCCTGCGGCGACCCAGAACACCATGTCCCAGTTGCCGGAGGTCTGCTGCATGTAATTGCCGATCGGCACCAGCAGCGCCGCCGTGCCCTTGGCCGTGTAGAGCAGGCCGGCATTGGTGGCGGCGAACTTGGAGCCGAACGTGTCCGTGCAGGTGGACGGGAACAGCGAATAGATCTCACCCCAGGCGAAGAACACGAAGCCGGACAGCAGCACGAACCAGACCGGATCGTGGCCGAGCATGTAGAGGCCCCAGATGCCGACGCCTTCCATGCCGAAGGCGATGAACATGGTGTTCTCGCGGCCGATCATGTCGGAGATCCAGCCGAAGAATGGGCGGGTGAGGCCGTTGAGGATACGGTCGATGGTGGCCGCGAACGTCACCGCGGTCATGGTCATGCCGACGAGCGTCACCGGGATGGTGTCGACCTTCCAGTCCACGCCGATCGGCTTGAGGTTGGCGGTGACCATGAGGCCGCCGGCGCCGACGATCACGAACATGAAGTACATCAGCCAGAAGATCGGCTGACGGATCACCTCGGTCGGCCCGTAGTTGCGGCGGCTCTGGATGATGTTGGTGTTCGCAACGGCGGCGGGCACCTGGCCCGGCTTCGGCGAGAACAGGAAGAAGGCGAGGATGACGATGATGATGCCCTGGCCCAGACCGAAATACAGGAAGGTAGTCTGGAACCCGGAGTCCTTGATCATCGCCTGGATCGGCGCGACCGTGAGCGCAGAGCCCGCGCCGAAGCCGGCGGCGGTGATGCCGGCGGCAAGGCCGCGCTTGTCGGGAAACCACTTCAGCGCGTTGCCGACGCAGGTGCCGTAGACGGCGCCGGCCCCGATGCCGGCAATGATCATGCCGAGATAGAAGCCGCCGAGCGTGGTGGCGTAGCCGTTGATCGCCCAGCCGACGGCGCAGAGCACGCCGCCGAACAGCACGACGAGGCGGGGGCCGTATTTGTCGACGAACCAGCCTTCGACCGGCACGAGCCAGGTCTCAAACAGGACGAAGAGGGTGAATGCCCACTGGATCGAGGCACGATCCCATCCGAACTTCTTCTGGATGTCGGGGACGAAGAACGTCCAGCCGTACTGGTAGTTCGCGATCATCACCATCGCGAGCACGCCGACAACCAGCTGTGTCCATCGATAGGCGTCGCTTACGCGGGCTGTTGCGGGTGCCGCTGCGTGAACCGTGTCCGTCATCGTTCCTCCAAATGTCCGCTGTTCTATCTAGCGTGTGACAGCTGGCCGCGAACATTGGTATATATTATGCCAGTAGACAAGAGGAATTTTTGGGACTCGGGAAATTTCCTTCCGTGGTGAAAAGTCGACGTGAAACAAATGCTTAGGGCCGCACCGCGGCTACGGCACCGCCCCTCACAGGCGGAAGTCGAAGCGAAATTTCGGATCAGGTCGCGGCGGTTCGCAGGCGCGTATAGGCTTGCTGGATTGCGGTCCAGAACAGCGCGATCAGGCCGAGCACCATGATCGTGCCGACCAGCGGGTTGGAGAAGAACACCCCGAGCGAACCTTGCGATCCCAGCAGCGACTGCCGGAAAGCTTCCTCCGCCTTGTCGCCGAGCACGATGGCAAGCACCAGCGGCGCAAGGGGATAGTTGCACTTCTTCAGGAGATAACCGAGCACGCCGAACACCAGCATCAGCACCACGTCGAAGGTGGAACTGTGCACCGAATAGGCGCCGATCGCGCACAGCACGAGGATCAGCGGCGCGATGATGCTGAAGGGCACGCGCAGGATCGCCGCGAACACCGGCACGCAGGTGAGCACGACGAGCAGGCCGGCGAGATTGCCGAGATACATCGATGCGATCAGGCCCCAGACGAACTCCTTCTGCTCGACGAACAGCATCGGTCCGGGCTGCAGGCCCCAGATCAGGAGGCCGCCGAGCAGCACGGCTGCGGTCGGCGAGCCCGGCACGCCGAGTGAGAGCATCGGCAGCAGCGCCGCGGTGCCGGCGGCATGCGCGGCGGTCTCCGGCGCGACCACGCCTTCGATCTCGCCCTTGCCGAAATTGCTGCCGCGCCTGGCGACGCGCTTGGCGATGCCGTAGCTCATGAACGAAGCCGGCGTCGCGCCGGCGGGCGTAATGCCCATCCAGCAGCCGATCAGGCAGGAGCGCAGCGACGTCATCCAGTAGGCCGGCAGCTCCTTCCAGGTCTGGATCACCACGCGCAGATTGATCTGCGCATTGCCGCCGCGGAAGGCGAGGCCTTCCTCCATGGTCAGCAGGATTTCGCCGATGCCGAACAGGCCGATCACGGCGATCAGGAAGTCGAAGCCGTTGAGCAACTCGGTGACGCCGAAGGTGAGGCGCAGTTGCCCGGTGATGGAATCAAGCCCGACGGCCGCGAGCGCAAAGCCCATCATCATCGCGGCGATGGTCTTGAACGGCGGCTCCTTGCTCAAGCCGACGAAACTGCAGAAGGCGAGGAAATAGACCGCGAATTTTTCCGCCGGGCCGAACTGCAGCGCAAAGCTCGCGACCAGCGGCGCGACCAGCGTGATCATGACGACGGCGAAGAAGGCGCCGACGAACGAGGAGGTGAACGCGGCGGTGAGCGCTTCGCCGGCCTTGCCCTGCTGGGCCATCGGATAGCCGTCGAAGGTGGTGGCCACCGACCATGGCTCGCCCGGAATGTTGAACAATATCGACGTGATGGCGCCGCCGAACAGCGCGCCCCAGTAGATGCAGGACAGCATGATGATCGCCGAGGTCGGCGACATGCTGAAGGTCAGCGGCAACAGGATCGCAACGCCGTTGGCGCCGCCCAAACCCGGCAGCACGCCGATGACGACGCCGAGCACGATGCCGAGCAGCATCACCATGATGTTGAAAGGCTGCAGCGCTACCGCAAAGCCGTGAAAGAGATTGGCAAGTTCTTCCATGTTGGTCCTGCAGCCCCCCGGCTGGCGATGCGACGATGTGGTTACAGACCGAGCCATTCCTCGACCGGCCCCTTGGGCAGGGGCACGAGAAACCAGCGCTCGAAGACGAGATAGGTGACGACGGGCATGCCGATCGCGATCGCCAGCACCATCGGCCAGCTGTACTTGCCGAGCCAGCGCATGAACCAGGCGATGAAGACCATCGAGGCGAGATAGAGGCCGGTGAACGGCATCACGCCGACATAGATCGCGGTCGGCGCCACCACGCTCAGCACCTGGCGGAGCTGGCCCCATTCGGCGAACAGGCCCTTGTCGTGCGCCTGCAGCAGGTTCCAGAGGTTGACGGCGCTGGAGGCGACGATGGCGATGCCGACATAGAAGGGAAAGAAACCGGCGCGCGGCCCTTCCGCGCCCCAGTTGATGCCGGCCTTCACGCTGCCGAGGATGACGATCACGCCGAACAGCGCGATCGCCAGCGTAACGCCGACCTCCACCGTCTTGTGCAGCGGACCGGCGCCCGGACTATTCGTGGTCATGCGGATCCCCATCCGCGATCACGGTCTTGCCGTGATCGCCCCCCGTTGGTGTTTCGTTGCGCGTCGGCTGCGTCAGTTGGAGGGCGCCAGGAAACCGGCTTCCTTCATCAGGTCCTGGTGACGCTTCTCTTCGTTGCCGACCCATTTGACGTAATCATCGCCGGCCATGAAAGTGGTGTTGAAAGCGCCGCTCTTCATGAATTCCTGCCAGTCGGGGGTGGCGCGCACCTTGTTGAAGAGATCGACATAGTAGGCGACCTGATCCTTGGTGGCCCTGGGCGACATGAAGATGCCGCGCAGCATCAGATATTCGAGATCAAGTCCCTGCGACCTGCAGGTCGGGATGTCCTTCCACGCCTTGCCGTCGGCAATCGTTTCGTCATAGGCCATCGGCTTGGCGTCGAACACGCAGAGCGGGCGGACCTTGCCGCCACGCCACTGCGCCACCGCCTCGATCGGGTTGTTGACGGTGGCATCGACGTGATTGCCGACCAACTGCACCGCGACTTCGCCGCCGCCCTTGTAGGGGATGTAGGTGAACTTGGCGCCGGCCGCCTTCTCGATGCCGACCGTGATGATCTGGTCTTCCTGCTTCGATCCGGTGCCGCCCATCTTGATGGTGCCCGGCGAGGCGGCCTTCAGCGCGTCGGTGAAATCCTTGACGCTGCTGTACGGCTTCTCGGCGTTGACCCAGAGCACGAATTCGTCGAGCGCGAGCATCGCGACCGGCGTGAGGTCCTTCCAGTTGAAGGGGATGCCGGTGGCGAGGGGCGTCGTGAACAGGTTCGATAGCGTGATGATGATCTTGTGCGGATTGTTGGCGGAGCCTTTCAGGTCGAGAAAGCCTTCGCCGCCGGCGCCGCCGGACTTGTTGATCACCACCAGCGGCTGCTTCATCAGATTGTGCTTGGTGACGATGCCCTGGATGGTGCGCGCCATCTGGTCGGCGCCGCCGCCGGTGCCGGCGGGCACGATGAATTCGACCGGCCGAACCGGCTCCCACGCCGCCGAAGCGGCGATGCTGCTTGCGCCGAGCACGGCCGCTGCCGTGAATGTTGCCGACAACACTGAACGATACATGGTCTCTCTCCCGTCCGGTTCTGCTTTCGCCGGTCTTTGCCGGCCTAACCATCCACTCAATCTATTTGCGCGCGCTAATCCTTCTCGCTCTTCTGCGGAGATGGCGCCGCCGGCGCAAGCAGACTCGCGAACGCGAGTTGTACGAAAGCGCAGCGCATGCGGCATCCGCGTCTTTGGGATAATCGGGGAACCATGGGGAACTCGCCCCCTGCGGGCGATCCCTCCAAACGGCCCAATGGTGCTGAGTGAATTGCACCTTCCATCCCTGCAGCGGACTCCTCTCTGACGGAGGAGCGAGGGCCGCGAGTTTTGTATGCGGGATGCCAGCAGGCAATCCGTCCAGTCGCGCCATTGTGTCACTGAGGCGGATTTGTCGCAGGACGAAATGCTCGCTCGCGAACTGCGGACAAAAAAAAGGGCCCCGGCGAACCGGGGCCACAAGTCTGGGAGGAAACTTGATCGACGCCTGAAGAAGCGTCGGAACCGAAGTTCTTAAAGGCCGAAGCGGGGCAGGTCGCCGTTGCGCAGCGAGAGCCTGGCCCAGGCCGTCAGCGCGCGATCGATCGCAGCGGAGAGGCGGGCGAGCAGCGGCGTGTTGGGGGCAAATCCGATTGCAGCAGTCTTGGCCATGGCGATGGTCCCTTTCCTGAGGGCGACCCGATGGCCGCCTCGTTGTCGAGGAGCAATCTATGTATACCAGATACCAGAGACAACAGGTGCGTTTGCATAGCAGCATCTGTCATTTTGCAACGCAATATCTAGGGCAGTGATATTGCCCTATTCGGGTTCCCTATCGACCCCCAGAAGCGAAAAGGCCGCCAGTTTCGGCGGCCTTTCCTACTGTGCATGGGGTTGTTTTCGCGGGTTTTACTCGGCCGCCTGCTTGCGCGGCGGGTCGAGCGCGCCGGAGTCGTGGATCTCGGCGACCTGGTGATCGCTGAAGCCGAGCACCTGGCGCAGGATCTCGTCGGTGTGCTCGCCGAGCAGCGGCGAGCGGGTGACCTCGCTCGGTGAGTCCGAAAGCTTGATCGGGTTGCCGACCGACAAATACTTGCCGCGGGTGGGGTGCTCGACTTCGACCACCGTGCCGGTGGCGCGCAGCGACTGGTCCTCGGCCAGTTCCTTCATCGACAGGATCGGGCCGCAGGGGATGTCGTCCTTGTTGAGGATCTCCATCGCCTCGAACTTGGTCTTGGTCATCGTCCACTGCTCGATGCGGGCGAAGATCTCGTTCAGGCGCGGCAGGCGGGCAGGCGGCTTGGCGTAGTTCGGATCGGTCTTCCAGGTCGGCTCGCCGATGACGTCGCAGATCTTCTCCCAGACCGGGGCCTGGGTGATGAAGTAGATGTAGGCGTTCGGGTCGGTCTCCCAGCCCTTGCATTTGAGAATGCGGCCGGGCTGGCCGCCGCCGGAGTCGTTGCCGGCGCGCGGCACGGCATCGCCGAACGGAATGCCTTCGCCGAACTGGCTGTATTCCTTGAGCGGGCCGTGGGCGAGGCGCTGCTGGTCGCGCAGCTTGACGCGGGCGAGGTTGAGCACGCCGTCCTGCATGGCCGCGGTGACGCGCTGGCCCTTGCCGGTGTGGGTGCGCTGATAGAGCGCGGTGACGATGCCGAGCGCCAGATGCAGGCCGGTGCCGCTATCGCCGATCTGCGCGCCGGTCACCAGCGGCAGTCCGTCGCGGAAGCCGGTGGTGGACGCCGCGCCGCCGGTGCACTGGGCGACGTTCTCGTAGACCTTGCAGTCTTCGTACGGGCCGGGGCCAAAACCCTTGATCGAGGCGACGATCATCTTCGGGTTCAGCGCGTTGATCTTCTCCCAGGGGAAGCCCATGCGGTCGAGCACGCCGGGGCCGAAGTTCTCCACCAGCACGTCGCAGCTCTTGATCAGCGCGGTGAGGACTTCCTTGCCCTTGGGGTTCTTGGTGTCGAGCGTGATCGAGCGCTTGTTGTGGTTCAGCATGGTGAAATACAGGCTGTCCACGTTGGGGATGTCCTGCAGCTGGCCGCGCGTGATGTCGCCGACGCCGGGACGCTCGACCTTGATCACGTCGGCGCCGAACCAGGCGAGCAGCTGCGTGCAGGTCGGGCCCGACTGGACGTGGGTGAAATCGAGAATGCGAACGCCCGTAAGCGCCTTGGTCATAATGTTTGCTCCGTAACTCTGTCTGCCCTGCACCCAGCAGGGAATACCGGGGTTGAGGGGTGGACTTACTTCTTCTTGGCGAGAACGCTCTGCGGATTGAGGTTGCCGATGCGACCGCTCTCCGAGCCCGCCGCCGGATCGATCACCGCATTGATCAGCGTCGGCCTGCCGGAATCCATCGCTTCGTTGACGGCGCGCTTGAGCTCGTCGGGCGAGGTCGCGTTGACGCCGACGCCGCCGAAGGCTTCCATCATCTTGTCGTAGCGCGCGCCCTTGACGAACACGGTCGTCGCAGGATCGGAATTGACGTTGTTGACGTCGGTGCCGCGATAGATGCCGTCATTGTTGAAGATGACGACGCAGATCGGCAGGTTGTAGCGGCAGATGGTCTCGACCTCCATGCCGGAAAAGCCGAAGGCGCTGTCGCCCTCGACGGCGAGCACCGGATTGCCGGTCTCCAGCGCTGCGGCGATCGCCTGGCCCATGCCGATGCCCATCACGCCCCAGGTGCCGACGTCCAGACGCTTGCGCGGCTTGTACATGTCGATCACGCCGCGGGCGAGATCGAGCGTGTTGGCGCCTTCGTTGACGAGGATGGCGTCGGGACGCTCCTTGATGACGTTCTTCAGCACGCCGAGCGCGCCGTGATAGTCCATCGGCGACTTGTTGTTCATCAGCTTCGGCGCCATCTTGGCGACGTTCTCTTCGCGCTTGGACGTCACCGCCTTGATCCAGTCGGCGGGCGGGGCGGTCCAGCCGCCCATCGCCTGCGTGAAGGCGGAGACGCAGGAGCCGATGTCGCCGACGACAGGCGCGACGATCTCGACATTGGAGTCCATTTCCTTCGGCTCGATGTCGACCTGGATGAACTTCTTCGGCGCTTCGCCCCAGGTCTTGCCCTTGCCGTGCGACAGCAGCCAGTTGAGGCGGGCGCCGATCAGCATGACGACGTCGGAATCCTTCAGCACGGTAGAGCGGGCCGCCCCGGCGCATTGCGGATGGGTGTCGGGCAAGAGGCCCTTGGCCATGCTCATCGGCAGGAACGGCACGCCGCTCTTCTCGACGAAGTTCCTGATTTCCTCGTCGGCCTGCGCGTAGGCCGCGCCCTTGCCGAGAATGATGAGGGGACGCTTGGCGCTCTTGAGCACATCGAGCGCGCGCTTGACCGAAGCAGGGGCGGGAATCTGCGCCGGCGCGGCATCGATCACCTTCACCAGCGACTTCCGGCCGGCGTCGGCAGTCATCACCTGGCCGAACAGTTTTGCGGGAAGATCGAGATAAACGCCGCCGGGACGGCCCGATACCGCGGCGCGGATGGCGCGCGCAAAGCCGATACCGATGTCCTGGGCGTGCAGCACGCGATAGGCCGCCTTGCAGAGCGGCTTTGCGATCGCGAGCTGGTCCATCTCTTCATAGTCGCCCTGCTGCAGGTCGACGATTTCGCGCTCGGAGGAGCCCGAGACCAGGATCATCGGGTAGCAATTGGTAGTGGCGTGGGCGAGCGCCGTGAGGCCGTTGAGGAAGCCCGGCGCCGAGACGGTGAGACACACGCCCGGCTTCCCGGTGAGGAAGCCGGCGATGCCTGCGGCGTAGCCGGCGTTCTGCTCGTGGCGGAAGGAGATCACGCGAATGCCGGCAGCCTGCGCCATGCGGCCCAGGTCCGTGATCGGGATACCCGGCACATTATAGATCGTGGTGATGCCGTTGAGCTTGAGCGCATCGATGACGAGATGGAAGCCATCAGTGAGTTCTTGCTCGGTGCCCGGTGCCTCGGACTTCACTGCGGTATTCAGCATGGGCGACGTCTCCCTGATCGTTGGTTCGGACGAGTTGTTCGTCTCGGGTGGATTACATTTTTCGTGCGAGCACGATCTTCTCCGAAAACCGGCGCCCGCTTTGCGGGATCGTGCTCATGTGAAGAGTTCCTGGCCGTGCGTTTCGATGTAGGTCGCAAGACCCAGTGTGTGATCGCGGGCGCGCTTCTCGGCAAGCTCGGTATCGCGGGCTTCCAGCGCCTCGATGATGGCGAGATGCTCGGGCAGGGAGGTTGCGGTGCGGTCCCTGCGCCCGATGGTGAGCTGGCGATAGCCGCGCACGTGCAAGAGAATGTCGTTGGTCATGTCGATCAGGGTCGGCGATTCCGACAGCGAGATCAGCGCCTGGTGGAAGGCGATGTTGGCCTTGGAGTATTCCTCGACGTGATCCTGCGGCAGGCGGTCCTTCAGGTCGAAATCCCTGAAGAAGTCACGCAGCGCCGTGATGTCGCGCTTGCGGGCCGTGGCGGTGATCAAGCGCGCCGCCATGCTCTCCAGCGCCGCCCAGGCGCGGATCATGTCGACGATCTCGTTCTTGGTGCGGCGGACCACGATGATGCCGCGGCGCGGCACGGTCTTCACAAAGCCGTCCTGCTCGAGCATCGCGATCGCCTCGCGGATCGGCGTACGGCTGACGCCGAGCCGCTCGGACAGCGCGCGCTCGTCGAGCATGACCGGTTCCGGCGTCGAATAGATATCCATCTTGAGGATGGCTTCCTTCAACGCCTCGTACGCCTTGTTCTTGAAGCTGGTCTCAGGCGCAATCCGGACGATCGCTATGTCTGCTTCAGCCATGGTTGGCGGCGCCTTGGTTGCGTTGTTTTCGGGCACGATTCGTCTCCTCCTCGGGGGAGACCTCTTTTACCAGAAGAAACATGCGGAGGTTTTTGGCATACCAAATACCAGTGTGTCAAGTTGGCGCTGTTTTCCGCGACTTAGCGCGCTATGCTAGCTTGACAATTTCCTCTCTGGCATACCAAATACCAAAAATTGCCGTGCCAGGAGGAAACCAATGTCCATCGCCAAGGAAGCCACCGCCAGAGTGCTCCAGGAGGAAATCCCCATGTCTAACAAAGATGCCGTGCGCAAAGTGCTTGATGCCGTCAAGGCCGATAAGCGCACCAGCCTGACCGCTCCTGAAGGCAAACTGGTCTGCGATGCCTATGGCATCCCGGTTCCGAAGGAGGGCGTGGCGAAGTCGGCTGCGGACGCTGCCCAGCTCGCCAGCGGCATGGGTTTCCCGGTCGTGATGAAGATCGTTTCCCCCGATATTCTCCACAAGACCGAGGCCGGCGGCGTGGTGGTCGGCGTGAAGACCGCCGAAGACGCCCAGAAGACCTACGACACCATCCTGGCGAATGCCAAGAAGTATAAGGCGGACGCCAAGATCGAAGGCGTTCAGGTGCAGCAGATGCTGGCGGGCGGCACCGAAGTCATCGTCGGTTCGATCACCGACGGCTCCTTTGGCAAGCTGGTGGCGTTCGGCCTCGGCGGCGTGCTGGTCGAAGTGCTGAAGGACATCACCTTCCGCCTCGCTCCCGCGACCAAGGAAGATGCGCTTTCGATGCTCGATGGCATCCAGGCCCATGACATGCTCAAGGGCGTGCGCGGGGGCGATCCCGTGAGCCGCGATGCGCTGGCCGACGTCATCGTAAAGGTATCGCAGCTCGTCAGCGATTTCCCCGAGATCGTCGAACTCGACCTCAATCCGGTGTTCGCCACCAAGAAGGACGCGATTGCCGCGGACGTGCGCATCGTCGTCGATTTCGACTACAAGCCGCGCCCGGCGCCGCGTCCGACCGAGGAAATCGTCGCGGCAATGAACCGCATCATGCAGCCCAAGGCCGTTGCCGTGATCGGTGCCTCCGCCGAGGACGGCAAGATCGGCAACTCCGTGATGAAGAACCTGATCAACGGCGGCTACAAGGGCGACATCTACCCGATCCACCCGAAGGCCGCCGACATCTTGGGCTACAAGGCCTACAAGAGCGTCAAGGACGTGCCGGGCGTGATCGACACGGCGGTGTTCGCGATCCCCGCCAAGTTCGTCGCGGGCGCGCTCGCCGAATGCGGCGAGAAGAAAATCCCCGGCGCGGTGCTGATTCCGTCGGGCTTTGCCGAGGCCGGCGCGCCCGAGCTGCAGGCCGAAATCGTCGAGGTCGGCAAGAAGTACAATGTCCGCCTGATGGGGCCGAACATCTACGGCTTCTACTATACGTGGGCCAATCTCTGCGCGACCTTCTGCACCGCCTACGACGTCAAGGGCCACGCGGCGCTGTCGTCGCAGTCCGGCGGCATCGGCATGGCGATCATCGGCTTCTCGCGCTCGGCCAAGATGGGCGTTTCGGCGATCGTCGGG
Source organism: Bradyrhizobium sp. (assembly GCA_035575905.1). GTDB lineage: Bacteria > Pseudomonadota > Alphaproteobacteria > Rhizobiales > Xanthobacteraceae > Bradyrhizobium. The sequence goes on along the minus strand of DATLXL010000033.1, from coordinate 65,889 downwards.
CTCGGCAACAAGTCCGACATCGACGAGGACGATCTGCTCGCCTTCTTCGAGCAGGATCCCAACACCAACCTGATTGCGCAGCACTGCGAAGACTTGAAGGACGGCCGCGCCTTCGCGGAAGCCGCCAAGCGCGTCGCCAAGAAGAAGCCGGTGATCGTGCTCAAGGCGGGCCGTACCTCGGCCGGCGCCAAGGCCGCGTCCTCCCACACCGGCGCGCTCGCCGGCAACGACAAGATCTACGAGGACGTGTTCAAGCAGTCCGGCGTGATCCGCGCCCGTTCGCTGCGTCAGCTCTTGGAGTTCGCCCGTGGCGTGCCCGTGCTGCCGACGCCGAAGGGCGAGAACGTGCTGATCATCACCGGCGCCGGCGGCTCCGGCGTGCTGCTGTCGGACAGCTGCGTCGACAACGGCCTGTCGCTGATGGCGATGCCGCCGGATCTCGACGCCGCCTTCCGCAAGTTCATCCCGCCGTTCGGCGCGGCCGGCAACCCCGTGGACATCACCGGCGGCGAGCCGCCGATCACCTACATCAACACCGTGAAGCTCGGCCTGTCGGACGAGCGCATCCATTCGCTGATCCTCGGCTACTGGCACACCATCGTCACCCCGCCGATGGTGTTCGCGCGCAACATGGTCGAGGTGAAGAAGGAGATGGAGGCCAAGGGTTTTGTGAAGCCGATCGTTGCTTCGCTGGCCGGCGACGTCGAGGTCGAGGAAGCCGCCGAATATCTCTACCAGAACGGCATCCCGGCCTATGCCTATTCGACCGAATTGCCGGTCGAGGTGCTGGGCGCCAAGTACAAGTGGGCGCGCGGCGCGGGCCTGCTCTGACACGCCGTTGAAATGCCGCTTCGGGTGACCGGAGCGGCATTCTTACGAAAGTTTGCCCGGGAAGTAGCGAGCTAGCCGTCAACCGGACGATCCGGCCGGAGAGGCGAGACGTGATCCGACGCAAGGCCGCCAGCGCAAGAGTTACGGACGAGACCGACGTCAGGGACGGCGGCGTCCAGTCGGTCGATCGCGCGCTGTCGATCCTGGAGACGCTGGCCGAGGACGACGAAGGCTACCGCCTCACCGATCTTGCGGTGCGCACGGGCTTATCCACTTCAACCGCGCACCGCCTGCTGGCGACGCTGGAGAAGCGCCGTTTCGTGCAGTTCGACCGCGGCGAATCGAAATGGCACATCGGCGCGCACAGTTTCTCGGTCGGCGCCACTTTCGCGCGCCGCCGCAACTTTGCAGCGCAGGCGATGCCGTATCTGCGCAAGCTGCGCGACCAGACCCGCGAGACCGCCAACCTTGCCGTGGTCGACGACGAATCCATCATCGTGCTGACCCGCGCCGAAAGCCGCGAGATCATGCGCTCGCTGACCAAGGTCGGGGGCAGGGTGGCGATGGTCGCCTCCGGCGTCGGCAAGGCCGTGCTCGCGACCTATGCGGACGAAGACGTCAACGCCATCATCCGCCATCACGGCATGCCGCGCCTGACGGAAAAATCCATCGTGCGTCCCAGCGATTTGTTTCGCGAACTCGAGAAGGTGCGCAGCCAGGGGTTCGCCATCGACGATGAAGAGGCCTGCATGGGCCTGCGCTGCATCGCTGCCGTCGTCTACAACGATTGCAGCGAACCGCTGGCTGCGATTTCCATCTCCGGCATGACCAGCCGCGTCACCGACGACCGCCTGCCGCTGCTTGGAAGATTGGTGCGTGACGTCGCCATGGAGTTGACGCTCGCGCTCGGCGGCGTGCTGCCGAACCGTTGAGAGGAACCGGCGGGAATCCGCATCTGGACAGCGGCAGGCTTTTTGGCTGTTATGCGGTCAAATGACGCAGGGCAACACTGCCCGCCCCCCGTGGAGAGAAGCCCGATGATCCCATTTTTCCGGCGCCTGTTCGGCGCAGCCGTCGCGTTGACCCTTGCAGCGGCGGGGCCTGCGTTCGCACAGCAGCTTGAGCTGAAGTTGATGGCGCCGGCGGCGCCGGGCGGCGGCTGGGACCAGACGGCGCGTTCCATGCAGCAGGCGCTGGTTGCCTCGGGTGTCGCGCGCAGCGTTCAGGTCACCAACGTTGCGGGTGCCGGCGGCAGCGTCGGCATCGCGCAGTTCGTCACCGGGGCGAAGGGCGACGGTAACCAGATGATGGTGAACGGCTTCGTCATGGTCGGTGCGCTGGCCATGAACAAGTCCCCGGTGACGCTCGAGCAGGTGACGCCCATCGCACGCCTCACCGAGGAGATCCAGGTGATCGTGGTGCCGGCGAGCTCACCGCTGAAGACGGCGCAGGACCTCGCCGCGGCGGTGAAGGCCGACATCGCCAAAGTCACCTTTGCCGGCGGATCGGCCGGCGGCGTCGACCATGTGATGGCCGCGCTGTTCGCGGGCGCCGTCGGCGCCGATGCGAAGAAGATCAACTACATTCCGTTCTCTGGCGGCGGCGAGTCGCTGGCGGCGATCCTTGGCGCCAAGGTCACCGCCGGCATTTCCGGCCTCAGCGAATATGAAGGGCAGATCAAGTCCGGCAAGCTGCGCGCCCTCGGCGTGACGTCGGCGGAGCGGCTGCCGGGCTCCGACATTCCGACGTTCAAGGAGCAGGGCATCGACCTCGTGATCGCCAACTGGCGCTCGGTGGTGGCCCCTCCCGGCATCACGGCCGAGCAGAAGAAGACGCTGAGCGATGCCGTGGAGAAGATGGTCAAGTCCAATGCGTGGAAGGACATCCTCAAGCAGAAGGGTTGGCAGGATGCCTATCTCGGCGGTGATGCTTTCGACGATTTCCTGAAGAAGGAGATTGTCCGGGTCACCGACGTGCTGAAGTCGGTCGGTCTCGTCAAATCATGACGGAGCGTCCGTCTGCCGATTCTCCTCCGCGGCACGTCGATCGCGCCGGAATCGTGATCGCGGTCGCGCTGGCGGTGCTTGCCTGCGTGCTGGTATGGGATGCCAGCCGGCTGCCATCCGCCGTCACGTACGGAATGGGGCCGGGCGCGATGCCGATCGTGATCGCTGCCGGGCTTGGTCTTCTTGCGATCGGCAATCTCATTGACGCGCTGCGCGGCAACCTGCCGCCGCGCGAAAGCGCCGACCCCAAGCCGGTGCTGCTGATCCTCGCCGGCCTTGCGCTCCTGATCGCCATTATCGGCTTCGGCGGCGGCTTCATCCTGGCGACATCGTCGCTGTTCGTCGCGACGTCGGCCGCGTTCGGCCGGCGCGCGATCCTGAAGGACAGCGCGATTGCGCTGGTGCTGAGCACCTTGATCTTCCTCGCCTTCGACAAGCTGCTGACCTTGAGCCTTCCCGCCGGACCGCTGGAGCGACTGTTTTGATCGATACTTTCGCCGCACTGGCGCACGGCATGGCGGTGGCGCTGCAGCCGATCAACCTGCTCTATGCGCTGATCGGCGTGTTGCTCGGCACGGCCGTCGGCGTGTTGCCCGGCATTGGTCCCGCGCTGACCGTCGCGCTGCTGCTGCCCGTGACCTACAAGCTCGATCCCGGCGGCTCGCTGATCATGTTCGCCGGCATCTACTATGGCGGCATGTATGGCGGCTCGACCACCGCCATTCTCATCAATACGCCCGGCGAGAGCGCGTCGATGGCGACCGCGCTCGAAGGCAACAAGATGGCCAAGGCCGGCCGCGGCGGGCCGGCGCTGGCGACGTCCGCGATCGGCTCGTTTGTCGCGGGCACCATCGCCACCATCGGCCTCGCATTCCTCGCGCCGTGGCTGGTCGATGTCGCCGTGCGCTTCGGGCCGGAAGATTATTTTGCGTTGATGTGCGTCGCGTTCGTCACGGTGTCCGCCACCTTCGGCGACTCGCCGATCCGCGGACTGACCAGCCTGTTCATCGGGCTGACGCTCGGCCTTGTCGGCATCGACAAGCTGACCGGCCAGGCCCGGCTCGCCTTTGGCATCCCTGAGCTGCTCGACGGCGTCGAAGTGACGACGCTCGCGGTCGGCCTGTTCGCGGTAGGCGAAGCACTCTACGTCGCCTCGCGCCGTCACCACACCGAGGAGACGCTGGAGCCGGTGCGCGGCTCGCTCTGGATGACGAAAGAGGACTGGAAGCGCTCGTGGAAGCCGTGGCTGCGCGGCACCATGTTCGGTTTTCCGATCGGCGCGCTTCCCGCCGGCGGCGCGGAGATCCCGACCTTCCTGTCCTATTCCACCGAGAAGCGGCTGACCAAGCATCCCGAGGAATTCGGCAAGGGCGCCATCGAAGGCGTGGCGGGACCGGAAGCCGCCAACAACGCTTCCGCCGCCGGCACGCTGGTGCCGCTGCTGACGCTCGGTCTGCCGACCTCGGCGACCGCCGCGATGATGCTGGCGGGTTTCCAGCAATATGGCCTCAATCCCGGACCGCTGCTGTTCGCCGAACGGCCCGATCTTGTCTGGGGCCTGATCGCGAGCCTGTTCATTGCCAACGGCATGCTGCTCGTCCTCAACCTGCCGCTGGTCGGCCTGTGGGTGCGGCTGCTCGCGATCCCGCAGCCGTGGCTCTACGCCGGCATCCTGGTGTTCGCGACCATGGGCACCATCGCAGCAAAACCATCGGTGGTGGAGCTGTCGATGCTGGCAGGTTTCGGCGTGCTCGGCTTCTTGATGCGCAGGTTCGATTTCCCGATCGCACCGGTCGTCGTCGGCCTTATCCTCGGGCCGATCGCCGAAAGCCAGCTCCGCCGTGCGCTCCAGATCAGCCTCGGCGATCCCATGACGCTGCTGCAAAGCCCGATCTCCGCGACGCTGCTCGGCATCGCGGCAATTGCGCTTGTCGCGCCGTTCGCGCTGAAGGGGCTGGGGCGGTTCAAGGCGAGCGAGGACTAGGTGGACCGCGGTGCGATCAACCTGCGCAACGCCTCAGAGGTTCGAAACCTGCGGCAGCTTGCGGTTGCCGATCCTGGTTTTGGCGAGATCGGCCTCGGCCTTGCGTGCCGCAGATGGACATCATTCGCACTGAATTCGTGCTCTTGAATATGGCACTGTGCAGCCTCCCGGGCTTAAAGCCAGCGTCCAGATAAGGTTGGGAAATTCGCTATTTTCAGCCGTTCGACGGCGGCTGCGACAAGCCGTCTCAACTTGCGCCGGTGGTGACCGGCTTCGAAATGGTCTTGCCACCCAAATCGCAGCGGCATTGGCCCCTTGAATTCGCCATTTCCACCCGATAGCTGTCCGGGTAGAATAGGCATTGATGATGACGCAACGACTCATGCAGATGCTCGGGGCCGCGATCGTTCTGATCGCGCTGTCGCTCGCGCCGTCGGTTGCCAAGGCCCATAGCGGCCACGAGCATCACGTATCCGCCCACTCCGGTCATGCGCATGCGGCATTTCACCCGGATTTGGCCAAGGGTTCAATCAATGCTTCAGCCAAGGGTTCGGTCAAGGCTTCGACCAAGCCATCGATAGGCCGGATCGCGTCGAAGCTGGCCGCCATGCCGCTGGCCCCGGACCGCAACTGCGTCGGCGATTGCTGCTCGGCCGCATGCGCCGCCTGCTGCGCGGCCGGGCTGCCTGATGCCGTTCATCTCGTCCCGTTCGATCCCATCATCAAGCGGGTTGCGTTTGCCCCGACGCGGGCAGGGGCAAGCCGCGGACCTGAATCGATCAGGCGCCCACCCAAATCCTCGATCTGAATCCTGCACCGGCCGGTTTGGCGGGCAGCTTCGTGCCGCGCGCGACCGATGGCAATTCAGATTGAGGAACATAGATGTTTTCCCTTTTCGGGCGCGCCTTGCGCGCCCTGGCGGCAGCCGCGATTCTCTTCGGCGCTGCCGCGCAAGGCTTCGCACACGAAGGCCATGATCACGAGGAACAGCCGTCCGTCGCGGCAGGCGTCCTTTCGCGCGGCGATGCCACTTCCGGCTCATTCGAGCTGGTCGCGGTGGCGAACGGCGAAAATCTCGAAATTTTTCTCGACAGCTTTGTCAGCAACGAGCCGGTGAAGGGCGCGACCATCGAGGTCGAGGCCCCCGGTAGTCCGGCGAAGGCAGTGGAAGGCGCCGACGGAACCTACCGGCTCGCCGCGCCGTGGCTCGCAAAAGATGGCCCCACCGATCTCATCTTCACGGTCACTGCGGGGGGCATCACGGACATCCTGCCGCTGACGATTGTCGCCGCGCCATCGGCGGGCGCACCGCAATCCGGCCCTGCACCCGCAGGGTCCTTGAACACACATTCGATCCTGCTGGTGTCGGGCGGAGTGCTCGTGGGGGCGTTGCTGTCAGCCATTGTGCTGCGCGGCGCCCGCAAGACCGCGGCGCTTATCATCGTCTTCCTGCTGATGGGCATCCGCGGGCCGCACGCCCACGAAGGCCACGGACATGAGCAGGACAAGGCGCAACTGGCGATCCGCACCGTCTCGGGCGAGCGCGCCCAGCGTCTGCCTGATGGCACGGTGTTCGTGCCGAAGACCGTGCAGCGGATTTTCGGACTGCGTACGATCGTCACCGAGGAGGCAGTCCATCGCAAGATCACCGAGCTTCCCGGACGGATCATTCCCGATCCCAATGCCAGCGGCTTCGTGCAATCCGCCGTCGGCGGCCGGCTTTCCGCGCCAAACGGCGGCTTCCCGCGGCTTGGCACGCGGGTGAAGCAGGGCGACATCCTCGGCTACGTCACGCCGCCGATACAACAGATCGACGTCTCCGACATGCGCCAGCGCCAGGGCGAGCTCGATCAGCAGATATCGATCGTCGAGCGAAGGTACGCCCGCTACGAGCAGCTTGCGCCCTCGGGCGCGATCTCCCGCACCCAGCTCGACGAGACCCGCCTCGAACTGGAGGGCCTGCGCGAGCGCCGCGCCGCGATCGACAGGTCGCGCCGCGAACCCGAAGAGCTGATCGCCCCGGTCGCGGGCGTGATCGCCGAAGGCAGCGCGGTGGCGGGCCAGATCGTGCAGCCGAGCTCCGTCGTCTTCAACATCATCGATCCCGCGCAGCTCTGGGTCGAGGCGCTGAGTTTCCAGAGCATCGAACCCTCGCAGGGCGCGCGGGCCTCGACCTATACCGGGCGGAATTACGATCTGACCTATCGCGGCACCGGCTTTGCCGATCGCAGCCAGTCAGTGCCGGTGCATTTTGCCGTCACCGGCGACACCGCAGGACTGCGCGCCGGCCAGTTCCTCACCGTGCTGGTGACGACCAACGAGACGCGGCAAGGCCTTGCCGTGCCGCGTAGCAGCGTGGTGCGCGGCTCCAACGGGCAGGACTTTGTCTACGAGCACGTCGCGGCCGAGCGCTTTGCGCCAAGGAGCGTGCGCACCGAGCCGCTTGATGGCGACCGCGTGCTGGTCGTGTCCGGCTTCGAGCCGGGCAAGCGGATCGTGTCGCAAGGCACCGATCTGCTCGATCACGTGCGCTGAGGGAGGGCTCATGTTCACACTCCTGGTCAGCGCTTCGCTCCGCAACCGCCTGCTGGTGCTGGCGCTTGCGGCCGTCCTCGTCGTGCTCGGCGCGTATACCGCGCGCCAATTGCCCGTCGACGTTTTTCCCGACCTCAACCGCCCGACGGTCACCATCATGACGGAATCGGAAGGCTATGCGCCGCCGGAGGTCGAGCAACTCATCAGCTTCCCGATCGAAACCCAGATGAACGGCGTCCCCGGCGTCAGCCGCGTCCGGTCCGTTTCCGGCATCGGCCTGTCGATCGTCTACGTCGAATTCGACTGGGGCACCGACATCTACCGCAACCGCCAGCTGGTCAATGAGCGTCTGGCGCAGGTGCAAAGCCAGCTTCCGCTCAACGTCACGCCGCAGATCGGTCCGATCAGCTCGATCATGGGCCAGATCCTGCTGGTTGCGGTGACCTCGAAGACGGCCTCGCCGATGGAAGTGCGCGAGATCGCGGACTTCACCATCCGGCCGCGGCTGCTCGCCATTCCCGGCGTCGCGCAGGTGATCCCGATCGGCGGCGAGGTTCGACAGTATCGCATCGCGCCGCTGCCGTCGGCCCTGCGCGCGCTCGGCGTCGGCTACGAGCAGATCGAGGCGGCGCTGCGCCAGTTCGGCACCAACACCGGCGGAGGCTACACCGACCAGAACGCGCGCGAGTACCTGATCCGCAATATCGGCCGCACCACCAGCCTCGAAGACCTGCGCAACATCGTTGTCACCACCATCGAGGGACGCCCGATCCTGCTCTGGCAGGTGGCCAATGTCGACTTCGCGCCGAAGGTCAAGCGCGGCGATGCCGGCTACATGAGCAAGCCCGCGGTGGTCGTCTCGGTCGAGAAGCAGCCCAATGTCGACACGGTGCAGCTGACAGAGAAGATCACGCAGGCGCTTGCCGAGTTGGAGCCGTCGCTGCCGCAAGGCGTCGGCGCGCGCGAGATCATCTTCCGGCAGGCCACCTTCATCGAAAACTCGATCGGTAATGTCGAGCGCGTGCTGCTGGAGGCAGGGCTCGTCGTCGCCATCGTCCTGTTCGCCTTCCTCTTGAACTGGCGCACGACGGCGATTTCGCTCACCGCCATTCCGGTCTCGATCCTGACCACGGCCATCATCTTCAAGCTGCTGGGACTGTCGATCAACACCATGACCCTGGGCGGGCTTGCCATCGCCATTGGCGAACTCGTCGATGACGCCGTCGTCGACGTCGAGAACATCTTCCGGCGGCTGCGCGAGAACCGGGAGCATGGCAATCCGCAGTCCGTGTTCAATGTCGTGGTATCCGCCTCCAGCGAGGTGCGCTCGGGCATCGTCTACGCCACCATGATCATCGTGCTGGTGTTCGTGCCGCTTTTCGCCTTGTCGGGAATCGAGGGCCGGCTGTTTGCCCCGCTCGGGCAGGCCTACATCATTTCGATCGTCGCGAGCCTGTTCGTCTCGATCACGCTGACGCCCGTGATGGCCTACTATCTGCTGCCGGGGATGAAACGGCTTTCGCAGCGCGAGAGCTGGCTCGTCCGCAAGCTCAAATCGGCAAACCTCGCCGCGCTGAACCTTGCCCTCGCGCACAGGGGATTCTTGTTTGCCGCCACGGTGCTGGCGGTGCTGGGTGCCGGCGCCGGCGTGTTCGCGCTCAACCGGGCCTTCCTGCCGGCCTTTAACGAAGGCACCTTCACCATCAACATGGCCTTCAACCCAGGCGTCTCGCTTTCCGAATCGACGCGGGTCGGTTCGATCGCCGAGCGCCTGCTGCTGGACGTGCCGGAAGTGATCAGCGTCGGACGGCGTACCGGCCGCGCAGAGCTCGACGAGCACGCCGAAGGTGTCCACTCCTCGGACCTCGAAGTCGATCTGACCGGATCGCGGCGGCCGCGCGCCGAGATCGTTGCGGACATCCGCGGGCGGCTGTCGGTGCTGCCGCTCTCGATCAATGTCGGCCAGCCGATCTCGCACCGGCTCGATCATCTGCTCTCGGGCATCCGCGCCGAGTTGGCCCTGAAACTGTTCGGCGACGATCTCGATACGCTGCGCACCAGCGCCGAAGCGCTGCGACTGAAGCTTTCGAGGATCGAAGGCATCCAGGATCTGCAGGTCGAAAAGCAGGTGCGGATTCCGCAGCTTGAAATCCGCGTCGACTATACCCGCGCTGCGCTGTACGGCGTGCAGCCCGGCGCGGTCACCGAGCAGCTCTCGCGTCTGTCGAGCGGCCGCGTGATCTCGCGCGTGGTCGACGGCTACAAGCGCTACGACGTGGTGATGCGGCTGCCCGACCAGCTCCGCACCACCGACAAGCTCGCCGATCTCCTGATCCGGACGCCCTCTGGGTGGATTCCCGCGCGGCAGATTGCGGACGTCAAGGAGACAGACGGGCCGAACCAGATCCTGCGGGAGAACGGCCGCCGTCGCATCGTGGTGCTCGCCAACTCGGACGGCAGGACCGATCTTGCCGAGATCGTACGGCGCATTCGCGCCGAGCTGGCGGCAACAACGCTGCCGCCCGGCATCACCGCGAGCCTGGAAGGCACTTTCCAGGCCCAGGAGGAGGCGAGCCAGCGGATCGCGATCCTGTCCATCGTCTCGCTCGCGCTGATTTTCGCCATTCTCTACAGCCGCTACCGCTCTGTCGTGCTGGCACTGATCGTGATGGGCAGTGTGCCGCTGGCCCTGATCGGCGCGGTAGCGGCGCTGGCGTTGGCCGGCCAGCCGCTGTCGGTCGCCAGCATGGTCGGCTTCGTCACGCTGGCGGGCATCGCGACGCGCAACGGCATACTCAAGATCAGTCACTACATCAATCTTGCCTTGCACGAGCGGATGGAATTCGGGCGCGATCTTGTCATCCGCGGCAGCCTCGAGCGCATGACGCCGGTGCTGATGACGGCGCTGTCCGCCGGGCTTGCACTGCTGCCGCTGCTGATAGCGGCGGATGAGCCCGGCAAGGAGATATTGCATCCAGTCGCGGTCACGATCTTCGGCGGCCTCGTCAGCGCGACGTTGCTCGACGCGCTGATCACGCCCGTGCTGTTCCTGATGTTCGGCCGCAAACCGCTGATGCGGCTGATGCAGCGAAAGTCCGAGGAGGAACTCGCGGGCCGCGCCGCTCCTTCCTCCTATTAGCCAGTCCAATCCACGAGACCGCCATGAAGTTCGGATATCTAGCCGTTGCCGCAACCCTGCTGGCGGCATCGCCGTCCCACGCGCACAACCCGAAGAGCGACCATGGCGGGCGCATTGTCAGCGCCGGGCCTTTTCACGCCGAGCTTGTCGTGAAAGACAGGGCCGTCGAAGTCTTCCTGAAAGGGCATGACGACAAACCGATCAAGCCCGTCGGCTTCAAGGGCGTCGCCATTCTCAATTCTGGCGGCAAGGCTGAGCGCGTCTTGTTGGCGCCGTCGGAAAACGACGCGCTGGCCGGGACGGCATCCGCGCCGGTTCCCGAAAACCCAAAGGGAGCGGTCCAGATCACGGCCCCCGACGGCGCGACGTCGACTGCGCGGTTCGACTAAACCGTTTCATTCCGGATTCGGTCCAACTGGCTGACTTTACGTTGATTTTTCCTTTCCATTCCGCATCGCGGGAAAGAAAAAGGCCCTCGTTGAGATCGCACCCCATCGCCCCGATGATCCACTTTGTCAAACACCAACGGGCGAGGCGCGATAAATGGCGAAGATGCGGGCTGTCGATGCTGCCGTGCGGGTTCTGGAGAAGGAAGGCGTCTCGATCGCCTTTGGCGTTCCCGGTGCCGCGATCAATCCGCTCTATTCCGCGCTGAAGGCGAGGGATTCGATCAGTCACATCCTGGCGCGTCACGTCGAGGGCGCCTCGCACATGGCGGAGGGGTACACCCGCGCCAAGGCCGGCAATATCGGGGTTTGCATCGGCACCTCGGGGCCGGCCGGCACAGACATGATCACCGGGCTTTATTCGGCGATTGCCGATTCCATTCCAATTCTCTGCATCACCGGCCAGGCGCCTCGCGCCCGGCTTTACAAGGAAGACTTTCAGGCCATCGACATCGAGTCGATCGCCAAGCCCGTGACGAAGTGGGCGGTGACGGTGCGCGAGCCGGGCCTCGTGCCGCGCGTGTTCAGCCAGGCCTTTCACATCATGCGCTCGGGCCGGCCCGGGCCGGTGCTGATCGACCTGCCGCTCGACGTGCAGCTTGCCGAGATCGAGTTCGACGACACCACGTATTCGCCGCTGCCGGTCTACAAGCCCGCCGCGACGCGCAAGCAGGTCGAGAAGGCGCTGGAGATGCTCAACGCCGCCGAGCGGCCGCTGATCGTTGCCGGCGGCGGCGTCATCAATGCCGATGCCTCGGATCTGCTGGTCAGCTTCGCCGAGACCGTCAATGTGCCTGTCGTGCCGACCCTGATGGGATGGGGCGCCATTCCCGACGATCACGTGCTGATGGCCGGCATGGTGGGATTGCAGACCAGCCACCGCTACGGCAACGCCACCATGCTGCAGTCCGACTTCGTGCTGGGCATCGGCAACCGCTGGGCCAACCGCCATACCGGCTCGGTCGAGACCTACACCAAGGGCCGCAAATTCGTGCATGTCGACATCGAGCCGACGCAGATCGGCCGCGTGTTCAATCCCGATCTCGGCATCGTCTCCGATGCGAGGGCGGCGCTGGAGCTGTTCGTCACGGCGGCCAGGGAATGGCGCAAGGCCGGCAAGCTGAAGGAACGGCAGGCCTGGCCCGCTGCGTGCCGGGACCGCAAGCGCTCGATGCTGCGCCGGAGCGATTTCGACGATGTGCCGATCAAGCCGCAGCGCGTCTATGCCGAGATGAGCAAGGCGTTTTCCCGTGACACCTGCTTTGTCAGCGTGATCGGCCTGTCGCAGATCGCCGGCGCCCAGTTCCTCGGCGTCTACAAGCCGCGCAACTGGATCAATGCGGGGCAGGCGGGTCCGCTCGGCTGGACGCTGCCGGCCGCGCTCGGCGTGCGCGCCGCCGATCCGGACCGCGAGATCGTCGCGCTGTCCGGCGACTACGACTTCCAGTTCCTGATCGAGGAACTCGCGGTCGGCGCGCAGTTCAAGCTGCCCTACATCCACGTGGTCGTGAACAATTCCTATCTCGGGCTGATCCGCCAGGCGCAGCGCGGCTTCGACATGGACTATCACGTCCAGCTCTCGTTCGAGAACATCAATGCGCCCGAGATCGGCGTATACGGCGTCGATCATGTGGCGGTTGCGGAGGGCCTCGGCTGCAAGGCGATCCGCGTCACCGACCCGCGCCAGGCGCAGGCGGCATTCGCCACCGCGCGGCAGTGGATGAAGGAATACCGGGTGCCCGTGGTCGTCGAGTTCATCCTCGAGCGCGTCACCAATATCGCGATGGGCACCGAAATCGACAACATCGTCGAGTTCGAGGAGACCCTCGATTTGCCGCTCGACGACGTCCCGGTCGACCGCAAAGAGACGCTGCAGCCGGCCTGAGTCCGGCGGCACCATCGTTCCGTAACGCGAGGAAATAGCCGTGCCCAGATTTGCCGCCAACCTGACCATGCTGTTCGGCGAAATGCCCTTCGTCGATCGCTTCGCTGCGGCGAGCGCGGCCGGCTTTCGCGGCGTCGAATATCTCTTCCCCTATGATTTCGACAAGGCGGAGCTGCGCGAGCAGCTGAACCGGCACGGCCTGATGCAGGTGCTGCACAATCTGCCGGCCGGCAACTGGGCGGCGGGCGAGCGCGGCATCGCGATCCTGCCCGACCGTGTCGAGGAATTCCGCGACGGCGTGCACCGCGCCATCGATTACGCCAGGGCGCTGGATTGCAAACAGCTGAATTGCCTGGTCGGCATTGCGCCTGCCGACGCCGATGTGTTCGAGCTCAACGAGGTGCTGGTCGGCAATCTGCGCTATGCGGCCGATGCGTTGTCGAAGGCGGGGATCAGGCTGCTGATCGAGCCGATCAATACCATCGACATTCCCGGCTTCTTCCTCAGCCGCACCGAGCAGGCCGCGCAGATCGTCGCCGATGTCGGCTCGTCCAATCTGTTCATCCAGTACGACATCTACCATATGCAGGTCATGGAGGGGGACATCGCGCGCAGCTTGCAGAAACATCTGGCGCGCATTGGCCATGTCCAGATCGCCGACAATCCGGGCCGCAACGAGCCCGGCACCGGCGAGATCAACTATCCTTTCCTGTTTCGCCATCTCGATGCGATCGGCTATCGTGGCTGGGTGGGATGTGAATACAAGCCGCGAACCACAACCGTCGACGGGCTCGGCTGGCATGCGGCGCAGATCTTCGAGACCTAGGGAAGAAACATCATGAAAATCGGTTTCATCGGCCTCGGCACCATGGGGCGCCCGATGGCTGGCCATCTCCAGGCGGGACAGCACAAGCTGTTCCTGCACGACATCACGCCGCTGCCGCAGGAGCTGATCGACGGCGGTGGCGTCGCCTGCAAATCCGGCAGGGAAGTCGCCCAGCAATCCGACGTCGTTATCATCATGGTGCCGGACACGCCGCATGTCGAGGCCGTGCTGTTCGGCGCCGACGGCGTTGCCGCAGGAATTTCCAAGGGCAAGATCGTGGTCGACATGAGCTCGATCTCGCCGCTTGCGACCAAGGAGTTCGCCAAGAAAATCGGCGCGCTCGGTGCCGACTATCTCGATGCGCCGGTTTCCGGCGGCGAAGTGGGCGCGAAGGCCGCCAGCCTCACCATCATGGTCGGCGGCCCGCAGCGCGCCTTCGATACCATGAAGCCGGTGTTCGACAAGATGGGCAAGAACGTCACGCTGGTCGGCGCCAATGGCGACGGCCAGACCACCAAGGTCGCCAACCAGATCATCGTGGCGCTGACCATCCAGGCGGTCGGCGAGGCCTTGCTGTTCGCCTCGCGTGCGGGCGCCGATCCCGCGCTGGTGCGGCAGGCGCTGATGGGCGGCTTTGCTTCCTCGCGCATTCTCGAAGTGCACGGCGAGCGGATGATCAAGCGCAACTTCGCGCCAGGCTTCCGCATCGAGCTGCACCAGAAGGATCTCAACCTGGCGCTGGAAGGCGCGCGCAGCCTCGGGCTGTCGCTGCCCAACACCGCGACCGCGCAGCAGATGTTCTCATCCTGCGCGGCCCATGGCGGCAGCGCCTGGGACCATTCCGCGCTGGTGCGCGCGCTCGAGATGATGGGTAACCACGAGGTCGCGAACGGATAGGGTTTCCCCGCGGCGCTTCGGCTCCGCGGGGACTTCGGGAACTTGCGATTTGTTCCGCAAAAATCGGGAAGAAGCGATTTGTTTGCAGAGTTCCGGGTCGAGGGAACCGGAACATCATGTTCCTCCAGCGGTTGAGTGACAACTTTCAACCACTGGAGGACATGATGACCAAGAAAGTTGCTGCTTCGTTGATCGCCGTTTCGCTGCTGGCGTCCGGTTCGGCCTTCGCCCAATCCACCACCCTGCAGGGCGCGGATGAAGGCGTGCGCGCGGGCAGCCAGATCGGTGGACCGGTTGGCGGGATCGTCGGCGGCACCGTGGGCGCGGCCGTTGGCGCTGCGGTCGAAATCCCCAACGCCGTGATCACGTCGATTCCGCGCGGCGACCGTTCGGTCGTGGTGCAGGAGCGCGTCGTGGTCGGCGAGCCGCTGCCGCCCAGCGTCGAGCTGCGCGTGGTGCCGAACCACACCGAGTATCGCTATGCCGTGGTCAACGATCGCCGCGTGATCGTCGAGCCGCGCACGCGCAAGGTGATCCGCGTCATCGACTGATCGACGCCAAAGCGCGCCATTGGTCCCTGCGGAGCGTGGCTCCGCGGGGATTTTTCATGAGATCTGTGGCCGGCTGCGGCTCAGGAGCCAATCGATTGTTGCCGCCATGGCAATGCCGGCGCAGATGGCGAGCGCATCGACGATGAAATCGGACAGCCGCGCGTGACGGCCCGGCGCCCAGAACTGCATCACTTCGACCGCGCCGGTCGTGACGACTGCCGCCAGCGCGGTGACGCGGAGTTTGTCGCGGTAGGCAAGACCGAATGCGAAGCCCACGAGCAGGAAGGCGAGCGCGTGATCGCCGTTCTGGCCGAGATTGGCGTGAGGGCGGTAATTCGGAGGGCCGAGAGTCGCGAAGGTCACGGCGGCAGCGAGGCACCAGGCGAGCAGGCGAAGCAGCATTGTCATGCGGCGGAGCTTAGCACGGATTATGCTACAGATGCGTTAATGCCGCTTTTTTGGGCAAGAGCATTCCTACAGCGGCTGCCGCACGCCGAGCCCGTTCATGAAGCGCTCCCTGATCTGAACGGGGTCGCGGCGCGTCGTGCCGGTTCCGGGCTTGTCGTCGATGCGAACGCCGATCAGCGTCGGCCCGTCGGTACCCAGGGATTGCGTGATCAGGCGCTCGAAATCCTCCTCGTCCGCGGCCCAGCTGCTGTTCGACAGGCCGCTGGCAACGGCAATGGCGATGAGATCGGCAGAAGCGGCGGCTGGCGTCGGCTGCGAGCCGGTGATCTGGTAGATGCCGTTGTCCATGATCACCATGGTGAGGTTCTTCGGCTTGAGCGTCGCGATCGTCGACAGGCAGCCGAGCTGCATCAGCAGCGAGCCGTCGCCCTCCAGCGCGATCACGCGGCGCTTCGGCTGCGCCAGCGCCACGCCGAGCGCGATCGGGAAGGCGAGCCCCATGCTGCCGAGCATGTAGAAATTCTGCGGGCGGTGGCCGGCTGCCCAGAGGTCGAAATTGGTGTTGCCGATGCCGCCGACGACGGCTTCCTCGTTCGTGAGTTTGGCCACCAGGCGCGAGGTGAGATCGAAGCGGTTCATCACCTTGGTGTTGCGGGCAGGGGTCGTGTCCATGGCGGCGCTCACTTGTCGAAGGTCTTGCCGCCGGTCAGGAGCGGCGACAGGATCAGCGCCACCGGCGCCTGCGTGGTGACGGCCTGCTTGATCGAACGGTCGGTGATGAACTCGAATTCGTCGAGCCGCGTGCAGGTGTGATGCTCCATCGCCAGCGAGTCCAGCACCGGGCGCATGGTGCGGCACACCAGCGACTGGCCGAGATTGAACTCGCCGAGCGTGCCGCGTTCGGACACGAACATGATCAGCGGGATCTGGGAGGGCACCACCAGCGAAGCGAGCACGTTGGCGAGCGTGGCAAAGCCGGACGTCTGCATCAGCATGGCGCCGCGCATGCCGCCCATCCACGCGCCGGAGACGATGCCGACCGCTTCCTCCTCGCGCGCCGTCGGGAAGACGTTGAAGTAGGAGTCGGCATGCAGGTTCTTGATCAGCGGCGTCAGCACCCGATCCGGCACATAGGGCACCAGGCTTATGTCGTTGCGCTTGAGCGTTTGCAGCACGATCTCGTGCCAACTCCGCACGGTCTCTGCGGCCGCCATCAAAGTCTCCCTGAACTCACGACGATCTCCGCGTTGTCGCCTCTCGGTCGTCTTGTACGCTGCGAACTTGACGCGCCCGGCAGGATTGTCAACATGCGGCGATCGTAAGCGTGCATGCGATAATGCGAGATGGCGCGCTTGCGGCGATGTGACAGACAAGTCCCGTCAGGGACAGGGCCTGCAAGGCTGCGGCACAAGCAGCGAGATCGGGAGGAAGCCATGAACAAGTGGGTGCGGGCTGCCGCCGTGGCCGTCGCGATGTTGGCCGCCGGCGACGTGGCCGATGCGCAGTCTTTCCCCTCCAAGCCGGTGCGCCTCCTGGTGCCTTACCCTGCCGGCGGCGCCGTGGACGTCCTGGCGCGCACGCTGGGCGACGTCGTTGCAAAGACCTGGGCGCAGCCGGTGGTCGTGGAGAACCGGCCCGGCGCCGGCGGCGTGATCGCCTCGCAGGCGCTCGCCACCGCGGCTGCCGACGGCTACACGCTGATCGTGGTCGCCAGTGGCCACGCCACCAACCCGTTGCTCTATCCGTCGCTGCCCTACGACACCTTCAAGGACTTCACCGCCATCACGCTGCTGGCATCCTCCCCGAACCTGCTGCTGGTGCGCGCCGACTCGCCGTTCAAGACGGTTGCCGACGTCATCGCAGCCGCCAAGGCCAAGCCGGGCAGCCTGTCCTTTGCGCATGCGGGCAACGGCACCTCGACCCACCAGGCCGGCGAGCTTCTCAAGAGTCTCGCCAAGGTCGATATCGTTGCCGTTCCCTACAAGGGCGGTGCGCCCGCGATAAACGATCTGATCGGCGGACAGATTCCACTATCGTTCAACAACGGTCCGGAATCGGTCGGCCAGATTGCGGGTGGAACGGTGAGGGCACTTGCGGTCACCACCGCCAGGCGTGCGGCGCTGCTGCCCGACGTTCCCGCCATGGCGGAAACCGTTCCCGGCTACGACACCGAAGTGTGGTGGGGCCTGCTCGGTCCCGCAAACATGCCGCCGGACGTCGTCGCAAAACTCTCGCGCGATTTTCTCGACGCGCTCAAAAGCGACACGGTCCGGGAGCGTCTGACCAAGCTCGGCGCCACGCCGATCGGCAGCTCGCCAAAGGATTTCGCCACCAAGATCCGCGCCGACTACGACAAGTGGGGGCCGATCTTCAAGGCCGCCGGCATCAAGGCAGAATAACTCTCTACGATTTCCCGAAACCAAGGTCAGTCAATGTCGGTCAACAACAAGCGTGTATTCTACGTCAAATATCTCGCCCACGACATCTACGCCGAGATCATGAGGAGCCGTCCCGACGTGCGGCTCGACCGGCTGGAGAACGAGAGCCCGGCCGAGATGTTCACGCCGATCCTCGAATCCGCACATGCCTACCAGATCGGCGCGGCGCGCGACGAACTGGCGCGGCACTTTCACGTCGACAGGGATTTGCTGAAGCGCGCGCCGAACCTCCTGATCGTCTCCTCGAACGGCGCCGGCTTCGACCCCGTCGATGTCGACGCCTGCACCGCAGCCGGCGTGCTCGTCGTCAACCAATCCGGCGGCAATGCCAACTCGGTCGCCGAGCATGCGCTCGGCATGCTGCTCACCCTGTCGAAGCGCATCCTGGAATCCGACCGCGCCCTGCGGCGCGATCCCAACGTCAACCGCAACGCTCTGATCGGCAATGAAGCGAAAGGCAAGACCATCGGCATCGTCGGCCTCGGCAATGTCGGCCGCCGCATCGCCGAGCTCTGCAAGGGCCTCCTGCACATGAAGGTGATCGCCTACGATCCCTACCTGACCGCGGAAGAGATGGCGGCGCGGGGCGGGGAGAAGGTCGAGCTCGACGATCTCCTGCAGCGCGCCGATTTTGTTTCGATCAGCTGTCCGCTCGACAGCGGCAGCCGCGGCATGATCGGCGCGAAGCAATTCGCGCTGATGCAGCCGCACGCCTTCTTCATCACCACCGCGCGCGGCTTCATCCATGACGAGCGCGCGCTCTACGATGCCTTGAAGGAGAAGCGGATTGCCGGCGCCGGGCTCGACGTCTGGGACAAGGAGCCGCCGCCGCCCGAGCATCCGCTGCTGCAGTTCGACAATGTGCTGGCAAGCCCGCATACCGCGGGTGTCACCAAGGAAGCGCGGATCAACATGGGCCGCATCGCCGCCGAGCAGTTGCTGGATGCGCTCGACGGCAAGCGTCCGCCGCGCATCGTCAATCCCGAGGTCTGGCCTGACTATGCCAAGCGCTTCGCGGCGACATTCGGGATGACACCGACATAGCGGCTGCGCGACCCCCGGCCTGCCAGATGAGCGCCGGACCCGAACAAGGGGCGAGCCCGGCAGGGTCTGGTTACGCCGCCTGCGGTTCCGGCCGGCAACGTCGGAGAAGATTTTGTCCGCCCGCCGCACCGGACGGGCAATAAACCCTCTGCAAAGTGGGGTTCCGGCGGCGCGCGCATTGCTATTTCCGCTGATATCTCGACTACTTGGCGCCGAGAGATCATCTTTCCTGTGCGCCCGATGCCCCGGGCGCCAGGGAACATGCGAATGGCCAAGGTACGCAAATTGCTGGCAAACGCGCCGGGTCGGATCAGGCGCCGGTTCGCCCAGTTCATCGCCATCGCCGCCGCCAGCCTGCCGTCGGCCGGCGCCTAATTCAACGCCTCCAGATCACTCCGGAACGATGCGGACAGCGCCGCGTGCAGCGCTGCTCGCGAACGCGGCGTAGGATTTCAGCGCGGTCGACACCGCGCGCTTGCGCGGCGCCGGTTTCCACGCCGCCTTGCCCTTTGCCAGCATCGCCGCGCGGCGGCGCTCCAGTTCGGCTTCCGGCACCGCGAGATTGATCTTGCGGTTGGGAATATCGAGCTCGATGGTGTCGCCTTCCTCGACGAGACCGATCAGGCCGCCTTCCGCCGCTTCCGGCGAGATGTGGCCGATCGACAGGCCGGACGATCCGCCGGAGAAGCGGCCGTCGGTGATCAGCGCGCAGGCTTTGCCGAGCCCCTTCGATTTCAGGTAGCTGGTCGGATACAGCATCTCCTGCATGCCGGGGCCGCCGCGCGGGCCTTCATAGCGGACCACGACGACGTCGCCGGGCTTGATCTTGTCGGTCAGGATGGCCTCCACAGAAGCGTCCTGGCTCTCGAAGATGCGGGCAGGGCCGGAGAATTTCAAAATGCTCTCGTCGACGCCGGCGGTCTTCACGATGCAGCCGTCCTTGGCGAGATTGCCGAACAGCACGGCGAGGCCGCCGTCCCTGGAATAGGCATGCGCGATGTCGCGGATCACGCCCTTCTCGCGGTCGAGATCGACGTCGTCGAAGCGGCGATCCTGGCTGAAGGCGACCTGCGTGGGCACGCCGCCGGGCGCGGCCCTGTAGAAGTTGCGCACCTTCTCGCTCGACGTGCGCGCGATGTCCCAGCGCTCCAGCGCATCGGCCATCGTCGCCGAATGCACCATCGGCAGATCGGTGGTGATCAGCCCGGCGCGGTCCAGTTCACCCAGAATGCCCATGATGCCTCCGGCGTGGTGCACGTCTTCCATGTGGACGTCCTGCACGGACGGCGCGACCTTGCACAGCACCGGCACCTTGCGCGAGAGGCGGTCGATGTCGGCCATGCCGAACGGGACTTCGCCCTCATGCGCGGCGGCAAGCAGATGCAGCACGGTGTTGGTGGACCCGCCCATGGCGATGTCGAGCGTCATCGCGTTCTCGAACGCCTTGAAGCTGGCGATGCCGCGCGGCAGCACGCTGGCATCGTCCTGCTCGTAGTAGCGCCGGGCGAGGTCAACGATCAGGTGCCCGGCCTCGACGAACAGGCTCTTGCGGTCGGCGTGCGTCGCCAGCACCGAGCCGTTGCCGGGCAGCGCCAGGCCGAGCGCCTCGGTCAGGCAGTTCATCGAGTTGGCGGTGAACATGCCGGAGCAGGAGCCGCAGGTCGGGCAGGCCGAGCGCTCGATCACCTCGACCTCGCTGTCGGTGACCGAGGAATCGGCCGCGGCCACCATGGCGTCGATCAGGTCGACCGCGCGCTTCTTGCCCTTCAGCACGATCTTGCCCGATTCCATCGGCCCGCCGGAGACGAACACGGTCGGGATGTTGATGCGCAGCGAGGCCATCAGCATGCCGGGGGTGATCTTGTCGCAGTTTGAGATGCAGACCATGGCGTCCGCGCAATGCGCGTTGACCATGTATTCGACGCTGTCGGCGATCAATTCGCGCGAGGGCAGGCTGTAGAGCATGCCGTCATGGCCCATCGCGATGCCGTCATCGACCGCGATGGTGTTGAATTCCTTGGCAACGCCGCCGGCCTTTTCGATCTCGCGCGCCACCAGTTGCCCGAGATCCTGCAGATGCACATGCCCGGGCACGAACTGGGTAAAGGAATTCACCACCGCGATGATCGGCTTGCCGAAGTCCTCGTTCTTCATCCCGGTCGCGCGCCAGAGGCCGCGGGCGCCTGCCATGTTGCGGCCATGGGTGGTGGTGCGGGAACGATAGGGAGGCATCGTAAATCCTTGGGCTGTTGGGATTTTTCTCGAAATTTGAGCCTCTTATGCCCGGGCCGGACGGCGGACTCAAGCCCGCTTGCGCATGGCAGAACCGCGCAGCCTTGATTGCGGCCCCGAACCCGCGGGAAACTACCGGCAGCCAATAACCGGGAAACGCCAACGGAGACCCCAAGTGGCCCGACTGCCCCTGATCGATCCGGACAACACCACCGGCGACATCCGCGCCTCGTTCGACCGGATGCCCATCAAGCTGAACATCTTCCGCATGATGGCCCATGCGGAAACCAACATGATTCCGGCGATGCGATTCGCCAATTCCATCCTGCACAAGCAGAAGCTCAGCGCGGTGAACCGCGAGCTCCTGATCCTGCAGGTCGCTCACATCGAAGGCGGCGAGTATGAATGGCGCCAGCACGCGCCGATCGCGCTCGGCGTCGGCGTAACGCAGCCGCAGATCGACGCGCTCGAACGCGGCGACTACACTGCCGCGGCCTTCAACGAGGCCGAGCGCGCGCTGCTCGCCTTCAGCCGCGAGGTGGTCGAGAATGTCCGCGTGCCGGAGCCCGTCTTCGCCGCGGCGCGTCAGCACTTCAGCGAGCAGGAGATCGTCGAGTCCATCTTCACCATCGGCTGCTACATGATGATGGCGCGCCTGACGGAGGCGACCGAGACCGATCTCGATGCCGCGGCCGGCATGGCCCTGTTCGACAGCGGCAAGAAGCGGAGCACGTGAAGTGAGCGCGCTGTTCGGAAAGGTCTGCCAGAACGGCTATGTCGTTCGCGATATCGCTGCGGCCATGAAGTTCTGGACCGAACTGCTGCGCGTCGGCCCGTTCTTCTATGTGCCGGCGGTGAAGGTCGACTGGTATCGCTACAAGGGCGAGGAATCGCCGCTCGAGATGAGCGTCGCGCTCGCCAATTCCGGCGACCTGCAGATCGAGCTGATTCAGCAGCGCAACGATGCGCCGTCGATGTATCTCGATTTCCTGCGCGAGCAGGGCGAAGGGATGCAGCATATGTCCTACTGGAGCACCGACTACCAGGCGCTCTACGACCGTGCCATCGCCGCCGGTTTCAAGGTCGGCCATGAAGGCCAGATCGGCGGTCCCAAGGGCCGCTTCGCCTATTTCGAGACGCGGGGCCATCCCGGCACGGTGATCGAAATCTCCGATATCAGCGGCTCGAAGGGCCGCTTCTTCGAGCGCGTGAAGGCAGCCGCCGCGAATTGGGACGGCAGCGATCCGGTACGCGTGGTCGGCTAGCATGAAAATCGTTCTGTTCGCTGTTCGCCTTGCGGGAGAGAAAGCCCGCTGCGCCGCGCCCGAAAATATGGATACCCATTTCATTGACCGCGTGCTCGCCGCCGCGGATATTCACCGGCGCAGATTGTTCTGCGGGGGATTGCCGATGAGACCGAACGGCCAGCAGATGACGGGCGAGATGCGCAGGCGCATCACGCGCCGCTGCGTCTCGGCGGCAACCGGCGCCTGTCGCTGATCCGCCAGCTTCCATTCGAGCCAGCTTCAATCTGACAGGAGCGCCGACATTCCGGCGAACGAACATTCATGCCCAAAGCCTACATCATCGAAATCCGCGACCGCACCGCCGGCATCATCACCGGCGACGAGCGCGGCTTCCGCTTCTTTTCCTCCGAGCGTGCCTTCGACAGCCTCGATGGCCGCGAGTTCCGCTCGCCGCGCCATGCCGAGCGTGCTGTGCGTGCGCTGCTTGAGGAACCTCAGCACCTGGTGAACCCGTCCGAACTGGCCTTCGCGTTCTGACAACGACGTCAAAGTGAAAGGACTAGGAATGTCTACACGACGACAACTCATTGGTGGCGGGCTGCTGCTTGCGGCGTTTGCCATCTCTCCCGTGCCGGTGCAGGCGCAGGACAAGCCTGCCGAAATTCGCATCGGCACCCAGAAGGGCGGATTCTTCCCCGCGGTGCGGCAGCGCCGAACGGTGGAGGACGCGTTCAAGCCGCTCGGCATCGAGGTGAAATGGATCGACTTTCAGTTCGGCCCGCCGCTGCTGGAGGCGATCAATGTCGGCAGCGTCGATTTCGGCTTTGTCGGCGACTCGCCGCCGATCTTCGCGCAGGCCGGCGGCGCGCGCATCCGCTATGTCGCCGCCGTCAAGTCCGACGGCAATACCCAGGCGATCATCGTGCCGAAGGATTCGCCGATCAGGACGCTGGCCGATCTCAGGGGCAAGCGCGTCGCTTTCGGCAAGGGATCGAGCGCGCACAATTTGCTGGTCGCGGCGCTGGAGAAGGCCGGCCTGACCTGGGGCGACATCACGCCGGCGCCGCTCGCGCCGGCCGACGCCACGGCCGCCTTTGTCAAAGGCTCCGTCGACGCCTGGTCGATCTGGGATCCGTACCTCGCGCTGGCCGAACTGAAGGAGGGCGCGCGCGTCATTGCTTTCGACAAGGACGTGCACAAGCCGAACGCCTTCTATATTGCCGGCGCCGATTTCGTCGCGAAGTATCCCTCTGTGGTGGCGCGGTTGAACGAGACCTTTGCTTCCGAAGGCCGCTGGGCCGACACCCACCACGAGGAGGTCGCCAAGGCACAGGCTGAGGCGACCGGGGTCGACATCGAAGCGGTCAGGCGTTTCGTGGCGCGCGCCAACTATCGCGTGGTTCCCCTCGATGAGGAGGTAATCAAGAGCCAGCAAGCGGTTGCCGACCGATTTGCCAAGCTGGGCCTCATTCCCAAACCGGTTGACGTAAAGGAGATCGTCTGGAAGTGGACGCAGGGTTCCTGACGTCCAAAGCAACGAAGGGGGGGCGCAGGCGAAAGTTTTCACCTGCGCCTTCGGCCTCAAGTTTGTCCGGCGCAGGCCGGCTAGTACCCGAAGCTCACCGCTCGCAGCAGATGGTCGTTGACGGCGTTCACGCCGGGGATGGCCTCGGCCGCAACCTTGATGGCGTCGCGCTCCCGCTCGTTCTCGACAACGCCCCAGAGCTCGACGACGCCGCCGGCCACCATGACGTTCAGCTTGTGTGACTGGGTCCAGGGCTGCTTCCTGAGCTCGGCGAGCAGCCGGCTGCGAATCGCCGCGTCCGGAAGACTGACCTCGAGCCGGGGCCGTACGCTGGCAACGGCCTGGATGATATTGGCGCGGCTGACGATGCCGACCAGCTCTCCGTTTTCGTTCACGACCGGCACACGCTTGATGTGGTTCTTCTCGAACAGTTCGGCGATCTCGTGCAGCGGCGTGTCGGGCGCGGCGGTCTTGACGTTTCGTGTCATGATGTCCTTCACGCTGGTGGCGTGGGATTTGACATAGTCCGAGGCAAGGGTGCGCGCGTCCGCAAGCAGCGACAGCCACCAGGAATATTGACGTTCGGTTCCGATCTCTGCGCGGCGCATCAGGTCGGATTCGGTGACAATACCGACGAGTTTTTCCGCCGCATCGATGACCGGAACGGCGCTGATGCGCCGGTCGATCAGAAGCCTTGCGACCTCCTGGACCGTTGCATTCTCTCCGACGGTGACGACAGGCGAAACCATCACATCCCGGGCATTCATGCGGACCTCCCTTGGGGCGCGGCTACTCCTTGATATTTCGAGACGGCAACGGGCGAATTGATCCGAATCAAGCCGGCCCGGGCCTGCGGCGAATATGCATTGGCCGGCATCAGCCCGCGGCAACTGGAGCTTGAGCGATGAACAAGCTGAAGATTCCACATGAAGCGTTCGTGATCGTAGGCGACGGCCGCAAGGCCATTTTCCTGCGCAACGAGGGCGACGAGAAATTCCCGAACCTGAAGGTCGAGCAGGTTTTCGAGGACGATAACCCGCCAACCCGCGACCAGGGCAGCGACCGGCCCGGACATCTCGGCAAGGTACTCGGCTCGGGCCGGCGAAGCGCGTTCGAGACGTCGGATTGGCACGATCTGGGCGAGCACCGCTTTGCAAAGACGGTCGCAGCCGCAATCGAGCAACTGGTCCGATCACGCAAGGCGTCGGCGCTGGTGATCGTGGCTCCGCCGCGGACGCTGGCCGACATCAGGGGAGCGCTGCACGCCGATGTCGCCTCGTGCGTCATTGCCGAGATCAACAAGGACCTCACCCGGCATCCCGTCGGCGAGATCGAGAAGCATTTGACCGGAGGCTAGCCTGCCGGCTCCCTACGGCGGCCGGGAGATCGGCATTCGTTCGATGGGGCATGGTCGTTCTGCCGGGGTCAGACGGGCCGTTCGAATTCCTCGGCTGAATGGCCAAACTGTGAAAGCGCCTCTTCGAGAAAGTCGCTCAGCAGCGGCATGCCGATCAGATACTGGGCCGTGCGCTTGTTGTGCGCGCGGTCCGCCTCGCGACGGATATCCTGCCAGTCATCGATGTCGCCGTCGCCGCGACCGAGCCAGGCAAGGGCCACAAGGTCGATTTGCTCATCCTCGTTCAGGCCGCCGATCATGGCGCTCAGCTCGGCTCGGGACGGATCGGACGCGTGATCCTCCAGCACCGACAGCATCGCGTCGTCGCTGGCATTGGAACCGGAATCGGGATCGGTGACCACGTCTTTCACGTCGAATTGACGCGCCTTGGCGAGGATCGCAGCCACTTTTTCGGGCGAGATGGCGAGATCGGGAATTTCTTTCATGTGCAGCTCCCATGCGACACGGTAGAGAGTAAGGCTGCAGGCGGCGGCGGTTTGTTGAGCAGGATCAAGTCACCGCATCGAACGGCCGACGGGCGGCCTTTTCGGCGGACGTGCCAGCAACTAGTCTGGTGCTTCAACCACTGGACCGAGGGAAAGATGCATGGGCGGACCATCGCATAAGCCTGCTGGGCCGGCGGGATCGGGCGCGGCGACGCCGCATGATCCGATGCACTGGCCTGTCGCGGCCATGAAGTTCGCCACCGACGCGATGTTCTGGTGGCTCGATCAGGGCATCAGGCGCGAGCCTGCCGAAAACAAGCCGGAACTGCCATGGACGACGCCGAACCGGCCGGCGCTTGAGCTTTCCACCATGCGGCTGCGCGACTTCTCGCGCGGGGAGGGTGGACCACCGGCCCTGATCTGCGGGCCCTATGCGCTGCACAGCACCCTGATTGCCGACTTTGCGCCCGGCCACAGCATCGTCGAAAGCCTGCAGAAAAACGGCATCGAGCGCATCTTTCTCACCGACTGGCGTTCCGCCTCGGCTGAGATGCGTTACTTCGCCATCGACCAGTATCTTGCCGACCTCAACGTGGCCGTCGACGAGATCGGCGCGCCCGTCGACCTGATCGGCCTGTGCCAGGGCGGATGGCTGTCGCTGGTCTATGCTGCGCGGTTTCCGGAGAAGGTGCGGCGACTGGTGCTTGCCGGCGCGCCGGTCGATGCATCGGTCGATTCCGGACTGGTACGGCTGGTCGGCAGTGCGCCGCAAGCCGCGTTCGAGGGGATCGTGGAAAGCGGTGGCGGCATCGTCAGGGGCGCGCATATCCTTCGCTTCTGGAGCCAGGCATCGGACATAGCGTCGGTGCTGCAACGCGGTCTTTCACAGGAAGTCGCCGCCGACCGCGAGCTGCAAGCGCGCTTCACGCGCTGGCATGACGAGACCGTGGATTTGCCCGGCACCTATTACCTCCAGGTCGTGCACTGGATCTACCGGGAAAACCGCATCGCGAACGGCACGTTCCAGGCGCTTGGGCGCGCCATTGACCTGCGTCAGGTGAGGATGCCGGTCTTCCTGCTTGCCGGCGCCGACGACGAGATCGTGCCGGCGCCGCAGGCGATGGCGACCGCCACCCGGATCGGAACGCCAACGGCCCTGATCGAAAGCTCCATGGTCCCGTCCAGCCATCTCGGCCTGTTCCTCGGCTGCCGGACGCTGACCACCACCTGGTCGCGGATATCTCGCTGGCTGCAGGCCGACCGGACGGTTCCGGTGGCCGCCCGGCTCTGATATCAGGTCGGCTTGACCTCAGGGGCGGGCGGCAAGCGGCCGCGAAACAGGGACGTCAGGACATGATTGAATCGGTAGGCATCATCGGGGCAGGCACCATGGGCAACGGCATCGCGCAGATCTCTGCGGCGGCCGGTCTCAAGGTGACCATGGTCGACATCTCGGACGCGGCGGTGAAGCGCGGGCTTTCGACCATCGACGGCAGTCTCGACCGCCTGGTGAAGAAGGAGAAGATGAGCGCGGCCGACCGCGAAGCGGTGCTGTCGCGCATCAACGCCACCACCGACAAGGCCAGGCTTGCCGATTGCGATCTCGTCATCGAAGCCGCCACGGAGAACGAGGAGCTGAAGGTCAAGATACTGAAGGACCTCTGCGCCAGCCTGCGGCCGCAGGCGCTGGTCGCCACCAACACCTCGTCGATTTCGATCACCAAGCTCGCGGCGGCAACCGACCGCGCCGACCGCTTCATCGGCCTGCACTTCTTCAATCCCGTTCCCGTGATGGCGCTGGTCGAACTGATCCGCGGCCTGCAGACCTCCGACGACACCCATGCCAAAGCTGAAGCCTTCGCCAAGCGTATCGGCAAGGTGCCGATCACCGCGCGCAACAGCCCCGGTTTTGCGGTGAACCGCATCCTCTGCCCGATGATCAACGAAGCTGTGTTCGCGCTGCAGGAAGGCATCGCCACGGCCGAGGAGATCGACGCCGGCATGAAGCTCGGCTGCAACCATCCGATCGGGCCGCTGGCGCTGGCCGACCTGATCGGCCTCGACACCATGCTGTCGGTGATGGAGGTGTTTTACAACGGCTTCAACGATCCGAAGTATCGTCCGGCGCCGCTCCTGAAGGAAATGGTCGACGCCGGCCGCCTCGGTCGCAAGACCGGCCGCGGCTTCTTCGAGTACGGCAAGAACTAGAAGGGGGCGCTGGTCGCCCTGATCGCCGCATCGCTGCGGCGCGCGATCGGGGCGGCAGCGGCATCGCCGTCCGCCGTCATCGCCTGCGCCGGCGCACCGATCGCTGTGGCGACGGTGCGGTACTGCGGAAGCTCGCCCGCGGACGCGTAGAGCACGCAGAGCGCAAGGCTCGCCCACACCGCGCCGGTGAAATACAGCGACATCCAGGCGATCTCGCCCTTCCAATGGGCGATGTCGTGCGTCCTGACCCAGCGCGTCGAGACGTCGCGCAGGCCTTCAAGCAAGCCCAGCAGCTTGCTGCCATCGGTGAGCCCGGCGCGCCAGCGGCTGAGATACATCGGCACGTCGACGGCCACTAGGAAGACCAGATAGGCCACGATGCCCGCGATCGACAGCACCAGCACGATGAGGGCCGTGCCGTGAAATTCCGGCAGCAGCCGGCACAGGCCGATGCCGACCAGGAAGAACGCGACGGCCCACAGCGAATTCTCGATGGCGTTGTAGAGGAAGCTCGTGGTCAGCACGGCGTACCACGAGCAGCATTCGGCAACGACGATCAGGCCCACGATGATCCAGGCCACGTTCAGCACGGCGTCGGAGCCGGTGAGCGCGCCGAGCTGTTGCAGGATGATCGTCCATTGCACGACAAAGCAGATTTCTGCCACCGTCGCGACGGAACGGCCGACCAGCACGCTCGACAGCCAGGTGTCGAACAGGCAGATGCGCTGCACATCGGCGCGCGGCAGCACCGAGCGGAAGGCGCAGCCGAACACATAGGCCGCGCAGAGCAGCAGCATCAGGTCCATGCCGCTGACCGGCTGCGCCCGGAACTTGCGGTACACCACGAGCCAGAGCGCGATATTGACCACGCTGACCAGCGTCAGCATCGACCACCACCAGGTCAGGGGATTGGACCGCGCACGCCACAGGCTCATCCGCCGCTCCACAGGATTTAATCAGGCTGACACCTATACGTATTATTTCTGTCACAAAAAGTACCGGGAGGCGCATGAAAAATGCGTGTCCTATCCGTCACGTAAATGTCATAAATCTCGCTGGGCTTGCGCGTGCCTGGACGCATCCGGCGCGCGCCAATCAAACCGGAGGCGTTCGGGCGAGCCGGGTGAGAAAAATCGGATGAAGCGGCAGTCCGCGAATGTCGCTGGTCCGCGTCGGGCTAATCGCCTCGCAACCCGGCTGCCCGGTATTCACGGTTGCGCAATGACACTGACGTCAAACCGGATGTTGGCGCAGCCCTGATACCCGCCATTCTTGGTGCCGCAGAGCCTCAGTGTGAACGAGTCGGCTCCAACATATCCGGCGGCGGGCGAGTACTGATAACCGCCGGGATAACTTAGCGTGACCTTGCCATGCCTGGCCTGGTCGGCAAGGTAGAGTCTGCTCGGCGTGATGGTTCCGAAGCTCCACCTGCGACTGCCACAGCTCTTTCCCGCTTTGACAGTCATGCGCGCCGGCCACGGCCCCTCGCTGGTGATGTTGAAATTGAATCTCTGAATCTGGCAATTGTCATCCGCCCGGACTTCGTCGTTGGCCATCCAGGTCACCGACAAGACAATCGCCAACAAACCGGCTCGCACAGGATCAATCCTCGCCGTGGCAATCAGGGAATAAGCAGGATCGCTTCAGCTTGCGCGTATTCCAGAGCGAGCGCAATCGCCGCGACGGTGCCTGCGCTGATCTACGGGAAATCAGAGCCGGCATTCGCCGGCCTGAAAAGGCGCGGTCCTGTCATCCCTTGCAGGGGCGGCCCGTAGCATCATATAACGCAATCGAATGAACGACTTGCGCTGGAAATTTTGCGTAGCCCCGATGATGGACTGGACCGACCGGCATTGCCGGGTCTTCCATCGCCTCATGACGCGCCGGGCCAGGTTGTACACGGAGATGCTGACGACCGGCGCCATCATTCATGGCGACCGCGCGCGGCTGCTCGGCTTTGATGCGAGCGAGCATCCGGTGGCGCTGCAGCTCGGCGGTTCCTCGCCGGCGGACCTCGCGCTATCAGCCACGATCGGCGAGGATTTTGGCTATGACGAAATCAACCTCAACGTCGGCTGCCCGTCGGACCGGGTGAAGGACGGCCGCTTCGGCGCCTGCCTGATGGCCGAGCCGGCGCTGGTGGCCGAATGCGTCGCGGCAATGAAGCAGGCGGTGAAGATTCCCGTCACGGTGAAATGCCGGATCGGCATCGACGACCAGGATCCGGAAGTCGCGCTCGACACGCTGGCGCGCGGCGTGGCCGCAGCCGGTACCGACGCGCTGATCGTGCATGCGCGAAAAGCCTGGCTGAACGGCCTGTCGCCGAAGGAGAACCGTGACATCCCGCCGCTCGATTACGGCCGCGTCTATCGCCTGAAGGCAGCGCTGCCGCAGCTGCCCGTCATCATCAATGGCGGCATCGGCAGCATCGAGGAGGCGAAGGAGCATCTTGCCCATGTCGACGGCGCGATGCTCGGCCGCGCCGCCTATCAGGAGCCGTGGCGGCTCATGGCGGTCGATCCCGCACTGTTCGGCGAGAGCGCGCCGCGGGCGACGATGAAGGACGTCTTCGAGGCGATGATGCCTTACATCGCGCGCGAGACTGCACGGGGCACGCGGCTGCACGCCATCACCCGGCACTTCGTCGGCGCGTTCCGAGCCGTGCCCGGCGCGCGCGCGTTCCGCCGGCATCTGGCCGAGCAGGGCACAAGAACAGGCGCCGGCATCGACGTGCTGCGCGAGGCGGTAGCGAAAGTCGCCGGGCGCGCGGACGCCTCACTTGCGGCGTGAGACTTCCGGATAACCGTGCAGCATCAGCCGGTCCGAGCGCACGCCCCAGCTTTCCAGCCGGTCCAGGAAGCTCATGCCGAGCAGATTGGTCTTCATCTGCCCGCGCTGCACCACCAGCGCCGGCACCGATTTCTCCGTCAGCTTGCCGACCGTCAGGCGATCCAGCGTCAGCCGCGCCGCCTTGGCGTGACCGCCGGCGGTTTCCAGGTCGACGTTGTATTCGAGCATATCGATCGGCAGGCCGATCGCCTTCGCCGTCTCCCACGTCAGCACCACCGACGTCGCGCCGGTGTCGATCACCATCGGCGCCGAGACGCCGTTGATCTTGGCCTTCAGCGAGAACTCGCCGCCCTGGCCGCGCGGGATCTGCACCGGGGGCGGCGCGATGAGGCTCTTCGGCCGCAGCATCTGCGAAATGCTGTCGTGGGCGTGCGCGATGCGGTCGGGGTCGCCATAGGCCACCACGGCGCCGGCGGTTCCTGCGAGGATGAAGACGATGAGGAGGAGGCGGATCACGGCACCGCTCCCGAACATGTCAGCGCGCCTCGCTGCGCTTGCCCGGCGCTGCCGGCGGCAGTCCCGCGTCCGCCATGCGTACGGGAAGCTGCGCCATGATGGCGGCTCGCTCCGCGCCGTCCATGCCCGACCAGCGCGCGATCTCCGCCAGCGTGCGGCCGCAGCCGAAGCAGAGATTGGTTCTCGGATCCATCTGACAAAATGCGATACACGGTGTTTCCAGGCTCATTCTTGCATAGTGAAGGATGTTCTCGCGCTTGTGCAAGCGCCGATGCTTACACGCCGGTACCCGCGCTCATGATCGGCTTGTGACGCGGACGGCGTTTTTCGTCGGTGATATCGATGTTCTCCGGTTGCAGCGGTGGTGTTTCCTCCTCGGCCATCATCGGCCCCAGCGCCGACATCACGCGCTCCGGCGGGAAGGTGATGATCACCTCGGTGCCGATGCGTATCTTCGATTTCAGTGTGAAGGTGCCGCCATGCATGTCGATCAGGCTCTTGGCGATCGGCAGCCCAAGGCCCGCACCTTGCTCCGCCGACTTGATGGAGTTGGAGCCCTGGCCGAAGGAAGCGAGCACGATCGGGATTTCGTTCTCGGGAATACCGGAGCCGGTGTCCTTGACGCTGAGATATTGCCCGCCCGAGGCGGTCCAGCCGGCCTTCAGCCAGATCTCGCCGCCGCGCGGGGTGAACTTGATCGAGTTGGACAGCAGGTTGAGTACAATCTGGCGGATGGCGCGCTCGTCGCCCCAGATCTTCGGCATCGCGATCTCGAACACCTCGTGGATGGTGATGCCGCGGCTGGAAGCACGCAGCTTCAGCAAATGGTGGCAGTCAGCGACGACGTTGACCAGCGACACGGCTTCTTCGTTGAGTTCGTAGCGGCCGGCCTCGATCCGCGACAGGTCGAGGATTTCGTTGATCAGGTTGAGCAGGTGAACACCGGAATTGTGAATGTCGGCGGAGTATTCCTTGTAAACGGCCACGCTGTGCGCGCCGAAGATCTCGCTCTTCATCACCTCGGAGAAGCCGAGGATGGCGTTGAGCGGCGTGCGCAGCTCGTGGCTCATCTGGGCGAGAAAGCGCGATTTGGCGACGTTGGCGGATTCGGCGCGGTGCCGCGCCTCGTCCGAAATCGCCTTGGCCTGCTCGAGCTCGCCGATCAGCGCGTCCTTTTCGGCGCGCGCTTCCAGCGTCGCCAGGGTCGTCGAGTGCAGGCGATGGGCGAGCAGGGCGAAATAGCCTTCGGCGGCGAGCGCCAGCACGGCGAGCACATAATTATCGAGCGTGCCCGAGAGGATGAAGTTGAGCGCGATCGCTGCCGTCACCGGTGCGGTGGCCGCCAGCGCCGCGATCGGCAGGCTCGCCGCCAGCATGCTGGAGACCGCGATCACCAGCAGCATCAAGAACATCATCAGCGTGTTGGAGGCGACGTCGAGCCCAGCCGGGCGCATCAGGATCGCCGTCCAGGTCAGGCCGTAGAGCAGATCGAGCAGCACGAAGCGCGTGCGCCATTTGCGCGTGGCCGGCAGCGACGGCGGCTCGGAGAGAAATTTCTGGCAGCTGCGGGTGATCGCGGCATGGATGCAGAGCATGCCGCAGGTCCAGGCCGCGGCCGAGACCGGCTGCATCCAGAAACCAAACAGCGCGCCGGTCGCCACCACCAGCAGCATGACGACGAACGACGCCGATATCCGCGTCTGTGCGTACTGGCGCAGCAGTTCCGTGTCGAAGGCCGGCCGCGTCCCGCTCGTCGACGTTAACCGGTCGCGCGCCTCGCGCACCCGTTGTGCCGCCACGCGCCGCGCATTGCTGGACGCGGCGGGCGGTGGTTCAGCCGGAAGCTGGACAACTTCAGGCTTTTCAGCGGGTTTACTCATTCAGGCAACACAATTGCGCCCGCGAACCGCGCGGACTTTTTCATCGTGTATCTGTGGGCCCAAATAATTAAGCGATGCCTTAAGAAGCTAAAAATTCCCGTTAACGGGGGGTTAAATTAACGTTTCAATTGGCCAGCGCGCACTCGGCAGCCAGCCTGAAGGCGAGCCTCGGCAGGGCCGGGCACGCTCAACGCATCATCCACGGGCGGCTCGTTCAATTTCAAATATAAGTTGAATTGGCGGAACCCTTCGCCGTGGCACGCGTTGTCAGCTGATCCCTGGCGCGAAGGGATTGGCCGCTAGCCAAATAGGCCGCTGAAGCTTCTCAACCCCGCGTCAGGAGAACGACAATGAACAAGACAGCAATCTCGCTCGCGGTGGTCGCAAGTGCACTCTTCGTGACCGGCGCAACCGCCGCACCGCTTGCGGTCAATCGGCCCCTGGCTGTTGACGGCAATGTCCAAAACGTTCGAATGGTATGCGATGAATATGGCCGTTGCCGGCGTCATCAGAGCGATCGACGTGTAATCCTTCGCGAGTCGTACGGGTACGCCGCGCCGCGCGAACGCTACGTCGGGCGCCGCGGCTACGAGGAGCGCGGTGGTATCGGCATCAATGCACCCGGCGTAAGCGTTGGTATCGGAACCAGCCGCTACTGATAAGCCTGTCATTCGCAAGAGGCCGCGGAGAAATTCGCGGCCTCTTGTTGCGTTTGCGCATGGTGTTGACGCAGGAACAGGACACAAACAAAAGTTGTGCAGATGGAACTGTTTCCCGTTATGATAGTTGATATCGGGAATCCCCGAGAGCGGTGGGGTTGAAGCCAACCAAAGTCAGCAACCCCATCATGTTCAAGTCCCTCTCGGCCCTGGCAGCGCTCGCGCTGCTTGGAGCCTCCGTGATTGCTTTACCGGCTTTTGCCCCGAAAGTCGGAGCCGCCGAGATCACCGCCCTCGCCAAGGGAGACCGGCTGCAGGTTCGGGTGCCCGTGCTGAACTGCGGGACCCAAGTCTGGCCCGACATCGAGTCGGCGTGTTTGCACGCAGCCGGAGGTGCGAAGGTTCTCGAGGTCCGTCTCGTGACGGCCGGTCGCTGAGCAGCCGATGATCTGCGTGACAAGAGCAGCACTCGCCTCGCACCGGATGAACCTGATCTGGCTCACCGCTCCAGCCGTGCCATCAGGCTCGATGTGTCCCAGCGCTTGCCGCCCATCTTCTCGACCTCGGCATAGAACTGATCGACCAGCGCGGTGACGGGCAAATTGGCGCCGTTGCGGCGGGCTTCGGCGATGCAGATCGAGAGATCCTTGCGCATCCATTCCACCGCAAAGCCGAAGTCGTACTTGTTGTCGTTCATGGTCTTGTAACGGTTCTCCATCTGCCAGGACTGCGCAGCGCCCTTGGAGATGGTGTCGACCACGGCGGGGATGTCGAGCCCGGATTTCCGCGCGAAGTGCAGGCCTTCGGACAGGCCCTGGACGAGGCCGGCGATGCAGATCTGGTTGACCATCTTGGTCAGCTGGCCGGCGCCGGCCGGCCCCAGGCGCTTGCACATCCGCGCATAGGCCGAGTTGATGATCGGCTCGGCGGCGGCATAGGCATCCTCGTTGCCGCCGCACATCACCGTCAGCACGCCGTTCTCGGCGCCCGCCTGTCCGCCGGACACCGGCGCATCGACGAATTGGAAGCCGGCCATGGCGGCTGCGGCGTCGAGTTCACGCGCCACTTCAGCCGATGCGGTGGTGTGGTCGACGAAAGTCGCGCCCTTCTTCATGCCGGCGAATGCGCCGTCGGCGCCGATGGTGACCGCGCGCAGGTCATTATCGTTGCCCACGCAGCACATCACGAAGTCCTGACCCTCGGCGGCGGCCCTCGGCGTCGCGGCGGTTTTGCCGCCGAACTTGTCCGCCCATTCCCTGGCCTTGGCCGCGGTGCGGTTGTACACGGTGACCTCGTGGCCGCCCTTCCTGACGAGGTGCCCCGCCATCGGAAAGCCCATCACGCCGAGACCCAGAAAAGCGACTTTCGCCATCGTTTGCTACCTTGGAAAGTTGGCCGGATGCCTTGAAAACGGCCCGGCGGTTCTTGGAGGGAGGGCGCACCATACCCACTGCGCAGGGTAGGGCAACGGCTTCGTTTGGCTGAAACCTCGGGTTTCGTGCTATGGTTGGCGATCAAAAACCAGACTTAACAAAACGGGAGAGTTTCGCATGGGCGTCAGCGTGGGTGTGCTCGATCATTTCAATATCCGGACCCGGAATCTCGCCGATACGGTCCGTTTCTACGAGGACGTACTCGGCCTCGAGAAAGGGCCGCGGCCGAACTTCGCATTCCCGGGGGCGTGGATGTACAGCGAAGGCAAGGCCGTCGTGCATCTGGTCGACATTTCCAGGACCGACGAGGCACAGAAGCCGGATTCGGGCGTTGTCCATCACGTGGCTTTTGCCTCGACCGGTTTCGACGGCATGAAGCAGCGCCTGCAGTCCAAGGGCATGCCGTTTGACTCGCGGCAGGTGCCCGGCGGCGAACTCTGGCAGATCTTCGTGGACGACCCCAACGGCGTCATGATCGAGCTGAACTACGAGGCCGCCAGGGAAGGCGGCGCGGCCGCGCCGATGGAGACCCGGGAAGACATCGGCGCCCGGTAGCATTTTTCGCCGGCCCGCTCTATAGGCGCTCTTCGGACAAGTTTGGGAGAAGCGTTTTGAGCGTGACGCAGCAGCAGGTTCTGGATGCCCTTGCCAAGGTGATGTCGCCACGCGGCGTCGCCTTGCCCCATGCCAATGTGCTGTCGGCGATCACGGCCTCCGACGGCAAGGTGTTTTTCTCCATCAATGTCGATGCCGCCGAGGCGCGCGCCTGGGAGAACGTGCGCGCGCAAGCGGAAAGCGCCGTGCGCGCCATCCCGGGCGTGACGGCGGCGATGATCGCGCTCACCGCCGAGCGCAAGCCCGGCTCGGCGACGCCGCCACCGGTGCCCAAGCCCCATGGCCACGCGCCGGGTCATTCTCACGGCGGCGGGGTGCAGCCGGTCGCCGCGCACCGGCCGCCGCAGGGCGCGCAGAACCCGATGGCCAGGCAGGCCGAGATTCCCGGCATCGCCGCGATCATTGCGGTCGCGTCCGGCAAGGGCGGGGTCGGCAAGTCCACCACCGCGCTCAACCTCGCGCTCGGCCTGCGCGACCAGGGGCTGCGCGTTGGACTTCTGGATGCCGACATCTACGGTCCTTCGGTGCCGCGGCTCACCGGCATCCACGAGAAGCCGCAGCTCAACGCCGAGCGCAAGATGATTCCGATCAGCCGCTTCGGGCTTTCGATCATGTCGATCGGCTTCCTCGTCGAGGAGGAGACCGCGATGATCTGGCGCGGGCCGATGGTGATGTCGGCCATCACCCAGATGCTGCGCGATGTCGCCTGGGGCACGCTCGACGTGCTCGTCGTCGACATGCCGCCGGGCACCGGCGATGCGCAGCTCACGCTGGCGCAGAACGTGCCGCTCAAGGGCGCCATCATCATCTCGACGCCGCAGGACCTGTCGCTGATCGATGCGCGGCGCGGCCTTGCGATGTTCAAGAAAGTCGCCGTGCCCGTGCTCGGCATCGTCGAGAACATGAGCTATTTCCAATGCCCGCATTGCGGCACCCGCTCCGACATTTTCGGCCATGGCGGGGCGCGGCACGAGGCGGAAAAGCTGGGCGTTCCGTTCCTCGGCGAAGTGCCGCTGCACATGGATATCCGTACGACCTCGGATGCCGGAACCCCCGTGGTGGACAGCGAACCCGACGGTCCGCACGCGGCGATCTACCGCGCCATCGGCGCCAAGGTCCGCGAGCAGCTTCAGGGTGTTATCGCCGCGGCCTGAAGCGTTCCTTCAACTTTCGTATAATCCGTGCAGTCATGCCTTCGTCGCGCGTTTCCGCGCGCCGGGCTTCGTGTTAAACGCCCGCCCAAGAGCGCCCCGAACACGCGGAAACGCCGCCCGGCGGATTGCTTTCAATCCGGGAAACATCCCCACCAAGGAGAGACTTGATGAAACGTCGTGATTTCTTGAAGGTATCGGCGGCCGGTGCTGCCGCAACGGCCATCGCCTCGCCGGCCATTGCGCAGTCGTCGCCTGAGGTCAAATGGCGTCTCACCTCCAGCTTCCCGAAGTCGCTCGACACCATCTATGGCGGCGCGGAGCAGGTCGCCAAATACGTCGCCGAAATGACCGACAACAAGTTCCAGATCCAGGTCTTCGCGGCGGGCGAAGTGGTGCCGGGTCTGCAGGCGCTGGATGCGACGTCGAACAACACCGTCGAGGCCTGCCACACCGTCTCGTATTATTACGTCGGCAAGGACCCGACCTTCGCGGTCTACGCCTCCGTTCCGTTCGGCCTCAACGCGCGCATGCAGAATTCCTGGTGGTACCAGGGCGGCGGCGAGGAGCTCGGCAACGAGTTCTTCAAGAAGCACGGCGTGATCGGCTTCCCCTGCGGCAACACGGGCACCCAGATGGGCGGCTGGTTCCGCAAGGAGATCAAGACCGTCGCCGACATGTCCGGGCTCAAGATGCGCATCGGCGGCATTGCCGGCCAGGTGCTGCAGAAGGTCGGCGTGGTGCCCCAGCAGCTCGCCGGCGGCGACATCTACCCGGCGCTCGAAAAGGGCACCATCGATGCGGCCGAGTGGGTCGGTCCCTATGACGACGAAAAGCTCGGCTTCGCCAAGGTGGCGAAGTTCTACTATTACCCGGGCTTCTGGGAAGGCGGCCCGACGGTGCACGCGTTCGCCAATCTCGAGAAGTTCAACGCATTGCCGAAGAGCTACCAGGCGATCTTCGCCAATGCCTGCGCGCACGCCAACACCTGGATGACCGCGCGTTACGACCTGCAGAACCCGACCGCGCTCAAGCGCCTGGTCGCCGGCGGCACGCAGCTCAAGCCGTTCACGGACGACGTGCTGGAGGCCTGCCTCAAGGCGACCAACGAATTGTGGACCGAAATCTCCGGCAAGAACGCCGACTTCAAGAAGGCGATCGAAGCCCAGCGCGCTTACGGCTCCGACGAGTACCTGTGGTGGCAGGTTGCCGAGTACAAGTTCGACACCTTCATGATCCGCTCGCGCACCCGCGGCTGATCTCGGCGTCTCGCTCGAAAGCAGCAGCCCGGCCCCGTCGAGGGGCCGGGCTTTTTGTTCCGCCGCACGCCAGCAACGGGATGATGGCGAAGTGCGACATGGTCAACCCGCTCGCGCCGGAGAAGATGCTGGAGGCCGCCGTTACTGCTTCGGCGGACCTTGTCCGAAATCGATCGGCGGCAGATCGATCTGCGGCACCTCGATCTTGACCTTGCTGAGGTCTACGTCGACCGGCTTGTCGAGCAGGGCGGTCACGGTGATCGGGAAGGCAATCACCAGCGCGACCATGATCAGTTGCAGGAAGATCCACGGCACCGCGCCCCAGTAGATGTCGGAGCTCTTGACCTCGCGCGGCGCCACGCCGCGCAGATAGAACAGTGCAAAGCCGAACGGCGGGTGCAGGAACGAGGTCTGCATGTTGACGCAGAGCATGACGCCGAACCAGATCAGCGCGGCATCGGCCCCGACGACCGGCGTGAGAATCTTCTGCGCGATCGGCGCGATCATCGGCAGGATGATGAAGGCGATCTCGAAGAAGTCGAGGAAGAACGCCAGGAAGAAGATGAAGAGGTTGATGAAGATCAGGAAGCCCCAGACGCCGCCGGGCAGCGAGGTCAGATGGTGCTCGAGCCAGACGCCGCCGGAGACGCCGAGGAACACCACCGAGAAGCAGGTCGAGCCGATCAGGATGAACACCACCATGGTGGAGATGCGCATCGTGGTCTCGTAGCCCTGCTTGATCAGGTCGCGCAGGTCGGGAATCCGCACCGCCTCGAGGCAGAGCCAGACCACCGCAATATAGACCACCGCGAAGGCCAGCTTGAAGAACAGGTTTTCGCCCATCAACATTGCGGCGACGGTGCCGATGCCGGCGGCAACGATGCCGACGATCATCCAGATATGGCCGGGCTTGCTGAGCTCCTTGTGGTGGATCGCGGCGAGCACGATGGCGCCGATCGCGCCCATGGCGCCGGCTTCGGTCGGGGTTGCCAGGCCCATCATCATGGTGCCGAGCACGACGAAGATCAGCACCGCCGACGGGATGATGCCCATCAGGCACTTTTTCCAGAGCGCCCAGCCGGTCAGCGTGCGCGCCTCGATCGGCACCGCCGGAACGTGGCCGGGCTTGACCAGGCCGAGCACGAACGTATAGCCGGCGAACAGCGCGATCTGCAGCACCGAGGGGCCCCAGGCGCCAAGATACATGTCGCCGACCGACTTGCCGAGCTGGTCGGCCATCACGATCAGCACCAGCGAGGGCGGCACCAGCTGCGTGATGGTGCCGGAGGCGGCCAGCACGCCGGTGATGTAGCGGATGTTGTAGCCGTAGCGGATCATGACCGGCATCGAGATCAGCGCCATCGCGATCACCTGCGCCGCCACCGTGCCGGTGATGGCGCCGAGGATGAAGCCGACGATGATCACGGAATAGCCGAGGCCGCCGCGGATCGGCCCGAACAGCTGGCCCATCGAATCCAGCATGTCTTCGGCGAGGCCGCATCGCTCCAGCACCGACCCCATGAAGGTGAAGAAGGGGATCGCCAGCAAGAGCTCGTTGGCCAGCACGCTGCCGAAGATGCGGCCCGGGATCGCCTGCAGGAAGTTGAGATCGAAAAAGCCGAGATAGATCGACAGGAACCCGAACGACAGGCCGAGCGCGGCCAGCGTGAAGGCCACCGGAAAGCCGATCAGCATGGTCAGGATCAGGCCGCCGAACATCAGCGGCGGCATCATCTCCAGCGTGATCATTGCGTCGGCCTCTCGTACTTGGCGTCGATCACCACATAGCCCTGGAGCGCGGCAATGCGCTTTATGACCTCAGAGACGCCTTGCAATGCGAGCAGGACGAAGCCGGCTGGAATGACGAACTTGATGGGCCAGCGGATCAGGCCGCCGGCATTGGATGATATCTCGCCGACCGCATAGGCCTGGTAGAAGAACGGCCAGGAAAGATAGGCGAGCAGCAGACAGGAGGGGATCAGGAAGCAGAGCGTGCCGATCAGGTCGAGCCAGAGCTGGCCGCGTTCGGACAGCATCAGATAGAGGATTTCGACACGGACGTGCTCGTTGCGCTTGAAGGTGTAGGAGGCGCCGAACATCACCACGACGGCGAACATGTACCACTGCATCTCGAGCCAGGCGTTGGAGCTGTAGCCGAACGCGTAGCGGATCATGGCGTTGCCGGCGCTGACGACGCAGGACGCAAGGATCAGAAAATTGCAGACGTCGCCGAGTTTCTGATTCAGCCAGTCGATCGCGTTGCTGAGACTTAGCAATGGACCCATTGTTTACTCCCCGACGGCCGCGCCGGCCTGCCGATATTATTGTCGAGCACTGCCAGGCCACCGCGCGGCGTACGCACGGCGACATCACTCGCTTGCAGCAGTGATTGCAACGTTTCTCCCCTCATCCGCTTCGCCGTCTTGGCTGTCCCCAACAGAACAGCGGCCTGTTTTGGGCCGTGCAGGCTTGAAGCTGGCCGCACCATTTCAGCGCGCCATGCCGTCGTCAATGGGAAAAAGGACAAATTGACGCGGGGGTTAAGCGGGGGGCCGGGAATAAGCGTCGCAGCCTGAAAATCAGCCGCCGGTCACGCTCATGTGCCGGCTGACGCTCGGCCGATTGTGCCGGCGGTCGATGATGAAATCGTGCCCCTTGGGCTTCAGCCCGATGGCGCGATCGATCGCGGCGCCGAGCAGATCGTTGTCCGGAGAGCTGCGCAGCGGCTTGCGCAAATCGGAGGCATCCTCGTGCCCGAGGCAGGTGTGCAGCGTGCCGGTGCAGGTGATGCGCACGCGGTTGCAGGATTCGCAGAAATTGTGCGTCATCGGCGTGATGAAGCCGAGCTTGCCGCCGGTCTCGGCGACGCGCGCGTAGCGGGCCGGGCCGCCGCTGCTCTCGTCGAGATCGGTCAGCGTGAACTGCTGCGCGAGCCGCGCGCGCAGCAGCGACAGCGGCACGTACTGGTCGATGCGGCCCGCGCCGACATCGCCCATCGGCATTACCTCGATCAGGGTCAGCGCCATGCCCTTGCCGTGCGCCCATTGCATCAGCGCGGGTATCTCGTCCTCGTTGAGGTTCTTCAGCGCCACGGCGTTGATCTTCACGGCAAGGCCGGCCGCGCGCGCCGCCTCGATGCCGGCAAGCACCTTGTCGATATCGCCCCAGCGGGTGATGGCGCGGAATTTGTCGGCATCCAGCGTGTCCAGCGAGACGTTGATGCGGCGGACGCCGCAGTCGGCAAGCTCGCTTGCAAAGCGCGCCAGCTGCGAGCCGTTGGTGGTGAGCGTCAGTTCGTCGAGTGCGCCGGTCTTCAGATGCCGCGACAGCGCGCGCAGCAGCGACATCACGTTGCGGCGGACCAGCGGCTCGCCGCCGGTCAGCCGCAGCTTGCGCACGCCCTTGGCGATGAAGGCCGAGCACAGCCGGTCAAGCTCTTCCAGCGTGAGCAGATCGGCCTTCGGCAGGAAGGTCATGTCCTCGGACATGCAGTAGAAGCAGCGCAGGTCGCAGCGGTCGGTGACCGACACGCGCAAATAGCGGATCGCCCGCCCGAAGGTATCGACCATCGGAGGCGACGACAGCTGCTCGGGGCTAACCAATCCGCTCATTCAATCCATCTACCCCCAGCGCGCATCGGCGCGCGGCGTTTCGCTCGCTAGCACAATGTAGGCAGGTTGCAATGCACCCACAATCGGCGGCAACTGATCGTGCCATCGGCAGAACGTATCAGCGCGGGCGCCGCGTTCGAATCCGGGAAGCATGAAATTACCCGGCGGGCCGGTTTGGGCTTTTCAGCCCGGCTGGCTGGCTCTGACGGCTCCGACGATGCAGGAGTTGCGGAGCTGCCGCCGAATCTGCGGATATCGGTTTAAATACCTAATTTAATTAGGCTTTCTACGGCTTCCGGCAGTTCCTTCATGTGCCCGATCAACCGGTCCGGCTTCAGATCGGCAAGGGGAACGTCGGTGTAGCCGAAGGAGACGCCGACGACGGGAACGCCGGCGCGCCGTGCCGTGCCGATGTCGGTTCCGGAATCCCCGACCATGATGGAGGCGGATGACAGCCCGCCGGCGCGGGCGATGGTCTGATGCAGGACCGCCGGGTCGGGCTTGGCCACCCCGAAGGTGTCGGCGCCGCAGATCGCCGCAAAGCGGGAGGTCATGCCGAGCCGCTCCAGCAGCAGCTTCGACAGCCATTCGAGCTTGTTGGTGCAGACCGCGAAGCGGTAGCCGCGGCTTTCCAGATCATCCAAGGCCATTTCCAGGCCATCGAACGGGCGCGACTCGTCGGCGATGTGGTCGGCATAATAGCCGATGAAATCGCCCGTCATGCGATCGAGCTCGCCGACGGTGACCGCGCGCCCCTCCACCTCGAGGCCGCGCTCGATCAGCTTGCGCGCGCCGGCGCCGATCATGTTGCGCGCCGAGGCGAGCGGGACCGGCGGCAGCCCTTCGCGGTCGAGCACGTGGTTCAGCGCGTTGATCAGGTCCGGCGCGGTATCGACCAGCGTGCCGTCGAGATCGAATACGACAATGCGGGGAGGGGTCATGGGCGAATCGCTAACGTTTGGCCGGCGCAGGCGCAAGCGGTTTGGCGCGAAATCGCCCGCAAACCCCGCCATTTCGTGCTGGACAGGGCGTTTTCCGCGCTGTTCCTGCGCCGAAAACGACGCTAGATATCCCCGCCAGCAGGGCCCGGGAGCATCCCAAAGACGTGGATATGGAAGCATTGAAACGGCAGGCTGCGGCGCGCGCGCTGGAGCAGGTCGAGGACGGCATGAAGCTCGGGCTCGGCACCGGCTCGACCGCGCGGCATTTCGTCGACCTGCTTGGCGAGAAGGTGCGCGCCGGCATGAAAGTGGTGGGCGTGCCGACATCGGAAGCGACGCGCGCCCAGGCCGAACAATGCGGCATCGCCCTGACCACGCTCGATGAGGTCGACCGGCTCGACCTGACGGTGGACGGCGCGGACGAAATCGATCCTGCGCTCAACCTGATCAAGGGCGGCGGCGGGGCGCTGTTGCGGGAAAAGATCGTTGCGGCCGCGTCGGCTCGCATGATCGTGATCGCCGACGACACCAAATGGGTCGATGCGCTCGGCCGCTTTCCCCTGCCTCTGGAGGTCATCCCGTTCGGCCTTGCGGCGACAAAACGGGCTATCGAACAGGCATTTGCGGCGGCCGGCGTTTCCGGGCAAATGGTGCTGCGGAAGGGCAAGGACGGCCACGTTTTTGTCACCGATGGCGGCCACTGGATCGTCGACGGCCATCTCGGCCGGATCGCGGACGCGCCGCGTCTGGCGAGCCTGCTCAACGCCATCCCGGGCGTGGTCGAAACCGGCTTGTTCGTCGGTCTCGCCAGCACGGTGATCCTGGCGGGCGCAAACGGAATTCGCGTTGTTGAACGGCGGTGACGCCGCAATCGAGGAGAATTGGAATGAAGGGTTTTTCGGGAATCTTGTCGGCGGCTGGCGTTGCGGCCGCCCTGGCGCTGTCGGGCGCTCCCGCCATGGCGCAGGCGCCCAAGCAGGGGGCACCCGCGCCGGCCTCGCAGCCGCTCAAGCAGGCCTCGCCCGCGGCGCTCGCCGCGGCCAAGGAGATACTCACCTTGAAGAACGCTGCCGCG
Source organism: Bradyrhizobium sp. (assembly GCA_035575905.1). Classification (GTDB taxonomy): domain Bacteria; phylum Pseudomonadota; class Alphaproteobacteria; order Rhizobiales; family Xanthobacteraceae; genus Bradyrhizobium. The sequence continues at coordinate 21,915 of DATLXL010000033.1, read as the reverse complement.
ATGTACCAGGCGGCGGTTCCCAATATCGTCGAGCAGACCAAGAACGCGCTGATCCAGAGCAATCTGAACTACCAGAAGGATCTGGGCGAGGTGGCCATCATCGTCGCCAAGAACCTGGCCGGCCGTGAAAAGGAGATCGGCGATGGCATGGCGCAGGTCTATGCCAACGAGTTCTCCGAGCAGGAGCTGAAGGACCTCGTTACCTTCTACAAGTCGCCGCTCGGCATCAAACTGCTCTCCACCGAGCCACGGGCGATCCAGTTCAGCATGTCCTACATGAACCAGTGGGCGATCGCGTTTGCCGGAACGGTGAACGAGGCATTCCGCGAGGAAATGAAGAAGCGCAACAAGCCGATCTGATCGCGATCGGCGCTGGAAGGGTCAGGCTGCCATGGCTGAGTTCGACGTCGATCTCTTCGTCATCGGAGGCGGCTCGGGCGGCGTTCGCGCCGCCCGCATCGCGGCCGGCCACGGCGCCAGGGTCATGGTGGCCGAAGAATACCGCATGGGCGGCACCTGCGTGATCCGCGGCTGCGTGCCGAAAAAGCTGTTCGTGATCGGCTCGCACGTCCATCAGGAGATCGAGGACGCTGCCGGCTTCGGCTGGACCATCCCGCAGGCGAGCTTCGACTGGCCGACCCTGATCCGCAACAAGGACAAGGAGATCGCGCGCCTGGAGGCCGCCTACACGGCCAATGTCGAGAAATCCGGCGCGCAAATCGTCAAGTCTCGCGCGGTGTTCGAGGACCCGCATACGCTGCTGCTGGCCGACGGCAGGAAGGTCACGGCGAAATATGTGCTGATCGCCACCGGCGGGCGTCCCAATCACGGGATGGAGATTCCCGGGATCGAGCACGTCATCTCCTCCGACGAGGCGTTCCATCTGGAGCAACTCCCCAAGCGCGTGGTGGTGCAGGGCGGCGGCTACATCGCGCTGGAATTCGCCGGCATCTTCGCCGGCTACGGCAGCGACGTCACCTTGGTCTATCGCGGCGACAACATCCTGCGTGGCTTTGACGACGACGTGCGCAAGCACGTTCGCAGCGAGATGGAAAAGCGCGGTATCAACATCATCACCGGCTGCACCATCGACAAGGTGGAGAAGCACGGCCACGAGTTCACCACCCATCTGTCGAGCGGGTCGAGCCTCGCATCGGACCAGGTGATGTTCGCGATCGGCCGCCATCCCAACGTCGCCAATCTCGGGCTGGAGAAGGCGGGCGTCGCCATCAATCCCGCGAACGGCGGCATTGCCACCGACAACTGGTCCAGGACTTCCGTGCCGCATATCTACGCCGTCGGCGACGTCACCCACCGCGTCAACCTGACGCCGGTGGCGATCCGCGAGGGCCATGCCTTCGCCGACACCGTGTTCGGCAAGCGGCCGGTCGAGGTCGATCACAGCAACATCCCGACCGCGGTGTTCTCGCAGCCGGAGGTCGGCACCGTCGGCCTGACCGAGGCCGAGGCGCGCGCCAAATACAGCCACGTCGACATCTACAAGACCGATTTCCGCCCGATCAAGGCGACGATGTCCGGGCGTGACACCCGCGTGCTGATGAAGCTCGTGGTCGACGGCACCACCGACCGCGTGCTCGGCTGTCATATCGTTGGTGACTGCGCCGCCGAAACCATCCAGGCCGTGGCGATCGCGGTGAAGATGAAGGCCACCAAGGCCGACTTCGACGCCACCATGGCGCTGCATCCGAGCTCGGCCGAAGAGCTCGTCACCATGCGCACCCCGACCGCGCGCCACGTGCGGCAGGCGGCAGAATAAAGCTGCCGCTACACCGTGATCACGCCGACCGGCAGTTCCTTGAACATCTCGGAAACCTCAATCGCCTCGCGCCGGAAATTCGTCTTCACCTCGCCAAGGTCGATCTCGGCCTCCATCGCCTGCGCTTGCGGCCATGACCGTCCGCTGTCGGTCAAGCCGCCGAGCCATCGCGTGACCGCGACGACGGCCGCATTCCTTGCGTCGCGCCGGGCGAAGGCGATCACGTGGTCGCTGTCGCGTCCGCGAACCTCGAGCGGGATGTAGTCACCGTTCGAAAACATGTCGGGATATCGCTGCCGCATGGCGAGAAGCTCGCGCGTCCAGGCCAGCTTGAGCCGGCCGTCGGGCCATTCCCGGACCAGCTCCGGCCAGTCCGGATTTTCAAGCGTCGCCAGCGCCGATGCACGCAGGCCATAGTCGACGGGCCTGCGATTGTCAGGATCGACCATCGAGAAGTCCCACAACTCCGTGCCCTGGTAGAAATCCGGCACGCCGGGCAGGGTGGCTTTGAGCGTGATCTGGCTGATGGCGTTCAGCGCGCCGAGCAGCGCGATGCGGCGCGCCATCGCCTCGAAGGACTCGAGGAACTCCGGGGAAGTCGCCCGGTCCAGGATGCGGGCAATGAATTCGGTGACGCCTTTTTCATACCGCGCGTGCGGGTTGAGCCAGCTGGTCTCTTCCTTACCCTCGCGGGCGGCCTTCACGGCATAGGCCTGCACGCGCTCGAGGAAGGCGGGGTCTTCCGGCTGCCAGGCGCCCAGCAGCGTCTGATAGAGCATGTATTCGAATGTCGCCGAGGGCGCGCGGAAATTGCCCTCGGTCACGACGTGGCGGGCGTTCAGTACTTTCCATCGCGCGACGCTGGCGGTCCATTCGCCCGAGAGCTCGGCGATCGCCGCGATGCGCGCGCGGGCATCCTCGCCGCGCTTGGTGTCGTGGGTCGCGGTCGCCGTCATGCCGTGCGGCCACTCCCGGGCGCGCGTCTGCATCTGGTCGTGAAACGCAGCAAGCGCGAGCGCACGCGCGGCAGGATCGCCGCCGACTTCGTTGAGCGCAAGCTGGCGGTGGTAGCGATAGAAGGTGGTGTCCTCCAGCGATTTCGCCATCAGCGGCCCGGTGAACTGCTGAACCTTCAGTGCGAACCGCTTTACGCGCGGTGCGCTGTGGGCCGTGCCGCGCTCGGGCTTGACGAGGTCCATGGTGAGTGCGTCGCGCAGGAAGTCGAAAATGCCGTCGTCGGCGGCGAACCATTCTGCGCGCGCCTGTTCGATCGTCGCCGCGATCAGCGCGCGGCACTCCGGCGCGGCGCCGGCCTCGGTGAGGTAGGTGCGGTAGACCGGAAAGTGCAGCACGTAGAGTTCGAGCGCCTGGCGCAGGCTGTCGGCGGAGAAATCACGGGTCGAGTAATGACCGCTGGCGATGCGGGCCAGCAGGCGCTCCAGCACCGTGAATTCGCTGGCGAGGAGCGTTTCCAGCACGCGCCGCTTGGCTTCCTTGAGGAGGGGTTCGAGGCGCGGCGACCGGTTGCTGAGCTGCCGCCAGACTTCGTCCAGCACGTCGAGACCGTCGCCGGCGATGAGCACCTGCGTGATCGCGTTCAGCCATTCGTAGCCGGTGGTGCCGTGGATGCCGGGAAACGGCCGCAGCTTTTCACCTTCGCCGAGGATTTTCTCGATCACGAGATAGAACGGCGCCGACTTGTCGGTTCGGGCGGCCCGGACCAGCCGGCGCAGCCGCTGGCAATATTGCGCGGGGTCGCGCAGGCCGTCGATGTGATCGAGCCGCAGCCCGTCCAGCCGGCCCTCGGCGATCAGTTTGGCGACCAGCCGGTGCGTCGCGGTAAACGTCTTGGCGTCCTCGACGCGCAGGCCGGCGAGCGAGTTGACGTCGAAGAAGCGGCGGTAGTTGATGTCGCTCGAGGCCAACCGCCAATGCGCGATCCGGTAGTGCTGGCGCTCCAGCAGGTGATGCAGCGCCAGCGTCTGCGCCGGCCGGTCGGGACCGGCGCGGTAGGCGTCAAGCCCGCGCTCGATGATTCCGGCGGCCCCTTCGATCGATTGCAATTCGTTCCGAAACGCTGGTGCTTCCTCGCGGCTCGGGTGGTGCAGGCGGGAATTGCGCGAGGCGAGGTCGAGCAGGCGGACGCCCGCGGGGTCGGTTTCGGCATCGGATTCCTTCACGACGGCGCGCAGGATCTCGCTGTAGCGTTCGACCGCGATCGGCAGCCGATGCTCGTAATACCAGGCCGAGAAGCTGGCGCTGTCCTGGTCATAGCGCAGCGCGATCTCGCCCTGCTCTAGCGCCTGTCCGTAGGGCGAGCCGAGGATCGGCAGCAAAACGCCGCCGCGGGCGCGGTGCGGCAGCTGCTCCCAGTCGATGTCGAAGGATGCAGCATGGCAGGAGGCGGGGCCCCATTCCAGCATGTCCAGCCACCAGGGATTGTCCGCGAAGTGGACGCCGACATGATTGGGCACGAAGTCGAGGATCAGCCCGATGTCGTGCGCTTTCAGCGCCTCGCTCAGCCGAAGGAAACCGGCTTCGCCGCCGAGTTCCGGGTTGAACTGGTTGTGGTCGACGATGTCGTAGCCATGCGTGCTGCCGGCGCGCGCCTTGAGGAAGGGCGAGGCATAGAGATGGCTGATGCCCAGCGATTTCAGATACGGCACAACCTTCGCGGCTGCGTCGAAGTGGAAATCCTTGGAGAACTGCAGCCGATATGTGGCGATCGGTATCGATGGAGGCATGCACTATTCGATGTGCCAGCTCACGGTCCAGGGGGGCAGGCGGCTGGTCAATTCGCGGCCCCATATCGGGGTTCCACCCGCCTCGCGCGCAAGGGCTATGTCCTGGTCGGAGAGATTTGCAATGAGGCTCAATCGCTTGCCGTCGGCCATCTGCCAGTCCGCCGAAACGAGCCCCGCCGCGTTCGCCTGCACGGTGCCGAATTTGGCGCCGGGCAGGCGCGGGATGATCTCGCGGCGGCGGACGGCCAGCAGATCGCGCACGAATTTCAGGCGCTGGGCGCCGGCTCCCGCTTCGCCGGCTTCCCAGTCGAGGCGCGCCATGTCCATCGTCTCTTCTGCGAGAGGATCGGGAATCGCCTCGCCATGCTCGGCATAGGCGTCCGCGAATTCCCTCTTGCGGCCGGCACGCACGGCCTCGGCCAGCCCGCCTTCGAAATCGCAGAAGAACGGGAATGGCCGGGTCGATCCCCATTCCTCGCCCATGAAAAGCATCGGCACAAACGGCGCGATCAGCGTGATCGCCAACGCCGCCTCGATGGCACGCGGCTCGACGGAGGCGGTGAGGCGATCGCCGAGCGCGCGATTGCCGATCTGGTCGTGGTTCTGGATGAAGTTGATGAAGGCGAGCGGCGACAGCGAAGCGCTCGGCTCGCCGCGCGGATTTCCGCCGCGATGCTCGGACGGCTCGCCCTGATAGACAAAGCCCGAGCCAAGGGTGCGAGCGATGTCGGCAAGCGGCGAAGCGCGGTAATCGCGATAGTAGGCGTGCGTCTCGCCGGTCAGCAGCACGTGCCAGGCGTGGTGGTAGTCGTCGTTCCACTCCGCGCGATATTTTCCGTGCGGCACCGCTTCGATGGGGTCGAGCAGGGCGACCGTGTTGTCGTCGTTCTCCAGCATGAGATGGATCTGCCGCCCGGTCGATTTCGCGAGTTCGCCGGCGGCAGCGCTGAGTTGGTGCAGCAGCGCCGTCTTCCCCGGCTCGACGATGGCGTGCACGGCATCGAGCCGCAGCCCGTCAAAACGGTAATCGCGCAGCCAGCCGACTGCGCTTTCGATCGCAAAGGCGCGCACCTCCGGCCGGCGGAAATCGATCGCGCTGCCCCACGGCGTCTGCGCATCGGTGAAGAATTCACCTGCATAGCGGCCGAGGTAATTTCCCTCGGGGCCGAAATGATTGTAGACGACGTCGAGAAACACCATCAGGCCGCGCTCATGTGCGGCGTCCACCAGCGCCTTCAAATCTTCCGGCCTGCCATAGGCGCTGTCCGGCGCGTACCACAACACGCCGTCATAGCCCCAGTTGCGGCGTCCGGCGAAGTCGGCGAGCGGCATCAGTTCGAGCGCGGTGATGCCGGTCTCGACGAGGTGATCGAGCTTGTCGATGGCGCTGCGATAGCTGCCCTCGGGCGTGAACGTGCCGACATGGGTTTCGAGGATCACGGTCTCGTGCCACGGGCGGCCGCGCCAGTCCGCGGCGCGCCATGGATAGGCGCCGTGATTGATCACCTCGCAGGGGCCGAACACGTCCCTGGGCTGGAAGGCCGAGGCGGGATCGGGGACATCGATCTCGTCATCGATGCGAAACCGGTACCGGGTCCCTGCAGCCGCGTCGCGGGCATGGGCGGTGTACCAGCCGCCGTCCCCGCGCGCCATCGGCATCGCCCGGTCGAGCAGAAGATCCACGCGTTTGGCGGCGGGCGCCCATAGCCGGAACGTCACGCCGTCGTCGCGAATGAGAGGCCCGAATTGCGGTTGCTGCATGCGAGGGTTCGAAGCTGCCATATCCACGAGCCCAAGCCGTATCCGCAGGGCTTGGTTCCGGCGACGGAAGGCAGGCCGTGCGGAAAATAGTTGGAACAAGTTTCGGCGGGCCGGTCGGCTCGCCGAAACCGTGCTGCCTCAGGCAGCGTTGCTAGCGGCCGGCGACCGCCAGCTGATAGGCGCCGCGCTCGAAGGCATCGTAGACCGCCAGCGCCTTGGCATCCGCAAACGGCAGATACTGCATCATGATCACGCCGCCGATGCCCTTGGCGGGATCGATCCAGAAGAACGTATTGTTGATGCCGCCCCAGCTCAGGCTGCCGGGCGAGCGCTTGCCGGGCACCTGATCGACCGTGATCAGGAAGCCGAGACCCCATTTGTCGCGGCCGTCGGCGATGAAGGTGAGGTCTGCGCTGCGCGGCAACGCGCTCTTGAGTGCCGGCACCGACACCGCGCCGATATGGTTCTGGCCCATCAGCGCCACCGTCTCTGCCTTGAGGATGCGCGCGCCCTCCAGCTCGCCGCCGTTGAGGAACATGCGCATGAAGCGCCCGTAGTCCTCGGCGGTGGAGGCGAGGCCGCCGCCGCCGACCGGCGCGGCGATGGTCAGCCCGGGCTGCGGCTGCTGCAGCACGATGGCGCCGTCCATGCGCTCGCCCGCGCGCTGCTGCTGCGCGACCATGCGCGGCCCCTTGACTTCCGGCACGTTGTAGAAGGTGTCGTTCATCTTCAGGGGGACAAAGATGTTCTCGCGGAAATAGTCCTCCAGCTTCTTGCCCGACACCGCCTCGACGAGCTTGCCGCAGACGTCGGTCGAGGTGCTGTAGTGCCAGCGCTCGCCGGGATCGAACAGCAGGGGGCCGCCGAACGGATAGGTCTCGCCGGCGCGTGGCTTGAGGTCACGCCAGATTTCGCTGGTAAAGGGATAGGCGAGGCCGGAGGTATGCGTCAGGAAATGCCGGACGGTGGCCGGCCTCGATGCCGGGCGAACCTTGTAGGCGGCGGTCGCGGGCTCGAAGGACAAGATGACCTTCAGGTCGGCAAGCTCCGGCAGATATTTCGAAGCGGGGTCGTCGAGGGCGATCTTGCCCTGTTCGACGAGCTGCATCAGGGCAACCGAGGTGATCGGCTTGGTCATCGATGCGATGCGAAACATCGCATCGTTGGTCAGCGGGCGCCCGGTCGCGACATCCGCGACCCCGAAAGCCGCCTGATACAGCGTGCGCTGGCCGTCGGTGACCAGCGCGACCACGCCCGGGACATCCTTGCGCTCGACCGCGCCGCGCAGGCTCGCGTCGATCGCCGCACTCCCCGGCGCGTTCTGTGCGTTCGCCGTACCCGTCAGTGCAGCTATAGCCATGCTCATGCCAGCAACAACCTCGGCCGTCTTGTTCATGATAATCTCCCTGCGCGCGCAGCCCGGGGTGGGCCCCCGGGCTTTGTTGTTATTCTGGACGCGAGGGCTCGGCGCGCTCAGCCCTTGCGCATCTTGCTGAGCAGATAGTTGTCGTAATAGTTCTCCGCGATCTGCGTATAGAACAGCACTTCCTTCATGTACGCGTCGTGGCTTTCCTTGGTCTTCCTGAACAGCGGGCTCTTCTCGGCGGTCTCGGCCAGGTACTCCTGCGTGGCGGCATAGCTCGCCTCCATCACCGCGGGCGGGAAGGCGCGAAGCTCGGCGCCGCCGGCGATGAGCCGCTTCAGCGCAGCCGGATTGACGCTGTCGTACTTCTCGATCATCCATGTGCCGGCCGCCGCGCCGGCCTGGTAGAGGATGTTCTGGTACAGCTTCGGCAGCGCATTCCACTTCTCGTCATTGATTACCATGTGCAGCATGGCGCCGCCTTCCCACCAGCCGGGATAGTAGTAGTACTTCGCCACCTTGTAGAAGCCGAGCTTCTCGTCGTCATAGGGGCCGACGAACTCGGCGGCATCGAGCGAGCCCTTTTCGAGCGCGCCATAGACGTCGCCGCCCGCGATCTGCTGCGGCACGGCGCCGAGCTTGGCGAGCACATGGCCGCCCATGCCGGCAATGCGGAATTTCAGGCCCTTGAGATCATCGACGGTCTTGATCTCCTTGCGGAACCAGCCGCCCATCTGGGTGCCGGAGTTGCCGGCGAGAATGGCGTGGGCCTTGAACGGCTTCAGCGCCTCGTTGACGAGATCGGCGCCGCCGCCGAACGTCCACCAGGAGGCCTGGTGGCGGTGGTTCATGCCGAACGGCACGCCGGTCGCATAGGCCAGCGCCGGCTCCTTGCCGATATAGAAATAGAGCGGCGTCTGCGCCACTTCGACGGTGGCGGAGCTGACGGCATCGAGCGCCTGCAGGCCCGGCACGATCTCGCCGGCGGCAAAGGTCTGGATCTGAAACTTGTTGTCGGTGGCCTCGGCCACGTATTTCGCAAAGGTCTGCGCGGTGCCGTAGATGGTGTCGAGCGACTTCGGGAAGCTCGACGTCAGCCGCCATTTCATTTCGGGCGCGGACTGGGCAATCGCGGGTGCCGCAACCAGCGTGGTTGCCCCGGCGAAGGCGCCGGCCTTGAGGAATGTACGGCGTTTCATGACGTGATTGCTCCCTTCCATGACGGGTCCGCGTGCCCAGATGCCGGGGACCGTTTCGGCTGCATCATAGCGAAGTCCGGGACAGGCGTGGAAGCGTTACCTGGCGCCCCTGACACGACTTGACTCGCCATTTGACGGGCGAAATAACCGGGCCCGACGGCGGATGATCGACCCCGTGAATGTGATGGCCCAGGATCACCCAACTGAAGATAACCCGATTGAAGATGACTTGATCGAAGACGATCAGGTGGAAAGCGGCGCCGCCCGTCAGATCGCGTCGATCGAAGCCCGGCTCGAGCAGCTTGCCGCTGAAGCCGAGCGGTGCCGAAAATTCATCCTGGCTTCCAAGATCGCAATCGGCGGCGGCATTGCGCTGATGTTCGCCATGTTGATCGGCGTCGTCGGATCCGAAGCCGCCGTCGCACTCGGGTCGATCGCCGCCGTGCTCGGCGGTATCGTCTCGCTCGGATCGAATATCAGCACGCTGCAGCAGACGACGGTCGCGATCGACGCCGCCGAGCGGGCCCGTTCTGACCTGATCGGCGGCATTGACCTCAGGGTGGTCAGCGGCAGCACGCTGCATTGACCGACAATCGCCCTGGAGGCTTGGCCGTCGTCCGCGGTTCAGGTGCTTGCCGGTCTGGATCTCGCAAGGCGAACAATGGCGGACAAGCCGTTGGCTGGCGCGTCGCCCTGCTGCCTCACATTCGGCGGTTTTGCCGCGCCAGCTTGTTGGAACCAACCGTGTCCGTCGCGATTGTTCACGAAGCGGAGATGCAAAATGGCGCGTGGACTTCCTTCAATGACGGCGTTGCTGGGCCTGTTGGCGCTGGCTGGCTATCAGAATCGGGACAAGATCGGCGAGTGGATCAATGGCGCCACTGCAGGCAAGGGCGCTCCAGGAGGGCAGTCGGCAGGCTTTGACAAGCTGCTGGCAGGCCTGGGCAACACAAGCCCGGGCGGACTGCTGAACGGTGGCCTGGGCGCGATCCTGGACTCCTTTCGACAGAGCGGCCAAGCCGAGACCGTGGACTCCTGGGTCGGCACCGGCCCCAACAAACCGGTCGCGGCGTCGCAGATCCGTCAGGCGCTGGGACCCGACGTCTTGGCGGACATCATGCAGCGAACGGGACTTTCAGAAGAGGAAATCCTTTCCCGGCTTTCGCAAACCCTTCCCGAGGCGGTGGACAAATACACGCCCGACGGGCGCCTCCCCCAAAGCTAACACGAAACCCGAGGAGTTCTGCAAATGGGCATTCTGTGGACCATCGTCATAGGCTTTCTCGCCGGCGTGATCGCAAAGTTCATCATGCCCGGCCCCAACGAGCCGTCCGGATTCATATTGACGACCATTCTTGGTATCGTGGGAGCCTTTGTTGCCACCTATCTGGGTCAGGCAATGGGTTGGTATGGCCCGGGCCAGGGTGCCGGGCTGATCGGGGCGACCGTGGGCGCCATTATCGTTCTGCTCGTGTACGGCATGATTGCGTCGCGGAGAACGGCCTGAGGAGCAGGCTCAGGACGATCACATGGACAGCCTCGCGAAGAAGGTGCAGCCGGATCGCTCGAAGATCAATATGCAGCAAGAGCACGAGGTCAAATACTGGACTCATGCGCTTGATGTTACGCCAGAACAGCTGCGGTCCGCGGTCGACAAGGTGGGCAATTCAGCGGCGGCAGTTCGAAAGCAGCTCAAACTGACCGGCAGCGGGTCCGGGCCAAGACCGACCAAGAGGGCGGCTCAGCCGCACGATAAATGACGGTGTGGACCGGATGGCGGAGGAACAGGTCGCGCCGCCGGATCTGGTTAAACGCCTGGATTGGGCTGGTCATGATTGCTGTAGGCCTGCTGTTTCTCACCATTCACTTCGGCGACAGCGCCAGGAAATCTGCAGAAAGGCGCCCGACAACATCAACCCAGCCGAACGCACTCGACAACAACTAGCTGGTCGGTCGCGGCATGCGGGAGGCGCCCGCTTAGCTCTCCATCTGCAGCCATTCGGCCGCGCCGCGCCACAGCGTGTCGCGGTGCTCGGGGCGGAAGAAGCCCATGTGGCCGATCTTCTGCGCGCCGATCTCGGCCGGCGAGATGCTGACGATGTCGGGCCTCGTCGCGGTGTAGCCGGAGCACAGCAATTCTACCGCCGTGCGCGTTGCCCAGGGATCGTCGGTGAAGCATATCGCGCGCAGGGCGCCTTTGTAGTTGTGAAAATTCTCCCGGGCGTCGAGCGTGGAGTCGCCGAACAGATAGCGCTCCTTCATGATCCAGCTCACCCATTGCAGGAAGGCGTCCCTCGGCAGGTCCATGCCGAGGCCGGCCCATCGCGGCGCGTAGCCGAACATCCGGGTGGCGGGCAGGCCGACGAATTTCAGCGCCGCATAGACTCGGTAGCGCTCGGGCGAGGCCATCAGCTTCCAGTAACCGGCCTGCGCCGCGATGAGGAGCGCGCGCGAGATTTCCTTGTTGTTCGGCAACAGCCCCAGCACCTGGCCGCCGAAGGAATGACCGACATAGGTCAGCGGCATGTTGCCGTAACGCTCGCGCATCCATTGCACCGCGGAAGTGACATCCTTGGCGGCCCAGTCGGCCAGCGAAGCCTTGAAGCCGACCAGCGAGCGCGGCTCGTTGTAGCCGGTCACGGCTTTCAGCCGGGAATCGCCGGTGCCGCGATAGTCGTAGGTGAGGACCGCGCAGCCGCGGTGAGCGAGGTAGCCGGCGAAGCCGCGATAGATCTTTCGCGGGGTGGCTGTGCCGGAATTGATCAGCACCGCGTGGCTGCGCCTGCCGGTGCGGGGCAGGAATAGCGTCGCCCCCAGCGGATAGCGGTCGGCCGCCGGCACGATGATGTCGTCCGCGAAGACATCGTCCAACTCAGCCTCGGCCACCCAAAACCCCCGCAACTTCAAGCTGCCCTTAACAAATGCGAATTCGGCTTTTGTCGCAAGGGCTTGACCAGACAAGTAGAAATCCTTGTGGCGGAGTTTTGTCCGCCTGTGTATAAACCGGCCCTCGCAGCCGCGACTAAGTTGCGGTTTTTGCTCAGGAGTTGACGATCATGGCCGAGCGGTGGGCGCCCGACAGCTGGCGCAGCAAACCGGTGCTGCAGATGCCGCAATACCCCGACGCCAGGGCGCTGGCGGATGTCGAGGCGCAGCTCGCGACCTTTCCGCCGCTGGTGTTCGCGGGCGAAGCCCGCAACCTGAAGAAAGCGCTGGCGCGCGTGGCCAATGGCGAGGCCTTTCTGCTGCAGGGCGGCGACTGCGCCGAGAGCTTTGCCGAGCACGGCGCCAACAATATCCGCGATTTCTTCCGCGTCTTCCTGCAGATGGCTGTCGTGCTCACCTATGCCGGCGCGCTGCCGGTGGTGAAGGTCGGCCGCATTGCCGGCCAGTTCGCCAAGCCGCGTTCCTCGCCGACCGAGAAGGTCGACGGCGTCGAACTGCCGAGCTATCGCGGCGACATCATCAACGACATCGCCTTCACGGCGCAATCGCGCACGCCCGATCCGCAGCGCCAGCTGATGGCCTACCGGCAGTCGGCGGCGACGCTGAACCTTCTGCGTGCCTTCGCCACCGGCGGCTACGCCAACCTCGCCAGCGTGCATCAGTGGATGCTCGGCTTCCTCAAGGACTCGCCGCAGTCCCGCCGCTACAAGGAACTGGCCGACCGCATCTCCGAGGCGCTCGACTTCATGCGTGCCTGCGGCCTCGATCTGGAGGCCCATCCCGAGCTGCGCGCCACCGACTTCTACACCAGCCACGAGGCCCTGCTGCTCGGTTACGAGCAGGCCTTCACCCGCGTCGATTCCACCACCGGCGACTGGTACGCGACCTCGGGCCACATGATCTGGATCGGCGACCGCACCCGCCAGCTCGATCATGCCCATGTCGAGTATTTCCGCGGCATCAAGAATCCGATCGGACTGAAATGCGGCCCGTCGCTCAAGCCCGACGAACTGCTCAAGCTGGTCGACATTCTCAATCCCGACAACGAGCCGGGCCGGCTGACCTTGATCTCGCGCTTCGGCAACGAGAAGGCCGGCGAGCATCTGCCCGGCATGGTGCGCGCCATCCAGCGCGAGGGACGCTCCGTGGTGTGGTCGTGCGATCCGATGCACGGCAACACCATCACCTCGAGCACCGGCTACAAGACGCGGCCGTTCGACCGCATCCTCTCCGAGGTGAAGACCTTCTTTTCCGTGCATGCCGCCGAGGGCACCCACGCCGGCGGCGTTCATCTGGAGATGACCGGGCAGGACGTCACCGAATGCATCGGCGGCGCCCGCGCCATCACGCATGAAGACCTCAGCGACCGCTACCACACGGCCTGCGATCCGCGTCTCAATGCCGAACAATCCATCGACCTCGCCTTCCTGATCGCCGAGTTGCTCAAGCAGGAGCGCGCGGGCAGGGCAGCGCCGATGCCGGCCGCAGCGGGACTGTAATTTGCTGCGGCTTTGGCGTGCGACCATCAACTCCCGTAACGGGCTCGTCTTCGCCATACGGTCGGAGCAGGCCATCCGCGAGGAGCTGGTGGCGCTCGCGATCTCGATTCCGCTGGCCTGGCTGGTCGGCGCCAGCACCATGCGCCGGGTGGAACTGGTCGCGGCCGTGGTGCTGGTGCTGGTGGTCGAAATCATCAATACCGCGATCGAGAAGCTCGCCGACCGCCTGACCACAGACCACGATCCGCAGATCGGGCGGGTCAAGGACATGGGATCGGCCGCGGTCGGCGTCTCGCTGTGCATGGCGCTGGTGTTTTGGGCCTTTGCCATCGCCGAGCGCATGGGCGTGATATGAAAGCGCATGATCCGGAAAAGCGGGCACCGGTTTGTCGATAAGAGGATGCGCAAACAAATAAGTGTCATGCGATTGAAGTTTGCCCTTGTGCGGGGCAACATCGCGTCATGAACAAGACCGAATTCAGGATCACGCTGGCCCAGCTCAATCCGACCGTGGGCGATGTCGCCGGCAATGCCGCCAAGGCGCGTGCGGCGCGCGAAAAGGCGCAGGCCGACGGCGCGGACCTGTTGCTGCTGCCGGAACTCTTCATCACCGGCTATCCGCCAGAAGACCTGGTGCTCAAGCCGGCGTTCCAGGCCGCCTGCCGCGAAGCCGTCGAGGCGCTGGCGCGCGAGACCGCCGATGGCGGTCCGGCCGTGCTGATCGGCACGCCCTGGGTCGAGGACGACAAGCTCTATAACGCCTGCGCGCTGCTCGATGGCGGCCGCATCGCCGCGCTGCGCTACAAGGCGAACCTGCCGAACTACGGCGTGTTCGACGAAAAACGCCTGTTCGCGCGCGGCCCCGCCGCGGGCCCGGTGACGGTGAAGGGCGTCCGCGTCGGCGTTCCCATCTGCGAGGACATCTGGCTGGAAGAGTCGGAGGAATACGAGAACGTCGTCGAATGCCTCGCCGAGACCGGCGCGGAAATTCTTGTGGTGCCGAACGGCTCGCCCTACGCCCGCGACAAGAACGATCTTCGCCTGTCCATCGCGGTTGCCCGCGTCACCGAAAGCGGGTTGCCGCTGGTCTACCTGAATCAGGTCGGCGGCCAGGATGAACTGGTGTTCGACGGCGCATCGTTTGCGCTCAATGCCGATCTTTCCGTCGCAGCTCAGCAGCCGGCCTTCCGGGAGGACATCGTCACGCTCACCTGGCGCAAGGACGCCAGCGGCTGGCGCTGTTCGGGTCCGGTGACGCCGCTGCCGGAAGGCGACAGGGCCGACTACGCCGCCTGCGTGCTGGGCACGCGCGACTATGTCCGCAAGAACGGTTTTCCCGGCGTGCTGCTCGGCATTTCCGGCGGCATCGACTCGGCACTGTGCGCGGCGATCGCGGTGGATGCGCTCGGCGCCGCGCAGGTCCGCGGCATCATGCTGCCGTTCAAATACACCGCGCAGGTTTCGCTCGACGACGCCGCCAGGCTGGCAAAGGCGCTTGGCATCCGCTACGAGATTCTGCCGATCGCGGACGCCGTCGACGGCTTCGAGAAAATCCTCTCCGTCCCGTTCGCCGGCCTGGCCCGCGACATCACCGAGGAAAATTTGCAGGCGCGCACCCGCGGCACGCTCTTGATGGCGATCTCCAACAAGACCGGCGCCATGGTGGTGACCACAGGCAACAAGTCGGAAATGTCGGTCGGCTACGCCACGCTGTACGGCGACATGAACGGCGGCTTCAACCCGATCAAGGACATCTACAAGACCGAGGTGTTCCGCCTCGCTTCGCTGCGCAATGCATGGAAGCCGGATTTCGCGCTCGGCCCGTCGGGCGAGGTGATCCCGCACAACATCATCACGCGCCCGCCGACCGCGGAATTGCGCGAGAACCAGACCGACCAGGACTCGCTGCCGCCCTACGACGTGCTCGACGGCATCCTCGAACGGCTGGTGGAGCGCGAGATGCCGCTCGCCGATATCGTCGCCGCCGGCTTCGACAGGGACGTGGTGGCCCGGATCGATCGCCTGCTCAACATCGCCGAATACAAGCGCCGTCAGGCCGCGCCCGGCGTAAAAGTCACGGAAAAGAATTTCGGCCGCGACCGCCGCTATCCCATCACCAACCGCTTCCGCGACAGCGGCAAGCCGCTGCCCAGGCCCGACGACACGCTGGTCTCCCGCGCCGGCAAGGTGTCGGCGGAGGCGTTCGAAGGCTGATCAGCGCGTCGTCGTGTTGTTGTTCGGAATGAACGTCGGGCCGACCGAGCGGATCGGCTTGTCCTTGGCGTCGGCCGCGGCCGAGGGCGTCGTCGCGGGCGCGGGGGCAGGCGCCGTGCCCGCCGTGGTCGCCGGAGCAGGCTGCCCCTTCTTGCCCGCCGCCGCCGGCTGCGCGCCCTTGGGCTGCGCCGCCTGCAGCTTCTGCTGCTGCATCTTCTTGGCGCTCTCCTCGGTGACGATGATGTCGCCCTGCTGGTCGAGCAGGGCCTTGTCGTCGACCGACTTCAGCGCGTCGGACCAGGTCTGGCCGGCGCCCTTGCAGGAGCAGGCCGGATCGAACGCGGCGCGGAACTTGAAGGCGGTCGGCAGCGCCGTGTAGAGCTGGCCTGACGTCGACACCGCCGCATTCATGTCCTCGCCGGGATTGCGGTAGGTGTAGAGGTTGGCTTCCGCCGCCGGGCACAGCGCCTTGCAGGTCTTCTCGTCGTCGGGGAAGCGGGCGGGCACGGTCGCAAACGAAACCGGGAAATAGGCGCCGTCGCAGGTGCGCACGCACACCGTGCGGAAAGTGCCCGAAGCGCCGCTGAAATCGCCGCCCGGCGCCGGCGAGGCATTGGGATTGTTGCCGCCGAACAGGCCACCGAGGAAGCCGCCGGGGCCGCCCTGGCCCTGCTGCAGCGCCGCCGCATATTGCGGGCCGCAATTGTTCTGCGCCAGCGCGGTCAGCACCGAGCGGCGCTGGTTCTCGCGGTCGGCGCCGCCGAGCCCGCCCGAGCGCAGCTGCTCCAGGCTCGCATTGATCTGGTCGAGATTGCCGCGCATCTTCTGGATCTGGTTGTTGACCGGACCGCACTGCGCGGCGTTCTGGTTGAACATCGAGAAGAAGCCGGCGCCTTCGCAGCCCATCCGCTTGGCCTGCTGGGTCACGCGGTCGAGTTCGCCCTGCTGGCGCGCCTGCGCGTCCTGGTAGCGGCGGATCTGCTCGTCCTTGACCGGATCGCCGGAACCGCCGCGCTCGACGGTGGCAAGCTGCCCTTCGAGCCGCTGGCACACCGGGTTGCCGCCGGCAGCGGGCGGCGCGGCCTGCGGCGGCGGAACGGCGCCCGGCGGCATCTGGGCGTAGCTGTCGTTGGTCTGGGCAAGGCTGGCGCGGGGGAACACCATGGGCGCTGCGAGCAAAGCGCAGGCGAGGAGCCACCGGGAGAGGGGATTGGTCAGCGTTTGCAACATATCCGGCCGTCAGAAGGGTTTCGCGACCGGCCTGTCGCGGCCGGGCGCGGCCGACGCGTCGCGGCGCGGCCAAGAAGGATTTTCCTAGCCGCTTCCGTGGGCAGCGTCACGTCGTTTTGGCGGCAAGGATGTGACGGCGTTGGCAGATTTCCGTCAGAAACCGCGGTTTCACCGCTCGCAGGTGATCGCGACGTATTCGTGACAGGCGGAATGGCCGCAACGGTCGGTCACAACAGCGGGAACAGCGCCGGTGATCTCGTCGGGCTCGATGCGGCGGTAGGATACGGCCTGCGTGAAATCCCGCTGCTGGCAATAGGCGCGCGCCGCATGCGCGCCGCATTTGTCGCCGCTGGCCAGGCACTCGTCGACGCCATAGCCGTCGGCCTGGTTGGCGACGATGAAGACGCGGCTGTCGGCCAGCGCCGCGGAGGCGGCGAGCAGGAACGTGGCGGCGAGGAAAGCCCGGGAGAATCGCATGGCGCACCGATGGAATGAGAAGGCCCGCGCACTCGGTAATCGGCAAGGGTTAAGAATGCTTAACCATGGCCGGCAGCCGCGTCCCCGGGGCCGTTTCGGTGCCGAAAGCGGCCGAAAAGCGGCGTTTCGGCCTTGACGCGATGACAGTGCTGGCCCAAAGGTAGCCGCATGAACGGTCACCTCGTCATCTGCATTTGCTGCGAGATTATTAGCTAGCGATTCGCTGGCTGAGGCCGTCTTTTCTCTCAATCGAGATTGTTGGACGCCCGGCCGCCACCGGACGGATTCCAATGCACCTGCGCTTCTACGATACGCTCACCCGGGAAAAGCGGCCCTTCGAGCCGCTCGATGCCGCTAACGTCCGCATGTATGCCTGCGGGCCGACGGTCTACGACTTCGCCCATATCGGCAACGGCCGCGCCGCGATCGTGTTCGATCTCCTGTTCCGCGTGCTGCGCCATCACTATGGTGCGGAACACGTCACCTATGTCCGCAACGTCACCGACGTCGATGACAAGATCAACGCCCGCGCCGCGCGCGACTATCCGGCGCTGCCGCTGAACGAGGCGATCCGCAAGGTCACCGAACAGACCTATAAGCAGTACCAGGACGACGTCACCGCGCTGGGCTGCCTGCCGCCGACGGTGCAGCCGCGCGCCACCGAGCACATCCCGGAGATGCGCGCGATCATCGATAAGCTGGTCGCGGGCGGCTTTGCCTATGTCGCCGAGGACCACGTGCTGTTCTCGCCTCAGGCAATGAACGCCGCGGACAAGGTGCTGCCGCGCTACGGCGCACTGGCAAGGCGTTCGCTGGACGAGATGATCGCCGGCGCCCGCGTCGACGTCGCGCCCTACAAGCGCGATGTCACCGACTTCGTGCTGTGGAAGCCGTCCAGGCCCGGCGAGCCGTCCTGGCCGTCGCCGGCCGGTATCGCCGCGCCGGGCCGTCCGGGCTGGCACATCGAATGCTCGGCGATGGCGTGGAAGCATCTCGGCGAGCGCTTCGACATCCATGGCGGCGGCATCGATCTCGTCTTCCCGCACCATGAGAACGAGCTGGCGCAGACCTGCTGCGCCTTCCATGCCGACCGCATGGCGAATTTCTGGATGCACAACGGCTTCCTGCAGGTCGAGAGCGAGAAGATGTCGAAGTCGCTCGGCAACTTCTTCACGATCCGCGATCTGCTGGCCGATTGGCCGGGCGAGGTGCTGCGCCTGACCATGCTGAAGACGCACTACCGCTCGCCGCTCGACTGGACGCTGAAGAGCGCCGAAGAGAGCGCCCGGATGCTGGACGACTGGTACGCCGCCGCGGCCGATGCCACCGGCGGGGAGCCCGCGCCCGCCGCGATGGAAGCGCTTGCCGACGATCTCAACACCGCGCAGATGCTGGCGGCGCTGCATGCGCTGCGCCACGAAGCCAATGGAAACGAAAAAGCGCGGGCCGATTTCGCGGCGACGCTGCGCATGCTCGGCTTCCTGTCGCAGAGCGCGGCAGAATGGAGGGGCCGCAAGCAAGCGGCGAGCGGCATCGACGCCGCGCGGGTCGAGAGCCTGATCTCCGACCGCACGGCGGCGCGCGCCCGCAAGGACTTCAGGGAGTCCGACCGCATCCGCGACGAGCTTGCCGCGATGGGCGTGGTGATCAAGGACTCCAGGGAAGGCACCACCTGGGAGATAGCACGATGAGCGAGCCGGAAACGCCGTTCCCGAAACACTGGCGCTACTACATCTTCATCAAATGGGCGGTGATCATCGCCGCCGTCCTGCTTGTCCTGAAACTGTTCGGAGCGTTTTGACGCCATGGGTCGGTCGCTGCCCAAACCTGGCTTGAGGCCGTATCTGGCGTCGGATACCCCGATGCTGGCGCAGATCTTCGTGGCCGCGATCCAGGAATTGACCGGCGACGATTACACCGAGGCGCAGCGGCAGGCCTGGGCGGCCGCCGCCGAGGATGAGGACGCCTTCGGCAAGAAGCTCGCGGGCGAATTGACGCTGATCGCGACCCTGCAGAACTCGCCGGTGGGATTTGCCTCGCTGAAGGGCGCCGACCATATCGAGATGCTCTATGTGCATCCGAGCGTGGCCGGGCAGGGCATCGCTGCCATGCTGATCGATGCGCTGGAAAAGCTGGCGGGCGCCCGCGGCGCGAAAGCGCTGTCGGTCGATGCCAGCGACACCGCGACGGAGTTCTTCAAGAAGCGCGGCTATGTCGCCAGGCAGCGCAATTCGGTTCCCCGTCATGGCGAATGGCTCGCCAACACCACGATGCAGAAGCAGCTCGCGCAGGCGTCAGGAGCACCCCAATGAGCCGCGAACGCCTCTATCTCTTCGACACCACCCTGCGCGACGGCGCGCAGACCAATGGCGTCGACTTCACCTTGCAGGACAAGCAGGTCATCGCCCGGATGCTGGACGATCTCGGCATCGATTACGTCGAGGGCGGCTATCCCGGCGCCAACCCGACCGACACGGAATTCTTCGCTGCCAGGCCGAAGCTTTCCAACGCCCGCTTCACGGCTTTCGGCATGACGCGCCGCCCCGGCCGCTCCGCGTCGAACGACCCGGGCCTTGCGGCGCTGATCGGGGCGAAGGCGGATGCGATCTGCTTTGTCGCAAAGTCCTCCGCCTATCAGGTTCGCGTGGCGCTGGAGACCACCAACGAGGAGAACCTCGCCTCCATCACCGACAGCGTCAAGGCGGCGAAGGCCGCCGGGCGCGAGGTGATGGTCGACTGCGAGCATTTCTTCGACGGCTACAAGGAGAATGCCGATTTCGCGCTGGCCTGTGCGAAAGCCGCGTATGATTCCGGCGCGCGCTGGGTGGTGCTGTGCGACACCAATGGCGGCACCATGCCGCATGAGGTCGAAACCATCGTCGCGGCGGTGACCGAACATATCCCCGGCAGCCATGTCGGCATCCACGCCCATAACGACACCGAGCAGGCGGTGGCCAATTCGCTGGCCGCGGTGCGCGCCGGCGCGCGCCAGATCCAGGGCACGCTGAACGGCCTCGGCGAACGCTGCGGCAACGCCAATCTCTGCTCGCTGATCCCGACGCTCAGCCTGAAGCAGGAGTTTTCCGATCGCTTCGAGATCGGCGTGACGAAAGAGCAGATGGGCGGTCTGATGAAGGTGTCGCGCACGCTCGACGACATGCTCAACCGCGCGCCGAACCGGCACGCGCCTTACGTCGGCGAGAGCGCCTTCGTCACCAAGACCGGCATCCATGCCTCCGCCGTGCTGAAGGACCCGCACACCTACGAGCATGTCGCGCCGGAGACCGTCGGCAATCACCGCAAGGTGCTGGTATCGGACCAGGCCGGCCGCTCCAATGTCATGGCCGAGCTCGAGCGGGCCGGCATCCCCTTCGAGAAGAGCGATCCGAAGCTGACGCGGCTGGTCGAGGAAATGAAGGAGAAAGAGGCTGCGGGCTACGCCTATGAGTCCGCCGATGCCTCGTTCCAGCTGCTTGCGCGGCGCGTGCTCGGCCGCGTGCCGGAATATTTCCGCGTCGAGCAGTTCGACGTCAATGTCGAGCAGCGCTACAACGCGCTCGGCGAGCGCGTCACCGTGGCGATGGCGGTGGTCAAGGTCGACGTCGCCGGCGAGCGGCTGATTTCGGCGGCCGAAGGCAACGGCCCCGTCAACGCGCTCGACGTGGCGCTGCGCAAGGACCTCGGCAAGTACCAGAAATACATCGAGGGCCTGAAGCTGATCGACTACCGCGTGCGTATCCTCAATGGCGGCACCGAGGCGGTCACGCGCGTCCTGATCGAGAGCGAGGACGAGAACGGCGAGCGCTGGACCACGGTCGGCGTTTCGCCCAACATCATCGACGCCTCGTTCCAGGCGTTGATGGACTCGGTCGTCTACCAGCTGGTGAAATCAGGCGCGCCGGCGTAGGGACGAGGTACGACGTTACGTAAGGCAGGCACCCGACTGCGTCATGCCCGGGCTTGACCAGGCTTGACCCGGGCATCCACGGCTTTCCATCCTCTTGGCACTGAAGACGTGGATGGCCGGGACAAGCCGGGACAAGCCCGGCCATGACGCGTAGGGTACGGTGTCGCGTCGTCACGACGCCCGCCGATGCGGCGGCGTCACGCCGTCGAGCCAGTCCTGCTCCTTCGCCAGCGCCAGCCAGCCGGCCTCCATCAGCTTGAAGCGCTTGTAGGCCGGCTCATCCCTGGCGCGCTCGGCAAGCTCGGCGCAGTTCTCCGCATTGTTCAGCAATTGCTGGGACTTGTTGGTCATCGCTTTCATGGCACATGCTCCTGTCGTGCAGGACGTAGGAACGGATGCAGGTTCAATCAACGGAACTTGCGTGACCGTTTGACCACGCAGGTGAACGTCTGTTCATCGCGGCGTCGATGTTCCGCCGTCTCCCGTCCGGACGGCGCGCCCCGCGGCAACCTGCCGCGCCCGCGGAAATTCTGAAATACAAAATTGTCGTCTTGACAAATTAGGTAAATCGGAATATGTTCGCGCCAGCCCGTGCCGCCACGAGGGACGATGCGCGATCGTCACGCAGCGTGGCACGGGTTGCGATGGACGCTTGCTGCGTCAGTGCGATGCAAATCGTGCGGACGAAAACGCGGCAGCGTACGGCGAAGTCGTGTGGTCCTGGCGCCGCGACCCTGGCGTCTATCCACGCAGCCCCGTGGCAGCGTGGCAACGGTGACAACAAAGGCCGCTCACCGG
>DATLXL010000032.1:0-181113 GCA_035575905.1 Bradyrhizobium sp. | reverse complement strand
CGATCTCGCCCGCTCGCTGATCGGCATGTCGGTGAAAGCCGGCACACCCAAACCCGATATCAGCACCGTCGAGGCTCTGCGACAAACGCTCCTCAATGCTAAGTCGATCGCCTATTCGGCCAGCGCGAGCGGCGTCTACCTTTCGGAGGAGTTGCTCCCGAAGCTCGACCAGGACGGCAGGATCCAAGCCAAATCCCGAAAAATCATGACCGAGCGCGTCGGCACGGTCGTTGCGCGCGGGGACGCCGAACTCGGCTTTCAGCAAATCAGCGAACTGCTCCCGATTGCGGGGCTCGAGTTCGTCGGCGCTCTGCCGGAGGAGGTGCAGCGACTGACCATCTTCTCGGCCGGGATAGCGTCCAGCGCCAAGGAACCGGCCGCCGCCAAGAAGCTCGTCGCATGCCTGAGCGGACCGAACGCAGCGGCGGCGGTCAGCCGAACCGGGCTGGACCCCGTCACGGCCAAGTGGGCCTCAAGCCTTGGGCGGGCCTCCGGCCTTTTGCGGGATCGCGTAGGTGCAGGTGGCGTGCGCCACCACCTCATCGCTGCCCTCGCTGTAGATCGACACTTCGCCGACCGCCAAACGCTTGCCGATCTTCAACATCTTGCCGTCAGCGATGATGTCCTTGGCTTCCGGCCGGCGCAGAAAATTGATGTTGAGCTGGGTCGTGACCGCACCCGGCACCCAACCGATCGCGCCCAGTAGGGCGATGTACATGGCGACATCGACCAGCGCCATCATGGTCGGGCCCGATATCGTCCCGCCCGGCCGCAGGATGTGCTTGCGGAACACCTGGCGCACGCGCGCCCGGCCGTATCCGAGATCGTCGATCGAGATCCCGATCTTGTCGTTGAACACCTGCGGGAAATCGACCGCCAGATGCTGGAGCAACTTTTCCTTCGAAATCGCCGGCTCGCGCATAACACCCCTGCCCGCAGGCTCCCTGGACTTGCGCGGCTTGAACATCCGCGACATGTAACGCCCGATACACCGCACGCCCGCGAAAGGCGAGAGAGATGCCGCAATGACCGATGCCGCGATTTTGCTGACCGAGACGGTGGGTGGCGTGCTCGTGTTCACGCTGAACCGACCGCAGGCGCGCAATCCGCTCTCCGAAGCCATGCTGGGCGCGCTGGCCGATGCGCTCTCCGCGTGTGCGGAGGACAAGAGCGTGCGCGCCGTCGTGCTCACCCACAACGGTCCCGCCTTTTCGGCCGGCCACGACATGAAGGAAATGACGGCGCGCCGCGCCGATGCCGACGGCGGCCGCGCCTATTTCAAGCAGCTGATGACCGCTTGCAGCGCAATGATGCAGATGATCGTGCGTCTGCCGCAGCCGGTGATCGCCGCCGTCGAGGGTGTCGCCACTGCGGCCGGATGCCAACTGGTCGCGACATGCGATCTGGCGATTGCTGGGCGCGCCGCCAGATTCGGGACACCCGGCGTCAACATCGGCCTATTTTGTTCGACACCGCTGGTGGCTCTCTCACGCAACGTCACCCGCAAACACGCAATGGAAATGTTGCTCACCGGCGAACTCATCGCAGCCGATCAGGCCGCCCGCATCGGCCTCGTCAACCGCGTGGTCGATGCCGGCATCGCCCGCGATGAGGCAATGGCGCTCGCCCAGAAGATCGCGTCTAAGTCGATCGCGACTGTGAAGGTCGGCAAGGAAGCGTTCTACCGCCAAGCCGAGATGACTCTGGCCGATGCATACGCGCACACCGCCGAGGTGATGACGCAAAACATGATGCTGCGGGATGCCGAAGAAGGCATCGGTGCCTTCATCGAAAAGCGCAGTCCCGTATGGCAGGACCAATAAATGGACGCGCTGACCTATCCGGACAACTACATCCGCGGCATTCTCAAAACCGTGCGCACGATTGCGATGGTCGGGGTTTCACCGAAGGATAATCGGCCGAGCTACTTCGCGTTCAAATACCTCATGGAACGCGGGTATACGATGTACGCGGTGAACCCGGGCCAGGCCGGCAAGGAGCTTTTGGGCCGAAAGTTCTATGCGAAGCTCGCGGATATTCCAGATCCGATCGACATGGTGGATATGTTCCGCGCCGCGCCTTACGCCGACGGCGTAGTGGAAGAAGCGCTCGCGCTCAAACCACGCCCGGCCGTATTCTGGATGCAGCTCGGCGTCCGCAACGAAGAAGCCGCCGCCAAGGCCGAAGCCGGCGGCATGAAGGTCATCATGGATCGCTGCCCCAAAATCGAATACGGCCGCCTCTCCTCGGAAATCAGCTGGATGGGCGTCAACTCGCGGATCATCTCGTCGAAGCGCGCGAAGAATTTCGGTGGCGGCGTTCAGCGTATGTCGCTCAACCGCGACACTTAGCGGAGCGGGTTTGACATTCGCTGCCGAGACCGAGTTCTCTCGGCGGCTGACGCCCAGACCAGGCAACCGGCAGACTTGACCTAACAACTGCGTCCGCTAAAACAATCGTTCTTTATATCGAACGCGTCCGCCCTACAGAACCCCGCGAGGAAAGATGACCGATCGCACTCCTGGCTTTGCCACTCTCGCAATTCACGCAGGCGCCCAGCCCGATCCGACCACGGGCGCGCGGGCGACGCCGATCTATCAGACCACCTCATTCGTGTTCGATGACGTCGATCACGCCGCCTCGTTGTTTGGTCTGCAGGCTTTCGGCAATATCTATTCGCGTATCGGCAACCCGACCAACGCAGTGCTCGAAGAGCGCGTGGCGGCCCTCGAGGGCGGCACGGCGGCGCTTTCGGTCGCGTCCGGCCACGCCGCACAGGTGACGGCGCTGCACATCTTGATGATGCCGGGCGATGAGTTTGTCGCCTCCAAGAAGCTGTACGGCGGCTCGATCAATCAGTTCAACCACTCGTTCAAGAGCTTCGGCTGGAACGTCGTGTGGGCCGATCCCGATGATATCTCGACCTTCGAGCGCGCCATCACGCCGAAAACGAAGGCGATCTTCATCGAGTCGATTGCCAATCCGGGCGGGGTGATCACAGACATTGCCGACATCTCGCAGGTCGCCAAGCGCGCCGGCGTGCCGCTGATCGTCGACAACACGCTGGCGACGCCGTACCTGATCCGCCCGATCGATCATGGCGCTGACATCGTCGTGCATTCGCTGACCAAATTCTTGGGCGGCCATGGCAACTCGATCGGCGGCATCATCGTGGACGCAGGCACCTTCGACTGGTCGAAGGGCGGCAAATACCCGATGCTGAGCGAGCCGCGCCCGGAATATCACGGCATCAAGATCCAGGAGACCTTTGGCAATTTCGCCTTCGCGATTGCCTGCCGCGTGCTCGGCCTGCGCGATCTGGGCCCCGCGCTGTCGCCGTTCAACGCCTTCATGATCCTGACCGGCATCGAGACCTTGCCGCTGCGCATGCAGAAGCATTGCGAGAACGCGAAGGCGATTGCCGAATTCCTGTCCAAGCATCCGGCCGTTGCTTCCGTGAACTATGCCAGCCTGCCCGGCGACAAGTACAACCAGCTCGCGCGCAAATATGCGCCAAAGGGCGCGGGCGCCGTGTTCACGTTCAGCCTCAAGGGCGGCTATGACGCCGGCGTCAATCTGGTGTCGAACCTGAAGCTGTTCTCGCACCTCGCCAATGTCGGCGACACCCGCTCGCTGGTGATCCACCCTGCGTCGACCACCCACAGCCAGCTCGACGATGCCGCCAAGGTGCGCGCCGGCGCGGGCCCCGACGTGGTGCGACTGTCGATCGGCATCGAGGACAAGGAAGATCTGATCGCCGATCTGGAGCAGGCGCTGGGAAGCTGATCGAAGCGAGGCGATCCATCTATCCGCACAACGGATGGATGGACGTCGCTTCGCGCCGCGCCCGGACAGCCGGGCCGTTCGTAAACGCCCGTTAACCCTTCACCGGCTGAAAACTGGCATCCTGGGCTTCGAAGGATTCGGAGCCCACCATGCTGCGCGTGACGATGCTGTTGCTGGCCGGTGCCTTTGTCGCGGCGACGCCCGCGGGGGCGGACGAGAATGCACCGCTCGCCAGGCCGGCCGAGACGGTTGCACCTGACAGACCAGCCGAGACTACCGCACCCGCCAAACCGGCCGAGGCCGCTGCCCCCGCCAAACCGGCGGCCAGGCCCAGGAGCCGTACCTACATCGCTGCGCGCCAGTTGCCGCCCGGCCTGCCACGTGCCGGCTACCGATATCGCACGACGGTCGCGCCGCCGACGCCCTACCGCGATCCCGTCGTGGTCGAAACCGACGAGAGTCTCCTGATCACGCCGGCCTACGGCCCCAACGGCTACACCAGGAACTTGCCGGGCACACCGCTCCTTCCGGGGTCAACGACCATTCCCGGTTATTACGGGCGGCCGTTCTCCTACGACTATCAAGGCCCGTATTATGGCGGTCCCTACGAAGGTTACTACTGGCGCCTGCCCTACGCTTGCGGCGTCTATGGCTACTGCTAGCGCATGATCCGGAAAAGTGTGAGCGGCTTTCCGAAAAGATCATGCTCAAACAATAGCCTACGGCTCGATGATGATTCATCCAGATCTCATCGCGCTTCAGGCGTGCGCTGCCGCCAGCTTTTCCGATAGCGCGGTCAGGCGTCGCGGCGACAGGCGCTCGACATTGATCACCGCGATCGTCAGCACCACGATCGCCACCGCCTGGTGGGAAAGCGCCAGATCAATCGGCACCTGGTTGAGCAGCGTCATAATGCCAAGCACGGCCTGCAGCAGCACGGCCGCAAACAGGCACCAGGCTCCCGCTGTGACGGCGCCGGCGGCCCGCGCACGCAGCGTGTCGATCGCATGCCACAGCGCGAGCGCAAGCAACAGATAGGCCGTCATGCGGTGCTCGAACTGCACGGTCAGCACGTTGTCGAACAGGTTGCGCCACCATGGCGTTTCAAAGAACAGCCGGTCGGGCGACGGGATCAGTGCGCCGTCGATTTCCGGCCAGGTATTGTAGGCGCGTCCCGCCCGCAGGCCCGCGACCAGCGCGCCGAAATAGATCTGCAGGAATGTCAAACCGAGCAGAACCAGGCTGAACGGCCTGAGCCGCGGCGCTGCGACCGCCGGCGGCCGCACCGTCATGCGGCGTACCGTCCAGACGACCGCGGCAAAGATCACCAGCGCCAGGATTAGATGCACGGCAAGGCGATATTGCGACACTTCCGTCCGCTGCGTCAGGCCGGAAGCCACCATCCACCAGCCGACCCCGCCCTGCAGCCCGCCGAGGGCAAAGATCAGCCACAGCCGCCGCTGCAGTTCTGAACCCAGCGCGCCGCGCCAGAGGAAATAGAGGAACGGCAGCAAATACGCGACGCCGATGAAGCGCCCGAGCAGGCGATGGCCCCACTCCCACCAGAAAATCGTCTTGAACTCCGCCAGCGTCATGCCGGCGTTGAGCTCGCGATATTGCGGGATCTTCTTGTAGCCGTCGAAGGCATCCTGCCACTGCGCTTCGGTCAGCGGCGGCAGCGTGCCGGTCACCGGCTTCCACTCC
The DNA here is from genome assembly GCA_035575905.1 of Bradyrhizobium sp. Lineage (GTDB taxonomy): Bacteria > Pseudomonadota > Alphaproteobacteria > Rhizobiales > Xanthobacteraceae > Bradyrhizobium. Next base: position 175,623 of record DATLXL010000032.1, on the reverse strand, counting down.
ACGATGGAGAGCCCGGACTCCGTGAGCCGCGTCGCGCCGCCGACCAGCACCATCAGTGCAATCAATGCGGCAACGCCGATCAGCCACCAGCGCACGGCGGTATTCTGAGGCGCAGCGGGGGTGGAAAGCTCTTGCATGAGGCGCGCTTGTTTGGTTCGGTGCGCCCCTTATAGTCCGCCCCACCTCGCGCGCAAGCCACGCTTTGCAAGGCAAAATCGCCGGTTCCACCATGACGATCCGCACCCGAAAATTCTTTGGCGCCATCGCGCTGATCCTGCTCGCCGCGGTGTGGTCGCTGCTCGGCATGGCCATGGCGCAAATGCCCGTGATCGCCAGTTCCGGCTGGCTGCAGGCGATCTATTACGTCGTGGTGGGGCTCGGCTGGGTGCTGCCGGCGATGCCGATCGTCAGCTGGATGCTACGGCCTGACCGCTGACGGCAGGTTTCGCGTCGGCGCCACCGGCGCGAAGGTGAAGCCCGACAGCATCACCCGCATCATCCGGATCGAGCCCTCGCGGCCGTCCCAGGCGATACGCGGCAACGCGTGAAGATTGGTGCGGCCGAGCGGCTCCACCACGCCGCCGATGGTGGAAGCCGCGCTGGTAAAGCCCGCCTCTTCCGCCATCACCGCATGCCGCCGCCGCCAGGCGCCGCGATCGCCGAACGGATAGGCAAAATGCCTGATGTCGCGATGAAACGCAGCCTGCGCCACGGCCTTGCCCATGGCGATCTCGCGCTGCGCGTCGGCATCGCGCAGGCTCGACAGCGCCGTGTAGTTGACGGTTGCGCTGCCGATGGTGGCGTTCGGGTCGGCGGCGATTTTCGCAAGGTCGTCCCAGTTCATCCACGTCTTGCGCGACAGCGCCTCGATGTCGGTCGAATAGCGCGTGCAGAGGTCCTTGATGGCGAACGACCGGTCGGCCGGCGACATCGCGCGCAACCATTCGGAAAGAAGCTCGAACAGCTCATACTTGGCCTGGGTCTGGTAGATCATGAAGTGCCGCTCCTTGCGGTCCATCACCAGCGAGATGCGGGTCTCGCGTGCGATCATCTCCTCCAGCGCGAGCCACCATGCTTGCCCCAGGCCGTCGGGAAAGGCAGTCGGCAGGTACAGCGTGAAGTGCACGTTGTGCTTCTGCAGGACCGGCAAGGCGAAGGTGACGAAATCCTTGTAGCCGCCGTCGAAGGTCAGCGCGACGAAGCGCTTGCCCATCGGCGGCGACAGCGCGCGCTGGCAGGCCTCGTCCATGGACACGATGTCGTAGTTCCAGCGCTTGAGCGCTCGAACGGTGCGGTCGAGGAAACGCGGCGTGATCTCATGCAGCTTGTGCGGCTGGAACGATCCCGAGCGGGACGGGCGAACATGCTGGAACCGCAGCACCACGCCGGCGCCGCCGGTCTGCCGCGCTTTCAGCCTCGCATAGAAGCTGAAATAGGCCAGCTCCATCTGCGCCCGATTAATGAACCAGTTTTCCGACGCCACTGAGGTCCCCAAACACGCCCGCCGGGCGGGGCATTGTTATTACGCTTTGTTGACACTTCCCTGCGAAGGTCGCCAAGGGCAAAAATTGTAAACAATTTCTGACAGGTGTCGCTGATGACCATGGCTGTGGCATTCGACGGCCGGACCGCGCAAGCCGGCCACTGGTCCCAAGCGAGCCGCATTGCGGCGGTCGACATCGTCGCCGATCTTGCCAAGGCGGAACCCGTCTGGCGCCAGCTGGAAAGCGGCCACGCCTCGCACACCCCCTATCAGCGCTTCGACTTCCTCTCCGCCTGGCAGCGCCAGGTCGGTGAGCGCGAAGGGTGCGTCCCCTTCATCGTGATCGCCTTCGATGCCGAGCGCCGACCGCTGGCGCTGCTGCCGCTCGCCTGTTCTCGCAGATACGGTGTGGCCGTCGCAAGTTTCATGGGCGGCAAGCATTCGACCTTCAACATGCCGCTGTGGGATGGCGACTTCGCCGCTGCCGCCACCGATGCCGAAATCAACGCGCTGATGGCCGGCGTCGGCGCGCACGGCGGCGCCGATGTGCTGGCGCTGCACCAGCAGCCGGCGACGTGGCGCGAGGTGCAAAACCCGCTGGCGCTGCTGCCGCACCAGCCGTCGGTCAATGACTGTCCGGTCCTGCTGATGGAGCCCGGCACCGAGCCCAACGCGCTGATATCGAATTCATTCCGCAAGCGGCTGAATGGCAAGAGCCGCAAGCTGCAGCCGCAGCCGATCCGCTCCTACATCGCCCGAGATGACGCCGACATCACGCGCCTGCTCGACTGGTTCTTTCGGGTCAAGCCGCTGCGGATGGCCGAGCAGAAGCTGCCGAACGTTTTCGCCGATCCCGGCATCGAGGATTTCGTCCGCGCTGCCTGCCTCGCCAAGCTGGATAACGGCGGCCGCGCCATCGATGTCCACGCGCTGGAATGCGACGAGGAAGTGATTGCGATCTTTGCCGGCGTCGCCGACGGCCATCGCTATTCCATGATGTTCAACACCTACACGATGTCGGCCAACGCAAAGTACAGCCCCGGACTGATCCTGATGCGCGACATCATCGATCACTACGCCAAATCGGGCTATCGCGCGCTCGACCTCGGCATCGGCTCGGACGACTACAAGCGGCTGTTCTGCAAGAACGACGAGCCGATCTTCGACAGCTTCATCCCGCTCTCCGCCCGCGGCCGCATGGCGGCCTCCGCCATGAGCGCCCTCAACGGCGCCAAGCGGATGGTGAAGCAGAACCCGGCGCTGTTCGATATGGCGCAAAAACTGCGCGGCGCGCTGCGCTAATCCGCGATATCTCCACGTCATGGCCGGCTTGTCCTGGACAAGCCCGGGCATGACGACACAAGAACGAGCAGCCCCGCCTAGACCTTTGGGTAGCGCACGCCCCTTCGCGCCGTGTTGACTTTCCCCGGCTTCCTCCGAATACTTCCCAAAAAACAGCAAATAGCGATGGGAGGGTTTTGATGCCGATTTCACGCCGAACGCTGCTCAAGAGTTCTGCGGCTGCGACCGCCGCGCTCAGTCTCGACTGGACGCGGGCGCAGGCCCAGGCCGAAACGGTGCGCATCGGCCTTATCTACGACCTCACCGGTCCCTTTGCCGCCGGCGGCTCGGTGGCCTCCTCGATCGGCGCACAGATCGCCATCGATCTCGTCAATGAAAAGGGCGGCGTCGGCGGCAAGTACAAGGTCGCCGCGGTCACGGCCGATTCCCAGAGCAAGCCCGATGTGGCGATCAACGAGTCCGTGCGGCTGATCGATCAGGAGAAGGTCGAGATCATCAACGGCGTTTTTGCAAGCTCGCACGCGGTGCCGCTGGCCGCCAAGGTCGAGCAGCAGAAGAAGATCCTCTGGATCACGACCGCGGTCTCGACCGCCGTGTTCAAGGACAAGAACCTGCAATATGTCTTCCGCGCGCAGATCCATTCCGACCAGTACGGCCAGGCCTTTGCCAGCTTCCTCACGGAGCATGCAAAGGCCAAGCTTGGCCTGGAGCCAAAGGACGTCAAGGTCGCGGTGATCCACGAGGACGGCCCCTATGGCGTCGGCGTCGCCGCCGCTGACGATGCTTATTGCAAGGAGGCCGGCCTCCAGATGGTGCTCAGGGAAGGCTATTCGGCCTCCGCGCCCGACCTCGGGGTGCTCGTCACCAAGCTCAAGCGCGCCAGACCCGACGTGATTTCGCACGTTGGCTACAATCCCGACATCACCCTGTTCCTGCGCCAGGCCCGCGAGAACGGCCTCAAGTTCAAGATGCTGTTCGGCGCCGGCGCCGGCTACAGCCAGCTCGACAAGCTGCGCGAGACGTTCGGCGCCGACATCGACAATTTCTGCAACATCGATCCGGTGCCGGCGCAACTGCTCGATCCCGCCAAGCTCGCCCCTGGCGTCGGCGATCTCACCAGGATCATGGTCGAGCGCTACAAGCAGAAGACCAACGCGACCGAAGTGCCGCCGCACTGTTCGATGGGGTTCAACCAGACCTGGATCCTGCTCAACAACGTGCTGCCGGTTGCCAAGGACAAGTATGGCGGCTTCGATCCCGAGGCGATCCGCAAGGCCGCGCTCGACGTCGACATCCCTCCGGGCGGCACCATCCAGGGCTACGGCGTGAAGTTCTACAGGCCCGGCACGCCGCTCGCCGGCCAGAACGAGCGCTCGACCCCGGTGGTGATGCAAAACGCCGGCGAGCGCATCACGGTGGTCTGGCCGACCAAAATCCGCACCCAGGACCCGGTCTTCCCGCTGCCGAAATCTTCGGTCTACGCGGCGTCGTAGCGGCCGCCAGGCTACCCTTCACCTCTCCCCGCCTGCGGTCCGCCTGCGGGGAGAGGTCGGATTGCATTGCAAAGGCAATGCGGATGAGGGGGAATCTCCGCACACTCGCTCTCACTATTTTCGCGGATGCAGCCCCCTCACCCCACCCTCTCCCCGCAAGCGCGGGGCGAGGGAGCCTGGCTTCGATGCGCCCTTCACAGCACGACCCGCCGCCCCTCCTCCGCCGCCCAATAGCCGGCGTAGTTGACCTTGATCGTCTCGAAGGCCAGCGCCAGACCGGCGAGCGGCTGCCTGCCGGTCGCGACGCACTCCATGAAATCCTGGATTTCCTGCAAATAGCCGCGCGTCCATTCCTCCTCGAGGCAGATGTACTGCCAGCCGGTCTTGCGATCGACCTTCTCGGTGATGTAGACGCCGGCGAGTTTCTCCTCGCTGGTATGGTAGCTCATCATGTGGGTGTTCGGCGTGATGTTGGCGAACAGCGCGCCGCCATTGGTGTAGATTTCCACCAGGTTGCGCACGCCGCCGGCGATTATGTCGCCGGCAAAGATGGTCGCCTTGGTGCCGTCGGAGAAGGTGGTCGTCAGCGTGCCCCAGTCCTCGACATCGACCGGATTTGATTTCACGACACCGCGCTCGTCCGCCGCAAGGCAGGCGGCGACGTTGCCGACATCGCAGGTCACGCTCGCGACGCTGATGGTCTCGCCACGCGCCTTGGCCTCGACCTGCTTGAGATACAGCACCGCCGAGAGCGGATGGCATCCCATCCGGATCAGCGAGCCGCCCCCGGTCAGCGCCCATTGCGCGGCGTGCGCCGCATGCGAGCCGGAGTGGCTTTCCTCCCCCTTCATGAAGAGGATCTTGTCCCGGGTCGCGCGCACGATTTCGACGGTCTTGGTCACCGCCGGCGCGTAGATCCAGTCCTCGGCGTACATGAAGAGTTTTCCGGTCTTCTCGATCGCCGCGCGCGTCCCCGCCATCTCCTCCAGCACGCGCTCGTACATCAGCGCCTTGGCGACATGCTTGCCGATCGGGGCCTTGTCGCCCTCGCGCCCGAAATAGCCGGCGAACGGTTTTTCGCAGATCACGTGCTTGCCCGCCTGCATCGCCTCCACGACCATCGAGGCATGCAGGCTGGGCGGCGTGCAGATGTCGATGACGTCAAGCTCGCGGTCGGCGATCAGCTCGCGAAAGCTGCGACAGGTGTTCGGAACGTGGTGTCGCCTGGCGAAATCGACGACATGCCCGCCGCGCGCGGCAACCGTCCTGACCTCGACGTCGACGCCAAAGACGCGCCGGTAGGCGTGCATGTGCAGCTCCGCCACGAAGCCGCAGCCTACCAGCCCCACCCTGACTCTTGCCATGACGAATGCCTCCCTCGACCGATACTACCGGCGCATTCGAACGAGGTTCAACCATGCTGCCGCATCCCGCCGATATCTTCACCGAGCCCGGCGGGCTATCGCCGGATGGCCCCGCCAATCTCGGGCCGCTGCGCCAACAGGCCCGCGTCCGGCAGGCCGACAAGGGTATCGACATCGATCCCAGCGCCGAAGGACCGGAGCGCCGGGTTTTCGCAAGACAGGATCAGGCCGCCACCACCCGCGGCGACGCTGCCATCTTCTCCGGCTGGCAGGCCTTGCTCAGCATCGTCACTTCGGAGAAGCCGGCGGCCTTCAGCTCGGCGCACATCTGCCTGCGCGCGTCCTTTTCCATGGCAGCATCCGGCACCACCACCGCACGGGCATGTGCGGTGAGCAGCTCGGCCGGAAGGTCGGAGGCGGCGCCGGCGTCGAGCAGGACGTGGTCGTAGACCCGCAGCAGCGCGTCGACGGCGAGTGCAAGGCGCGGCGACTGCAGCAGGGCGCGGTCGAAGCCGGGGCGGCCGGCATTGACGAGCTGAGCGCGCGAGAACCTGTCCTTGGTGATGACCTGCGTGAACGAAGCTTCGCCCTGCATCAGTTCGGCAAGGCCGGGCGCGTTGGCTTCGACCGATACCGCAGCCATGGTCGGCGAGGACGCGGCCAGGTCAACTACCACCACCTTGGCCCTCCGCGCCATCAGGCGCGCCAGGGTCAGCGCCGACAGCGTGATGGCCTCGCCTGCGGCCGTGCCGAGAACGGTGACCTTGCGCGCCGCGCTGCCGGCATCGACGAGGTCGCGCGCCAGCTGCTGGATCTCGTCGAGTGGCGACGGCGCCTGCGCCGCCGGTGCGATGGTGACTTCGCTGAATTCGGGTTCGGCCTCGGGGGCTACCGGTTCCTGGTTTTGCGTGGATGGCGCCGTGATAGCCCCCGGTGCCGGTTTCGACGGGGGCGCCTGCGTGAAAACCGGCTCTGCAACGGGCGCCCCTGCGGCCACCGGCGCCACGGAGAACGGCCGCGGCGCGGTGATCCGCAGCAATTCGCCCGTCACGATCAGGCCGCCGGTGAGCAGCAGCGTCGCCAGCGTCGCGATCAGCACGATCGGCAGCTTCTTCGGATAGGCCGGGATGGTGGACACGGTGCCGCGGGAGATGACGCGGCCATCGGACGGGCCGGAATCGATGTTTTCGCGCGCGGTGGCTTCCCGGTACTTCGCCAGATAGGATTCGAGCAGGTCGCGCTGCGACTTCGCCTCACGCTCGAGCGCACGGAGCTGCACATCCTGGCTGTTGGTCGACGTCGCCTGCTTCTTCAGCTGATCGAGGCTCGCAGTCAGGCTGTCGACCTGCCCGCCGGCGATGCGGGCGTCATTCTCGAACGAGCGCGACAACTTGCTGGCCTCGTCGCGCAGCTGGCGGTCGTAGTCGGAAATCTGCGCCTTCAGCTCCTTGATGCGGGGATGGCCGTCGAGCAAGGTCGAGGACTGCTCGGCAAGCTGCCCGCGCAGCGTGGCGCGCTGCTCGGACAGGCGGCGGATCAGATCGGAATTCAGCACCGCCGAAGCCTCGATCGGCTTGCCGCCCTGCAGCATCTCGCGGATCAGCCGGGCCTTGGTCTCGGCGTCCGACTTCAGCGCACGCGCATTGTTGAGCTGGGTGTTGATCTCGCCCATCTGCTGGTTCGACAGCGTGGTGTTGTTGGTGCCGACGAACAGGCTCGACTTCGACCGGAAATCCTCGACGTTCGATTCCGCCTGCGACACCTTCTTGCGCAGGCCATCGATCTCGCCGAGCAGCCACTGCCCCGCCGACTTGGCCTGCTGCTGCCGCGCCGCCTGCTGCAGCACGAGATAGCCGTCGGCGATCGAATTGACGACCTTGGCCGCCAGTTCCGGATCGCGCGACTGGAATTCGATAACGATGACGCGCGACTTGTCGACCGCATAGGCGGTCAGCCGCTCGTAATAGGCGTCCAGCACCCGCTCTTCCGGCGTCATCGCATAGGGATCGCGCCCGATGCCGACCATCGCCAGCACCGCCTTGAGCGGCGATACACCCGTGAGCACCGGATCGAATTCCGGCCGCTCGGCGAGCTTGTTCCTGGTGATGACCTCGCGGGCAAGCTCGCGCGACAGCACGAGTTGAACCTGGCTGGTCACGGCCTCCGGATCCAGCGCCGAGCGCTCCTCGGTGCGGTCGGCATTGGGACGCAGGAAGACGTTCTCGCGGCCGTCGATCAGGATGCGGGCTTCGGACTTGTAGCGGGGGGTGACGAGATTAACGGCGACGACGGACATCGCGAGCGCCAGCACCGTCGGCACGATGATCCAGCCGCGCTTGCGCGCCAGCGCCGCACCGAGCGCGCGCATGTCGAGATCGCCGCTGTCGGCGGCCGCGACCGGTGCGGGGTTGCGGGCGACAGCGGGGACAGGCGCTGCAGGAGGCGCAGGCTCCACCGATGCAGGCTCCACGGATGCAGGCTCCACGGACGCAGGCCGGGGCACCGCCCGCTGCACCGCCGCCTTCGCCTTGCCGGCACGCCATAACGCCAAACGCATCGCACTCTCCCGCGGACGCCACGACTCTACTTGAACGTGCCCGATCACACTCCATTATGGTTGAGGCCGGGTTAATCCGGCAGGATCGCGCAGGTAGAACCGCTGATGCCGCAGATCTCCGTCATGTTTTGTTAACCATGAAAGCCCTTAATCGGCCGCAATGGTTAGTCGGGATTCTGCAATGCGAGGCGCGCGCGCGGCCATTCTGTGTCTGTTGTCAGCGCTCGCGCTGTCGGGCTGCATGGGAAGAACCGCACCAGAGGCCGTGATGTCCCAGAACGGCCTCGACGCAATAGCCTATAGCAACACCGCTTACGCCCCCGCCCCCGTGGTGCCGGCTGCCTACGCAGCGCCGGCGCCCGCGCCCTATGACATGCCCTATCATCTCGATGCCGGCGACCGGCTGCGCGTCGTGGTCTATGGCCAGGAAGGTCTCACCAACACCTACGCGATCAGCGCCGGCGGCACCATCACGATGCCCTTGATCGGCCCGGTGCGGGCGCGCGGGCGCACGCCGCAACAACTTGCCGCCGATATCGCCGCGCGCCTGCGCAACGGCTATATCCGCGAGCCTTCGGTCGCCGTCGAAATCGAAGCCTATCGCCCCTTCTTCATTCTCGGCGAAGTGCAGGCTCCCGGCCAATATCCCTACGTGCCCAATATGACGGCCGAAACCGCCGTGGCCATCGCCGGCGGCTTCTCGCCGCGCGCGCGGAAGGATCGCGTCACCATCACCCACACCGACGGCGCCGGCACCTCGCGCACGATCGTCGCGCCGGGCACCCCGATCAGCCCCGGCGATACCGTGCTGGTCGGGGAGCGCTGGTTCTGACCATGGGTGTCACCGAGGGCCAGCCGCTCCGCATTCTGCACGCGACGCGTGCGCCCGTCGGCGGCATCATCCGGCACATCCTCGATCTCGCCAACGGCCAGGCCGAGCAAGGCCATCATGTCGGGATCATCGCCGACAGCCTGACCGGCGGCGAGCGCGCCAGGCAGGCGCTGGCGGAGATTGCGCCCCGCATGAAGCTCGGCGTCTATCGCATTGCGATCAGGCGCGAACCATCCCCGCTCGACTTCGTGACCTGGGCGCAATTCGCGGCCATGGTCCACCGCCTCAAGCCGGACGTCCTGCACGGCCACGGCGCCAAGGCCGGCACATTCCTGCGCTTGCGCGGCGCTTCGAAGGACCGAATCCGCGTCTACACCCCGCATGGCGGCTCGCTGCATTATCCCATCTCGACCTTCAAGGGTCAGCTCTACAGCCGCATTGAGCGCATGCTCATGAACAATACCGAGCTGTTCCTGTTCGAAAGCAGCTTTGCGCGCAACACCTACCAGCGCATGATTGGCACGCCGTCCTCGCTGGTCCGCACCGTCTTCAACGGCGTAACGGCCGGCGAGTTCGACCCGGTCGCGCAGGCCGACGATGCGACCGATGTCGCCTATGTTGGCGAATTCAGGCGCATCAAGGGGGCAGATCTCCTGATCGACGCGGTGGCGCGGCTGCGTGCCGGCGGCAAGAACGTGACGCTGACTCTCGGCGGCGACGGAGAGGAGCTGGATCATCTCAAGGCTCAAATCGCACGGCTGAACCTTGGCGACGCGGTGCATTTCCTCGGCCATGTCAAGGCGCGCTTCGGTTTTTCCAAGGGCCGGCTTCTGGTTGTGCCATCCCGCGGAGATTCCATGCCTTACGTCGTGATCGAGGCTGCAGCCGCCGGCATTCCGATGGTGGCTGCCAATGTCGGCGGCATTCCCGAGATATTTGGCCCCCATCATGTCGATGCTCTGTTTGCTCCCAACGATGCCGACGCCATGGCCGGCGCCATCAAGGGCGCTCTTGACGACATGGAGGCAACGCAGGCTCGCGCCCAATCGCTGCGCGAGCGCATTTTCCAGCACTTCTCCCAGAAGGCGATGGTCGAAGGCGTGCTCGCCGGATACCGCGAGGCATTTGCCAGTCGTTAACCGTTCATTACCGGCGTAACTGTTTCTTCGAATTTGTCCCGTAAGTCCAGGTGGTGGGCAATTCCGCTGCGGCACGCATATGCTTGCGTGCCGTTCAAGAACGGATATGGACAACGTGGAACCGATTAACGCACGCTCGATGCTGGACGCGGCAGGCGCCGCCGCCACCATGGACGCTACCGCCGGGCAGCCGTGGACAGAGCGGCGACGCCGCCTGTCGCCGGCCGCCCTTGCCGTCACCAATCAAAAAGTCCGCCGAGCCTATTCGCCGATCGTGATCGCGGGGGCCGTGCGCATCGCCGACTTCGTGCTCATCTCCACCGTCGGCATCTCGCTCTATCTCGTCTACGCGGCACCGATAAGCGGCTTCCACTGGCAGTACGTCGCAGCCGTTTTCGGCACGACCGCGGCCGCGGTGATCGCGTTCCAGGCCGCCGACCTCTACGATGTGCAGACGTTCCGCGGCCACCTGCGCCAGATCAGGCGCTTGATTTCGGCCTGGGCCTTCGTGTTCCTGCTGTTCATCGGCGTGACTTTCTTTGCCAAACTCGGCGGCGAGGTGTCGCGGCTGTGGCTGGCAGGCTTCTTCCTTATCGGGCTCGTCGCACTGATCGGTGGGCGTTTGATCCTGCGCGGCCTGGTGCGCAGCTGGGCCCGGGACGGCCGGCTCGACCGCCGCACCGTTATCGTCGGCTCCGATGAGAACGGCGAAAGACTTGTCGAGGCGCTGAACAAACAGGAAGATTCCGATATCCACGTGCTCGGAGTCTTCGACGACCGAAACGACACCCGCGCTTTCGATACCTGCGCCGGCAGTCCCAAGCTCGGCAAGGTCGACGACATTCTGGAATTCGCCCGCCGCACCCGCGTCGACCTCGTGTTGTTTGCGCTGCCGATCTCCGCGGAAACGCGCATCCTTGAAATGCTCAAGAAACTGTGGGTGCTGCCGGTCGACATCCGGCTTTCCGCGCATACCAACAAGCTGCGCTTCCGCCCGCGCTCCTATTCCTATCTCGGCGAGGTGCCGACGCTCGACGTGTTCGAAGCACCGATCACCGACTGGGATCTGGTGATAAAATGGTTGTTCGACCGCATGGTCGGCGGGGCCTGTCTGCTGCTGGCGCTGCCGGTGATGGCGCTGGTCGCGATTGCCATCAAGCTCGACAGCCGGGGACCCGTGCTGTTCCGGCAGAAACGCTTCGGATTCAACAACGAGCGCATCGACGTCTTCAAGTTTCGCTCGCTCTATCACCATCTGGCCGATCCGACCGCCGCCAAGCTGGTGACCAAGAACGACACTCGGGTCACCCGGGTCGGCCGCTTCATCCGCAAGACCTCGCTCGACGAGCTGCCGCAGCTGTTCAACGTGGTCTTGAAGGGCAACCTTTCGCTCGTCGGCCCGCGACCGCACGCGGTGCAGCTCAAGCTCGGGAGCCGCCCGTACGAAGAGGCGGTCGACGGCTATTTCGCCCGCCACCGCGTCAAGCCCGGCATCACCGGCTGGGCGCAGATCAACGGCTGGCGCGGCGAGATCGACAACGAGGAGAAGATTCAGAAGCGGGTCGAGTTCGACCTCTATTACATCGAAAACTGGTCCGTGCTGTTCGACCTCTACATTCTCCTGAAGACGCCGCTGTCATTGCTGACCAAGAGCGAGAATGCGTATTGACGTTTCGACCGTCGTTGCGAGCGAACAGTGAATTGCACCCCGCAATGACGGAACGAGGAATTGTACAGCGTTGCGTGAGTATCCGATGGCCTATGCGGCACCAGCCGGCAGTACGATAGCGCCCGTTGCGGCGCCCGGCCTGCTTGCCTTGCAGCGCGCGCTGGTCTGGCTGGTCGGCGCTTGCGGTGCCATCGTGTTCGTCGAGCCAAGCCCGTACGAAATCGCAACCCTGCTGGCGACCATCGTGTTTTTCGCCACGGGCCTGCGGATGCGGCTGCTTTTCATGCCGCTGCTGCTCCTGCTGTTCCTGCTCAATGTCGGCTACACCGTCGCCGCCGTCGCGGTGATGGAACGGCTTAACGTCGCCAACTGGATCGTGACGTCCTGGTACCTGGCCATCACCGTCGTGTTTTTCGCCATGGTGGTGTCGGAGGATACGCAGGCCCGGCTCGACATGCTTCGCAGCGGCTTGGTCGCGGGAGGCGTCATTGCTGCGCTGGCCGGTATCGTGGGCTACTTTCATCTCTTGCCCGGCGGGTATGACCTCCTGACGCTCTACGGCCGCGCGCGCGGAACCTTCAAGGACCCGAATGTGCTGGCCGCGTTCCTGCTTCTGCCGGCACTGTTCACGCTGCAGAGCGTGGTTTCCGACCGGCTCGGAAAATCACTGCGCAGCAGCATTGCCTTTGCGGTGATCGCGCTCGCCCTCCTGTTGGCGTTCTCGCGCGCGGCCTGGGGCGGGCTTGTGATCACGGCCGCCTTCATGCTGGCGCTGATGGTGCTGACCAGCCAGTCGTACAAGCAGCGCTCGCGCATCATCACGATGGGGCTGGTTGCCGTCGCGCTCGCGGCTGCGCTGGTTGCCGTCCTGTTGTCGCTCGACGTCGTCGCGGACATGTTCAAGCAGCGCGCCAGCCTCGAGCAAGGTTACGACAGCGGCCGCTTCGGCCGCTTCGGCCGCCACATCCTCGGCGCCGAGATGGCGCTCGACCTGCCGCTCGGCATCGGTCCGCTGCAGTTCAACCGCTACTTCCCCGAAGACACCCACAACTCGTATCTCAACGCGTTCATGTCGGGCGGCTGGCTGTCCGGTGTGTGTTATCCCGCGCTGATCTTCACCACCGTCATCATCGGCTTCCGCTACATCTTCGTACGCGTGCCCTGGCAGAACACCTATATCGCGATCTTCGCCGCCTTCCTCGGCACGGTCGGCGAAAGCTTCGTGATCGACACCGACCACTGGCGCCATTTCTGGCTGATGCTTGGCACGATGTGGGGCATGTTCGCCGCCGCGCAGCGCCACCAGGCGGGCGCGCCGGCTACTTCTCCACCGTGAACGTCAGGCCGGCATTGTCCGCCAGCCGCTTGATCAACTTGTGCTGCATGGCGGCGCCCGGCGTCCAGATTCCGGGCGCCGTGTCGGCCGCATCGCGCGCCAGACAGATCGCGCACTCGGCGATCATCTTCGACGTCGAACCGTAGCCGGGGTCGCGGTCGCCCTTCACGACGGCACGCGCCTGCCGGCCGTCGGGCGCGATCGCGACGAACAGCAGGTCGTAGAGGCCGGTCTCGCGTTCCTCCTTCGACGGTCCTTCGCCCGGCTTCGGCACATCATTGCCCGACAGCTTGTTGTTGGCGGCCATCACCTTCTTTGCCATGGCCTCGCCCTGCTCGCCCGGCCCCGTGATCACCATCTCGTCGTAGACGAAATCCTTGCCGTAGGGGAAACCCAGCAGCATGTTCGAGCGGTGGACGTTGCGCGTGTTGATGTTGGCCATCACGAACGGCGCAGTCCAGGTCTTCAGCTCCTCGTCATAGGCCGGCCGGTTGCCCGGCGGCTGCTTGGGCCCTTCGAATCCCGGCGTCAGCGAGAACGGATTTTTCAACAGCGCCACCAGACTCTGATCCCGGGCCGCCGCCTCGAACAGCGCGCGCATGCTCGCCGCCGTGCCGCCGGAGAACGTGCCCTTCATCTCGCGCACGCGGCCCTTCACGCGCGGCGCCGCCGCGCCGAAGACCTTCTTCGCCTCCTCTTGCGCGCAGAACACCCCCAACTCGAACGGCAGAGAATCGTAGCCGCAGGAGAACATGATCCGCGCGCCGCTCTTCCTGGCGGCCGCCTCGTGCTCCTCGATCTTCTTTCGCATCCATGTCGGCTCACCGCAGAGATCGAAATAGTCGACGCCGGCGGCGACGCAGGCCGCCAGCAACTCGTTGCCGTACAGCATGTAGGGCCCGACGGTCGTGATGACCGACCTGGTCTGCTCCACCATCGCCTTCAGCGATGCGGCATCGGTCGCATCGGCCACGATCAGCGGCAGGTCTTTCGGCGCCCCGATGGCATCGCGCACGGCGGCCAGCTTGTCCCTGCTGCGCCCCGCCATCGCCCATTTCAGGCCGGCATCGCTCTTGTATTGCGCGGCGAGGTATTCAGCGACCAGTTGCCCGGTGAAACCGGTGGCGCCGTAAACAACGATGTCGAATTTCGGCGAAGCCATGTTTGATCCCTTGACCTGAACTCACAATGCGTCATCGCGAGGAGCGAAGCGACGAAGCAATCCATCCATCCCGATGGCGCGCTCTGGATTGCTTCGCTTCGCTCGCAATGACGGAAACCCTCATCTACTTCTTCGCGTAACTTGCGCCCATTCCCGCGCGCACGTCGGACTGGATGCCGTAGGGCGCGATCGGATAGCGCAGGCCGTTCTTCGCGAGCTGCTTCATCCCCACGATCGCGGTCGCCAGATAGGCCGGCGGCAGCGCCATTAGCATCTCTTCATCGGGTACGCCACCATAGCGGCGCTCGGCAAAGCACGGCAGCGACAGGCTCGGCTCGCGCGTTTTCAGTGCGCGCCCCCAGGAGTCGGCGCAGGCGGTCTCGCCGACCACGCTCCATTCGAACTTGCGATAGCCGGTGTATTGCAGCCCGTTGATCAGGATGATCATCTGTCCGGGCGTCGCATAGACGAGACAGATATCCGGCGGATCGAGCCGGCCGGTGGTGAGCGGGCTCACCGCGAGCGCCTTGAACTGGCCGAACGGCACCACGTCGAGCGCCTCCTGGCGCTTGCGCGCGTCTTCGGCGGTGCCGTGCCACACGCCGACATAGTTTTCGCCTGCGAGCCATTTTTCATCCTGCGGCGCCAGCCCGATGACGGCGCGGCACTGCGCGCCGACGAGGTCATCGCCGGTGATGCCGACGGTCCAGCCGAGGCGCGAGGCCATGCTGACGATCTGGTCGGTGGTGTGGATCGCGCTGGGACGGCGAATCTTCGGAATCGCGGCCATCTCCTCCACGGTCGCAAACAGCTTCATGCCGATCACGGTCGTCTTCAGACGCAGCAGGTTGTTGAGGTCGGCCGCCATGCCGCCGAGATCGAAGTTTTCGGGTGGCGATTGTTGCTGCATTGGCGTTTCTCCCGGATGATCGTTGCGCCGATTCTAGCTTGATTGCGTGCCGGGCGCGAAGCCCTATTCCGGCCCCGGCAGCAGTGTATCGGTGCTGCCGTTGAGGCGGTAGGCGATCAGGCCCAGCCACTCGCGCACGCCGGTATCCACCAGCACCAGCCCGTCCTTGCCCATGAGGTGGTACCCGAACAGGTCTTCCCGGCTGCCGACCTTCCAGTCCACCGGATAAGCCTCCACCGGAAATCCGGCTTTGCGAAACAGCCCGACCGAGCGCGGCATGTGATAGGCCGACGTCACCAGCAGCCAGCGCTCGCCCGGTTTCGGCTTGACGAGCGCCTTGGTGAATTCGGCGTTCTCCTTGGTGTTGCGCGACAGCCGTTCCATGATCAGCCGCGATCTGGCGATCCCGAGCCCCTGAAACAGCGCTGTGGCGTAGTCGGCTTCCTTGGCGTCGTTGTGGAGCAGGTTCGGGCTGCCGCCGGTAAAGACCAGCCGCGCGTTCGGATAGCGATGCGCCAGTGCTGCCGCGCCGGTGATGCGGTCGCCCGCGCTTGAAATCACGGGCACGCCGTGCGCGGCCGCGAGATCAGGGTCGAGCGACCCGCCAAGCACGATGATGCCGTCGGGATCGCCGCGCGAATCGTCCCATTTCGGAAAGCGCTGCTCCAGCGGATACAGCACGAAGTTGGAAAGCGGCGAGAACGCGCACACCGCGAGCAATATCAGCGCCGTCACCATCAGCCGGCGGCCGAGCCTGGCAAACCGAGTCAACAGAAGGATCGCTCCGAACAGGCCGAGCCCGATCAGGAAATTGGTCGGTATCAGCATGTAGCCAAAGGACTTGGATATTGCGAAAAACAAGAACACTCCCGCGAAACTCTGGTACAGCGTCATACGCTGCCGCCGTCGCAATAAAAAGGGCCGCTCGTGACCCATCATCACCTGAATTCCAGTCCCGAAACGTGCCACTGGGGATTTTTCGAGGCCCGGCTGAAACCGGTGCTGACCATCGAGAGCGGCGATGAGGTGACGATCGACACCGTCAGCGGCGGCCCGGACGTGGTGCCGGACAGAAGCAAATTCCATGTCCCGCCGGAGCTGTTCGATATTCACGCCAAGAGCGAGCGCATGGTGCCCGGGCATATCCTGACCGGTCCGGTCGCCGTCGAGGGCGCGATGCCCGGCGACGTGCTCGAGGTCGACATTCTCGATGTGCAGCTGCGCCAGGACTGGGGCTACAACCTGATCAAGCCGCTCTCGGGCACCCTGCCCGATGATTTCCACGAGATGCGGATCCTCAACATTCCGCTCGATGCGAAGCGCATGGTCGGGCAATTGCCCTGGGGGCTCGACCTGCCGCTAAAGCCGTTCTTCGGCGTGATGGGCACCTCGCCGCCGCCGGCATGGGGCCGCATCACGTCCCTGATCCCGCGCGCCATGGGCGGCAATCTCGACAACAAGGAGCTTGGCGCGGGCGCGAAACTCTTTCTGCCGGTGTTCGTGCCGGGCGCGCTGTTCTCCTGCGGCGACGGCCATGGCGTGCAGGGCGACGGCGAAGTCTGCGTCACCGCGATCGAGACCGCGCTGCAGGGCCGCTTTCGTCTGACGCTGCGCAAGGACCTGAATCTCGCTTATCCCCGTGCCGAGACCGCCGACCATTACATGACCATGGCGATGGATCCCGATCTCGACCAATGCGTCGTGCGCGCGCTGCGCGACATGATCGTGTTGCTGGGCGAGAAGCGCAATCTGTCGCGCGAGGACGCCTACACGCTCTGCAGCCTTGCTGCCGACCTGCGCGTCACCCAGACGGTTAACGGGTCGAAGGGCATTCACTGCATGATTGCGAAGTCGGTGGTGCACGGTTAGCAGAACGATTTTCCCGCAAGGCGCGCCGGCGCGAACGTGATCCACCACAAATCATTTGGCAACGTCATGATTCATTCACGCAACGCTCGCCGCGTTGCGTGCGTGCCACACGGGCGCGCATATTTTCTGACAGCCATCAACACTGCGCGAGCAAATCGTGAATTAGCAAGTACGCAGAGGACGCTGCATTTGGCAGCACACTCACCATATTAGCCGCGAGCGCGGCGAGGGATTCGGACGCTGGTCCGGCCAGTAGGTTCACACAATCGCCGGGCGGTGGAGAGGGTCATGTCGAGATGGGGAGACATGCCGGCTTCGGAATTCATGCCGTGGAGTGGGGCAATGGTGTTGCAATGGCTGAATAGCCCGGTGGGCTGGACCGTGATCGTTCTGATCATGTCCGGCCTTGGAATTCTTCGCGAACTGTTCTTCTGATTCCGGCGCGCGGCATTTGCCGAAATCGCAGCCGAGGCGTCGTCACAGCTCTTCGCGAAACTTCAGGCAAGATTCAAACAACACGCTCGTCTTGCCCACCAGTGCGGTGCCGGAGACGACGGCGCTGTCGTGCGAGTAAGTGCCGGTGAAGCCGCAGGTGACTTCGCGGCCGCCAAACAGCGGCACCACGCCGGTGGGCTTGGCGTGCTGGAACGTCGTCAGTTCGCCGCGCCACTTGCCGTCAGCGGCCGTGTAGGACCCCGTGAAGTAGAAATGCGCATCGCCGCCGGCGATCTTGCCATCGCGTAGCACGATCACGCCCGTGGCGTGCCCCCGCCCGCCGTCGACCATTTTTGTTTCGATCGTGTAGAGGCCGCTTCTGACTCCAGCCATCGATGCGCTCGTCTCCCGGACAGCCAATCATCGTCATCGCCGGTGACTTCGCGCAATTCGGAATTTGGCGTAGCTGCCGGCCTTTGGCGGCCCGCGTCACGCCGGGAACCGCGTCACGCCGGCGGCTGGCCGGCGGCGGGGCTAATTCCGCAACGATTCCAGTGGAATACCGGAACACCTCAACAACCTGTTGACGAACTGCAACATCTCTTAATAGAGTCTAAATAGATACTTTTCAGTACCCTTTTCGAAAGCTAGCGTGCGTCATGGCTACGGAAAAAGCCGAAACCGACCGCATTCCCGTTACGTTGGCGCTCTCGACCATTGGCTATCTCGAAAAACTGGTGAGACAGGGCACCCACGGCACAAGTGTTCCCGGCGTTGCAAGAACCCTGATCGAGGAAGGCATCAGGCTCGCCATCAAGGACGGGCTGCTGTCGATTCGCGACAACGGGAAGTCGTGACCAAACGGAACTGGAATTGCGGCGGCACCTCCAAGAACTGGAACCGCCAAGATGTTTGCCACTGCACCAACCTGGACTGACGAACGACTGGAAGCCCTCAAGGGGTGTTTTGCCGCCGGCCTCACCTGCCGCCAGATCGCGGCCGAGATCGGCGTCAGCCGCAACGCCGTGATCGGAAAACTTTCCCGGTTGGGGCTGACGCGCGACAAGCCGCCGGGCGGCGCGCCGCGCCAGAAGCGGCCCCGGGAACGCCGCGGTCGCTCGGTGCCCCGCCTCCAATATGAAATGCTGCGCACGGTCTATGACGAGGCGCCGGTTGCGGCCGCGCTCGTCGTCAGCGAACGCCGCTGCTCGCTGTTCGAGCTCGGCAAGGAACATTGCCGCTGGCCGGTCAATGGCGATGCGGAGGAGTTCGCCTTTTGCGGCAACACGCCGATGGGGGACGGGCCGTACTGCATCGGCCATACCCGCCTCGCCTACCGTCCACTGGCGCGGAGGGCCAGTTAGCATGATCCCGGCCCGGCATTGGCAAGCCGGGCGCCGGGCCGGGTCATGCGCTTCTCGTCAGCCGATGCGCCAGCCGACTTCCTTGGCAAAGCTCTGGTAGAATTCCGGCTCGTAGGCCTGTTCCGGAGTCTGCCGCACCCGCTCGTCGAGCTTGTGGGCATCATCACCGACCAGGATGCGCCATTTGCCGGCCTTGACGCCATCGAGGATGATCTTCGCGGCTTGCGCCGCCGTGGTCGGCGCATCCTCGAGAAAGCTGCGGGCGCGATCGTCTGCGGCCTTCTGGATGTCCGCGTCCGACATGTTCGACACGTCGATGTTCATGCCCTGCAGGCGCTGGCGGGTAGCCAGCAGGTCATTGGGCGTCAGATCGTTGCTGCCGTTCTGGATCACCCGCGAATTGGCGACGATGGAGGTGCCGATATGGCCGGGCATCACCACCGAGCACTTGATGTGCGGTGCGTTGAGGCGGAGATCGTTGATCAGCGCCTCGGTAAAACCCTTCACCGCGAACTTGGCGGCCGAATAGGCGGTGTGCGGCACGCCCATGCCGACCGACGCCCAGAAGCCGTTGACGCTCGAGGTGTTGACGATGTGCCCTTCGTCCGCCTTCAGCAGCATCGGCAGGAAGGTGCGCACGCCGAGATACACGCCGCCCCAGCAGATGTTGAAGGTGCGCTCCCAGCTCTCGCGCGAGCTGGTGACCAGGCTGCCGCCCCCGCCGATGCCGGCATTGTTGAACAACAGATGGATCCTGTCGGTCTGCTGCTGCTCGATCAATTCGTCGCGAAACCGCTTGTAGTGATCCTCGATCGAGACGTCGGCGACGTGGGTGGTGACGCGCAGGCCTTGCGGCAGCTTCACGCTTTCACACAGCCGCTTGGTCTCGGCCATCGCCTCCGGCGAGACATCGCACATCGCGACGTTGCAGCCCTCGGCGACGAGCTGGCGCGCCAGTTCGCGCCCCATCCCCGTGCCGCCACCGGTGATGACGGCAAACTTCCCGGCAAAATCCTTCATGTGACCTTTCCTGTAACGAACCTACTCCGCCGCCTCGACCTGCGAGCCGAGCGCGCCGAGCCCGGCCAGCGCCTTGCTGATCGCGGCCTGCTGGGCGGGCGAAGCTTCCGGCATCGGGGCCCGCGGATATGTCTTCGGCAGGCCCTGCAGCGTCTGCGCGTAGCGCGTGCAGGCCGGCAGATTGTCGGCGATGATGGCATTCCACAGCGTCAGCAGCTTCTTGTGCAGCTCGAGCGCCGTCGGATGATCGCCCGCCTTCACCGCATTCCACAGTTCCACCGAGGCATGCGGCGCGGCCGTCAGAATCGCGGCGATCGAGCCGTGGGCGCCGAGCGTGTAGGACGGATACATCAGCGCATCGACGGCGCTGTAGATCAGCTTGTCGGGCGCCATCATCATGAGGTCGGCGAACAGCTTCAGATCGCCGGCGCTCTGCTTGACGCCGACCACCAGCGGCACCTCGGTCATGATGCGCGTAAGCAGCGCGGGCGACAGGTACGACCACGGCACCACGTTGTAGATGATGATGGGCATGCCGGTTTCATCCGCCATGCGGCGGAAGTGGTCGACCATCGCCTGATCGTCCGGCCTGAACAGATAATGCACCGGCGTCACCTGCAGCGCGGCGACATCCATGTCGCGCACGAGCTTGCCGCGGCGGATCGCATCGCGGGTAGAATCGACGATGATGCCGGCGATGACCGGCGCGCGGCCCTTCGCCGCCTCCACCGTCGCCGCGATCAGGTCGCGATACTCTTCGTGGTCGAGCGTATGCCCCTCGCCGGTCGAGCCGCCCGCCGCCATGCCATGGCTGCCGGCGCCGATCAGCCAGTCCACCTGCGGCGCCACGAGCTTGAAGTCGATCTCGCCATTTTGGGTAAACGGCGTCGTCATCGGCGGTATCACGCCAGTCGGACATATCTTCATGACGGCCCTCGCTGGTTTTCATCCCTGACCCGGTTCGTCGACCGGTTGGGCGAAAGACTAGCGGATGCCGGAACCGCGAACCAGCTTGGCGCGCGCATGGCGGCACGCGGGCTTCCGATGCGCTCCCTCGGGGCATTCTCTCGGGAAGCGGGGCGGAACGGCGGCGATGGTGGCCGAACAGGCTGCATCGGGCTCCTTGCGCCGGGCAGCGATGAACGCTAATGGAACGGCATCGGAGCGTGGCGCAGCCCGGTTAGCGCACTAGTCTGGGAGACTAGGGGTCGGAGGTTCAAATCCTCTCGCTCCGACCATTTTTCCGCCCCGGATCAGCCTTCCCTGATCGCCGTGTCCAGCAGTTGCCGGGCGGCCATCAGATCCTGCAGCACGCCTTCCAGGCGGGCGCGGTCGACGGCGCGGCTGGTGCCGGCTGCGGGTTCCGGCAGGTTCTTGGCGATGCCGTCTTCGTCGAGATCGAGGAAGCGGAAATCGATGCCGTCATCGCCGCCCTCGTAATCCTCGTCGTCGCCCTCGAAGGTGGAAGCCGGCGCGTCGGCGTCGTCCTCGGCCATCGCATGTTCGAGCGTCTTCTCGACCGCGCCGAAGGAGGCAGCGACCGAGGAATCGGCCAAGCCCTGCACCGCCTTGATGCCGTGTTCTTTCAGGATGCGCTGCACGCCGCGGATTGTGTAGCCCTCGCCGTACAGAAGACGGCGAATCCCCTTGAGAAGATCGACGTCATCAGGGCGATAGTAGCGGCGGCCGCCGCTGCGCTTCATCGGCTTGATTTGGGCGAAGCGGGTTTCCCAGAAACGCAGCACGTGCTGGGGGATGTCGAGTTCGTCCGCGACTTCGCTGATGGTTCGGAATGCGTCCGGCGCCTTGTCCAACGGCCGGCTCCTTTCCGCTCGGGCAGTTGAGCGTTAATTGTCCTTGGCGTCACCGTTGGTAACAGCGTGCCCGTTGATTCGCTGCTTCAGAATCGCCGACGGCTTGAACACCATGACACGGCGCGGCGAGATCGGTACCTCGGTGCCGGTCTTCGGATTGCGTCCGATACGCTGCCCCTTCTTGCGCACCATGAAGGAGCCGAAGGAAGACAGCTTCACCGTCTCGCCCTTCTCAAGGCAATCGGTGATTTCCTTCAACACAAGCTCGACGAAAGCGGACGACTCCGTTCGCGACAGGCCCACCTTCTGGTAGACCGCTTCGCATAGATCGACGCGTGTTACTGTCTTGCCTGTTCCCGTGGTCATCGCCTGCCCCAATCTCGGCGAACAAATTTTCTCGCCTGAAATTAGGGGGTTAGCCAACCTTGGTCAACAGCGAGCATCATGCAAGCGCATGAAAACCCTGTTATAATTTGCGTAGAAGTCTTTGTGCCACACCTACCAGCGCAGCAATACCGAGCCCCAGGTGAAGCCGCCGCCCATGGCTTCCAGCATCAGGAGATCGCCTTTCTTGACGCGCCCGTCGCTCACCGCAACGCACAATGCCAGCGGGATCGACGCCGCCGAGGTGT
The DNA here is from genome assembly GCA_035575905.1 of Bradyrhizobium sp. Classification (GTDB taxonomy): domain Bacteria; phylum Pseudomonadota; class Alphaproteobacteria; order Rhizobiales; family Xanthobacteraceae; genus Bradyrhizobium. Next base: position 153,242 of record DATLXL010000032.1, on the reverse strand, counting down.
TGCCGTGCTGGTCCACGGTCAGAACCACCTTTTCCGGCGCCAGCTTCAGTTTCTGCGCGGTCGCGTCGATAATGCGCCGGTTGGCCTGGTGCGGAATGAACCAGTCGATATCGTCCACGCTGGTTCCGGTCGCATTGAAGGCGTCGACGATCACGTCGGTGACCATCCCGACCGCGTGCTTGAAGACTTCCTTGCCCTCCATCTTCAAATGGCCAACCGTCTTGGTCGAGCCGGGCCCGCCGTCGACATAAAGCTTGCCCTTGTGGCGGCCGTCGGAGCGCAGATGCGAGGTCAGGATGCCACGATCGGTGTTGCCGCCCGGCTGTTCCTGTGCCTCCAGCACCACCGCGCCGGCACCGTCGCCAAACAGGACGCAGGTGGTGCGGTCGTTCCAGTCCAGAATGCGGGAGAAGGTTTCGGCGCCGATCACCAGCGCCCGCTTGGCAGCGCCGCTGCGCAGGAAGTTGTCCGCGGTCGCCATGGCAAAGACGAAGCCGGAGCAGACCGCCTGCAGGTCGAAGGCCGCGCCATGGGTGATGCCGAGTCCGTTCTGGATCGCCACCGCCGTCGCCGGAAAGGTGTTGTCCGGCGTCGACGTCGCAACCACGATCAGGTCGATCGATTGCGCATCGACGCCGGCATGCGCCAGCGCAGCGCGCGCGGCGTGAAGGCCGAGATGCGAGGTGAACTCGTCGTCGGCGGCGATGTGGCGCTCCCGGATTCCGGTACGCTGCACGATCCACTCGTCGGAAGTATCAATTCGTGCCGCCAGTTCGGCATTGGTCAGTACCTTCTGCGGCAGGTAGGACCCGCAGCCTAGCACGACCGAACGTATCGCAGTCACGAAACAGCCTCCTGTGCGGTCTACGCCTTGGTCAGCGCCCCGCCGTCACGATTGAGCATGCCGTTGATCTTGGTGAGCAGATCATTGCGGGCCGTCTCATAGCCAACATTGATCGCGTAGGCAAAGCCTTCGGCGTCGGTTCCCCCGTGGCTCTTGACGACCATGCCGGTGAGCCCGAGGAGGACGCCGCCATTGAGCTTGTTCGGGTCCAGCTTGTCGCGCAGCGCCCTGAACGCCCCCCGCGCGAACATATAGCCGATTTTGGCCATCCAGGACTTCGATATTTCGGCGCGGAGGAAGTCGCCGATCTGACGCGCGGTCCCTTCGGCGACCTTGAGCGCGATATTGCCGCTGAAACCCTCGGAAACAATGACATCGGCCGCCCCCTTGCTGATGCCGTCGCCCTCAACAAAACCGACATATTCGAGCTGGGGCAGGTTCATCGCGCGCAGCAGCTCGGCTGCCTCCCGGATTTCCTCGTGCCCCTTGACCTCCTCGACCCCGATATTGAGCAGACCGACCGTGGGGCGTTGCAGATCGAACAGCACGCTCGCCATCGCGCCGCCCATCACAGCCATTTCAACCAGGTGCTGCGCATCACCCCCGATGGTTGCACCGAGATCCAGCACGACGGAATCGCCCTTCTTGGTCGGCAATACCGCGGCAATTGCCGGACGGTCGATACCGGGCACCGTCCGCAGGCAAAATCGCGCCATCGCCATCAACGCGCCGGTATTGCCGGCCGAGATCGCAACATCGGCCTCGCCCTTTTTGACCGCCTCGATCGCCAGCCACATCGACGACGTCTTGCGGCCGCGCCGCAGCGCCTGGCTCGGCTTGTCGTGCATGCTGACGGCGACGTCGGTATGGATGACCCGGGCGGCGGCCTTCAGTGCGGGATGCTTTTGCAGTTCGGGTTCGATCCTGGCGCGGTCGCCGAACAGCAGGAATTCCGTATCGGGACGCCTGTTCAACGCAATGGCGGCGCCGGGAATCACGACCGAAGCGCCGACATCGCCCCCCATGGCGTCAAGCGCGATACGAACCTTTTGAGGCATGGAAGTCCCGGAAACCTGATCTCTTGCGGTCCTGGCGAGCTTGGCCGCGCACTGGGTATCGTCGCGGACTGCAGCGCGACCAAGCGCCGCGTCCCGGTCGGGCCGCGACAATAGCGTTTCCCCGCCCCGACACAACCTCTTGACCGCCGCCTATGAAAAAAGACGGGATCGCCACGGCGATTTCGAGACCTTGAGATTAATCGATAAGAATCAGAGCGTTACTTGCTTTCTTGAGCGGCCTGCAAAGCCCGCTGCAGCGGCATGTGAGCCGCGCCGGCCAGATGCCGCCGTCTACTTGCCTTTCGGCTTGCGCTTCGCCTTCGGCTTGGCCTTGAGCACCTTCAAGGCGGCGAAGGGATGGTCCTTCGGATCGGGCGGCGTGATCTCGTGGTCGAACACCGCGTCCGGTTTCCGCGGATAGGGATCGATGCCGAGGAGCAGCGCATCGGTGGCGAGCCGGCCGAGATCGATACTGCCGCCTTCGATCGGCTCCGGCGGATCGACATCGTCTTCGGCAGCGGCCGCGTCGTCCACTAGCGCGGAGAGCGCGCGAACCTGCTCCGGAGGCGCGAACATCAGATCGATCGCCTCGTCGAGGTCGGTCTCGATTGGATCGAGCGTCACCACGCAGGTCTGCCCGATCCGCGCGCGCACGTGCCCCACGACATGGAAGCGCCCGCCGCTCTTCGGCGTCACATCGAAGGAGGCGTGCGCGGCGAGCACGTCGCGAAGTCCGGCGATGTCGGCTATCGCCTTGCGCTGCGCTTCGTCCGCTTCGAGCTCGCGATGCAGGCCGCCTTCCGGGACCTGCGCAAGTGACACGGGCGAGCGCCAGGGATCGGACATTTCCTGCCGGTTGATCACTGCGGCCTCGCCTGTCGGGGAGCGGGAAACTGCCAGCGACCGCCGAGCAGCGCGGCATCGTCGAATTCAGCGAGCCTTGCCATCGCAGCCTCGGCGTAGGCCGCGAGCTCTCTCGCCTTCTCGATCCTTTCTCCGTTCAGGACATTCTTGCAGATGGCGCCCGCCAGCGCCTCGCGGCCTTCCGTCAGCGCCATGTCATAGGCGGCGGTCCGGCCGTAAAAGGCCTCGCCAAACTCCCGCATTCGTTTCGGCACCGTCTGGTCGCCGATCCCCATCTCGCGCAGATTGTCATCCATATCGGTGCAGAAATGATCGAACAGGGCCTGTGACAGGGCCGTTCCGGATGCAGCGGATCTGAGGCGGCGCAGCACCATCCACAAGTGCAGCAGGACCAGGTCGAATCGGCCGTTAACCGTATCCGGCACGGCCAAGTCCCGGTAAAACAAGGGTTCTCGCGCCTGCGTCACGATCATGCCATAGATGGACTCAATGGTGCCCGGCGGGGCGATCAGGGGTTTCCTGAAGTGATTGAACGGCCAGAGCATTGCGGGTTCCGTACGCGGGCCCAACAAGGCCCGCTCTTGTTGCAATCCTGAGCCCAGCCCGGTACGTCAACGCCTCGCCGGAGGCAAGGGGACGGAATAGTTCCGAGAATGACCGTATTCGCCCAGACAGTTTCTCGCGCACATCCGATGCGCGGCAAGGCGCGCTGGCGCGCCATGGCCGCGGCTGTGCTGGTTGCGGCTACGCTCGCGGGCTGCACCGGCGAGCAATTCCAGAAGGGCTACATCCTGCCGCCCGGCGCGCTGGAGCAGATCCCGATTGGCGCCAGCCAGGACCAGGTGCTGATCGTGATGGGCACGCCCTCCACCGTCGCCACGCTGGATGGTGAGGTGTTCTATTACATCTCGCAGCGGAGCGAGCGGAAGGTTGCCTTCATGAACCAGCAGGTCGTCGACCAGCGGGTGATTGCAATCTACTTCGACAAGAAGCGCCAGGTGCGTCGGCTCGCCAATTACGGGCTGCAGGACGGCAAGATCTTCGACTTCATCAGCCGCACCACGCCGACCTCGGGCCAGGAGCTCAGCTACCTGACGCCACTTTTCAAGCTGCTCAGCTTTAACTGACGGCAAAGCCTTCAGCCAGGTACGGCCGGCTGCGCGCAATCGCGCGCTTGCTCTCACCGGCCGCACTCCCTACCCTTCGGGCCTAAGCAACAAGCCCGCAAGGAGGAATATCGTGAAGAGCCGATTGCTGTCCCGCCGCAAGGTCCTGACCGGCGCCGCCGCATTGACGGCGGCCGCGATTGTACCGCGCGCGAGCCTGGGCGCCGGCGACTGGCGGCCGACCGAAACCGTCAAGCTGATCGTGCCGGCCGCCGCCGGAGGCTCCACCGACGTAATGGGACGTCTGCTTGCCGCGCATCTGCAGTCGGTCTGGGGCCAATCGGCGATCGTCGAAAACCGTTCCGGCGCCGGCGGCACCATCGGCACGGCCGAAGTCGTGCGCTCGAAGGCGGACGGCCACACCATCCTGATCGGCAATCCCGGTCCCAATGCGATTGCCCTGCGGATCTACAAGAACCTCTCCTACAAGGCCGAGCAGCTGCAGCCGGTCTCCAACATGATCCGGATCCCGAATATCGTCTCGGCGCATCCTTCGACCGGCATCAAGTCGATCCCGGAGCTGATCGCCTTCCTCAAGGCCAATCCGGACAAGCTCACCTATGGCTCGTCGGGCACCGGCCAGAGCCCTCATCTCACCGGCGCCTGGTTCCTGCAGCTCACGGGACTGAAGATGACGCATGTGCCGTTCCGCGGCGCGGGCCCGGCGCTGCAGGCCGGACTTGCCGGCGACATCCAGGTGCTGTTCGACAACCTTTTCCCGTCGCTGCCGCAGGTGCTGGACGGCAAGCTCAACGGTCTCTGCGTCACTACCCCCGAGCGCAGCGAATCCGCGCCGAACCTGCCGACCATGCGCGAAGGCGCGCCGGAGCTGGCAAAATTCGACGTCTCCTCCTGGTTCGGCGTCTTCCTGCCGAAGGCGGTGCCCGAGCCGGTACTGGCCGAGCTCAACAAGCAGATCAAGGCGATGCTGGAGCGCGACGACATCAAGAAGAACATCGCCGGCATGGGCGCCCGCGCCGACTGGGGCACGCCGCAACAGTTCGCCGATTTCGTCGATGCCGAGACCAAGAAGTTCGCGGCGATTATCGAGAAGGAAGGCCTGGAGATGGACGTCAAGTAACGCGACAGCGTCATTCCGGGATGGTGCGCGAGCACCAGGCCCGGAATCTCGAGATTCCAGGTTCGGTCCTGCGGACCGCCCCGGAATGACGGCTCAAGCGGAAAGCAAAAACCCCGCGGCTCGCACCGCGGGGTTTTCGTTTGGGTCATTCGCTCGCACCGAGAGCATGATCGCGCTTTAGTGCGCGAGGATCGCCAGCAGCAGGAGCGCCACGATGTTGGTGATCTTGATCATCGGGTTCACCGCCGGGCCCGCCGTATCCTTGTAGGGATCGCCGACGGTATCGCCGGTGACGGCCGACTTGTGGGCATCAGAGCCCTTGCCGCCGTAGTGCCCGTCTTCGATGTACTTCTTGGCGTTGTCCCAGGCGCCGCCGCCCGAGGTCATCGAGATCGCGACAAACAGGCCGGTGACGATGACGCCGAGCAGCATGGCGCCGACCGCCGAGAATGCCGCCGACTTGCCGGCCACGCCACCGCCCGCGATCGCGTAGATCGCGAAGTAGACGAAGATCGGCGACAGCACCGGCAGCAGCGAGGGGATGATCATCTCCTTGATCGCCGCCTTGGTCAGGAGGTCGACGGCCTTGCCGTAATCCGGCTTGTCCGTGCCCTGCATGATCCCCGGCTTTTCGCGGAACTGGCGGCGCACTTCCTCGACGATCGCGCCGGCCGCACGGCCCACCGCGGTCATGCCCATCGCTCCGAACAGATACGGCAACAGGCCACCGAACAGAAGACCGACCACAACATAGGGATTGTTGAGGGAGAAGTCCGGGGCGACGCCCACGAAGTAAGGCGACTTGCTGGCGATGAAGAACTTGAGGTCTTCGTTGTAGGCGGCAAACAGCACCAGCGCGCCGAGACCGGCCGAGCCGATCGCGTAGCCTTTGGTGACGGCCTTGGTGGTGTTGCCGACGGCGTCGAGCGCGTCGGTCGACTTGCGGACTTCCTTCGGCAAGCCCGCCATCTCGGCGATACCGCCGGCGTTGTCCGTCACCGGGCCGAAGGCGTCGAGCGCGACGATCATGCCGGCCAGCGCCAGCATGGTGGTGGTGGCGATTGCGATGCCGAACAGGCCGGCGAGGCTGTAGGTAATCAGGATGCCGGCGATGATGACGAGCGCGGGCAGCGCGGTCGCTTCCATCGAGATGGCGAGGCCCTGGATCACGTTGGTGCCGTGGCCGGTCACCGATGCGGCGGCGATCGACTTCACCGGGCGATATTCGGTGCCGGTGTAGTATTCGGTGATCCAGATGATCAGGCCGGTGACGACGAGGCCGACGACGCCGCATTCGAACAGCGCAAGGCCCGTGTATTTGACGCCGGCGAGTTCGCCGAAGCCGACGAGGTAATAGATCGCGCCGGCAACGCCCGCGAGCGACAGGATGCCGGTTGCGATCAGGCCCTTGTACAGCGCGCCCATGATCGACTGGTTGGCGCCGAGCTTGACGAAGAAGGTGCCGATGATCGAGGTGATGATGCAGATGCCGCCGATGGCGAGCGGCAGCGTCATCATGTTCACCAGCAGCGGCGAATTCGCGAAGAAGATCGCGGCAAGCACCATGGTGGCGACCGCAGTCACCGCATAGGTCTCGAACAGGTCGGCCGCCATGCCGGCGCAGTCGCCGACATTGTCACCGACGTTGTCGGCGATGGTGGCGGGGTTGCGCGGATCGTCCTCGGGAATGCCGGCCTCGACCTTGCCGACGAGGTCACCGCCGACGTCGGCGCCCTTGGTGAAGATGCCGCCGCCGAGACGGGCGAAGATCGAGATCAGCGAGGCGCCGAAGCCGAGCGCGACCAGCGCATCGACCACGGTGCGGTCGTTCGCCTTCAGGCCCATCATCTGGGTGAGATAGGCGAAGTAGATGGTGACGCCGAGCAGCGCGAGACCCGCGACCAGCAGGCCGGTGATCGCGCCGGCCTTGAACGCCAGTTCGAGACCGCCGGCGAGCGAGGTGGTGGCGGCCTGCGCGGTGCGGACGTTGGCGCGCACCGAGACGTTCATGCCGATGAAGCCGGCCGCGCCCGACAAAACCGCGCCGATCGCAAAGCCGATCGCCACGAGCATGCCGAGGAAGTAGGCCAGCAGCGCGAAGATCACGATGCCGACGATGCCGATGGTGGTGTACTGGCGGCGCAGATAGGCCTGCGCGCCTTCACGCACGGCGCCGGCGATTTCCTGCATGCGCGGATTGCCGGCATCGGCCTTCATGACGGAAGCGGTAGCCCAGATGGCGTAGACGATCGAAAGCACTCCGCAGAGCACAATCACCCATAATGCTGTCATTGATGTTGCCTCAGATTTCCTTGATTTTCCCCCACGCCGAGTTGCCCGGCGTCTCAATGGAGGCCTGCCCTGCCCAAAAAGGCGGCCTCAAATCGGCCGGGACCTTGCCAAAAAGGTACCCCCGGCGCAACGCCACCAATGGGCGAAAGAGCTGTTTTTGGCAGGTAATTAACGCCATGGGCGGGCGTTTGGGCCGATTCCAGGCCGGCGCCTAGAAATGGCTCCAGGAGCGGCGTGTCAACGCAAGTTCCCTGCCGCGCTCGTCGAGGAACGAAGGCGCCGCGCTTCCCGCGATGACGGCGCCGATCGCGGTGACGGTCACGCCCGCCTTCCGCGCGTCCTGTGCGAAAGCCTCGAATCCGGCCTCGGGGACGGTGCAGAGGATTTCGTAGTCGTCGCCGCCGGCGATCAATGTCTCGATACCAACCGTCTTGCTGGCGAGCAGCGCCGCCGCAGGCCGCGACAGCGGGATGCCCGGCGTGTGGATCGCGGCCGAAACGCCGGATGCGGCGCAGAGCTTTGTCAGGTCGCCCGCAAGGCCGTCGGAAACATCCATCGCGGCGCTGGCATGGGCGCGCACCGCGTTCGCCAGCGCATTGCGCGGCTGCGGCACACGGTAGCGCCCGACCAGCATCTGCCGTGCCGCGTCATCGCCCGCCAACGCCCTGGCGACCGCCCCGCCCTTGAGGATGTCGAGGCCGAGCGCGGCATCGCCGATCGTTCCCGTCACCACGACGCGGTCGCCGCGCTGGGCGCTGCCGCGACGGACCATCTTGCCGGCGGGGACGCGGCCGAAGGCGGTGACGGAGATTGTCAGCGGCCCGGGCGTAGATACCGTGTCGCCGCCCAGCAGCGGGCAGGCATATGCCCTGGCGTCTTCACCGAGCGCCGCCGCAAACGGCTTGAGCCAGGCGTCCTCGGCGCTGCGCAGCGCCAGTGTCAGCACGAAGCCGGCCGGCGCCGCACCCTTGGCGGCCAGATCTGACAGGTTCACCCGCAGCGCCTTGCGCGCGACCGTGTCGGGCGGATCGTCCGGCAGGAAGTGCACGCCCTCGACGACGGCATCCGCCGTCACGACGATGTCGGCGCCTTGTGCCTTCAGCACCGCGGCGTCGTCATTCAGGGAAAAGGCACCCGCGTCGGTCGCGATCGGCTTGAAGTAGCGCGCAATCAGCGAGTCCTCGCCGGATGCGGAAGCGCTAGCCACGCGAGAACTCATCCGTGCGGAACTGACGCCCGATCTGGTCGAGCACGGCGTTGACCATGCCGGTCTCGTCCTTCTCGACAAAGGCATGGGCGACGTCGACATATTCCGACACCACGACCTTGCCCGGCACGTCCCTGCGGTGTTCCAGTTCGTAGGAGCCGGCGCGCAGCACCGCGCGCAGGATGGCGTCGATCCGCTTCAATGGCCACCCCTTGGCCAGCGCATCGTCGATCAGAGGATCGAGCCTTGCCTGGTCGCGCACCACGCCGGAGACGACGTCGCGGAAGAACGCCGCTTCCGCCGGCAGGTATTTCTCGCCCTCGACTTCATTGCCGATCCAGTGGCTCTCGAACTCGGCGAAGACGTCGTTGATCCCGGCGCCGCTGATGTCCATCTGGTACAGCGCCTGCACGGCAGCAAGACGCGCGGCGCCGCGCCGGTTGGCCTTCCGCCCGGGCGCCTTCGCCGCCTTGTTCTTGCCATCGGCCATGATCAGTTCTTCGCCAGACGGCGCTTGATGCGCAGCACCGCCAGCGCGGCGCGTGCGGCATCGCCGCCCTTGTTGAGCTCGGTCGGGCGCGCCCGCGCCCAGGCCTGTTCCTCGGTGTTGACGGTGATGATGCCGTTGCCGAGCGGAAGCTTTCGCGCCACCGACAGCTCCATCAGCGCGCGCGAGGATTCCATCGAGACGATCTCGAAGTGGATGGTGTCGCCGCGGATGACGCAGCCGAGCGCGATCGCCGCGTCATACGGCTTGCCGATCTTCTCGGCGGCATCGAGCGCGATTGCGATCGTCGCCGGGATTTCCAGCGAACCCGTGACCGTGATCACGTCATGCGACACGCCGGCGGCCTTCAGTTCCGTCATCGCGCCTTCCAGCATCGCGTCCTGGATATCGTCATAGAAGCGCGCCTCGACGATCAGCACGCGGGCGCCCGAAATATCGGTCTGGTCCTTCAGGGGTGCGCGGCGCGCGTCTGCCATCTGCTGCTTCCGGGTTACAATGTCGTGGCGTTGTAGGCGCGAGACGACGCGCTGCCAAGGCCCGCTACTTCATTTCCGACAGCCGCGCCGCATAGCGGGCCATCAAATCGACCTCGATATTGACCTCGCTGCCCTCGCGCCAGGCGTTGAGCGTGGTTACGCTCAGGGTATGCGGGATGATCAGCACCGAGAAGGTGACGTCATCGACCGTGTTGACAGTCAGCGACACCCCGTCCAGCGTCACAGAGCCCTTGATGGCGATGAAGCGCGCCAGCTCCCGGGTGGTGCGCAGCGTGATGCGCGCCATGTCGGGCATGTCCTCGCGCTTCGCAATAACAGCGATGCCGTCGGCGTGTCCGGCCACGATATGGCCGCCGAGTTCGTCGCCGATCTTCAGCGCGCGCTCGAGATTGAGTTTTGTCCCCGCCGCCCAGTGCTTCGCCGTCGTCATCGACAGCGTTTCGGCGGCGGCATCGACGTCGAACCAGGTCTTGCCGCCGTCGACGCCCGAAGCGACGACGGTGAGGCAGACGCCGTTGCAGGCGATCGAGGCGCCGTCGGCGATGGTCTTCTGGTCGTAGCGGCAGGCAATCCTCATGCGGTGCAGCTGGCCCTGTGCCGTCGGCTTCAGACTGGTGATCTCGCCGATGTCGGTGACTATTCCGGTAAACACATAAACCTCTCGGTCTTCGTCATGGCCGGGCTTGTCCCGGCCATCCACGTCTTACTTTGCGCTATTGGCCAAGTCGTGGATGCCCGGGACAAGCCCGGGCATGACGAGTTGGGCTACGCGCGTTCATAGATCGTAAGGCTGTCCATACCCAGCGCCTCGCTAGCACGAACGCGGAAAGCGGGCGACTGCGTGATGGCGGCGAGCGGCAATGCGTCTAGCGCGGGCACGCCGTCCGCGCCGACCGCGGCCGGCCCGCGCAGCAGCCAGATTTCATCGACGAGGCCGGCCGCGACGAAAGACGCCGCCACGCGCGCGCCGCCCTCGATCATCAGCCGCGTGATGCCGTTTTCGGAAAGCGCGTGCAGCACAGCAGACAGATCGAGCCCGGGCTTCGCCAGATCGGTGGAGACGCGGATCACGTGTGCCCCGGCCGCACCGAGCCTTGCCGCCGCAGCCGCTTCCGCGGTTTCCGATGCCATCACCCACAGCGGCGTCGCGCGCGCCGAGTGCACCAGGCGGCTGTTACCGGAGATACGCAGTGCGCGATCCAGCACCACCCGCACCGGCGAGCGCGCCTCCATGCCCGGCAGCCGGCAGGTCAGCAGCGGGTCGTCGGAAAGCACCGTGCCGATCCCGACCAGGATTGCATCGCTGTGGGCGCGCAGCAGATGCACTTGGGTCTTCGCAGCTTCGCCCGTAATCGCAACTGGCTTTTGGCCGGCCGCGCCGATCTTGTCGTCAGCCGACACCGCGAGCTTGAGGATGACATGCGGGCGCTTGTCTAGGATGCGGCGGCAGTGCCCGGCATGGTCGCGCGCGGCTTCCGCGGCGCAGAGGCCGACATCAACAATAATTCCGGCGGCCCGCAGCTTGGCATGGCCCTTCCCCGCCACTTCCGGGTTGGGGTCCTCGATGGACGACACCACCCGCGAAATGCCGGACGCCATCACCGCATCCACGCAAGGCGGCGACTTGCCGAAATGCGAACACGGCTCCAGCGTCACGTAAAGCGTGGCCCCGCGCGCGGCCTCCCCGGCGCGCCGCAGCGCCTCCGGCTCGGCATGCGGCCGGCCGCCGGGTTGGGTCCAGCCGCGCCCGACGATGACCCCGTCCTTGACCACGACGGCGCCGACCGCCGGATTGGGCCAGGTGCGCCCCTGCCCGCGACGGCCGAGCGCCAGCGCCAGCTGCATGTAGCGCTGATCGGCCGCCCTGGAATCCCGGATCTTCTGCGCGAACTGGTCTTCCAGGATGCGGAAGATCATTTGCGTATCGCGGCTAGCCGGCTGTCTTCGTCGCCGTGAAGCTCGCCGAGCACGGTCTCGAAGTCCTTGGCCTCGCGGAAATTGCGATAGACCGAGGCGAACCGGACATAGGCGACGTCGTCGAGCTCGCGCAGATGCTCCATCACGATCTCGCCGATCGCCTCCGAAGACACTTCGGACTCGCCGCCGCTCTCGAGCTCGCGCACGATGGTGGACACCATCTTCTCCAGCCGCTCCGGCTCGACCGGCCGCTTGCGCAAGGAGATCTGCAGCGAGCGCACCAGCTTGTCGCGGTCGAACGGCACCCGCCGTCCGTTGCGCTTGATCACGGTGAGCTCGCGCAACTGCACCCGCTCGAAGGTGGTGAAGCGGAAATTGCAGGCAATGCAGACCCGCCGCCGCCGGATCACGGACGAATCTTCCGTCGGCCGTGAGTCCTTCACCTGGGTGTCGAGGCTGTTGCAGCTCGGGCAGCGCATCGAATGCCTTACGGGTAGATCGGGAAGCGATCGGTGAGAGCCCGCACGCGTTCCTTCATCGCAGCTTCCACCAGCGGCGCCTTGCCGTCAGGCGACTGCGCCAGCGCCGTGAGCACCTCGGCGATCATGCCGCCGACCTGCTGGAATTCGGCGACGCCAAACCCGCGCGTGGTCGCCGCCGGCGTGCCCAGGCGCAGGCCCGACGTGACGAACGGGGTTTCGGGATCGTAGGGAATGCCGTTCTTGTTGCAGGTGATGGCGGCGCGCACCAGCGCCTTCTCCGAGACGTTGCCCTTCAGCCCCTTGGGCCGCAGGTCCACCAGCATCAAATGGTTGTCGGTGCCGCCGGACACGATGTCGAGACCATGGGCCCGCAGCGATTCCGCAAGCGCCTTGGCGTTCTCGACGACGTTCCTGGCGTAGACCTTGAAGTCCGGACGCAGCGCCTCGGCGAACGCCACCGCCTTGGCGGCGATGACATGCATCAGCGGACCGCCCTGCAGGCCGGGGAAGATCGCCGAATTCAGCTTCCTGGTCAGCGTCTCGTCATTCCACAGCATCAGGCCGCCGCGCGGACCGCGCAGCGACTTGTGGGTGGTGGTGGTCGTGACATGGGCATGCGGCACCGGCGAAGCATGCACGCCGCCCGCGACGAGACCCGCGAAATGCGCCATGTCGACCAGCAGATACGCGCCGACACTGTCAGCTATTTCGCGGAACCGCTTGAAGTCCCACGGACGCGAATAGGCCGAGCCGCCGGCGATGATCAGCTTCGGTTTCACCTCCTCGGCGCGGCGGGCGACCGCATCCATGTCGATCAGCTGGTCCTCGCGGCGCACCGTGTAATGCTCGGCCTTGAACCACTTGCCGGACATGTTGACGGGCGAGCCGTGGGTGAGATGGCCGCCGGCGGCCAGATCAAGACCCATGAAGGTGTCGCCGGGCTGCAGCAGCGCCAGAAACACCGCCTGGTTCATCTGGCTGCCGGAGTTGGGCTGCACGTTGGCAAACTGCGCGCCGAACAGCTTCTTGGCCCGCTCGATCGCCAGCGTCTCGGCGACGTCGACCCATTCGCAGCCGCCGTAGTAGCGCGCGCCGGGATAACCTTCCGCATATTTGTTGGTCATCACCGAGCCCTGCGCTTCCAAAACGGCGCGGCTGACGATGTTTTCCGACGCGATCAGCTCGATCTCGTGGCGCTGCCGGCCGAGTTCGCCCTTGATTGCATTGGCAATCTCCGGATCGGCCTCGGCAAGGGTGGCCCTGAAGAAGGAGTCGGGCGCGGACGCGGTCTTGGCGGAAGAGCTCATCGGCGAAATATCTCCACCGCCGCAGCAATTTAGGCTGCGGGCGGTCCTGGTTTGGCGGTCAATAGAAGCGCCTGCGCCATACCACATCGGCCGGAAATGGCCAAGCGATTGCGGTAAGCACCTGATCCTTGTGCAATATATGGTGGGGATGGCAGCGATTGGAACCTGCCCGAACGGGTAATTCGGGCCGCACGAAGGCGCGGCGTCCTCCCCGGCGCGCGGGCGTCACCCAATCGTGAAGCGGACCAATGTTCAGCTGGCGCGACCAATACTTACGTCAGTTTGTCAAAGCGCCAGAGGAGCTAGCCCCATGTCAGAAGCGGCGGTATTCCGGCAGAAGGCCGAAATGTTCGAACAGCGCGCGCAGAGCGCGACCGATCCGATTTCCAGACAGCACTATCGCGAGATGGCGGCCCATTATCGGAAGCTGCTCGTCGAGCATCTCGATGAGAAGTCCTACGAGCTGAGCGACTGGCAGAAGCCTTAAGCGACGGCGCCGAAGCTTACAGCCCCGTGTATCCCGCCTTGACCGGATCGTTGCTGCCGTCGAGCTGGCGGAGATAAGTCAGGCCGCACACCGCGAGGCGGTGTTCGTCCTTCTCTCCCGCTTCGAACAGCGTCTTCACATATTCCGTCACCTTCTCGCGCGCCTCCGCGCTGGCGGCAGCGGTCTGGTTCACCAGCAGTCCATAAGTCTGCATGATGCGGTCGATGGCGGCTTGCATGGATGGCTCCGTTGCGGGGTCAGACATCGCGTCAGGTAACCAGCGTCTCGGCCTCGAACCTGGCGATCGCCTTGTTGGCCAGCTTGATCTTGTGATACTCGCCGCGCTGAAACAGCTGCACGATGATGCCGAGCAGGCGTTCGTTGGTGGCAAAGGTATCGGCGATCGCGCCGGTACGGCGCAGATAGTTGGATGCGATGGCGTAGGCTTCGCCCACGGCCTCGACATTCATCACCTGCAAACCGCGTTCGACCAGCATGCTCAAGTCCTCCGCTGCGGACGGATAAAGCGGAGCACCCAAATAAGTTCCAATTCAGGACGCCGGTGTTTTCCACATGAAGCCAAAAACGCACCGGCTCCGGAAAATCCGGCTCCGATGCGCTTTCTGGGAAGTATCGCTTGGTCCTGGCGGCTGCCGGTCTTGTTCGGGGCCGGCTTGGCCGCAAGAGTCTCAGAGACGATACAGGATCTGGTCGGTCCAGAACCGCTCGAGGCGGTGCAGCGACTTGTTCAGCGTGGCGAACTCCTCGCCGGAGATGCCGCCGACCTGCTCGACCGTCTTGACGTGCTTCTGATAGAGCGAATCGACGATCTTGCGCACTTCCTGGCCCTGCGGGGTCAGGCGGATGCGGACCGAGCGGCGATCGACGCGCGAGCGCTGATGATCGAGGAAGCCGAGTTCGACCAGCTTCTTCAGATTGTAGGAGACGTTGGAGCCGAGATAGTAGCCGCGGGTGCGCAGTTCGCCGGCGGTCAGCTCCTTGTCGCCGATGTTGTAGAGCAGCAGCGCCTGCACCGAGTTGATGTCGGCGCGGCCACGGCGGTCGAATTCGTCCTTGATGACGTCGAGCAGGCGGCGATGCAACCGCTCCACCAGAGTCAAAGCTTCAAGATAGAGCGGCTGCACGCCCGTCTGACCTGCAGCGCGGTCAGCGGTCTCCGCCGCCGTCGCAACGGCTTTCATCATGACACTTCCCCTGTTGTCGTTTTTATCGACACTTATTCGACGAAACTTTTGTCCCGCCTGATAGGTGCAACTTATGGGGCCGGTTTGAAGATCAGCTTAAACAAGACAATAAAGAGATCATGAATTTAAGAGAGTGAATCGCAGATTAAGCCTGTGCCGCAAGGGCTTTTCGCAATTTTCTGTTCACGCTGCCGCGCGCCTGTTCACGCTTCGTCCGCCCGCTTCCGGGCACGCCTGTCGCATTCCAAAACAGCCTGCCCCGGCTTGCGAAGCGGCGGCGTCGCGGTCCGAGGGAACCCTTTGGGGCGTGCAGAACGCTACCGTCGGATTTGGCGAAAATCCGCCCGATTGCGGTGAAGATTCCGTTGCAAGCCTGTGGTTGCACTATGGCGGCCGTTCGCGCGCGGCCATCCAGGCCAGCACGAGATAGCCGGCCAGCATCGCCGCCTCGATCGCCACCACCAGCAGGCTGCCGCCATAGATGCCGGGAAACATCAGCTCGATCACCGCCATGGAGACGACGGTCGTCAGCCACACCACCGCCCCCCATGGCGTCGCCAGCCACAACCCGACGGCGGCGACGAGCTCGATCACGGCGAAATAGATCGTCGCGGTCTGCCAGGCCATGGTCTGGTTCTCGAAGGCCTCCTCCTCGCCGCCGACGAAGCCCGTCACCTGCGCCCAGTGGTAGAGGCCCTTGAGCATCGACAGCACCGCCATCACCCGCAGGAACAAGACGAGCCGTCGCGTCCACGCATTCTCGTCCGGCTCGATCCGCTCGGACGACAGCGCCGCCGTGGTCAGGGCGTCCCGCGATGGATCGCGCGTGGAAGTGTCGGACATCGGGCCTGGGTTGCTCGTGATGCTGGTTTCGGGAGGAATCCGCTTCCCCGCAGCCGCAGTGTTGGCCCGGCCGAACGGCAAAATCAATGCGCTTGCGGCAGCTCGGCCGGCCGTGACGCCCCCTGTTCGAACTGCTAGAATTGGTCCAAACTCCAAATCGTCCGCTTTTCAGGAGTATCCCATGGCGATCAAGTTCGGCCGTCCGATCGAAATGCGCGATGCGCCGCGCCGCCAGGCCGCCCTTTCCGCGCCCTCGCTCGATCTGGCGGTGCGTCCGCGCCGCAACCGCAAGTCCGAATGGGCGCGGCGGATGGTGCGCGAGAACGTGCTGACCACCGACGACCTGATTTGGCCGCTGTTCGTGGTCGCCGGCACCAACACCCGCACCCCGGTCGCATCGATGCCCGGCGTCGATCGCCTCACCGTCGATCAGGTGGTGCGCGACGCCGAACGCGCCGCGAAGCTCGATATCCCCTGCATCGCGCTGTTCCCCTACACCGAGCCGTCGCTGCGCGACGAGCAGGGTTCGGAGGCGCTCAATCCCGACAATCTGGTCTGCCAGTCGGTGCGGGCGATCAAGAAGGAATTCCCCGACATCGGCGTGCTCTGCGACGTCGCGCTCGATCCCTTCACCAGCCACGGCCATGACGGGCTGATCGAGGGCGGCAAGATCCTCAACGACGAGACGGTGGCGGTGCTGGTCAGGCAGGCGCTGACCCAGGCCGAGGCCGGCTGCGACATCATCGCGCCCTCCGACATGATGGACGGCCGCGTCGGCGCGATCCGCGAGGCGCTCGACGACGCGGGCTTCGTCGACGTGCAGATCATGTCCTATGCGGCGAAATACGCCTCCGCCTTCTACGGCCCGTTCCGCGACGCCATCGGCTCGGCCAAGACGCTGACCGGCGACAAGCGCACCTACCAGATGGACAGCGCCAATTCCGACGAGGCGCTGCGCGAGGTCGAGCTCGACATCGCCGAGGGCGCCGACATGGTGATGGTCAAGCCCGGCATGCCCTATCTCGACATCGTGCGCCGCGTAAAGGACACCTTTGCGATGCCGACCTTCGTCTACCAGGTGTCCGGCGAATACGCGATGATCGCGGGCGCCGCGCGGAACGGCTGGATCGACGGCGAGCGCGCCATGATGGAAGCCCTGCTCGGCTTCAAGCGCGCCGGCGCCGACGGCATTTTGACGTATTTCGCGCCGCAGGCCGCGGAGAAGATCAAGGCGCAGCGCTGAGCGAGCCGCAGGGTGCGCCGGGCGCGCGCCGCGATCGTGATCATTGTGTGAACTGCTCGGAATTACGGTGACAGTGCACTTAACTCCTGCTCCCGTGGTTTCGGGCCGCGCTTGGCTGGCTTGAGAACACGCTGCGTCTTGCGCTCGATGGTGTCGAGGAATTTGCAGTCGCCGAGCGGCCGGCCGACGCTCTCCGCGCCGCGCAGGCGTTCGATCATGCCGGGATCGAGTTCTTCGGAAAGGAACGCGGCGAAATCCGGATAGCGTTCGCGGACCGGCGCGAGCGTGGTCACGCCGTCATCGCGCCCGAACCAGCGCGCGCCGTAGCCCGTCGGCGTCGGACGGCACGAGAATGAGATGAACGTGGTTCGGCATCAGGCACCAGGCCCAAATTTCCACGCCCGCGGCGCGACAGGACGCCGCGAGCAGGTCGCGAATAGAGCGCGTAGTCTTCATCGCCGAAGAACGTCCGCGCCCGGCCGTTGCCGCGTTGCGTCACATGGTGCGGAATGCCGGGAATGACGACACGGGCGAGGCGGGCCATACATTATGATGACAACCACAGCGGGAGGTGTCAATTGCGTGAATTGAATGCACTGTCACCGTAATACCATTGCTGCCTAGCCTTTGCACGATCTCCAAGACCGCAGGATCGCTGGCCGATATTCCGCCTTTTTGCAGATTTGCGACAAACAGCTCGGACATAGTGCTAAATGTCGCCATCGCTCGCCCCACCTTCTGTCCTAAATAAGAGGAATGCTTTTGGTCTAGCGCAGTTCAAATTCTAATTTCTGGTTGGCGCTAATTGCCGTGCGAAATTCGGATTCGCGCAGCAACTGCTCAAGCCCGTCGCGCAGATAGTTGAAGATTTCGTCCTCAGAGACGAATTCGGGAAATGTGGGACGCGCGCGACGTACGCCGCTTTCCAAATCGCCTCGCTGCCCGGTTAAGCGATGCAGAATGGTGCCATCCGCTTGTTTGGTGGTTTGAAGCGCGAGTATGAAGCCAAACAGCCCCCAGCCATCTCGTGTTATCATAATGTAGTATTGTCGCGGCGACATATCCCGCGTGCTGATCTGAATTCCGACTCGATGATCTGAGTCGTATGCCTCGCGTGTATGCACGATGCTAAAAGCCAATTTTGCCTCCGCCTTGCGCTCAGGAAGCACTGACCATGGCCCTGCTTTCGCGTGCTGGCAAGCCGCAGCCATTGGCGCGTTCGGCAATATCCTTGTCCCCACGCTATTCACCAAATTCGGCATTCCGCTCTCTTCTGTACAAATCGGAGTGGCTCGTCGCGAAAACGCGACGTGTCCATTCTCATAAACACGAGCGCGCGCTTCGCCCTTAGCACCGATGTCATAGCGATAGAAAAGTTCGGGAATTCCGGTGACAGTGCACTTAACTCCTGCTCCCGTGGTTTCGGGCCGCGCTTGGCTCGCTTGAGAACACACGCTGCGTCTTGCGCTCGCGAACAGGGAGTGGCGAAAAGCAAAATTCCATTCGCTACTCGCCATTCGCCGTTCGCAACTCCGCCAGCGGCTTCGGTCCGCACAACGGGCGCAGCGCCTCGCGCTCTTGCTGCGACAGCACCTTGAGCGGATAGATCGGGTCGCGTGTCTTCAAGTGGAAGAACGGATGCGGCCAGGCGCGCCCACGCAGCCGCCAGCCCAGCACCTTGGTGATGGCGCGCAAGAGCAGCGTCAGGTTGATGCCGGTCGAGCCGGCCGGCGGCTGGCCGATCGCGTACTTGCCGAGGATCGCGCCGAGCGGGGCGCCGAATACGCTGTCGGCAGTGCGCGAGCCGCCGTCAAACGTTTCCGCAATCAACCCGACGAAGGGGATCGCCGGCCCCAGCGTGTTGCCGACCGGCGTGTTGCAGCAGGTGGTGTGCCAGCGGAACAGACCCTTCGGAGTCAGGCGCATTCCGGCGATGCGGTTCTGTCCCTTGACAAAGGTGAGCGCGGCCGGCGCGACCTGAACGATGTCGCTGCCGCCTTGCGCGTTGAGCAGGTCGGCGCGGCCGAGCCGGTGCGCAAAGGCCTGGCAATCGTCGCAGTAGCAGACGACGCGGTTGACCTTTTGCGGCGAAGCGTTGGTGACGAGACCCACGACCTCGCCACAGCGGCAGCGTACCTGCACTTCCCTCGGCATGTGTCCCCTCTTGTTCCGGTGATGCCTTGCGATGTTCGCCGGGATGAACCGGACTCACAAGCGGGGCACGGCATTTGGCCGCGGTTTTGCCGGAATATTTCCGCCAGTTAATGCGCCAGGGACACTTGCGGCCGGGCCGGCGGTTCCCATGTCCTTGCTCGGAGTATTCGGAGGGACCAACGATGAGCTATAGCGGTTCGGACGATACCGGCGGCGCCTGGCGCAATGACGGCGGGGTGCAGCCGCACGCCTTCGATCCCGACACGCAGCCGGAACTGTTCAGCGGCGTGGCGACCAAGCGGGTGTTTGCGTTCCTGATCGACATGGTGGTGATCGCGGTCCCCGTGGTCCTCGGCTATCTCTTCATTCTCGTGTTCGGCGTGGTGACGCTTGGACTCGGCTGGATGCTGTTCTGGCTGGCGTGGCCGGCGTCGGTGGTCTGGGCCGTCGTCTATTACGGCGCGACCATCGGTGGTCCCAATTCGGCGACGATCGGCATGCGCGTGATGGATCTGGAGCTGCGCACCTGGTACGGCGCGCCCGGCTATTTCGTGCTTGGCGCGATGCACGCCGTGCTGTTCTGGGTCTCGATCTCGTTCCTGACCCCGTTCGTCGTGCTGGTCGGCCTGTTCAACGGCCGGCGCCGCCTGCTGCATGACATCGTGCTCGGAACCGTGGTTATCAACAGCTTCGGCCGCACCCAGCCGGCGCAGCCGGCACGGACATCCTGACGCGTGATCTATCCGGATTGACGGGCCGCCTCCGCGGCGCGATGCTGGACACGGCTGCTTCGGAGGCCTGACGACGTAACGTGACCCAGCATTCGCGTGACACCCCGCAATTCTACCTGACGGCGCCCTCGCCGTGCCCCTATCTGCCGGGCAGGCACGAGCGGAAGGTGTTCACCCATCTGGTGGGCGACAAGGCCGCCGATCTCAACGATCTCCTGACCCACGGAGGCTTCCGCCGCAGCCAGTCGATCGCCTACCGGCCGGCCTGCGACCAGTGCCGCGCCTGCGTCTCGGTGCGGGTGATCGCCAACGAATTCCGCCCCTCCCGCGGCTTCCGCAAGGTTCTGGCGCGCAATGCCGACATCATCGGCGAGCAGCGCAGCGCGGTGCCGACCTCGGAACAATATTCCGTGTTCCGCGCCTATCTCGACCGGCGGCACCGGCTTGGCGGCATGGCCGACATGACCGTGCTCGACTACGCCATGATGGTGGAGGACAGCCATGTCGAGACCCGCATCATCGAATACCGCCGGCGCGGCCCCGACACCGCCGTCACCGGCCGCGGCGACGAGCTGCTGGCGGTGGCGCTGACCGACGTGCTCAGCGACGGGCTGTCGATGGTTTACTCCTTCTTCGAGCCGGCCGAGCGCGACCGCTCGCTCGGCACCTTCATGATCCTCGACCACATCGCCCGCGCCCGCCGGCTGGGGCTTCCTTACGTCTATCTCGGCTACTGGATCGATGGGTCCAAGAAGATGGACTACAAGGCCCGCTTCCTGCCGCAGCAGCGGCTGGCGCCGAGCGGCTGGCTGCGCGTCGAGGCTACCGGCGAAGTGCTGTCCGAGCCGCAGGAATAGGTCAGCCGCCGAAGAACGTATCGAACAGCAGTTTGACGTTCAGGATCACGATCCCGCTCGCGACGATCCAGGCGATCGCGGCCACCGCCACGGGAATGGCGAACTGGCCCATCTTGCGGCGGTCGGAGACGAAGCGCACCAGGGGAATCACCGCGAACGGCAGCTGCATCGACAGGATTACCTGGCTGAACACCAGAAGCCGCGCCGTGCCGCTCTCGCCATAGAGCGCCGTGACGACGACCACCGGCACGATGGCGATGCCGCGGGTCAGGAGGCGCCGCGCCCAGCTCGGCAGGCGCAGATGCAGAAAGCCTTCCATCACGATCTGGCCGGCGAGCGTCGCCGTCACCGTCGAGTTCAGGCCCGAGGCAAGCAGCGCGACCGCGAACAGGGTCGAGGCGATGCCGAGCCCGAGCAGCGGCGACAGCAGCTCGAACGCCTGGCCGATCTCGGCGACATCGCTGTGGCCGCTCTTGTGGAAGGTCGCGGCCGCGACCACCAGGATCGCGGCGTTGATGAACAGCGCCAGCATCAGCGCGATCGTCGAGTCCGTCGTCGCCCACTTGATGGCGTCGCGGCGGCCCTCGTCGGTGCGCGGATAGGCGCGGGTCTGCACGATCGAGGAATGCAGATAGAGATTGTGCGGCATCACCGTCGCGCCGATGATGCCGATGGCGATGTAGAGCATCTCCGGATTGGTGAAGATCTGGCTCGAGGGCACGAAGCCCTTCAGCATCTCGGCGACCGGCGGCGCCGCGGCCGCGACCTGGATCGCAAAGCAGGCCGCGATGACGATCAATAGCGCAATGACGAAGGCTTCGAGGAAGCGGAATCCCTTGTTCATCAGCAACAGCAGCAGGAAGGCATCGAGCGCGGCGATCAGCGCGCCGCCGATCAGGGGAATGCCGAACAGCAGCTTCAACGCGATCGCGGTGCCGATCACCTCGGCCAGGTCGCAGGCGATGATGGCGGCCTCGCAGGCCAGCCACAGCATGAAATTGACCGGCGTCGAATAGCTGGCGCGGCAGGCCTGCGCCAGATCGCGGTCGGTGACGATGCCGAGCCGCGCGGCGAGCGCCTGCAGCAGGATCGCCATCAGGTTCGACAGCAGGATCACCGCGAGCAGCGCGTAGCCAAACCTGGAGCCGCCCGCGAGATCGGTGGCCCAGTTGCCGGGGTCCATGTAGCCGACCGAGACGAGATATCCCGGCCCGGCAAAGGCCAGCAGGCGCCGCCACCAGACCCCGCCAATGGGCACAGCGACGGTCGCATTCACCTCGGCGAGGCTCTTGCCGGACTCGCTGCGCCAGCCTCCGGGGCTGTTCAGGGCGCTGGGCGGGGATTCCGAACTCAAATTGGGGGCCTTTGCGTCCATGCCTGCCCATGATGGCCCAATATCTCCTTTAATGCAACTCATTTGCAACTGCATCTGGGGTTTCCAAATCGTGGTTTTTTCCCGGCCATGTGAATCGTGCTGGACAGAAAAACCACGATCCGGCCACTGGCGCTTTCCGGCACCGTTTAATATGATATCCATCATCTAAACAGGCAGGGCCCACCATGGCTGACCGAACCGTTGCGATCGACGCGCCACCCGCGGTCGGCAGCGAGGCTCCCTCGACGGTCTGGCAGATCGCCGTCCTCGCTTCGCTGGCGGCGACCGGAACGCTCGCCACCAACATCCTGCTGCCTTCGCTGCCGCAGATGGCGTCCGCGCTGCAGGTGTCAACGCCTGCGGTGACATCGGCCATCACGGTCTTTCTCGCCGTCTTCGCCCTCGGCCAACTGGCGGTCGGACCGATCTCGGACCGGTTCGGGCGGCGCTGGCCGGTGCTGGCCGGCTTTGCCGTGTTCTTTGCCGGCAGCGTCTGGTGCGCGCTGGCCACCGACCTGCCGGGCCTCCTCGCCGGCCGCGTGATCCAGGCGGCCGGGGCCTGCGCCACCTCGGTGCTGTCCCGCGCCATCGCCCGCGATATGTATTCCGGCGCAGCGCTCGCCCGCGCCATGGCGCTGATCATGATCGCCATGGCCGCCGCGCCCGGCTTCTCGCCGCTGCTCGGCGGGGCGCTCGACCATCTCTTTGGCTGGCGCTCCACCTTCGTGGTCGTCGCCGTCTTTGCCGCCATCGGCGCCCTCGCCTATTCCGGCGTCTTCGGCGAGACGCATAACTCGACGCGCATTCCGCTCAATCCGCTCGCCATCGCCAGGAACTATGTCGGCCTGATCGCGGACCGCCGCTTCGTGGTGCCGGCCGCCACCGTCAGCCTGATCATGGGCGGGCTGTTTGCGGTCTTCTCGGCAGCGCCGCGCGTGCTGATCGAGACCTTGCACTTTTCTCCGATCCAGCTCGGCCTGTTCTTCGCCGGCACGGTGCTGATCGTGTTCGCCTCCGGCATGCTGGCGACGCGGCTTGCGCCGCGGTACGGCCTCGACCGCTCGATCCGCGGCGGACTGTTCGCCGCCGCGCTCGGCGGCATCGCGATGCTCGCGGTGGCGCGCCTGGCGCCCGCCTTCCTGCCGTTCCTCGCCGCGATGAGCGTGTTCCTGCTCGGCATGGGCATCGTCAATCCGCTCGGCAGCGCGCAGTCGCTTTCGCCCTTCGGCGAAAAAGCCGGCGCCGCGTCGGCGCTGCTCGGCTTCTGGCAGATGATGAATGCGGCGATCGGCGTCTGGCTGGCGGCGATGCTTTCGCCGGATGCGATGTTCGGGCTCGGCATCGTGTTGACGGTGTTCTCGCTGGTCGCGGTCTTTCTGTACACGCTGCGCGCCAAGTCTGCGTAAGCCGCTCAGCCCGCCACATAGCGCGCGTATTTGCCGGCGACGACCTCGTCGGTGAGGATGTCGGGGTCGAGCGTGTAGAGATCCTGCGCCCCGCCGATGCCGCGCAGCGCGAAGCGGCCGGTGGAGACGAGATAGTTGCGCCCGGTCGCATCGAGGCCATTTCGGAATGCCGACGAGGTCAGAAGCTCGCGGTCGACCGAGCGGCACATCGAGGCGATGCGGCTGACTTCGTTGACGGCGGGGCCGACCACGGTGAAGTCGAGCCGGTCGTCGCTGCCGATATTGCCGTAAAAGACTTCGCCGATGTGCAAGCCCACATGCGCCGTGGTCACGATCCGGCCCTCATTGGCGCGGCGCGCGTTCACCACGTCCATGTTGTGGCGGAAGCGATGCTCGGCGCGCAGCGCCGCGCGCTTGGCGGCCGGCAAGTTGTCATTGGTGAACATGGCGAGCACGCCGTCGCCGATCAGCTTCAGCACCTCGCCGCCGGCATCGTGGATCGCGTCGATCGAGGCCTGCGCATAATCGTTGAGGAACGGGATGATCTCGCCGGGCTCCATCTTCTCCGAGATCGCGGTGGAACTGCGCAGGTCGGAAAACCACAGCACGGTCTTGATCTGCTCGGTGACGCCGCGCGAGATCTTGCCCTTGAGCACCCGCTCCGACGTTTCGCGGCCGAGATAGACCCGGCCGAGCGTGCGGGTGATGTCGGCCTGCGCCGCGCATTTGATGGCGAGCCCGAGCACCGGCACGAGATCGCGCAACGCCGCCAGGCCGTCCTCGCCGAAACCGCCGTCCTGCCGGGTGGTCCAGTTGGAGTAGACGCAATCCATCTGGCCCATGGTGCCCGCTTCGCCGAAGCGGTGCACGAAGGCGCTCGCATGCGTGTGTCCGTTCGAAGAGAGTTCGTCGAACCGCGAATAGCGGTGCGAGGCGACGTCGGTCAGATCGACCACGCGGTGCTCGTGGCCCTGCTCGAGCATTTCGTAGAAGATCGAGCGCCGCCAGCCTTCGGCGGCATCGCTGCTTTCGGTCGGGCCGTACTCGAAACTGTCAGGCTGGTTGGTTTCGGTATCGTGCCAGCGAAAGCCCCGGCCTTCGAACATCGGGTGCAGCGTGTCGATCACGACAAGCCCGTAGGAGAGCGGCACGCCTCCGTCGCAGCAGCGTTCGCAAAAGCCGCGGATCAACTCGTTCTCGGGCAGGCCTTCGAGACCGCGGCGGGTCAGCCAATTCATCAATTCGAGGCGCGAAGCGGGATGCATGGGACCATTATGCCGTGCAATCGGCCGCGGCGAAAGCGTTGCACCGCAATGCCACATCCGGCTTGACGTCGTGACTATGACACGGCAAATGCGGGCACGCGTGCAGCAACTACGTTTAGCGCCGGCAACGATCGGACTTTGGAGCAAATGAACCCGCCGCAGCTTCCGATCATCCTGGCGCTCGGCACCACGCAAACCCTGGCCTGGGCCTCGAGCTATTACCTGCCCGCCATCCTGGCCGATCCGATCGGCCGCGATCTCGGCATTTCCTCGAACTGGATTTTTGCGGCGTTCTCCGCCTCGCTGGTGCTCTCGGCGATTCTCGGCCCGCGCATCGGCCGGCAGATCGATCTCGTCGGC
Organism: Bradyrhizobium sp.; assembly: GCA_035575905.1. Taxonomy (GTDB): domain Bacteria; phylum Pseudomonadota; class Alphaproteobacteria; order Rhizobiales; family Xanthobacteraceae; genus Bradyrhizobium. Next base: position 128,093 of record DATLXL010000032.1, on the reverse strand, counting down.
GGCCGCTCGGTGCTGTGCATCTCCAATCTGACGCTTGCCGCCGGGCTCGTGCTGCTCGGCTTCACCAACTCGGTTCCCGTGCTGCTGGTCGCCTGGCTGCTGCTCGGCGTCGGCATGGGCATGGGGCTGTACGACGCCGCCTTCGGCGCGCTTGGCCGCATCTATGGCGACGCGGCGCGGCGCTCCATCACCGGCATCACGCTGATCGCCGGCTTTGCCTCGACCGTCGGCTGGCCGCTGACCGCGCTCGGGCTCGAGCATATCGGCTGGCGCAACACCTGCTTTGCCTGGGCGGCGGCGCATCTTCTGCTCGGGCTGCCGCTCAACTTCTTCATGATTCCGGCGGTGCAGGGCGCCAAGGCCGCCGTTGCGAATGCCGTGAAACCGCACCTCCCGATCGACCGGACGATGGCCCTGCTGGCCTTCACATTCGCCGCCGCATGGACCGTCACCGGCGCGATGGCCGCGCATTTCCCGCGCATCATGGAAGCTGCCGGCGCAACGTCCGTGCAGGCTATCGCTGCCGGCGCGCTGATCGGGCCGGCGCAGGTGGGCGCGCGCATCGTCGAGGCGGGCCTTCTCAGCCGCTATCATCCGCTGGTCTCGGCGCGGCTGGCCTGCATCACCCATCCGCTTGGCGCCGCCATCGTCGGCATCTTCGGCGGCGCCGCCGCAGGCGTGTTCGCGGTGTTTCATGGCTCCGGCAACGGCATCCTGACCATTGCCCGCGGTACGCTGCCGCTGTCGATCTTCGGCTCGCAGAACTTTGCCTATCGCCTCGGCCTGCTCGGCGCCCCCTCGCGCATGGCGCAGGCGGCGGCGCCGCTGGCATTCGGCTTGCTGATCGACGCGATAGGCAGCAAGGTGCTGATCGTTTCTTCCGCGCTCAGCCTTGCGGCGCTGGCAGCGCTGTTCTTGCTCAGGACCAGGCCCGCCTTGCCGGAGACGTGACGGACGCAACTTGGTGCTTCCCATTCAAGGCACGATCCTGCAGAACGGCGTCATGGACGAGGAAGGCAATCCGCAAAGCTGGTGGAAATGGGCGATCACGCCGCCGCAATCCTATGCGGTCTATCTGGCGGCGCTGTTCCTGGTGTTCGTGCTCTCCTTCTATGCGGGGACGCTGAAGCCGAAGAGCCCCACCGGTCTCGGACCGCCAGCGCCCGTACCGACGGCTCCAAGATAACGCCGCTGTTGCGAGGAGCGATACGACGAAGCAAGGACGAAGAGACATGAAGCCTCGTTCTCACGGCGCGGTTTCACCTGAGTTTTTGCAATGTCGTTGTCCCTCCTCGATCGGAGGGCGCAGGGAAAGCCGGGCGCTGGATGCACCCGCATCGCCGTGTGCTGAATTGGTGGTAAGAATGCACACGGATTTGACAGGTACAGCCGAGACATCCCGGCTTTCCCCGCGCAATGGCTTTACGGCTTACTTCGTGCTCTCCCCGGGGAACGGCCTTTCTTGCCCCCGTTGCCGTTCCCGCACAGGCAGGAACGGATGGACGCCAGGGTCGCGGCGCCAGGACCACACGACTTCGCCGTCCGCTGCTGCGTTTTCGTCCGGCCCATAAGCGCCTGACGCAGCAAGCGGCCATCGCAACCCGCACCACGTTCCGTGACGATCGCGAAACGTCCCTCACGGTGGTCCGGGCTGGGCGGATTAATACCGTAAATCAGAATTCCGGTAAAGAGAATTATTTCTTGCAGGAGGGCTTGACGCGATTCCGGGGTGATTTGCCCGTCGTGCCGCGAGGGCAACACTCTTCCCTCATGGTGAGGAGGCGCGCAGCGCCGTCTCGAACCATGAAGGCCCGGGTCTCGCTTGCGGCCATCGTTCGAGACGCGCGCTGATGCGCGCTCCTCAGGATGAGGTCGGTGTACGAGGTTACGGGCGCTGCTGCTATTCTCCTGCCCTCCCCACCACCTCGCCATCCTCCTTCACGAAGCAGGCCACGGGGTTGTCGAGCAGACCGAGCACCAGCTCGGACGGCCGGCACAACCGCACGCCCTTGCCGGTCACCACGATCGGGCGGTTGATCAGGATCGGATGGGCAAGGATGAAGTCGATCAGTTCGTCATCGCTCCATTTGGGATCGGCAAGGCCCAGCTCCGCATAGGGCGTGCCCTTTTCGCGCAGCAGCGCGCGGACGGGAATGCCCATGGCCTTGATCAGTTCGACCAGCCGGGCGCGGCTCGGCGGTACCTTGAGATACTCGATCACCTCCGGCTCCTCGCCGCTGTGGCGGATCATCGCCAGCGTGTTGCGCGAGGTGCCGCAGGACGGGTTGTGATAGATGGTGACGGTCATGGCGAAGCCTCTTTTGTCGCCGCGCCCGCGGCGCCGGCGCCGCGCAGCAGCCAGCCCATCAGCATCAGGCCGATCACGGCGCCGACCAGCTCGCTGGCAATGAATCCCGGAAGGTCGACGGGGCGGATGCCGGAGAACGTATTGGTCAGCGAGCGTGCGATCGCAACGGCCGGATTGGCAAACGACGTCGAGGCGGTGAACCAGTACGCCGCCGTGATGTAGAGGCCGACCAGCCAGGGCACCGCCGGACGGTTGAAGCGGACGCCCGCCAGGATCGTTGCGACCAGCCCGAAGGCGGCGACGGCTTCGGCAAGCCATTGCGCGCTGCCGGTCCGCACCTTCATGGAAAAATCGAACAGCGCCATGCCGAACATCGCATGCGCAATCACCGTGCCGGCGATGCCGCCAAGAATCTGCACGGCGACATAGCGACCGGCGTCGCTCGCCGGGAGATCACCCTTCAGCGCCATGACGAGCGAGACCGCCGGATTGAAATGCGCGCCCGACACGGGGCCGAGGACGCTGATGAGCACCACGAGGATGGCGCCGGTCGGCAGCGTATTGCAAAGCAGTTGCAGCGCCACGTCCTTCGTCAGGGTTTCGGCCATGATGCCGGAACCGACGACGGTGGCGACCAGCATCGCCGTGCCAAGCAGTTCGGCTACCAGCCGGCGCGGCAGGTCGAATTCGGACATCAGCAGCAGGGCGTCTTGGCGGCCTGCGGCGTGCAGCAGGCGCCCGCTTTCTCATGGGCGACGCGCACGACACGCTCGCCGGTGCCGTCGCCATATTGCGTGCTCTCGCCGATTGTGAAGAAGGTTTCCCAAGAAATCCCGGAGGGATCATCGATCCAAGCTTTTTCCGATTGCGCATAGCAACAGGTCACCTGCCCCTGCTCGATGACTTCGCCGCCCGCCCTGCGCAGCCGCCCGTAGACCTCCTGAAGCTCGTCTGCGGTCTCGACCTGAATGCCGAGGTGATCGAGGCCGGCCTGCCGGCCCCGCGTCGAGATTGCAAAGTTGACCCGAGGGTCTTCGAGCATCCACTTGGCGTAGTCTGCCTTGACCACCGCGGGCTCTGTCGCGAACAGGGCCGAATAGAAGCCGATCGATTGCGTGAGATCGTCCACGGCGACGTGAAGGTGCAGCCTTTTCATGACACGGTCTCCCTGCGGCCCCTCGCCTTGCTGGCCTTGCTGCGCGCGGGCCCGCACGCAGTAGCGGGCATGCACAATTCGGCACGCCCGCCGCAGCAATCCTCGACCATGAACGACGTGAGGACAGAAAAAGCCTGCAGGTTGGCGCGATAGATGATCGAGCGGCTCCTGCGCTCGCTGATCACGAGCCCTGCGCGCGCCAACACGGCGAGGTGTGCCGACATCGTGTTTTGCGGTACCGCCAGCGCCCTGGCGATGTCGCCCGCGGGCAGGCCCTCCGGCTCGTAGCGCACCAGCAGCCTGAATACGGCAAGGCGCGTCGTCTGCGCCAAGGCCGCGAGGGCGAGAATGGCCTGCTCTGGTTCCATATATCCAGAATTATCGATATATTGAATGCTGTCAAGCCGTCGCTTGAAGAGGCCCACGGCCATCCTTCGAGACGCCGCTTTCGCGGCTCCTCAGAGCCTCTGACCGAGAACGCCACCCATGTTTTCGCGCCGTTGCAAGCGCTTGAACATGATTCCGTTTTTCGTCATGGCCGGGCTTGTCCCGGCCATCCACGTCTTTTCTCGCGAATGGTAAGCAAGTCGTGGATGCCCGGGACAAGCCTGGACAAGCCCGGGCATGACGAGGTACGGCCAAACGCCTTGATTTGCTGTCTGCTTTTCCAGTGAGACTCTCAGGACGATGTCGGATGCGGCAAGGCGATCAGCACGCCCCCTCCCGCGCATGCGGGCAGGTCTCGACCTCCACCGTGACGTGGCTCAGGCCATGTATTCCGCTCAGCCGCCGCTTGTATTCCGACGGCGGCAGCGGATCGTCCGACACCAGCGAGATCACGGCGGCGCGGTGGCCGGGGCCGATCTGCCACAGATGCAGATCGGTGACGAGATCGCCGCGCGTCTGAAGGCGCGCGCGGATCTTTCCTTCCATCGCGCTGTTGTCGTTGACGTCGAGCAGCACGCTGCCCGATGAGCGCAACAGGCCGACCGCCCAGCTCGCGATCACCGCCGCGCCGACGATGCCGACCGCCGGATCGGCCCAGGTCCACTGCAGATAGGCCGCGGTCACCAGCGCCGCGATGGCGAGGACCGAGGTGGCCGCATCCGCGATGACGTGGACATAGGCGGCGCGCAGGTTGTTGTCGCGATGATGATGACCGTGGTCGTGGCCATGGTGGCCATGATGATGGTCGTGGTCATGCTCCTCGCGCAGCAGGAAGGCGCTGACGAGATTGACGACGAGCCCGAGCACGGCGACCGCGATCGCCTCGCGATAAGCGATGGCAACCGGATTGACCAGCCGCTCGAAGCTTTCAAACGCGATCTGGATCGCGACAATGCCGAGGATGACGGCGCTGGCGAAGGCGGCGAGATCGCCGAACTTGCCGGTGCCGAAAGTGAAGTGGCTGTTGCGCGCCTGGCGGCGGGCAAAGAGATAAGCGAGGCCGGCGATGCCGAGCGCAGCCGCATGGGTCGCCATGTGCCAACCGTCGGCGAGCAGCGCCATCGAGCCGAAGACGATGCCGGCGATGATCTCGCCCACCATCATGACCGCGGTCAGGACGACCACGAACCAGGTGCGGCGCTCGTTGCGGGCATGCCTTGCGCCGAGAAAATTGTGGTCGTGGGTCCACTGGTCGAGGGAATGGGAATGCATGGGCCGGTCTCCGAAGGCGCGAGGCGCCTGTTCGCTTCTGCCCGATATAACCCCTCTGCAGGCGAATACTATCACGTTGCAAATCTCGAGATTGCAAATCGGTCGCAATCCAAATCAAGGCCGCTTGCCGGATGGATAGAGCGAAGCGAAGCCCATCGCGCCTGCGCAACGGAGCCGGTGGTGGCGCTCCCTGGCGGGCATCGAACCGCTCCCCGGTGCATGAAGGAAGGGTACGCTTCGCTCGACCCGTCCTAAAGGCCGCAAAAGCAAATTGCCCGGCACGGGGCCGGGCACAGCCGATTTCGCGAGATGGGTTTGCGGCCTATTCCACGCCCCGGCCAAACTTGTTCGACTTCGGCAGACCGTGCGCGAGGCGGCCGGCGTCGGCGCGGTTGCCGCGCCAGTCGGCGAGCTCCTTCATGGTCATGCTGTGCTCGCGGCCGGCTGAATCCTTCCACGTCAGCCCCGCCCTGGAGTCGAACACGGCGACGTCGGACAGCTTGCCGCCGGAATATTTCTGCAGGCGGACGCCGCGACCGCGCGCCATTTCCGGCACCTGGTCGAGCGCAAACAGCACCATCTTGTGGTTGGAGCCGATCACGGCCACGGTGTCGCCGGCCACCGTCGCGATCGCGCAGGCCTCGTTCGGCATCTCGACGTTCAGCACCTGCTTGCCCTTGCGGGTGGTGCCGACGCAATCGTCCTCGTTGACGATGAAGCCCTGCCCTTCGGCGCTGGCGACGAGGAATTTGCGGCCGCCCTTGTTGGCGAACAGCGAGACGATCGAGGCTTCCTGCTCCATGTCGATGAACATGCGGATCGGCTCGCCATGGCCGCGCCCGCCCGGCAGCTTTGCGACGTCGAGCGAGTAGAACTTTCCGTTGGTGGCGAACGCCAGCAGCTTCGACGTGCTCTCGGCGAAGAAGGCGTGCTCGAGCTTGTCGTCGGTCTTGAACGAGAGACCGGAGAGATCCTCGACATGGCCCTTCATGGTACGGACCCAGCCCTTTTCGGAGACCACGACCGTGACCGGCTCGCGCTCGACAAAGGCCTCTTCGATCGCGGCAAGGTCATGCTCGGGCGCATCGGCAAACGTCGTGCGGCGCTTGCCGAGCCTGGTCTTCGGTCCGAACATGTCGCGGACCTTGGTGACCTGCTCGCTGACCTTGGCCCATTGCTGGGGCTCGGAGCCGAGCAATCCCTTGACGCCCTTCAGTTCGCCGCGGAGGTTCTTGTCCTCGGTCCGGATTTCCATCTCCTCCAGCTTGCGCAGATTGCGCAGGCGCATGTTGAGGATGGCGTCGGCCTGCACTTCGGTCAGCTTGAACGCCTTGATCAGCTCCTGCTTCGGCTCATCCTCGTTGCGGATGATCCTGATGACCTCGTCGATGTTGAGAAAGGCGATCAGGTAGCCGCCGAGGATTTCGAGGCGATGCTCGATCTGCTGCTTGCGGAAGTTGGTGCGGCGGATCAGCACCTCGCGCAGATGGTCGAGCCATTCGCGCAGGCATTCGGCAAGGCCCACCACCTTGGGAATCTTGCCCTTGATCAGCACGTTGAGGTTCAGCGAGATGCGGCTTTCGAGCTCGGTGAGCTTGAACAGCGACTCCATCAGCAGTTCCGGATCGACCGTCTTGGCGCGCGGCTCGATCACGATGCGGATGTCGTCGGCCGACTCGTCCCTGATGTCGGCGACCAGCGGCAGCTTCTTCTCGTTGAGCAGCTCGGCGATCCGCTCGATCAGGCGCGACTTCTGCACCAGCCACGGAATTTCCGTGATGACGACGACCCAGGTGCCGCGCGAGCCTTCTTCCTGCTTCCACCTGGCGCGGGTGCGGAACGAGCCGCGGCCGGTGACATAGGCCTCGGCGATCGCCTCCTTGGAATCGACGACGATGCCGCCGGTCGGGAAATCCGGGCCCTTGACCCACTTCAAGAGCGACTTCGACCTGGCGTCGGGTTTTTCGATCAGATGCAGCGCGGCATCGCACAGCTCGGCGGCATTGTGCGGCGGGATCGCGGTCGCCATGCCGACCGCAATGCCCTGCGCGCCGTTGGCGAGCAGGTTCGGGAAACCGCCGGGCAGCACCACCGGCTCCTTGCCGGAGTTGTCGTAGGTCGGCTTGAGTTCGACCGCGTCTTCGTCGATCCCCTCGAGCAGCAGCCGGGCGACGTCGGTCATGCGCGCTTCAGTGTAGCGCATCGCGGCGGGGTTATCGCCGTCGATATTGCCGAAATTGCCCTGGCCGTCCACCAGCGGATAGCGCGAGTTGAAATCCTGCGCGAGGCGCACCATGGCGTCGTAGATCGCCTGGTCGCCATGCGGATGGTACGAGCCCATCACTTCGCCGACGATCTTGGCCGACTTCTTCGGGACTGCCCCCGGATTGAGACTGAGATTGCGCATGCCGTAGAGGATGCGCCGGTGCACCGGCTTGAGGCCGTCGCGGGCGTCGGGCAGCGCACGGTGCATGATGGTCGAGAGCGCATAGGCGAGATAGCGCTCTTCGAGCGCGTCGCGCAGCGGCACCTCGTGAATCTCGGCCGGATCTTTCGGCGGAGGAACTTGCTTTCCCATGGGATACTTTTTGATGTCTTGGAGTGGTTGAATCGGTTCGCGAATCAGAAGGCCAATCTAGGGCGCATGGCCGCGAAGCGAAACCGCCGGAAGGCGCTGGATGCAGCGGAAATCTGGCCGTACTACGGCTGGAGTTGTCGATATTGGGCTGTTAGGCTCCGCAAATACCTCCGGGAGCGCGAGCATGGACCGGCGAACCTTTCTGGCTGCGGCCGTGGCGCTGGCGGGTCTTTCCCGTTCCGCCGCGGCGCAGAGCGCAAGGAGCCTGAAAATCGGCTGGCTGAGTGCGCAGCAGGAAGCAAGCCTGACGCCCTACCTGGCGGCCATGAGCGCCGGCTTCGCCGAGCTTGGCTACATCGAAGGACAAAACCTCCATATCGAATACCGCTTCGGCAACGACCAGCTGAACCGCGTCCCCGCGCTTGCCGATGAGCTGGTGAAATCGGGCGTGCAGTTGATCGTTGCGCAAGGCGCTGCAGTCTCGGAACTCGCAAAGCTCTCGCTGCCCGTCCCGCTCGTCTACATCTTCAGCGGCGATCCGGTCTCTGCGGGCTTTGCCGACAGCCTGTCGCATCCCCGCGGCAACATGACCGGCGTGACGCTCATGGCGGCCGAACTCAACAGCAAGCGGCTGGAAATGATTCGCGACATCGTACCGGGCCTGCGCCGCGTCGCGATTATCGCCAATCCCGAGCATCACGGCGTCAATCTCGAGCGCGCCAATTCCGAACAGACCGGCCAGCGCCTCAACATCGAAATCCGCTATTATCCGACGCCCTCGCGCGAGGCGCTCGAGGCGGCGCTTGCCGCCATCAAGGCCGATCCGGCCCAAGCGATCTCGGTTTTCTCCGACGGCTTTGCGGTGCAGAACCGCAAGGCGATTTTCGACTTCGCCTCCGAGCAACGTATTCCGGTGACCGCGGCGTGGCCGATCTTCGCCAGAAGCGGCGCCATCCTCATCTATGGACCGCTGCAATCGGAGCAGTACAGGCGGCTTGCCGGCTATGTCGACCGCATCGTCAAGGGCGCCAAGCCGTCCGAGTTGCCGATCCAGCAGCCGACCAAGTTCGAGACCATCATCAACCTGCAGGTCGCCAGGACATTGGGATTGTCGATCCCGCCGGCGCTGCTCGCCAGTGCGGATGAACTGATCGAATGAGCATCACCCGCCGGTCGCCAGCCGCAGCCGCCGCTTCATTACCGCGTTGATAAAGCCCTCGCGGGCGTCGGAATGGCCCTGCCCGCGCGGCTCCAGCACGTGGCGGAGCAGGAACAGGCCGGTGAGACGGAAACCGTCCTGCAGATCCTCGTCGGAAAAGCCGTCGGCGCCATCGGTCTCCTCGCGCAAGAAGGCCGGCAGGCGCAGCAGCCGGTCGGCCCAGGGCGCGCCGGCGCTGCGCGACACCGCCCCGCCGGATTTCGGCGAGACGTAGACCAGCTCACGGGTCTCGCCGGTGGCGGCGCAATTGGAGAGGTCGAGGCCAAAGCCGCATTCGGCGAGCATCGCAAGCTCGAAGCGCACGACATGCGCCGCCGCACCGCTGGCGTCCTCGAAATCATCCAGCGTGTGCGCCAGCATCTCGTAGATGTCCTCGTGCGGATCCCGCTCGGGCAACAGGCGCACCAGCGCCGCCAGATGCGTCACGCCGTAGACCGCATGCGAGGATGCCAGCAGCGTGCCGGCGCGCGACTCCGTGACCTCGATCGCGTAGGTGCCGAGATGCTCGTCGAGCCGCGCCCGCCACACCGCGCGCACCGAATTGCCGGGCTGCAGCAGCGGCCGCATCCGCGAGCCCGCGCCGCCGCGCACGAGGCCAAGATGCCGGCCGTGCTCGCGCGTCAAGAGCTCGGCGATGGCGGAGGATTCGCCATGCCGCCGCACGCCCAGCACGATGCCTTCGTCGGTCCATTCCATGGCGAGAGCGTACAACAGTTCGGCGGCAGGTAGGGCGGATTAGCGTCAGCGCAATCGCCAATTCACGGCAATTTGCGGCGGCGGATTGCGCCGCGGGGCTGATCCGCCCTACGGCGTCACGCGTCGAACCAGTCCTTTGCATCACCCGTAAAGGACAGGTACAGGCCCAGGGCGGTCAGCACGTTGGAGACGATATCGACGAACGTGCCGAACTCGATCCCGTTGATGGCGATCACCTGGATCAACGAGGCGACCGACCGCGCAAACAGGCCCGAAAGTACCCAGCGCGGCCAGCTCTTGCGACGTCGGGCGGCAAACCAGATCAGATAAAACACCAGCCCGAGCATCGCGAGCGCGTAGTACGTCTGCGCGGTCATCACCTCCTCGGTCACCTCCGGGCTCGGCGTGCGGTCGTAGAACGCCACCGACAGCGTATCGAGCAACAATGATGCATAGAGCAGCACTTCGAACCACCAGACGTTCTTCGGCACGGTCATGGCGGAACTCTACTCTTTCGGAAACTCGAGGCCCATTTCGCGGTAGCGGTCCGGGTCGTTGCCCCAGTCCTCGCGCACTTTCACGAACAGGAAAAGATGGACGGGGTGGCCGACGATCTCGGCGAGTTCCTTGCGTGCGGCAGCTCCGATCGACTTGATGGTGGCGCCCCCCTTGCCGAGCACGATCTTGCGCTGGCTTTCGCGCTCGACAAACACGGTCTGCTCGATGCGCACCGAATTGTCCTTGCGCTCGGTCCAGCTGTCGGTCTCGACGGTCGACTGGTACGGCAGCTCCTGGTGCAGCTGCTGATAGATTTTCTCGCGGGTGATCTCGGCCGCCAGATGCCGCATCGGCGCCACCGACATCTGGTCCTCGGGATAGAGGAACGGCCCTTCCGGCAACGCCGCGGCGAGCGCCTTGCGCAGATCGTCGGTGCCGTCGGCCGACAGCGCCGAGATCATGAATATCTGCTCGAACTTCATGCGCTCGTCGGCGGCCTTGGCCAGCGCCAGCAGCTTTTCCCGCGGCACGAGGTCGATCTTGTTGATCACCAGCATCTTCGGATGCGCCACGCCCGCAAGCCGCGTGAAGATCGCCTCGGCCTCCGCATCGATGCCGAGCTTGGCATCGAGCAGCACGCAGACGAGGTCGGCATCATGCGCGCCGGTCCAGGCCGTGGTCACCATGGCGCGGTCGAGGCGACGCTTGGGCGCAAAGATGCCGGGCGTGTCGACCAGGATGACCTGCGCATTGCCCTCGATGACGATGCCGCGGATCAGCGCGCGCGTGGTCTGCACCTTGCGCGACACGATCGAGACCTTCTCGCCGACCAGCGCGTTGATCAGCGTGGACTTGCCGACATTGGGCGCGCCGATCAGGGCGACGAAGCCGCAGCGCGTCGCGGCAGGCTCTTCAGCCTTCATACTTGCCGCCGACTTCGCGGGCGAGCATGGCCAGCGCCGCGTTCTTTTCCGCCGCGCGCTTGTTGCCGCCGACGCCCTCGGCCGGTTCCAGGCCGGGCAGCGTGACGGCGACGCGGAAATGCGGATCGTGGTGCGGGCCGGTGCGCTCGATCTCGCGGTAGACCGGCGTCGGCAGCGCCTTGGACTGCGCCCATTCCTGCAGCGCGGTCTTGGCATCGCGCATCGGACGGCGGTTCTTGTGCATCCGCTCGGTCCAGTGCCGCTCGACAAAGGCGGATGCCGCCGGATAGCCGCCGTCGAGATAGATCGCGCCGATCACGGCCTCGCAGATGTCGCCCAGCACGGACTCGCGCAGGCGCGCGGCTGCCGCGGCATTGCCGACGGCTCCGAGCTTGATGTCCTCGGCCAGCCCCAGCGATCTCGCCACTTCCGCGCAGGTCTCGCGCCGCACCAGATCAGCAAGGCGCTTGGAAAGTTCGCCCTCGTCGGCCCTGGGAAACGCCTTGTAGAGCATGTCGGAAATGACGAGGCCGAGCACGTGGTCGCCGAGGAATTCCATGCGCTGGTAGCTGTCGGCGCGGTTGCGCTTGGCCGGACTGAGCGCCGAGACATGGGTGAGCGCCGTGACGAGGCCGGCGCGCTTGGCGAACTTGTGCCCGATCCGCGTCTCGAGCGCGTTCAGCGCCGCCGTCTTCCTCGCGCTGGAGCTCTGCTTCTTCTTCGGCGCAGGCGCCTTCTCGGGCGCAGCGTCCGGCGCGACGTCAGGCTGCAGGCCGGCGTCGGCGGATTTTGCGTTTTTCTGGATGACGGTATCGTCGATCATCGCACGATGGTGAAAAGGCGATTCCAGCGCACCGAGTATGGCCAGCGCCAGAAAGCCCAGGCGTGTTCGCCCTCGGCAATCGAGAAGAAGATCATCTGGGCGCGGCCAATGATGTTCTCCAGCGGTACATAGCCGACCGCCGACGGCACGCGGCTGTCGGTCGAGTTGTCCCGGTTGTCGCCCATCATGAAGAAATGGCCGGCCGGGACGGTGTAGACATTGGTGTTGTCGTAGAAACCGACATCGACGCAATCGAGCGTCTCGTAGCTGACGCCGTTGGGCAGTGTCTCCTTCCAGCGCTTGACTCGCGCGGTGGCGTCGGAGCCGCAGGGGTCCTCGCCGACGAAATCGGAGAGCCGTTCGCGCTTGACCGGCACGTCGTTGATATAGAGCAGGCCTTCCTTCATCTGGATGCGGTCGCCCGGCAGGCCGATCACGCGCTTGATGTAGTCGGTGGAGTCTTCCTTGGGCAGGCGGAACACGACGATGTCGCCGCGGGCCGGATCGGAGCCGAAGATGCGGCCGGAGAAAATGCGCGGCGACAGCGGGATCGAGTAGTGGCTGTAGCCATAGGAGAATTTCGAGACGAACAAATAGTCGCCGACCAGCAGCGTCGCCTTCATCGACCCGGAGGGAATGTTGAAGGGCTGGAACAGGAAGGTGCGGATCACCAGCGCGATCAGCAGGGCATGGATGACGACACGGACGGTTTCACCAAATCCGCTCTCTGATTTAGTCCCTGACGTCACGCTCATAGCTTTCCCGTTTTTCCGCGCGCGCAGGCCCGCGTGATGGCGGAACGTTTTCCCGGGGCGAATCGGTTGCCCGTCCCGCCCGAAGAAAATGCTCACTATTGCTGTTGTTGAGAACGTTTCCCGGCGCGAACCGGAAAGTCGCTCTTCGCTCGATTTGGCTAACTCTGCGGCGTTTTAGACGGTTGTTCGGAGACGCGCAATGAAGTCCGGCCATAAAACATCGTAATATACTGATATCACAACGATTTTTAGTTTAGCCCGGGCTTCGTCCGCGAATCCGCTGGAGATCAGGATTTGCCGGGCGGCACAGCCGAAATTATGACGAAAGCCTGCGCCAGCGGCCAATCATCGGTGATGGAAAGGTCGATGCGGGCTTGCAGCCCTTCCGGCGTCAACGCCTGCAGGCGATCGAGGGCCCCGCCGGTCAGTTGCATGGTCGGCCGGCCCCCGGGCAGGTTCACCACCCCCATGTCCCGCCACCACACCCCGCGCCGGATCCCGGTTCCCAGCGCCTTGGAGCAGGCCTCCTTGGCGGCGAAGCGCTTGGCATAGGTTGCAACCACCATTTTCTCGCTCTTGGCGCGGCGCTCCGCCCTGGCGCGCTCGACATCGGTGAAGATGCGGCCGAGAAAGCGCTCGCCATGGCGCTCGATCACCTTGGCGACGCGCGTGATGTCGATCAGATCGGAGCCGATGCCGATGATCATGCCGCGCTGTCCGCCCGCTGCCGCCCGCGCGCCATCGCCTCGCGCATCCGCCGGACGGTCTCGCCGATGCCGACAAAGATCGCCTCCCCGATCATGTAGTAGCCGATGTTGAGCTCGGCGATTTCGGGCAGCGCCGCGATGGTTTCCGCCGTCGCGTAGTCGAGGCCATGGCCGGCATGCACCTCGAGCCCGGCCTCGCGCGCCAGCCTCGCGCCGGCCATGATGCGCTGCCATTCGGCCTCGGCCCTGGCGGTGTGGCCGTCGACGACGGCGTCGCACCAGCCGCCGGTGTGGATTTCGATCACCGGCGCGCGGAGTTTTGCGGCCATCTCGATCTGGCGCGGATCGGCGGCGATGAACAGCGAGACACGGATGCCGGCGTCGCCGAGCCTGGCGATGACCGGCTGCAGGTGATTGTGCTGGCCGGCGACGTCGAGCCCGCCTTCGGTGGTAAGCTCCTCGCGCCGCTCCGGCACCAGGCATACGGCGTGCGGCCTGGTCGCGAGCGAAATCCGCAGCATGTCGTCCGTCGCCGCCATCTCGAAATTCAGCGGCCTGGAAATCTCCGCCTTCAGCCGGATCATGTCCTGATCGCGGATGTGGCGGCGGTCCTCGCGCAGATGTGCGGTGATGCCGTCGGCGCCGGCCTCGATCGCAGCCAGCGCCGCGCGCACGGGATCGGGACGCTGGCCGCCCCGCGCATTGCGCAGGGTCGCGACATGGTCGACATTGACGCCAAGACGCAGTGGCGGAGGTTTGGGCATGGACGAACTCACGACAGATACGGTGGACGATCGCTCATCCTGAGGAGCCGCGAAGCGGCGTCTCGAAGGATGCGGGCCCTAATGTGGCCTCATGGTTCGAGACGGCGCAAGAGCGCCTCCTCACCATGAGGGTCTACCATACCAGGAGATCATCCGTTAACGCGCTCGACCCGCGCGACGACCGCCTTTGCACGGAGCTGCGCGATAATTGCACTGAGATGCTTGAGATCGTAGACCTCAAGATCGATGGTCAGCTCGGTGAAATCCGGCGAGCGGCGCGACATGCTGATGTTGTCGATATTGCCGTCGTGCTCGGCGATCACGGTGGCGACCTGGGCAAGGCTGCCCGGCTCGTTGACGTTGTCGACACGGATGCGCGCCGGAAACCGCTGCGGCGTGGTGTCGTCGATATCCCAGCGCACGTCGAGCCAGCGCTCCGGCTCGTCCTCGAAATCCTTCAGCGCCGGCGCCTGGATCGGATAGATCGTGATGCCCTCGCCGGGGGTGATGATGCCGACGATGCGGTCGCCCGGCACCGCGCCGCCGTTGGGCGCGAACTTGATCGGCAGGTCGGCCTTGCCGGTGCCGCCGACCGGGATCACCGCGGCGCTGCGCGCCGGATGATGCGGCTGCGCCGTCTTCTTCTCGGCGGAGACCTTGCTGGCGCCATAACGCGCGACGCGCTCTTCCCTGTAATCAGGATACATCGCGCGGGCGACGTCGGAAGCCTTCAATTCGCCGCGGCCGACTGAAGCCATCACGTCCTCGATCGACGCGCGCGCCAGCCGCGGCAGCGCGCCCTTCAGCTTGTCGTCGGCATATTCGATCTTGGCGCGGGCAAACAGGCGCTCGATGATGCGCCGGCCGAGCCCCGCATACTGGTCGCGCACGGCGGTGCGGGTCGCGCGGCGAATCGCGGCGCGCGCCCTGCCCGTCACCGCCAGCGTTTCCCACGCCGACGGCGGCGCCGCTTGCGCCTCCGAGGTCAGGATCTCGACCTCGTCGCCGTTCTGCAGTTCCGACGACAGCGGCGCGAACTTGCCGTTGATCTTGCAGCCGACCGCGCTGTTGCCGATGTCGGTGTGCACGGCATAGGCGAAATCGATCACGTTTGCATGGCGCGGCAGCGCGATCAGCTTTCCGCGCGGCGTGAAGCAGAACACCTGGTCGTGGAACAGCTCGAGCTTGGTATGCTCGAGGAATTCCTCCGGATTGGCGCTTTCCGACAGCATGCCGACGGTGTGCCGCAGCCAGGCAAAGGCGTTGGATTCGCGCTTGAGGTATTCGGTCGGCGAGCCGATGCCGTCCTTGTAGAACGCATGCGCGGCGATACCGAACTCGGCAATGCGGTCCATCTCCTCGGTGCGGACCTGCAGTTCGACGCGCTGGTTGCCGGGGCCGATCACGGTGGTGTGGATCGAGCGGTAGTCGTTCTGCTTGGGCGTCGAGATGTAGTCCTTGAAACGGCCCGGCACCACCGGCCAGGTCGTGTGCACCACGCCGAGCGCGCGGTAGCAGGACTCGACGGTGTCGAGCACGATGCGGAAGCCGAAAATGTCGGACAGCTGCTCAAAGCCGACCGACTTCCGCTCCATCTTGGTCCAGATCGAAAACGGCTTCTTGCGCCGGCCGTAGACACGAGCGACGACGCCGTTCTTCTGCAGGTTCTTCTGCAGCTGGCTTTCGATCTCGCCGATCAGGTTGCGGTTGCGCTCGGCCAGCGCATCGAGGCGCTGCTTGACCACGGCATAGGCTTCGGGATCGAGCGTGCGGAAGGAAAGATCCTCCAGCTCCTCGCGCATTTCCTGCATGCCCATGCGGCCGGCGAGCGGCGCATAGATGTCCAGCGTCTCCTCGGCAATGCGGCGGCGCGAGGCCGGCGGCACAAACTCCAGCGTGCGCATGTTGTGCAGGCGGTCGGCCAGCTTGATCAGGAGCACGCGGACGTCGTCGGCGATGGCCAGCAGCAGCTTGCGCAGGTTTTCCGCCTGCTTGGCCTCGCGCGAGACCAGTTCCAGCCGCTTCAGTTTAGTCAGGCCCTCGACCAGCGCGCCGATCTCGTGGCCGAAAATCTGGTCGATCTCGGCACGCGTCGCCTCGGTGTCCTCGATGGTATCGTGCAGCAGCGCCGCCACGATGGTGGCGTCATCGAGCTTGAGGCCGGTGAGGATCGCCGCCACTTCGAGCGGATGGGAGAAATAGGGATCGCCGGACGCGCGGGTCTGCGCGCCATGCGCCTTCATGGCGTAGACATAGGCGCGGTTGAGCAGGTCCTCGTTGGTCTTCGGGTTGTATGATCGGACTTTCTCAACCAGATCGTATTGCCGCATGATGCCGGCGCGCGGTTTGGGCGGACGGACGGTCGCAGCGGCCGGCGCCACCGCAACCTGCTCGGTCGCGGCCTCCATCTGCCGTGTACTGCGACGCCAAAACGCCATCGATTCGTCCTGCTCGCGGTGTCCAAGCGGCCCGCTGCACACCCGTCATGCGTCGCTCGAGCCGGAATGCACCCAACCGGGCAAACCTGCTCGACCGCCGCGTAAAGAACGCATCTTAACCGAAAAAATGTCAACAAAAGCAAAGGCCCGAACAATTGTTCGGGCCTTTTCATTAAATCGCGTTGCAGCTTGAGATTATTCGTCTTCTTCGGGCTGCTCTTCCGGGGGCGCCAGGCCCTCGAGGCCCTTCAGCAGTTCCTCCTCGGTCATGCGCTCGACCGCGACTTCGGTGTCGTCGGCATCGACGCTCGCACCGGCCGAACCGATCAGCGGCACGGTATCAGGCTCGGGCTCGTCGACCTCGACGAATTTCTGCAGGGAATGAACCAGCTCTTCCTTCAAATCCTCGGGGGAAATGGAAGATTCCGCGATCTCGCGCAGCGAGACGACCGGGTTCTTGTCGTTGTCGCGATCGACGGTGAGCTGCGATCCCGACGAGATCATGCGCGCGCGATGCGCGGCCAGGAGAACCAGGTCGAACCGGTTGTCCACCTTGTCAATGCAATCTTCTACGGTGACGCGCGCCATCTGGTGTCGCTCCGTTAAATGGGGCCTAAACTGCTGATTGTTCGGGGCTAGTTATAGACGCCAGTAGGAATACGCAAGGCCAAATTGTGATTTGGCGTTACCGGTCCCGTTCTGCTAACCCCTTGCCGGGGCCAGAAGGCCGGAGCGTCCCGGGACGAAGCCAAGGTGCCGTCCAGGACAAGTCAAGCACCACATTGCAGTGTCCAAAGTCTAGGTTTTTCGCCCTCCCCGTACCACAATTGCAGTGGTGACTAGCGGGTGGGACGTATTCACCGAACTTTAGGCGGCAAAGCGTGAAAAATGCGCGCGGCTCTTTGCAGCTGCGCCAAAACGCGTTAACAACTACCAAGCGAGAAGGCATTGATGTCGACACCCGTTTCAAACAAGATCGCGCTCTTCATCGACGGCGCCAACCTCTACGCGACGGCGAAGACGCTCGGCTTTGATATCGACTACAAGCGCCTCCTCAAGGAATTCCAGGGTCGCGGCACCCTGCTCCGTGCCTTCTATTACACCGCCATCATCGAGGATCAGGAATACTCCTCGATTCGCCCGCTGATCGATTGGCTCGACTACAACGGCTATACCGTCGTCACCAAGGCGACCAAAGAGTTCATCGACGCCTCCGGCCGCCGCAAGGTCAAGGGCAACATGGACATCGAGCTGGCGGTCGACGCCATGGAGCTCGCCGAGCATATCGACCAGATGGTGCTGTTCTCCGGCGACGGCGATTTCCGCTCGCTGGTGGAGGCCGTGCAGCGCCGCGGCGTCCGGGTGACCGTGATCTCCACCATCGCCAGCCAGCCGCCGATGATCGCCGACGAGCTGCGTCGCCAGGCCGATGTTTTCACCGACCTCGTGGAGCTGCAGTCCAAGCTCGGCCGCGACCCGTCCGAGCGTCCGGCACCGCGCGAGCGCAGTGAACGCGGCGAACCACGTCACCACGCGCCGCAATTCCTGCAGCGCGCCACCACCACGGTGGCGCCCCGTGGCGCCGGTGACGAAGATTTCGACGACTAGCCCCAGCCCTGCTGCGACCACACCTGATCGAAATTGCCCGCTTTGCCCGCGGCTGGCGGCGTTTCGCGCTGAAGCGCGCGCGCGCGAGCCGACCTGGTACAACGCGCCGGTCGACTCCTTCGGCGATCCCGATGCGCGGGTCCTGATCGTGGGCCTCGCGCCAGGCATGCAGGGTGCCAACCGCACCGGGCGGCCCTTCACCGGCGATTATGCCGGCGACCTCCTTTATGCGACCCTGCTCGAATACGGTCTTGCCAGGGGCAAGTACGAAGCGCGGCCCGACGACACCCTGACGCTGGTCGATTGCCGCATCAGCAACGCGGTGCGCTGCGTGCCGCCCCAGAACAAGCCGCTTCCGGTCGAGATCAGCACCTGCCGCACCTTCCTGGCCGCCACCATGGCCACCATGCACAAGGTGAAGGCCATCGTGATGCTCGGCCGCATCGCGCATGATTCGACGCTGAAGGCGCTCGGACTGAAGGCCGCGGCGGCGCCCTTCGCTCATGGCGCCGTGCACGAGGCAGGCAAGGTGCGCCTCTACGACAGCTACCACTGCTCGCGGTACAACACGAACACGGGCGTTCTGACGCCGAAGATGTTCCGCGACGTCTTTGCGCGGGTGAAGAAGGATCTTGCATGATCTGCGGTCCGCAGGGCAAAGGCGCAAAGCGCCGTACCCACCGTCTCGCGCACGGTGCAAGACGCAAGGGCATGGCACGCCTCGCTTTGCCCACCCTGCAAATCCACCGCTCGGTTAGACCGGATTTTCCTTCAGCCACTGCAGCACGTCGCCGGCATTCCGGTCCGGGGGGAATACCGGATAGAACACGTGGGTGATGCGGCCGTCGTCGACCACAAGCGCGAGCCGCCTGATCAGCGTCAGACCGGCGACCTCCATGGTCGGCAGCCGCAACGCCTTGCTCAGCTCCAGCTTCGCGTCCGACAGCACCGGGAAAGGCAGATGCAGCCGCGCCGCCATCTCGGCCTGGTAATCGTTGCTCTGCGTCGACAGGCCGAATACGTGCGCGGCGCCGGCCGCCTTCAAGTCGGCGAAGAGGTCGCGGAAGGCACAGGTCTGCGGCGTGCAGCCGCGCGCCCCCGGAATCATGTCCCAATCCTCGACCAGGGCGACCTTGCCGGGCTCGCCGGTGCGGGGATAGCCGAACACCACGGTGCGGCCTTCGAGCCGCGACAGATCGACGACGGTGTCGTCGGTGGCGCGCAGGCTGACCGGAGGCATCGTCATGCCCTTCAGGTGCGCGGCGGCGCCGTCGTCGGTCGGGACGGGGATCTTGCTCCAGTCGACTTCCAGGAGGTTTTTCTGGTTCATGGGAATGGCGTCCCTCGTTGCCTTGCAGGATGGGTTGAGCGAAGCAAGACCCTATCAGCGGGGTTTCGCTTCGCGCTCAACCAATATGCGAAAAAAAACTCCTAGCCCCGCGCCCGCATCAGGCGGCCCTTTTCGCGGCTCCAGTCGCGCTTCTTGGTGGTCTCGCGCTTGTCGTGCAGCTTCTTGCCCTTGGCGATCGCCAGCAAGAGCTTCGCACGGCCGCGCTCGTTGAAGTAAAGCTTTAGCGGGATCAGCGTCATGCCCTCGCGATCGACCGCGCCCATCAGCTTGTTGATCTGCCTGCGATGCAGCAGCAGCTTCCGCGGCCGCTTCGGTTCGTGGTTGAAGCGGTTGCCCTGCAGATATTCCGGGATGTTGGCGTTGATCAGCCAGAGCTCGCCGTCCTTGGAATCGGCGTAGGATTCCGCGATCGTGCTCTTGCCGCTGCGGATCGACTTGACCTCGGTACCGGTCAGCGCGAGCCCAGCCTCGATCGTGTCCTCGATCGCATAGTTGAAGCGTGCTTTGCGATTTTCGGCGACGACCTTGATGGGGCGTTCGTTCTTCTCGGCCACGTCAGCTCTTCTTGAGGAGATCGCGGATCTCGGTCAGCAGTTCGACCTCGGGGGTCGGCTTCGGCGGCGCGGCCGGTGCAGCCTCTTCCTTGCGCTTGAACTGGTTCATGGCGCGGATCACGAGGAACAGCACAAAGGCGACGATCAGGAAGTTGAGGGTAAGCGTAAGGAAGCTGCCCCAAGCCAGCACCGCGCCCTGCTTTTTGGCATCCGCGAGGTTGCTCGCGGTGACCGATTTGGCGAGCGGCGTGAAGTAGTTCGAGAAGTCGAGCCCGCCGGTGATGGCGCCGATGATCGGCATGATGACGTCGCCAACCAGCGAATTGACGATGGCGCCGAACGCCGCACCGATGATGACGCCGACCGCGAGGTCGACGACATTGCCCTTCATCGCGAATTCCTTGAATTCCTTCAGCATGGCGAAGTCCTCCCCTGCGACGACGGGCCCATCAGTCCATTGAAATACGGGCTAGTTGATCAGGCCGGCATGCACCATGGCACTACGCACGGCGACACGGGTCGGTTCCTGCACCGGCACCATCGGCAGGCGCAGCTTCTCCTCCATCTTGCCCAGCAGCGACATCGCGTACTTGACCGGCGACGGGCTCGTCTCCATGAACAGGTTCATGTGCAGCGGCATCAGCTTGTCGTGAATCTTCAGCGCGGTGGCGAGGTCCCCCTTCTGCCAGGCGGTGTGAAACTCCGAGCACAGCCGCGGCGCGACGTTCGACGTCACCGAGATACAGCCGTGGCCGCCATGGGCCATGTAGCCTATCACCGTCGCGTCCTCGCCGGAGAGCTGGTTGAAGTCCTCGCCCATCGCCGCGCGCTGCTGCGAGACCCGCACCATGCTGGCGGTGGCGTCCTTGACGCCGGCGATGTTCTTCAGTTCGTACAGCCGCTTCATGGTGTCGACCGACATGTCGATCACCGAGCGCGGCGGAATGTTGTAGATGATGATCGGGATGTCGATGGCGTCGTTGATCGCCTTGAAGTGCTGGTACATGCCCTCTTGCGTCGGCTTGTTGTAATAGGGCGTGACGACCAGCACGGCATCGGCGCCCGCCTTCTCGGCGTGCTGCGCCAGTTCGATCGCTTCCTTGGTGGAGTTCGAGCCGGCGCCGGCGATCACGGGCACGCGGCCGTTGGCCTCCTCGATGCACCATTCGACGACGCGCTTGTGCTCGTCATGGCTGAGCGTCGGGCTCTCGCCGGTGGTGCCGACCGGCACCAGGCCGTGGGTGCCCTCCGATATCTGCCAGTTCACCAGCTCACGGAAAGCCGCCTCGTCGAGCGAGCCATTCTTGAAGGGCGTCACCAGCGCGGTGAACGAGCCCCTGAATTTTGTCTTGGCTGCCATGGACTTCCTCCGAAACTTGCGCACACCGGGTGAGCCGAAACGCAATTCATATCGGGTCTGAAGTCGGTGTGAAAGGCCCGTAACGGCCCTGCTCCCCCGACTTGGCCGCTATTTTGCCGTGGTATTGGCGCAGAGAAGCGCCGGGCCCACAGGGGTCTGTTAGTGTTTTGTCCACATATTCAACCGAATAGGACATTGGGGCTGGTCAGCTTGGTCGATTCGCCGCGAAGGAAAGCCGTGACCCGAAACGTGCGCGCAGCAGCGTTGCGATCCACCGCTTTGGCGACGTGCGTGGCGCTTGCGGCGATGCTGTCCGGGCCGGCGGAAGCGGCGACCAGGACTCCGCTGCCGAAGCCGCGGCCGGTCGCGCGCAACATCGTGCCCGCAACGAATTCGGCTGCTGCGCCCACGAACACGGAGAAGAGCGCGGACAAGCCCGCGGCCGCAGCCCCCGTTCACACCGCCCACGCCGGCCCGGCCGCTCCGCTCGGCGCGCCGCCGCGCTCGCCTGCGGCGATGGCGCGCAAGCCGATTACGCCTGCCGCAGTCGCTGCGACATCGTCGACCTCGCAAGGCGACAAGGACGCGCTGGAAAACGTCATCGAGCTGCTGCGCAAGCGCAAGCCGGATGACGCCACCCAGGCGGAAGCGGCGATTTCCGATCCGGTCGCGCGCAAGCTCGCCGAATGGCTGATCCTGCGCAGCGACAACAACAACGTCAGCGTCGAGCGCTACCGCGCGTTTCTCGCGGCCAATCCGAGCTGGCCCTCGCAGACCTTCCTGCGCCGGCGGCTCGAGGCCGCGCTGTGGGACGACAAGCGCGAGGACAGCGCGATCTGGTCGTGGTTCGAGAACGAATCCCCGGTCTCGGCCAAGGGCCGGCTGGCGCTCGCCAAGGCGATGATCGCCCGCGGCGACCGCACCAATGCCGAACGCCTGGTGCGCCAGGCCTGGCGCAGCGACCCGATGTCGGAAGACACCGAGAGCGCCGCGCTCGACATGTTCGGCGCGTTCCTGACCGCAGGCGACCACAAGGCGCGGATGGATGCCCTGCTCTACGGCACCGAGAACGAGGCGGCCGGCATGCGCGCCGCCAAGCGGCTCGGCTCCGGCCACCTTGCGCTCGCCAAGGCGCGCATTGCGGCCACCCGCAAGGGCGGCAATCTCAGGGAACTGCTCGGCGCGGTTCCGCACGAATTGCATTCCGATCCCGGCTTCCTCTTCGCAAAAATCCAGCTGCTTCGCCGCGACGAGAAATTCGCCGAGGCCGCGCAGCTGATGATGAGCGCGCCGAAGGATCCCGGCCGGCTGCACAATCTCGACGAATGGTGGATCGAGCGGCGCCTGCTGGCGCGCAAGATGATCGACACCAGCGAATTCCGCACCGCCTATCTGATCGCGCGCGATGCGGCGCTGCCGTCCAAGGACATCTACAAGACCGAGCAGGAATTCACCGCCGGCTGGATCGCGCTGCGTTTCCTCAACGATCCCGCGCTCGCCGCGCAGCATTTTGCCCGCATCGGCGTCGGCAGCGTCAATCCGACCGCGCTGGCGCGCGCCGGCTACTGGCAGGGCCGCGCCGCGGAAGCCGCTGGCCGCGCCCAGGAGGCGCGTGCCGCCTACACCCGCGCCGCCGAGCAATCGACCAGCTATTACGGCCAGCTGGCGCGCGCCAAGCTCGGCCTGCCGCAGATCGACCTCAACGCCGCGCCGTCGGCGCGCGGCCGCAGCCCGGAGCGGCTGGAGATCGTGCGCGCGGTGCAACTGCTCTACGAACTCGACGAGGGCGAGATCGCGGTGCCGATCCTTGCCGACATGGGCGAGAACGGCGATCCCGAGGCGCTGGTGGGCCTTGGCGAGATCACCGCGCGCTACGCCGACGCGCGCGGCATGCTGCTGTTGGGCAAGGCCGCGCTGAACCGCGGCCTGCCGTTCGACCACTACGCCTATCCCGTCAACGGCATCCCGCCCTTCAAGGCGATCGGGCCCGAGGTCGAGAAGAGCATCGTCTACGCCATCGCCCGCCAGGAGAGCGCGTTCAATCCGTCGGTGGTATCGCCGGCCCAGGCCTACGGGCTGATGCAGGTGACGCCGGATGCGGCGCGCTATGTCTGCAAGCGTCACGGCGCGACCTACGATCTGGCGCGGCTGAAAAGCGATTCGGCCTACAATGCCACGCTGGGTGCCGCCGAACTCGGCGGGCTGCTGGAGGATTACCGCGGCTCCTACATCATGACGTTCGCGGCCTACAATGCCGGCCGCGGCAGCGTGAAGAAATGGGTCGAGCGCTACGGCGATCCGCGCGATCCCAAGGTCGATGCGGTCGACTGGGTCGAGCTGATCCCGTTCTCCGAGACGCGCAACTATGTGCAGCGGATCATGGAGAACCTGCAGATCTATCGCGCGCGCTTCGGCGGCGGCACCAGGCTGCAGATCGAGGCCGACCTGCGGCGCGGCACCAGTACGGAATAGCCTTCGCAAGACGCCGGGCGGCGCGCGAACTTCACACCCCGCCGCTTTCCGTTCCGCCGCGCCCCTTTTCCGCTGCTTGCCTTCCCGCTCGCGGTCGCCACCGGATCGTCATTGCCGTGTTGCGCAACGAAAAACCCCCGGCAGTTGCCTGCCGGGGGTCCTTCAGACCGTTAGGTAGTCAGGATCAGAAGTTGCGCTGAACGCGGACGTTGAGCGAGACGGCGTCCTGGTCCTTGAACTCGTAAGTCGCGGTCGGCTTCGGAGCCGACGGGGTCAGGGTGGCAGCACCCGTCATCTTCTGGTCGAGGCGGAACCACTGGACTTCAGCCGAGAACGTCAGGTTCTTGACGGGGGTCCAACGGGTCACGACGCCGAGCTGGTAGGTGTTGAAGTCGGGGTTACAGGTGTAATCAGCCGACAGAGCCTTGCCGGTGACGTAGTTGGCGCACCAGATGCCCTTCGCCGTGGTCAGATCGCCCACCGAACCGCCGTAGCGGACAGCGGTCGCGCTGCCGAAGAGGCTGGTCGACCAGTAGGGATCCCAGTTGTGGTTGAAAGCACCACGAACGCCCCAGGCATCCACCAGCTTGAGCGAGCCGTCGCCGCCGAACAGGGTCGGCAGGAAGACCGCGTCAACCGTCTGACCGAAGCCGAAGCTCTGGTAGGCGCCGGCGCGGCCGGTGCCCGAGAACATCGCGAAGCTCGGCGAAGCCGCCGAGGTCGAGATGACCTGCTTGGTGTCGCCCTTGGCGTAGCTCGCATCGATCTTGATGTCGTCGCCAGCGCCGGTCGGGATGTTCTTGATCTGCAACGCAGCCATCACCGAGCCGCCCCACTTGGTTTCGGGGTGACCGGAGATTTCCGACACGTTGGTCGGAGCGCCCGAAGCCGCGCTCAGGATGTTGTACGAACCAGACACTTCGTGCGCCGCGGCCGAAATCTGGAACAGACCCCAAGCCTGGTCGACGCGGATGTTGCCGACGACGTCCGGAGCATGAACCCCGGCGTAAGCGCCGACGCCACCGCCGTTGAAGGCAGTCGCGCCGAAGGCCGCAGCCGACGGGAACGCGCTGTTCAGAACGGTGGTGCGGTTGAACACGGTCGGATCATCGAGACCGATGGTGGCCGACACGCCATTGCCGAACTGGGCGGTGTACTGGATGTTGTTCACGCCAGTGACGGTGTCATGACCGCCCATCAGGAACGAGGTGTTGTTGCCTGGATAGCCATGCCACGGCGTAGCGTAGGCCGAAGCCGACTTACCGAAGGTGAAACCGGCGAACTGGATGAACACCATTTCGACCGCGACATAGCCGCCGCCGGGGGTGTGCAGCAGGTTGGTGTTGTTGCCGAGGTTGGTCGCCAGCGAGTTCGGGTTGAACGTGTTGTTGCCGAGAGTGTCGAACTGGAAGTCGCCCTGAGCGAAGGTGCGGACGACGCCGTATTCGGTGGCGGTACGGGTATCGACCGTCAGCGCGAAACGCGAACGGGACGAGAAGTAGTCGCGATAGCGGTTCTGCTGACCGATGTCACCGCTCCAGGCCGGCGAGTCGTAGATGCCGCCGTTGAACGTGGTATCGATACGGACATAGCCGCCGATCTTGAGACAGGTGTCAGTGCCAGGGATGTAGAAGAATCCGGCACCATACAGGGAGCAAATCTTCACGTATTCGACCGCTTTGGCCTTGACGGGAAGATCGGCTGCCTGCGCCCCACCCATGGCGAGGAGACCCGCCGCTGAGCCGAGGATAAGGCTCTTAACCATCTTCATGTTAAACCTCCAAGTTGCTCTAAAGGGTAGGTTCCGGATCCGCTGGGTGACGACACCCGAGGGTTGGTTCCCTTGTCCCTAGTTCCACCGCCTAGTCGCTTCGCGCTTTCGGACACACCCGCTAAACGCGAGGGACTTAAGCGAACCATCTAGAAACGGGGCGACCTCGGGATGCCCCCCTCCGTCGCACCGTCACAATTACCGATGCATTCTGCACACGCAACAAAGGAACCGCCCCAAACCGGGGCAGCCACCGCCTTTTTGGATGGGTGTTGCACAAATAACACGCGGGTGACGCGAAAACTTTTCCATAAGCCATTGTCTAAAATGGATTTTTTGGAAAAGGCCGATTTGCTGTCGCGTGCGTTGCGAAGAGCGCCGACTTCCCTGTTTTGCTACCTGGATCGATGCATCCGGAAGCGAATCCTGCGGGAATCGCAGATGCCTGCACAGGCATCGCGCCACCGGAGAAGGCTGGAACGCGGATGGCGTTGATGCCTTCTGCCATTTCGCTTCGCGCGGAGAGATGCAGGAAAGCTTTGTCTTGCAGGGCTAACTTGAGTCTCCTCCGGCCGATGAAGCGCACGGGCGCGTGGCGATCGGGAATCGAATCCTGCGCGCGAGCGATGCGCGAACGGCTCCCTTGCAGCCGCGGCCGGATCATTTCGTTGCTGCGCTTTCAATCGAGGCAACCCGCGCCGCCGACTCCATGATGTCTGCCGGGGGCGCTGGCCGCGATGGGGCAGGTGTCGCATTTTCGCCACGCTCGCGCCGCACGCCGGCGCGGGCTCGGCGCGCTTTTTCCGGCCGACCGTACTCATTATATCTGTGGCTTGCGGCTCGCCCTCGCCTCGGGCATATCGACCGTAACGGAGACGTGGCCGAGTGGCTGAAGGCGGCGGTTTGCTAAACCGTTATAGGCTTGTAAAGGCCTATCGAGGGTTCGAATCCCTCCGTCTCCGCCACCCTCTGCCTGTCCGGCCCGGAGACATCGGTAACGGAACGTACCTAAGACATGGGTGACAACCTCGTGCCGAACGGGTTGTCGAGAGGCTGCCGGGTTTTCTGCTCCAGGTCGAAGTATGCCAGATCACGCGACCAGGCCCAATCTCTACCGTGCTGGCCGGCCAGAAATTCGGTATCAAGGAAGTCGATGACGGCATTTGGCTCGTCAGCTTCATGCATTATGGGCTCTGCGTCAGTCTACGACTTCTGTCGCCTGTACAAGAATTGAGGGCGAAACGGCCAAGCCAATCGAAGCTGCCGTTTTTGTGTTGACGTAAAGCTCGAACTTCGTCGGTTGCTCAATTGGAATGTCGCCAGGGTAGGCGCCTCGAAGAATCTTGTCCACTTGGCTAGCCGCCTGCGGGATGAGGGCCGACGTATCTGGACCGTAACCAACAAGACCGCCGGCCCTGACGAATTCGGAACCCCAAGGCGTAATAACCGGCATACGACTTGCGACGGCGAGAGCAACAATATCCGGGATACACCCCTGTATCATTGCATCGGATATGACCAGAAGCGCATCCGCAACTTGCTTCGTTCTGGAAGAGAGGACTGTCCTCAATTCACCCGGATCGCGCACACCTAACGGATACACTTGAATGTTCATAAGCCTGGCGGCTGCCTGAGACACGCGCAATTCCGACTCCGAAACCGGATTACCGATGTTGTACAGAACATCGACTCTCGAAAGGCCCGGTGTCAGGTCTCTAAGAAGTTGCAGACGCTTGGCAGCCGTATCAGGATGAACGGAACTGACCCCGGTGATATTACCACCCGGTCGTGCCAGGCTCGCGACGCCATTGACCAACCGCAAGTCTCCACAGGTGAAACACACGATCGGAATTTTCGTGGTCGCCCTGCTTGCCGCTTCAGTCGCGAGATTACCGTGCGTGACGATCACTTTGACGCCTCGCTTTACCAGTTCGTTCGCGTAAACCGGCAGTTGCTCGTTTCGGCCATTGGTCCAGCGATAGTCAATAACAACATCTCCCTCGTGATAGCCCAGTACGCGCAAATGTTTCTTGAAAATATCGATTCGGTCGGCCGTTCCCTCCCGGGTTGAGGAAGACAGGAAACCAAGAAGCTGAGGAGGGCTTTGGGCCTGTCCTAAACTTGCATTTATGGGAACAGCGAGGAGAACCAGAACCACGCCTAATGCGGCAGACCAATCGAGACCCGCAACTCGGAAGACTTTTCGCATACGGAGCCCTCACAGCGACAGTGCATGGTATCCGGTCAATCCAACGTTTTGAAGGGACGACGATTTCGTTTCCTCCGCGTCCTCCTGCCTCAATAGGCAGAACCAGTATCTCTGGCTGAAAGCCGTCGTTCGGCAGCTTCGGGTCATTTGCGCCATATTGGCACCCTGCCGTCAGCACCGGACATGGCACCAATTCTCAGAAATTTTCGCACCCTGTCCGAGGGCTCAACGAGGTCGAGCCCAAGCCCGAAACTGGCCCGAGTTTGCGGATTGCCAGATCGTATACAGCAGTACAATCTCCACGTCAGGCGTGCCATGGGCCCCGGCATCATACGGCTACGGCGAAGCAGTATTGCTCATCTTCATCGGACGTAGCCCGCCACCCTCACCGCTTTCACTTGCCGATCGTTCGACGGAACGCGCGAAGCGGGGCACCGGCAACACACCGCACCGACGATCTTCCGCGCGAGAATCGCCCTCGCCCGGACACTACGATCGCGGCTGCCAGGTCCAGCCGGCGCCTTCGCGACGCCGCTCGACTTCCGTGCACGCCCACGGCGGCGGCGTGTCGTCACGGCGCATGATGCCGATGTAATAGAAGATGCTGTCGGCGGTGAGATCGTTCGAATGGCCGTCGGCGAACACGATCTTCAGGCCGGCCTGCTCGATCATCTCGCGAAAGCTCTCCACCGTCGAACCGGCGTTGTTCTCCTGCAGGACGATCACGCCGTCCCTGGCGAGGAAATTGCCGACGCCGTCAAAGAACTCGCGATGGATCTGCCATTGCGGATCATGCGCGAGCAGCTGCCCCTCAAACGCTTCGTCGATGAAGTGGGGCGGATTGCTGACCACCAGATTCCACTGCTCGGTGGCGGGAATGTTGCGCAGGTTATTGGATTCGTAGACCGCGACCCGGTCGCCGAGGCGATTGACCTCGACCGTGTTCCTGCATGAGGCCACCGAGCGCGGGTTGATGTCGGCAAGGCAAAGCGTTTCGCAAAAGCCGTTTCCAAGCAGCGAAAACCCGATGAACGCCGGTCCCGAACACCACTCATACGCGCGCTGCTGCTTCGGCATGCCGCGCGCCTTGAAATAGGGAAGGAAGTCCTGGCCGAAGCTCGTGCCGCCGCCGTCGAGTTCGGGCCGGTAGCTGATCTTGATGCCGCCGAAGCTGGCGTGCCGGGTCGGCCGCAGACTGCGGCGGATGGGCCGCAGATAAGTGTCGGCGAAGCGCTTAACGAATCCAGGTGCCACCCGCAGCTCCCTCAGCTCGATTTCGACAACCGGTATGGTCCGAGATAGAGCGCATCCAGGCCGGAACAGAAATAGGTGTGCAGCGCCTCGAGCGGCGCGTTCACCGTCGGCTGTTCGTTGATGTTCAGGCTGGTGTTGATGAGCATCGGGACCGACGTGGCCCTGGCGAACTCGCCGATCAGGCGCGCGTAGAGCGGATTGGTGTTCTCGCGCACGCTCTGGATCCGCGCGGTGCCGTCGACATGAACCACGGCGGGTATCTTGTCCTTTGCCCCATCGACGACCGGAAAGGTCACGACCATGAAGGGAGCGTCGAAGGTGTCTTCGAAATACTCGCCCTGGCGCTCGTAAAGCACCGACGGACAGAACGGACGGAACTCCTCGCGATACTTGATGCCGACGTTGATGCGGTCCTTCATGCCGGCGGAGCGCGGGTCGGCGAGGATCGAGCGGTTGCCGAGCGCACGCGGGCCGTACTCCATGCGGCCCTGAAACCAGCCGACCGTCTTCTGCTCGGCGAGATCGGTGACGCACCGAGCGACGGGGTCGTCGAGCAGCTCGTAGCGCGCGCCGATCTTGTCCAGCGTGTTCCTGATCTCGTCGTTGGCGTATTCCGGACCCCAATAGGCATGCGTCAGCGGCGCGATCTTGCGGCCGGCCTCCACGCATTTGAGCATCGCCGCACCAAGCGCCACGCCGGCATCATGCGGCACCGGCGGGACATAGAGCCGCTTGACCGAAGGCTCGGCCGCGATCTCCATGTTCATCTTGCAGTTCAGCGCCACGCCCCCGGCAAGGCATACATCGCCGCAGCCGCTTTGCGCGATGGCGGTGCGCACCACTTCCGTCGTGACCAGCTCGAGCTGCTTCTGGCCGCTGGCGGCGATGTCGGTGAAGCGCTGGTCGAGCGGCTGGCCGCGGAGCCGGCGCGGTCCGAGCACCTCCTCGAGCTTCTCGGTGAAGATGCGCTCCTGGCGCGTCGAGAAATCGCTGGTGAAGATCGCGGCATCGCGCTTGCGCTTGTCGAGCTCGGCGTCGAGTTCGTAGTCCAGTCCGTTCGGGCGCAGCAGGCCGGCGAACTTGTCGAGATATTTCGGGCTGCCATAGGACGACAGCCCCATGACCTTGTACTCGTCATTGGTCATCTGGTAGCCGAGATACTGGGTCAGCATCCCGTAATAGAGACCGAGGCTGTTGTGACGCCCGAAGCGCGTCAGCACCTTGAAGTCGTTGCCCTTGACATGGGCCACCATCCCGGAACTGGAGTCGCCCGAGAAGTCGAAGCAAGCGACGGTGGCTTCCGAGAAGCCCGAGCCGTAATAGCTGCTGGCGGCATGACAGAGGTGATGGTCGTAAAGCTCGATCTTCGGGCTGTGGCCGAACTGGAACTTGAAGTACTCGGTCAGCCGCTGTTCATAGTTCACGTAGGTCTTCAGCGGCGAGCAGATGAAATCGACATCGCGCATGGTGATGCCGGCCTGCCTCAGGCAGAAGCCGATCGCCCCGCGCGGCAGCTCGCCGCGGGCGTGCTTGGCGAGCGTGAAGCGCTCCTCTTCCGCCGCCGCGATCAATTCCCCGTCGCGCAGCAAAACCGCGGCACCGTCGTGGTGGCCGTGCTTGATGCCGGAGCTTATTCCAATCACATACATGCGTTTTTCGTGCTGCGAACCGAGCTGCCTGTTACAATCGGTCAAGGGGGAAGCGCAAGACCGCCGAAATGCGGTCCCGGAAGGGCGCTGGTTTGTAACTGGAAGTCGCTGCGAATCAAGGCATTTCTGACCCGAGCCGGGTTTCGGCGAAGCCCCGGACGTTGTCGGCGCGCGCCTCGATTTGCCTCCGGTATCTGCGGCCCTCAAAGTGAACAGGCGGCAGCGACCGATCGCTACCGCCTGCGGCGTCTGCGTGATGGGTTGTCAAGCCTAGCGCATGATCCGGAACAGGGTGAAGCCGTTTTCCGAAAAGATCATGCTCAAACCACAACCTGAAGCGCGATGATGATTCATCCAGATCTCATCGCGCGTCAGTGCGCGCTCATCCAGGCACGCGCCTCGCAGAGCGCGGTTGCGATTTCGCTCTCGCTCATCTGCGCGGCGATCTCACGGCGGAGCGCGACGGCTTCCGTGCGGCCCTTCAGTGCCGCGAGGTTGAACCATTTGTGGGCGGCGACGAGGTTGACGACGCCGGAGCGCCCGCTCGCCCAGTAAAGCCCCCGCTCGAACAGCACGTCCCGGATCGAGCTGTCGGTGACCGGCACCGCGCCGTCCAGATCCAATGTCCCGTGAAACATGTTTGACCTCCCCTTTATTGTTTGGCCGCGTCTCCCCCGAGTGCGGCCCCTGTCCCAGATGTTGAACGTCCCCACAGCCGTTGCCGGCTTGTTGAGGCGAATATGGCCGCGCAATTTTGAAGAGCGGTTTAAGTATCGCGATGAACGGCGTGTAAACGCGCGCCAGCCCGCATTGCCGCCGAATCGAAAAAACGCCGATGCCATCGACATTTGCCCGCAATGGCAAAGTTCGGTTTACCGTCGCGCTTGGGACAACGATAACCATTGCCGCAAGGCCCTCGCCGCCACGTTCCTGCAGCCACGGGTGCAGGAAGGCCCGGCACCGTCGGGTATCCGGGCGCGCGAGAGCGCTCCCGGGGAGCGGGAGGCGGTTCGTACCAGCGATGTCGGGGCACAAAAAAGCCGGGGCGATCCCCGGCGGGTGGAACAAGGGCGTCGGCGAACACGTCAGGACCAGATCTCAGCCCGCAGCCCGAAAGCCTTGGGTGAAACTGCGGAGCGCGAAGCGCCCCGCCCAAACGAAGAAAGACTTGTTTCTTCTGCCGCACCGATCCCCGAGGGGAAGTTCCGGTCCGGCCGTTGACCTGATGTCTCGCCGACACCCTCTTTCGTCGACCAGAGCGCTTCCAGGGAGCACCGCTTTCGCTAGTCCGCCGCCTGAAGGCTCTTGTGACGCGCCGGCATCAAGGACACCGGCATCCTCTCAAAGGCGAGAGTTACTTCTTCTTCTTGGCGACCTTGCGGGTCTTCTTCGCAGTCTTCTTCACTGCGCTCTTCGCCTTCTTCGCCTTCTTTGCCTTCTTAGCCATATTGCCCTCCTGATGTTAGTGAGATGGCTTACGTCGCTGTTGTGCACTCGGGAATCGAGCAGCACGTCATTTGCAATACAGCAACGTGATCAAAAAAAACAGCGTCCCGCTTAAAGAAGTGTTGACGTAGCGAAGCACGAGTACATCGCGCGCTTCGTTCGAAGATGCAGCGACGCGCGAACTGCACGACACGACAGATGCGTGCGCGATCTGCGCCGACGATGATCATTGTTGCAGGGAAATGCTTCTGCTGCAGTGTTTTCGCGATTCACGTTCAACGCGTTGCTCGCGCGGTGAAAGCGCGCGCCAGCCACGCAAACGTGGTTAACGGCGACGGGCGCGGACTCCGAGTCCCGGGTTTTGGCAAGCAAAAAATTTTTTGTGTACATGGGCCTGATCGCTCCGACTCGCGCGCCGAGCGTCACCGCAGTTGCGAATCATCGTTCTGCGATTCGCAACACGCGCATCGCTCCAGCGACGTCGCGCATGATCGGCTTGGCATTGAAAGGCCGACCGAGGCGGCCGAGGCGACGTCGCGCGCGCCGTTGACGCGCGCCAACGTCAGAGACCGAGCTTGGATTTCAGCAGATCGTTGACGGCTTGCGGGTTCGCCTTGCCGCCGGACGACTTCATCACCTGCCCAACGAACCAGCCGAGCGCCTGCGGCTTGGTCTTGGCCTGCTCCACCTTGTCCGGATTGGCCGCGATGATCTCGTCGACCACCTTTTCGATCGCCGAGAGGTCGGTGACCTGCTTCATGCCGCGCGATTCAACGATGGCACGGGGGTCGCCGCCCTCCTGCCAGACGATCTCGAACAAATCCTTGGCGATCTTGCCGGAGATGGTGCCCTCGCCGATCAGGCCAATGATGGCCGCGAGCTGGTCGGCGGAGACCGGCGAGGCGGAAATGTCGCGGCCTTCCTTGTTCAGGCGGCCGAACAGTTCGTTGATCACCCAGTTGGCGGCGACCTTGCCGTCGCGCTTCCTGTCCGACAGCTTGTCCAGCACCGTCTCGTAGAACTCGGCGCTCTCGCGCTCGGCGACCAGCACGCCGGCATCGTAGGCAGACAGGGCAAGATCGGCGACGAAGCGCGCCCTCTTCTGGTCCGGCAACTCCGGCAGCTGCGCCTCCAGCTCGTCGACGAAGTCTTGGCTGAACTCCAGCGGCAGCAGGTCGGGATCGGGGAAATAGCGATAGTCGTGCGCCTCTTCCTTGGAACGCATCGAGCGCGTCTCGCCCTTGTTGGGGTCGAACAGGCGGGTCTCCTGCTCGATCCGCCCGCCGTCCTCGATGATCTCGATCTGGCGCCGCGCCTCGTACTCGATGGCCTGGCCGATGAAGTTGATCGAGTTCATGTTCTTGATCTCGCAGCGGGTGCCGAGCGGCCCGCCCGGCTTGCGCACGGAGACGTTGACGTCGGCGCGCAGGTTGCCCTTCTCCATGTCGCCGTCGCAGGTGCCGAGATAGCGCACGATCGAGCGTACCTTGGTCACGTAGGCCTTGGCCTGCTCGGCATCGCGGATGTCCGGTTTCGAGACAATCTCCATCAGCGCGACGCCGCAGCGGTTGAGATCGACAAAGGACAGCGACGGCGACTGGTCGTGCAGCAGCTTGCCGGCATCCTGCTCCAGATGCAGCCGCTCGATGCCGATGGTGGCGGTCCTGCCGCCCTCCAGTTCGACGGTGACCTCGCCCTCGCCCACGATCGGCGACTTGTACTGGCTGATCTGGTAGCCCTGCGGCGAGTCCGGGTAGAAATAGTTCTTGCGGTCGAACACCGAGCGCAGGTTGATCCTGGCGTTCAGCCCGAGCCCGGTGCGAACCGCCTGTCGGACGCACTCCTCGTTGATCACGGGCAGCATGCCCGGCATCGCGGCATCGACCAGCGAAACGTGGCTGTTGGGCTCCCCGCCGAAGGCGGTGGAGGCGCCGGAGAACAGCTTTGCGTTCGACGTGACCTGGGCATGGATCTCCATCCCGATCACGACCTCCCAGTCGCCGGTCGAGCCCTTGATCAGCTTGCCGCCAGCCGCAGTCATGCCCGTTCTCCCAGCTGCAGTGTAAAGACAATCCGCTCCCATTCGGCATCGAGCGAATCGATTGCCTCCGGCTGGCCGGACTGGCGGTACCAGTACCCGGCATTGCCGAGATCGCCTTCGACGCGGTGCAGATAGGCGTGCACCCACGCAGCTTCCGCCGACGATTCGTTCTGAACAATCTGGTGCGCCTTGTCCCAGTCGCCCTTGGCCGCCCACCACAGCGCCGACAGCGAAGGACTGAGCGTCGGCGCGGGCGCCGGGTCAGAAAGGCTGGCCTTCAAGTCTGCCATGGCTCACCACCATTTTGGCGCGGTGAAGCGGCCCGCGGCCTGCTCGATGACTTCGCCGAGCGAGAACAGCGTCTCCTCGTCGAACGGGCGGCCGATGAGTTGCAGGCCAAGCGGCAGCCCCTGGCTGTCCTTGCCTGCGGGCACGGCGATGCCCGGCAGGCCCGCCATGTTCACGGTCACCGTGAAGATGTCGTTGAGGTACATCTCGACCGGATCGGCGCCGCCCTTCTCGCCGACGCCGAACGCGGCCGACGGGGTTGCCGGCGTCAGGATCGCGGTGACGCCCTTGGCGAAGCAATCCTCGAAGTCCTTCTTGATCAGCGTGCGCACCTTCTGGGCGCGGAGATAGTAGGCATCGTAGTAGCCGGCCGAGAGCACGTAGGTGCCGATCATGACGCGGCGGCGCACCTCCGCGCCAAAACCCCCGGCGCGGGTATTCTCGTACATGTCGATGATGTTCTTGCCCTGCTCGCGCAGGCCGTAGCGAACGCCGTCGTAGCGCGCGAGGTTCGACGAGGCCTCGGCTGGCGCCACGATGTAGTAGGCCGGTAGCGCGTATTTCGTGTGCGGCAGCGACACTTCGACCAGCTCGGCGCCGGCCGCCTTCAGCCAGGCCGCGCCCTCGCTCCAGAGTTTCTCGATCTCCGCCGGCATGCCGTCGAGGCGATACTCCCTGGGGATGCCGATCTTCATGCCCTTCACGGATTTGCCGATCGCCGCCTCATAGTCGGGCACGGCGACGTCGACAGAAGTCGTGTCCTTGGGATCGTGCCCGGCCATCGAGCGCATCAGGATCGCGGCATCGCGGTTGGTGCGCGCGATCGGGCCCGCCTGATCGAGCGAGGAGGCAAAGGCGACGATGCCCCAGCGCGAGCAGCGGCCATAGGTAGGCTTGACGCCGACGGTTGCGGTGAACGCCGCCGGCTGGCGGATCGAGCCGCCGGTGTCGGTCGCGGTCGCGCCCATGCACAGGAGTGCCGCCACTGCAGAAGCCGAACCGCCGGAGGAGCCGCCCGGCACCAGCGATGTGTTGGAGCCTTCGCGCCGCCACGGATTGACCACCGGGCCGAAGCAAGAAGTCTCGTTCGACGAGCCCATGGCGAACTCGTCGTTGTTCAGCTTGCCGAGCATGACGGCGCCGTCGCGCCAGAGCTGCGACGTGACGGTCGACTCGTAAGGCGGCACGAAATTGCCGAGTATCTTCGAGCATGCGGTGGTGCGGACGTCCCTGGTCGCGAACAAGTCCTTGATGCCGAGCGGGATGCCGGCGAGCGGACCGCCGTCGCCTTTGGCGATCTTCGCATCCGCGGCCTGCGCCATCTCGCGCGCCTTGTCCGGCGTCTCCAGGACATAGGCGTTGAGCGCGCGCGCCGCTTCCATGGCGGCGAGATGCGCCTCGGTCAGCTCACGCGACGTGAAGGACTTTTTCGCGAGGCCATCGCGGGCCTCGGCGATGGTCATCGATGTCAGGTCGGTCATTTATTTGTTGATCGGGCTGCAGAAGAACGGAGAGAGCGTCTTGTCGTTGGCGGGATCGTCCTGCTTCGGACGCGTCAGCTCGCTGGCTTCGAGCGCGTCGAGCACGGCGTCGATCGCCTTGTCGGGGTCAGCCTGTTTGCCCTGTTTCTCCATGGCATCCAGGAAATCCATATAGGCCTTGTAGGCTTTTTCGTCGTCGCAGAGCATGCACATCGTCTGCTCACTTGTTTGTTTGAGGCGTTTTCCTTGCGCGAACCGGTACCCACTTCGCTTGAAAACGCTACGTTATTCGACGACCTTCGGCACCAGGAAGAAGTGGTCCGCGGTAGCCGGCGCGTTTTTCACGATGTCGTCGGCGATCCCGCCGTCATCGACGACGTCGGCACGCTTCTTCATCACCATCGGCGTCACCGAGGTCATCGGCTCGACGCCCTCGACATTGACCTCCGACAACTGCTCGACAAAGGCCAGCATGGCATTCAGCTCGCCCTGCAAATGGGGAACTTCGGCCTCGGTGACCGCGATCCGCGCCAGATGCGCGATACGGCGAACGGTCGTGGCGTCCACTGACATTATATAGGGGCCTCAAACGGGGGGAACTACGCCCGCCGTATAGCAGAGGCCGCTTTTGCGCCGCAACCGCGGGGCGCGCTATCCCGCCATTTGACCCATCCGGGCTAGCGCACTGCCGGCCAGCGCCCGGGTCAGCTCGGCCGCCGGCATGTCCCGGCCCATCCGAACCGCCTGTCCCGCCCAAAGATTGGTGAAATCGACCCGGCCGAGCTTTTCGGCCGCCGCCTTCAACGGCCCGAGTGCGGTGGCGGCGTGGGGGAATGCCGGTGCATCCGCCGAGATCGGCCCGACCTCGCGCATCACCCGATTGGCGACGCCGCGGGCCGGACGGCCGGTCATGACATTGGTGATGACGGTGGCCTCGTCGGTTGCCTGCGCCAGCGCGGCGCGGGCCGGCGCGATCACCCTGGATTCGGGACAGCGCAGATACGCCGTGCCAATCTGCACGGCGGATGCGCCGAGCGCAAAGGCCGCGGCGATGCCGCGCCCGTCGGCGATGCCGCCGGCCGCGACCACCGGCACCTTCACCGCATCGACCACCTGCGGCACCAGCGCAAAGGTGCCGGGCTGCTCGGCGATATTCCCGGTGAGGAACATGCCGCGGTGACCGCCGGCTTCCGCGCCTTGCGCGATGATGATGTCCGCGCCGTTCTCTTCCAGCCAGATCGCCTCCTTCACGATGGTTGCCGACGCCATGACGATGGCGCCTGCCGCCTTGACGCGCTTCAGCAGTGCAGGCGCCGGCAGGCCGAAATGGAAGCTGACGACTTCGGGCCTCAGCTCCTCGACCACGGCGCACATCGCCTCGTCGAACGGCGCGCGATTGGCGGCGTTGACCGGCGCTGCCGGATCAAGCCCGAGTTCCTGGTAATAGGCGCCGAGCCGTGCCTTCCATCCGGCTTCGCGCTTTGGATCGGCATCGACCGGTTCGTGGCAGAAGTAGTTGAGGTTGACCGGCGCGGAGACGCGCTGGCGGATGATGTTGAGCTGCTCGCGCGCCTTCTCGGCCGTGATCATCGCGCAAGGCAGCGAGCCCAGCGCGCCGCCTTGCGCGGCCGCGATCACGAGGTCGGCGTCCATCACGCCCGCCATCGGCGCCAGCACGATCGGGAATTCGGTCTTGACGAGGTCGAGGAAACGGCGATCCGGCCACATGGCTTTGCTCATCAGCTTGGACTAGGCAGCGGCGACGAAATTGCGGCGGCCGAGCAGCAGTTGCTCGGCTTCGGCGACGATGCGCTCGACGATTTCGGCGGCCGGGGCGATATCATGGATCAGCCCGACGGCCTCGCCTGCGATGACCGCGGCGACGTCAAAATTGCCGGCGGCCCTGGCGGCAGAATACTCGGCGACAACCGTATTCACCTGCTGCAGCAGTTCCACCTCGCGGCCCATCCAGCGCCGCGCGTGATCGTTGATCAGGCAGCGGCCGGTGAACGGCGCCGGCCAGACGTTGTTGCGCGAGAGATCGAAGATGATGCCGCGCACGGAATTGCCGCTCTCGGCCGCGCAGATACGCCGCTTGGCCTCCTCGGCACCATCGCACTCGATGCTGGCATAGAAGCGCGTGCCCATCAGCACGCCGGAGGCGCCCAGCATCATCATGGCGGCGAGCCCGCGCCCGTCCGCAATGCCGCCGGCAGCGACGACCGGCACCCGGCCTGCGGCGAGATCGATGATCGCGGGCACGATGTCGATGGTGGTGCGCGAGGCGCCGTGTCCGCCGGCTTCCGTGCCCTGCGCGATCAGGACGTCGGCACCGGCCTCCAACGCCTGCCTGGCCATGTCCTCGTTCTGCACCTGGCAGATCAGGAGCGCGCCTGCGGCCTTGATGCGCGGCGCAAAGGGCAAGGGATCGCCGAAGGAGAGCATGATCGCGCGCGGTTTTGCGGCGAGCGCGATGTCGAGAAGCTCCGGCTGCTTGGCAAGGCTCCAGGTGATGAAGCCGATCGCGAAGGGATGGCGAAAGCCTTTGAGCTTTGCGGTCTCGGTCTCCAGCCATTCGCGATCGCCGTAGCCGCCGCCCAAAATGCCGAGCCCGCCGGCGCCACTCACGGCCATGGTGAGCCGCGCGCCCGCGATGCCATCCATCGGCGCCAGCAGGATGGGATGGGTAGTGCCCAAGAGTCTGGTGAGCGGAGTTGTGATTGGCATGCATCCCTCCTCGTATGGACAACAAGTCTAGGGCGAACTATCGTTCTTCTAAAGTGAATACTTCAGAACGCAGCCATCTCTAAATTAAAACTCTAAACCACGGCGGAGATTGCGGTGGAATTGACCGATCTTGCGACCTTCGCGGCCGTGGCCCGCTGCGGCGGCATCACCCGGGCCGCCCAAGAACTCAACACCGTGCAGTCCAACGTCACGCAGCGCATCAAGGCGCTGGAAGCCGAGATCGGCACCGCCCTGTTCGAGCGGCACAGCCGCGGCATGAACCTGACCGGCGCCGGCAGGCGGCTGCTTCCTTATGCGCAGCGGATGGCGGCGTTGTCGCGCGAAGCGGTGCTGGCGGCGCGCGACGATGGCGAGCCGAAAGGACCGCTGTGCATCGGCTCGATGGAGACGACCGCCGCGGTGCGGCTGCCGACCTTGCTCGCCGACTTCCATCGTCGCTTTCCCGCCG
This sequence comes from Bradyrhizobium sp., assembly GCA_035575905.1. Classification (GTDB taxonomy): domain Bacteria; phylum Pseudomonadota; class Alphaproteobacteria; order Rhizobiales; family Xanthobacteraceae; genus Bradyrhizobium. Next base: position 88,889 of record DATLXL010000032.1, on the reverse strand, counting down.
TGCGGTTGACGCTGCGCACGGCCACGACCGCCGACCTCGTTGCCGGCGTGCTCGACGGCAGTCTCGATGGCGCATTCGTCGCGGGCCCCATCGAGCATGCCGAGCTGGCGGCGGCAGTCGCGTTCCGCGAGGAACTGGTGCTGGTCACGGCAAGGCATCTGAGCACGCTCGCCGAGCTTCGCGCGGCGACGCCGGAGTCCGGTCCGACCGCGCTGGTGTTCCGCACCGGCTGCACCTACCGCCAGCGACTTGAACAGGTGCTCGCCGAATTCGGCTGGCCCTCGGCCACGCGCTTCGAGCTTGGCACGCTGGACGGCATGATCGGCTGCGTCGCCGCCGGCATGGGCGTCACGCTGCTGCCGCGCGCGGTGGTCGGCAGAAACGACAATGTCAGTGTCCACGCGCTTGGCGCGGCACAATCGCGGGTGGAGACATTGTTCATCTCCCGCCGCGCCGCGCATGACTACAGCGCGCTGCGCGGCTTCGTCTCCTGTCTGGGCAAGCAGGACGCCGACATCGCGGCGTGACGCGGCCGCCGTTCCGCGCGGCGAAATTGGTTCGCGGCATTTCCGCGGCAGCGCCACATCGCGTTCGCATTTGCGAATGCGCCGGCGCGGCGCGAAATTTCTAGCGTTCGCATTCCACCGCGTTAGTATGTGGCACTCGCTGCCAACAACCATAATGTCAAACATCCGGGAGGGACTGCGATGCGTCACGCATTCGTATTGTGCTGTTCTGTTGCCTTGTTGGGATCGGTCGGCGCGGCCGGCGCGCAAGACTGGACGAAATCGAAATGGGGCCCCGACGACGAGATCGGCGCCGCCAACTACATGAAGCCCGAGCTCGTCATCAAGGCCGCGCAGCTCGTGAAGACCGGCAAGACCTACGCCTTGGGCATTCCCGTCGACTCAAAGACACCCGCATTCCCGCCGCGCGGCTTCAAGGTCACGATCGTGCAGCCCGGCCAGGCCGGCAATGCGGGCCTTGGTCCCAACAACGCCACCTACAACGACGACATGATCGACGGATGGGTCGGCGTCGGCAGCCAGCTCGATGGCCTCGGCCATCTCGGCGTCAACCACGTCTATTACAACGGCAACAAGGTCGCCGACTTCGCCGATCCCACCGGCCTGAAGAAGCTCGGTGTCGAGAAGATTCCGCCAATGGTGACGCGCGGCGTGCTGCTCGACATGGCCGCCTATTACGGCACCGACATCGTCAAGGAAGGCACCGCCTTCAACGTCAAGGAGATCGAGGAGGCCGCCAAGAAACAGGGCGTCGAAATCCGCCAGGGCGACGTCGTGCTCTTCCACACCGGCTGGCTCAGCCTGATCGGCAAGGACGACAAGCGCTTTGGCGGCGTCGAACCCGGGCTCGGCGTCGAGGGCGCAAAATACCTCGCCGGCAAGGGCGTCGTCGCCGTCGGCGCCGACACCTGGGGGCTCGAAGTGCTGCCGTTCGAGGGCAAGACGGTCTTCGAGGTGCACCAGATCCTGCTGGCGATGAACGGCACCTACATCCTGGAGAACATGGACACCGCGGAACTTGCCAAGGACAAGGGCTACGAGTTCCTGTTCGTGCTCGGCCAGCCGCGCTTCAAGGGCGGCGTGCAGAGCATGATCAATCCGGTCGCGATAAGGTAAGCGACGGCATGGGTGCCTGGTCCACCTCTCCCATCGGGAGACAGGTCCATCGCTCTTAGGAGCTGATTGCCTGGGGATGCCGTACTCCCCAACGCGTCATGCCCGGGCTTGTCCCGGGCATCCACGCTCTTCGTACCGCGGCGAAGGTCGTGGATGGCCGGGACAAGCCCGGCCATGACGATGTGGAAACATACGCGCCAACCCGCCTGCACCAGACGCGTTAGCCCTGCATCGGGAGAGGTGCAGCTAGAACTTTGCCTGCCGCGCAGTGTGCATGGTATGCCCGGCGCATGCCCGCCCCCATCCTTCCGCTGATCGAAGCCGCCGGCCACTGGCCCGACCGCGGCGCGCTGATCGGACTCGATCTGGGCACCAAGACAATCGGCGTTGCCGTCTCCGATCCGGACCGGCGGCTCGCCACCGGCGTCGAAACCATCCATCGCAAGGCGTTCAAGGCCGATGCGGCGCGGCTGCTGGCGCTCGCCGCCGAGCGCGGCGCCACCGGCTTCGTGCTCGGTCTGCCGATCAACATGGACGGCAGCGAGGGCCCGCGCGCGCAATCGACCCGCGCCTTTGCCCGCAATCTCGCCGGCCTCACCGGCCTGCCGATCGGGCTCTGGGACGAAAGGCTGTCGACCGCGGCGGTGGAGCGCGAGCTGATCGGCATGGATGTCAGCCGCGCCAGGCGCGCCGAGGTGATCGACGAGCATGCCGCAATCTTCATCCTGCAAGGCGCGCTCGACCGGCTGAAGACCCTGCGCGGGGACCGCTAGGCATGGCGGTGGTGGTTTCGGCGCTGCTGCCGGTGTTCTTGCTGATCGTGCTCGGCTTCGTCCTCCGGCGCAGCTTGATGCGGCTCGACACGCAATGGCACGGGCTGGAGCGGCTGACCTATTACGTGCTGTTCCCGACGCTGCTGATCCAGACGCTGGTGAAGGCCGACCTGTCCAGCGTGCCGGTGGCCGGCGTCGGCGGCGCGCTGCTGCTCTCGGCGCTGGCGATGTCGCTGTTGTGTCTCGCGCTGCGGCCCCTGCTCTCGTCCCTCGCCGTCGATGGCCCCGCTTTCACCTCGATCTTCCAGGGCGCCACGCGCTGGCAGACCTACGTGGCGCTGGCGGTATCCGGCAATCTCTTCGGCAGTTCCGGCCTTGCGCTCGCGTCGGTCGCCATGGTCGCCATCATCCCGCTGGTCAACGTGTTCAGCGTCGCCGTGCTCGCGCACTACGCCTCGCCGGAAAAGCAATCGCTCCGCGCCATCGTGATGACGGTGCTGCAGAACCCGCTGATCTGGGCCTGCGCGGTCGGGCTTGCCGCCAACGTCGCGCGTCTGCCGCTGCCGCAGGTCTGGCACGATGTCGCCGAGGCGCTCGGCCGCTCCTCGCTCGGCATCGGCCTGCTTGTCACCGGCGCCGGCCTGCATCTCGAAGGCATGTTGCGCGCGAGCCTTGCCGCCTCGATCGCGGTGTTCCTCAAGCTGGTGCTGATGCCCGTGCTCGGCATTGCGCTCGCGCTGTCGTTCGGCGTCACCGGCTCGAGCCTCGTCATCGTCGCCGTCTGCTCGGCCGTGCCGACATCGTCCTCCGCCTATGTGCTGGCGCGGCAGATGGGCGGCGACGCGCCGCTGCTGGCGCAGATCATCACGCTGCAGACCGTGTTGGCGGCGATTACGATGCCGATCGTGATCGCATTGGTCACGACGGCGTCTTAGGCGCACGGCCCATACCTAAAGAGCAGGAGGACGTTGGCGGCTGAAAGACGGCTGGCACCAATCTCTGCCCGAATTCACCCAGCCTGCACGACGATCAGCTGGTCACCCAAATGGTTTGCACGGTCGCTGCCAGATTGTTCAGCCCGTGCAGCAGAATGGTCAGCCAGGTCGAGCCGGTGCGGTAGCGGAGATAGCCGAACAGAAGGCCGATGGAAAACACCTGGGCGAGGAAGAACCAGTCGTATTGCAGGTGGACGATGGTCCAGACCAGCGACGACAGCAGGATGGCGCCGGGCACGCCGAGGAACGACTCCGACCAGCCGCGATAGAGGAAGCCGCGCGCGAGCAGCTCTTCCGAGATCGGCGCGGCGACACAGAAGGCGAGTACCAGAAGCCATAGCGCGCCATCGGCCTGCGCCGACTTCAGGACGTCGCCCATGAAGCCCGGCGTGATCTCGCGCCCCATCGCGCGCGACAGCAGGTCCCAGCAGGCGACCAGCAGTATCAGCGCCAGGACACCGAGCGCGACATTCTTCCAGGACGTTCCGCGCAGACCCAGATAGTCGGCGAACGGCGTGCGCGAAGTTCTGGTCGCGACCCAGCAGGCGGCAGCGACCGCCGGCAGGCCCATGATGACGGAGAGCGAAATCGTCAGCCCGGCGCCGACCGCGTGGATGGCGGCGGCAATGTCGAACTCGCCCTGCTGCAGCACGAAGTATGCGACGACAGCAAGTTGGCCCACGAACATCGCGCCGAAGATGAAGAGACCCCACAGCGCCGTCCCCCAGAATTTCCAGACCCGGGTCGGGCGCGGACTTGCGGCGCGAGAGGGCGGCGTGGTTTCGGCTGCGAGCATGTCCATCCAGCGTTACCGATTTCTCGCCGCTTCATCGCCCGTGGCTACTCACGGGCGACGCGGCTGAATCGGGAAATCATAGGCCCCGTTGCCCGCGCCCGGCAGCGAAAAGTGCCACCACTCGCGGAAATAGTTCACAAAACCTTGCTTGCGCATCGCTGCGACCAGTGTGGTGCGCCATTTACGCTGTTCCGATGTGATCGCGGAAGAAGCCGTATGCGACTTGACGTCGGAACAATCATAGCCGGTGCCCATGTCGATGCTGCCTTCCGGCGCGCGCTGTTCCACCGGTGCGGTGCAGTCGGCATAGGTTTTTGCGGGATCGAACTTCGCGGAATTGTCGGCGGTCAGATCGACCAGCGTCAGGTCGAGCGCGCTGCCGGTCGAGTGGCCGGAATAGGCCGCGATGTAACCGAGACGAAACAGGTCGGCCTTGGGGAACTTCGGATTGTAGCGCCGCTCGGCCGGCGTCTCCTTGCCGTTCTGCGACCACCTCACCATGTCGGCGGAAGCGCGCGCCGGGCGATAGCAGTCGAACATTTTCAGCGACAGTTTTTGCGCCGCCAGCTCCTGCTGAACCGCCTTCAGCCGCAGCCCGACCTCGCGCTTCACCACGCATTCGCCGGCCTGGTAGCCCGCCAGCGGATGGCCGACAAAATTGTTTGACGTGGCGTAGCGCATGTCCTGGATGATGCTGGGATCGATGTCGCGCAGATAGACGAAGCCGCCCGGCAGGCTTTGCGCCTGGGCCGCTGCGATTGAGGCAACTGTAGCAAGGGTGACAAGAAAGGCTTTCATGTGCGGTGCGTCCACATCGTCATGGCCGGACTTGTTCCGGCCATCCACGTTCCTTCGAACAATCTTAGACAAGACGTGGATGCCCGGGACAAGCCCGCGCATGACGACCGGAAACAATGCGCCGGTGCGGGCCTTTACCCTGCCGTCCGACAGACCCGGGGGATAACTCTCCCATGCCGGATTCCCGCTTGCCCCGCCCCCGATCCGCGCTTATAGCGGTGGCTTTAATGGCCTCCGCATCGAAATCGACTTTCGTCCTCGGTCACCGGCACCTGCTGGGAATCGAGGGGCTTTCCGCTGCCGACATTTCCGGCCTGCTCGACCTTTCCGAGGAGTATGTCGAGCTCAACCGCCAGGTGGACAAGAAGCGCACCTCGCTTCGCGGACGCACCCAGGTCAACCTGTTCTTCGAGGCCTCGACGCGGACCCAATCCTCGTTCGAGATCGCCGGAAAGCGGCTCGGCGCCGACGTCATGAACATGTCGGTGTCCTCCTCCTCCATGCGCAAGGGCGAGACCCTGATCGACACCGCGATCACGCTCAACGCCATGCATCCGGACATCATGGTGGTGCGCCACCACGCTTCCGGTGCGGTGGAACTGCTGGCCCGCAAGGTCGACGGCTCCGTCATCAATGCCGGCGACGGCGCCCACGAGCACCCGACCCAGGCGCTGCTGGACGCGTTGACCATCCGCCGCAACAAGGGCCATATCGAAGGTCTCATCGTCGCGATCTGCGGCGATGTCATGCATTCGCGGGTGGCCCGCTCCAACATCATCCTGCTCAACACCATGGGCGCCCGGGTGCGCGTGGTCGGCCCCTCGACGTTGCTGCCTCAGGGCATCGAGCGGATGGGCGTCGAAGTCGCGCGCGACATGCGCGAAGGATTGAATGGTGCCGACATCGTGATGATGCTGCGGCTGCAGCGCGAACGCATGAACGGATCGTTCGTCCCCTCCACGGGCGAGTATTTTCATTACTTCGGGCTCGACCAGAAGAAGCTGGCCTACGCCAAGCCCGACGCGCTGGTGATGCATCCCGGACCGATGAACCGCGGCGTCGAGATCGACTCCATGGTCGCCGACGGCGCGCAGTCGCTGATCCGGGAACAGGTCGAAATGGGAGTGGCGGTGCGGATGGCGGTGCTGGAAGCGCTCGCCCGCAACCTGCCCAACGCGTGACGCCATGCTGACCGACCGCCGCCCGATCCTGCTCGCCAATGCCCGCGTCGTCGATCCTTCCCGCGACTTCGACGGCCCCGCCGACGTCCTGATCGCCGACGGCGTGATCCGAGATGCCAGACGCGGCATTGGCGCGGCCGGCGTCCCCGAAGGCACCGACATCATCAATTGCACCGGCAAGGTGGTGGCGCCCGGCCTGATCGACATGCGCGCGTTTGTCGGCGAGCCCGGCGCCAGCCATCGCGAGAGCTTTGCGTCCGCGAGCCAGGCGGCCGCGGCCGGCGGCATCACCAGCATCATCTGCCAGCCGGACACCTCGCCTGTCATCGACAATTCGGCGACGGTCGATTTCGTGATGCGCCGCGCCCGCGACACCGCGATCGTCAACATCCACCCGATGGCGGCCCTGACCAAGGGTCTGCGCGGCGAGGAGATGACCGAGATCGGCCTGCTCAAGGCCGCCGGCGCCGTGGCCTTCACCGACGGCGACAAGAGCGTCACCAATGCGCAGGTAATGCGCCGCGCGCTGACCTACGCCCGCGATTTCGACGCGCTGATCGTGCATCACACCGAAGACCCCAACCTGGTCGGCGAAGGCGTGATGCATGAGGGCGAGTTTGCCACACGGCTCGGCCTTGCCGGCATCCCCTATACCGCTGAATCGGTGATGCTGGAGCGCGACATGCGCCTGGTGGCGCTGACCGGCGGGCGCTATCACGCCGCCTCGCTCTCCTCGATCGAGTCGCTGGAAATCCTCAAGCGTGCCCGCGACGCCGGCGTCGAGGTCAGCGCCTCAGTGTCGATCAATCACGTCACCTTGAACGAGAACGACATCGGTCCGTACCGGACGTTCCTCAAGCTGTCGCCGCCGCTGCGCACCGAGCAGGACCGGCAGGCGCTGGTGGCTGCACTGGCTTCGGGCCTCGTCGACGTCATCATGTCCGATCACAATCCGCAGGACGTCGAAGTGAAGCGCCTGCCGTTTGCCGAAGCCGCCTCCGGCGCGGTCGGCCTGCAGACCATGCTGCCGGCGGCGCTGCGGCTGGTCCACAGTGGCGATCTCGACTTCAAGACGCTGATCCGCGCGATGTCCACCCGCCCCGCCGAGTTGCTCGGGCTGCCGGCCGGTTCCTTGCGCGCGGGCGCACCGGCTGACGTCATCGTGATCGATCCGGACGTGCCGTGGGTACTCGATCCGGCCGACCTCAAGTCGCGGTGCAAGAACACGCCCTTTGACGAAGCCCGCTTCTCCGGCCGTGTCGTGCGTACTATCGTCGGCGGACGCACGGTCTACGAGCACGTCTGATACGTGCCGACATCCTGAGGGAGCGCCGCCGATGGCAGCCGAAATATTCCTGCCTCTCGCTTTGATCATCGGCTATCTGCTGGGCTCGATCCCGTTCGGGGTGATCCTGACCAGGCTCGCCGGCACGCAGGATCTGCGCTCGATCGGCTCGGGCAGCATCGGCGCCACCAATGTGCTGCGCACGGGCAACAAGGCCCTCGCGGCGGGCACGCTGCTTGGCGATATGCTGAAGGGCACGGTAGCCGTCATCCTGACCGGCACGCTCTGGGGGCCGGACGCCGCGATGCTGGCCGGCCTTGGTGCCTTCCTCGGCCACCTTTTCCCGCTTTACCTGAAATTCAAGGGCGGCAAGGGCGTTGCGACCTATATCGGCGTGCTGCTCGGCCTGTTCTGGCCAGCCGCCTTCATTTTCGGCGCCATCTGGCTCGCGACCGCTTTCAGCACCCGCTACTCGTCATTGTCGGCGCTGGTGGCAAGCTTTGCGACCCCGTTCTTCCTCTGGTTTTTCGGCCATCTCGCGCTTGCTTCGCTGTTTGCCGTGCTGACCCTGCTGCTGTTCTGGGCCCACCGCGAAAACATCAAGCGGCTGCAGGCAGGCACCGAGAACAGGATCGGTGAGAAGTCGGCGTCGATCAGTGCTTGAGCGCCTGTTCCACGAAACGCGCCGCAGCGAGCGCCTTTGCGTCGCCGCCATATGGCGCGATCACCTGAACACCAACGGGGAGATTGTCTTCGACCATCAGCGTCGGAACATTGACGCAAGGCGTGCCCATCAGCGTCCAAAGCCGGTTGAGGCGCGGATCGCCGGTTGAGTCCAGGCCCTTGGGCGGCGCGCCCGGCGCTGAATAGGTCAAGAAGACATCGACCTGCTTGAAGATCGGATCGAGCGCCGCAGCCATGGCCTCTTGATCGCATCTTTTGGTTGCGCGAAGCTGGGCGTGCATGCACGACCGGACACCCCACACCACTCTCTCCGACACCGAGCGGCTCAACCGGCTGCGCCTGATCCGGTCCGACAATATCGGGCCGCGCACGTTTGCCGCGCTGATCCGCCATTGCGGCGATGCGGCGAGCGCACTGGAGCGGCTGCCGGAGTTGGCGCAGCGCGGCGGCGCCGCAAGGCCGGGGCGCATCTGCAGCGAGGAAGACGCGCGCGCCGAACTCGATGCATGCAGGAAGCTTGGTGTCAGCCTCGTCGCCCCCGGCGAGCATGCCTATCCGCCGCGGCTGGCGATGATCGACGATCCGCCTCCCTTGCTCGCGGTGCGCGGCACGCGCGAGGCGCTGATGCGGCCGATGATCGCCATCGTCGGCTCGCGCAATGCGTCCGGCGCCGGGCAGAAATTCGCGCAACTGCTGGCGCATGATCTTTCCGCAGCCGGCTTCGTCGTCATCTCGGGGCTGGCGCGCGGCATCGATCAGGCGGCGCATCGCGCCAGCCTCTCGGGCGGCACGGTCGCGGTGCTCGCCGGCGGGCAGGACCGGATCTATCCGCCGGAACATGAAGACCTGCTGTTCGACCTGCTCAAGGCCGGCGCGGCGATCTCCGAAATGCCGCCCGGCCATGTCGCGCGTGCCCATGATTTCCCGCGCCGCAACCGCCTGATCTCCGGCGCCTCGCTTGGCATCGTCGTGGTGGAAGCCGCGCAGCGCTCGGGCTCGCTGATCACGGCGCGCCTGGCCAACGAGCAGGGCCGCGAGGTGTTCGCCGTGCCGGGCTCGCCCGTCGATCCGCGCGCGGCCGGCACCAACGACCTGATCAAGCAGGGCGCCACGCTGGTGACGGACGCCGCCGATGTCATCAACGCCGTACAGCCGATCATGGCGCGCCCGCTCGCGCTGGAAGAGCCGGACGACGACTATTCCGAAGCAGATCCCGCCGCGGACGAACGCGCGCGCATCGTCGCCCTGCTCGGCCCGACCCCTGTTCTGCTCGACGATCTGATCCGCTTGTCCGGCGCCTCGCCTGCGATCGTACGCACCGTGCTGCTGGAGCTCGAACTTGCCGGCCGGCTCGAACGCCATGGCGGCGGGATGGTGTCGCTGATCTAGCCTGGAACGCTGCTCGTCCTTTGCGTCGCAGGGGCGCGGCGGGTTGCCGATCCTGGTGGCGCTACGGCAATGGAACGAGGAATTCGACGCGCATCCCGGGCAGATCGCCACGCTGCCGGTCGATCGCGAAAAGGGCAAGCCGGTCCGCAAGCTTGCTCTCTATTCGGAGGATGGACGGCTGCTCGATCTGGCCGGTATCGCGATCAAGCCGCGACGCTCCAGGCACCGCCCGCTCCCGGCCTGATCAAGAGAGCCTGCGCCTGTTGCGGAGCCATTCCGCGGCTTCGAGCTGTGTCATGTCGAGGAGGTGCCTGAGCGTGCCGAGACCGTGCCGCTCGGCGATCTTCGAAAGCTCGCCCGTGGTCTCGGCGATGAAGGCCGCCGCCTCCTGCGGATCACCCCTGCCAATGTCGGAACCCGCCGGCGCGCGTTCCTTGTGTCTCCGGCCTCCACCTGAAGTTTTGCTCAAAATCCGTTCCGGTTCCTGCCCTAAACCCGGAATATCCCGCAACTCGGGGGTGGTGAAGCACAACTTTCGGCACCGGTATTCTTACGGGCTCTGGCCCACTTCAATATCTGGCGATTTGACAGGGGCGGCCGCACCACCCATGTTCGGGTCGAAACGGCCGGCCGCGAGTCTCGCGGGACCGGCCTGATGTTTTTAGCGTAAGCCATTGGAATGACATGAATATCGTCATTGTGGAATCGCCGGCCAAGGCCAAGACGATCAACAAATATCTGGGGTCCTCCTACGAGGTCCTGGCGTCGTTCGGCCATGTCCGCGATCTCCCCGCCAAGAACGGTTCCGTCGACCCGGATGCCAATTTCCAGATGATCTGGGAGGTTGACCCGAAGGCCAATAGCCGGCTCAACGAAATCGCCAAGGCCCTGAAGGGTGCCGACCGCCTGATTCTGGCGACCGACCCTGATCGCGAGGGCGAAGCCATTTCCTGGCATGTGCTGGAGGTGATGAAGGAAAAGCGCGCGCTGAAGGACCAGAAGATCGAGCGCGTGGTCTTCAACGCCATCACCAAGCAGGCGGTCACCGAAGCGATGAAGGCGCCGCGCCAGATCGACGGCGCGCTGGTCGATGCCTATATGGCGCGCCGGGCGCTGGACTATCTCGTCGGTTTCACCCTCTCGCCCGTGCTGTGGCGCAAGCTGCCCGGCGCGCGCTCGGCCGGCCGCGTGCAGTCGGTCGCGCTGCGGCTGGTCTGCGACCGCGAGCTCGAGATCGAGAAATTCGTTCCGAAGGAATATTGGTCGCTGGTGGCGACCCTGACCACGCCGCGCGGCGATGCCTTCGAGGCGCGCCTGGTCGGCGCCGACGGCAAGAAGATCCAGCGGCTCGACATCGGCTCGGGTGCCGAGGCCGAGGACTTCAAGAACGCGATCGAAGCCGCGCTGTTCAAGGTTTTGACCGTCGAAGCCCGCCCTGCCCGCCGCAACCCGCAGGCCCCCTTCACCACCTCGACCCTGCAGCAGGAAGCCAGCCGCAAGCTCGGCTTTGCCCCGGCGCACACCATGCGCATCGCCCAGCGGCTGTATGAAGGCATCGACATCGGCGGCGAGACCACCGGTCTCATTACCTATATGCGTACCGACGGCGTGCAGATCGATCCGTCCGCCATCACGCAGGCCCGCAAGGTGATCGGCGAGGACTACGGCAACGCCTATGTGCCGGAAGCGCCGCGCGCGTACCAGACCAAGGCCAAGAACGCCCAGGAAGCGCACGAAGCGATCCGCCCGACCGACCTTTCGCGCCGGCCCGCCGACATGAAGCGCAAGCTCGATAGCGACCAGGCGCGGCTATATGAATTGATCTGGACCCGCACCATCGCCAGCCAGATGGAATCGGCCGAGCTGGAGCGCACCACGGTCGATATCGAGGCCAAGGCCGGCTCCCGCGTGCTGGAACTGCGCGCCTCCGGCCAGGTCATCAAGTTCGACGGTTTCCTCGCGCTCTACCAGGAAGGCCGCGACGACGAGGAAGACGAGGATTCGCGCCGCCTGCCCGCCATGAGCGAGGGCGAGGCGCTCAAGCGTCAGGACCTCGCCGTCACCCAGCATTTCACCGAACCGCCGCCGCGCTTCTCCGAGGCTTCGCTGGTCAAGCGCATGGAAGAGCTCGGCATCGGCCGGCCCTCGACCTATGCCTCGATCCTGCAGGTGCTGAAGGACCGCGGCTACGTCAAGCTCGAGAAGAAGCGGCTGCATGGCGAGGACAAGGGCCGCGTCGTCGTCGCGTTCCTGGAGAATTTCTTCGCGCGCTACGTCGAATACGATTTCACCGCTGATCTCGAGGAGAAGCTCGACCGCATCTCCAACAACGAGATTTCCTGGCAGCAGGTATTGAGGGATTTCTGGCGCGACTTCATCGGCGCCGTCGACGACATCAAGGATCTGCGCGTCGCCCAGGTGCTGGATGCGCTCGACGAGATGCTGGGCCCGCACATCTACCCGCCCCGTGCGGATGGCGGCGACGTCCGGCAATGCCCGACTTGCGGCACCGGCCGCCTCAACCTGAAGGCCGGCAAGTTCGGCGCCTTCGTCGGCTGCTCGAACTATCCGGAATGCCGCTACACAAGGCCGCTGGCCGCCGATTCCGAGGCGAGCGCCGACCGCGTGCTCGGCAAGGACCCCGAGACCGACCGCGACGTCACCGTCAAGGCGGGCCGTTTCGGCCCGTATATCCAGCTCGGCGAGCAGAAGGATTACGCCGAGGGCGAGAAGCCGCGCCGCGCGGGCATTCCGAAGAACACTTCCCCGGGCGATGTCGATCTCGACCTCGCGCTAAAGCTGTTGTCGCTGCCGCGCGAGATCGGCAAGCATCCGGAGACCGGCGAGCCGATCACGGCCGGCCTCGGACGCTTCGGACCGTTCGTCAAGCATGAGAAGACCTATGCCAGTCTCGAAGCCGGCGATGAGGTCTTCACCATCGGCCTCAACCGGGCCGTGACGCTGATCGCCGAGAAGGTGGCAAAGGGTCCGAGCGGCCGCCGCTTCGGCGCCGATCCCGGCAAGCCGCTTGGCGATCATCCGAGCCTCGGCGCAGTGGCGCAGAAGGCCGGCCGCTATGGCGCCTACGTCACCGCGGGCGGCGTCAACGCCACCATCCCGAGCGACATTGCGCCCGAAGCGATCACGCTGGCGCAGGCCATTGCGCTGCTCGACGAGCGCGCTGCCAAGGGCGGCGGCAAGGCCAAGCGTGCGCCGAAGAAGGCGGCGAAGGCGAAGGCCAAGCCCGAGGCAAAGCCCGAAGCCAAAGGCGCGGAGGTCAAGCCTGCGAAAAAGGCTGCTGCCAAGAAGGCCGCCGCCAAGCCGAAATCGGATGCGGCCAGCAAGGCCCGCGCACCGGTCGCGCCGGCCGCCAAGACATCGGCCGCCAAGCCGGCCGGGACGGCGAAAGCTACCGTCAAGAAGAGCGCGGGCAAGGCACGCGGGTGAGCAAGCGGCGCGAGCAAGGGTTTCCGGGCCGCGACGCCATCCTCGCTTTCATCCGCGCCCATCCCGGCAAGGTCGGCACCCGCGAGATCGCCCGCGAGTTCGGACTGAAGAACGCCGACCGCGTCGAACTGAAGCGCATCCTGCGCGAACTCGCCGACGAAGGCGCGGTCGCCAGGAAGCGCCGCAAGATGCACCAGCCGGCCGAGTTGCCGCATACGGTGCTCGCCGACATCACCGGCCGCGACAGCGATGGCGAGTTGATCGCAACGCCGACCGAATGGGACGAGGAAGAAAGCGGCACCGCGCCGAAGATCCGCGTCGTTTTTCCGCGCCGGCCTCAGCCGGGCACGACTGCCGGCGTCGGCGACCGCGCGCTGCTGCGGGTCGAGAAGACCGACGAGAACGACGGCACGCCCTATCGCGGCCGCGTCATCCGCGTCATCGCCCATGGCCGGACGCGCGCGCTCGGTATCTTCCGGAAAAACCCCGACGGCAGCGGCCGTCTCATTCCCGTCGAGAAGAAGCAGGCCGGCCGCGAGTTGAACATCGCGCAGGCCGACAGCATGGACGCCGTGGACGGCGACCTCGTCAGCGTCGAGCTGATCCGCACCCGCGTCTATGGCCTCGCCTCCGGCAAGGTGAAGGAGCGGCTCGGCTCGATGGCCAGCGAGAAGGCGATCAGCCTGATCGCCATCCACGCCCACGAAATTCCGCAGACCTTTTCGCCCTCTGCGCTGCGCGAGGCCGAAGCGGCCAAGCCGGCGACGCTCGAGGGCCGCGAGGACTGGCGCGACATTCCGCTTGTCACCATCGATCCGCCCGATGCGAAGGATCACGACGACGCCGTTCATGGCGAACCTGATTCCGATCCCGACAACAAGGGCGGCTACATCGTCCACGTCGCGATTGCCGACGTCGCGTTCTACGTCCGTCCGGGCTCGGCGCTCGACCGCGATGCGCTGACCCGCGGCAACTCGGTCTACTTCCCCGACCGCGTCGTGCCGATGTTGCCGGAGCGTATCTCCAACGACCTCTGCTCGCTGGTGCCGGGCCAGCCGCGCGGCGCGGTTGCGGTGCGGATGGTGATCGCCGCCGACGGCCGCAAGCGCTCCCACACCTTTCACCGCGTACTGATGCGCTCGGCCGCCAAGCTGAATTACGCGCAGGCGCAAGCTGCGATCGATGGCCGTCCGGACGATGTCACCGGTCCCCTGCTCGATCCGATCCTCAAGCCGCTTTATGCGGCGTACAATCTGGTGAAGCTCGCGCGCGACGAGCGCGACCCGCTCGATCTCGACCTGCCGGAAAGGAAAATCCTGCTCAAGCCTGACGGCACCGTCGACCGCGTCGTCGTGCCGGAGCGGCTCGATGCCCACCGCCTGATCGAGGAATTCATGATCCTCGCCAACGTCGCCGCGGCCGAGACGCTGGAGAAGAAGGCCCTGCCGCTGATCTATCGCGTGCACGACCAGCCGACACAGGAGAAGGTGCACAACCTGCAGGAATTCTTGAAGACGCTCGACCTTTCCTTCGCCAAGACAGGCGCGCTGCGGCCGACGGTGTTCAACCGCGTGCTGGCGCAGGTCAAGGGCGAGGACCACGAGCCGCTGGTCAATGAAGTCGTGCTGCGCTCGCAGGCGCAGGCGGAATATTCGGCGGAGAATTACGGCCACTTCGGCCTGAACCTGCGCCGTTACGCGCATTTCACCTCGCCGATCAGGCGATACGCCGACCTGATCGTGCACCGCGCGCTGATCCGTGCGCTCGGGCTCGGCGAAGGCGCCCTGCCGGCGGACGAGACGCTGGAGCACCTCGGCGAAATCGCAGCCCAGATATCCGCGACCGAGCGCCGCGCCATGAAGGCCGAGCGCGAAACCGCCGACCGGTTGATCGCGCATTTTCTGGCCGACCGCGTCGGCGCGAGCTTTCAGGGCCGCATTTCAGGCGTTACCCGCGCCGGCCTGTTCGTGAAACTCTCCGATACCGGCGCCGACGGCATCATCCCGATCCGCACGCTCGGCACTGAATATTTCAACTACGACGAGGCGCGGCACGCGCTGGTCGGTTCGCGCAGCGGTGCCATGCACCGGCTGGGGGACGTCGTTGACGTCCGTCTGGTAGAAGCTGCTCCCGTAGCTGGTGCGTTGCGTTTCGAATTACTATCTGGGGGTCAGATTGTACCGAGGGGTCGCCGGCGCGATGGCGGCAAGCCTGACGCGCTGAAATCCGAGCGAGTGCAAAAAGAGCGTCCGCACCGCATCGCGCGCAGCAAAGAGCGCACGCGCGGCAAGCAGAAATCCGGTAAGTCCGGGAAAGGCAAGTGATGGAAACGGCAGGCGCAACGACTGTTTGGACCCGTGAAACCGCCGTTGGCGAGAAGCGCGACGTCTGGGGCGCGATGAAGCGCGGTTTCCGCTGCCGCTGCCCGCGCTGCGGCGAGGGAAAGCTGTTCCGGGCATTTCTGAAGACCGCCAGCAACTGCTCGGTCTGCGGGCTCGACTTCACGCCGCACCGCGCCGACGACCTGCCCGCCTATCTCGTCATCGTCATCGTCGGCCACATCGTGGTGCCGGTCGCGCTGTGGATCGAGACCAATTATTCGCCGGCGGTGTGGCTGCAGCTTGCGATCTACCTGCCGTTCACTTTCTTTGCGTCGCTGCTGTTGCTTCAGCCGGTCAAGGGTTCGGTCGTCGGCCTGCAATGGGCGCTGAAGATGCACGGCTTCGACGACAATCCTCCGGCCGGCGTTCCGCCGGTCTGACAAGAATACGACAATAAAGAACGAACGGGGACGGAAATGACGGAAGCAGCGGCGGTCGCCAAGGCAGAGGCAAAGGAAGAGAAGGAAGCCGATCACCATCCTTACTTCCGGCCCAAGGACGCCGCGACGCTGATCCTGATCGACCGCTCCAGCGCGAGGCCGAAGGTGCTGGTCGGCAAGCGCCATGACAAGGTGGTGTTCATGCCGGGAAAGTATGTCTTCCCCGGCGGCCGCGTCGACAAGTCCGACAACCGTGTTCCGGTTGCCGCGCCCATCACCCGCGAATTGGAAGCAAACCTGCTCAAGGGCAGCCCGAAGATCACGCCCGGCCGGGCGCGCGCGCTGGCCAATGCCGCGATCCGCGAGGCCTGCGAGGAAACCGGGCTCTGCCTCGGCAGCAAGGTCGAAAAGCCCTGCAAGCTCGAAGGCGCCTGGAAGCCGTTTGGCGATGCTGGCCTGCTGCCTGATCCGTCCAGCCTGTTCCTGATCGCGCGCGCCATCACCCCGCCCGGCCGCGTCCGCCGCTTCGACACCCGCTTCTTCACCGCAGATGCTTCCGCCATCGCCCACCGTGTCGAGGGCGTGGTCCATGCCGATGCCGAACTGGTCGAACTGGTGTGGGTCGAGATCGGCTCGCAGCCGCTTGCCGACGCGCATGCCATGACCAAGAACGTGCTCGCCGAACTGGACAAGCGCCTC
The DNA here is from genome assembly GCA_035575905.1 of Bradyrhizobium sp. GTDB lineage: Bacteria > Pseudomonadota > Alphaproteobacteria > Rhizobiales > Xanthobacteraceae > Bradyrhizobium. The sequence continues at coordinate 72,438 of DATLXL010000032.1, read as the reverse complement.
GCCACCGGTCCGCTGCGCCACGACGCGCCGGTGCCGTTCTTCCATTTCTACGGCGGCAGGATGCAGAAGGACGTGCTGGGGGCGTAAGGCCGGCACACTCTCTCCTCCCGTCATTCCGGGGTGCGCCGAAAGCGCAGGCCCAAAATCCATACTTGCGATGGTGGTTATGGATTCCGGGCTCGTGCTCGCACGTCCCGGAATGACGGCCGTTCTGCAGTTGTATCCTAAAACAGAAAAGTCTTCCGCAGTTACACGCTGGCGCCGTCTCGTCCCGTGCCTACATCTTCCCCAACAATAACCACATCGGAACGGGGCAAATGTCACAGCGTCAACTCAAGCTCGGCGCCTTCATGCGGCCGGTCAGCATCCACACCGGCGCATGGCGCTATCCCGGCGCATGGCCCGATGCCAATTTCAATTTCCCGCGCATCAAGCAGCTGATCCAGAAGCTGGAGGCCGGCAAGTTCGACGCCTTCTTCATGGCCGATCACCTCGCCGTGCTGAACATGCCGATCAACGCGCTCAAGCGCAGCCACACCGTCACCTCGTTCGAGCCGTTCACGCTGCTATCGGCCCTGGCCGGCGCCACCGAGCGGATCGGCCTGATCGCAACGGGCTCCACCACGTTCGATGAGCCCTATCATGTCGCGCGCCGCTTCGCCTCGCTCGATCACATCTCGGGCGGCCGCGCCGGGTGGAACATCGTCACCACCTCAAATCCGGATGCGGCGCTGAATTTCGGCCTCGATGATCACATGGAGCACGCCGAGCGCTACAAGCGGGCGCGCGAGTTCTATGACGTCGTCACCGGCCTCTGGGATTCCTTCGCCGACGATGCCTTCGTGCGCGATGTCGAGGCGGGCCTTTATTTCGACCCGGCGAAGATGCATGTGCTCAATCACAAGGGCAAATATCTGAGCGTACGCGGGCCGCTCAACATCGCCCGCCCCGTGCAGGGCTGGCCGCTGATCGTGCAGGCCGGCGCATCGGAAGACGGCAAGCAGCTGGCGGCGGAAACGGCGGAAGCCGTGTTCACCGGCGGAGGCAGCCTCGCCGACGGACAAAAGCTCTATGCCGATATCAAGGGCCGCATGGAGAAGATCGGCCGCGATCCGGAGCACCTGAAAATCCTGCCGGGCGCGTTTGTCGTCGTCGGTGACAGCATGGACGAGGCAAAGGAGAAGCGCGCCAAACTCGACAGCCTGGTGCACTACGACTCCGCGATCGCCTCGCTCTCGGTGATCCTGGGCACCGACGCCTCCGGCTTCGATCCCGACGGGCAGTTGCCGCCGATTCCGGAAACCAATGCCAGCAAGAGCGGCCGTCAGCGCCTGGTCGACGTCGCCGCCCGCGACAAGCTGACCGTGCGCCAGCTCGCGCAGCGCGTCGGCGGCTATGGCGGGCTCGCCTTCGTCGGCACGCCGGCGACGATCGCCGACCAGATGGAGGAATGGCTGGTGGGCCGCGGCAGCGACGGTTTCAACATCATGTTCCCGTACCTGCCTGAAGGCCTCGACGATTTCGTCGACAAGGTCGTGCCCGAGCTGCAGCGGCGCGGCATCTTCCGCAGAGAATACGAAGGCAAGACGCTGCGGGAAAATCTCGGCCTGCCGCGGCCGAAGAACCGGTTCTTCGAGAACTGAGCTGGCGGCATTGCTGCCCCTCAATTTTCCAGAACTGGATGTTTTGGGGATTCCCGGCCGGGATTCGGGCCGAATCCGGCCGGGAAAACCTTGACTTTGGGCCGTTAGGGGCTAGGTTGCCGGCCGAATGCAGGCCGATTGGCCGGCGCCAGATTTTCCCAATTTTGAGGCTTCCACCATGGCCAAAGCGGTCACCATCAAGGTCAAGCTCGTGTCGTCGGCCGACACCGGCTTCTATTATGTCGCCAAGAAGAATTCGCGCACCATGACCGACAAGCTCGTCAAGAAGAAGTACGACCCGGTCGCGCGCAAGCATGTCGAATTCCGCGAAGCCAAGATCAAGTAAGACCGCGGAATGTTTCTGACTGAACGGGGCCCTTGTGGCCCCGTTTTTATTTGGCTCACGCGGTTCGCGGCAGCGGCGGCTGGCTGGGCCTGATCAGCGCGAACGCGACCTGGATGATGCCGCCGGCAAGGCCGAGCGCCACGCCGATGCGCCACGCCATCGTGTAGGAGCCGAGTTGGTCATAGATCAGCCCGCCGCCATAGGCGCCGAGGAACGAGCCGAATTGGTGGCTCATGAAGGCGAGGCCCTGGATCATCGCCTGCCATTTCAGGCCGAACATCTCCGCCACGGCGCCAGCCACCAGCGGGCCGACGCCCATCCAGAGGAAGCCCATGATCGCGCCGAACAGCAGCGTGGTGGCCGGCGTCGCCGGCAGCATGAAATACCAGGCCAGCGCCAGCGAGCGCAGGATGTAGATGCCGCCGAGCAGCGCCAGCTTGTTGTAGCGCTGGCCGGCCCAGCCGAAGAACAGGCTGCCGATCACGTTGAAGCCGCCGATCATGCCGAGCGTCTGCGCGCTCAGCATCGGATCGAGCCCGCAGATCAACAGGTAGGACGGCAGATGCGTGGTGAGAAAAACCAGCTGCATGCCGCAGACGAAGTAGGCCAGCGTCATCACCACGAAGGGAGCATTGCCGAACGCGATCTTTGCGGCGGTCACCGCGGAAGTATCGCCGATATCTTCGGCCGCCTTCGGCGGCAGCGGGATCTTGTCCGCCCTGCCCGCGTACCAGGCGGCCGGCAGCATGAACAGCGACAGGAGGACGAAGCCGGCAACGCCGATGCGCCAGCCAAAGCCTTCATTGAGCATCTGCCCGATCGGCGCCGCCATCAGCGCACCCAGCGATCCCGCCGCCGAGACGATGCCCATCACGGTGCTGCGCACGGTGGCCGGCACGGCGCGGGCCGAGACCGACATCGCGATCGCGTTGGCGGTGCAGGCGAGCGACGTGCCAATCAGGATTCCCGCACCGATCAGGATCGGGATCATGCCCTGCGCGGTCGCCATCAGCGCGAGCCCGACGATATACATCAGCGAGCCCATGATCATGATCGGTCGAAAGCCGTAGCGCACGGAGAGCGCGCCGGCGACCGGCTGCAGAAAGCCCCAGGCGAGGTTCTGCACGGCGAGCGCCAGCGTGAACTGCGACACCGAGATGCCGATGTCGTGGGTCAGCGGCTGCATGAAGATGCCAAAACTCTGACGCAGGCCCATGCTGAGCGTGAGCATCATCGAGGCGCCGATCAGGATGGGGAGCGTGGGACGCAGGGCTTGCAGCAGGGACATTGTTGTTATTCTCCCCAGTGGCCGCATATCGACAAGTTCGACCTGCGCTTCCCGGATATTTAGATTACACAGATCGGTGTACTTGCGCTAAGGTCGGCGGTCAAGACAAGCACCGCCCCGGTCAACGCATGGCATCCCTGCAGCAAAAGCCCGACATGAAGGAGCGGATCCTGCAGACCGCCGACAAGCTGTTCTACCTGCAGGGAATTCGCGCCGTTGGCGTCGACACCATCGCCGCCGAGATCGGCATCTCCAAGCGCACGCTGTACAACCACTTCCCCTCCAAGGACGCACTGATCGCGGCCTATCTCGAGCGCCGCTTCGTGCAGCCGCGCCCAAGCGAGAGGCCGCCGGCCGAACAGATTCTGGCGACCTTCGATGCGCTGGAGCGACGATTTTCGGCCAGGGATTTTCGCGGCTGCCCCTTCGTCAACGCGGTGGCCGAGCTCGGCGCCGAGGACAAGTCGGTACGCAAGATCGCGATCGCCTTCAAGGAAAGCCGGCGGCTGTGGTTTCGCGATCTGCTCGATCAGCTTGGCGTCGCCGATGCCGAGAGCCTGGCGACGCAGCTTGCCGTGCTGGTCGACGGCTGCATCGCGCAGGACCTGGTGCGCAACGACCCGTCGATGGCGCGCGCGGCAAAGGCGGCCGCAACGGTTCTGCTGAAAAATGCCGGCGTGAAGCTTTAGCGGATTTGCCGCTTGCGCGACCGGGGCTCGCCGCGGCCACCGGGATTGATTGGACATAACTGGTGCGTGTACATTCGAGGGACCGTTTGCCACGAAGGCAGCCTTGCGAATGCACGTTGATCCCGGCCAATTTCCTCTGGAGCAGGGACAGCTCGCCATCTCCAGGCTGACATCCCTGCTGGGAAAAGATGATCCCGTGATCGTCGAAGTCGGCGCCAACGACGGGCAGACGACCGGGGAATTTCTGCGGACGATGCCCAATTGCCGGATTTACTGTTTCGAGCCGGACCCGCGTGCGATCAGGAAATTCCGGAGCAGGATTTCAAGCCCTTCCGTGACGCTGTTCGAGTCCGCAGTGGGCGACAGCAACGGGATCGTCACATTCAACCAATCGACGGGTGAAGGCGCGAGACAAGATTGGGATCAATCCGGCTCGATCCGCAAACCAAAACTCCATCTCGAAACCTGGCCCACGGTCAAGTTCGAAAACCAGATCGAAGTGCCTATCGTTCGTCTCGACGACTGGGCCCTGGACCATGACATCGGCAATGTCGATTTGATCTGGGCGGACGTGCAGGGTGCTGAGAGCGATCTTGTTGCCGGAGCCCGTTCGGTCATCCGAAACACCCGTTTTCTGTTCACCGAATATGGCTCGATGGAATGGTATGAGGGGCAAGTCTCTCTCAACGACCTTTGTGCGGCGTTGTTTGACCTTGGGCTCGTCCTCCACAGAAAGTTCTCAATGGACGCGCTGTTCGTGAACAGGAACCTGGTCGACCTAAAGCAGATTACGTTTCCGATCACGAGGAACGCGCTTTGCCCATGCGGCTCCGGAACAAGGTACAAGCACTGCCATGGCAGCTGGCAATAGCTGAACCAGGTTCGACACTTCGCGCGGCCAAGCAGGCCCGCGCCGGATCACGCGGCCGCGTCGGAGACCACGCGGTTGCGACCGTCGTGCTTGGCGCGGTAGAGCGCCATGTCGGCGCGCTTCAGCACGTCCGCCACCGGCTCGCCCTTGCGCTCCAGGACCGAAAGCCCGATCGAGATCGTGACGTCGATGCGTCTGGTTCCCTTGTTGACGGCAAAGCTCTCGCCCGCGATGGAGCGGCGCAGCCGTTCGGCCACCATGCCGGCGACATGCAGATCGGTTTCCGGCATCACAATGACGAATTCCTCGCCGCCATAGCGGCAGGCCAGATCGATGCCGCGGATCGACTTGCGGATGCGCACGGCAAATTCGCGCAGCACGTCGTCGCCGGCATCGTGGCCGTAGCTGTCGTTGATCCGCTTGAAATGGTCGATGTCGAGGATCATCAGCGCCAGCGGCTTGCCGCGGGCGGAGGCCTGCTCGGCCAGCGTCGCCAGATGGCTTTCCATGTAGCGGCGGTTATGCAGGCCGGTCAGCGCGTCGGTGATCGCCATCTCGATCGAGTTCTGCACATTGTCGCGCAGATGGTCGGTGTAGCGGCGCCTGCGGATTTGCGTGCGCGCCCGCGCCAGCAATTCGTTCTTGTCGACCGGACGCAACAGATAGTCGTTGACCCCGATCTCGAGCCCGCGGAGCAGCCGCGCGTTGTTGTCGGCGTCCGAAATGGCGAGGATCGGCACCTGGCGCGTGCGCTCCAGCGAGCGCGCCTGGCTGCATAGCCTGAGGCCATCAAAATTGTCGAGACTGAGCGAGACGATCAGCAGATCGTAATTGCCCTCGGCGGCTTGGAACAGCGCCTGTGACGGATCGGACTCGACGTCCACGGTGTGCTCGGCCGCCAGCATCGGCGCCAGCCGCTCATACGATGCCGGGCGGTCGTCGACCAGCAGGATGCGGCCGCCCTTGCCGGTGTCGGCGACGGCGCTGCGTTCCGGCGCCTCCATGCCGATCTCGAGCGAGGTGACGGCGCGCATGCGCAGCTCGTCCGTCATCATCTTCAGCCGCGTCAGCGAGCGCACCCGCGCCAGCAGCACGACATCGGACACCGGCTTGGTCAGGAAATCGTCGGCGCCGGCCTCGAGGCCCCGCACGCGGTCGGACGGTGAGTCGAGCGCCGTGACAATGACGACCGGGATGTAGTGCGTGGCCGGATTGGATTTCAGCCGGCGGCACACCTCGAAGCCGTCGATGTCCGGCATCATGATGTCGAGCAGGACGATATCGCATTCGGCGCGCGCGCAGATCGACAGCGCTTCAGCGCCGTTGGATGCGGTGACGACGTCGAAATATTCGGCCAACAGGCGCGCTTCCAGCAGCTTCACGTTGGCGCGAACATCGTCGACGACCAGAATACGCGCGGTCATGGAAACTCACCCTCACCCGATGAATCGACGTACCGTCTCAATGAATTTTCCGACCGAAATCGGCTTGGACAAATAGGCTTCGCAACCGCCCTCGCGTATCCGTTCCTCGTCGCCCTTCATGGCGAACGCCGTGACGGCAACCACCGGAATGGCGCGCAGTTCCGGATCGTCCTTGATCCACCTGGTGACTTCCAGACCGGACACCTGCGGCAGCTGGATGTCCATCAGGATCAGGTCAGGACGCAGCTCGCGAACGAGATCGAGCGCCTCGTAACCATTGCTGGTGCCGGAGGTCTGATAGCCGTGCGCTTCCAAAAGATCGCGAAAGAGCTTCATGTTGAGCTCGTTGTCTTCCACGATCAGGACGGTCTTGGCCATCCCGTCTCCCCGTTCCTGAGGCGAACATGCCCCGTGGATACGGCACGTCGGCCGCCGCCGCCGGACGTATCGAAAATTGAAGTGAAACTAGCGCCAGTTTCGCTCTAAGCCGTTAAGTCCATGGGAAGTGGTTGTTGGATGCCGTTTGGACTTCTTGAACACCTTCCCCAGACTCGGGCATGATGATTAGACCCCAGAAGTTAACGGAAAGGCAAACACCCGGGTTGAAAAAGGCTGTTCAAAACCCCCGTGAAGTTGCTGAAATCGTTGCGATTCAGGCCCTTTCCTTCATCGCGGGCGAGCCTGCCCGGCTGGGCCGGTTTTTGGCCGAAACCGGGATCGGCCCGGACACGTTGCGAAAGTCTGCGTCAGATCCGAAATTTCTGGCCAGCGTGCTCGATTTCGTGATGCGCGACGATGCGACCGTGAAAGCGTTCGCGGAGACCTCGCAGTTGCATCCGACCAACGTCGCCGCCGCCCATCAGGCACTATGCGACCCCGCCTGGGAGCGCGACGTGCCGTGAGCACGCCGCTGGCAGCGGGTGACGGCCCGCGCGCGTTTTGCCGCGACTGCCTCGCCGATCTCGAATTCGCCGCGCGACGCTGCGGCCAATGCGGCTCGCCCCGCCTCGTGCGCCACCGCGCGCTCGGCACGCTCGCGCTCGCCCATGTCGATTGCGACGCGTTCTATGCCACCGTCGAGAAGCGCGACAATCCCGAGATCGCCGACAGACCCGTGATCATCGGCGGCGGCAGGCGCGGCGTGGTCTCCGCCGCCTGCTACGTCGCGCGGACCTATGGCGTGCGCTCGGCGATGCCGATGTTCAAGGCGCTGGAGCTGTGCCCGCAGGCCGTGGTGATCCCGCCCGACATCGCCAAATATGTCCGCGTCGGGCGCGAGGTGCGCCAGGCCATGCAGGCGCTGACGCCGCTGGTCGAGCCGCTGTCGATCGACGAGGCCTTCCTCGATCTGTCGGGCACACAGCGCGTGCATGGCATGATCCCGGCAAAGGTGCTGGCGCGCTTTGCCCGCGACGTCGAGCGCAACATCGGCATCACGGTGTCGGTCGGGCTGTCCGTCAACAAATTCCTCGCCAAGATCGCCTCCGATCTCGACAAGCCCCGCGGCTTTGCCGCGCTCGACCAGGACGAGGCGCGGCAGATGCTGGCGGAGCGGCCGGTCGGCTTCATCTTCGGCGTCGGACCTGCCTCGCAGGAAAAGCTGGTGCAGCGCGGCTATCGCCTGATCGGCGATCTGCAGCGCGCCGACGAGCATGAATTGATGAAGCAGTTCGGCGGCGAAGGCCAGCGGCTGTGGCGGCTGGCGCGCGGCATGGACGACCGCCGCGTCGTGCCCGACCGCGGCGCGAAAACCATCTCCAGCGAGACCACGTTCGAGACCGACATCCGCGACTTCGCGACGCTGGAGAAGCTGCTGTGGAAGCTCTCGGAAAAGGTCTCGACGCGGCTGAAGGGCAGCAACTTTGCCGGCAGCACCATCACGCTGAAACTCAAGACCGCGGACTTCCGCCAGCGCACCCGCTCGCAATCGATCCATTCGCCGACGCAGCTGGCGGCCAAGATATTCGCCGTCTCGCGCGAGATGCTGACGCGGGAGACCGACGGCACGGCGTTCCGCCTGATGGGCGCCGGCGTCAGTGCGCTGCAGCCGGGTTCAGCCGCCGATGATTCCGACATGCTCGACCGCCGCTCGGCCCACGCCGAACGCGCGATCGACGACTTGAGGAAGAAGTTCGGCAGCGCCGCGGTGATCCGCGGGATTTCCTATGATGGGCCGCGGAAAGAAGAGAAGCCTGCGCCGGACTAACCGCAGCCGTCACTTACACGGCTTGGAGTCCTTGGCGTCAAACTTGCCGAGTGCGCCCGAGATCACGAAATCATTGTAGTCCAGCACCAGCGCGCGGGAGACGCCGTTCTCGAACAGCTCGAACGACATCGCATAGACCGGCGTCTGCTCGCCGTCCCCGGCCTGCGCGTCGCGGTCGTAGTAGCTCACCGTCACCGGCCAGCGGGTCAGCGTCTTCATCTGGTCGTTGGCGGTGGAGGGATCGGGCGCAGCGGTGCCGCGGTCGCCGGCAATCGGCTGGCCGATCACCGAAAGCGTACTATAGACCTTCTCGCCATTGTCCGAGCCGTCATAAACGGTCAGCTCCAGCACGGATTTGCCGGCGCGCGCCGCGTCAATGATCTTGTGGATCTGCTCGGTCGGGAAAACCACATTGCCCTCGAGGTTGAAGGTCTTGGCGACCGGCTGCTTCAGCTTGACCGTGATGTGGTCGCCGACCCGCTCCGCCATCCCGTCGACCGGCGGCGACTCCATCTCGTTCATCCGCGTGTCGATCTTGAAGCGATAGCTCTTGCCCTCGCCATCCTCCCAGGAGGTCGAGCGCAGATCGCTCAGCGTCTGCTTGCCCTCGCCGCTGTTCAGTTCCGACACCTGGCGGAATTCGGAGGTGTAGCCCTCGCAGACGCTGCCGGAGAAGTTGTAGAGGATCCGCCCGCGCGCGGCATTGACGGCGTTGGCGCCGCGCGACTTGACGAGGCTCAGCTCGTAAAGCGCCTGGTGTGAGAGGAACCCGGGGCCTGCGGCCTGCGCCGGTCCGCCTGCCAAGCCCGCTCCCAGAGCAATCGTTCCAATTGTCGTGAGCACGGTGCGCGACAGCTTCGGGCAAACCATGGCAAACCCTTGATTGTGGAAGATTCGCAACAATACTGGCCGTCCCATTGCGCCGCAACTGGGGCGGCATCACGAAAATGTAGCTTTTCCCGCAAGACAACGCGCGCCCAAGCGTCCCTCTCGCTTGCATGTAATGGCGCCATGCGCGAAACAATGTGCCGCTCCGAACCTTAACGGTCGGGCAACAGCGCATTCATTTTGGGGACAGCGAACATGGCGGGCACGGTCGAGCAGAAACTGGCGGCGGAAGGCATCACTCTCGCCGAACCCCGAAGCCCCATTGCCAATTACGTGCCGTTCGTGCGTTCGGGCAACCTCTTGTTTGTGTCCGGCCAGGTCTGCATGAATCCCGACGGCGGCATGATCGCCAAGGGCAAGCTCGGTGCCGGCGTCACGGTCGAACAGGGCTATGCAGCGGCCAAGGGGTGCGCGGTGAACCTCTTGGCCCAGGTCAAGGCCGCGCTCGGCGATCTCGACAAGGTCACCCGCGTGGTCCGGCTTGGCGGCTTCGTCAATTCCGCACCCGACTTTCTCGACGGGCCGAAGGTGCTCAACGGCGCCTCCGACCTGATGGTGGCGGCGTTCGGCGACAAGGGCCGCCATGCCCGCACCACCGTCGGCGTGTCCTCGCTGCCGGCGGATGCGGCGGTCGAGGTTGAAGCCGTCTTCGAAGTCACCTGACCGCATGCGCGCCCCCGCCTGGCTGACGGCGCGGCCAGTCGCCCATCGCGGGCTGCACGAGATATCGCGCGGCATCATCGAAAACATGCCGGGCGCGATCGAGGCGGCGATCGCCGGCAATTTTTCCATCGAAGTGGACATCCAGCTCACTGCCGATGGTGAAGCCATGGTGCATCACGACGATGCGCTCGGCCGCCTCACCGAAGGTTCAGGTCCGCTGCTTGCGAAGACCGCGGCGGAGCTGAAGGCGGTGAAATTCAGGAACACCGGCGAGCACATGATGTCGCTCGCCGATCTCTGCACCCGCATTGCGGGGCGCGTGCCGCTGGTGGTCGAGGTCAAGAGCCATTTTGACGGTGACCGCAAGCTCGTCACGCGAATGGCCGAAGTGCTCTCATCCTACTCCGGACCCGTGGTCGGCATGTCCTTCGATCCCGACCAGGTGCTGGCGCTGCGCGAGACCGTGCCTCATCTGCCGCGCGGAATCGTCGCCCAGCGCAGCTATGACGACGAATACTGGGCCAGGCTGACCAAGGCGCAGCGCGACAGCATGCTCCATCTGCGCCACGCCTTCCGCACCGAGCCGCATTTCGTCGCCTTCTGGGTCAACCAGTTGCCGGCGCCCGCACCGTGGGTCGCCCGCAACATCTTTGGCTGCCCGCTGCTGACCTGGACGGTGCGGACGCCAGAACAGCGCGAGCGCGCCGCGCGCTATGCCGACCAGATGATCTTTGAGGGGTTTGTTCCGTAGGATCTGATGCAATTCGATCAGCCCCGTCGATTGATGGGGGGCATGATCCAATCCGGAAAACCGGTTCCCCCATTCCGGGATCATGCCCTACCCGATCGGCGTACGGCGGCCTTGAAGTGGCGCGCATCATGCACGATGTTTGGGGTGCTGATGGCCTCATCCGATATCACCTTCGAAGCAGCCACCCTGGTCAGCGCGATTGCCGCGCCTGAATGGGATGCCTGCGCCAACCCGGCCGCCGATTGCGGAGACGGTTCAAAGCCCTATTACAACCCCTTCGTATCGCACGCGTTTTTTGCCGCCGCTGAGGCTTCCGGTTCGGCTACGCCGCGCACCGGCTGGGGCGCGCGTCATCTGATTGCAAAACTCGACGGCAAGATCGTCGGCGTCGTGCCCTGCTACCTGAAATCGCATTCGCAGGGCGAATACGTCTTCGACCGCGGCTGGGCCGACGCCTATGAGCGCGCCGGAGGCCGCTACTACCCGAAGCTGCAGGCTTCCGTGCCGTTCACGCCCGCGACCGGCCCGCGCCTGTTGATCCGCAACGGCGTCGACCGCGCGTGCATTGCCGATGCGCTCGCCGCCGGACTGAAGGCGCTGTGCAACGCGACCGACGCATCATCGGTGCACGTCACCTTTGCCCGCGAGGCGGACGCGAAATGTCTTGCGCAGCACGGTTTCCTGATCCGCAACGACCAGCAATTCCACTGGCGGAACGGCGGCTACAAGAGCTTTGACGATTTTCTCGCCACGCTGAATTCACGCCACCGGAAGGCGATCAAGCGCGAGCGGCGCGAGGCGCTTGAGGCCGGCATCACCATCCACTGGCTGACCGGCAGCGATATCGACGAGCAAGCGTGGGACGCCTTCTTCAGCTTCTACATGGAGACCGGTTCGCGCAAATGGGGCCGTCCCTATCTGACGCGGCAGTTCTTTTCGCAAATCGGCGAGAGCATGAGCAAGGACGTGCTGTTGGTGATGGCCAGGCGAAATGGCCGCTGGATCGCCGGCGCCATCAACTTCATCGGCTCCGACACGCTGTTCGGCCGCAACTGGGGCGCGATCGAGCACCACAACTTCCTGCATTTCGAAGTCTGCTACTACCAGGCGATCGACTTCGCCATTCAGCGCGGCCTCGATACGGTCGAGGCCGGCGCGCAGGGCGAGCACAAGCTGGCGCGCGGATATCTGCCGCAGACGACGTGGTCAGCGCATTTCATCGCCGATCCCGATCTGCGCCGGGCCATCGCCGATTACCTCAAGCGCGAGCGCGCCTATGTCGCCGAAGTCGGCCGCGAGCTGACGGCCGCCGGGCCGTTTCGAAAAAGCGCAGATGACGCGCCTTAGGCCTTTCGGGTAAGAAGCTGCCGTTCAGTTGCGATTTTGGAGCCGCCGCCATGCCCGCCTACGACCCGCAAAACCCCTTCGCAAAGATCCTGCGCGGCGAATTCCCCTGCCACAAGGTCTACGAGAACGATCACGTCCTGGCCTTTCTCGACATCATGCCGCGTGCGCCGGGCCACACGCTCATCATTCCGAAAGCCCCCGCCCGCAATATCCTGGACGTTACCCCCGACGATTACGCCCATGTCGCCCGCGCCGCGCACAAGATCGCCGCCGCGGCGATGGAGGCGTTCAAGGCCGACGGCATCACCGTGGGACAATTTTCCGAGGCCGCCGGCGGGCAAGTCGTCTTCCACCTGCACATGCATGTGATACCGCGCCACGACGGCGTGGCGATGCTGCCGGCCGCCAGCCGCAAGGAAGACGTCAAGGTGCTGGAAGACAACGCGACGAAGCTGATCGCGGCGCTGGGTTAGCGCCGACCCTACCCTCCCCGTCATTCCGTCTGGAAATCCCCCGGCTGCGGCGGGGCCAGCGGCGTGAACTCGCAGCGGTCTGGCTTGACGTCGAGCAGCGGCGTGCCGTCGAGACAGTCCATGCCGCGCACCAGGATGGCGTTGCCTTCGATCCCGACCAGCTTGACGATCGACGTCGCGATCGGATTGGGCCGCACCGGCGAACGCAGCGAGAAGGTGCCGCGGGTCTTCTGGTTGTTTTTCGGGCTCTGCAGCACGAGATCGCGGCGCGACTGGTGCAGCCAGTAGATCACTTCGAGATTTTCGTAGAAGTCGACGCCCTTGATGGCGGGCGCGAAGCGCTCGAAGATCTCCAGCCGGCAGACCGGGCCGTCCTGCCGGCCCTGCCGCGGCGTCTCAAGCCGCGAGGTCCAGGGGGTGCGGATGCGACCGATGAAGACGAGGCCGGCATCGTCGGTAGCGGGCATCTCGATGGCGACTTCGCCCTCACGAACTTCACTCTCTCGAACCATCTTCTAATCCAGCGATATATTGAGCGACTTGACGACGGCGCTCCAGCGCGCGCGGTCCTCGGTGACGAACTTGTCGATCTCGGCCTGGCTCTGCGGCCGCAGCGCCGGAAAGCCGATCTTCTCCAGCGAGGCGCGGAACGGCTCGTCGTTCAGCGCGCGGTTGATGCTGGCCGTGATCTTCTGCGTAATCTCCTCAGGCACCTTGGCCGGCGCCGAGACGCCGTACCACACGCCGACGGCGTAATCGGGATAGCCGCTCTCCGCAATGGTCGGAACGTCGGGAAGATCGGCGATGCGCCGGTGCGAGCTCACCCCGAGCGGACGCAACATGCCGGCCTTGACCGGCGGCAGCGCGGTGCCGAGCGTATCGAACATCAGCTGGATATTGCCGGAGAGCAGATCGCTCAGCGCAGGACCGGCGCCCTTGTAGGGCACATGCACGATATCGACGCCGGCCATCTGCTTGAACATCTCGCCGGCCAGATGAATGGTGCCGCCGGTGCCGGCCGAACCGAAATTCAGCTTGCCGGGATTTTGCTTGGCGTAGGCCACGAACTCCGCAACGGTGTTCGCGGGGACCGAGGGATGCACCTCCATCACGACGGGCAAATCCGTGATCAGCGCCAGCATCCGGAAATCCTTCACCGGATCGTATGACAGCTTCTTGTACAGCACCGGATTGAGCACGAAGAGCGAGGCCGCGGTGAACAGCAGCGTATAGCCGTCGGGCTCGGCGCGAGCCACCGTCTCGGCGCCGATCGCCCCTTGCGCGCCCGCCTTGTTCTCGACCACGACCGGCTGCTTCAGATCGCGGCCAAGATATTCGCCGACGATCCGACCGAGCACATCGGTGGGGCCGCCGGCCGCATAGGGCACGACCAGCCGGATCGGACGCGTTGGATAGTCGATGGCATGAGCCTGCGGTGCGGCCAAAACCACGGCTGCCAGGCCGGCCAGGATTGCGCGCCATTTCATTGTCGTTTCCCCGCTTTTGCTGGTGCCGACAGTACCGGATTGCGCAGCCCCTGCAATCCGATTGCACATTGCAATCCGATTGCACACTGCAATCCGATGGCACCGCCATGTTCAGCCGAGCCACCATTTGCCGGTCAGCAGCACGATTTCTCCACAGACCACGCCGGCAAGAATCGACTTCCTGGTCGAGAGGAAGGCCAGAAATCCTGCGAGAACGGCCGAATAGCGCAGCGCATCCGGCACGCTGGCGAGCGCGCCGGGCGGCTGCACCACGATCTGCGCAATGACGCCGGCAAGGATCGCGGTCGCGACCGCCCTCACCCACACCAGCAGCTCCGAGCCCTCGTCGATGCCGCTGCCGAACCACAGGCCGAACATGCGCCAAATCTGGTTGGGGATGACGCCTGCGATGAAGAGCACCAGAAGCGCGTGCCAATCGCCGATGAAATTGCTCATGCGCGCCGCCACCGATGCACGCCATAGGCGATCGTGCCGGCCAGCAATCCGCTGACGAGGATATCGAACCCGCTGCCCAGTTTGGTTGCCAGCGGAAACAGCGCCAGTCCCAGCACCAGTGCGACGACATCGGCAAGCTCGCGGCAATTTCGCGCGGTCGAGAACAGGAATGCCAGCGGCGTCAGCATCAGGATGCCGGCGGCCAGGAAGGGCGTGAGGTTGGCGGCCAGGAGGTATCCGATCATGTTCGCGACCAGGCAGACTGCGACGAGACCGAGGCCCAGGCCATGAATGAAAGCGATGCGCCGCTCGCGCGGCACATGCGGCAGGAAGCGATGGCATTCCACCCACAGCGTGATCGCGGTGAGATGCGCCACCAGGATGAGGTGGCGCCGCCTGGTCTGCGGCGTACGCATCATCGGCAGCACGGACACCACCATCGGAAACAGCCGGATCGCGCTCACCGTCACAGCGATCGCCGATTGCAGGATGGTTGCCCCGGAGCCGAGCGTCGTGATCAGGATGATCTGGGCCGGGCCTGCCCACACGAAGGCTGTGCTGGCCAGCGTCCAGCCCAGCGAAAACTTGGTGTCATGCGCCAGCGCGCCGATGCCGAGATAGGTCGCAAACAGCACCATCGTCAGGACGGTGCGCGTGATCGAGCTCGCGCCCCACGCGAAGGCGCGCAGCGAGCTATTCCATTGCGGCGAGTCGAGCGGCGGCAGGTGCATGGCGTGCTTAACGCCGATGGCGCCGATGGCGTCAAGCGCGCCGGGCCGAAGGGCTGGCATGCAGGGGCGCCCGCGGACTGTCAGCCGTCATGGCGAGGAGCGACAGCAACGAAGCAATCCATTCTTCTTCTTGCCGGCTTATGGATTGCTTCGCCCGCAGTGAATTAGACAGGCCGAGGGTCTTCGTTCACACCCTATTGCGCAGCACAAAGCAGGCCCCGCCCGCCTTTCGAATGCGGTTGCAGAGCTCGTCAGCCTCCGCGCGCGTGTCGGCGCCGAACCGCACCTGGTAGAACGCCGCGGGGCCGCGGTTGCGCAGCCGCGAGGTCAGGATCGAGGGATCGCGGTCGCCGATCACGCTGGACAAACGCGATACCGCGCGCCCGTACATCGCGAGCGCCTTGTCGCGGGAGAAGCCGGCGGCGAGCTGCACGCCCCATTGCCTGGCGGCGGCAAGCGTCACGTGCTGCTCGAGATTGGCAATGAACGGATTGGGCGCCTGCTTGAGCAGCGCCATCAGTTCGCGGCAGCTCGAGGTCGGCATGCGCTCCGGCAGCTTGCTGGCCCTCGCCGCTTTCGCCCATTCGTCCACGCTCGAGCCGGTGATGGCATAGACATAATTGCGGGTCTCGCCCGGCATGCCACCGCTGCCGGCGAGCCATTCCTGCACCCGGCGCGGGCCGGCATTGTAGGCCGCGGCGGCGAGCCCAAGATTGCCGAATTGCTCGCGCAGCTCGGCGAGAAATTGCGCGGACTTCGGCAGCGCCTGCACCGGATTGAAGGGATCGAGCAGGCCGCGCTCGCCGGCGGTCCCGGGCATGAACTGGGCGATCCCCTGCGCCCGCTGACCGCTCCGCGTCATCGGCCCGACCGCGTCGGGGCGGAAGCGGCTCTCCTGCCAGATCACGCGCGCGAAAAATTCCAGCGGCAGGTTCGACTCCCGCGCCGCGGATTCGATCATCAGGCAGATCGACTCGCGGGTATCGGACTCTTTCTCGGACGGCCTGGCCGCCTCCGTTGCCCCGGCCGGATTGACCGGCTCGGACGGCTGCGGCTCTTCAATGCCGGGCTGCGCCGGAGGTGGCGACTTTTCTTCGGCGGCCCCGGCGGCCGGCAGTGCTACGGCCAGAGCAAGCACGCTGCGGAAAAGCAAACCTGTTGGCATCGCAATCCTGTTCCCGATAGGCTGCGCTTGACAGTGGAACCCCGTGCTCTAGCTATCTGGCGACAATGGGTGCCCGCATCCGGGAGCGCAAGGCATGACTGCACCGTCCGACGATCAACTCGGCTTCGCGCCCGATGACGACGCACCGATCGGCTACATGCAACGCACCCGCGATTACTATGCGGCGATCGGCTACGACACGCCCTATCGCTGGGCGCATTACACCTCCGCGCCGTTCCAGCCGCTGAAAAAGCCGTTGACGGAATCCCGCATCGCCCTCATCACCACGGCAGCTCCGTTCGATCCCGCCAAGGGCGATCAGGGCCCCGGGGCGCCGTATAACGGCGGCGCGAAGTTCTACACCGTCTACGACGGCGATACGTCGAAGGCGCACGACCTGCGCATCTCCCATATCGCGTACGACCGCGCGCACACCTCGGCCGAGGACCCCGGCAGCTGGTTCCCGTTGCCGCAGCTTGTTCGCGTTGCGCGCGAAGGCCTCATCGGCGAAGTCGCCCCGCGCTTCTTCGGCGCGCCGACCAATCGCAGCCATCGCGTGACCATCGAAACCGACGCGCCGGAAATCCTCAGGCGTTGCCGGGAAGACGGCGTCGATGCCGCCGTGCTGGTGCCGAACTGCCCGGTGTGCCACCAGACCGTCAGCCTGGTGGCGCGGCATCTGGAGGCCGGCGGCCTTTCCACGGTCGTCATGGGCTGCGCCAGGGACATCGTCGAGCACGCCGCCGTGCCGCGTTTCCTGTTTTCCGATTTCCCGCTTGGCAATTCCGCCGGCAAGCCGCACGACGTCGCCTCGCAGGCGCTGACGCTGGAGCTGGCGCTGCGCGTGCTGGAAAGCGCGCCCGGACCGCAGACCACCGTGCAGTCGCCGCTGCGCTGGAGCGCGGATCATTCCTGGAAACGGGACTACAGCAATGCGGCGATGCTCAGCGCCGACGAACTGGCGCGGCGGCGGCGCGAATTCGACAGACAGAAAGAGATCGCCAGGGGCATCCGCGAGACGGCGGCCTAAGTCGCCGCTTTTTCTGCATAATTCCGGCACCGGGGCGGTTTACGTTAACGCGACAAATCGGGGCTGTGCCGCCTCTTTTGCAGGCAGAACTGGCGTAGAGTCGTCGCTTTATCGCGGGACGCAAGCCATGCAGGATCGACGTCAGGAAGTGCGCGACAAGGTGCTGCTGGGCGGCGTCGCCGGGATCAACGAGCGCGGTCAGGCCTTGGACTGCGTGGTGCGCGACATCAGCGAGCACGGCGCCTGCGTCGAGATCAACGAGACCACGCGGCTGCCGAGAGGCATCAGCCTCCACATCCCGCGCAAGGGCCGCTGGTTTATAGCCGAGTTGATCTGGCGCCATGCCGACCGCGTCGGCCTTGCCTTTCGTGCCATGGTGACGGACCCGCCGACCGATGATCTCGACGTCCGGCTGCGCCGCAGCCAGATCAAGCAGCGGGAGCTTCAGAAACGGATCAAGGAACTGATCGGCGGGGGTTGAAGCACCTCCCTGCGGGCCCAAAAAAGGCCGGCTGAACCGCCGGCCTTTTTGCTTGTCATCGATCTCAGGCCTTGACCAGCGGCCCGCGCGACGGTGGCGCCTTGGAGCCGCCGCCGCCATTGGGACCACCCGGCGGCTTCGGCTTGCGGGGCAGCCCGCTGCGCTTGCGCGCGCCCGGCAGCTTCTCCGGCTTCGGCGTGACCGGGCCCTCGACGAACTCGAAGCCGATCTTGTCCTTCTCCGTCGCCTCGTCCTTGACCAGCACGACGCGGACATGGCCGCCGCCCTTGAGCTGGCCGAACAGCACTTCGTCGGCGAGCGGCTTCTTGATGTGCTCCTGGATCACGCGGGCCATCGGCCGCGCGCCCATCTGCTCGTCATAGCCATGCTCGATCAGCCAGGCCTTGGCAGGCTCCGACAGCTCGATGGTGACGTCGCGGTCGGCGAGCTGCGCCTCGAGCTGCAGCACGAACTTCTCCACCACCATGCCGATCACGTCGGCATTGAGGTGCGCGAAGGAGACGATGGCGTCGAGACGGTTGCGGAATTCCGGCGCGAACTGCCGGTTGATCGCCTCGTGGTCGTCGCCTTCCCGCTTGCTGCGGGTGAAGCCGAACGCCTGCCGCGCCAGGTCGGCAGCGCCCGCGTTCGTGGTCATGATCAGGATCACGTTGCGGAAGTTGACCTGCTTGCCGTTGTGATCGGTGAGCCGGCCGTGGTCCATGATCTGCAGCAGCACGTTGTAGAGATCGGGGTGTGCCTTCTCGATTTCGTCGAGCAGCACCACGCAATGCGGATGCTGGTCGACGCCGTCGGTGAGCAGGCCGCCCTGGTCGAAGCCGACATAGCCGGGAGGCGCGCCGATCAGGCGCGACACCGTGTGGCGCTCCATGTATTCGGACATGTCGAATCGCAGCAACTCCACGCCGAGCGAGGCGGCGAGCTGTTTTGCGACTTCGGTCTTGCCGACGCCGGTGGGGCCGGAGAACAGATAGCAGCCGATCGGCTTCTCCGGCTCGCGCAGGCCGGCACGCGCCAGCTTGATCGAGGCGGACAGCGACTCGATCGCCTTGTCCTGGCCGAACACGACACGCTTCAAGGTCTGCTCAAGATGTTTCAGCACCTCGGCATCGTCCTTGGACACGCTCTTGGGCGGGATCCGCGCCATGGTCGCGATCGTCGTCTCGATTTCCTTGATGCCGATGGTCTTCTTGCGCTTGTTCTCCGAGACCAGCATCTGCGCCGCACCGGACTCGTCGATCACGTCGATCGCCTTGTCGGGCAGCTTGCGGTCGTGGATGTAGCGCGAGGAGAGCTGCACCGCGGCCTCGATCGCATCATTGGTGTATTTGAGGCGATGGTAGTCCTCGAAATACGGCTTGAGGCCCTTGAGGATCGCGATCGCGTCCTCGACCGTCGGCTCGTTGACGTCGATCTTCTGGAAGCGCCGCACCAGCGCGCGGTCCTTCTCGAAGTGCTGGCGATATTCCTTGTAGGTCGTCGAGCCCATGCAGCGGATGGTGCCCGAAGCCAGCGCCGGCTTGAGCAGATTGGAGGCGTCCATGGCGCCGCCAGAGGTGGCCCCTGCCCCGATCACGGTGTGGATCTCGTCGATGAACAGGATGGCGCTGGGATGCGCCTCCAGTTCCTTGAGGACCTGCTTCAGCCGCTCCTCGAAGTCGCCGCGGTAGCGCGTGCCCGCCAGCAGCGTGCCCATGTCGAGCGAGAACACGGTGGCGGCCGCCAGCACTTCCGGCACTTCGCTGTCGACGATGCGCTTGGCGAGACCTTCGGCGATCGCGGTCTTGCCGACGCCGGCCTCGCCGACGAACAGCGGGTTGTTCTTCTGGCGGCGGCACAGCACCTGGATGGCGCGGTTGATCTCGGCATTGCGGCCGATTACCGGGTCGATCTTGCCGTCGCGCGCCTTCTTGTTGAGGTTGACGCAATAGGTCTCGAGCGCCTCGCCCTTCTTCTTGGAGTCCTCGTTGCCCTTGGTCTCGGTCTCCTCGTCGACGCCGCGCACCGGCCGCGCCTCGGAGACGCCCGGCCGCTTGGCGATGCCGTGGCTGATGTAGTTGACGGCGTCGTAGCGCGTCATGTCCTGCTCCTGCAGGAAGTATGCGGCATGACTCTCGCGTTCCGCAAAGATCGCGATCAGCACGTTGGCGCCGGTCACTTCTTCGCGACCGGAGGACTGCACATGGATCACCGCGCGCTGGATCACGCGCTGGAAGCCGGCGGTCGGCTTGGCGTCGTCGCCGGAGTCGGTGACGAGATTTTCGAATTCGGTCTCGAGATAGTTGACCAGGCTGGTGCGCAGCTTGTCGAGATCGACGCTGCAGGCACGCATCACGGCAGCCGCATCGGAATCATCGATCAGCGACAGCAGCAGGTGTTCGAGCGTCGCATACTGATGATGACGCTCGTTGGCGATCGCGAGTGCGCGATGCAGTGATTGTTCAAGGCTCTGGGAAAAAGTTGGCATTCGCGTCCTCTATCGCCCCCCACCATCATGATCGCCATTACCCTCCCGGGCAACAACAACCTTTGTCATCTTCCGTCATATAGTTACGCCCGATCATGGCGAAAGCCCGGTCGGAAAGACAGCCGTTTTCCTCTGGAATCTCTCGCAACCCGGTCACAAAGACGCGGCCCCGCAAAATCACCGGGTGCCGCCCGTTTCTCGACATTTCGATGCAAGAGCCGTTCCGCTCCCGCGGCGGCGGCGGAAGATATCAAGCTACTTCTTTTCCATCACGCACTGCAGCGGGTGCTGATGCTTGCGCGCGAAGTCCATCACCTGCGTCACCTTGGTCTCGGCGATCTCGTAGGTGAATACGCCGCACTCCCCGATGCCGTGATGGTGGACGTGAAGCATGATCTTGGTCGCGGCCTCGACGTCCTTCTGGAAGAATTTTTCCAGCACGTGAACGACGAACTCCATCGGCGTGTAGTCGTCGTTCAGGATCAACACCCGGTAGAGGTTCGGGCGCTTGGTCTTGGGCTTGACCTTGGTGATGACCGACGTGGAGGGACCGCCCGGCCCTCCCGGCTTCTCCTCATTGCCCATTCGCGGATTGCAGGGGGCGACGAGAGACGGATCGATGTTGGTAGCTGATTGCAACATGGCGCAGGCGTTCGAATTCCCCACGGTAAACCGACAACGCGGGTCTGTCGCCCGGAAGGCCGCTCCAACTGGAGTTGCCCCGCAGGTTCCGGGACCCGTTTCCCGGATCGCCGTTCCGTCCGGCATGACCCGTCATGCCTGTTCGGCAGCCATTAATATGGGTCACTGGCCGACCCGCTGCAAGCGCGCCAGGCACGCCTGCCTCGAAGCCGATTTGGACCGACGACCGGCGACAAGATTAATCAATCCTGAGCGGTTTGACAAAAAAAAGCGGCATCCATTTAGCGCGCGTTGAGGATGCCGCGCGCTTTCCCCACCGATTCTTCCGTGCCGGACAGTTGAATCCGCATTTCCACGGTCCGGTTTACCAGCCATTTAGCGGGCTGCGCCGAACTAGGCGGGGTGAAAACCCATATTCGGTGAGAGCCATGACTGGTCATTCCGTCTCCGGTAAGCTTCGCTCGACCGCCAGCCGGTTCATCGGCGACCGCGAAGGCAATATTGCGGTCATTTTCGCCATCGCGGCGATCCCGATCCTCAGCTTCGTCGGGGCCGCGGTCGACTACACCCGCGCCACCGCCGCACGCTCCTCGATGCAGGCCGCGCTCGACTCCACGGCGCTGATGCTGTCGAAGGACCTCTCGGCCGGCACCATCAACACCTCGCAGATCACCACCAAGGCGACCGAATACTTCAACGCCCTTTATACCAACAAGGATGCGAAGGACGTTACGGTCACCGCCGGCTACACCGCGCCCACCGGTTCCACCCCGGCCAAGATCGTGATCGACGGCACCGGCCGTATCGTGACCGACTTCATGCGGGTCGCAGGCTTTCCGAGCATGAATTTCGGAACCTCCACCACCACGACATGGGGCAACGTGCGCATGCGCGTGGCACTGGTGCTGGACGTCACGGGCTCGATGGCCGACGACGGCAAGATGGACGCGTTGAAGCCCGCCGCCAAGGCCCTGGTTGACCAGCTCAGCGCGATCGCGACCACGCCGGGCGACATCTACATCTCGATCGTGCCCTTCACCAAGGACGTCAATGTCGGCTCGGCCAACTACGACAAGTTCTGGATCGACTGGACCGATTGGGACGCGGCCAACGGCTACAGCACCTGCACCGCCTGGAACAGCAAGGGCAAGTGCACCGCCTCGTACTGGACGCCGAACAATCACAACACCTGGAACGGTTGCGTCACGGACCGCACCCAGGACTACGACACCAAGAACACGACGCCGGCCTCGGGCAACAAGCCGACGCTGTTCCCGGCGGAGCAGTATTCCTACTGCAACTCGGGTTCGAGCAAATACGTGCAGCCGATCATGCCGCTCACCTACGACTGGACGGCGCTGAAGAACAAGATCGACCAGATGGTCCCGACCGGCAACACCAACCAGGGCATCGGCCTTGCCTGGGGCTGGATGACGCTGAGCTCGGGCGAGCCCTTCAATGCGCCGGCCAAGGATCCGAACTTCGTCTACAAGGACGCGCTCGTGATCCTGTCGGACGGCTTGAACACGCAGAACCGGTGGTATTCGAACGCGAGCCAGATCGATGCGCGGCAGAAAATCCTGTGCGACAACGCCAAGGCCGCCAACATCACGATCTACACCGTGCAGGTGAACACCGGCGGCGACCCGACCTCGGCGGTGCTGAAGTACTGCGCGCAGAACACCAGCAGCTTCTATCTGATCACTAACGCCTCGCAGACGGCCAGCGTGTTCAACCAGATCGGCACCCAGCTCTCCAAGCTGCGCGTCGCGAAATAAGCGCCGCTTTCAGCGCCCAACAAAAAAGCCCGGCTCGCGCCGGGCTTTGGCTCGCGCCGGGCTTTCTTTTTCAGCGGGAAGCGATCAGTTCGAAGCCGGAGTAAACTTGGCCGCCAGGCCTTCGAGCGGCTTGAAGGTCTGCTTGGCGAGATCGCCATAGAGGCCGGCGATTTTCTGCGCATCGGCGACGAAGGTCTCGTAGGCGGTACGCGCGTAGTCGCTCTGCGCTTCGAGCACCTTGTCGAGCGACTTCACGCCCGACAGCTTCTCGGCGAACGACTTGGTGTCCTCGAACTGCTTCTTGACGTGCTCGCCATAGGCGTTGGCGATCGCAGCCATGCTGCTCTGAAATGCAGTGGCGCTGGCGGAGGCCTGTTCTAGCTGTTCCTTGCCGTAGCTCTGGATGTCTTCGAATTTCACCATCATGGAGTCCTTTCCCAGACTTGACTTGATCTCTGTCCGGAGATTCCGGCTCCGTGACATCCTTTGCCAATATACTGCGATGCACAAAAAATCAACAAGAAATTGTGCAGCGCACAAGCAAGTGCCCGCAGTTTTCGCTGAAATCCGGCGGCCCTTTGCAACTGTTCCTTAAGCTTTTGGAAACTCGCGCCGCCTAACCTTGCCTTTGGACTTGATCGCCTTCGGCTGATGCAGAAAAAGCGTTTGTCACCAGCGCCTTAGCCAAAACAGCAATGCGACTGGCCGGCGCCGACTCAAAGCCAGCCCGGAGCCGCCCTTCGCGCAGGTAGCCATCGCCGGCCGTTGGGCACAATTTCGCCTCACGAACCGGTGATCTAGACAGAAAATGGGGACGGGTAAGTTTATGCTTCGGACCAATTCGGCATCCTCGCGCGTGTTGCGAGCGCTTGCTCTCGGGCTGCTCACAGTTTCGTCCGCCATCGTCTTCACCACGGAGAGCGCCGACGCGCGGCGCTACCGCAGCAGGCATGTGCGCAGCTACGAAGCGCGGTCAAACTACAGTCCGTCCTTTGCCTCCATCATCGTGGACGGCAATTCGGGCGCAGTGCTGCAATCCACCAATCCGGACGCACCCCGCCATCCTGCCTCCCTCACCAAGATCATGACGCTCTATCTGCTGTTCGAGCGTCTCGAAGCCGGCAAGATGAGCATCGACACCGAGATGAACGTGTCGGAATTCGCATCTGACCAGGCACCGACCAAGCTTGGCCTCAAGCCCGGCTCGACGCTGCGGGTCGAAGACGCCATCAAGGGTCTCGTCACCCGTTCGGCCAACGACGCGGCCGTGGTAATCGCCGAAGCCATCGGCGGCGATGAACAGGAATTTGCCAGGCAAATGACCCGCAAGGCGCGTGCGCTTGGCATGAGCAAGACGGTCTATCGCAACGCCTCGGGCCTGCCGAACGACGAGCAGATCACGACGGCCCGCGATCAGGCCACGCTCGGCCGCGCGATCCAGGACCGCTTCCCGCGCTACTACCGCTACTTTGCGACGTCGACCTTCGTCTACAAGGGCAACGCGATCCGCAACCACAACCGCCTGCTCGGCAGCGTCGAAGGCGTCGACGGCATCAAGACCGGCTACACCCGCGCTTCCGGCTTCAACCTTGTGAGCTCGATGCGCCGCGGCAATCGCCATCTCGTCGGCGTGGTGCTGGGCGGCCGCAGCGGCGGTTCGCGCGATGCCACCATGCGCAGCCTGCTCGCCGAGAATCTCGAGAAGGGCGCGACCAGGCGCACCGTTGCCGCCATCACCGAGCGCAATCCGGCCGAGGCCAGCGCCGACGTCGCCGAAGCCGAAACGGCCGCACCGACGGTGCAGGTGCAGGGCGCGGTGCAGGTCTCCGCCTCCGCCGAGCCGGGCGTCGATGCCATGGCGATGAATCGCGCTGTTGCACCTGCCAAGCCATCCTTGATGGCGGCGGCCGCCGCGGCCCTGCCGCCGGCACCGCAGAAGCCCGAGGTGCAGGCCAAACCGGAGCCCGCGCCGCTCACCAGCGGCGTGATCCAGACCCAGCCGATATCGGCCATTCCTGGCTCCGCCGAGCCGATGAAGCCGGTCCGCGTCAGGACCGTCCAGGTCAAGGCCGGCTCGATGAAGCTCGCTTCCGCCGGGCCTGCCCAGCCTGCGCCGCCCATTGCCACCAACACCATTCCGCCGCGCGCCGAAGTCGCCGAGACGTCGAACGCGGTGGTCGCCAAGGCCGAGCCCAGGACAGAAGCCAAGACAGAAGCCAGGGCCGAGTTCGAGCGCCCTGCGATTGTCCGCCCGGACCGCGCCGGCGTCGCCGTGCCGCAGCCGGCAGGCCATGGCACAGGCCACGGCGTGCTCGGGGTGCTGCCTGCCAGTGCGACTGCGGCGACGGCCACGGCCGCCGCTGTCCGGGCCGTGGCTGTCGCTGCTCCGGCTGTTGCCCCTGCCCCTGCCCCGGCTCCTGCGCCTGCCGTGGCGTCCGCGCAAGCCATGGCCTATGCCGAGCCGGCCAAGCCGGCGCCTGTTCAGGCAGTCGCGCCAGTGGCCGTGCAACAGAACGGCGCCATCAAGCCCGCCGTGCCCGCCTCGGCGCGTACCGGCTGGATCGTGCAGGTCGGCGCACTGGAAAGCGAGAGCGAGGCCATGCAGCGCATCGAAGCCGCCAAGAGCCAGGCGCGCGGCTTGCTCAGCAAGGCCGATCCTTTCACCGAGCCCGTCGTCGCCAAGGACAATCGCAAGCTCTACCGCGCCCGCTTCGCCGGGCTGGAGCGCGATCAGGCCGAGGCAGTGTGCCGCGCGCTCAAGCGTGCCGACATTTCCTGCATCACGGTTCGTAACTGATCTTTTGAATCCGTTTGACGGAAGTGCCGGGGCAAAACCCCGGCATTTTCTTTTGGCGCCAGGGCTCGCCGCATTTCGGCAGGCACTGCCCCCCGCGCAAACTTCTCGTCAAGAATTTACGGTTAAGTTTTGGAGAATAGGCTCCGCCACGACGGGTAACGGCGGGCGGGCCATGGGGCATCGATCAGGGCAGAGCAGCGTTCGGAAATGTGGCGTTTGGTAGCGTGCCGGAGTTAGCTGTGATGCGTGCGAAGCAGGGTATCCTTGGCCTCGTTTACACGGGCGGCGAGATACGTCGAGCCCCCCTGGTCGGGATGCAGTTTCTTCATGAGGGCGCGATGGGCGCGGGCGATGTCGTCGCGGCCCGCCCCCGGCTGCAGGCCAAGGATCTGATAGGCCTCCTCCGCCGACATTTTGCCGCCCGACGCCGCGCGGCGCTGCCCCCCTGTCCCGTTGCCCTGCGCGTCCTGACGCCATGCGGGAAACCGGCGGTCAAGATAGCTTTCAAGTAGCGCGACGCTTTCGGCATCGAGGGCCGGTGCCATCGCCAGCAGCTCGGCCAGATTGAATTCGCCGAGCGAGCGGCCGGCATGCTGGCCGGCCACGATCGTCCCCGACAATTCGCCGCTGTCATGGTCGAGATTCATGTCGAGGAAGGCCGAGCGCACCCGCGAGCTTTGTCCCGACGAGCGCTGGCCGCCGCCAAACATGCCGCCGATACCGGAAAAGCCGGTGTTGAACGGCGACCAGCCGAGCAGGCCGGCGCCGAAAATGCCAAGCGGAATTGCGACAACAAGCTCGCCCCGCAAGCCCGTATAGGCCGCCGCGGCCAGCGACACCACGCCGCCGACGATCTTGACCGCGCGCGCCAGCACCGCCGGGTTGGCGGCGCGGAACATCTGCAGCAGCAGATAGAGGACGACAACGGCAACGACGCCGGCAACGAGCGTAGGCATGGCTGCAATATAGTCGTGCCGGCCGGAAAAAGCAGGGTCGCCCGCGTCATTATGCGGCGCACCGAAGCCGGTCGATGAGACAAAAATTTAATCCGGCCGTGCGACGGGATGGGCCATGCAAGGCGGCATGCTGCTTGAACCCCGGCGCTTCGAGAGCGTGAGCGTGACGACGCTCGCCGAGCGGATCATGATCGGCCTTGGCGGGCTGATTTGCCTCATGCCGGCGTGGGAATTGTTCTTTCGCTATCGCCTCGATCCGTTCCAGCTCGGCTATGTACCTTTCTGGATCATCACGCTGCTGGCCGGCAGCATGGCCGTCTGCCTGCTCGGAGGCGCAATCCTCGGCGGCACGCAAACCATCACCCTGGACGGAACGGCGCGGACGCTTGAACTGCGGCATCGCTACTGGCGGCGATCGCGAAACCGAAGCTGGCGCTTCGAAGAACTCGGCGCGCTTGAAGTCACCGAAGACAATTGGTCTGACGGTCCCCCGAGCTACCGGCTGACCATCGCACCGAAGCGGGGCAAGCCGATCGCGCTGCGGGAATTTTCGGCCAAGGCGGATGCCGAGGAGCTGAAGGCGGCGCTGGAACGCCTGATGGCCTGAAGGCGCGGTCGCCGCCGCCAACCAATCACTTCATCTGACTCAGCAGCGCGACCGCGCCGCTGCTCCGCGACAGCCTGAGCGCTTCGCGCCCGCCGGCCGCATAGGCCGCCGCGGCGCGCAGGAGTTCACGCAGTTGCGCTGCCGCGCCCGGATCGAAGCGGCACCACGCGCCGCCGGTCAGCCGCGCGATCTCGCGGAACGCCTGTTCGGCAACGGGATCGCTCCCCTCCTGGAACATGAACGCCGGCACCTTGAGCAGGCCAAGCTCGCCGGCCCTGGCGCAAAGCTCGTCGACGTTCTCCTCCATGGCATCGCCGACGAACACCAATGCGCGCACGCCTGATGCGACCGCCTCACGCCGCGTCTCGGACAGCACCTTGCCAAGCTGGGTCTTGCCCCCCTGGCAGGCGATCTTGCCCATCAGCCGCGCCAACTGCGCGGAATCGGAAATCCATGTTGTGGCGCGGCACTCGGCCAGGCCGCGATAGTAGACGAGGCGGATGTCGAGACTTCCCACCGAGGCCGCCTCGCGGAACATGTCCGCCTGCAGCGTGCAGGCCATGTCCCAGGTCGGCTGCCGGCTCATGGTGGCGTCGAGCGCGAACACCAGCCGCCCGCGTCCGCCCGCAGCATGCGGCGACATCGCGCGCGCCCTGGCAACGAACGCAGCGATGTCCTCCGAGCTCGACGCGCGGTCCTGCGGCAACGCCCCGTCCTTGCGCGAGGCAAGGCCGCCGGGTGATTTCGGTTTGGTTGGCTCGCCCGCCATGTGTGCTCGCTTGATCGGCAGCACATCCTATGTGGGCGGTAAAGCCGGGGCGGTCAATGCGCGCCGGACGGCGTTCTCTCGGCCTGCTGCGCTCAGTTTGCTGACTTGGCCGGCTTGTCGTTGGTCGGAGCGTACAGCGAGACCGGGCCCGGCTCGGTCAGCGGCTTCGGCTCCGACTTCTTCGCATCGGCCGGCGTCATGGCGTCGGTGGAGTCCAGGAACTTGTTGAGCATTGCGCCGATCGAGTTCTTCGCCGCATCCGGACCAGTATCGCGCATGTCGTTGTGCTGGTAGCCGGTGTCAACCACGGTGATGCCGGCCTTCTCGCACTGCTCCTCGTCGGGGATGACGCCCGGATCTGGCTTGAACTGGGTGTCCTTGGAACGGAACGAGAGAATCTTGAACTTGCCGTCGGTGAGGAACGGCACGCGCAGGTTATCCAGCGTGACCACCTTCTTGATCTCGTCCGGATACTGCTTGGCGAAATACATCGAGATGTCGCCGCCCATCGAATGGCCGACCATGGTCAGGCTGTCGTAGTCGGCGTTTGGCTGGATCTTGCGCATCTCCTTGACGGCAAACTTGATGTTGGCGACGCCGCGCTGAATCTGCGGCAGCCGCCCGACGTAGAGTTCACCGACCTTGGTCACCATCGGCGGATCGGTCGGCAAATCGTGCTGCGGGGCGATCACGAGATAGCCGCGGGCCGCAAACGCATTGGCCAGGAAGGAATACTCGGTGTGCTTGACGGTATTGCCGTGGTTGATGATGGCGACCGGAAGCTTGATCAGGCCGGAGTCGGCCTGCATCAGCTTGTCGCGGCGTACGGCGACCTCAACCTCGACAAGGCGGTTGTTACGGTCCGGATCATGGAGCGCAATCGTCTCGTGCCGGATCGCCCATTTGCTCGCGGTGAAATAGGCGACGACTAGCAGCGCGGTCAACGAAAGCAGAACGGCAATTCCACGTTTCATCTCTTCCTCGGCGCAACCCCCGTTAGGGTTTGTTACGTTTTTGAGACTCTGCGGTCTCTTGACGATCATATATTGTCACGACGACGTGACGGGAGTCCATTTATTGTGTATTCGCCGCAACCTTTTTGTGCACTGCACTATCGCTATGCAGGATCCGGCAGCGCTTTCCCTTCGCGTACAGTTAGGACGTCACCGGTCAAGAATCAGTTCAATTCATCGCCGTAATTGAACGGAATTTGGGGTGCTGAGTTCCGGTAGCAAACACGGTGTTTTGATACCGGATCAGCGGTCCTGGAAGACCGCAAGTTTGAGGGCCGGATCGTAGTGGCAAGGCCAACCTCGAAATCAGGTTTTGCGATTGCGATCGCCCTCCGGTTGAGGCCTTCGACCGTGCGCGCGGCTCAGGCGCCGAGGATGTCGTGGACTTCCAGCGGCTTGTCCACCGAGTTGAACCATTCGGCGCGATTGGCGGCGCGGCGCCGGCCGCGCTCGTCGAGCGGCAGCTTCAATTGCCGCAACAGGCTCGTCACCTCCTCGCGGGCGGTGACGTGGCCGAGATTGGGCCGGGTGCCGAGCGTGGTCTCGTCAATGTCGTCGAGCGCCGTGAGCCCGCGCGGGAAAAACTCGCGGTAGACCACCCGCTCGGCAAAGCCGTCCACCGACCGGAAGCCGAGGCGGAACGACAATTCGGTAAGACCTTCTGCAACCAGCTGTTTGTTACGCGAGCCGATCATCGACAGGCGGTTGCGCACCACGATCCAGTCGGAACTGGCACCATCGAGCTGGCGCCGCTTGCGCCGGGTGTCGCGCACCATCTCCGCATAGTGGCTTTCGCCGGTCACGGCATAGGTCTGGGGATCGACGGTGCCCAACACGTCGAAATCGAGGAAACTGTCGTTGATCGGCGTCACCAGCGTGTCCGCCATCGAATGCGCCAGCCGCATCAAATAGCTGTCCGTGCCCGGTGTATCGATCACGATGAAGTCGAAGGTGCGTTCCACGGCGCTGACCGCGTCCGTGAACTGGGTCAGCTCGCAATCCTCATTGTCGGCCACATGCATGGTCAGGCCGGCCTTGATGCAGCGATGCACCGGCAGCTCGAGGTCGAGACCGGTGCGGCGGGCCCAGGCCTGGCGGTTATTGATGTAGCGGGTGAAGCTCTGCTGGCGGCAGTCGAGATCGATGGTGGCGACCCGCTGGCCGGCTTTCATCAGGGCGACAGCGATGTGCAGCGCGGTGGTGGATTTTCCCGACCCGCCCTTTTCGTTGCCCAGCACCACGACGTGTGCCGAACCGGACTGCCCCTGACTGGCCTGCACGAGCATGACTCAACCCCTGACACATCTTCGAGTCGGGCTCTACCGCGGTCAAGCGAAATGCGCGGCAAATCGATCGAAGTACTCCATCTACGCGCAACTTCCTGAATGATGTGTGCCTCAGGTCACGCGTTGGTTCATTTTTTTCCGCAAGAACGCACCGAAGCCAAAACCGGCCATCGATTCGCGCTGCCCGGCCGGCCTTGATAAGGTCCGCCTCCCCTACAGCCGGCCACGACCGAACGCTGCCGCCGCCAACCGACCGAGTCTCGATGTCCCGTAACGTAATGGTCGCCCGAACCGTCCCTGCCCTGCGCCGCGCCGTCGACGGCCTCCGCGCCCGGAAGGCCAGCCTCGCGCTGGTCCCGACCATGGGTGCACTCCATGACGGGCATGTGTCCCTGGTGAGGCAGGCCAGGAAGCGCGCGAAAAAAGTTGTCGTGTCCATCTTCGTCAACCCGACCCAGTTCGCGCCGACCGAAGACTTCGGTTCTTATCCGCGCACCTGGAATGCCGATCTGGAAATCCTCGCCGCCGAGCGTGTCGACCTAATCTGGCATCCCGATGTCAAGACCATGTACCCGGAAGGATTTGCGACTCGAATTTTGCCGGAAGGCCCGGCGGTCGCCGGGCTCGAAGATCGCTTCCGGCCGCACTTCTTCGGCGGCGTCGCCACCGTGGTCGGCAAGCTGTTCACCCAGGTCCGTCCGGATGTCGCGTTCTTCGGCGAGAAAGACTTCCAGCAGCTTCGCGTCGTGGCGCAGATGGCGCGCGATCTGGATCTCGGCGTCAAGGTGATCGGCTCGAAAACCGTGCGCGAGCGCGACGGCCTCGCGATGTCCTCGCGCAACGTCTACCTTTCGGCAGACGAGCGGAAGCGCGCGCCTACTCTCCATAAAGTGATGAAGGAGAGCGCGGCCCGGATCCGCGCCGGCGAGGCGATTGCGGCTGCACTGGCGGCCGGCGAGGAGACGATCCGGAACGCCGGCTTTGTGCTCGACTACCTCGAAGCCCGCCACGCCGAGACGCTGGCGCCGGTCGGCTCGCTTGGGGAGGGTCCGATCCGGATGCTGGTGGCCGCCAGGCTCGGCGCCACCCGCCTGATCGACAATATCGCGGTCTGACCGGGGGATCGGAGCCGTGCCTATCGTCAATTGATCGCGCCGGCTCCTACAACAGCCCGAGATCGCGCAGCTCGCGGCGCATCGGCTCCGGCATGGCTGCAACGACCCTCTCTGCGGTCTTGCCGAGATCGGACGGCGCATCGCCGGGCTTGAGATAGCGCCAGCCCTGGAACGGCCGCATCGGCCGCGGCGATACCGCGATCACCTTGGGCTGCATCACGATGCGGCAACGGCCGACACCGTCCTTGTCGCGGAACGGCTCGATCGCGATGATTTTCTCGCGCGCGGCGATCTCGCCGCGGATCACCCAGTAGAGCGAGCCTCCGGCCAGGATCTCCTCCTCGCGCTTGGGCGTCATCCGCGTGATGTGAACGTGCCGCAGCGGCAAACCCTTCTTTTTCGCGGTCGCCATCCGCTCGGCAACCCATTGCTTGAGTTCCCGGACTGAATCGCAACCGACGGCAAGCTTGATCAGATGAAGTGACATGTCCCGCTAGTTAGCGAGCAATGGCGGAGGCATCAATCGTTGTCGGCCGCGGAGGCCGGTGCCGGCGGTGGAGAACTTCCGGGTGCGCCCGGCGGCGGCGCGAGCTGCGTCGGCGCCCGCGCCGATTTCGGCGGAGCCTGCTTCTTGGCAGCAGGTGGCGGCGCGGCGGCCGTCGCGGGGGCCGCCGCCGGCGGGCGGGCGGGCGCCGCGCCCGTACGCGGCGACGGCGCAGCCGATCCGGGGCTGCCCGGCTCCGGCGTCATGATGCTGACCGGCGGGGTCGACGAAGCCGAGGGGAAATCGATCATCGTGGTCGGCTTGCCGGGAGGCACGCTGGTTACCGGGGTCGGCAACCCCGGCAGATCGGCCAGCGCCCCAGACGGCGCAGCGGCGATCGCCGGCGCCGCCGGGGGCGTACCCCATGACGCCGAGTAGCGCATCACAAGCCCCTCATAGACGCGATCTTCCATATTGGTCATGATCTGGCGGCTGTCGCCCAGCGAGCGGAACGCTGCGCAAACCTGCGGCCCGCAATGGTCGCGCGCGATGAGCGCGTAGGCCATCAGGCCGTAGCGGTCGCGCTCGATCGAGCGGCGCAGCGTCTCTATCTCCGGTGTGAGGTTGCGGTTTACGGTTGCGACATCGCCAAGCGAGGTCAGGCGCGTGATCTGGGCGGCGGCATAGGAAATCGCTGCGGCGGCCATCTCGGGCGAGCCGAACAGCGTCTTCTCGCACGCGGTCAACACGGTCTCGCCGGCAAGATCATCGATGCAGGACAAGGCCGGCGCGGCAACGGCCAGCGCGGGCGGCGGCGCCTGCCCGCCCCGCGCGGAAGGCGCGCCGGGCCAGCCAAATCCACGAATTGTCGCCGCCACTGCAACGCCGATGGCCAGCAGCGTGATCACCGTGAGCGCGCCGTTGGCGACGGACCGTTCCGCGCGCGCCAGCGTGATGAGCAGCAGGAGCGCGAAGAATCCCGCCGCGGCCATCGTCACCCACATCGGAAACGATGGCGAGCGCCAGAGTTGATCCAGCGACGAGGCCCATGCCCAGTCCATGCGCGACATCCCTCAAACGCAGCGTGAAATAAATCCCGGCGCGAAGCCGTACTCCTGCGCTATCTACACTGCGCAGAACTTGACTGCGAACCCGGCCTTTTCACGACAACGGAACGGAACCCGGCGCGCGCCTCGAACGCCATCGATTCAGGTGAGATCGATTCAGGTAAGGGCGAGCTGGCTTTCCTTGGCGACCCGCTCGAAAGCTTCGCTCGAGCTCTTGATGCGATACTGGCAATCGTCGCCTTCGGTCGGCAGCAGACGTATCACCTCATAGGTGCCGCCGGCGGCCGGACGCGACACGTTGCTTGCGGTGAAATAGACGGTCGATCCAACAGAGAACTTGTGCTTCAACGCCCTCTCCATACGCCAATTTTTCCGGCCTGACGCCCACGATCCCCGTTGCGGCGGCCGGTTTGAGAACCCTGCGGCAAGCTAGCACAGGCGAGGCGCGAAATGCCAGCATCATCGAGACATGGCAAACGCCCGGATTTGGCAGGTTTTTCAGTACCCTATCCCGCGAACTGAAGGATTTCCTGAAGCCTTTCCGCTAACCCCCGCTAAGCACGGGGTTTCGGTTCAACCCTTGTCGGCTGCCGGAGGTCAATACCACCGCGACAACTCAACTAAAAGTTGATAGATTCGGCGCCGGCAATGGATGTCACGCCGTCTCGAACTTCTCGATGATGATGGTTTCGGCGAGGCCGTCGCGGGTCCATTCCTGGAACGCCGGCAAGCCCTGCATCGCCTCCATGTAGCGCGCGGCGACCGGCGTTACGCCAATGGCATAGGTGCGGAACCGGTGCACCACCGGCCCGTACATCGCGTCGGCGCCGCTGAAGGCGCCGAACAGAAACGGGCCGCCGTAGCGCGAAAGGCACTCCGTCCAGATCTCCTGGACGCGGGCGACGTTGCCCTGCGCTTCCGCCGACAGCGCAACGGCGCCGATCGGGCGGTGCAGGTTCATGCCGCATTCGTTGCGCAACGCCGCAAAGCCGGAATGCATCTCGGCCGAGATCGCGCGCGCATGGGCACGGGCGGCGCGATCGTCGGGCCATAACTTCTTCTCGGGGAATTTTTCCGCAAGGTATTCGATGATGGCGAGCGAGTCCCACACCGTGACATCGCCATCGACCAGGATCGGCACCTTGCCCGCCGGCGAGATGTCGAGGATGCGCTGCTTGTCGGGTGCCCCCGTATACAGCGGAATGAACGTCTCCTCGAACGGGATGTTGCTCGCGCGCAGCGCCAGCCACGGCCGCATCGACCACGACGAATAGTTCTTGTTGCCGATAACGAGCCGCAGTCCAGTCATGACGGGCATTCCCTTTCAGGCGACTATTTTGCCACAGGCGGCAACATGCATTCAACCAGCCGGCCTGCAGCACTTCTGCGCCGATCCCATGCAACGCGAAGGGACGCTAGCCTGAAAAATCCTTCGGCGAGAAATCGAGGTCCAGCACCTTCCACTCGCCGTAGCGATCCGCTGGCAGCATGTTGTAGGGCTGGCACTGCTGCAATCCGGCGATGGCGCTCTGCAACAGCGCAATTGCCTTGATGTTGGCGCTGCCGCCCCCGATCATCGGTTCGCCGGCAAGCCGGCCATCCTGCGTCAGGAACACCCGCAGCTTGACTGCGATCTGGTCGGAAGCCTGCACCGATGCAGGCAGCTTCGAGCAACTCTTCAGGTGCCGCCTGAACGCTGCGATCACGCTCGATGAAACGTCGGCAGGGACGCTGGTTTCGTCAAAGCCCTCATCCGACTTGCCTGGCGCCGCCGTGGACGGCGGCAGCGCCGGAGGAAGCCCGAGGGCGACGTTGTATTTCACGGAAATGTCGGGTTCCGCCGGCCGGTAGCCCGGCGCCGCCGATCCAGGCTGCGGTTTCGGCGGTGGCGCTGCCGACGCACGGCGCTCCGGCTGCGTCGGCGGCGGAGGCGTGTTCTGTTGCTGCGGAGCGCTGGCGGCCTGCGGGGCGGCCGGTGGCGGCGGAAAGGCCGGTGGTGGCGGAAAGGCCGGTGGTGGCTGCACCGCCGCCGGCTCGGGCAAGGCGAGTTGCGGCGGCTGCTCCGGCTTCGGCGCCGGCGGTTCGATTTCCGCGGGCGTGACAATGTTGACCGCGATCGGCTCGGTGGCCGAGTCGAGCGGACGCACTTCCGAGACGAGCACCAGCAACGCGAGAAGCGACAGATGCGCAATCACCGACGCTGTCGCGCCCGTGCGTATGGCCTGATCCTGTTCCACCCTGATCCAGCAGCCTAAGCGCGCCGCCCCGGGACCCAGCATAGCCGGTCGGCAAGCCGCCTCAATCCCATTTCGGCGAGGAGCCGAAATCGGTGAGCCGCTGCTCGCGGCCACCGAGCGCCGACACCTCAGCCATCTCCGCCTCCGAGAGTTCGAAATCGAAGATCTCAAAATTCTCCGACAGCCGCTCCAGCTTCGAGGTGCGCGGGATCGCCGGGACATTCTGCTGCACCAGCCAGCGCAGGCACACCTGCGCGGCGGTCTTGCCATGCGCGCCGCCGATCCGCGCCAGCACATCGTCCTTGCGCACCCGCCCCTTGGCGATCGGACTGTAGGCGACCAGCGCCATTTCAAGCCGCGCGCAGGCCTCGCGCACCTTGGTCTGGTCGAGATAGGGATGGTATTCGACCTGATTGCAGACCAGCGGCGCCGGGCATTTCTGCACCGCCTCGTCCACCAGCGCGACGGTGAAGTTCGACACGCCGATATGTTTCGTCATGCCGAGCTTGCGCACATCCGCGAGCGCGTCCAGCGTCTCCGACAGCGGCACGCGCGGATTCGGCCAGTGCAAGAGCAGCAGATCGACCTCGGTGAGCCGCAGCTTCTTCAGGCTCTCCCTGACCGAGCGTTCGAGGTCATGCGGCGCAAAATGGCTGGTCCAGACTTTCGTGGTGATGAACACCTCGTCCCTGCGAACGCCGGACGCGCGGACGGCTTCGCCGACCTCTTTCTCGTTGTCATAGGCCTGCGCGGTGTCGATATGCCGATAGCCGAGCCGGAGCGCCTGCTCGACCAGCCGCGCGCAGGTCCGCCCGCGCAGCTCCCAGGTGCCAAGCCCGATCGCGGGGATTTTTGCGCCTTTTGCTTCCACGAATTGCATGACCGGGCTCGCAGGTTCGAGCCGCATTATGGCGTGCGCGGCCGTTGCTTGCTAGGCCGGCTCGGGTTCCGTCGCGAGCGCCGCGAACACCGTTTCCGGCGAATGCGCGATCACCGCAAGCAGCGCGCGCGCCGGCCCGCGCGGAGCGCGCTTGCCCTGCTCCCAGTTGCGGATGGTCTCCACGGGCACGCCAAGGCGGGAGGCGAATTCGATCTGCGTCAGCCGGGCGCGGCGGCGCAGGTCGCGCACGCCGGCAGGCGCCGCGGCGGCCGGTTCCATTTCCGGCGCGAGCGGGAATTCCTTGCCGTCGCGCAATTCGACGATCCGCCCGTCCGCTTTCAGCCGTAACCGTTTCATGCGCCCCGCCCCTCTCAACGAGGAATCATCGGCCAAGCGCGTTAAGACGCGATTAACGATAGCGCATCTTGTCGCGGAACGGCTATTTCAGGCCGAACCACAGCGTGGCGATGCCGAGGAAGGAAAAGAAGCCGACCACGTCGGTGACGGTCGTGACGAACGTGCCGGAGGCCACGGCCGGATCGGCCTTCACCCGCTCCAGCAGCATCGGAATCAGGATGCCGCCGAGCGCGCCCGCAACGAGATTGCAGATGATGGCAAGGCCGATCACCACGCCGAGGCCCGGGATATTGAACCAGGCTACCGCGGCGACGCCGGTGATGACCGCAAAGGCAAGCCCGTTGACGAGGCCGACCATCGCTTCGCGCATCACCACGCGCCAGGCGTTGTTGGCGCCGAGTTCGCGGGTGGCGAGCGCGCGCACCGCCACCGTCATGGTTTGGGTGGCGGCATTGCCGCCCTGGCTCGCCACGATGGGCGCCAGCACGGCCAGCGCCACCATCTTCTCCAGTTGCCCCTCGAACAGGCCGAGCACGGAGGATGCCAGGAAGGCGGTGGCGAGATTGACCAGCAGCCAGTTGAAGCGGCCGCGCGCGATGGTCCAGACGGTGTCGGACAATTCTTCCTGGCTGCTGACGCCGCCCAGCGCTTTCAGATCCTCGTCCGCTTCCTCTTCGATGACGTCGACGACGTCGTCGATGGTGATGACGCCGACCAGCCGATTCTCGGTGTCGAGCACCGGCGCGGCGACCAGGTTGTACTTGCCGAACATCCGCGCCACTTCCGCCTGGTCGTCGAGCACCGAGACGCGGCGGCGCTCCTCGTCGATCAGCTCCTTCAGCGGCACCATCCGGCGCGAGCGCAAGAGCGCGTCGAGCGCGACGGCGCCCTGCCAGCGCTTGTCGGCATCGGCGGCGTAGATTTCATAGAACCTGTCCGGCAGATCGGAGGTCTCACGCATGTAGTCGATCGCCTGCCCCACGGTCCAATCCGGCGGCACCGCGATGAACTCGGTCTGCATGCGCCGGCCGGCCGAATTTTCCGGATATTCGAGGGAGCGCTCGATGACGTCGCGTTCGGACGGCGGCAGCTTTTCGAGGACCTCCTCGCGGTCCTCCTCGTCGAGCGATTCCAGGAGCTCGACGGCGTCGTCGGATTCCAGCTCCCGGACGCCTTCGGCGACTTCCTCCGGTTCGAGCTCTTCGAGGATTTCCTCGCGGACGGTCTCGTCCACCTCGTTGAGTGCCGAGAAGTCGAAATCCGATCCGGTCAGCTCGACAAGCTTGACGCGCTCTTCCGCCTTGAGCGCCGCGATCAAATCGCCGAGATCGGCCTCGTGCAGTTCCCCGACGATCCCGCGCAGAAAAATAGCATCGTCGGCCTGGATGGCGCGGGCGACTTCCTCGACAAATTCCGGCCTGATCTGTCCCTCGTCGTCACGCATCGGATGACGGTCGAGCAGGGAAGCCTCATCGGGATGCGCAACATCGGTATGGTCGGCCATGCCGCGCCCTCGCCGTTGACAGAAATGGTGAAATCGTCAGAGCTTTCGCTGCACGCATTAGCCAATGGGCAACGCCAAGCGCAATGAGAAATATCGACGGCCTCCGACTGCGCCTCGCGCTCGCTGCGGCACTCTGCCTCGCCGCGCCGCCCTGGCTTGTCGCCGAGGCTGCCGAATGCCAGCGCAAGGATGCGCTCGGCACCTCGCGCGTCCTCGCCGTCGATGCCGCGACGACCCCCCGTGTCGGGCTGAAGAGTTTTCCGCAAACGTTGCCACTGCGAGATCGCGAGGTCGTGTTGACCTTCGATGACGGGCCTTTTCCCCCGACCGACGCCAGGATATTGGCCGCGCTCGCCGAGCAATGCGTGCGCGCCACCTTCTTTCTGGTCGGAAGGTCGGCCGCGGCATATCCGGACTGGGTACGCAAGATGGCGGCCGCGGGCCACACCATCGCCCACCACAGTTTTTCCCACCCCAATCTCAAGCGCATCGCGCCCGGGAAGGCCGCCGCCGACATCGACAACGGCATTGCCGCGGTCGAGACCGCCCTGCACGGCACCGCGACCACCAGGCCGTCGACGCCGTTCTTCCGCTATCCCTTTTTCGAGATGACGCCGAAATCGCTCGACGATCTCCAAAGGCGAGGCATCGTCGTGTTCGGTGCCGACCTGTGGGCCAGCGACTGGAACACGATGACGCCACAAGCGCAGCTGAAAGTCTTGACCGACCGACTCAAGACCGCAGGCAAAGGCATCATCCTGCTGCACGACCCGAGGGCGCAGACCGCGGCGATGCTGCCGGCCTTCCTGCGCTATCTGCGTGACAATGGCTACCGGGTGGTGCATGTGGTATCCGGTGCGCCGGCCAGCGCTGCAGCCGACGCACAGAAGAGTGAAAAACGTGAATAAGTCCAATAATTAAGGTGGCATTCATCAAGCCGCCCCGTAGATGACCTGACTGGATTGGAATGCAGGCAACGTTGATGGCCGGTAATGCAAGAGTTGGCGTGCGCGTGGCGCAGCTCGCCGCGCTGATACTGGGAGCGGCGGGCAGCTTTGCCGCAGCACCCGCCATGGCCGCCAATTGTCCCCGTCCCGATGCGCTCGGCACTTCCCGCACGCTCGTGGTCGATGCCAAAGAGCATCCGCTGATCGGCTCGATGCAGTACCGCGAGACGCTGCCGCTGAACGATGGCGAAGTGGTGCTCACCTTCGACGACGGGCCGATTCCGAAAAACACTTACCAGGTTCTCGACATCCTCGCCGCGCAATGCGTGCAGGCGACTTTCTTCCTGGTCGGCAACCAGGCCAAGGCCAATCCGGAAGGCGTGCGCAAGGTGCTCGCGGCGGGTCACACCGTCGCGACCCACACCCTCAGCCATCCCTCGGGCATGCACCGCATTCCGCTCGACCGCGCCAAAGCGGAGATCGACGGCGGCATTGCCGCGGTGACCGGGGCGCTTGGCGATCAGAGCGCGGCGCTATCGCCGTTCTTCCGCATCCCCGGTCTCGCCCGCAATGACGGGATCGAAGAGCATACGCGCTCGAAGGGCCTGCAGGTCTGGAGCGCGGATTTTCCCGCCGACGACTGGCGGCATGTTTCCCCGGCGCGCGTCCACGATCTTGCGATGCAACGCCTGAAGGCAAACGGCAAGGGCATCCTGCTGCTGCACGACATCCAGGCGCGCACCGTGGCGGCGCTGCCGAAAATCCTGCAGGATCTGAAAGCCGGCGGCTACAAGATCGTCCATGTGGTGCCGGCGACGCCGGACAATCCGGCGACGCCGACCGATCCGCAGCAATGGCGAATGAATCCGACCTCGGAGCTGGTCGCGACGTCGCGCTGGCCGAAAATCCCGAGTTTCGCCTTCGCGCAGCATGAACTTCTGCCGGTGCCGACGCTCACCGATTCCTATTGGAACGACACCGGGCTGTTCGACCGGCGGCAGGTGCGCGGGCGCGGCGTTCCGCTGCCGAAACCCGCTCCGTGGCCGCGCGAAACGCAACTCGCCTCGATCGAACCCGGCAGCGCCCTGCCCGTGCCGTCGACGTCCGTTTTCGAGGTCGAGGAAGGCGTGCGCGTGGCGATGCTCGGTGTCAACGCAGCGAACCCGCCGGAGCGGCGCGTTGTCGCGACGGCCGAAGAGAGGCCCGCCCCCGCGGCACGCCCGGACAAGCGCAATCCGGCGGTGGTCGGTGCGCGGACCCGGCGCGTTGCAGCGACCCCTGCCGCAGCCGCGCCGGCCCGGCACGCCGCGGCGCAGACCGGCCGGACCGCTCCCAGGCACCCAGCTCCGGAAAAGAAGAACGTCCGCCGCGGCGTCCGACACAACCTGCAAGCTGCAATCTGACCGGCGATGGCCCGGCGCGTTGCGCGGCTCCGATCGCCTCAGTTGGTGACGATCTTGGCGACGCAGAGCAGGATCACCAGCGCCAGGAACAAGAGATCGATATAGGACTTCATCTCGCCCGCA
Source organism: Bradyrhizobium sp. (assembly GCA_035575905.1). Classification (GTDB taxonomy): domain Bacteria; phylum Pseudomonadota; class Alphaproteobacteria; order Rhizobiales; family Xanthobacteraceae; genus Bradyrhizobium. The sequence continues at coordinate 32,046 of DATLXL010000032.1, read as the reverse complement.
TGGCGGAGGTCGGCGACATCGCCGATGACCTGCTTGCGGGACGCCGAGGCCGACGCCGCAGCGCTCGGACCTTCGCCGACCATGCCCGCAAGCCTCCTCGCCTCCCCTTCCAGCCGCTCGATCCGCTGGAAGAAATAGAACGAGCGCAGCGCCGAGGCCGAATGCATGCCGGCATAGACCAGGATCAGCACGGCCAGCATCACGCGCTGCGGGTATTTCTCGATCAGGTTCAAGCTGTAATAGACGAGCGCCAGGAACACGAAGTTCGACACAAAACGATAGGCATAGCCAAGAAACTTCATTCAGCGGGCTCCGGAAGACGAGAGACGGTATTCTATTCGCGCAGACAATCTACGCTATCTATGTGTCCGCGCCGGGACACGGCCATGAATGGACGCATCCCCGGACGCAAAGGTTCAAAGCCAAAAGCAGGGGCCGAAGTTTGCAATTGGTGCACACGATGCGCCAGGAAATTGGACACGCGAGTCAAGCCCTCTCGCTTTAGCGAACGACAAGCAGCGTTGTCAGCAACAAATGATGCAGTCCATCGGATTGAACGCAAAATACAATGCCACGTGACGGGCATCTGGCAGTCAGACTTACGCATTGATCGCGCCATCACCGCAATTCGCCGTTCACCGGCATGCCGCATCGCAACTTCAGAGGCACATTGCTAGTTGCCGCCGCGGCGGCGGACCGGGCGTCCGGGATTGATAGGGTGGCTCTCCGGATGCGAGAAGTTTTGCCGCCGATTTGTAATCTGGTTCACATTGAACTAACCTTTGGTTGTGCCACATCACGTGTGGTTTGAACCTTGGACCCGGCTGATACCGCTCAGTGGCCGGATTTCGCAGCTATCCAGACTTCCTGACGACGCGCGCCATTTTTGCGAGTCACGCCGTGGCAACCAAGGAAAACCGGAAACCGACGTCGAAAGCGGCCGCCGCGAGCCCTCCGGCTCCCGCCGCGCAAGATGCCGCGGCCGCAGCGCCCGCCCCCTCGAGCAAGAACAGGAGCGACACAGTTCCGCCCGAACAGAATGCTGGTTTCGCTCCGTCGTCCCCGATCGATCTCAGGATAACGGTCGTGCGGGGCGGCTTGACCAACGTCAAGGTACCGGTCGCCGTCGGCGCGCGCTACGACGGCTTGGCATTTGCGGGACCGACCGCGGCGTTCGACCAGTTGCTTGACTCGTGGCTGACGCGGGCAGTGGACCTCGGCATCATCGGATCGGCCCTCGGCCAGCTCTTCCTGGTCAACCTGCAGCAGTTTCAGCGCGCCGGCCGGGTCAAGACCGACAATCTGCTTCTGGCGGGTATGGGAGAGCCCGGCCGATTTGCGCGGGACAGTCTCCAGTTCATCGTTTCCAACCTCGTTGTGGCAGTCAAGATCATGGGCCACAACGAGTTCGCCAGCCCGCTGCTCGGGACACGCCGCGGCGAACTTCCCATTGCCGATGCCGTGCGCAGTCTGGTTGCGGGCGTCAGGGACGGCTACGAGCGTTTCCGTGCGATTATCGCTGACGATACGAAAAACCGGGAAACATTGCGCAGCTCTCTGGCGCAGCCTCTCTCTCTCATTCTGGTGCATCCCGACGAGCGCAAGGTACAGGATATCCTCGGTCAGCTCCGCGTGTTGAGGGGAGAGATCGATTCGACGGATGTGACGCTGTCGGTCCTGCGCGACCTGAACGTCAACGACGACCCACTGCCCGAGCAGGGTCCGATCGACGTCGAGCCGGACCAACCGGTCAACTATCTGCGGACCACGCGCAGCCAGTCCGCCGAAGCGATGCGCGGCAAGGCCGCCCTGGCGGGCCTGGGCAAGAACAAGAAGCAGACAAAGCACTTCGCCGTCGATCTCTTTATGACCGACGTGTTCCGGTTCTCCGCACTGTCAGAAACCGCCGTCATTCCGCAGCGCGACCAGGAAGTGAACACGCGGATTCTGCGAGATCTCGCCGATCACATGACACAGGACTGTTCCCGGGAGGACCGCGAGAGACTGGGCGTCTTCTTCTCCAACGTCGTAATACCCGATGAATTCCGCAAGCTAACCGAAGGCCCCGCCAGCATCATGCTGGAAGTGGACGAGACGACGGCGCCCTATCCCTGGGAGATGGCCGCCAATAGTCGCCTTTCCAAGAACTCTTTTGTCAGCACCAACGTGGCTGTATCGCGACAATTCCGCTCAGTGCTTTCGCCACCACCGACGTCTCCTCCGCCCCTGAACAATCGACTGAACGCGTTGATCATCGCCGATCCCGCTGCCGACGCTCTCGCGTTGCCGCACGCGCGCGACGAGGGCGCGGCCGTCGTGGAGGTGCTGGAACAAGCCCGCAAGGCCTGGGGCGGCCGCTATGATTTTTCGGTCAAGGTTCGTATCGGTCCCTGCGGCGACGAGGACGGCCGACGGATCTTGGAGAAATTGAAGGCCGACAATCAATGCGTCGTGAGCGCCGAACCCTGCCAGCCGCTCGAACTCGCTATGCTCGTTGTCAACGAGCAGTTCGACCTGATTCACTACGCCGGACACGGCATCTCCGACCCAAAAACCCAACAGACCGGCTGGATCTTTGCCGGCGACTGCATACTGACGGCGAAGGAGATTTTCCGCGTCCGGCAGGTGCCACGGCTGGTATTTGCCAACGCGTGTTTTTCTGCGGCGACGAACGACTACAACGAACAGCGTAAACACATGACCGGCATCGCGCAGGCGTTTTTCGCCCGCGGAATTCCAAACTTTATCGGCACCGGATGGAAGGTCGATGACGGATGCGCGCGGGAATGCGCCCGCTGGTTTTATGCCCGCGTCCTGGGGTTGAGCCGGCCGGGCAGCGAAGGCGATCTGATCGGACAGGCGCCGCCCGCAACGATCGGCGACGCGCTCAAGAAGGCCCGCGAGAAAGCGTTTGCGCTGAAACCGGAGTCATCGAGCTGGGGCGCCTACCAACATTATGGACGCGTCAACGACAAGCTGCTGCCGATGTCCAACAATCCCGCGCCACCTGCCAACACCGCCGAGCAAACGGCTCCGGGCGGCATTCCGGCCTTTGCCCAGTTCGTGAGTACGCCCAAACCCGCGGCTTCCGGAGACGCAAGCATGCCTGCTGCAGATCGAGCCCCCGCCACCAAACCTGCCGATCCTGACCTGGTCTATGTCAACGGCATCGATCTCGACACCGGCACCTACGCTTTCAAGCCGCGTTCGATCGACGAAGTCGCGAAGGAAGTGCGCATCGACCCGGGCGTCAGCGCTTTTCATTCGGTTCAGGACGATCATGCCCGTTCGTTCACGCTGCCCTTTGACATGAATCCCGACAAGCTCGAGGAGTCCGGCTGGGGCATCGTCTTCCACGAAGATGCGCCGCCGCCGGTGCGTGCTGCGCTGGAGCCGCTGATGGCGCTCCGCAAGACCCAGGCGGGCGGTCTCTTCAAGGTGCTCGACTACAAGAAGGGCGAGCAGACGCGTGACTGGTACGCGCGTCACGCGCTGTCGCCGGGCGCCGTAGATCCGGCATTGGTACCTTATTTTCTCCTGCTGGTCGGCCCGCCGGATCTCATTCCGTTCGAGTTTCAATATCTGCTTCAGGTCGACTACGCGATCGGGCGGCTGGCATTCGAGACGCCCGCGGAATACGAAAAATATGCCCGATCGATCGTCGCCTATGAGAGTGGCGCCACCATTCCGAACGGCAAGGAGATCAGCTATTGGGGCACACGGCACGACGGCGACCCAGCCACCGAGATGAGCGCCTCGATGCTGATCGACCCGCTCGCCAACGGCATTGCCAGCGCGGCCGGTGCGCTTAAACAGCCAATCAATGAGAAAGTCGGCTATGGTCGCAAGCTGCGGCTTGGCGAGGATGCGACAAAGGCAAATCTGCTCGAGGTGCTTCACGGCGCCAGGCCGCCTGCGATGCTCTTTACGGCATCGCATGGCATGTCGCTGCGTTCCGGTCAGGCCAAGCAGACCAGCACGCAGGGCGCATTGCTTTGCCAGGACTGGCCCGGCTTCGGCAACGTGGGGCCTGAACATTTCCTGGCCGCCAGCGATATTGCCGACGACGCCAATGTGAACGGCGTGGTGGCGCTGCTTTTTGCCTGCTTCGGCGCCGGCACGCCGGACGCCGATCAGTTCCTGAGGGACCTTTCGCAGGCCGGCACCGCGCCGGCGCTGGCGCCGAAACCCTTCATCGCTGCGCTACCGCGCCGTCTCCTCGCCCACCCGAACGGGAGCGCGCTCGCCGTGATCGGTCACATCGACCGCGCCTGGAGCTACTCGATTCAATCGCCAAAGGTATCCGAGCCGCAGATCGGCGCCTTCCGAAACAGTATCGGCGGCATCCTGAGCGGCAGCCGCGTCGGGCACGCCGCTTGCGGACAGTTCGGCGGGAGGTTTTCGGCGCTATCCGTGCTGCTGCTCAATGCGACATCGCCGACCGCGGCGATCGCTTCGCGTCTCAGCGACCGCGACCTCGTAGGGCGATGGATCGAACGCAATGACGCGCAGAACTACGTCGTTATGGGCGATCCCGCCGTGCGGATCCGCAAAGAGTTGCTGGGGTGACAATTGCACGCCAGGCCGTACCGGCTCTTGCCTCTTTTTGATCATCCTTTTTGAAGCGCAGGGAGCAGACCATGGACCAGCAGCTTGCAATCCCGAAGCCCTCGGACGACGTGAAGGCCTCGTTCGAACCGATCATGAAGGCGATCGGTCCCGCGCGTCAGCAACTGTCCGGCGTCAAGGATATCGTGACGATCCGGCCGGGGTACAAATATGAGGGCGATGCAAAGCCGGTGCCGGCGATCGTCGTGGCCGTGACGCCCGGCACCAGGCCGGTGCAGCCCGACGCGCTGGAAGCGAAATTTGCGATGCCGTTTACCGTGATCGAGGCCACCGTCGAGGAACAGCTGGCCGCTGCCGACAAGGAACCGGTGTCGTTCGGATCGCCGGGCGGAGCCATGGCGTCGGCCTTCGAGACCATGCTCAGCGGAGAGGAAGAGGTCCCGTTCCTGGCCCCGAAGACGGGAGCCTATGAAGAACCGAAGCCGCCGCGCCTGCCGCTGGTCAAGGAAAAGATGTCGATGACGATCTGCGTCAGCCCGGAGGCGGGCTGGAGCGAACTGGAGTCGTTCATCGGCGACACCACCTCGACGCTGACGGTGGCGATGTATCAGTTCACCGCGCCGCACATTTTCGAGGCGATCGAAGCCGCGGTCACGCCCCCCGGACGCAAATTCGAACTGATCCTGCATCCGGTGCCGGAAAAGCCGGCGAAGAGCGGCGTGAAGGCCAACGATCTCGATGAAGAGAAAGACGTCATTCCGCCCCTTGAACAGAAAATGAAGAAGCGGTTCGAGCAGACCTGGGCCACGCTGGTCTCGAAGAAGAACCCGGACGGTCTCTTCGCATCCGCCTATCACATCAAGGTCGCGGTTCGGGACAGCTCCGTGTTCTGGCTTTCCAGCGGCAACTGGCAGTCGTCGAACCAGCCCGACGTGCATCCGTTCGCCGATCACCCGAAAAAACTGCCGCCGCAATTCCAGCGCAAGTACAATCGCGACTATCACGCCATCATCGAGAACGACAAGCTCGCGAAGATCTTCGAGTTCTACATCAAGCGCGACTTCGAGCTCTCCGCCGCCCAGGCCGACCAGGCCGTGAGCTTCGCCGGACCCGACCTGTTCATTCCGGAGGAGGAAGAAGAGCCGGTCGATTTTGCCGCGGCGCCGAAACTGTTCAAGCCGCTGCGTATCGAAAACCGCGAGGTCAGCGTGCAGCCGCTGCTGACGCCGGACAATTATGCGCAGAACGTCCTCAAGCTGATCAAATCGGCAAAGAAGAGCGTCTGGTTCCAGAACCAGTACATCAACTTCCGCGGCACCGAGGACGATTTTCCGGACTTCAAGCTGCTGGTCGGGGCGCTCAAGGACAAGATCGACAAGGGCCTCGATGTCCGCATCATCTGTCGCGACATGATGAAGCAGGAAAGCCTCGACGTGCTGATCGCGCTCGACTTCCCGAAAAAGGTCTTCCGCTTCCAGCCGGCCTGCCACAACAAGACGATCATCGTCGACGGCAAGACGGTCGTGTTCGGCAGCCACAACTGGTCGAACGAAGGCGTCATGACCAACCGCGACGCCAGCCTGATCTTCGACGATCCGGAAATCGCGGCCTACCTCGCGCAGGTCTACGATTACGACTGGACCACGCTGGCCACCGCGCACCCCACCAAGGCGCGTCCACGCGTTGCCGGGGATGGCGAAGAGACGCCGAAGGGTTTTTCGCGGGTCGCATTCTCCGCCGTGTTCGACGACGGGGAGTAAAGGCGGCGAGCCGGCTGTCCGACAGCGGATGCGATTGCGGCAGAGGTGACGGCGCGGGTCGCGCCGCCGGCGTCGTTGCGCGTCAGGCCAGCGGCATGTCCTTGACCCGCAGCCGAACGGCCGGATCGCCGAGCACGATGAAATTGCGGGCATCGTCGCGCGCGACCCAGAGATTGCCGAGCTTGCGCAGCGGCACGTCCACGCCCCTGGCGGCATCGGCCTGCAGGTCGCTGAGGTCGGTGGCGATGGCAGCCCAGCGCAGGTTGAACATGTCGGTGGCCTGCCCGATGCGCTGACCGCTCAACAGGCGGCCGATCACGTCGCGAAAACCCTGGACTTGCGAGCCGCCGCGCTGGCCCTGGAACGAATAGGCCCAGGCCCGCTCGACATGGGCGAGCACGGCGAGCGCGCCGCCGTTCGGATGCCCAAGCAGCCGCTGCGGCAGCCGCGCCAGGAAAGGCTTGTCCGCGATTTGCCTTGGCGCCTTGTTGAGGCGGTCGAAGTCGTCGAACCGGGTGCAGCCGCCGCCGTAGCAGGCAAACAGGAAATGCATCATCCCCTGAAGCCTGGCGTCGTCGGGAATGTCCGCGGCCGCAAGCCAGTCGTCCGCCTTCATGGGGCCGGAGCGAACCCAGTCCTGGCACACGATCGCACCTTGCGCGGCGAGCTGGCGCGCATCGCCTTGCGCGAATTGCACGCCATGGCTGCCGCTGACCAGCAAGGCCGGCGTCGGCCGGGTCTGGCCGCGCAGCACATCGATGAGCGCGGCCTTTGTCGCCCGCGTCCCCAGCAGCGTCTGCAGGGCGAAATTCTGCCGCTTCCAGACGCTCATGCCGCCGTTTTCGCCCTCGGCCAGCGGTTTGGCGACCTGGCGCATGAACAATTGGGTGGCGTCATCAAAGTCGTGTTCGGTGGCAAAAATGGCGCCCTGGCGCGAAGTCGGCACGCTCGCCGCTGTCTCGTAGCGAACCACGCTCTCTGCATAGCGGCGAAATTCATCGGGGGTTTCGAACCACAGCCGCCCCGCCGCCCAATAGAGATCGAGCGAATACTGGAACTCGAACGGCAATTCGTCGGGCGAGCCGACCAGCAGCAGATAGAACGGCACGCCGTTTTCGGGATCGACGACGTCCATCCGCACGTTGCGCCGCTTGAGCCAGTCATTTGCGCTGTCACTGGGACGGTAGCCGTCGGAACCGTCGAAGATTTTGCATGGCTGCGCTTGCGACTTGCGATGCTCGATCAGCGGTGCGAGCGCATCCTTGATCGCCTGGCTGACGCCGGGGGCGTAGATGATGCCCCAGCCGGCCTGCGCCAGATCGCTCGGATCGACACCGCCCTCGGTGGCAAAGGAGATGTTCGCGGGATTGCCCCGGTTCGAGAGCGCATCCGTTTCGGGTGTCGCCTCGGCTTTCTGGCCGAGCAGGTCGCGGATGATCTCGTCGGTCAGCCGGTTCAGCGGCTGGCCGGTGTCGGCGTTCACGCCGAACGGGACCGGTGCGTCCTCGCCAGTCTGGTCCATCGGCAGTCCCATCTAGACCGATGCAAAAGCCGCGGCCCAGATCAGGTGGGCCACTTCCGGTCCGGCGATGTCGCTGTGCGCCCCGCTCACGCCATCCATCTTCGCGATGAACTGCGAGCCATCCACGTTGTAGATGTTGCCGCGTTTCAGCGTGTAGTTTCCGGACTGCGCCAGCATCTTCAGCTCGCTGCGCGACGCATCCGGAATGCCCTGCAAACCGAACGCACCGATCGCGCAGTATTTCGGGAACGAGTTGGCGAATTCCGGTGAGCCGTTGATGCGCGAGGCCAGCGGATAAAGCACGCCCACGGCGTCGTCGTGCGTCGATTGCGTGGTGACGATCGGCCCGCTCACCTTGTGGTCGGCCAGGATGCGGCTGAAATATCCCGCCCCCGCGCCACCGATGGGGATCGCTCCCGAATAGCACCACAGCGAGACCGCGCCTTGCACCAGCGCGACCGAATCGACCGGCCGCGGCAGCGTGCCGCCGGCATTGGGACCGCCGAGCATCCCCGAGATGACGATGGTGCCAAAGCTGTGGCCCATCAGGTGTATCCTGGCGGGCCCGTCGGCCGTGGCGGTCTGCAGCTTCTTCAGAAAATCGTGCATGCCGCCTTCGCCGATCGTCCGCGCCCGCTTCTTCATGGTCCAGTAGGAGAGCTGGCGCAGCGGGCCAAGCAAACCACCGAGATTGATGCCGCCGAACGCTGCCCGCTCGTTGCCGGCATCAAAGGCATCCTCCGGATCGAACGCTTCGCGGTCGGCGTCCGGCGGCGCATCCAGGCCTTCGCTCTTCAGCCCGAGCGCGTCGTTGAGGTCGAGATAGGCCTTCCTGATATGGTCCGGCAGTTCGTCGGGGGCCGAATTGCGCCGGGCTTCGTCGATGATGATCTGGAGCGGCTTGCGGATTTCGGGGCGGTCGCCCAGCCGCTCCAGATATCGCGCCAGCAACGCCTCGGCGCCCGGCACCGCACCACCGGCGAAGGAGGAAGTGCTCACCTCCTCGTCGCCGAACGGCAGGCTCGGCCAATGCAAGCCGATATAGAGCGGGCGGAAGTTCGGGAAATGCGTGGCGGCGTCGGCGCTATCGGGCGAATTGGCGAAAGCCTTGATCCAGAGCGCATATTGCTCCTTTGCGGCGGGCATGTCGCCCTTCCAGCCGTGGCAGAAGAAGAAGACGTTGGTGACCTTGTCTGCCTTCGCCTTTTCGATCAGGCGCTGGCTCATCAGGCCGCCCGGCTCCGTTACCTCCGCGCCGTCGGCATCGAAGCTGATCAATCCATACTGGAGATTTGTGCCGGAGATCGTTTCGAATCCCATGGCGTTTGCCTCCCAATTGCATGTCATTTTCAACAGGATTCAAAACATAATCAATAGTTGTGGCGCCGACGTGTGAACAACTTAACATGGGCGAAGCAATTTCGCGCGGGTCAGCCGGAAAAGAATGCCTGCTCCGGGGCGGCCCGCCAGCATGTCCGCGGGCAGGCTCCCTGCCACCAGGGGCGAGTGCTTCCGCGCCTCCAACGCGGCTTGGACCGCCGCGGCTACCGTTCCACAACGAAAAAGCCCGAGCTGCCGCCGCCTATGCCGCCACCGCTTCGTAGATATCCTCCTCCTGGGCCGTATGCATGCGAACCAGCGTTTCGATCGCTTCGATCACGCGCTGGGCGTCTCGTATGAGATAACGGTCGACCTTCTCCAGAGGCAGATCCTCCACGATCCGGGCGAGCAGCCGGGCAAGGTGCAGGATCTCCCGATGGGCACGGCTCATCGCGGAAAGGCCGTGGCGGTCGCGCAGCACCTCCGCAAGCTTCGGATAGACGCGGTCTTCATCCTCGCGCTCATGCATCACGACGCTACTTTGGACGAGGCTGTGGGCTTCCCCGATCAACCCCGCGGCGGATTCCGGCATCACGTCGTCCAGCGCATCGACGATATTGCGCAAGCGGTCGAGGTCCTTGAAAAGGGCCTGATGATCGTGATGCAATGTCAGTCCCTGCTCCGCCGTGAGGCGCGATCCGCTCCTGACCAGGGCCGGCGTAAGCGCCCGCAGCGAGTTCAGGATGACCGCGACGTCGATCACCTCCTGCACGATCGCCGCCGGCACGGGATCGAGCCAACCGAGCATGGCAGCCACCATGGCGGCTAACGACAGTCCCATGCCAGCAATGATGCTTTGAAGGGCAATACGCCGCGCCCGCTGCGCAATTATGATCGCTTCGCCGACGCGATCAAGACGATCGGTCAGGATTACCACATCGGCCGCTTCGGACGAGGCGCTGGCGCCGCGCGCGCCCAGCGCAACTCCGATATCGGCCACGGCCAGTGCCGGAGCGTCATTGATGCCGTCGCCGACCATGATGGTGGGATGCTGCCGCTGTTCGGTGCGCACGGCCTCGACCTTGTCCGAAGGGACGCGGTCGGCCAGCACGGCGTCGAGGTCGAGCGCCGCGCCGATCGCCTGCGCCGCTGCGGCGCGATCGCCTGTGACCATCACCATTCGGGCGATGCCGGCATTGCGCAGCAGCCGGATCGCGCGCGGCGTATCGGCGCGCAACTCGTCGGCCAGCAGCAAGGCGCCGATAGGCCGGCCTTCCACGGCGATGAACACGATCAGCGCCGAGCGCCATGAGGCTCGCCGGATCGCCCGCAGTTCCCACGGCGACAACTCGGCACGGGACAGAATCATCTCCCTCGAACCGGCGGCGACCTGGCGGCCATCGATCAGGCCGCTCAGGCCAGAACCCATCGCCTCCTTGACATGTTCCGGCGGTTTCAGCTTGAGGCCGCGATCGATGGCGGCAGCGACGACTGCCTTCGCAAGCACGTGATGCGAGGCTTGCTCAAGAGAGGCCCCCAGCGCGAGGACCTCATCCGGGTCCTCTCCCGGAGCGACCTCAACCGAGAGCAGCCGCGCTCCTCCCACCGTCAGCGTGCCGGTCTTGTCGAACAGTACGGTATGGGCCCGAGCCAACGCCTCCAGAGCTCCTCCGCCTTTGGCCAAGATGCCGCGGCGGGCCGCCTGCGCAACGCCCGCGATAAATGCGACTGGCGCCGCCAGAATCAGGGGACAAGGCGTCGCCGCCACCAGCACAGCCAGGCTCCGGGTCAGATCACCGGAGATCCGCCACGCCACGAAGGCGACGGCGAGCGTCACGGGCAGAAGGATCAGCGCAAAGCGATCGGCCAGCCGCACGAAGGGAGCCTTCGCTGTTTGCGCCGCCGTCACCATCCGCACGATGCCGGCGTAGGTGCTCTCGCCGGCCGGCGCGGTCACGGTCAACTCGAAGGTCTCACCGGCATTCAACGAGCCGGAGCAAACTGCGCTGCCGCGTGTCTTCTCGACCGGGATAGGCTCGCCGGTCACCGCGGACTCGTCGATGGTGGCCGACGCCGAGCCAACGATACCGTCGACCGGCACGATCTCGCCTGCCCTCACCAGAAGCTGTTCGCCGACTGACACTGCCTCGATCGGAATCTCTTCTATCCGCTCGCCAGTCTTGCGATTTGCCTGCCGCGGCACCCGATCGACCAGCGATCGCAGGTCACGTTCAGCTCGAGCGATGGTGATGTCCTCCAGTATATTGCCGCCGGAATACATCAGCGCAACCACGGCCCCGGCCAACGGTTGGCCGAGCGCCAGCGCCGCGCTCATCGACAGCAGCGCAATTGCGTCCACTCCGAGGCGGCCGCTCAGAAGGTCCCTAACGATCGAGACCGCCAGTCCTCCAATCACGGGCACCGTGCCGATCTCCCATGCGAGATCGGCCAGGTCCGGCCGGCCAGCGGCTCGCGCCAAGATGCCTGCCGTCAATCCGGCGACTGCAATCACAATCAGGGTCCATCGCAGGACCCGCTCAAACGACATGGTTTGCTTCCGCACCTACACGAACGTCACTGTGCTCGTCTCGCTTTCACGAGCGACGGATTTCCGAGTGGCGAGCGGCGCGAGGACGTACTCCAACTCACCGCTCAGCGCCTGTGATTTGCGCAATCAGTCGCCCCGGCTGCCGTGCTGGCGGATGCCCTCGATCCAGCGAGCACGTCTCTTTTCATCGGCAAACGTAAGGCCAAAGAAGCTCTCGCGAATTGGCTTCACTCCGGCGAAGCTCAACATGCTGCGCTCGAAACCGCGCACACCATACGCGCCAAAATACCAGCGATACAAAAGTACCGGCATCCCCATGGTGACGATGATGCGAGCAGAGCGCCCGGCGAGCAGCCCCTTCGGGAAGCCTTCCTTCCGGTATTCCATCGCGAAACCGGGCCGGAATATCTGTTCGAGAAAACCCTTGAACAAGGCCGGCATGGTTCCATGCCACAGTGGAAACAGAAAGACCCAGTGCCCCGCCCAACGCATATCCTCCTGAGCCTGCTGAAGGGTGGGCGGCAACGCACCGGTCTCAAAGGCTTCCTGGGTGCGCAGCAGGGGGAAATCAAGTTTGGCCACCTCTATGCGACGCACCTCGTGCCCCGCTGCCGTCGCGCCGTCGGCATACGAGTCGGCCATTGAGTGCAACAGGCGACGGCCCGCTGGGTCTGGATGCCCTTGGATAATAGTGATGCGACTGGTCAAGCTGATGCGCTCCGTGCAATGACAACTGACGCTTTAGTCAGCCCGCTCCGCGGAGAAGAGAACTGGCGCCGCTCGCGGCGACTGCTGCAACCAGAGCGATGAGCGGGAGTATTGTCCGGCGGCTCACGGCGAACCCTCAAAGGAGTTAGCTATTATTTTCATTTGTGATGAGAGGCGTGTTGATGTGGCTCAACATGAGTGAACCGCCCCAACGAGGCTCCCCCGCTTTGTTTGAGGTCCGGTGCGGGTCGGCGCCAACCCTGCATCAGTTTGGCGACGCCATGGCGTGCGCAAGGCACGCGCTGACGTCGCAGCTTGCGCCGACTGCACGGAGAGCCAGACCATGGCGATGTTTGGCTGGACGGATCCCAGCATGCCCGCGCATCGCATCGCGCAGGCGAACCGCGAGAGGCTCGGCATCAGCGGCATGGAGAAGATCGTGGCGTTCGATCCGAGCCAGTCACCGGATGATTTGACGGAAGTGCCGGGAGCAGACGACGTTAAAACGCCGGGGGGAACGGAGCGGTAACGTCCCGGGTAATATTCGAAAAAGCTTAGGGAAATCAACACCAAACGTGGGCTTATGGTGCGCTCGGAGGGACTCGAACCCCCACGATTTTACTCACTGCCACCTCAAGGCAGCGCGTCTACCAATTCCGCCACGAGCGCTTGGGAGATCGGCCTTCCGCATGGCGATCCGGCCAAATCAACGGCGCGGATGTAACAAATCAGGATTGGGGGTACAAGGCCTGCAACGGCCTCGATTCAGTGGAGATTTGCCCGAGATCGGCGCCAGCCCCGTGATCCCGCCCCATCGGGCCGCGCGGCACAAAGAGGAGCCGCACAGGATCGGCGGAGAAGGACGCGGCAAAGCACGAAGCTTGCCTCACCGGCTGTCCGGCGAACGCGGCAGCATCTGCTTGACCTCCACCGCGATGCGGTTGCGGTCGACCAGCACCACGCCGCTGGCAACCGGCATGTTGTTGGCGAGGATCTTCACCTCGTCGGCCTCGGTGGCGTCGAGTTCGATGATGGCGCCGCGGGAAAGCCGCATCACCTGGTGAATGGGCATTGTGCTGGTGCCCAGCACCACCATCAGATCGACGGTGACTTTATCGAGAGTTGACACTGCTAGACCGCCAGCCCGTGACTAGATTGCGCGGAATTCCGCCGCTACAGGGAACCTGACCACGTTATGGTTAGCCAATGGTTAATGACCGCCAAAGCCTCGATTTGACGACGTTTTCGGCTGCCGCCGGAGACCCGGCCGTCGAATGGCGGATCTCCGATTCTGCGGTGCCCTATCCGGATGCGGTGGCCGCCATGGAAGCGCGCGCTGCCCGGATTGCCGCGGGCGAGGCCAGCGAGATGGTCTGGCTGCTGGAGCATCCCCCGCTCTACACCTCCGGCACCAGCGGCCGGAGCGACGACCTGCTCGATCCCCGCTTTCCGCTGTTCACGACCGGCCGCGGCGGCCAGCTCACCTATCACGGTCCGGGCCAGCGCGTGGCCTATGTGATGCTCGACCTCAAGCGGCGCCGACCCGACGTGCGCGCCTATGTGGCGGGACTGGAGGAATGGATCATCCGCACGCTGGCGCGCTTCAACGTGCGCGGCGAGCGGCGCGAGGACCGCGTCGGCGTCTGGGTGAAACGTCCCGACAAGGGCGAAGGCCATGAGGACAAGATCGCCGCGATCGGCGTGCGGCTGCGCCGCTGGGTCTCTTTCCACGGCATCGCCATCAATGTCGAGCCTGAGCTGTCGCACTTCTCCGCGATCGTGCCGTGCGGCGTCGCCGACACCAGGTATGGCGTGACGTCGCTGGTCGACCTCGGCCATCCCGTCACGATGGCCGATGTCGACATCGCGCTGCGCCAGGCGTTCGAGGAAGTGTTCGGCCCGGTGGAAGCGCGCTCGCAGGAAACGACACCTGGCTGACCTCCAGGCGGCGGCGCTGGGGGGCGACGTCGGGCTTGCCGGCGAGGTAGCGCTGCAGCGGACCGAGCAGTTCCGCCATGCACTGGAACACGGCAGCCAGATGCGCCGCCTTCTCCCCCCCGGTATTGGCTGTTCCTGCTCGGTGGAACAAAATACCCATGCCGCGCGTTTAAGCGGGTTGAGCGGGGCCCTGGATGTTCGGAAACGACAAGCGAAGACAGCGCGATCTCTTTGAAAGCGAACGCAATTTCCGCCTGCTGCTGGGCGGTGTGACCGACTATGCGCTGTATATGCTCGATCCGACCGGCATGATCACCAGTTGGAACGTCGGCGGCCAGCGCATCAAGGGCTACACCCCCGAGGAAATCGTCGGCGAACACTTCTCGCGCTTTTACACCGAGGCCGACCGCGCCAGCGGGAAGCCGCAGCGCGCCCTGCAGATCGCGCGCGAGAAGGGCCGCTACGAGGAGGACGGCTGGCGGGTGCGCAAGGATGGCACCTTCTTCTGGGCCAGCGTGGTGATCGACCCCATCTACGAAGACGGCAAGCTGGTCGGCTTCGCAAAAATCACCCGCGACATCACCGAGCGCCGTGACGCCCAACTCAAGCTCGAACAGATGCAGAAGCAGCTCGCCGAGTCGCAGAAGCTCGACGCGCTCGGACAATTGACCGGCGGCGTCGCGCACGATTTCAACAACCTGCTGATGGTCATCAGCGGCAGCTTGCACATTCTCAAGAAGAGCGCCGCGGACGACCCCAGGATGCAGCGCGCGGTATCGGCGATCGAGACCGCGACCAAGCGGGGCGCCGCGCTGACCAGCCAGCTCCTCACCTTTGCACGCCGCCAGAGCGTCAATCCCCAGACCATCGACATCGCCGAGCGCGTCAATGCGATACGTGACGTGCTCAACACCGGCGTCGGCGGCGCGGTGATGCTAGCGTTCGAGATGCCGGACAGGGGGCTTCCCGTCAATGTCGATGTCGCCGAGTTCGAGACCGCGCTGGTCAATCTCGTGATCAATGCCCGCGACGCCATGCCGGGCGGCGGGATCGTCACCGTCTCGGCACGCGCACACACGGGCGATGAGGAAGCCGGCGGACCCGACTACATCGCGGTTTCGGTGAGGGATACCGGCACCGGCATCCCGCCCGACGTGCTCGACAAGATCTTCGATCCGTTCTTCACCACCAAGCCGGTCGGCAAGGGCACCGGGCTTGGCCTGTCGCAGGTGCACGGCTTCGCCCATCAGGCCGGCGGCACGGTGAAGGTGCGAAGCGAGCTCGGCAAGGGTACCGAAGTCATCATCCTGCTGCCGCGTGAAAGCTGCGCGACGCAGCTCGAAGATGCCAGGCCCGCCGGGCGCGACGGCAGCAGCGGCACGGTGCTGCTCGTCGAGGACAACCCGGATGTCGCCTCGGTCAGCGTGAGCCTGCTGGAGCAGCTCGGCTACACCGTGCAGCGCGTGGCGGACGCGGAGTCCGCCCTGCGCGTGCTCGAGCACGACGGGATCGACTTCGTGTTCTCCGACATCGTGATGCCCGGCAAGATGGACGGCCTTGCGCTGGCGCACCGGCTGCGCGAGATCCGCCCCGGCCTGCCGATCCTGCTCGCCACCGGCTACAGCGACGCCGCGATCAATGTCCGCGGCGACTTCCCGATCCTGCGCAAGCCCTATGAAATCCACGAGCTCAGCCAGGCGATCGCCAGGCTGCCGCGGTGAACCAAACCGCTGGCCGGCGCCTCGTTCGGTCGCACGCTGGCCGCCGAGCAAAGCTCCCCGCCAAAGGCGCAGCAGGCGCGCCGCCGCCGGTCCCCATGGCCGCCGTCACCTTCTTGTGAGAAGTGAGCCCCGTCACACGACCGGGTCGCGGTTCCCGATACTCATCATCAGCCCCTCTGTCAGGGCTGGAATCGGGAGGCCGCTGATGACCGCCATTGCGCAGGTTCTGTCACGTGCGTTCGCCACCACCAAGGATGCCGAAAGCCTCAAGCAGATCGCGATATTTTCCGGAGCCGGCCTTCTGGGGTCGCTGCTGCTGGCCCGGGGTTTCGACCTCGGCCCGTTCTTCTAGGCCTTAGCCCGACCGCGACCACAGCAGCGTCCGCGACAGGTCGTCGGACCACAGATAGATCGCAATGGCCGCCAGGCACATCACGATGCCGATCCAGAACACCGGCGAGTGGTGGATCGGCCGGCTGTCGCGTTTCGAAGTCGATGGCTCCATCCTCGCCTCCCCTAGATCGTCGGCAGCACGGAAAAGCGCTCGCCTTCATTGCGCAGCGTGAGCTGCTCGTCGGTGCCGGTTTCACGCGTGACATTGTCGACCCGCGCCGATGGCGGGCCATGGCGGCACAACGCGACCATATCGGCGACGACGGTGGCCGGCCCGGCAAACAATGCTTCGACGCTGCCGTCGCGGCGGTTGCGCACCCATCCCTCGAGCTTGGAGGTCCGCGCTTGCTGCTCGACCCAGGCGCGGTAGCCGACGCCCTGCACCCGGCCGCGGATCGTCACCTGCTGGATCGCTGGCTTCACTTCTTCAATCCCAGCCATTCGTTCGCGCGTGATTTCATCGCGGCCTCGCGCGTCACGCGCACGGTAAGATCGGGGGATGCCAGCCCTTTCAGATCCTTGGGCGGCATGCCTTCGCGGAGCGCCTTGAGCGTATCGTAGACCGCCTGCGTCGCCGCGGCAAAGGGCGCGTGGCCCTGCAGCGCGATCCTGACGCGTTGGGCGGCGAGCCAGGCGGTGTCGTTCATTTCCTCCGGCGCGCCGCCGAGCACGATCGGCAGCTTCGTCGCGGCGGAGATGGTTTCGAGTTCGCCGCGCGACTTGATGCCGGTGAAGAACAGCGCATCGACGCCGGTCGCCTCATAGGCCTTCGCCCGCGCGATCGTATCGTCGAGGGACGTAACGGACGCAGCGCCGGTGCGCCCCATGACCACGAGTGAAGCATCGCCGCGGCCGTCGAGCGCGCCCTTCATCTTGCCGACGCCCTCCTCCAGCGAAATCACTTGCGTGCTGGCCTGCCCGAAAGCCTGCGGCAGCAGCGTGTCCTCGATGGTGAGGCCGGCGGCACCCGCGGCTTCCAGCTCCTGCACCGTGCGGCGGACGTTCAGCGCATTGCCATAGCCGTGATCGGCATCGACGAGCACGGGAAGTTCGGCGGCGCGCGACATCCGCCGCATCTGCTCGCAAAGTTCGGTAAGCGTGATCAGGGTGATATCGGGATCGCCGAGCACGGCGAGCGAGGCGACCGACCCGCCGAACATGCCGAGCTCGAAGCCGAGATCCTGCGCGATGCGGATCGAGGTCGCGTCATAGACCGAGCCCGGACGGATGCATGCGCTCCCCTTCAGGATCGCGCGCAGCTTGTCTCGGCGTTCACGGAAGACCATGCTGTTAGCTCTGTCGGTTCCTCGTCCTGAGCAGCGCGCTCATGGCGCGCTGCTCACGGTGAGGGTCTAGGCAAACTCCAGGATCAGCGCGTCGACGGCAAGCGTGGCGCCGGGGGCGGCGTGAATCTTCTTCACGGTGCCGTCGCGCTCGGCGCGCAGCACGTTCTGCATCTTCATGGCCTCGACCACGGCCAGGGTCTCGCCGGCCTTGACCTCCTGCCCCTCGGCGACGGCGATCGACACCACGAGGCCCGGCATCGGGCACAACAACTTCTTGCCGGTATCGGCGGCGGTGACGACCGGCATCAGCCGCGCCGCAATCGCCTCGCTTTCGGTGAAGACATAGGCGGAGACCTCGTAGCCGCGATGCGCCAGACGGAAGCCGTTCGGGATGAAGCGCACCTGCACGGCGGCCGGCGCGCCGTTGATATTGCCCTGCCAGACCGCGTCGCCCGGCTTCCACAGGGACTGCAGCCGATGCGGGCTGGCGAGCTTGCCGTCGGCGCCGATGAAATGCACCAGAATGGCTTCGCCCTCGCGCGCGACGTCGAGGCCGATTTCGTCGCGGTCGAGCCAGACCGCGCGGCGGCGCTCGCGCTGCACGAGGCGGCCGTTCAGCTGGCCGGAAATCTGCCGCTTGCGCTCGCCGAGCACATGGTCGACGGCGGCGGCGACCGCCGCCAGCCGGCGCCCGACCTCGCCTTCCGGCGCACGCGCCGAAAAGCCCTTGGGAAATTCCTCCGCGATGAAGCCGGTCGACAGCCGTCCCTCGCGCCAGCGCGGATGCGCCATCAGCGCCGAGAGGAACGGAATGTTGTGGCGGATGCCGTCGACATAGAAGGCATCGAGCGCGTTCGACTGCGCCTCGATCGCCGCCGCCCGTGACGGCGCGTGGGTGACGAGTTTTGCGATCATCGGATCGTAATGGATCGAGATCTCGCCGCCCTCCTGCACGCCGGTGTCGTTGCGCACGGTGATGCCGTCATGGCTGGCTTCGGCCGGCGGGCGGTATTTCACCAGCCGTCCGATCGAGGGCAGGAAGTTGCGGAACGGGTCCTCGGCATAGACGCGGGATTCCACCGCCCATCCCTTCAACGCGACGTCCTTTTGCGACAGCGCCAGCTTCTCGCCGGCGGCGACGCGGATCATCTGCTCGACCAGATCGATGCCGGTGACGAGTTCGGTGACGGGATGCTCGACCTGCAGGCGGGTGTTCATCTCCAGGAAGTAGAAGCTCTTGTCCTGGCCTGCGACGAATTCCACCGTGCCGGCAGAGTCGTAATTCACGGCCCTGGCCAGCGCGACCGCCTGTTCGCCCATCTTGCGCCGCGTGCTCTCGTCCAGCAGCGGCGACGGCGCCTCCTCGATGACCTTCTGGTTGCGGCGCTGGATCGAGCATTCGCGCTCGCCCAGATAAATGACATTGCCATGCTTGTCCCCCAGCACCTGGATTTCGATGTGGCGGGGATCGACGATGAATTTCTCGATGAAGACGCGGTCGTCGCCGAACGACGATTTCGCTTCGGCCTTGGCGAGATTGAAGCCTTCGGCGACCTCGCTCTTCGAATGCGCAATGCGCATGCCCTTGCCACCGCCGCCGGCGGACGCCTTGATCATCACGGGATAGCCGATCTCGTCGGCGATCGTCACCGCATGCTTGTCGTCCTCGATGACGCCGAGATGGCCCGGCACGGTCGAAACCCTGGCGGCGGCCGCCGCCTTCTTGGATTCGATCTTGTCGCCCATCGCCGCGATCGCGCCCGGATTGGGGCCGATGAAGACGATGCCCGCCTGCTCCAGCGCGCGCGGGAACGCCTCGCGCTCAGACAGGAAACCGTAGCCGGGATGCACCGCTTCCGCGCCGGTCTTGCGGCAGGCTTCGACGATCTTGTCGATGACGAGATAGCTCTCGGCCGCCGCGGGCGGGCCGATAAAGACCGCCTCATCCGCCATCTCTACGTGCAGCGCATCGCGGTCGGCTTCGGAGTAGACGGCCACCGTTGCGATTCCCATGCGGCGGGCGGTCTTGATGACCCGGCAGGCGATCTCGCCGCGGTTTGCGATCAGGATTTTCTTGAACATGTTCTTGCGGGCTTGAGCTTTTCGGCGGGTTTCCTCGCCCTTGTGGTACAGCAAAACCAAGCCGAGGCAACGGTATTAGTGGCGCTTGGCGAGGGGCGAATGCGTCCCTGCTCAGCCCGAATAGGTCTGGAATCGCCCCCGCGCATAGGCGTGCGAGACCGCCTTCATCAGTTCGGTAACCTCCTCCTCCAGATAATTATTGGCCACGATCAGCGCGCGGATAGTTGCCCGCAGGTCTCCGCCGCAGGCTGTGATTGCCTGCTCCACCGCCGCCTCAAGGCCGGCATGGTCGGAGTGATCGGACTGTCGATGGAGGGGCATGAGAATTTCCGGCTTGAATGGCAGGCGAAGATGTTCTTCTTTTGTTCAGAAACAGTCAACCGGGTTCAGGAAAATTCTCCCGCGCCCTGCTCAGATGCTAAGGGATTTTCGCGATGGTTCCTCCGTAGTTCTCCGAACGAGAACGAAGTTCCCGGATACATGTCAAAAAATGCAGGCATGAACGATTGCAGCGGCTTTCGAACTCGCGCGAACGGCCGTGCTGAAATCTTCACATGAAAGAAATGGTGCTGTCATGCGGCCTTGGACGTCCCTCCTCGTCTTCGCCCTTCTGATTCTTGCGACGGCATCGCAAGCGCCGGCCGCGACGGCGACGGTGAAGGACGGCGCCACGTTGCAGGTCGCCAATGTCACCTTCCGCCTCGACGGCATCGACGCGCCGCCGGTCGACCAGATGTGCATCGACGAGCACGCCGACAGCTGGGCCTGCGGCGTCGAGGCGCGCGACCAGCTCATCGCGCTGATCGGCGGCAAGCAGGTCCGCTGCGGCGATCTCGGGCCCGATCCGGCCAGCAGGAAGCGCCGCGTTGGCCTGTGCATTGTCGACGGCGAGAGCAACAATCTGAGCCAGCTTCTGGTGCAGAAGGGCTTTGCGCTTGCCGACGCCAAGGGAAAGCTCAAGCCCGACGAGATGGTCGCGAAAGACGACAAGCGCGGCCTCTGGAGAGGCTGCTTCGCCACGCCCGCGGATTTCCGCCTGTGGAAAAAGGACGCCGCCCTGATGGGCGGCGCCTGCCGTGCCGACCGCGACGAGCAGATCCGCAGCGTGCTGTTCTCTGCCGATCCCGTGATGCCGCCGGGCTGCACCATCAAGGGCAAATTCGCCGTGCGCGCCCGCGTCACCGGCAATGTCGGCATCTACCATCTGCAGGGCTGCCGCTCCTACCCCGGCCTGAACAATTCGGAACGCTGGTTCTGCTCGGAGGACGATGCCCAGGCCGCCGGCTTCCGCAAGGCCTATAACTGCGGCAGCAAGGGCAAATAGAGCGTTCGCGGGCGGAGTGGATACGGCTCGCGCGAGAAAGACGCGCCAGATCGGGAAGCTTACGCGGCGGTTTCGACCGTCGCGCGCGCGGCCATCATGGCGCGGACTTCCTTGGCCTGGCGCGGCGGGCTGAACAAATAGCCCTGCATCTGCGTGCAGCCGAGCGCATGCACGGCGACGCGCTGTTCTTCCGTCTCGACGCCTTCGGCGGTCGTCACCATGCAGCGGTCGGCTGCGATCGAGACCACCGCCTTGATGATCGAGGTGCCGCGGTCGATCTGATTGACAAAGGCGCGGTCGATCTTGATCTTGTCGAAGGGGAACCGCTGCAGATAGCTCAGCGACGAGTAGCCGGTGCCGAAATCGTCGAGCGCAATGCGCACGCCGAGTTCGCGCAATTGATTGAGCGCGACCAATGCCGCATCGTCGTCGGCGATCAGCACCGCCTCGGTGATTTCGAGCTCGAGCCGGCGCGGGTCGAGCCCGGTCTCGGCCAGCGCGGCGGCAACCTTGAGCGAGAGGGTCTGCGAGCGGAACTGAACCGGCGAGACGTTGACCGCGATGCCCACA
Source organism: Bradyrhizobium sp. (assembly GCA_035575905.1). Lineage (GTDB taxonomy): Bacteria > Pseudomonadota > Alphaproteobacteria > Rhizobiales > Xanthobacteraceae > Bradyrhizobium. The sequence continues at coordinate 10,305 of DATLXL010000032.1, read as the reverse complement.
TTGTCCGGCCAGGTGGCGGCCTCGGCACAGGCGGTGCGCAGCACCCAATCGCCGATCTGCTCGATCAGGCCGGTCTCTTCCGCAATCGGAATGAAGTCGGCGGGCGGGACCATGCCGCGGCGCGGATGACGCCAGCGCAGCAGCGCCTCGCAGCCGGTCACCGCGTTGGTGCCGAGATCGACCAGCGGCTGATAGTGAAGCTCGAAGGCGCCTTCGGCGATGGCGGCGCGCAGGTCGATTTCCATCGCGCGGCGGCGGTTGGCTTCTGCCTCCATTGACGGCGCGAAGAAGCGATGCGTGCGGCGGCCCGCGGCCTTGGCTGCGTACATGGCCAGATCCGCGCTCTTCAGGAGACCGTGCAGGTCGCGGCCGTGCCGCGGAGCCAGCGCGACGCCGATCGAGGCGTCCGCCGTCAGGCTATGGCCGCGGCAGTCGAACGGCGTGCGCAGCGCGGCATAGATGCGCTCGATCAGCTTGTTGACGTCCTCTTCCGAGTAGACGTTGTGCTGCACGATGGCGAACTCGTCGCCACCGAGCCGCGCCACGAAATCCTCCGAACCGACGGACTCCACGAGGCGCGCGGAAACCCCGCGCAGGAACTCGTCGCCGATCAGGTGGCCGAGCGAGTCGTTGATGCGCTTGAATTCGTCGATGTCGATATAGAGGATCGCAAAATCGATGCTCGAGGTGTGCATCAACAGCTCTTCCGCATGCCGCTGGAACAACGCGCGGTTGGGCAAACCGGTGAGCGCGTCGTAGTGCGCCAGATGCTCGATCCGCGCCTCGACACGGCGGCGCTCGGTGATGTCTTCCAGCGTGGTGGCCCAGCCGCCGTCGGGCGAGCGCTTGTATATCAGGTGGATCAGGCGGCCGTCCGGTATCGAGATGACCGCGTCGCGCGTTTCATCGCCCTCGGGATCGAGAAACTTCCGGCAGTAGTCCTCGACGTCGCCGACGAACGAGCCGAGGGTCTTTCGATATTGTATCAGGTCGTGCAGGTGGCAGCCCGGCTTGACGATCTCGGGCGACAGCGAGAACATCTCGAGATATCGCTCGTTGCAGATCACCAGCCGGCCCTGCGCATCGAACAGCAGCAGGCCCTGCGTCATGTTATTGATGGCGCTGTCGAGATGCTGACTCTTCTCCTCCAGCAGCTTTTGCGCCGCCTGGTGCTGGCGCTGCAACTGTCGCACGATCAGCGAAATGGTGACGATGACCACGATCACGGCCAGCACGGCCGCAAAGAACTGCAGCCGCGTCTGCGACCGCCAGTCGGCGAGCGCGGCGGAGGCGCTGGTGGCGGCGATGATGACGATCGGAAAATGATTGAGCGTGCGCGATCCGCCGATCCGCACGTCATCCGAGACCTGGCTGACGAACCGGCCGGACGCGTTGCCTCCGGCCGCCATCGCGCCCTGGAACGAGCGGTTGTCCGCGATGTTGGTGCCGATCAGGTCCGGCGCGAGCGGATAGCGCGCGATCACGGTGCCGTCGTGATGAACCATCGAAATCGTGGTATCGGCATTGAGCGCGAGCGAGGCGACGAAGTTCTCGAAATGCGTGGGCTCCACGCCGCGGGTGGCGAAGCCGATGATCTTGCCGTTGCGATCGACGATCTTGCGGGCGAATACCGTCGTCCACACCTTCGTGACCTTGCTCACGGCAGGCTCGACGATGACCTCCGGGGTCGGCTGGCCCGAGGTGAATTCACGGAAGTAGCGCCGGTCGCGGATGTTGACGTCCTGTACCGGCCACATCTCCGAGGTGTTGATCAGCCAGCCATCCTTGTTGAATATGTTGAGCGCGCCGACATAGGGCAGCGCGGCAAGCCGCGCACGCAGCATCTCGTGCGTGGAAAGCATCGACATCTGCCTTTCGAAGGATTCGGCGCTGTCGATGCCGCCGGCCCGCACGAGGGTGATGACATCTTCGTGGACGTGCTGCAGATCGGACAGTTGCTGATCGAAATGGCGCGACAGCAGCAGCGCCGTGTTGGTGAGGTCTCGCTCGGCGGTCTTGATGGCGCGCTCGCGGTACTGCATCGCCAAATATGCCGTCCCGAGCGCGATCGCCAGCACCAGGGCGGCGCCGCACAGAATCAGCCATTGGATGGCGCCCATCCGTCCGCGGATCAGCGCTCCTGTTCTCGATAGCAGTCGACGCACGTTCCCGGCGCCGTTCGAAGAGCTACTCGGCATTACCTGCCCCCACTGGCGCCCCGTCTTACTCGAGCACCACCAAAGGTGGGGTTAGGAAAACCGGTTAACGGGTGGCTAAAGAACGCCGGCAGGAGCCGTGGTACGTTCGATCTTCGGTGCGACCGGCGCCTCGACCACCGGCTCGATCCTGACCTCGACGACACCCGCGCTGATCATGCCGAGCGCCCGCGCCGCGCTGGTGGAGACGTCGATGATCCGACCCTTGATGAAGGGCCCGCGGTCATTGACGCGGCATTCGATCGAGACGTTGCCATGGTAGACCCGGAGCCGCTTGCCGAAGGCGTGGGTGCGGTGGGCGCAAGTCATCTCGCCGCGCTTGCCGATACCGGGATAGTACGAGGCGAGGCCGCTTTCGGCCATGGCAGAGCTGCTGGAAAGCAGCAAAGCCGCACAAAGCATCGTCCGCATTCGTGTCCTGCACAGGTTGGCCCCGCCGGCACAACGCGGCTGGGCCAATGCGGGTTTCCGCGGCCTCGCAATCGCATGGCTTCATTTCATCCCCCCATCGCGCGGAACCAATCGGCCACGACGCGACCGATCTCCTAGTGGGTATCGGATTCCTGCCACTTTTTGAGGTCGTGCTTCTTGTCACCCGAGCGCTGTTCTTTCTCGGGATTTCCCTTCCACGGTTCATTCGTCTGGGCATGTGAGCCCTGATCGGAACGCTCGCCCGGATCGGGGCTCGCAGGCTTTTTTCTCGTCATGCCAAATCTCCTTTGATTGCGGGCGCCGGTTCCGCATTGCTCATGGCCGCGGCGTCATCTGAAGCTCCATTAGCGCGATCCGTTCGAGCACGGTAACGTCGCGTTCGCCGGATTGCGCTGTTCGCAGGATCGACTCCGCCAGCAGATTGACATGCGAGGTGCTGACCGGTTCGGGCAGCGACGCCACCGCGCGATCCAGCGCCGCCGTCATCAGTTCAATCACTTCGGGCTCGAACGAAGCGTCGGCAAAATTCTTCACCAGAGCCTCCCCGGCAGGGGCCCCTCATTTCGCCGTCACAAAGCGGCATCAAGCCAAGCCAAACCAGCCCGTGTTGTTCCTCGGCGGAGGAGACTTTGGAACAGGACACTTCGTTCCGAATTGTGGAGGGGCACAAGGCGCACGCGAAGGGGAATTCATCGATCGTGCTCCTAAGGTGAAATCGTCAGACAGGAGCCGTCCATGAACCAGCTTATCTATATCGTCGGACTGATCGTGGTGATCCTTGCGATCCTTTCCTTCTTCGGCCTGCGCTGAGCCAGAGCCATGAGCACAATCATCGAAGAAGAACGGGCGCATTCCAGCCCCGGCCCATTTTCGCGCACCGTGGCATGGACGCCGGTCATCGCCGGCGCGTTGATCGCAACTGCGATTTCAACGGTGCTGTTAGCTTTCGGTACCGCCATCGGCCTTGGCGTCGCATCCGCCGCACCGACCTGGCGTGACGCCTCGGCTGCTCTCTGGCTGCTCTCGGGCATTTACTTGATCCTGGTTGCGTTGATCAGCTTCGGCGTCGGCGGATACATCGCCGGGCGCCTCCGAACCGGCCCAGCAACCGCCGATCCCGGCGACGTCGAGCACCGGGACGGCTTTCACGGCTTGGCCAGCTGGGCCATTGCGATCATTCTCGGCGTCTTCATCGGCGCGCTGATCGCCGGCGTTGCACCCCGTTCGCCGCAGCCGCAAAGCGCGCCTTCCGCTTCGGCGGCGGAGCCGCTGTTGAGCTACGAGCTCGACCGCCTGTTCCGGCCGGCCCGCCGCACCCCAAACGCGGAGACCGCCCTGGAGCGCGCAGAGGCCGGGCGGATTCTGCTGACTTCGTCCAGCCATAGCGGAGTCGCGGTGGAGGATCGAGCCTATCTTATCCAGCTGGTGGGCGGCATCACCGGCCTCACCGGGGTGGATGCCGAGCGCAGGGTCGACAACGCCATCTCGTCCGCCAAAACGGCGATCGCCCGTTCGCGCCGCAGCGTGGTCATCGCGGCGTTCTCAATTGCGGCGGCGGCGCTGCTCGGCGCGGTGGTCGCTTGGTTCGCTGCTTGCGAGGGAGGACGCCAGCGCGACGGGGCGGCGCCGGGGTGGCTGTCAAACCGCGGGCTCGCCCCAGGAGGAACAAGCATCCCCTAGCCGCGGGTTTGCCCCGATCGCCGCCAGCGAGCGTCGCGATGCAAACAGGAACCCTCACGATTGCGCCGCGTTGAAAGCGCGGCGTTTTCTTTGGAGGAATGACATGGGACTGTTTTCGAAAGACATCCAGAACATGGATGACCTGCTGCTGCATGGCCTTCACGATATCTATTATGCCGAGCAGCAGATCACCAAGGCACTTCCCAAGATGATCGAACAGGCGACAAATCGCGATCTCGCGCAGGGCCTGCAGAACCATCTCGAGGAGACCAGCAAGCAGATCGAGCGCCTCGACCAGGTCTTCAAGAAGCTCGGCAAGACCCCGCAGTCCACCGACTGCCCCGCGATCGACGGCCTGATCAAGGAGGCCGATCACACTGCGGGCGAGATCGAGGACAAGTCCGTGCTGGACGCGGCCATCGTCGCCAACGCGCAGGCCGTCGAGCATTACGAGATCGCCCGTTACGGCACCCTGATCGCCTGGGCCGAGGAACTCGGCCACGACGATATCGTCCGCTTCCTCACCACCAACCTCAACGAGGAGAAGGCGGCCAATACCAAGCTCAACACCGTGGCGCTCCGCAAGGGCGTCAACCGCAAAGCTGCAAGCTGATGGAGGCTTTCATGAGACGTACTTTGATCGCGACCGCGTGCATCCTGCTGGCAGGGCCCGCCCTGGCCCAGTCGGTCACCGAGAAGACCGGAATCAATTCTGCGCTGGGCGTCAGCCCCTCCACGCCGGACTTCGTCAAGGAAGTCGCGATCTCCGACATGTTCGAGATCGAAGCGAGCAAGCTCGGCCAGCAGAAGGGCAACGCGGCCGAGAAGGCCTTTGCCGCGCAGATGCTGACGGATCACACCAAGACTTCCACCGAGCTGAAGGGCATGGTCACCGGCGGCAAGGTGACGGCCGAATTGCCGGCCGCGCTCGACGCCTCGCACCAGAGCAAGCTCGACAAGCTGAAGGAAGCCAGCGGCAACGACTTCAGCTCGCAGTTCAACTCGATGCAGGTCAGCGCCCACAAGGACGCCGTCGACCTGTTCGAGCGCTATTCCAATGGCGGCGACAATGCCGACCTGAAGGCCTGGGCCGGCAAGACCCTGCCCGCGCTGAAGCACCATTTGGAGATGGCGCAAAATCTCGACAAGCAGCCGGCGCCGACCGTCGGCGAGGGCAAGAAATAGACGCGACGAAAAGGGCCGCGATGACGCGGCCCTTTTCAGTTCACCCGTCCTGCTAACTCACCAATCAGCCTCCACGACATCGTCGGCCTAGTGCCGGTCCGGCGTATCGCTTTCGCTCTTGCGCTGCGCCCGCTCCTTGTCGGCCGGTTGCTCCTGGCCTCGCTCGTCGCGCACGATGCCCTGGCTCCCGGTGTTGCCGGGCTTAGGCATATCGGCATCGCGGCCGTGCCGGGGATCGGGGTTCTTTGGATGCGGCATTTGCTGTCCTTTCTCTGGCGAGGGACGACCGTCGGAGCGGCCGAAGGTTCCGGCGCATCGATCAAAATGCAACCTCGCCCAAACCTCCCCTCAGGATTTCCGCTTTTTCTTCTTCGGCACCTTGGCGCCCTTCTTGCGCGCCTCGGAAAGACCGATGGCGATTGCCTGCTTGCGGCTCTTCACTTTCTTGCCGGAGCGGCCGCTGCGCAGCGTGCCGGCCTTGCGCTTCTTCATCGCGCGCTTGACGGTCTTGGCCGCGCCCGTGGAGTATTTCCGCTTCTTTGCCTTCCTGGCCATCGGCTTCCTCCCTGACGAAACCGGGGTGGCCGGCGGGCCACCCCGGTATTTCCGGCTCACACCATGGGTACGCCGTAATAGTCGTTGACGGCGCGGGCCCGTGCGGGATCGCCCCAGTTCCAGTCGTTGTCGTTGCCGTATTTCGGCGCGCCCTGCAGCTGGCTCTCGGTGATCCCGGTGACGTAGCCGCCGAGCCGCGTGTCGTATTTCAGCGACTGCCAGGGCAGCGGATAGTGGTCATTGCCGATGCCGAGGATGCCGCCGAAGCCAAGCACCGCGTAGGACACCTTGCCGCTCACCTTGTCGATCATCACCCGCTCGATGGTGCCGATCTTCTGCGCGTCGGTGCCATACACCGCCGTGCCCTCCACCTTGTCGCTGCCGATCAGGTTGGACGTCTCTCTTTCGTCGCTTGCCATGTGCGCTCTCCGCTGGCTTTAAAAACTGCCAACCGGTCGGCCTGCCGATGGTTCCGAAAACAATCCATCCCGCGCAGCTTTTGCCACGCTCAATGCTCGACCACGTCGAGAGGCAACCGGCATATTTCGTCGCCTTCTTCATTGGTGACGAGCACCGCATAGTGGCGGTTCTTCAGTTGCGGCATGCGTTCGAGCAGGCCCCGGGCGACCATATCCGCGGAGTTCATCGCTTCGATATCGTCGGCCAGATCGGCCCCGCCGGCATCGACGACCGCGCGCCAGTTGACCAGGTCGAAATGATATAGCGGCATGACACCTCGCATCGTAACCGCCCCGCCGGATGAAGATCGGCCGCCGTCGTTTGTTCCGCCTTTCGCTGCTGCCACGGCAGGAACGTGATCGCGCGACAGGAACAAGGCTCCACACCGCCGGTTAGCCGCGATCAATGCAGCGCAATCTCCGGCAGAGGCTTCATGGACGACAAGACACGCGTGCGCGGCGACCAGCCGCAGAGACGGCCGGCCGGTGCGCATCCAGGAGAACCACCGGCCGAATTCGACCGCGACCGGATGCTGCTCTGCATGGTGCTGGCGCTCTGTATCGCCGGCGCGTCGGTCGATGTCATCTACACGGTCCTCGGCTAGGCATCTTCGCCGGCATCGCGGCGCGAGCAACCTTTTGTCAGCGTCTGCGTCTCCTCTTCGGGAGGATCGAAGAAGCCATGCTGGTCTGGAGGGTGCTCAGGCAAGCCGTAAGGGGGTTCATCGCTCGCGGCAATCTCAGCCGCGGCGCGGCGATCGCCTTCTACACCGTGACGTCGCTCGCCCCTCTCCTGCTGATCATCATCGCCATCGCCGGGCTTGCGATCGGGCAGGACGCCGCCCGCAGCGGTGTGATCGACCAGTTCACCGGGCTGGTCGGCCGCGAGGGCGGCGACCTCATCAAATCGATCGTTGCGCGATCCAGCGATCCCGCCTCGGGAACGGCGGCGACGGTGTTCGGCGTCGTCATGGTGCTGGTGACGGCGTCCGGCATCTTCGGCGAAATGCAGTCCGCGCTTAACGCGACATGGCAGGTCAAGCCACCGGACGAGGCCGTGATGTCGCTGATCCGCGCGCGTGCGGCCAGCCTTGGCCTCGTGGCCGCGCTCGGCTTCGTGACGATGGTTTCGCTGGCCGCGAGTGCGGCGCTTGCCGTGCTCGGCGACGAGCTGGGGATGCGTACGCCGGCCGGCAGCATACTGCTCAGCGTTCTCAACACCGCGCTTTCGCTCGCCGTGTTCGCCGTGCTGTTTGCCGCGATCTACAAGATGCTGCCCGATAAGCCGCTGCGATGGCGTGACGTCGCCGTCGGCGCCCTGGTGACCGCGGCACTCTTTACCGGCGGCAAATCAATGATCGGCTGGTATCTCGGGCAGGCAGCCCCCGGTTCCACCTATGGCGCCGCCGGCGCGCTGATCGTGCTGATGCTGTGGACGTATTACTCGGCCCAGATCTTCCTGTTCGGCGCCGAACTTACCAAGGCGATATCGGACGCCGGATCGCCTGAGCGCGACCGGCCCGGAGAAGCCGTTGCCCGCGCCGCCTAGGGCTTCCGCAACAGATGCCTGCGATGGCACAGGCCATCATAGTTGAGCCGCGTCTCACGCTTAATTCGCTCAGGTCGCGCTTCCCGGCGGCGCCCCCCGCACCGCTTCCAGCAGCATCGAGGGCGGAAACGGCTTGCGCAAGAATTTCGCGTTGACCGGAAGGCACGGCGCCTCATAGCCGGAGATCACGATGATGTTCAGCCGCGGAAACATCTCCCGCGCAAACGCGGCAAGCTCCGATCCGAGCATGGCGCCGTCGAGACGCTGGTCGAAGACGACGGCCCGCATCTCGGCTCCCGACGTCGCGACGACGAGTTCGGCAGCCTCGGCCGTCGAGCATTCGATGACCTCGAACCCTTCATTCTTGAGCAGGTCCACCAGCACGGCGCGTTGAACGTCATCGTCTTCAACAAGCAACGTCACGAACTTGGCCATGAGAAAATTCCTATGTTCCTTTAAGCCTAATTCCGGGGAACCCGCTTTGGTTCGCCACGAAAGGCCTTGTCGTGGCGTATTCCGGCCACGCGCCTGCTGACGCCTGAACCGGCCGCGACGATCTTTTGCCGCGTTCGACAAAAGGCCCTGATTTCGTCAATTCGAAAACAAAGTGCGCCGCTTTACGGCGCATGGGCAGGGGTTTCTCCAAGTCAGTGAGGCCCCCATGTATCGAACTGCCACGCTCGTTGCTGCGATCTCTCTTGCGGCCACCCTCTCGGCCGAGGCCCAGAGCGGGCTCGCATCCTACTAAGGAGGCCGCGGCGGCGGCATGACCTGTGCCCACAGAACAAAACCGATGGGCAGCATCCTGACCGTGAGCTACAACGGACGCTCGATCCAGTGCCGCGTCAACGACCGCGGCCCGTTCGTGCGGGGGCGCATCGTCGATCTCTCCGTGACGGCGGCACGGGCCCTTGGCATGACGCGGTCAGGCGTCGTCCCGGTATCGGTTTATTAACGCTGCCTCCCCGCCCTATCGCAAAATCGCCTGCCGGCCCAAGCGCAAAGGCGCGGCGGTGAGAGGCTCGTCGGCGAGGCCGGCGCCTTCCGGTGAACTTCCCTCGTTCCCGCGGCTCATGCTAGTGACGGGAACTGCGGTCGCGCGCCACGGAACCCCCGGTGGCCGGGCCCGGCGCGTGCCCTCGAACACACGACCGGGCCACCTTCCATGATCGCTCCCGAAGGGCCGCGAGCCGGATGGACGAATTTGCGCGATCTATCGCCTCCGCACTGTCGCTGATCGCGCAGGCCGACCCCGAACTGCTCGGCATCGTCGCGCTGTCGCTGCGCGTCAGCCTGACGGCGAGCATCATCGCACTGCTGACCGGCGCGCCCGTCGGAGCCTGGCTGGCCATTACCCGGTTTCGCGGGCGTCAGGCCGTCATCATTCTCGTAAACGCAATGCTTGGACTTCCGCCTGTGGTCGTCGGCCTCGTGCTTTACCTGCTGCTGTCCCGGTCCGGCGCCTTCGGCTCGGCAGGGTTGCTGTTCACGCCGACCGCCATGGTGATCGCACAGACGCTGCTCGCGACGCCGATCGTGGTCGCACTGGTGCATCGTTCATCCACGCTGCTGTGGGCGGAATACGGCGATCTGGCCCGCATCGACGGTCTTTCGAACCTGCGCATCACCATGCTGCTGTTCGCGCTCGGCCGCACATCCCTTCTCACGGCGTTTCTCGCCGCCTTTGGCCGGGCGATTGCGGAAGTCGGCGCCATCATCGTTGTCGGCGGCAACATCCGCGGCTACACGCGCACCATGACCACCGCGATCGCGCTGGAGACCAGCAAGGGCGACCTGCCTCTCGCGCTGGGCCTCGGCCTGATCCTGCTGGCGGCGAGCGTGGCGGTCTCGACCGCCGCTTTCCTGCTGCTCGGCCGCAGCGGGGGAAAATAGCCGCCGGGGCGCATCGGGTGTGGCAATTCCGGCACGACGGGCAAATCACCCGCGAAAGCCGTCAAGCCCCCGGATCGAAAATATTTCTCTTTACCAGAATTCTGATTTGCGGTATCAATTCCCCCGGCCCGCGCCGCCACGAGGGACGATGCGCGATCGTCACGCAGCGTGGCACGGGTTGCGATGGACGCTTGCCGCGTCAGTGCGATGCAAATCGTGCGGACGAAAACGCGGCAGCGTACGGCGAAGTCGTGTGGTCCTGGCGCCGCGACCCTGGCGTCTATCCACGCAGCCCCGTGGCAGCGTGGCAACGGTGACAACAAAGGCCGCTCACCGG
>DATLXL010000031.1:0-88796 GCA_035575905.1 Bradyrhizobium sp. | reverse complement strand
GCGAAGTCGTGTGGTCCTGGCGCCGCGACCCTGGCGTCTATCCACGCAGCCCCGTGGCAGCGTGGCAACGGTGACAACAAAGGCCGCTCACCGGGGAGAGTACGTATAAGCCGTAAAGCCATTGCGCGGGGAAAGCCGGGAGGTCTCGGCTGTACCTGTCAAATCCGTGTGCATTCTTTCCACCAATTCAGCACACGGCGATGCGGGTGCATCCGGCGCCCGGCTTTCCCTGCGCCCTCATTGCAGAGGGGCAAACGAAGTTGCAAGACTCAGGTGAAATCACGCCGTGAGAACGAGAACGCATGCCTTATCGTCGTGGCGAGAAGCCGTAGGGTGGGCAAAGGCGCATTGGCGCCGTGCCCATCGTTCGCGGCGTGCTCTTGAAGGTGGGCACGCTTCGCTTTGCCCACCCTACGGCTCCTCGCAATGACGGTTGAGAGTGCAGGGCGGATTAGCGACAGCGTAATCCGCCATTTGCCGGCCGATGATGTTGGCGGTACGCCTTCGGCTGATCCGCCCTACGGAAGCGCGCTCGCGCTGCTACATCTTCCGCGCCAGTTCCGGCGCCATGGCCTTCGCGGCATCGGTGGTGCGCGAGGCGGCGGCGCGCAGCCGCGGCAGGATGTCCTCGACGCGCTCGGCGGTCAGCAGGTCGACTTCGAGATTGGCGCGGATGAACTGGGCCTTGCGCATATGGGCGATCAGCGCCTGCAGCGGTTCCCAGAAGCCGTCGATATTGGCGAGCAGGATCGGCTTGGCATGACGTCCCAGCTGCTGCCAGGTCATCATCTCCACCAGCTCCTCGAGCGTGCCGACGCCGCCGGGCAAGGCCACGAAGGCATCCGAGCGCTCGAACATCAGCCGCTTGCGCTCGTGCATGTCGGGCGTGACGATCATTTCCTGCACGCTCGTCAGTGCGTTCTCTCGCGCGCGCAGGAAGTCCGGAATGATGCCGGTGACGGCGCCGCCATGCAGGATCGCGGACTTGGCGATCGCACCCATCAGGCCGACCGAGCCGCCGCCATAGACCAGACGAACGTGGTTTTCTGCGAAGATTCTGCCGAGCCCCTCGGCGGCCTCGACGAAGCGGGGATTCGTGCCCGGGCCGGAGCCGCAATAGACACAAACAGTCTTGATTTGGTTCATCATTCGCATTTGGCACTGCAACGTGGGAGCGTCAAGGCTAGCGGATTCGCAGGGCTCAAGGAAATTTCGCCGCAAATACCCGGAATCACGAAAGAATCAAGTTGCCAGAGGCTGTACGCGGCGCACAAAGCCTTTATATGACGTGCAAGATGCAACGATGTGAAAAAGACCGGCGGGTGGGACGCTGACGAATGGCCGACGCTGATGCCAAGGCAGGCGCCCACAAGCCGCCGCCCGCGCCCGAGAAAGCGACCCTGATCGGGACGCTGGCGCATCTGTGGCCCTATATCTGGCCGCACGACCGCGCCGACCTGAAGATGCGCGTGGTCTGGTCGATGGTGCTGCTGCTCGTCGCCAAGCTCGCCACGCTTTCGGTGCCCTTCACCTTCAAATGGGCGATCGACGCGCTGACCGGAGCCCACACCGCGCCGGTCGAGGCATCGAACTGGATGCTGTGGCTGGTTGCATCGCCCGTGCTGATGACGCTCGGCTATGGCGGCGTGCGGGTGCTGATGGCGCTCTTGACGCAATGGCGCGACGGCCTGTTTGCCCGCGTCGCCATGCATGCGGTGCGCAAGCTCGCCTACATCACCTTCGTCCACATGCACGAGCTGTCGCTGCGCTTCCATCTCGAGCGCAAGACCGGCGGCCTGACCCGCATCCTCGAGCGCGGCCGCACCGGCATCGAGGTCATCGTGCGCAACGTGCTGCTGCAGCTGGTTCCGACCATCGTCGAGCTGGCGCTGATATTCGGCGTGCTGTTCTGGCAGTTCGACTGGCGCTACGTGCTCGCGGTCGCCACCATGGTCGCTGCCTATATGGGGTTCACCTATGTCGCGACCGAGTGGCGGATCGAAATCCGCCGCAAGATGAACGACTCGGATACCGAGGCCAACACCAAGGCCATCGACTCGCTGCTCAACTACGAGACGGTGAAATATTTTGGCGCGGAGCAACGCGAAGCCCGGCGCTACGACCGCTCGATGGAGCGTTATGAAGAAGCGAGCATCCGCACCTATACCTCGCTTGCGGTGCTCAACGCCGGGCAGGCGGCGATCTTCACCGCGGGACTGACGGCGGTGATGCTGATGTGCGCGTTCGCCATCCGGGGCGGCACGCACACGGTCGGCGACTTCGTCATGATCAACGCCATGATGATCCAGCTCTTCGTGCCGCTCAACTTCATGGGCTTCGTCTATCGCGAGATCAGGCAGGCGGTCATCGACATCGAGAAGATGTTCGAGGTGCTGGAGCGCGATCCGGAAATCAAGGACGCGCCCGGAGCGAAGCCGCTGGCCGTGACCTCGGGCAACGTGCGCTTCGAGGACGTGCGCTTTGCCTATGACCCTGACCGGCAGATCCTCAAAGGCCTCAGCTTCGAGGTGCCGGCCGGCAAGACGGTCGCGATCGTCGGTCCTTCCGGCGCCGGCAAGTCGACCATCTCGCGGCTGCTGTTCCGCCTCTACGATGTCTCCGGAGGCCGCATCCTGATCGACGGGCAGGACATCAGGGGCGTCACGCAGGATTCGCTGCGTGCGGCGATCGGCATGGTGCCGCAGGACACCGTGCTCTTCAACGACACCATCCGCTACAACATCCGCTACGGCCGCTGGGACGCCAGCGATGCTGACGTGGAAGAGGCGGCCCAGCTGGCGCAGATCGATGCCTTCATCAAGGCTTCGCCCAAGGGCTACGAGACCCAGGTCGGCGAGCGCGGCCTGAAACTCTCCGGCGGCGAAAAGCAGCGCGTGGCAATTGCGCGCACGGTGCTGAAGGCGCCGCCGATCCTGGTGCTGGACGAGGCGACCTCGGCGCTCGACAGCCACACCGAGCACGAGATCCAGGGCGCGCTGGAGCGCGTCTCGCGCAACCGCACATCGCTGGTGATTGCCCATCGTCTGTCCACCATCGTCGCCGCCGACGAGATCATCGTGCTCGACCAGGGCAAGATTGCCGAGCGCGGAACCCATGGCGAGCTTTTGGCTTCCGGCGGGCTTTATGCCAGTATGTGGAACCGGCAGCGCGAAGCCGAAGCCGCGCGCGAGAAGCTCGCGCAGATCGACGACGGCAACGAGGCGCCGAACCGCGCGCCGCCGCCTGTCGGCGATCCGCTGGCGACGGCTGCGGAGTAGAACGGGGGGAGACTGCCTGCACTGGCGGTGCATGTGGCGGGCATGGCGTTTTCGAGCGAAGTGGATACCGGTTCGCGATAAGAAAGCGCGTCAAACTAACGAGTCAGCGAGAAGCAATGTCCATCAGCAATTCCATCCGCGGGCAGATCCCGCCGATCCATCCAGAGGGCTATCCGTTCATCGGCGGCTTTGCGCTGGCGAGCCTGATCCTGTTCTGGATCTGGACGCCGTTCGGCTGGATCGGCACCGTGCTCACCATCTGGTGCGCGCTGTTCTTCCGCGATCCCGTGCGCGTCACGCCTGTGCGCGAGGGTGTCGTGGTGTCGCCCGCCGATGGCCGCGTCTCCATGATCACGCAGGTGCTGCCGCCGGCCGAGCTCGGGCTCGGCGACCGGCCGCTGACGCGCATCTCGGTGTTCATGAGCGTGTTCAATTGCCACGTGAACCGCAGCCCGGCGACCGGCCGGGTCGAGCGCATCGTCTACCGGCCCGGCGCCTTCATCAATGCCGAGCTCGACAAGGCAAGCGAGGACAACGAGCGCAACTCGCTGGTGATCGGCACGGCGCAGGGCCGCATCGGCGTGGTGCAGATCGCCGGTCTGGTGGCGCGGCGCATCGTCTGCTTTTCCAAGGAAGGGCAGGCGATCAGTGCCGGCGAGCGTTTTGGCTTGATCCGCTTCGGCTCGCGGCTCGACGTCTATTTGCCTGATGGCACGAAGCCGCTGGTATCGGTCGGCCAGACCGCGATCGCCGGCGAGACGATTCTGGCGGATTTCCGTCTCGGCGATAATGGCCTTGCCTTCCGCACCGATTAACCATCGGCAAGGGTGATGTTTTCCGCAGGCCCCGGCAATGGCGAAGGGGCCGCCCGCTTGCTATATTCGAGGGATGGTGCCGCTGCATTACCGAACCCCTGAAGTACGCCGCCGCCGCTTTCGCCCGATTCCGGTGCGCTTGCTGGTGCCGAACTTCATCACGCTGCTCGCGATCTGCGCCGGGCTGACCGCGATCCGGCTTTCCATCGAAGGCAAGATGGAGTGGGCGGTCGCGGCGATCGTGTTCGCCGCGGTGCTCGACGGCGTCGACGGCCGCGTTGCGCGCCTGATCAAGGGGCAGTCGAAATTCGGCGCCGAACTCGATTCGCTTGCCGACTTCGTCAATTTCGGCGTCGCGCCGGGCTTGATGCTATATTTCTGGCAACTGCAAGAGCTTGGCAATGGCGGCTGGATCGCCGCGATGGTGTTTGCGATTTCCGGCGGTCTTCGTCTGGCGCGCTTCAATGCCACCATCGACGATCCGAACAAGCCGCCCTATGCCGCCAATTATTTCACCGGCGTGCCGGCGCCGGCCGGTGCGGTCACGGCGCTGTTGCCGATCTATCTCTTTTTCCTCGGCGTCGCCAAACCGCCGGCAACGCTGACCGCGGCCTATACGCTGCTGATCGCCTTCCTGATGGTGTCGCGCCTGCCCGTGTTCTCCGGCAAGACCTGGCGCATGCGCGTGCCGCCGGAAATGGTGCTGCCGGTCTTCGTGTCGGTGATCCTCTTTATCGCGCTTCTGGTCGGCTACCCCTGGCACATCCTTTCGATCGGCACCGTGCTGTATCTGCTCAGCCTGCCCATGGGCTGGAAGTCCTACAAGGACCATGAGCGCGCCGCGACGGCCGCAGCCGCACCGGCGGCGGGGGAGGTGGCCGCGGCTGGGCCAGCGCAGACGTTCGCAGCGCCGGTCTCCGATGCGCCGGATGATGACCGCCCGGAGCGGCTGCACTAGGCGTCTTCGCCCCTGCGAAGCGAATGGCTCGGTGTCACACTGCCGCAGCTTCAAACATATAATTCCCTCACAGGGTAAACCGCCCCTGGGCCCTCTACAGAGGCCGCGGGCAAGTCTGGCTGATTTGTGCGGAGGAGATGAGTTCATGGGTATGGGGCTGGGGCTTCGCGCCAGGTTCACTCGCGTCAGGGAAGAGATTGGCTATCAGCTGCAGAATCTGACCTCCGGTCCGCGGAAGAGCCTTCGCGCGGCCTATATGCAGCCGTCCGACATGTGCGAGCCGGACAAGCTGATGCTCTATTCGCTGGTCCGCGGCCTGCGCCCGAAGCGCGTGCTCGAGATCGGCGTGCGATGGGGCGGCGGGGCGCGCATCATCTCCGGCGCGCTGCAAGATAGCGGCGGCGAGGGAGCGGCGGTCGGCATCGATCCGCAGCCCGGCGCCTTCCGCGCGAGTGCCCGGGACCTGCACAATCGCTATTTCCTGCTGGAAGGATACTCGCCGGACGCCATCGCGGCTGCCGTCGCCAGGCTCGGCGGCAAGGTCGACTTCTGCCTGATCGACGCCATGCACACGCATGACCACGTGCTGGCCGACCTGTCGGGAGTTCTGCCGCATATGGAGACCGGCGGACACATCGCGCTTCACGATACTTTCCATGCCGGCATCAACGCCGCCGTCGGCGAAGTGCTCGCACAAGCCCGGCACGTCGCCGACTGCGGATTCTTGACTCGCCATCCCGACATCAAGGACGGCGTTCCCGTCGCCTATCAGGGATTGCGGCTGCTTCGCGTCGGCCCGGTCAACGACGCCGGGCTGATCAGCGCCTCGTTCTCCGAGAAGGGCCGCACCGCCGATCTGTCGCCGGCGATCTACAACTGGGACCACTACTGGAATCGTGTCAAGGATCAGCAGGCATCGTAGGCACGCCTGTTCGGCCAGAACGACACGGATGCCGTCCGCAATGCAGGACGGGCGCCCAAATCGGCTCAATCAGCCTGAACAACCTCAAGGTGAATGCATCATTTTTCGCGGGAAACCTGGTTCGCCTGCCGCCTCTTCAAGCCTGGCGGGAAACATGGTCATGGATGATGTCAGTTGGGAAGCGCTGGGGGACGTGTATCGCGGTCTCGACCACACCCTCTTCGAGGACTTCGGATTCGATGGCCGGGTCGGCTTGGCGCGGAAGAAGTAATCGGAGCCGGTGGCCGGCCCCATTGCGCGGGCGCCTCATCTGCCCAAATAGCTGCCATGACCGCCGTCCGAGTTGGGTTCATTCCCGATCTCGGCTATGACCATGGCCGCGCGAGCCGGTGAGCAACCCGGCCGAAACAGGAGAGAAACGCCGTGACCCAGTCCGCCCCGCTGCCCGCATCCGTCCTTGATGCGCTGGGCAAGTACGATACGCCTACGATCTGCAATGCGATGGAGATCGTGGCGCCGGAGCGGCGGCTGATCGGCTACACCACCAAGCCGCTGGTCTGCCCGTTTCCCGACCTGCCGCCCATGGTCGGCTACGCCCGTACCGTCACCATCCGTTCGGTGCTGAAATCCGGCCTGCCGGCGGAAGAGCAGGCCAGGCGGCGCATTGCCTATTACGAATATATGGGCACCGGCTCCGGCCCCCGCATCACCGTGATCCAGGACATCGACGGCGCCGATGTCGGCTATGGCGCGTTCTGGGGCGAGGTGCAGAGCAACGTGCACAAGGCGCTCGGCTGCCTCGGCGTCATCACCGACGGCTCGATCCGCGACATCCCGCAATGGGCGCCGGGCTTCCAGGCGCTGGCCGGCTCGATCGGTCCGTCGCATGCGTGGGTGCACGCCGAGAATTTCGGCGGCGAGGTGCGCGTTGCCGGCATGACCGTGAAATCCGACGACCTGATCCACGCCGACCAGCATGGCGCGATCGTCATTCCCCATGACATCGCGGCCAATATCCCCGACGCCTGCGAGCTCTGCGGCCGCCGCGAGACGCCGATCCTGGAGATCGCGCGCAGCAAGGACTTTTCGCTGGAGAAGCTGAAAGAGGCGCTGAAGCGGTCGGCGGAAATCCACTAAGCGCAAAAATAGCGCGCACGTCGGGAGCAATTGATGAGCAGGCTGGTCGCCGCGCTGTTCATGGTCGTTTGCGCAGCTACGGCCGCACAGGCGCAGACCTCCGCGCGAGCAGCAGACGCCGGAAGGGTTGGCCGCGCTGCAGAAGTCCGAAATCGAAAAATGGTGGCCGATCATCAAGTCGGCCGGCATCGGCGCGCAGGCGCAGTAGGTCCGCCGCGATGGATATGAAGGGCAACACCGTCTTCATCACCGGCTCGACCGACGGTGTCGGACGTTATGTCGCCATCGAGCTGGCCGCGCAGGGCGCGAATGTTCTCATCCATGTCCGCGACGCGGCAAGGGCGGACGCCGTGATGGCAGATATCAAGCGGGGCAAGGCGGCCGCGTTCTACCAGGCCGATTTGTATAGCCGGCGCCACGATCATGGTTAGCATATAGTTGATGCCGCCGCCCTTGCTGCGGCACTTGCGCGGCCGATCCGCGTCACACGCTTATCCTTTACGCGCCTTTAACGGCGAAGCCATACGTTCGAAGCGTGCGGCCCAGATCGGGCCGCAGCGCCGTCAAGGACAGGCGGCGGGTCCGCGTACGCGTTGGAGTCAAGAATGGATATCGCAACACTGATTGGCCTCGTCGCGGGCGCCATTGTCGTGTCGACGCTGATCCTGATGGGCGGCAACTTCGGGATGTTTTACGACATCCACGCCGTCATCGTCATCTTCGGCGGCTCGTTCGCTGCGACGATGATCCGCTTCCCGCTGTCGGCGATGCTGCACGGCGTGCCGCTGGGCGCGAAGTTTGCGTTCACCCTGAGCAGCCTTTCGGCGCGCGATCTCGTCGACGAACTCGCCCGCATCGCCGAAATCGCCCGCAAGCAGGGGCCGGTGGGCCTGGAAAAGGTCGAAACCAACGAGCCGTTCCTCGCCAAGGGCATCCGCTACGTCGCCGACGGCTACGATCTCGAATTCATCCGCGACAATCTCGAGCGCGACCGCGACAATTTCCTGATGCATCTCGACGAAGGCAGCAAGATCTATCGCGCGGTCGGCGACTGCGCCCCGGCGTTCGGCATGATCGGCACGCTGCTGGGCATGGTGCAGATGTTCTCCAACATGTCGGATCCCTCGAAGCTCGGCCCGTTCATGGCCACGGCGCTGCTGGCCACGTTGTACGGCGCGGTCGTCGCCAACCTGATCTGCTTGCCGATCGCCGACAAGCTTCATGGCAAGCTGCTCGACGAAGAGACCAATCGCACGCTGATCATCGACGGCATCCTGATGATCCGCGACTCCAAGAGCCCGGCGCTGGTTCGCGAGATGCTGCTGGCCTATCTGCCCGAGAAGCACCGCCACGAGGAGGGCGAGCCGGTACCGGCCTGATCGGGCGGGTAGGGCAGTCGCGGAAAGCAGCCGATGGCCAAGAAGAAACGCGCTGGAGCACATGGAGGCCACGGCTGGTTCGTGACCTTCGCCGACCTGATGGCGCTGCTGCTGGCGTTTTTCGTCATGCTCGTCGCATTCTCCAGCCAGGACCAGCAGAAGATGAAGATCGTCGCGGGCTCGTTCCGCGAGGCGTTCGGCGTGCAGAGCGACGCGCGCTATTCCGGCATCATCGAAACCGACGGCTTGCCGACCCGGCCGAAGCTGAAGAACACCGACCACATTCCACCGGAAGAGGCTTCCAACACGCCGAGCCCGGACGAGAAAGACCGCCAGCGCAAGCATGGCGCGAAGCTCAAGGTCGACCGCGAATTCTCGCTGGCGTCCGCCTCGCTCCGTCAGGCGCTGCAGGACATGCCCGAACTGACCGAGATTTCCAAGCACATCATGTTCGAGGAGACCAAGGACGGCCTCAATCTGGAGATCGTCGATCAGGATGGCCGCTCGATGTTCCCCGATGGCTCCAAGGTGCCGCACGATCGCACGCGGCGGCTGCTGCAGAAGCTTGCCACCCCGTTGAAGGCGACGCCGCTGCGGCTCTCCATCACCGGCCATACGGCGGCAGGATTCGTGCCGGCGCGCGGCGACTACGGCGCGTTCGATCTGTCCGCCGACCGCGCCAACGCCGTGCGCCAGATTCTGGAGCGTGAGGGATTGCCCGCCTCGCACATCTTCGCGGTGTCGGGCAAGGCGGATACCCAGCCGCTGTTTCCCGACGACCCCACGCTGCCGGCCAACCGCCGCGTGACCATCACGTTGATGCGGGAAGACCCGCCGCTGCCGCCGGATCTGAAGCCGTAAGCCGCGGCTCACTTCCGCGATCAGGCAATCTTACAATAATACCAGTTGCGCGGTGTGGCGAAGTCCGCTTTATGTCGCATCCCCGCGCCGCTGGCGGTGCTATGGTCGGCAGGCAAGAGCGGATCGAAACATCGGATCAGGCGTTCCTCCATTGTCATGACCGCCAGCGCCACATCCTCCGATGCCCATGATGCAACGGCCGGCTCGGGCTTTTGGGCATTAACTCTTGGCAGCATCGGCGTCGTGTTCGGCGATATCGGCACCTCGCCGCTCTACGCGTTCCGCGAAGCCGTTGCAGGGGCCGCCGGACACGGCCAGCCGGCCTCGCGTGCCATCGTGCTGGGCGTGCTCTCGCTGATCTTGTGGGCGCTGTTCACCGTTGTCACCGCCAAATACGTGTTGCTGCTGCTGCGCGCCGACAACAACGGCGAAGGCGGCACGCTGTCGCTGATGGCGCTGGGCCAGCGCGCGCTCGGGCGGCGCAGCCTGGTGCTGATGGCATTGGGCGTGCTCGGCGCCTCCATGTTCATCGGCGATTCCATGATCACGCCGGCGATCTCGGTGCTCTCGGCCGTGGAAGGCCTGAAGCTCGTCACGCCGGCGCTGGAGCATTACGTGGTGCCGGTGACGGTGTTCATCCTGGTGGTGCTGTTCTCGGTGCAGTCGAGCGGCACCGCGCGCGTCGCCTCCGCGTTCGGCCCCGTCATGGTGGTGTGGTTCGCGGTGATTGCGGTGTTGGGGCTGGTGCATATCGGCGATGACCCCTCGGTGCTCGCGGCGATCAACCCGGTGTACGGCGTCGAATTCCTGCTGACTCACGGCACCGTTGGTCTGGTCACGCTCGGCGCGGTGTTTCTGGCGGTGACAGGCGGCGAGGCGCTCTATGCTGATCTCGGCCATTTCGGCCGCAAGCCGATCCAGTCGGCCTGGATTTTCCTCGTGTTGCCGGCGCTGCTGATCAACTATTTCGGGCAAGGCGCGCTGGTGCTGTCCAATCCCGCTGCGATCGAGAACTCGTTCTATCGGATGGCGCCGGAGGTACTGCTGCTGCCTCTGGTGGTGCTGGCAACCGCCGCCACCGTGATTGCCAGCCAGGCGGTGATCACCGGCGCATTCTCGCTGGTCCGGCAGGCCGTCCAGCTCGGCCTGTTGCCGCGCTTCGAGGTTCGCTTCACGTCCGAGACCCATGCCGGCCAGATCTTTCTGCCGCGTGTCAACCGGCTGCTGCTGATCGGCGTGCTGCTCCTGGTCCTGATGTTCCGCACCTCCAGCCACCTTGCTTCGGCCTACGGCATTGCGGTTTCGACCACCATGGTGTGCGACGGCATCATGGGCTTCGTGGTGATCTGGAAATTGTGGAATTTCCGCGCGGCCGCGGCGGCTGCGCTGATCGTGCCGTTCGTGATCATCGATCTCACCTTCCTTTCCGCCAATCTGCTGAAGCTGTTCGAAGGCGCGTGGGTTCCGCTGCTGTTCGGCGCGGCAATGGCGCTGATGATCTGGACCTGGCGCCGCGGCGCCGGCATTCTGACGGCAAAGACGCGCCGGATCGAAGTGCCGCTCACCGATCTCATCAAGAGCCTGGAGAAGCGGCCGCCGCATATCGTCAAGGGCACGGCGGTATTTCTCACCAGCGATCCCGCCTTCGTGCCGACGGCGCTGTTGCACAATCTCAAGCACAACAAGGTGCTGCACGAGCAGAACGTGATCCTGACCATCGAAACCGCGCAGACGCCGCGGGTCGATCCCGCCGACCGGGTCAAGATGGACAAGATCAGCGACAAGTTCGCCACCGTTCGCCTGCGCTTCGGCTTCATGGAGTCGCCGAATGTGCCGAAGGCGCTGGTGATCGCGCGCAAGCTCGGCTGGCAGTTCGACATCATGGCGACGTCGTTCTTCGTCTCGCGCCGTTCGTTGAAGCCGTCGGCGCAGTCGGGCATGCCGCTATGGCAGGATCACCTGTTCATCGCCATGAGCCGTTCGGCCAACGACGCCACCGACTACTTCCAGATTCCGACCGGGCGCGTGGTTGAGGTGGGTACGCAGGTAACCATCTGATATTTTTTGGTTATTTGGCGCTAACTCACGCCAATGCATGCAGATTCCACATGACTGGAACCTGAATCCGGCCTAACCTATGCGCCCAGAGCAGGCGTATACGCCTGCGCTTTCAGCTTTGTTGTGCAGTGAACAATTGGGGCGCTCTTCATGACATCCGAGCCGACGGCTACCGCGGCGGCAACGCCCGCGGCCAACGGGCATGGCGAGGCGCATTCCACCGCGAGCATTGCCGGCCTCATGCTCGGCAGCATCGGCGTCGTCTATGGCGACATCGGCACCAGCCCGCTTTACGCCTTCCGTGAAGCCGTCACCGCCGCCAGCGCGGGATCGACAGGAGCCAGCGACCAGGCCGTGCTGGGTGTCCTTTCGCTGATCCTGTGGGCGCTGATCGTCGTCGTCACCCTCAAATACGTCGTGATTCTGCTGCGCGCCGACAACAATGGCGAGGGCGGCACGCTGGCGCTGATGGCGCTGGCGCAGCGCGCGGTCGGCGGCAACTCCCCGCTCATCATCCTGCTCGGCATCATCTCAGGCGCGCTGTTCTATGGCGACGCCGTCATCACGCCGGCGCTGTCCGTGCTCTCGGCGGTCGAAGGCATCAAGCTCGTCACCGCGGCGTTCGATCATTATGTCGTGCCGATCACCGTCGTAATCCTGGTGGCGCTGTTTGCGGTGCAGTCGCACGGCACGGCGCGTGTTGCTTCCTGGTTCGGGCCGATCATGTGCGTGTGGTTTACCGTGATCGCGGTCGCCGCGATTCCGCCGATCGCACGCCATCCCGAGGTGCTGCAGGCGCTCAATCCGCTCTATGCCGTGTCGTTCATGCTTCATCATGGCGTGATCGGCTTCGTCACGCTGGGCGCGGTGTTCCTTGCCGTGACCGGCGCGGAAGCGCTCTATGCCGATCTCGGCCATTTCGGCAAGAAGCCGATCCAGACCGCCTGGCTCCTTATCGTGCTGCCATCGCTGGCGCTGAATTATTTCGGGCAGGGCGCGCTCGTGATCGCCGATCCAAAGGCCATCGAGAATCCGTTCTTCCTGATGTTCCCTGATTGGGCGCTGATTCCGATGGTGGCGCTCGCCACCATCGCCACCGTGATCGCGAGCCAGGCGGTCATCACCGGTGCCTATTCGCTGACGCGGCAAGCCATCCAGCTCGGCCTGATGCCGCGCTTCGAAATCCGCCACACCTCGGAAGCGCACTCCGGTCAGATCTACATCCCCAAGATCAACCTGATGCTGTTTCTGGCGGTGATGCTGCTGGTGCTGTTGTTCCGCTCCTCCAGCGCGCTAGCCTCCGCCTACGGCATCTCGGTGACCGGCACCATGGTGGTGACGGCGATGATGGGCTTTGTCGTGATCTGGAAGGTATGGAAATGGTCGCCGGTCGCGGCCGCTGCGCTGATTGCGCCGTTCCTGTTCCTCGACTTTACATTCCTTGCCGCGAACCTGCTCAAGGTGTTCGAGGGCGGCTGGGTGCCGCTGCTGCTCGGCGGCGTGGTGATGCTCCTGATGTACACCTGGCGGCGCGGCAGCCGGCTGCTGTTTGCGAAATCGCGCAAGCTCGAATTCCCGCTGGCTGATCTCGTCGCCATGCTGGAGAAGCGGCCGCCGCAGCGCGTGCCGGGCACCGCGGTGTTCCTGACCAGCGATCCCGAAAGCGCGCCGACGGCGCTGATGCACAGCCTGAAACACTACAAGGTGCTGCACGAGAAGAATGTCATTCTCACCATCGAGACCGCGCCCACGCCGCGGATCGACGATTCCGAGCGGGTGCGCCTCGAGGAAATCAGCGCGACCTTCTCCAGGGTTACGCTGCGGTTCGGCTTCATGGAATCGCCCAACGTGCCGAAAGCGCTGGCGATCGCCCGCAAGTTGGGCTGGCAGTTCGACATCATGGCGACGTCGTTCTTCCTGTCGCGCCGCGCCCTGAAGCCGGCCGCCCATTCCGGCATGCCGCGCTGGCAGGATCATTTGTTCATCGCGCTCAGCCAGAGTTCGAACGACGCCACCGACTATTTCCAGATCCCGACGGGGCGGGTGGTGGAGGTTGGAACGCAGGTGACGATCTAGATGCGGTACCGGTTTCAAGCCGCTCGCAGCGCTTGATTTTCCCCCCGCGAGAGGCGACCTTGGCCGCCGAATTTGAAGGGGCGGACGTGTCCCCGAGCAGGTTTTGGGAGGACGTGGCGTGGCCGATCAGGTGCAGGATTTGACACCGCAGGAGGTGTCGAAAGGGATCGAGGAAGGCCGCTACCTTCTCGTCGACGTGCGCGAGCCGAACGAGGTGGCCACCGAGGCCTATCCGGCCGCGGTGGTGGTGCCGCTGTCGACCTTCGATCCCAAGGCAATCCCGGATTCGCAGGCCAAGCAGGTGGTGTTTGCCTGCCGTTCCGGAAAGCGTTCGGTGACAGCCTCGCTGGCGGCGCAGGCCGCGGGCCTGCCACATGACAAGCATCTGGCCGGCGGCATCATCGGGTGGAAGGAAGCAGGGCTGCCGACCAGGGTTGGCGGCTGACCTTTATGCGCTCCCTGAACAAGGTTTTTGGCGACCTGCCGGTCACCATTTTCGAGGCGATGTCGCAGGCAGCGCGCGACAACAACGCCATCAATCTCGGCCAGGGTTTTCCTGACGATCCGGGTCCCGAGGATATCCGGCAGGCCGCTGCCGATGCCTCGCTGAACGGCTACAACCAGTATCCCTCGATGATGGGGATTCCGGAGCTGCGCCAGGCCATCGCCTCGCATTATGGCCGCTGGCACAAGCTCGATCTCGATCCCATGACCGAGGTGATGGTCACTTCCGGCGGCACCGAAGCACTGACCTCGGCGATCCTTGCAGTGGTGGAGCCGGGCGACGAGGTGATCTGCTTCCAGCCGGTGTACGATTCCTACCTGCCGATCATCCGCCAGGCCGGCGGCATTCCGCGCCTGCTGCGCCTCGAGCCGCCGCACTGGCGGCTGACCGAGGAGATGCTCAGAACCGCGTTCAATTCCAGGACCAAGGCGGTGCTGTTCAACAACCCGCTCAATCCGGCGGCGGTGGTCTATCCCCGCGAGGACCTCGAACTGCTGGCGCGCTTCTGCCAGGAGTTCGACAGCATTGCGATCTGCGACGAGGTCTGGGAGCACGTCACCTTCGACGGCCGCGAGCACATCCCGCTGATCACCATTGCCGGCATGCGCGACCGCACCATCAAGGTCGGCAGCGCCGGAAAGATATTCTCGCTGACGGGCTGGAAGATCGGCTTTGTCTGCGCCGCGCCGCCGCTGCTGCGGGTCGCGGCCAAGGTGCACCAGTTCCTCACTTTCACGACAGCGCCCAATCTTCAGGCAGCGGTGGCCTACGGCCTCAACAAGCCGGATCAGTATTTTTACGACATGCGCAAGGATCTGGCGCGGAGCCGGGACCGGCTGCAGAAGGGGCTCGAGAGCATCGGCTTTCCCGTGCTGAAGTCGCAAGGCACCTACTTCCTCACCGTCGATCTTTCGCCGCTGGGGCTGAACGAAAGCGACGAGGCGTTCTGCCGGCGCATCGTCAGTGACTACAAGGTGGCGGCGATCCCGGTGTCGGCATTCTACGAGCAGGATGCGGTGACCTCGGTGGTGCGCTTCTGCTTTGCCAAGAAGGACGCCACGCTCGACACGGCGCTGGAGCGCCTGTCCGATGCGGTGCACCGGCGAAAGGGATGAAGATGATCAAGCGCGCCTTTGCTGCCGCGGCCGTGGTGATGCTCTCGCTGGCGCCGGCGCCGGCGCAGCAGCGCGTAGTCAACTTCTACAACTGGTCGAACTACATGGCGCCGGGAGTCCTCGAGGACTTCACCAGGGAGACCGGCATCAAGGTGGTCTACGACACCTTCGACTCCAACGAGACGCTGGAGACGCGACTGCTCGCCGGCAAGTCCGGCTATGACGTCGTGGTGCCGACCGGCTACTTCCTGCAGCGCCAGATCATGGCCAAGGTGTTTCTGCCGCTCGACAAGTCGAAGTTGCCGAATCTCGCCAACGAATGGCCGTTCGTCACCAGGCAGCTTGCCTCCTACGATCCCGGCAACAAATACGGCGCCAACTACATGTGGGGCACCACCGGCATCGGCTACAACGTCAAGATGGCCGAGAAAATCCTCGGCCCCGGCGCGACGATCGACAGCTGGGACATGGTGTTCAAGCCGGAGAATCTCTCGAAGTTCAAGGATTGCGGCATCCACATGCTGGATTCGGCCGACGACATCCTGCCGGCGGCCATGAGCTATCTCGGCATCGATCCGAACTCCACCAGGCAGTCTGATCTGGAAAAGGCCGCCGACCTCGTCAGCAAGGTCAGGCCGTTCGTGCGCAAGTTCCACTCGTCCGAATATCTGGGCGCGCTGGCGTCAGGCGAGATTTGCTTCGTCGTCGGCTGGTCCGGCGACATCATGCAGGCGCGCGCCCGCGCGAGCGAGGCCAGGAACGGGATCGAGATCGGCTACACCATCCCGAAAGAGGGCGCGCAGATGTTTTTCGACAATCTCGCGATTCCCTCCGACGCCAAGAACGTCGCTGAGGCGTATGAGCTGATCAATTATCTCTACCGCCCGGAAGTGGCGGCGAAGAACTCCGACTTCCTGTCCTACGCCAATGGCAATCTGGCCAGCCAGAAGTTGATCGATCCGAAGATATTCAATGACAGGAATATCTATCCGGATGAGGCGACGCTGCAGAAACTCTTCGTCATCAGATCACATGACGCCGCCACGCAGCGGATCATCAACCGGCTCTGGACCAAGGTTAAGACGGGGAGGTGACGCCGAAGGCGTCATTCCGAGATGGCGCGTAAGTACCGGACCTCAGATGCGCAATTGCGCATCGGGGAATCTCGAGATTCCGGCTCGATGCTACGCATCGCCCCGGAATGACGGCTTAATCAACCGCGCCCGCTCGCGGTTGTCGCCGAGGATGTCGGCCACGACAGCGCCGATCACCAGTGCGCCGCCAACCAGCGCTCGCGGCGCCGGCACTTCGGCAAAGGCGACCCACACCCAGAAGACCATCAGCGGCGTTTCGAGCGTTGCGATCAGCGAGGCCTCGCCCGACGGCAGGAAGCGCGAGCCGAGCACGAACAGCGTCAGGCCCATCGCGACCTGCAGGCCGCCGAACATCGCGAGAATACCGATATCATGGGCGGTGACGCTGGTGAGGCCCTGAGCAAAGAGCAGGCTGACCAGGCTGCCGAGCAAATTCGACATCGCCGCCGCCGCGACCATGGATTTCTGATGGTAGCGCCGGACCGCGACCGTCATCAGCGAAAATGAAAACACCATCAGGCAGGCCAGCGCTATGCCGCGCAAGTCGGCGGCCGCCACAGATTGACTGACTGCAATCACCACGCCGATGAAGGCGAACAGGCTTGCCAGCAAGGTCCGCCATCGCGCCGCTTCGCGAAACCACAGCCAGGCAAGGCCCGCGGCGATGAACGGCTGGGTCGCGACGATGACGGCCACATTCGCCACGCTCGTCATCTGCAACGCCGGGATGAAGGCAAGCATCGCCAGCGCCGAGAGCGCGGCGACGAGCCAGCCGCTGCGCTGCATGGCAACCAGATTGCGCAGGCCGGCGCGGCCTTCCGTGACAGCCAGAAAGGCCGATATCAGGCCGGAGGCGAACACCCCGCGCCAGAACAGGATAGTCCAGGAATCGTGCGGGAGCAGACGCGTGAAGAACGGGGCCGTGCTCCAGGCAATTGCGGCTGCGATGATGAGGACGATCCCCAACCGGCGTTGCGAATGATCGTCCGTCATCAACGGCATTCCAGGAGGCGGCTTCTTGCGATGAGATTTCGGTGCTACCGTGTCATCGATTCAGCCGGACGGCAACTTGCTGCCAATTACCGCCACCTGCGGTGCACCCACAGCCACTGGTCGGGATGTTCGCGCACCCAGCCCTCGACCACGTCGGTGACGGCCTGCATGGTGCCCTGGATGTCGATCTGGCCGGAGGCATCGCGTACGGGCTTGACCTCCTCGCACAGCTCGGCGCGGAAGCGGTGGTTGGGCAGGCGGATGATGCGCACGCCGTGGATCGGGCATTCGACCTGGCGCACCAGGCGCGCCAGCGTCGGGTTGGCCTTGGTCTTGCGGCCGAAGAAAGTGACATCGACGCCGTTGGTGAACCACTGGTCGACCAGCATGGCGACGTGCTGGCCGTTCTGCAGGGCCTGTCCGAGCTTGAACGGCGCATCGCGGCCGGCCGGAATCAGCGTGCCCATCTTGACCCTGCGCGTGCGCTCGATCGCGCGATCGGCCGCCTCGCTGTTGGGCCGTCGGAACAGGATCGCGGCATCGAGCCCATGGGCGACGGCGCCGAGCGCCGGCAATTCCCAATTGCCGAGATGGCTGGCAAAGAAGATGGCGGGCTTGCCGTCATCGCGCAGCATGTCGAACAGCTCCTTGGAACGTGAGCTGAACTCGATGCGGCTGGGTTTTTCGGGGTGATCGGCGTCATAATCCCAGATGTGATCGAGATGGGCGAACTCGGCGCCAATGCGGCCGAGATTGTCCCAGACGCCTGCCAGGATATTTTCGATCTCCTCCGGCGATTTCTCGGGGAAGGCGGCCTTCAGGTTTTCGCGGCCGATGCGGTCCTCGCGCAGGCGGCGGCCGATGAATAGCGCGGCCCGGCCAAAGAAATTGGCGGTCTTGTCGGGATCGAACAGCCGCGTGGTGCGCAGCAGCGCAATCGTCAGCCCGCCGACCGCGGCCTCGCTGATGGGCTCGAGCGCATCGCGAAGGCGCGCCTTGAGGCGAAGGAGGAGCAGGCGGTTCATCGCAAGACAGCGGCGGGAAAGATTAGACCGGCTCCCGCGTCAGGATCAGCGACGCATTTTGCCCGCCGAAGCCGAACGAGTTGGACATCACTGCCGTGACGCGGGCATCGCGCGCCTTGTTGCCCACCACGTCGAAGGGGATCGCCGGATCGGGGTTCTCGTAATTGATCGTCGGCGGGATGCGCTGGTGCTCGAGTGTCAGCAGCGAGAAGATGGCCTCGACCCCGCCCGCGGCCGAAATGGTGTGACCGACCGCGGACTTGTTGGAGGTCACCGGAATCTTCGCAGTGTGCTCGCCGAACACGGCATTGGTCGCCAGATATTCCATCTTGTCGTTTTCCGGCGTCGAGGTGCCGTGCGCGTTGATATGGTCGATCTGTTCCGGCGCCATGCCGGCATCCGCCAGCGTCTTGAGCACGCAGCCGATCGCCGGCTTGCCGTCAGGTGAGGAGCGGGTGCGGTGGAAGGAATCGGTCAATTCGCCGCAGCCGGCGACGACGCCGAGGATCTTTGCGCCGCGGGCGACCGCCGCATCGTAGCTTTCCAGCACCAGCGTGCCGGCGCCTTCGGCCATCACGAAGCCGTCGCGGTTCTTGGAGAAGGGCTTTGACGCGGCCTGCGGCGGATCGTTCTGGGTCGACAGCGCCGACAGCAGCGAGAAGCGCACCATCGCTTCCGGATTGACCGAGGCGTCGGTGGCGACACACAGCGCCGCGTCGGTTTCGCCGCGCCGGATGGCCTCGACGCCGAGCTGGATCGCGGTCGCGCCGGAAGCGCAGGCCGTGGACAGCGAGATCGGCGAACCCTTGGTGCCGTAGGTCGTGGCGAGGTCGTGCGCGATCGAGCCGAACATGAAGCGATGGTGGTAGTCGGCGAACCTGCCGCCGCCGCTGGCCTTCAGCAGCTCCGGATAGGCAAAATCGTTCGGGCCGATGGAGCGGCCGAGCTCGAAGCGCTGCGGCCATTCGACTTCGACCGGCGCCACCGCCAGGAACAGCGGGCCGGGAAAATCGCCCTTGGCGCCGAGGCCGGACTGGGCGAGAGCCTCCTCGGTGGCAAGGTGCGCGATGCGCTCGGTCAGCGCGGTGGATGAATTCGCGGTGACGAAATCAACCGTGCCGGCCATCGTCGTCTTCAGCCCGTCGATCGGAAAGCGCGATACGGTGCGGATGCCGGACTGACCTGCGGTCAGACGGTCCCAATTGTCCTTCTTGCCCGCGCCGAGCGAGGTGACGACGCCCATGCCGGTGACGACGACGATCGGACGGCCAAGTTTATCGCGTGTTGCTGACATGAAGTCCCCCGTCAACGTCTGGCGCAAAGCACGCCTGAAGCGGCACTGCGCTTGATCTACTTGACCGCCTCGACCAGGGCCAGACCTTCGCCCTGCCAATGGCCGGCACCCTCGACCACAATCTGGTTCGGCGCGCCGGCCTTTTCAACCTCGAAACCGGTGGGATCGTTGGGCGGAAACAGCGCGCCGCGCGAGATCGAGAGCGCGGCGAGGGCAAGCCCGAGCGGAAACTGGGTTTCCAGCATGTGGCCGAAGATGGTCCCGGTCGAACGCACGGCGTAGCCCGGGTGCTTTTGCAGGAAGGCCTTTTCTTCCGTCGTCACCGGCTCGGCGCCGGTCGCGCCCGTGATGAGGCTGCCGTCGTCAGCCAAATTGCCGAGTTTCGGCCAAAGCTGTTCCAGCGATCTGGTGACCGCGCCGGCCTGCTTGCGTTGGGCCAGATCGGAAACCACCTTGCTCAGCCGGGCGTAGGGCTTTGCACCGCGGGCCTCTGCATGCTCGCGGGATTCCAGCACCAGGAATACGCCGCCCGAGCCGAGCGCAAAGCCGCCATGGTCCTTGTCTCGCGCCCACACCGGCGCGTATTTGCCCTTCAGGTTGAAGTCGCCGAATTCATAGAGGATCATCAGATCCGGGCGCTCGCCGTTGTGCGCGGCGCCGATCAGCGCAATCTCGCTCTCCCCATTCTCGATGCGCGCCAGCGCGATGCGGGCGGCGTCGATCGAGGCGGCTTCCTCGCCCATGAAGGTGCGCGAGGTGCCGCAGACCCCGTGCACGATCGCGATATTTCCGGCGAGCAGGTTGGAGAGCTGCGCCAGGAAAAGCGTCGGGCGCAGATCGTTCATCAGCTTCTCGTTGAGGAAGCCGGGCGCCAGATTGCCCTTGGCGGCGGCGTTGAGAATCGCAAGATCGACCGCGAGATCGCGTTCGCCGCCGCCGGCGGCGACGATCATGTCGGTCCGCGAGAGGATTTCCGGCTTGCCTTTGATGCCGGCGGAATCGAGCGCCAGGCCCGCGGCATAGACGCCGATCCGCTGCCAGTTCTCCATCTGGCGCTGGTCGCCCTTTTTCGGGATCTGCGCGTCAAAGGAGACCGGCGCGAGCGGATGTACGACATAGGGCGCAAAGCGCGTCTCATCGGTAACGACCCGCCTCGCGTTCAGCGCTTCCCAATGCGCATCCAGCCCTTCGCCCAGCGACGACACGATGCCGATGCCGGTGATCCAGACTTCCTTGGCTTGGCTCATTGCGCGACCGCCTGCACTGGAAAGCCGATCTTGTTGGCCATCGCATCCATGTGCATGCGGAAAGCAGGATCGGGGAAGGGAGCCAGGCCGAAGGTGATTTCGGCGCTGCATTTGAGGTCTTTTCCGATCTTGCCCTTGGCCTTGGTGACGGCAAAGCCGGAGCCTTCGTGCTCCAGTTTGGCTTCGATCGTCAGCACCTGTCCCGGGCTGACGAACCCGCGCATCTTGGCTTCCTTGACGATGGCAAGGAACGGCATCCGTTCGA
This sequence comes from Bradyrhizobium sp., assembly GCA_035575905.1. Lineage (GTDB taxonomy): Bacteria > Pseudomonadota > Alphaproteobacteria > Rhizobiales > Xanthobacteraceae > Bradyrhizobium. The sequence continues at coordinate 67,774 of DATLXL010000031.1, read as the reverse complement.
ACTTGAGCGCGCCAAGGATCAGCCAGCCGGAGCTTTGCGCCATCGCCTCCGTCAAGAGGACGCCGGGCATGATCGGAAAGCCCGGGAAATGCCCCTCGAAGATGGTGTGCTTCTCGGGAACCCGGGCCTCGACGACAATCGTTCTCGCCTCGAGATTGAGCTCGACGATGCGATCGATCAGCTGAAAATAGTCGAGATTCATGGCCGGCGATTTTAGGCAGGCGCGCCGGTGCCCGCGTTCTTGGCCGCGACCAGCTCGTCGATGCGGTCAGCGAGGTTCTTCAGCACGAAATACTGTTCGGTGGTAGCCTTGCCGTCGTTGACCTCCTGGGTCCACTTCTCGAGCGGCATCTTGATTCCGAATGCCTTGTCGATGGCGAAGGCGATGTCGAGGAAATCGAGGCTGTCGATCCCGAGATCGTCGATGGCGTGGCTCTCGGGCTTGATCGTGTCACGCGGAATATCGCAGGTCTCAGCGATGATGTTGGCGATCTGCTCGAATGTTGAAGACATCATTAAGCCTTTGATATATCTGAGGATAATTCCGGCTGGCGTGGGAGACGTAAGGAGCCGTCGCCCCGGAATGCCCGCTTCCCCTGATCCGGAGTCGAGAGCCCGTATAACGGAGCGGGGGCCCTAGTTCAATGGAGCTTGGCCGGCCTTGCAACGCGGAATCTGCCTTGGATCGGGCTCTGGCGAAGGTGAAATCAGCCTCGCGGGATGGAGGATATCTGGGCGCAGTCGCGGCGCCCCATCAGCACGCAGTCCTGATTCTTGCGCAATTCCGCGATGCTCATCGCGAGCCAGATGCCGATCGCGGTCAGCGCGACCGTGAAGGCAAAGCCGGCCAGATTGGCCAGCATGCGCTGGCGGAAATCGTCCGGTTCTTCGCGGGCGCGCTCGTGGCGCGAGACGTCATTCGCTCGGGGCGTGGCACTGTGCGGGGCGCGGCCGGGCGGCTGTGCCGAGGTACGCGGCCGGAACTTGACGACGCGGTGGTCGTCGTCATCCGAGCTGATGGGCCGCTGGGTTTTCACTGCTTATGGTCCGAGGGCGTCTCCCGCTTCGTTTCTAGCACGGGTATCGCAGACCTTACAGTCAATGTTCACGCCACATCAACGTGATCGACGAGCGGCCTGAAGCACTCCAGGCCGGGCGTTTTGCCGCGCCCGCCCGCCGTGGCATAGTGGAACCCGCGACCCGGCCCCGAGGAGAGTTGGCCATGGCGAATGTCCGCGAACCCTACGTCCAGCCCATCCCGATCCTGTCCTTGCGCCCGACCCAGATGACGGTCGGGATGCGCGAGGTGAAGGAAAAGCGAAAGCGCTGGCGTGAGCACAAATCGGGGAAGAAGCGCGCCGAAATGCTCGGCAAGCACATGATCCCCGTCGTGCTGGGGCCCGACGAGCGCTATTACGTGGTCGACCATCATCATCTGTCGCGTGCGCTGCACGATGAGGGCGTGAAGAACATCCTGGTCACCGTGATCGGTGACCTCTCGATGGTCGAGCGCGACGCTTTCTGGGGCGTGATGGACAACAAGCGCTGGGTTTACCCTTACGATTCAAAGGGCGAGCGCCGGCAATTCAAGGATATTCCCAGGTCGGTGGCCGACCTGAAGGACGATCCGTACCGCAGCCTTGCAGGCGAGTTGCGCCGCGCCGGCGGCTTTGCCAAGGACACGACGCCGTTCAGCGAGTTCCTGTGGGCGGATTTCCTGCGTCGCAGGCTGCCGCGCAAGACCGTCGAGGACGATTTCGAGAAGGCGCTCGAAAAGGGGTTGACGCTGGCGAAGAGCCACGACGCGATCTATCTGCCCGGCTGGTGCGGACCGTCGTCGGATTCCCCGTGACAGTTTGTCTTACGCGCCCTTCGGCAGCCGGCCCATCAGATAGAACTCGTCGTTCGGGCGCATCGCGGTGACGTTGGCGATGCGGTTCGACAGCGCAAAGAAGGCCGAGATCGCCGCGATGTCCCAGACATCGTCATTGGAAAAGCCGTGGGCGGCGAGCGCGGCAAAGTCGCTTTCCGACACCTCTTCCGCGGCGCGGCTGACCTTCATGGCGAAATCCAGCATCGCGCGCTGGCGCGGCGTGATGTCGGCCTTGCGGTAATTGACCGCGATCTGGTCGGCGATGGCCGGATTCTTGGCGCGGATGCGCAGGATCGCGCCGTGCGCGATCACGCAGTACTGGCACTGGTTGGCGGCGCTGGTCGCCACCACGATCATCTCGCGCTCGGCCTTGGTCAGCCCGCCGTCCTTCTCCATCAGCGCATCGTGATAGGCGAAGAAGGCGCGGAATTCGTCGGGACGATGGGCCAGCGTCAGGAACACATTCGGCACGAAACCGGATTTTTCCTGCACCGCCAGGATGCGGGTGCGGATGTCCTCCGGCAGCTTGTCGAGCGATGGCGTCGGAAAGCGGCTTTCGGCCTGATGGGTCATGAATAGGTCCCGGCTGAATCTTGCCGGGACCTTAGTCGAACGCGCGTGCCGCGCAAGGCGTCTGGAGCGCGACGATCATGCACAGCTAGCGCAGCGGCTTCTTCAGAACCGAGAAGCGGTCGGGATCGAGGCCCATCGACGGCTGCAGCATCGGCGCTTCCACCGTGTGCGGCTCGGACGGGCGCGGCTCCTGGCGGGGTTCCGGGCGCGGCTCGAAACGTTGCGCCGGGGCGGGGCCGGCACCGACGCTGCTGTCGAAGGAGTCGCGGTTGTCGCGGCTGGAGGTCGCGCCGCGCCAGCGGTCCAGCACGGCGCTGACGAAATGCGTATCCTGACCGGCTGCGGACGACGGTGCGGAAGCGATCGATGTCTCGGCGCGCGGCAATTGATGCGGCGGCACTTCCTTGAAGCGCAGCCGTGTCGGCAGCGCCACGCCTTCGCCGAAGGCGAGCACCTCGCGGGTGCCGAGCGACGGCACAAAGGACAGCAGGTTCGCAGCCGCGTCGGACACCGCGGAACGCAGCAGCGCCTGGTCGCGGTCGTTGGCCAGGCGCATCGAAAACAGCGTGTTGCACTGGGAAATGATGGTGGCATCGAGTTCGGCCGGACGCTGCGTGACCAGCCCGAGAAAGACGCCATATTTGCGGCCTTCCTTGGCGATGCGCGAAATCGCCTTGCGGGTCGGGCCGAAACCGACGCTGCGGTCGGCGGATGCGTAGCGGTGCGCCTCCTCGCAGATGAACAGCAGCGGCGAGACGCCGTCGCTCCACAGGCCGAAGTCGAACGCCATGCGGCACACCACCGACACCACGGAGTCGACGACTTCCACCGGGAAGCCCGCGAGTTGCATCACCGTCATCGGCCGGCCGTTGGCGGGCAGGCGGAACAGGTGGGCGATCACCTCCGCCATGGTGTCGCCGCCGACGTTCGCATTGTCGAACATGAAGGCGTAACGCGGGTCGTTCTTGACGGCGTCGATGCGCGAGATCAGCTTGTGATAGACGATGCGCGAGGAGCGGTTTTCCAGCTTGCCCATGCGGTCGTCGATCAGCGACACCAGGTCCTGAAGCCGGTAAGGCACCGGCGTGTCGAGCGTGTAACCGATCTGCTTGGAATCGACGCGCTTCAGGCCAAGCCGGTCGGAATTCTGGTACTGGGTATAGATGCCCTTCGCCGCCGGGATCACTTCGGCAAGGATGTCGAGCTCCTCGGGCACGCCGGGACGGCCGGCAAACAGCACGTCGACGATTTCCTCGAAGTTGAACAGCCAGAACGGCAGTTTCAGGTTGCGCGGGTTGAGCACCAGCGACTTGTCGCCGAAGCAGCGGCCATATTCGTTGTGCACGTCGAGCAGGAACAGTCGCAGGTTTGGCCGCGCCTTGAGGATTTCATTGAGCAGCAGCGAGACGCCGGTCGATTTGCCGACGCCGGTCGATCCGAGGATGGCGAAGTGCTTCGACAGCATTTCCTCGACGTCGACATAGGCGATGACCGAGCGGTCCTGCTGCAGCGTGCCGACATTGATCTGGTCGGCGCCGGACGGCGCGTAGATCGTGCGCAGCTCCTGGCTCGAGATCAGTTCGACGGCATCGCCAATGGTCGGATAGTTGGTGACGCCGCGCTGAAACTTGGGCTTTTCGGTCGCGTTGAGGATTTCGCCGAGCAGGTCGACGGAGGCGATCGCGATATAGTTGGCGTCGGTCTTCGAAAGGTTCTCGCAGGAGACCTCGGTGATCATGGCCACGATGATCGAGCTCGCGCAGCGGATGCTGACAAAGCGGCCGACGGTCGCGCGCACCTCCGAAATCGGCGTTGTGCCGGTCGCCAGGAGCCCAACCCGGGCCAGCGAACCACGCACGGAGATCACACGTCCAAAGGATGTCACGGCGATAACCCCGATTGCTGCAAGATGATCTCCTCATTATCCGGCGACGGACTGGACAAACTGTTAATCCGTAACAGTTCCCTGAAGCGCGCCGATGCGCGCGTCATCGCGCGGCCGGCAGCGTCGGTCGGCCAATTTGACCTGCAAGACGCGGGACTTCGCTGCAGATGCTGCGATCCGGCGCGAGCCCGCCATGCGACAGGACGCGCTCAAGCTTTTGTGTGGCGCGATCCGCTGTTAACTTTCCCGAAACGCTTAACCCGTCGCTAACCGCAAGCCTAACGCCACCTCCCGCTTGTATCGGCTCCCCGGCCATCATCCACGCCGTGGTCGACTTTGCCAAGGCCAGCAAGATGACAACGACGGCGAAGGGTGCGGAGCATGAATGGCAGCGCGAGTTGCTGCGCGAACTCGGGAGCGCCTGCCGTTTGCATTGACAGCGGCGGAACCGGCGTCCTACCTTTTGCCAAAATGATTTCGCTGCCGGGTACAAGCCATTCCCGGCCAACAAGAAACCGGGCAGGGTGGAACGCGATGATCCGCGGCATCGAGCTTTGAGCGAGACTGCGCGCCCCTCCGCGCTCGCTCCGTTCCGGATCCGGAATTACCGGTTCCAGTGGCCGGCCGATCTGCTCACCTCCTGGGCGTTCGAGATGGAGCAGATCATCCTCGGCTGGTACATCCTGGTCGAGACCGGATCGGTGCTGCTGCTGACGCTGTATGCCTCGCTCGGCTATGTCGGCACGCTGATCGCGCCGATGTTCGGCGTCGCCGGCGACCGTATCGGTCATCGCGACCTCCTGGCGATGATGCGCGCCACCTATGCCCTGCTGGCGGCGACCCTGATGATGCTGGCGCTCACCGCCACGCTGACCCCGTTCTACGTCCTCGTGATCGCCGTCCTGATGGGGCTGGTCCGGCCGTCCGACCTTGGCGTGCGCGGGGCGCTGGTGGCGACCATCATGCCGCATGGTCTGCTGATCGGCGCGATCAGCGTTTCGCGCACCACCATGGACACCGCGCGCATTGCCGGCGCGCTGTCCGGCGCCGGGCTGTTCGCCGCGCTCGGCATGGGCGTGGCCTATGCCGCGATCGTCGGGCTTTACGTCACCGCCATGCTTCTCACGTTGTGCGTGAATGCGCCCCGCAAGCCTCATCCGGCTGCGGACGTGACCGGCGAGGTGCTGCGCGCATCGCCGTTGCGCGATCTCAAGGAGGGAGTGTCGTATGTCTGGACCACGCCGCGGATGCAGGCGGCGATGTGGATCGCCTTCCTGGTCAATCTGACCGCATACCCGCTGTCGAACGGTTTGTTGCCCTATATCGCCAGGGCGGTTTACGGCACCAACCAGGCCGGGCTCGGTTATCTCTCCGCCAGCTTTGCGATCGGCTCGCTGGCCGGCTCGGTCGCGCTGAGCATGGTCGGGGGCGTGCGCGTGGCGCGGCTGATGATCGCCTCGACCGTGGCCTGGTACGGGGCGCTTCTGGTCTTCGTGCAGATGCAAACCGTGCCGACGGCGATCGTCTGCCTGCTGCTGACCGGCTTCTGCCAGAGCCTCTCCATGATCTCGGTTGCGGTGATCCTGATGCGCGCCGCCGGCGAGCATCTTCGCGGGCGGGTGATGGGCGTGCGCATGATGGTGATCTACGGCCTGCCGCTCGGCCTGCTCGCGGCGGGCAGCCTGATCGAGGAGATCGGCTTTGCCGCCACGGGCACGCTCTATGCTGGGACCGGCATCGCCATGACGCTGGCGATCGTCACGCACTGGCGCGCCGACCTCTGGCATCTGCACGCGCCGGCCAATGCGCGGTAGCCGCCGGCCGTTGCCTTTACGTTTGTCCCGTTTCATAAATCGGGCATGACCGTGAAGTTGCTGGGCCGCAGCATCAACCGCCTCGAAGACGACCGCTTCGTGCGGGGACGCGGGCGCTATGTCGCCGATCTGACCGCCGCCAAGGCGCTGCATGGCGTCGTCGTCCGCTCGCCACACGCGCATGCGCGCATCACCGGCATCGACATCGATGCTGCGCGTGGCGTGCCCGGTGTTGCTGCGGTCGTCACCTCAGACGATCTCGCGGCAGACAATATCGGTCCGCTGCCGTGCGGCGTGACCGGCATTGCGATGGCAAAGCCCCTGATCGTGCCGCCATGCCACGCGCTGGCGCGCGAGGCCGTCCGCTATGTCGGAGAGCCCGTCGCCTTCGTGGTTGCGGAGAGTGTGGCAGCCGCCCGCGATGCGGCCGAGGCTGTCGTGGTCGCGTATGAGCCGCGCGCGCCGGTCGTCTCGCTCGCGCAAGCCGTGCTGCCGAAAAGCCCGGTGATCTGGACCGAGGCCACCGAAAATATCGCCTTTGTCTATGACCGCGGCGAGATGGCGCAGGTGGAGGCCGCGATCCGCGGCGCCGTCCATGTCGTCGACTGCGAGATCGTCAACAACCGCGTGGTGGCCGCGTCGATGGAGACGCGCGGCGCGCTCGGCGAATACGATGCGGCGCGCGGCCATCTGCACCTGACGGCATCGGCCGCCGGCGCGCAAGCGATCCGCGACCTGCTGGCGGATTCCGTTTTCCGCATTCCGCGCGAAAGGCTGCGCGTCAGCATTCCCGACGTCGGCGGCGGCTTCGGGATGAAGAACGTGCTCTATCCGGAATGGGTTCTGGTGCTGTGGGCGGCGCGGCGCCTGCAGCGTCCCGTGCAATGGATCGCGGATCGCAACGAGGAATTTCTGGGCTCCGTGCATGGCCGCGACAGCATCGTTCGCGCCCGCCTTGCGCTCGATGTCGACGGCAGGTTTCTCGCTCTCGAGGCGCATGTTCTGGCCGATATGGGCGCCTACGTCTCGACGGTGGCGCCGGTCGTGCCGACCATGGCGATGGGCAGCGCGATGGGCGGGGTGTACGACATTCCGCTGGTGGCGTTCCGGACCAAAGGCGTCTTCACCAACACGACGCCGGTCGATGCCTATCGCGGCGCCGGCAAGCCGGAAGCGAATTATCTGATCGAGCGTCTGATCGACATCGCCGCCGGGCAGCTCGGCATCGACGCGTTGAGGCTGCGGCGCAAGAACATCGTTCGCCGCTTTCCCCATCGCTCGGCGTTGGGGCTTTCGATCGAGCGGGGCAGCTTCGGCCGCGCCATCGATCTCGCCGTTGCCGCAGCCGACGGCTTCAAGGCGCGCCAGCGCGAGGCGCGCAAGCGCGGCAGGCTGCGGGGCATCGGTTACGCCTGCTTTATCGAGACCGCGCGCGGCCAGCCCAACGAGGTGGCCGAGCTGGTGGTGACCGAGGAAGGCCACATCGACATCAAGGTCGGCACGCATTCCAACGGTCAGGGCCATGAGACGACCTACGCGCAGATCGCGGCCGATGCGCTCGGCCTGCCGCTCGGCATATTCCAGTTCCGGCAGGGCGACACCGATGATCTCGACAGCGGCGGCGGGCACGGCGGCGCGCGCTCCATGCACCAGGGCGGCACGGCGGTGCTGATGGCGGCCGAGGGGCTGATCGAGAATGCGCGCCGGCTCGCGGCGCGCCTGCTGCAGACCGGTGTCGATTCTGTACGCTATGACGCCGGCATGCTGCGCGTCGCCGCGAGCGGACAGGAGATCAGCCTCGAGGAGGTGGCGCTCGTCTCGTACGAGACGCCGGGCGACGACATCGCGCCGGGCCTCGCGCACAGGGCGACGCATCTGTGCGACCAATATACCTTTCCCAATGGCTGCCACCTCTCCGAGGTTGAGATCGATCCCGACACCGGCGAGGTGACGCTTGAACGCTACGTCATCTTCGACGATTTCGGCCGCTTGCTAGATCCCCGCCTGACGCTGGGCCAGGTTCATGGCGGCGTCGTGCAAGGCATCGGCCAGGCCCTGCTCGAGCAGGCGCTGTACGATGCCGAAAGCGGCCAGGTGCTTTCCGGCTCGCTGATGGACTACGCCTTGCCGCGCGCGGGCGACATTCCCTCATTCGAGGGCGAGTTGACGCCCGACTTTCCGAGCCGCGCCAATCGCCTCGGCGTCAAGGGCAGCGGCCAGGCCGGCGCCATCGCCGCACCTGCCACCGTCATGAACGCCGTGATGAACGCGCTCGCGCCGCTCGGCGTGACGCACCTCGATATGCCGGCGACCCCGGCGCGGGTGTGGGGGGCGATACGGGCAGCGGCGAAAGCGCAGCGCTAGTCACGGCGCAGGCCGGTCGTTCCCCTCAAACAGGATGCGCTGTGCGGCGCCTTCCATGTCCTCGTACTGGTTGTTGTCGAGGGTCCACATGAACGAGGCAAGCCCGGCAAGGCCAAGGCCGATGGCGATCGGCACCAGAAAAAAGAAGTCGATCATTTAAGTGCCTCCGCTAGAACCGGCGTTTTCGGCTCGACGGCAGCCGGGCGCGGGCTTCGACCACGCAAGGTGATGCCGAGACGCATCGCGTTGAGCACGACCGTGATTGACGACAACGACATTGCAATCGCCGCCAGCAGCGGCGTCAGCCCGCCGAGAACGGCCAGCGGCACCGCCACAATGTTGTAGGCCACCGAGAGCGCGAAATTCTGGCGAACGAGTCGGCCGGCTGCCCTTGCGATGGCGATTGCCTGCGGCACCGCCGCAAGGCTTTCGCGCAGGAAGACGAGATCGGCGGCGTTGCGGCCGATGTCGGATGCCGAAGCCGGCGCCATCGAGACGTCGGCCGCGCGCAGCGCCGGGGCATCGTTGAGGCCGTCACCAACCATCAGGACCTTGTGGCCGGCATGCTTGCATGCCGCGATATGGCTGATCTTGTCGGCCGGTCGGGCCTCGGCGATGCAGGGCACGCTGAGTTGCCGGGCAATCTTCCGCACCCGCGTGTCCTTGTCGCCGGACAGAATCTCGACGACTGCGCCAAATCCCTTCAGCTCGGCGACGGCTTCTGCTGCGCCGGTGCGCAACTGGTCGTCGAGGCCGAAGCAGGCGCAAGCCTTGCCGTTGATCGCAAGCACAACGGTCGCGCCGCGCTCGGCGGGCGAAGGAGAAGCCAGCGCCCAGTCCGGTCTTCCCAGGCGATACACATCAGTGCCGCGTGACGCTTCGATGCCGTGGCCCGGAAGCTCAGCCACGTTGTCGAACACGACAGCGCCATCCTGCGCGAGCGTGGCGAGCGCCTGCGAATAGGGATGGCGCGAATGTGCGGCCATCGCAGCCGCCACGGCAAGCGCGTTGGCGTCGGCGCCATCCTGCACCACGAGGCGCGGCTGCGCGGAGGTCAGCGTGCCCGTCTTGTCGAACACGACCGTATCGATGCCGGCGAGCCGTTCCAGCGCGCCGCCGTCCCGGATCATGATGCCCTTTTCGAACAGCCGCCGCGCGGCGGCGACGTGCACCATGGGCACGGCAAGGCCCAGCGCGCAGGGGCATGTGACGATCAGAACGGCCACCGCCGCCGTGATGGAAGAATGGGCGTCGCCGCCTGCGATCATCCAGCCGGCAAAGGTGAGCAGGGCCAGGGAATGGATCACCGGCGCGTAAAGCTGCGCGGCGCGGTCGGCGATCCGGCGATAGGACGACCGGCCGGCCTCCGCGGCTTCCGTCATCCGCACCAGTTCAGCGAGGAATGAATTCTTCGCCGTGGTCGCCGCGACGATCGTCAGCGGGCCGGTCAGATTGAGCACGCCGGCCTGCAGCAGCATGCCTTCGCCCGCCGTCTGCGGCGCGCTCTCCCCGGATACCAGCGAAAGATCGATCTCCGAGTTTCCCTTGGTCACGCGTGCATCGACCGGAACGCGTTCGCCGGCTGCAAGCAGCATCGTCATGCCGGTCTCGATCTCGTCGAGCGGCAGATAGGTTCGGCTGCCATCCTCGCGCAGCACCAGGGCGCCGCGCGGCGACAGGCGCGCCAGTCCGTCGATCGCCTGCCGCGCCCGCTCGCGCATGACGTGGTCGAGCGTGCGGCCGATCAGCAGGAAGAACAGCAGCGACACCGCCGCATCGAAATACGCGTAGTGGCCATGCGTAATGGTCTCGTAGAGGCTCATGGCGAAAGTGAGCAACACGCCGATCGAGATCGGCACGTCCATATTGGCCCGGCCGTGCCGCAGGCTGCGCCAGGCCGACGCGAAGAACACCTGGCCGGAATAAGCCAGCGTCGGCAGCGCGATCAGCGCCGAGATCCAGTGGAAGGCATCGCGGGTCACCGCGTCCGCGCCTGCCCAGACCGAGACGGACAGCAGCATGATGTTGGAGGCGGCAAAACCCGCGACCGCAAGAGCCCGCAGCAAATGACCCAGCACCGGGTCGCTCTTTTCGCCGTCGATGTCGTGAAGGCGGGCGGCGTAACCGATGGCCTGCAGGGCCGGGATCAGGGGAGGCGGCGCCTCGCCGTGCCACAGCACGCGCACCCGCTTCGCCGACAGGTTGGCTCGTGCGCTTGCGACGCCGTCGAGCTTGCCGAGCGCCTGCTCGATCCGCAGCAGGCATCCGCCGCAATGGATATCCGGCACCGAAAGGTCGGTCTGCCGCAGCCCGTCATGCACGAGCCGGCTGGCGAGGAGCAGTTCCTCGTCCATCGCCCTTGCCTGGTAGAGTTCGGCTCCCGGTGCGCAACAACTCATGGCTCGGCTCCGCTACGGCGCTGCTTGCGGCTGCACCGCCCGATAGGCATGCCAGGTGGCGTGTCCGAGCAGCGGGTAGATCACGACCAGCCCCAGCATGCAGGTGGCGAGGCTGGCAAGGAACAGGGCGAGCACGATTGCCGCCCAGATCAGCAGGACGCCCAGATTGTTCCAGACCAGCGCCATGCTGGAGCCCATCGCGGTGAACGCGTCGACACGCTGGTCGACCAGCATGGGAATCGAAAACGCGCTGATGGCGAAGGAAAATGCGGCGAACAGGCCGCCGACCAATGTGCCGACGGCGAGCATGGCCCAGCCGGTCGGCGTCGTGAACAGCATCGGCGCGACGCGGTCGAGCCCCGGAAAGGCCACCATGCCGAAGAACAGCGCGTAGATCAGCACGGCCGCCCGGATCCACACGATCATCAAGAGGCACAGCAGCACGCCGGTGAACAGGATCTGACCGCCGGATGCGGGCTGGACGAAGAACATGCTCCGCAGGCCGAGGGGCTGGCCGCGCTCGATCCGCCGGCTCTTCTCATAGAGGCCGACCGCCAGAATGGGGCCGACCACCATGAAGCCGGCAAAGGCGGGGAACAGGATGTAGTCGCGCTTGTACGCGAACAGGCTCGCGACGAGCATGATCGAGATGGCAAGAACGATCACCCCGTAGACGAGGCTGAGCGGCATCTGGGTGCGGAAATCTTCCCAGCCCTGCGCCAGCCATTTGCGCGGATCGGACGTGGTCAGCGGCCTGGCCCATTTGTTGACCGTCGGAAGCGGTGCCGAGACCGGAGGAAGCATCGTCATCGCGCTCTTCCTTCTGCAGATGCGCCTGTCGCGGGCGAGCAGGACGACTTGGCGGCGCGGAATTGCCCGGGCGTATCGCCGGGCTCGCGCAGATGGCTGACGCAGGCCGGCTCCGAGGTGGATGCGACATAGAAGAGGTGCGCATTGGCGGCGAGCAAGGCGGCGACGCCAGCCCCGACGGGCAGCCAAACCCAGACAGCGGTCTTGCGCCTGCGCGGCTCGGCGGCAAGCTCGCTCATGGGCGGGCACTCTGCTTGTCAGCGAGGTACAGCGTCAGGATCTTGCGATCGAGATTCGACAAGCGATGCTCCCAGCTCGGCATGCGGCCCTGCCGGCCGCCCCATATGGAGGTGTCGATGTCGTCCAACGTGCCGCCATGGATCCAGAAGCGGTCGGTGAGATCGGGGGCGCCGACTTCCGGATTGCCCTTGGCGTTGTCGCCGTGGCAGGCCGCGCAATTGGCGGCAAACAGTGCCTTGCCGGCCTCGACCCTGGCCGGGTCGACGTCCTTTGTACCCGGATGCGACAGCGAGTAGACGTAGGACGCAACCTTGAGCACGTCCTCGCGCGGCAGCAGCGCGTCACGGCCGAACGCCGGCATCTGCGAGACCCGGGTGTCCGGATGCGTCCCGTTGATGCCGACGCGGATGGTGTTGGAGATGTCTTCCGGCTTGCCGCCCCACAGCCACGAGCCCGACGTCAGGTTGGGAAAGCCAGGGCCGCCCTTGGCGTCGACGCCATGGCATACCGCGCAATTGTTGCCGAACAGGGCGCTGCCGGTCTCGCGCACCATCTTCATCAGGCGCGGATCGGCCTGGATGGCCGCGTAGCTTTCGGCCTCGATCTTTTTCGTCCAGACGCTGCGCTCGGCGGCTGCCTCCTGCAGCGAGGCGGCGACCTGGTTGCGCTGGTCGATGCCGAGAAGTCCCTTGGTGTAGGTCACGCCCAGCGGCCAGGCCGGCATCAGCACCCAGTAGCCGAGCGAGAACAGGAAGGACGCGATCAGGAAGAAATAGACCGCGCGCGGCACCGGCGTATTCAATTCCTTCAGGCCATTCCATTCATGGCCGGTCGTGAGATAGCCGGTATGGCTGTCGCGCTCTTCGTGGTGGTCTACCGACATGGTCCGGCCTCGTCGAAGATGGACCTGGCGGCGTCATCGAACCGTTTCTTGTTCGACGGCCACATGGCGTAGATCACCACGATGGCCGACAGCGCGATCAGGTAGAACAGCCCGAACGACTTCGAGAGGCCGACCAGGAATGCGTGCTCGACGATCATTTCGCGGCCTCCGCCTTGGCGACCGGCTTCTGCGCGGCATCGGTCAGGCGTCCCAGTATCTGCAGATAGGCGACCACCGCGTCCATCTCGGTCAGGGCACTGGGCCTGCCGTCGAACGCGCGCATCGTGGTCGCGTTGCCGTACCGCCTGGTCACGCCATCGGCCTGCGGCGAATCCGGATTGGACTGCGCGTAGGCATCCTGCGCGGCGTTGGCGATCATGTCGTCGGTATAGGGCACGCCGACCGCGCGCATCGCCTTCAGGTGCAGGCCGAGATCGCTGGTGCGCAGCTCGGTCGTCATCAGCCAGTCATAGGCCGGCATCACCGAAACAGGCACGACGTCGCGCGGATTGTTGAGATGCGCCACATGCCACTGGTCGGAATATTTCTCGCCGATGCGGGCAAGGTCCGGCCCGGTGCGCTTCGAGCCCCAGAGCATGGGATGGTCGTACTTGGATTCCACGGCGAGCGAGTAGGGACCGTAGCGGTCGACTTCGTCGCGCAGCGTACGGATCATCTGCGAATGGCAGGCATAGCAGCCTTCGCGGATGTAGATGTTGCGGCCGGCAAGTTCGAGCGGCGTGTAGACGCGCATGTCGGGCGCATCCTCCACGGTCTGGTGGATGGTGAAGAGCGGCGCGATCTCGACCAGACCGCCGATGCTGGCAACCACGATGATGGCGATGGTCAGGCCGATCGCCTTTCTTTCCGTCCGGTAGTGAAATCCGAAGATCGACATGATGTTCACTCCGCCGGCTGCAGCGCGGCGGCGGCCGGCGTTTGCGGCACATCGCCCGCAGCGCTTGCGGCCATGCCGGGCTCGCGGATGGTCATCCAGACATTGTAGGCGCCGACGCAGCCGCCAGCCAGGAACAGAAGTCCGCCAATGGCGCGCGCGATGTAATAGGGATGCATGGCAACGAGGGAGTCGATGAAAGAATAGGCCAGCGTGCCGCCTTCATTGTAGGTCCGCCACATCAGCCCCTGCACGATGCCGGAATTCCACATCGAGAAGACGTAAATTACGGTGCCTGCGAGCGCGAGCCAGAAGTGGGCTTCCACCAGTTTCGGCGAGTACATGCTCTTGCGCTTCCACAGCCAGGGCACGGAAGCGTAGATCGAGCCGAAGCTGATCATGGCGACCCAGCCGAGCGCGCCGGCATGGACGTGGCCGACCGTCCAGTCGGTGTAGTGCGAGAGCGAGTTCACCGAGCGGATCGCCATGAACGATCCCTCGAAGGTGGTGAGACCGTAGAACACCGCGGCCACCATCATGAAGCGCAGCGTGGCGTCGTCGCGCACCCGGTCCCAGGCGCCGTTCAGCGTCAGCAACACATTGGCGGCGGAGCCCCATGACGGGATCAGCAGCATCAGCGAGAACGTCATGCCCAGCGTCTGCACCCACTGCGGCAGCGCGGTGTAGTGCAGATGGTGCGAGCCGGCCCACATGTAGAAGAAGGTGATGCCCCAGAAGCTGATGATGGACATCCGGTAGGAATAGATCGGCCGTCCGGCGCGTATCGGCAGGTAATAGTACATCATGCCGAGGAAGCCGGAGGTCAGGAAGAACGCCACCGCGTTGTGGCCGTACCACCATTCCACCATGGCGTCCTGCACGCCGGAGAATGCGGAATAGCTCTTGGCATGTCCGAGCGAGACGGGCACGGCGAGGTTGTTGACGATGTGCAGCATCGCCACCACCAGGATGAAGGCCATGTAGTACCAGTTGGAGACGTAGATGTGCGGCTCCTTGCGCCGCGCCAGCGTGCGCAGATAGAGCACGAGATATGTCACCCACACCACGGTCAGCCAGAGATCGACGTACCACTCCGGTTCGGCATATTCCTTCGACTGGGTGACACCCATCAAATAGCCGGTGACGGAGAGCAGGACGAAGAGGTTGTAGCCGAGCAGCACGAACCACGACGTCACCGGGTCCGGCAGGCGCGCCCGCGAGGTCCGCTGCACCACGTAGTATGACGTTGCAATCAGCGCGTTGCCGCCGAAGCCGAAGATCACGCCGGTGGTGTGGACCGGCCGCAGCCGGCCGAAGCTCGACCAGCCGCCGCCGAAGGTCAGGTTAGGCTCGACCAGTTGCCAGGCGATCCAGTCGCCGATGGCAAGACCGACCACGACCCATATCATGGCGAGGACGATGCCGGCCTTGCTCGGATCGTCGTAATAGCGGCTGAGGCGCTCTTCCGACGGCTCGGGCACGAAATAATTCGCGCCAATGCGAAAGATCATCAGGATCGCGCAGGCGAAGATCAGGATACCATGCACGCCGAGCGCGTCGTCTCGCCCGATCAGCATGGTGAGGGCGCCCCAGACCGCGGTGGCAACACAGATCGTGAGCGCGTGCTGCCGTTCGGCGACGGTGAGTTGGGCGATCATCGCGGCTGCCCCATTTCATGACTTGCGTAGTGAAAACTGCCTTGTGCCAACGTTGCGTTCGTGATGCCGCTTGCCGGTTCCGGAACAGTCTTGCTGCGTCTTCCAGAGTGACGCAAACGGCTTCTTCTCCAAGCCGCATTAATCATCATCATGCCCGCGCCGGGGGAGAGTCCGCTAGTAGGCGGTTTACAAATCGCACGACGGCGTGGTGCAGATCGAGATTGAAGGCCTTGTGTGGCGTCGCGCCCACCCGCCGGTTGGGTAAGCCGGTAGCGGGGAGCCGCAAAGCGCTGCGGCCTGATTGCCGAACAGGAACAGCCGGCAGCCGTTTGTAAAAGAAATCGTCAGGTGCCCCGGCAACGACCGGGCGATTGTTCCGCTTATGCGACTTTGTTCTGCTTATGCAATGGCTGCGATGCCGACTCGCTCCCGCAACTGGTCGAACTCGCCGGGGTGGTAGGCCGCCCCATCGGGCATGACGATTTCGACATTGAAGTACCCGACCGACAGGAGTTCGCCGGCTTTCTTCAGTGCGGCCGGCACTGTCTGCCGTTCGAGTGTCACACTTCCGCTTAGGTCGCGCGCGGTGATGAAGAATTTCATGGAGACCTCCAGCGTGGAAGCAGCCAGTTTGGCACCGCCCCGCGCCGCGTCAAGACCTCGCCTGTCCTGGTCACCGGCCGCGCACCCTATCCCGAGCCCGACAAGAGCCTCGTCGAGCTGCGCGACATGGCGAATAGCGGAGATCGAGCTGCTGCACGATTTCAGCGACGCCTGCCCGCAAGCGTTGGTTCGGCTGGGTGGGCGGCAGTTCTGACCCGACCGCCGCCTTGCAAAATCGCACGATACCGTTCGGCGCGCCGCGGGAAGTGATGATGAACCGCAGAATGACGGCCGTAGGATATCCCCGCCGGTCGTACCGACATGCCGGCAATGCAAACGCGCTGCAAGGGAATCCCGTCATGCTCGAGCTTTCCAACGAACCCCAGATCGAAGCCTCCGTGCCGGGAGCATACGCTGCAATTGAGCAGGGCCTGGCGAAGGCAGGGCCGCTTCGGCTGGTTGAATTTCCGCCGGTTCGGACGGACACGCTCGCCGCATCAGGCTTTGCCCGCGGCGGGCTTGCTCCCCGGGTGCTGCGGCGCCTGCGCGAGCATATCGATGCCAACATCGATCAGCGCATCAGGGTCGAAGCTTTGGCCAGGCTGGCGAACCTTTCGGTCTGCTATTTCGTCCGTGCGTTCAAGCAATCGGTCGGCGTCACGCCTCACGATTACCTGATCCGACGGCGCGTGGAGCGGGCCATGGAGCTTCTTTCAGGCACCGACCTCTCGCTCTCCGAAATCGCCCTGGCCGCCGGCTTCGCCGATCAAAGCCACTGTGCGCGGCGCTTTCGCCAGCACGTCGGCATGTCGCCGCGTGACTATCGCTGGTCGATACCGTAGCATCGTCATCCTGCGCGAGGCGAGGGCGAGCGGCACAGCGCTGCTCGCCCGATCGTTTTCGGCGCCAGCCAACACTGCAATTCCGCACGCGGACGTCGGCGGGGCTCGCAACTCGCGCCGGTTGCAGCCTGCTTTCGGCAAGGACGTACAAGCCAACGAGGGCGACAATCCCTAGCGTGACGTCATTGCGATCCGCCGTGTCCTTCGAACGGCGCGCGTGATGCAAGACCTGCTTTCTTGAGCGCCTGCTTCCCCCGAGACGCTCGGAGCCATCGCCCCGGGATGGCTCCCATCAGGTCGGACCCCGGGCCGATGGCAGCTTTTGCCATCGGCCTTTTTCGTTCTGGTTCCCTCCCGCGATGGGTCAGCACGGCTGTCGTTCCCGCTTGTGTGTTGCGCGGGTGTTGGTGCTAAGCTGCTCAAATGTCGAAAAACGCTCTGGGGCGAACCCGATGGCTGCTGGGTCAGGCCAGCGACCCGTTTACTCTTGCGCAGGATGGGAAATTGATCTCGCCAAACGAGAATTGCGCTCGATGGGAGTGCCGGTGCCTTTGGGCGGCCGGGCCTTTGAAATTGTTGCGGAATTGGTGCAGGCGGACGGCGAACTCGTTTCCAGGGCCGACCTGACCGAGCGGGTCTGGCGCGGGGTCTTCGTCGAGGAAAGCGCGCTGCGCGTCCACGTCGCGGCGATCCGCAAGGCCCTGGGCCCGGATCGCGACATGCTCAACACCACGGTGGGGCGCGGCTACCGCCTGCTGGGCAGCTGGAAAATCCGTCAGGCCGATGTGCCGGCCGAGACGCCGACGCATGTGCGCACGCCAGCGAACAACATACCGGCGGCGACATTCGATCTGATTGGACGCGGCGCTGCGATCGCCCATTTGTGGGATCTGTTGTCGGCCTACCGCATCGTGAGCCTGGTCGGTCCCGGCGGGATCGGCAAGACCGCGCTTGCGCTGCAGGCGGCAAGGTCGCCCCCGGAAGGTCTCGAAGTCGATCGCCTGCTCATCGAACTGGCTCCGCTTTCCGATCCCAGGCTTCTGCCTTCGGCGGTCGCAAGCGTGCTCGCCGTAAAACAGGAAGGCGAGGAGATTTCGCCGGAGTCCATCGCACGCTCGATCGGCTCGCGACGGGTGCTGCTCATTCTCGATAATTGCGAGCATGTCGTCGACGCGGTGGCGCGGCTGATCGAGACGATCGTGACCCGCTGTCCCGGCGCCACGATCCTGGCGACCAGCCGCGAAGGGCTGCGCATCGACGGCGAGCACGTCTATCGCGTGCCACCGCTTGGCGTGCCGCCGGAACTGCAGCCTGCGGCGGAGACGGTGCTCGAGCACACTGCGGTCGAGCTGTTCATGGCGAGGGCGAAGTCGCTGGGCTCGAATTTCCGGCATGACGAGGAGAATCTCGGTGCGATCGCCGCCATCTGCCGCCGCCTCGACGGCATCCCGCTTGCGATCGAGTTTGCCGCCGCACGGGCCGTGATGCTCGATCCGCCGAAAATCGCGACTTTGCTCGACGACAGGTTCCGCTTCCTCACCACGGGCCGCCGCACGGCGCTGCCCCGGCAACGAACGCTGCGTGCGACACTCGACTGGAGCTATGACCTGCTTTCCGAGGAAGAGGCGCGCCTGCTCCGGCAACTGGGCGTATTTGCCGGAGATTTCCTGCTCGAGGCGGCGGTCGCCGTCGCCGGCGACCGCGCAAGCGGCGACGTCACCGACCATCTTGCGAATCTCGTGGCCAAATCCCTTGTCGTCGCCGACATTCGCGGCGACCAGCCGCATTACCGCCTGCTCGACACCACACGCGTCTACGCGCTGGAGAAGCTGAACGAAAGCGGCGAATATCCCGAAGTCGCCCGGCGGCACGCCGGATTTTACCGCAACTTCTTTGCGGACGCCGAAGCCGAAAGCGAGTTGAGGCCGCAGGCAGAGTGGCTCGCCGTCTACGGCCGGCACATCGACAATGTGCGCGCCAGTCTCGACTGGGCCTTCTCGCCCGACGGCGATGCGCATACCGGAGCGGCGCTGACTGCCGCCGCGGTGTCGCTCTGGGTGCAGATGTCGCTGTTGGCGGAATGCCGCGAGCGCACTGAACTGGCGCTGGCAAGGCTCGATGATGCCGCGCCCGATGCGCCGCGCATTCGCATGCAGCTTACGGCGGCCCGCGGCTGGTCGCTGATGTATGGCGTCGGCAGGGCCCGCGAGGCCGGTCCGGCCTGGACCGAGACGCTGCGCCTTGCCGAGCAGCTCGGCGACCATGACTACCTGCTGCGCGCGCTGTGGGGACTGTGCATCGACCAGTTCAACAACGGGGAGTTTCGCAAGGCGCTCGAGCTAGCCAACCGTTTCGCCGCCACCGTCGGCAGTGCCGGCAGTTCCGTCGACCTGATGATGGCCGACCGCCTGCTCGCCACGACGCTGCATTATCTCGGCGACCAGAACCGCGCCCACCAGCACATCGTCAGGACCTTGTCGCGGCTTTCCGATCTGCCGCCGAAACCGCAGCTGATCCGCTTCCGCTTCGACCTGCGGGTGTCGGCGCATTATTTCCAGGCGCGCATCCTGTGGCTGCTCGGGCGTGCCGATCAGGCCCTGCGCGTGGTCGAGCAGAACATCGAGGAAGGGCGCGCCAGCGGCCATGCGCTGACATTCTGCAGCGTGCTGGGGCAGGCCGCCTGTCCGATCGCCTTCCTTGCCGGCGATTACGAGGCGGCAGAGCGGTACGCCGCCATGCTGACGGAGCACACCGAGCGCCATCCGATCCGGCTCTGGAACTTGTGGGCGCGGGCGTTCAGGGCGCTGGTGATGGCGCGGCGCCGTGGCGCCGTCGAGGGAGTGCCGGTACTGCGCAAGGCGCTGGAAGTGGCGGGGGAGGCGCGATTCCTGCCGCGCTTCCTGCTGCCGCTCGGCGAACTGGCGGCCTGTCTCGGCGAAGCCGGCCAAGTCGGCCCGGGGCTTGTGGCGGTGGACGACGCGCTCGCGCGCTGCGAGGCGCGCGATGAGCGCTGGTACGAAGCCGAGCTCCTGCGGATCAAGGGTGAGCTGCTGCTGCACGACGGCGAATTCCGGTCGGCGGCTGCCGCCGAGCAGCACTTCGACCGGGCGTTCGATGTGGCGCGCAGCCAGGGAGCGCTGTTCTGGGAGCTGCGCATCGCGCTGAGCTTCGCCCGGCTGCGCATAAGCCAGGACCGCGGCAGCGATGCGCGTCTCGTCCTGGGTTCCGCTTGCGGAAAATTCACCGAGGGCTTTGAGACCGCCGACCTGCGCGCGGCAAATGCGCTGATCGCGCAGCTTTCAACGCGCTGAGCGCAACCCCGCGACAATACGGCGCAAACGCCGGCCGTGCGATTGTGAAAGACGCCGCTTACCCGGCCGCGCAGGTTGCCGACGGTCCTCAAAGAAAGCGGGGAAAATGGGCGAAAGCGACTACGTTGAGCACAAGAGCAGCCTTGGATTTGCCGAAACCGTCGACACGCTGGTGGACACCATCGAGAAGGTCGGCATGAATGTCTTTGCGAAGATCGACCACGCGGCCGGCGCCAGGGATGTCGGCATGCATCTGCCGCCGTCGACTGTGCTGATCTACGGACATGCGCGAGGCGGCACGCCGGTGATGCAGGCCGCGCCCGAAGCCGCGCTCGATTTGCCGCTTCGTGTTTTGATCCGCGAGACGGAGCGCGGCGAAACCATGATCGCATTCCACCCGGCGCGGCCGATGCTGGCGCGCTTCGCCATTCTGGCCGAACTGGTCGAGCGCCTTGCCAAGTCCCAGCAATTGCTGGTCGGCGCCATCGCGCCTCCGGCCGGTAAATGAATGCGGCCGGCGGCCGGCCTCTGCCCGTGTCAATCGGGCGATTTACCATTTAATTCAATGAATTGATGCGTTGCGTTAAGCCGCGTGAAATCACTCGGATTCACGCAACTTAACTCGCCTCCTGCGCGCCCCTGAATAAGCATGGGCCTGGTCGAACAGCGTCGGCGCAGCGCGCGCCCCGCCGACAGGAGGGATTGATGTTCACCGAACAACTCGCCGCCACCACGATCGTCACGCCGATATTCGTCCGACAGCAGGCCGAACGCCGTTGCGCCGCGCTGCCGAAATGGCGGATCAGGCGGCTGGAGGAATTTCTTGCCGGCAATCTCGAAAAGCGGATCAGCCTGGACGACATGGCCGCGGCAGTCGGCCTTTCCAAGATGCATTTTGCCGCCCAGTTTCGCGTGGCGACGGGCTACCGGCCGCGCGAATACCTGCTGCTCAAGCGGATCGAGCGGGCCAAGGAAATGATGAAGGCAAGCAGGGTGCCGCTGGTCGAAGTCG
The DNA here is from genome assembly GCA_035575905.1 of Bradyrhizobium sp. Taxonomy (GTDB): domain Bacteria; phylum Pseudomonadota; class Alphaproteobacteria; order Rhizobiales; family Xanthobacteraceae; genus Bradyrhizobium. The sequence goes on along the minus strand of DATLXL010000031.1, from coordinate 46,612 downwards.
CGTTCGCCGTCGGCTTCAATGCGCAGGCCCACTTCTCGACAGTGTTCAGGCGCTTCACCGGAAAATCGCCGGCACAGTGGAAGCAGGAATTCCGGTGCGCGGCCTGACGCCGCCGAACATCTGCAAGCTGGAGCAAGACATGTCCCGTTTCCTGCTGGCGTTGATCCGCAATTGCGGTGTCGCGATCGCGATCTCCATCTTCTTCGCCGCCGCGCGCGGTCCGTCGCACCCGCCGCAGCCAGGAGCGGTCGATGCGCTGGCCGCGGCGAGCGCCAGCTATACAGGATCGGGCGTTGCGGCAGGGCAGGCCGGATGCGATCGGCCGCCGGGCCGGGTCTGCCGCCTGGTCGATGCCGGTCAACCTGCGTCCGTCCCGGCGCCATAATCAGAGGTCGCATCGACCGCCGCGCAGACGTGATCTGTCATGCCACAGACGCCGTGCTAGTTTCGACGCAACATGGCTTTGCTTTCAAGGCGACAACTATTGGGACGGGGTGCGGGCGCGACTGCGCTGATGGCGATGTCGCGCAAGGCGGGCGCGGACAACTACCCGTCGCGGCCGATCCGGCTCGTGATCCCGTACACGGCCGGCGCCGCAGGTGACCAGATCGGCCGGCCCTGGGCCGACAAGATGGGCTCGCTGCTCGGTCCAACCTATGTCGAAAACATCGGCGGTGCCGGCGGCACGGTCGGCAGCGCGGCGGTGGCGCAGAGCCCGCCCGACGGCTATTCGCTGCTGCTCGGCAACGGCAGCACCCAGGTCATGATCCCTTTGACCTCCGCCCGTCCGCCCTACGATCCGATCCGTGATTTTCGCGCAGTCTATCGGCTGATCACCAGCACGCTGTCGTTTGCCGTTTCATCTGCGCTCCCCGTCAATGACCTGAAAGAGCTCGCCGCCTTCGCCGCCGCCAACCCCGGCAAGCTTTCCTACGGCACGCCGGGTGTCGGCACCGGCAACCACCTCGTCGGCGAGATGTTCAAGCAACAGTCCGGCGCCAAGGACATCGTGCACGTTCCCTACAGGGGCATGGGGCCGGCAACCAACGACCTCGTCGGCGGACAGATCGGCCTCGTCATCGCCGTGATGTCGAGCCAGTTGCTGCAGCTGAACGAGGCCGGCAAGCTGCGAATACTCGCCGTCACCAGCGGGCAGCGGCTGGGTGGCGCCAGGGACATTCCGACCGTCATCGAGGCCGGCATGCCCGGGCTGACCTACGCGGGATGGTTCGGCCTGTTTGCGCCGAAGGCGACGACCGACGCCGTCATCGACCGCATCGCGCAGGCAACGCGCACGGCGATGGCCGATCCCGCCCTGCAGGAAGCCTATCGCGTCCAGGGCATCGAGCCGGACGTCGATTCCAGCCCGGAAAAATTCCAGCGGCTGGTCGAGGAAGAAACGGGCCGCCTTGCGCCCATCATCAGGTCGATCGGACTGAGGCGCGACTAGGGCGGCGAAGCTGACGCCCTCAACGCCATCCCATCGCAGGCGCGATGTGCTTGAGGATGGCCTCGATCACATGCGCATTGTAATCGACGCCCAATTGATTGGGGACGGTCAGAAGCAGCGTGTCGGCCTCGGCAATCGCTTCATCCGCCTTGAGCTGCTCGATCAGCCGATCCGGCTCGGCGGCGTAGCTGCGGCCGAAGATCGCTCGCGTCCGCTCGTCGATGAAGCCGATCTGGTCGTCGCCCTCGCGCTCATGGCCGAAATAGGCGCGGTCGCGATCGTCGACCAGCGCGAAGATGCTGCGGCTGACGGAGACGCGCGGCTCGCGCGTGTGGCCGGCCTCCTTCCAGGCGGCGCGGTAGGCGCGGATCTGCGCGGCCTGCTGGACGTGGAAAGGCTCGCCCGTCTCGTCGTTCTTCAGGGTCGAGCTCTGCAGATTCATGCCGAGCTTGGCCGCCCACACCGCGGTCGCGTTGGAGCCGGCGCCCCACCAGATGCGTTCGCGCAGGCCTTCCGAGAGCGGCTCGAGACGGAGCAGGCCGGGCGGATTGGGAAACATCGGACGCGGATTGGGCTGCGCAAATCCCTCGCCGCGCAAGAGGTCGAGGAAGACCACCGCATGGCGCCGCCCCATCTCGGCGTCGTCCTGGCCCTCCGCCGGCCGGTAGCCGAAATAGCGCCAGCCGTCGATCACCTGTTCCGGCGAGCCGCGGCTGATGCCAAGTTGCAGTCTGCCGCCCGCGATCAGATCGGCGGCGCCGGCGTCCTCGACCATGTAGAGCGGGTTCTCGTAGCGCATGTCGATCACGGCGGTGCCGATCTCGATGCGGCTGGTCTTGGCGCCGACGGCCGCCAGCAATGGAAAGGGCGAGGCAAGCTGGCGGGCAAAATGATGGACGCGAAAATAGGCGCCGTCCGCGCCGAGCTGTTCGGCCGCAACGGCGAGATCGATGGATTGCAGCAGCGTGTCGGCGGCCGAGCGCGTCTGGGATTGGGGCGAGGGGATCCAATGACCGAAGGACAGAAATCCGATCTTCTTCATGCGGTCCGCTGACGTGATTGGGGAATCTGGATGATGGCGACGATGCGGGAGGCAGCCGCAAGCTGTAAATATGTCATCGCCGTTGAAAGGCAAGCGCTATGCTGCTTCTGGCCTCACCAGATACCGAAAGAGCAGCCGGCCGCAGACCGGGATGGGTGATCGCATGCACGACCCCGGAGACAGACCGTCGCAAGGTTCGAGCCCGAGGCTAGGCCGCTCTCACCTCGACGAGGAAGCGATCGAACTGTCCGGCGAGATCGCGCGATTGCGTGGACAGATGCCGGGCGGCGTCCAGAACTTCCTTGGCAGCGGCTCCAGTATCGTCGGCGGCGCGCTGCACGCCGGTGATGTTGGAATTGACATCCTGGGTACCGCGCGCAGCCTCCTGAACGCTGCGGGCGATCTCCTTGGTGGCGGAGCCCTGTTCTTCGATTGCGGCCGCAATGGCGGTGCCGATCTGATCGATCTCGGCGATGACGTTGGCGACGTTGCCGATCGCCGCCACGGTCTCGTCGCTCGCGGTCTGGATGGCCGCGATCTGCTCGGAGATCTCGGTGGTTGCCTTGGCGGTCTGGCCGGCCAGCGACTTCACTTCGGAAGCCACCACGGCAAAGCCGCGGCCTGCTTCGCCGGCGCGTGCGGCTTCGATCGTCGCGTTCAGCGCCAGCAGATTGGTCTGTTCGGCGATGCTCTGGATCAGCGTGACGACGTCGCCGATCTTTTGAGCGCCCTCGGCCAGCGCACGCGCGGAGTCGCCGGTGCGGCGGGCGTTGTCGACCGCGCGGGCCGCGATCTCGGTTGATTGCGCGACCTGGCGGCCGATCTCGGCGATCGAGGAGGACAGCTCTTCGGTGGCGCTGGCGACGGTCTGCACGTTGGTCGACGTCTGCTCGGACGCGGCCGCCACGACGGCAGCCTGGCTGTTGGTCTGCACCGCGGTCGACGTCATCGATTGCGCCGTGCTCTCCATCGTCGAGGAGGCGCGGGAGAGGCCCCCGATGAGCTCGGTCACCTTGGTTTCGAAGGCGCGGGTGAGATCGTCCAGCACCTGGGCGCGCCGCATCTTGCCGTCGTTCTCGGCCTGCTTCTCGGCCGCAAGCCGGTCGGCACGGATCATGTTGTCCTTGAAGACCTGCACAGCGGCCGCCATCGCCCCGATCTCGTCGGTTCGCTCGGCACCCGGAATTGCCTCCGTGACTTCGCCATCGGCAAGCCGCGACATCCGCGAGGTCAGGCTGACGATGGGGACGCAGATCCGGCGGCGCACCATCACGATAAGGCCGGCGCTCGCGACCAGTACGGCAATCAGCACCGCGAGCGCGATCACGAAGCTGGTCCGGGCGGCTGAGGAGGCGCTGCCCAGGATCTGTTCGGCATTGTCGTAGAGCGCATCGCGGACTCCGATGATGGAGCCAAGACCGCGCTGTGAAGCGACATAGTAGGCCTCGACGTCATGCTCGTACTTGCCACTGACGGCGCCTTCCTTCACCAGCTTGAGCTCGCGGCCGAATTCCTCGACATAGATCGAATTCAGCTTCTCCAGCGCGGCCGCGACATTCGCGGGCGTTGCCGGATTGCCGCGCAATTCCATCAGCGACATCGTGATCTGGTCGGCACGGCCCTGCGAGCGGGCGAACTCGGCCTTCTCGGCATCGGTCGCGACCTTCTTTCCGCCGACGAGATTCTTGTGCACGCTTGCATTGAGGCCGCCGATGTCGCGCAGCAGCATGGCGATGTTGGCGTAGTTGGCCTGGCGGAAGGCATCGCCGTTGAGCGCGGCCATGCGGCGGACCTGCTCGTTGAGCAACGCCGTGACGTCAGCGTTCAGCACGGCGTTGTCGGCGACGATCTTCCTGGCGGCGTCCTTGCGCGCGTCGGCCGGTCCCGCGATCGCCTTGTCTATCGCCTCGCGCAGGGCGATGAATTTCGAATTGATGGAATCGACCTTGCCGCCGATGAAGCCCGAGTCGTCGAGGGAGCCGGACAGGTCCTTGCGCAGCGTGTTCATCTTGTCGCGGGCGCCGTCTGTCTGCTTGCGCAGCTTGTCATGCTCGGTGAGCTGCGCCGGGTCGACGGTGGCGGGCCCATAGAGGATATTGGTGGCAAAGCCCCGCTCGGGATTGAGATAGCGCGGGATGTCGCTGACGGCCCGGACGATCGAAAGACGGCCTTGCGCTTCCGCAATGCTGTCCAAGGTCTGGTATTTCGTCACCGCGACGTAGGCGGCCAGGCCACCCCCGACGGTCGAGAGCGAGACGATGGCGGCGGTCAGGAGCGTACCGATTTTCATGATATGTCTGATATGTCCGGGAGTTAGCTTTCCCGAACATTAGGTCCGCCGGATTAATCTTGCGTTTACGTCGGAGGCAGTGCTCGGCCCGGATGGTGTTCCGGAGCTGGCTTCATCTTGATGACATGCACCGGAAATATATCGAGCGGGGCCGCCATTCGGCTGCGCGTGCGTCTGAAAATACGGACCGCGCGATAAGACGCCGTTTCAGGGGCGCGGCCGCAGCTCATCTCAGGAATTTGCATGAACCGCAGGGAACGCCGTTCCTCAGCCAAGAGGGGGCTGACTTCATCCGGCCCTGGCAAGGCCGCAAGCGGTGTCGCCCAGATGTTCGAGGCCGGCCTCTGGCACCACCAGAAGGGACGGCTGGCGGAGGCCGAAGCCTGTTATCGGCGCGTTCTCTCGGTGCAGCCTGGACATCCCGATGCGCTATACAGCCTCGGCCTGATTGCCCGCCAGTCGGGCCGAAGCGACATTGCTGCCGACTTGATCGGTCAGGCCATCAAGAAAAAGCAGGGCGAGCCGCTCTATTTCCTCTATCACGCGGCGGCGCTGCAGGACCTGATGCGGTTCGAGGAAGCCCTGGCGAGCTACGACAGGGCCGTGGCGCTGCTGCCCGACAATGCGGAAGCCTTCTACAACCGCGGCTTTGTGCTGTGCGCCTTGAACCGTTCCGGCGAAGCGCTGGCGAGCTTCGAAAGGGCCTGCTCTCTCGCCCCGCAATTCGCCGAGGCCTGGAACAACTGCGGCGCCTTGCTGCAGCAGATGAAGCAGTCCGACCGCGCGATGGCGCATTTCGACAAGGCGCTCGCGCTCAAGCCGGACTTTGCCGAAGCGTGGGTTGGCCGTGGTCACGTCTACAGCGATCTCAAGCGCCACGAAGAGGCGCTGGCGGCCTACGACCGGGCGATAGCGATCCAGCCCGGTTCGCATGAAGCCTGGCTTGGCCGCGGCAGTCTGCTCGGCGAACTCAAGCGCAATGACGAAGCGCTGGCGAGCTTCGAAAAGGCGCTCGCTCTCAACCCGCAGGTGGCCCAGGCCTGGAACAACAACGGGGTGTTGCTGCACCAGGTGAACCAGTTCGGCCGCGCGATCGCGAGTTTCGACAAGGCCCTGGCGCTCAGGCCGGATCTGGCCGAAGCGTGGATCGGCCGCGGCAACGTCTGCAACGATCTCAAGCGCTATGACGAAGCCTTGGCGGCTTACGAGCGGGCGCTGGCGCTTGATCCCGGCCTGGCAAAAGGGTGGGGCGGCCGCGGCCATGCTTGCAGCGACCTCGCGCGCCATGAAGAGGCAATTGAGGCCTACGACAGGGCATTCCGTCTTGAACCGGATTTGCTTGGCGTGGAAGGCATGCGCCTTTTTTCGAAGATGCGTGTCTGCGACTGGCGGAATTTCCGTGCAGAACGTGAAAGCCTGGTCGCTGCGGTGGAAAGCGGCAAAGGCAACACCACGCCGTTTCCATTTCTCGCAATATCGACGTCATCCGCGCATCTGGGGAGCCTCGCGAGGCTGTGGTCCAACAAGCTGCACCCGCGCTCTACCAATCCCGTTTGGCGCGGGGAGATCTACAGGCACGACCGGATTCGCGTGGCCTATGTCTCCGCCGACTTTCGCGAGCACGCCGTCTCATATCTCATCGCGGGCATGTTCGAGCGCCACGACAAGTCAAGATTTGAACTGGTGGCGGTATCGCTTGGCGCCGACGACAACTCCGATGTGCGGCGGCGTTTGAGCCGCTCGTTCGAGCAATTCATCGATGCCAGGGCATTGGGCGATGCCGAGATCGCATCGAGAATAAGAGACGCGGAAATCGACCTTCTGATCGATCTGACCGGCTTTACCGACGGCGCGCGGACCGGAATCTTCGCGCGGCGTCCGGCCCCGGTCCAGGTCAACTATCTCGGCTACCCCGGTACGATGGGGGCGGACTACATGGACTATGTGGTCGCGGACCGGACGTTGATTCCGGATGCCTGCCGGGATCACTACGCCGAAAAGATCGTCTATCTGCCGGACAGCTACATGCCCCACGACGATGCAAGCCGCGTCATTTCCGGGCGCGTCCTCGATCGCGGCGAGTACGGATTGCCGCAAGACGGCTTTGTGTTCTGCTGCTTCAACCAGAGCTACAAGCTGAATCCGGAGGTGTTCGACGGCTGGGCAAGGATATTGAACGCCGTGAACGAAAGCGTTCTCTGGCTGTCCGCCGCCAATCCGACAACCGTCCGAAACCTGCGCAACGAGATCGGCGCGCGAGGCGTCGATCCGGATCGACTGGTGTTTGCGGAGCGGCTTCCCTCGTCATCGGATCATTTGGCACGGCATCGGCTCGCCGACCTGTTTCTCGACACGCTGCCCTACAATGCCCACACGACGGCGAGCGATGCGCTTTGGGCGGGACTGCCCGTATTGACACGAATTGGCGAGACGTTCGCCGGCCGGGTTGCGGCAAGCCTGTTGAATGCCGTCGGTCTGCCAGAGCTCATAACGCAGACGCAGGAACAATACGAAAATGCTGCCATCGAGCTGGCTTCGAGCCCGGAAAAGCTGACTGCCATCAAGGCGAAACTGACGCAAAATCGTCTGACAAGGCCGCTCTTCGACACGCCGCTGTTCACCCGCAATATCGAAAGCGCTTTCGAAGCGATGTATGCGCGTTATCAAGAGGGCCTTCCGCCCGACCATATCCATGTGAGACCATAGGCCCTGCTTGTCTACGCACCGTGGGGCCGGCTGGATTCCGTCGCACGGTTCTTGCGCAGGATGGTCAAAAATATGCAGTGCAGAGCCGTCAAACGCCGGTAACATGCGAGATGAACATTCGATCCGGCTTGCGGCGTGAACGGGGTTCAAATGAAGACGTGCTTTGTCGTCGAGCACCTGGCGGTCGAGCATGCCGGAACGTTCGGGCCGTTGCTTGAAGCGAGCGGATATCAGGTCACGCCGCTACCGGCGGCTCGCGTCGGGGAATTTCGCGAGCAGGCGGAAACGGCGGCTCTGCTGATCGTGATGGGAGGCCCGATCGGCGTTTACGATGCGCCCGATTACCCGTTCCTGACCGAGGAGATGGCGCTGATCCGCAGCCGTATCGAGGCGAAACGGCCCGTGCTCGGGATTTGCCTCGGATCTCAGCTTATGGCTGCGGCCCTTGGCGCGAAGGTGTTTCCGGGGACGAACGGGGTGGAGCTCGGCTGGGCGCCCGTCGCCTTGACCGAAGCGGGCCGGCAGCATCCGCTTGCCGATGTCGCCGGCGGTGGTCTTCCGGTGCTGCATTGGCACGGCGATACATTCGAGCTGCCGGTAGGCGCGAGCCTGCTCGCATCCACATCGCGCTATCCGCATCAGGCATTTGCAATCGGAAATTACGGCCTCGCCCTGCAATTCCATGTCGAGACCGATGCCGACGAACTCGAACAATGGTTCGTCGCCTTCGCCGGCGATATCCGCAGGATGGGCCCGGATACGCTGTCGACGCTGCGCGCCGACACGGCGAAGTATGCCGCCGGCATGGCCGAGCGAAACGCGCGTTTCATCGCTCGATGGCTGGCCGGGTTGTGAGCGCGCGGACGGTGCGAGCGGAGCGGGAGGCCGTTACGCAAGGAACTTGAAAGTCTTGCGGTGGCTGGGGAACCTGGATTCGAACCAAGACAAACAGAGTCAGAGTCTGTTGTGCTACCGTTACACCATTCCCCACCTAAGCGCCTGATATAACAGCGCTTTTTGAGCTAGCTTTAGTTCTCCATGAGAGGCTTGCAAATCACCCGCGGTGTGCGGCTGATATAGCGACCCTGACGTTCGTGGTCCAGTCCCGTTTGCCAGTGACTTGAGTTGGCGGGATTTCGGCCGCGAGGAGCGTCTGCTGCCGATCCGAAGCGGACATTGAAGCCGCGCTTCCTAGATTGGCTGCCGGACCGCGTGGTTCGGCTTCGTGAAGCTTCCTGGCACACCAGGTTGAGGCTATCGCAAAGCGAGCCTGGACGCATGGATTATGCTCGGGCGTTCGACGCTTTTCCTATGTTGAGCAGTTGTGCATCTGCCATTTGCACATGGCCGGCACGTTGGCGTTCCTCGTTCGGAAGACGCATGTGGCAACGTTGCGGAGATCGAGGCCCCGGTTCGAGATCCGCGAAGCTTACGCTTGCTATAATAATGTGCTGTCTTGTGGTGCATGTGATCGGTGATCGGCGCGCCCTTGACATGTTCAATTCCGTGTCGACCAAATCAAGAAAACGGGCATAAGATCGCCGACTACACGGCGATCGAGGGAGGTTTTCAGCCATGTTTCCGCCGCCTCTGATAAAGCTTGAAGACGTCACAAACAGGCTCCGCGATACGCAAAAGCGCGTTGAAGTTCTTTGGCAGGAACCCGAGTCGCTTGCATTCGTCGCAAGAGGGCGTGAGTACAGAAGCGAGTTTCACATCAACGACAGCGACGAATTCACCTACATGATCAAGGGTACGATGAACCTTCATTACCGGACGAAGGAAGGCAAGGAAGAGGTCATTGTCCTTGCCGAAGGATCGGTCAACTTCATGCCAGCAGGCACGCCGCACTCGCCGCGCTTTCCGCCGGATGCGTTTGCCCTGATAGTTGAACGTGGCCGCCGGCAGGACGAGATCGATAGATTTCAGTGGTTCTGCCCCAAATGCGATCACTTGCTTCATGAGGAGCAATTCGTGGTTGCCGACTACCGGGCCGACCCGGTCTCGCAGGCCTATCGGAATTTCTTCGAGAACGAGAAGGCTCGCACCTGCGGTTCATGCGGCAACATCATGTCGAAGCCGTAGTTGGCAGGTCGACGGTCAGTCGCTTTCGCTGAAGGAGACTGATCGCATTCGAGCGCAAGATTGCGGCCAGCGTATCCGCGCCGGGTTCGTGCGCCCTGAGCGTATCCAGCGCCTTGTCGATAATGACCGGACCGGCGTGCGGATAGTCGCTGCCGAACACGACATGATCCGGTTTCGCAAAGCGGAGCAGGCCGGGCAAGGTGTATGAATCCACCGAAAGGGCAACGTCAAAGTAGAGCCGTCTTAGCTCGGCAATGACTCCATCGGGTGCATTTCGCTTGAACCGATCCAGCGTTTCCAGTCGCGCTAGTCGAGCCGCAAGGAAAGGTATCGCTCCTCCGGCATGAGAGAACAGAAACTGCACGTTTCGGTACCGGGCCAATGTGCCGTTGAAAAGCATCCCGGCGATTGTCCTCGTCGTATCAAACGGAAATTCCAGCGAGGCAGCCGGCAAACCGAGACTTGCCGCTTGCGGATCCGGCATGGCGGGATGGACGAAGACGATTGCAGAACGCCGGTCCAGTTCCTGCAAAATGGGCGCGAAAACGTCATCGCCAAGATAGAGGCCGGCGTAGTTGGTGAGGAGACAGAAGCCGTCGCAACGCAAATTGCTCGAGCAATGGTCAATCTCGCGAAGGCTCGCTTCGATGTCAGGCAGCGGAAGCGTCGCAAACGAGCCGAAGCGCCGCGGATTGTCCTGCATCAGCGTTGCTGCATAATCGTTGCAATGGCGCGCCAGAGATTCCCGTTCGGCCGGCGAGACCGTGCACACCCCGGGTGAGGAGAGCGACAGCACCGCGAGGTCGATGGAGTTGCGATCCATCGCCTCGATCGATTTTTCAGCGCTCCACTCGGGGACTCGGCCGGAAACCAGAAGTCCCGCTATCGCGTCTTCGCCCACGAGATCGACGTATCGAGGCGGCAGAAAATGATGGTGGGTATCGATGACGTTCATCAGTCGTTGTCGAACATCGCCACGCAATCGATCTCCACGTTCACGCCGTCGCGGTGCGGGGTCCCGCCAACGCATGTTCGCGTTACCTTTTCCTGACCGATTTCTTCACGGAACACCTCGTTGAACCGCTTGAAGTCCCGCACGTCGCGGAGAATGACGCGCATGTTGACGACATTGGCGAAGTCGGCACCCGCGGCGGAAAGTACGCTGCGAAGGTTTGCCAGCGTACGACGCGTCTGTACTTCGATCTCTCCCTGGACAACCTGCTTGGTTTCGGGATCGAGAGGTCCTTGGCCGGAAACGAACAGCATGTTGCCGAACCGGATGGCCTGGACGATCGGCGATGGCGTGGAATGGTCGGTAAAGCCGGTTACCGGCGCGCCGCTGGATGTTACGACTCTTTTCTGCATTCGTTCGGTCCGCCTGAATTTTCGGAGCTGCGCGCTTTGGCAGCGCGAGTGCCTACAATCGCGGCAAACTGCAAAATTGCAAGATGTAGGGAAATGCGAGCGTGGCAATACTCCGCCGCATGTCGGCAATCCCGCCTGACGCGCAGGTCGCAAGCTCGGCAATTTCCCACCCCGGCTGCGAGTAGGCAGAGATCGCGCCAACCTTTGACATTCGGATTTCGAACACCTACAAATTTGAACAATGACGAACGGCTGTTCAATAGGCGAACAACGTCGCTAGGGTCAGGAGTGCAGCATGAGTTCGCGAAGCTCGAGATCTGCTGGCTTGCGGACGGGCGAGACCGATCCATCCGGTCATCCTGACTCCATCTACATCAACGGCAATATTATCACGGCCGATGCCTCGTTCAGTGTGAAGGACGCCGTCGCTGTACGGGATGGACGCTTCCTCGCGACCGGCTCGACGGAATACGTCAGGTCGATGTCGGGTCCCTCGACCACCGTCGTGGATCTTCGGGGTGCGACCGTTCTTCCAGGCCTGATCGATACCCACGCCCATGTCGAGCGGGCAGGTCTGTTGAAGCATACGGTCCAGCTCGGTGATGTCAGTACGGTCGCGCAGGCGCTGGCCCGCATATCGGAGCATGCGGCTCAAATGCCCGACGGCCGCTGGATTCGTGGTGGCCAATGGCACCCGATCGCGCAGCTTGCGGAAAAGCGTTTCCTCACCCGCGACGAGCTGGATCGGGCAGTGCCCAACAATCCGGTGTGCCTGCCGGTCGGCCATTTCACCCTGGTGAACTCGAAAGCACTGGCTCTGGCGGGCATCAGCAGGGACACGCCCGATCCCGACGGCGGCATCATCCATCGCGACAAGGCGACCGGGGAATGCAACGGCACGCTCGAAGAAGCCGCCGAAGATATTGTTCACAATCTGCTGCCGGCGTGGTCGGAGGATGAGCAGGACGATCAACTGAAGTTTGCGATGCAGTATTTCAATGAGTTCGGCCTGACGTCGGCAATCAGCGCCGCGGTCGATCCGGCCACCTTGCGGGCGCATCAACGTGTCCGGCTGCGCGGGCAGGCGACCTTGCGCATCAGCGCCATGTACGCACCGACGGGCGGGCTCAATCCGAGCATGACGCTTGAGGAATGGGAACTGTTCTTCTCGCGGATCGGCGTCGCATCGGATTTCGGCGACGACTGGTTGAGCTACTCCGGCGTCAAGCTGCAGATCGACGGCGGGATGACGCTGCGCACGGCCGCGATGCGCGACGGTTACCCGGATGATCGCGACTACAAGGGCACGATCGTGATCGAGCCTGACCGCTTCAATGCGCTGGTTGCCACCGCCAACAGATACGGCTGGCGCGTCGGCGTTCACGCGGTCGGCGATGCCGCGATCGATCGCGTTCTCGATGCCTATGAGCTGGCCGATGCCGAGCGATCCATCAAAGGCCGGCGTTTCATTGTTATCCACGGCAGCCTGATGCGCCGCGATCAGATGGAGCGTGCCCGAAAGCTGGACGTTCGGGTCGACGCGCAGACGTCATTCCTTTGGGATAAGGCCGCTACCGTCGCGCGCTTTCTCGGAAAAGAAACCGCCGATCGCGCGTTCCCGATGCGCACGATGATCGACGTGATGGGCATGGACGCGGTCGCGCAAGGCACGGATTACCCGATCAATCTCGCCAACCCCTTCGTCAATATGTACGTCATGGTGACGCGCAAGGACAAGAACGGCGATGTGTTCGGCGCCGGTGAGCGGATCACGCGAGAGGAAGCCATTCGCCTCTACACCAGTTCGGCGTCGCGTTACTCCTTTGCCGAAGCAAAGACCGGAACGATAGAGCCCGGCAAGTACGCCGACATGACTGTTATTTCCGACAACATCCTGGCGGTGCCGGACGAGGCCATCAAGGATATCGTCGCGATCCGTACCATCGTAGAAGGCAATACCGTCTTCGAGCGCGAGCCGATCAAATAGCGGTTCGACGAAAGCGAGCGAAAGGCACCCCGGAAGGAAGGGACTGTGAGCGAGAGGCTTGGATTCGATCACGTTACGAAAATCTTCGAAGCGCCCGGCGGCGATGCTGGCTTCGTCGCCTTCGACGACATCACCCTCGAAGCCTCGCCTTCCGAATTCCTCGCGATCGTCGGTCCGTCCGGCTGCGGCAAGTCGACGCTCCTGAAGATGGCCGCTGGCCTGATGCCTCCTACCAGGGGCAGGGTCCTGCTCGACGGCAAGCCGGTATTCGATCCGCCGCCGGGAGTGATCTACCTGTTCCAACAATATGCCAAGTCGCTGTTTGCTTGGCGCAGGGTGATCGACAATGTGATGTTCCCGCTCGAAGCTGCGCCGCGCCACCAGCGCGGCGAGCTGCGCGAGAAATGCAGGGATTATCTTAAACAGGTCGGACTCGCCGGCTTCGAAGACAGCTATCCCTGGCAATTATCCGGCGGCATGCAGCAGCGCGTCGCCATCGCACGGGCACTGGCCGCCGACCCTCAGGTTCTCCTGCTAGACGAGCCGTTCAGCGCGGTGGACGCGCTCACCAGAATGGAATTGCAGTCGCTGGTGCTGCAACTCTGGGAGCGAAGGAAGTTTACCGCGATCCTGGTCACCCATGATGTGGAAGAGGCGATATTCCTCGCCGATCGCGTCGCCGTTCTCGGCGCCAAACCGACTGCGCTGAAGGAAATCATCGAGGTTGGCCTGCCGCGGCCGAGGGATCAGCTCACCACGCGCGAGGATCCGCGGTTCCTCAAGCTACGTCATCACCTCACCAGCCTGTTGCTGACCAGGAATTCCGGTCATGTCGCAGCGGTCTGAGGCCTATCGCACCAGTCTTCTGGGCCTGCTCTCGCCGGCGATCGTGCTTTCGGCGTGGGAATCCGCCGGCGCGTTTGGATGGATCAATCCGATCCTGCTGCCGCGGCCGTCGCAGATCGCCTGGTCGTTTGCCGAACTTGTCGCCGACGGCGCGGTGTTTCCGCCACTGCTGTACACCGTCGCATTGTTTGTCGTGGGCTATGCAATCGCGAGCATACTCGGGATCACCATCGGGGTGGCGATGGCGACATCGGAGGCGCTGTACGGACTTCTCGAACCGCTGGTCGAGATACTGCGCCCGATTCCGAAGTCCGCGCTGGTGCCGGTACTTTTCCTGTTTCTCGGCATCGGCAAGACCACCATGATCACGGTGGTCGTGCTCGCGGCGGTGTTTCCCGTTCTGATCAGCACGTTCCAGGGTGTACGCGGGCTCGATCCCGTGCTGCTGGAGACTGCCCGCACGTTCCAGGTTTCGCGGATGCGGACGATCTTCTCGATCGTTCTTCCCGCATCGCTCCCAATGATCCTGGCCGGTATGCGCGTGGCGCTGGGGCTCGGTCTTGTGCTCGTGATTCTCGCCGAAATGCTGGCCGGCGAGGACGGTATAGGCTTTCGTATCCTCGATCTTCAGCGCTCGTTTCAGATCCGCGACATGTTTGCGTGGATATTCGTTCTCGTGGCGCTGGGCGGCGGACTGATGATGCTTTTTGATCTGGCCGAACGGCGCTTCGTGCCGTGGCGGGGGAAAACCTAGGAGGGTTGCATGCGCAGGTTGTTCACGATCGGTGTTGCAGTGTTGGGATTTTTCGTCGTTGCAAATCATCGCGCGGCTGCCGCCGAGCTGGAAAAGCTTCGCGTCAGCATCATCCCCATCAACGACGTGGCACCGCTGTTCGTCGCGATGCAGAACGGCTATTTCCGCGATCTGGGATTGGAAATCGATACCACGCCATCGGCAGGCGGTGCTGCCGGCATTCCCGGCCTGATCGGCGGCAGTTTTGACGTGGTGTATGGCAACGTCGTTTCGGTATTGCTGGCATCGCAGCAGGGGCTGGACGTCAAGGTAATCGCGCCTGGCACCAAGGTGCTCCTCGCTGACGTCGACACCGCGCCGATCATCGTAAGGAGCGATTCCGGGATCAAGAACGGCAAGGATATGGAAGGCAAGAGCATTGCCGTCAACACGCGCAACAACGTCATCTGGCTATACGCCAGGGCCTGGATCAAGGCGACAGGCGGCGATCCGGATAAGGTCGTTTTCAAGGAAATTCCGTTCCCGCAAATCGAGGATGCGCTGCGCCAGCAGCGGGTCGATGCGGCCTTCCTCGTCGCGCCGTTTTCGGTCGTGGCCCGACAGAAACCTGGCCTGACGGCAATCGCAAACCCTTACTCGGACATTCAGCCCGGTGTCGACGTCGGACAATACATCACCACGGGTAAACTGCTGTCGACGAAGCCGGAGACGATCAAGAAGTTCGTCGCGGGCCTTCGCAAGGGCGTTGAATGGTTCAATGCCAACCGGACCAGCGATACGGTTCTAGCCATCATCAGTGGATACACGAAGACGGACGGCTCGATCCTCAAGTCGATCGCGCTGCCGGCGGCGCCGCTACAATCCGACCTCGCCCAGGTGAAGAGGACGATGGATCTGATGATCGAGAACAAGCTGCTTCCCGCACCCCTTGATCTCTCCAAGATCATCGATCCGATGGCGCTCTGAGAAGCCGGATCGTCCGTGTCGGTGGCAGGCGCCTTCGAAGGGGTGACGCCCAAGCGGACCACCGCCGGATTGATCCGGGGGCGATTGGGAACGCGCGTCTATGGTGTGCTCCTGATCGTCGCAATCCTGCTGTTCGGGGAGGTTTCATCCAGGCTTGGCTGGATCATCAGCGCGTATTGGCCGCCGGTAACGACGATCCTGTGGGCTGCGATGTCGCAGCTTGCGGGAGGCGATATTCTTGCGTCGCTCGCGTCAACCTTACGCAGAGCTTTGACCGGCTACGCGATCGGCTCGGTCCTCGGCATTGCGCTGGGCATCCTGCTGGGCAAGAGCAGGGTGCTGCGCATAGCCCTGCTGCCGCTGATCGAGATCGTGCGCCCGATTCCGACGCCGGCGGTGATTCCTCCCCTCATCCTGTTCCTCGGGGTTGGTGATGCGCTCAAGGTATTCGCAATTTCCCTCGCGACCTTTTTCCCCGTATTTACCAACACCTTTGCAGGCGTTGCGACGGTCGATGATACGCTGATACAGACCGCGCGCACTTTCCGGACTGGTTGGGCGCGGACGCTGCTGAGGGTGATCCTTCCGGCGACGCTGCCCGCCATCGCCGCCGGCCTTCGTACGGCCACAAGTCTTGCGCTCGTGGTTGCCGTAGTTTCCGAGATGATCGCGGGCTCCAGCGGGATCGGATACTACCTCGTGGAGATGCAGTACGCGCTGCGGCCGGACCTGATGTATGCGGCCGTCATGTACCTCGCCGTCACCGGCTACGCTGTCAACCGGCTGTTCCTTGCGCTGGAAGCGCGGCTGATTCCGTGGATGGGAAAAACCTGACACGTCTGGCCGAAGCAGGGGACAAAATGTCCACCGTCGCCCGTGGCATCGTTTGCGCGTTGTTGTTTTCCCTGCCCGGTCGGGCGGCCGAGCCGGTAACGCGTCGCGCCAGCGTCATTCCGGCATCCGTTCTCGCGCCGCTCTATGCGGGGGATCAAGTACGGGTCTTTCAAGGAAGAAGGCTTGAACATCGATCTCGCCCGGACCGCTGGCGGAGCGATCGGCATTCCCGGCTTGGCCGGAGGCTCCTACGATATCGCCTTCGGCAACCATGTACTTCGCAGCTCCGTATCTCGAACGAGCTTGGGCAGATAAATCAGCGGATTTTTTTTCGTCCCGAGTGGCGCAGCTGGCGCGCACGCGATTAACCGATCCCCCGCAAATCCGAGGCCATTCCCGTGAACGAACCCCGTCTCCGCTCGCCGTTTCAAGCCATCCGATCCATCGACTACACCGTCATCTTCGTGCGCGACATGGCGGCAATGCGCCGCTTCTACGAGGAGGTGCTGTGCTTTCCGCTGACGCGCGAATTGTCGGCCGGCTGGATCGAGTACCGGATCGGCGGCAACACGCTTGCCCTGGCGCGGCCGAGCCGCACCGCCAACGATGCGCCAATGCCGGCCGGCAGCGCCGCGCTCCAGCTTGCCTTCAAGGTCTCGCCGCCGCAGGTCGATGCCTGCGCCGACGAACTCGTGCGCAAGAACGTGGCGCTGCTGTCGCCGCCGACGGATCAGCCGTTCGGTCACCGCACTCTGTTCTTCCGGGATCCCGACGGCAATCTGCTGGAGGTTTACGCGGATATCTGACGGGCACCGGCTCAGGAGATGTCGCCGCGATGCCGGCGCATCGCCCGCAAATGAAAATCGATCTCCTTGCGGCTCTCGTCGATCACCTTCTGCTGCTTCTGTCGCCGGCGCGTGCCCGGCAACAGGAAGACCAGGCCGCTGACCACAAAGGCGGCGCCGCCGACGATCAACGCCAGACCAAGAGAATCCATTGCTGCGCTATCCAATAAGGACGTAAAAAAATTCCCAGCAGCATCGGTGTCAATGCCACCGATGCGGCAAACCACCCGTCATCCTGCTCCATGATACGGCCCCGAGCCAACGCTTTTCGCGCCGCAGGATGCTGTAACCGGCGAATTCAGCTTGACACGGATCAAGGCCGGCGCGGCCAGCCCGTCTCCGCTTCCAGCACTTGCTGCAACACACGGCCAAGCCGCGCGGCGAGCTCGTCGTCGTGCAGGGACAGCGGGCCGGGATCGTTGAGGATGGCATTGACCAGCGTGCCCAGCACGACCTGGAACCCGAAGGCAATGCTGCGGCTCTTGGCGGCGCGGCGGCCCTTGCCCATGACCTCGAGCAGGAGAGGGGTGGCGCGCTCGGTGTTGGCGCGGGCCAGCGCCTTGAACGGCGTCCACTTGTCCGGCCTGGTGTCGTCGTGTTGCAGCGCCGCACGCAACACGCCCTCATGCGCGCGCATCCAGCCGATGACGCCGCCGACCAGCCGGCGGCAGCGCGCCGCGAGGTCCGCATCGCGGCCGGATTTGCCGGCGGCCATTTCCGCCACGCGCCGTTCGCCGTCGCGCGCGGCGAGCGCCATCAGCGCATTGAAATAGGCGTCCTTGCTGTCGAAGCGGCTGTAGAACGCGCCCACGGTGGCGCCGACCTCGGCGCAGAGCGCCTCGATCGACAGCTCGGCCAGGCTGCGCGTGCGCAACATCGCGGCGCCCGCCTCAAGCAGCGCCAGCGTGGTCTCGCGGCTCCGCTTCTGCCGCGACGGGGCGACGCCCGGCAGGTCAAGCTCCTCCGACGACGGCTGCATTCGTGCTTGCTTCTCCGAATAACCATAATCATAATTCGGATTATAATTTAGGGCAAGCGTCCGGCGAGGACCCGGATCGAGCGGGGCGGAGCTTGGCCGAGCCGCGGGCGAACCGCGGCCGCGAACGGCAGGGAGGACATCATGAGCGGCGAGGCACCATCCTTCGGCGGCACCATCGGCAGGACGGTCAAGGACTCCACACCGTGGTGGCCGACCGCAAGAAAACCGCCGGCCGGTGCGCCCAACATTCTCGTGGTGCTGTTCGACGATGTCGGCTTCTCCGACTTTGGCTGCTACGGCTCCTCGATCAGAACCCCGACCATCGACAGGCTCGCCGCCGAGGGCTTGCGCTACACCGGTTTCCACACCACCGCGATGTGCTCGACCACGCGCGCGGCGCTGCTCACCGGGCGCAACCATCACTCCGTCGGCGTCGGCTGCCTCGCAAATTTCGATTCCGGCTATCCCGGCTATCGCGGCAAGATCGCAAAGGAGGCGGGCACGCTCGCCGAGATGCTGCGCGCGCACGGCTATCGCAACTACATGCTCGGCAAATGGCACGTCACGCCGCTGACCGAGAGCGGCGCCACCGGCCCGTTCGACGGCTGGCCGCTCGGCCGCGGCTTCGACCGCTTCTACGGTTTTCTCGATGCCGAGACCGACCAGTACGCGCCGGAGCTCGTCTCCGACAACGCCCATGTCGATCCGCCCGGCACCTACGAAACCGGTTATCACCTGACGTCCGACCTCGTGGACCAGTCGATCCGCTTCATCGCCGATCACCTGGCCGACCGTCCTGATCTGCCGTGGCTGACCTGGGTCGCGCTCGGCGCCTGCCACGCACCGCACCAGGCGCCGGCGGACCTGATCAAGGGCTATGATGCGATGTTCGCGCACGGCTGGGACGCCGAGCGGGAGCAGCGCATGGCGAAGCAGAAGGCCATGGGCGTGGTGCCGCCGGAAACAACAATGCCCAAGCGCAATGACGGCGTGAAGGCGTGGGACGAGCATTCCGCCGGCGAGCGGGCCGTGTTCACCCGCCTGCAGTCCGCTTTCGCAGGCATGCTCGATCATGCCGACCAGCATCTGGCGCGCCTGGTTGCGTTCCTCGACAAGACCGGCGTGCGCGACAACACGCTCATCATCGTGATGTCCGACAATGGCGCGAGCCAGGAGGGCGGCCCGCTCGGCTTCATCAACGCGATGGGGCCGTTCAATTTCCGGCCCGAGCCGATGCCGGAAAAGCTGCGGCGGATCGACGATATCGGCGGCCCCGACACCCACACCAATTTTCCGCATGGCTGGGCGATGGCGACGAACACGCCGCTGCGCCGCTACAAGCAGAACACCCATGGCGGGGGCATCCGCGATCCCTTCGTGATGAACTGGCCCAACCGCATCAAGGCCAGGGGCGAGTTGCGCCATCAATTCGTGCACGCCTGCGATCTCGCGCCGACCTTGCTCGAGCTGATCGGCCTCGAAGCGCCCGCGAACATTGCCGGCGTCCCGCAAATGCCGATCGAGGGCGTCAGCTTCGCGCCTTCGATCGCTGATCCGTCGGTACCGTCGAAAGCCACCGCGCAATATTTCGAGATGTTCGGCCATCGCGGCCTCTGGAAGGACGGCTGGAAGGCCGTGTCCTTCCATCCCTCCGGCACGCCGTTCGAGAACGACAAGTGGGAGCTGTTCCATCTCGACCGCGATTTTTCGGAGGTGGACGACCTCGCCGAACAGGAGCCGGAACGGCTCGCCGAAATGATCAAGCTATGGTGGGCGGAGGCGGAGAGGCACAACGTGCTGCCGCTCGACGACCGTTTCGGGCCGCGCTTTGCCGAGAACGCCGCGCGCTTCCATGGCGAGCGCAGCCGCTTTACCTTCCATGCCGGCATGGGCCATGTGCCGACCGACGTCGCGCCTGACGTGCGCAGCCGCAGCTACACCATCGAAGCCTTTGTCGAGATCGAGGCGGGCGCCGAGGGCGTGCTGATCGCCCATGGCGATGCGACGTCCGGCTACAGCCTTTACCTCAAGGACGGCCATCTCGTGCACGACCTCAACATCGGCGGCGGCCACGAGATCGTCCGCTCCGAGCGCAAGGTGCCGCCGGGCGCGCACCGGCTGGGGCTGCATGTCGAACGCCTCGTGCGCCAGGAGCCGCCGGCAAAAGGCTCGCGCACCGGCATCAGCGAATACACCCTGCTGATCGACGGCGAGGGCGCCGGATCGATGCAGACCCAGTTCGGCTTCAACACGCTGATTTCATGGTCGGGCCTCGACATCGGCCGCGACCGCGGCAGTCCGGTGTCGCATTACGCCGCGCCGTTCGAGTTCACCGGCAAATTGCTGCGGGTTACCGTCGTCATGCATAGCGACCAGAAGCTCGACGGCGACGGAGTCGGCAAGGCCGAGATGGCGCGGCAATAGCCACCATCATGGCCGGGAACGAAGCGACGAAGCAATCCACGCCTGCGCGCCGGGAAAAAAGATGGATTGCATCGCTCGCAATGACGATGAGGGGAGTTAGTTCGCCGCTTCGACGTGCTGCGCGACACTCCCGCTGAAGCCCCTGCAGATTTAGAACCACTCAAGAACAGTTCTTAGAATCGTTTCAAACTGAAAATTAGAATCTCTTTGAAGTTGTCGCTTTGAAGCGCAGTGTTGCTTGCATTTCATTGACCGGTTTTTTCTCCCCCGATACGAGCGCAATGGGACGGTTCGACGCGCGGCAAAATGCACGCGGGCGTCCCGGCGTGAAATCGGGGCTTGCGATGACAACAACAAATTCCAATCAGGCCGTGACTGGCCGCGTGACGAAGGCGGTGCTGCTTTCAGCGAGCTGCCTTGCGCTTGGCCTGCTCGCGGCGCCCGGCAAGATCCACGCACAGTCTCCGGGCGGTTCGCAGCTGCCGCCGGTGGACGTCTCGCCGCCCGACCGGCAGAAGCCGCGCGCGACCAGGACGTCGAATGCACCGCGCGCCAACCGGACGGGGGCGCGGCGGACACAAACGGCACAACGCCCCCCGACCGAGCCCGCCGCGCAGCCCACATTTGGCCCGACCCAGAACACGCGCACCGGCACGGTCGGCGTCTACAGCAACAGCACGTCGGTCGCGACCAAGACCAACACGCCGCTGGTCAACATTCCGCAGTCGCTCAGCGTCGTGACCAGGGATACCATCCGCGACCAGAGCCTGCAGAGCGTCACCGAACTGACGCGCTACGTGCCGGGCGTCGCGATCCACCAGGGCGAGGGCAACCGCGACGAACTCGTAATCCGCGGCGTCGATTCCAGCGCCAATTTCTTCGTCAACGGCTTCCGCGACGACGTGCAGTATTTCCGCGATCTCTACAACGCGCAGAGCGTCGAGATCCTGAAGGGGCCGAGCGCGCTGATCTTCGGCCGCGGCGCCGGCGGCGGTCTCGTCAACCGCACGCTGAAGGAAGCCGATGGCCAGCGCATCTACGAGGCGACCGCCTCGTTCGGCTCATGGGCCACCAAGCGGACCACGCTCGACGCCGGGCAGGCGGTCAACGAGAACGTCGCGGTGCGCCTCAACGCGATGTACGAGAACAGCGACACCTTTCGCCAGTACGGCCATCTCGAGCGCTACGGCATCAATCCGACCGTCACGCTGAAGCCGAGCGACGACACCAGGATCAAGCTCAGCTACGAATTCTTCCACGACTTCCGCCTCGCCGATCGCGGCAATCCCTCGCAGGGCCTGCCGGGCACCGGCGGTGCCGCGGCCGGCAGCGGCGCGTCGCGCTTCAATCCGACAAAGCCGTTCGCGCCGAACGGCGATCTATCGACGTTCTTCGGCAGCCCGATCTACAACTATGCCAAGGTCGAGGTGCAGACCGGGATGGCGATCATCGAGCATGATTTCGGCAACGGCCTGACGTTGCGGAACGGCACGATCTATTCCGACTACAACCGCGGCTACCGCAACGTCTATCCCGGCGGCAACGGCGCTGCGGCTTTCGGCGGCGGCGCGGTGACCCCGGACCAGACGACGCTCGCCCTCAATGCCTATCAGAACTACACGCCGCGCGAGAACGTCTTCAACCAGAACGACTGGGTCTGGAAGACCAATACCGGCCCTGTCCTGCACACGATCGGCTTCGGTACCGAAATCGGCCGTCAGACCGGCCTGGCGCGTCGCGATTCAGGGCAATTCCCCGCCCGTAGCCCGACGTCTCCCTTCGACCTCGTCAACCCCTTCAATCCGACCTATTTCGGCCCGGTCACCTTCAATCACCTCGCCAGTGACGCCAACAGCAAGTATCGGCTCAACGTCGATTCCGCCTATGTGCAGGACCAGATCGAGGTCACGCGCTACCTGCAGTTCGTGCTCGGCGCGCGATACGATATCTTTGACTTCAACGCGCTCGACCAGAACACCAATATCGAACGTAATCGCGCCGACTACAAATGGTCGCCCAAGGCCGCCGTCATCCTGAAGCCGATCGACACCGTCTCGCTCTACACCGCCTGGAGCATCAACTACCTGCCGGCTTCCGGCGACCAGTTCAGTGCGCTTAGCCCGGGCACGCTGATCCTGCAGCCGCAGAAGTTCGAGCAGACCGAGGTCGGCGCGAAGTGGAACATCGATCCGAAACTGCTGTTCACGGCCGCGGCCTATGAACTGCGACGCACCAATGTGCCGATCGCCGATCCCAGCGGCAACGGACTGTTCTTTGCCTCCGGCGCGCACCTGATCCGCGGTTTCGAAACCGCCCTGACCGGCTACATCACGCCGGAATGGCAGAGCATTGCGGGCTATGCCTACACGGATGCGAAGATCACCAGCGCCACGTCGCCGACGATCGTGCCCGGCAACAGGGTCCAGCTCGTGCCCTACAACCAGTTCTCCTGGTGGAACAAGTACCAGTTCACCCCGGTCTGGTCGGCCGCGGCCGGCGTCATCTATTTCTCCGACTCCTTTGCCTCGTCCGACGACTCGGTGCGGCTGCCCGGCTTCGTCCGCTTCGACGCGGCGCTGTATGCGCAGATCGACAGCATGTGGCGCCTGCAGGTCAACGTGGAGAACATCTTCAACAAGGGTTATTGGGCGACCGCCGACGGCAACAACAACATCTCGCCGGGCCAGCCCCGCACGGTGCGCTTCACCGCGATCGCCAGATTCTAGATCGGACGGCAGCGAGGGGCTTCGGCTCCCTCGATGCCCCTCAATCGCGATGCCGTGACCTGCACGCATTGCATCTTTTGTCGCCAGGACGGGCATGTTACGGCAGCGCCGGTTTGGCGCCCTTTTGCTTCTGCTCAATCGCGCAATTTGCAGCGGTTCTATGTTTCACCGCAGCAAAATTGCCGGATTTTGCCGTTGAACAGGCTAGGATGGGCGTTCGAGTCCCAAGGGAATAAGAGCGGCTATGTTTAGAACGGTTCTTAAATTGGCGGCTGTTGCGACGCTTGTGCTGGCATCGGCGGCGCTCGCGCAGCAATCCGCGCCGGCGCCCGCCGCGGCTCAATCCCCGCCGGCCACCGCTCAGCCCGCGCCGGCCCAGACGGCTCCGGCAAACCAGGCACCGGCCCAGGCGGCGCCCGCCGCCGCGCCTGCGCCGTCCGCGGAAAATGCGGCGAGCAAGCCGAAGGTCAACATCCCCACCGAATTGTCGCCGTGGTCGATGTTCATGTCGGCCGACGTGGTGGTGAAGGGCGTCATGATCGGCCTTGCCTTCGCCTCGCTGGTGACTTGGACCATCTTCATCGGCAAGATGATCGAGCTGTCGGTCGTGCAGCAGAAGGTCCGTTCGGCCTTGAAGAAGGTTTCCAATGCGCGCTCGCTTGCCGAAGCGCAGTTCGCGCTCGGCTCCAAGGAGGGGGTGCTGCCCGCGCTGCTGGCGGCCTGCATGCACGAGGCGAGACTGTCGGCAGGCATCTCCAGCGACGCCGGCATCAAGGAGCGCGCGGCCTCGAGCTGCGCCGAGATCGTGCGCGCGGAATCCCGCCGCGTCCGCTTCGGCATGGGCCTGCTCGCCACCATCGGCGCGACCTCGCCCTTTGTCGGCCTGTTCGGCACGGTGTGGGGCATCATGAATTCCTTCATCGGCATCTCGAGGGCGCAGACCACGAATCTGGCGGTCGTCGCGCCCGGCATCGCCGAGGCGCTGCTGGCGACCGCGATCGGCCTCGTCGCCGCGATCCCCGCGGTCATCATCTACAATCACTTCGCGCGGGTGACGAAGAGCTATCTCGAACTGGTCAGCCGCGCGTCGGGCGCGTCGGCGCGGCTGCTCTCGCGCGATCTCGACCGCAGCCATGGCGGGGCGATGTCGCGGGCGGCGGAGTAGGGCGATGGCGGTCTCGATCGCAGGCAGCGAATTCGACGACGAAGGCGATTTCGCCGAAACCCACGAGATCAACGTCACGCCGTTCATCGACGTAATGCTGGTGCTCCTGATCATCTTCATGGTCGCGGCGCCGCTCGCCACCGTCGACCTGCCGGTCGACCTGCCGACCTCCTCGGCGGTGTCGCAGAAAAAGCCGGACAAGCCGACCTACCTCACCATCAAGGCCGACCTCTCGCTTGCGATCGGCGAGACGCCGGTGAAGCGCGCGGAACTGATCCAGGCGCTCGACGGCATGCCGGGCATCAATCCTGAAACCGCCAGGGAGCGGCCGATCTTCGTGCGCGGCGACCGCTCGGTGCCCTACGGCGAGGTGATGGACCTGCTAGAACTCCTGCAGCTCGGCAATTACACCAAGTTCAAGCTGGTGGCGGAAGAGAAGATCGCCGAGAAGCCGGCACAGCCGCCGGCGCAGGCGAAGCCTTGAACTCCGTCGTGGCCAGCGTTTTCGATTTCGACCGGAAGCCGTCCCGCCGGCTGTGGATTTTTGCCGCCATCGCCGCACTGGTGCTTCACCTGGGCGGCGCGGCGCTCGCCATCGTCAATCTGAAGGAAGATGATGTCGGCGCCGAACTCGGCGCGCAAGGCATCGACGTCGGCCTCGTGTTCGGCTCTGAAAAAACCGAACTCGCCGATCTGCCGCCCGGTCCTGACACCAACGAATCCGCAGCTTCGCCCGCGCTGACCGAGCAGAAGGCGGTCGAGAAGGAGAGCGATCTTCCGAAAGCCGTTCCGATCGAGAGCGA
This sequence comes from Bradyrhizobium sp., assembly GCA_035575905.1. GTDB lineage: Bacteria > Pseudomonadota > Alphaproteobacteria > Rhizobiales > Xanthobacteraceae > Bradyrhizobium. Next base: position 21,345 of record DATLXL010000031.1, on the reverse strand, counting down.
GGAGCCCGACCGGATCGTGACGACCGCCGACTCGCGGAAGCCGCAGGAGGAAGAGCAGAAGGTCGCCGCCATTCCAACGCCGGCCGCCGACCCCTCCGTAGCGCAGGAAGCAACTGCGCGGCCGAACCTCGATCAGGAAGGAACCGGCATCATCGATCAGGGCATGCTGCGCGACAAGAGGAAGCGCGAGGCGCAATGGAACGCGCTGATCAGCGCGTGCATCGAGCGCAACAAGAACCGGCACTATCCAAAGGGCAAGAAGAAGACGGCGTCGGTCAAAATGAGTTTCGAGCTCAACCGGCTCGGCAACGTCAATCACGTCGATGTAGTGGAGTCGTCCGGCGACCCGGCATTCGATCAGGCCGCCATTGCCATGATCCGCAGTTGCGACCCCATGCCCAAGCCGCCGACCCAACTCACGGATGATACGTTCAGCCGCACGGTCAGCGTGAACTTCAACGAGCGGAAGTAGCCGGCCCGCGCTCGCCGCGCCGGAGGCGGCCGCCCCGTTCGCGATGTACTCCGGCCGTCAAACATCGTATTCATGCTGCGCCCCGTCAGACCACACCTTGTGCCAGCAATGAAGTTCGAAGCTCCCCCCGCGATTGCAACGCAGGCCTTTACCGACGCTGCCGCCGCGGTCGACCGCCTGGAAGCGATCTACGCGCGCAACACGAAGTTCCTGCGCGACCGGTTCGAGGCCTACGCCCAGGGCGGCGCGCTGACGGCGCGGGTGCGCGCCTGCTATCCGTTCGTGCGGATCACGACGTCGACCTATGCGCGGCTGGACTCGCGCCTGTCCTACGGCTTCGTCGCGCGGCCAGGCGTGCACGAGACCAGCGTGACGCGCCCGGACCTGTTCCGGAATTACCTGATCGAGCAGATCCGCCTGCTTACCCAGAACCACAACGTGGCCGTCGAGATCGGCGAGTCCGGCGAGCCGATCCCGCTTCATTTCGCCTACCGGCGCGACATCAGCATCGAGGCGCCGCTCGTCACCAACGACGAATCCGTGGTGACGCGGCTGCTGCGCGACGTGTTCGACACGCCCGACCTTTCGGCGATGGACGATGCGATCGCCGACGGCACCTTCGAGCTGCCGCCGGGCGCGCCCGAGCCGCTGGCGCTGTTTCGCGCCGCCCGCGTCGACTACTCGCTGCGCCGGCTCTATCACTACACCGGCACCGATCCCGAGCATTTCCAGAATTTCGTGATCTTCACCAACTACCAGTTCTACGTCGATGCCTTTGCGCAGATGTGCCGGCAGCGCCTCGCGTCAGGCGAGGCCGGCCCCGAATGTTTCGTCGAGCCGGGCAATGTCATCACCCGCAATGCGCGCCTCAACCCGGGTCCTGGCGGCGGCGCCGAAGGGAGCGCGCCCCAGCGCATGCCGCAGATGCCGGCCTTCCACCTGGTGGAACGGCGCCACCGCGGCATCACCCTGATCAACATCGGCACCGGCCCGTCCAATGCGCGCAACATCACCGACCACGTCGCCGTGCTGCGCCCGCATGCCTGGCTGATGCTCGGGCATTGCGCGGGCCTGCGCAACACGCAGCGGCTCGGCGACTATGTGCTGGCCCACGGCTATGTCCGCGAGGATCACGTGCTCGACCGCGAGCTGCCGCTGTTCGTGCCGATTCCCGCGCTCGCCGAGATGCAGGTTGCGCTCGAGCAGGCTGTCGGCAAAGTCACCGGGCTTTCCGGCTTCGAGCTGAAGCAGCTGATGCGCACCGGCACGGTCGCCAGCGTCGACAACCGCAACTGGGAGATCAGCGGTCCCGAGGTGATCCGGCGCCTGTCGCAGTCGCGGGCGGTCGCGCTCGACATGGAGTCGGCGGCGATCGCGGCCAACGGCTATCGCTTCCGCGTGCCCTACGGCACGCTCTTGTGCGTGTCCGACAAGCCGCTGCATGGCGAAATCAAGCTCGCCGGCATGGCCAGCGCGTTCTACCGCCGCCGCGTCGGCCAGCATCTCGATGTCGGGCTGAAAGCGATGGAGCTGCTGAAGCTGCAGGAAACGGAGCGCCTGCATTCGCGCAAGCTGCGCAGTTTTGCGGAGGTCGCGTTTCAGTGAACAGCAGGGCGGATTAGCCGAAGGCGTAACCTGCCGCGTCACATGGGAAGAAGGCGGATTACGCTTGCGCTAATCCGCCCTCCGTCCAGCTTCCGTCAGCTCTTCTTCACCAGCGGGCAGACGCTCTTTTCCAGCGGCAGGAAGGCTTCCTCCGCCGGGATCGTCGCCACCGTCTTGTAGAAGTCGAACGGATATTTCGATTCCGACGGCTTCTTGACCTCGAACAGATAGGCCGGGTGGATCTTGCGGCCATCGGCGCGGATCGAACCCTTGCCGAACAGCGGATCTTCGGTCGGCATTTCCTTCATCTTGGCGACCACGGCGCGGCCGTCATGCGGGTTGCCGCCGAGCGCTTCCAGCGCCTTGAAGTAATGCCGCAGCGAGGAATAGACGCCGGCATGCACCATGGTCGGCGGGCTCTTCTTGTAGCGTTCCATGAAGCGCTTGGTGAAGGCGCGGGTGTCGTCGTTCATGTCCCAGTAGAACGTCTCGGTGAAGTTCAGGCCTTCGGACACTTTCAGGCCGAGCGACTGCACGTCGGTCAGGAACATCAGCATGCCCGCGAGCTTCTGTCCGCCCGCGACGATGCCGAACTCTGCCGCCTGCTTGATCGAGTTGGTGGTGTCGCCGCCGGCATTGGCGAGGCCGATGATCTTGGCCTTCGACGACTGCGCCTGCAGCAGGAAGGAGGAGAAGTCGGCGTTGTTGAGCGGATGCTTGACGCCGCCGAGCACCTTGCCGCCATTGGCGGTGACGACCGCCGCGGTGTCGCGCTCCAGCGCATGGCCGAAGGCATAGTCCGCGGTGAGGAAGAACCAGGTGTCGCCGCCCGCCTTCACCAGCGCCTTGCCGGTGCCATTGGCAAGCATGTAGGTGTCATAGACCCAGTGAACGGTGTTGGGCGAGCACTGCGATCCCGTCAGGTCCGACGAGGCCGAACCCGAGTTCAGGTTGACGACGTTCTTTTCCCTGGCGAGGTTGGCGATCGCGAGCCCGACGCCGGAGCTTGCGAGATCGACGAACACGTCGACCTTCTCGACATCGATCCACTGCTTGCCGATGTTGGTGCCCACGTCGGGCTTGTTCTGGTGATCCGCCGAGATCAGCTCGAGCTTCCAGCCTTTTTCCTTCAGGCCGGAATCCTCGATCGCCATCTGCGCGGCGACGACGGAACCCGGGCCACCGATGTCGGCGTAGAGGCCGGACTGGTCGCCGAGGCTGCCGACCTTGACGTTCTTGTCCATGGTCTGTGCGAAGGCGCCGCCGGCAAACACCAGGCTCGTGGTCATCGCGAGGGCCGCGAGGGATCGTTTCATTTTTCCTCCAAAATGGCTTTATCGATTATGGGCTTGGTCCCAGGCCCATTATGGCGTGCGACAGCGTTCCCGCCTAGCGGCTGCAACGCCGCGGGCCTGCCGGAAATTTCATCGTGCGGATAATTTAGGCGGCAGGGTTAACGCTGGAGATAACCGTTGGCGATTGGTCGGCCACAGGCGCAATCCGCCGCGGTTGCGGCATTGGCGGATGACGCTGCGCTACTGCTGCGGCGCCACGCGCCGTTACCGCCAGAAATAACGGATGCCGACATAGACGACGACGAGGCAGACGAAGATCAGCGCCACCGGCAGCTTCGGTGCGGTGCCCGGGCCCGCCGGGTAGATGTTCGCCTGCTTCGGCTTCGGTGCGGGGCGGCGGAAGGCGGTGACGTTGTCGGCGGCGGGCTCGTTCTGGCGCGACGGGATGTCCGGCGCGGCGCCGGCACCGCCCATCTCGGAATAATAGCTGCGATACATCAGCACGATCGTCGCCTCGCTGGCATCGGCCTCGGTCATCTGCTTGAGAAACTTCTGGTAGGAGAGCAGGAAGTCCTGCGCGTGCTGCGGCAGCGCCGAGGCTCCGTTCAGCTTTGCCATCATCTTCCAGGTGGCAAAATCGGCGCGGGCGCGGGTATCGGCCCGTCTGGCAATCAGCATGTCGGCGGCTTTGACCACTTGTTTCCTCAAGCCCGGTTCACGGCGGATTCTTACAGGTTGCCCGTCAGGAAGAGAACGGCACCGATCACGTAATTCGTCAGCGTCCGCAGTATCGTCGAGATAACATCAAGATTTAGACCGAGTTGCGCGCCGAGCAATGGCAGCAGGATCAGGGCGCCGATCAAAATCAGCATGCCATAGGGCTCGAGCCGGGCCAGCGGGTAGGCGAGAGCATTCGGCAGCAGCCCGACGGCGACCCGCCCGCCGTCCAGGGGCGGTATCGGCATCATGTTAAAGACAGCCAGCACCGCGTTGATCTTAAGCGAGTTTACCAGATTGTCCTGAACCCAGCCGACACTGTTCGCCGGCAGAAAAGGCAAGGCGTGGATGCAGATCGCGGCTGCCAGCGCCAGCAGGATGTTGGTCGCCGGTCCGGCCAGCGCCACCCAGACCATGTCGGTACGCGGGTGGTTAAGATTGCGGAAATTCACCGGCACCGGCTTGGCATAGCCGAACAGGAACGGCGAATGCGCCAGCAGCAGCACCGCCGGTATGATCAGGGTGCCGAACGGGTCGATATGCCGGATCGGGTTGAAGCTGACGCGGCCGAGCTTCAAGGCGGTATCATCGCCGAGCCGCCAGGCCGCAAAACCATGGGCGGCCTCGTGGAACGTAATGGCGAGCAGGACAGGCAATACCCAGACGGAGATGTCGTAGAGCGTGATGTTCAAGTCAGTGTTCCGGTTCGAGGCCGATGCCACGGAACTAGCACAATCTTTTGCCGCCGCGAATGTTGGCGGCAGAGCGGACCGGTGTTTTCGTTAATCCCGCTATCTAGTCGTTCACGCGACCACGGGGCCGCTATTGCGGCGGCAAGTCTGGGTATTGCGGCAGGCCATCGTCGATCCGGACCCACTCCAGCTTTCTGGCCACGAAAATGTGCTCCGTCGGCACGAAGGCGTTGGGATCGTCGAACACGGCCAGCGCCACACCGGCTGCCGTGCCGTTGGTACGGCGCGAAAACATCCGCGTGCCGCATTTGCTGCAGAAGACGCGGTGGAGGGCATCCGAAGTCGGGTAAAAGGCCGTCTCCCCTTCGACCTTGAGCGCACGTTGATCGAACAGGGCGCGGGCAAAGAAAGGCGATCCCATCGCCTTCTGGCAATTGCGGCAATGGCAGATACGCACATTGATCGGCTCGCCCTCGGCCTTGAAGCGAACCGCGCCGCACAGGCATCCGCCTTCGCGCGTCATGATGGACTCCGCTGAAAGACCCTCATCCTGAGGAGCGCGTAGCGCGTCTCGAAGGATGAAGGCCCGCCTTTGGCCTCGCCCTTCGAGACGGCCGCTTCGCGGCCTCCTCAGGGTGAGGGGATAGTTCTCAATACGTCGCGCGGCCGCCCGAAATATCGAACACCGCTCCGGTGGAGAACGCGCAGTCCTCCGACGCCAGCCACGCCACCATAGCGGCCAGCTCCTCGACCAGCACAAAACGGTTCTTCGGGATCTTCGACAGCATGAAGTCGATGTGCTGCTGCGTCATCTGGTCGAAGATCGCGGTCTTCGCAGCGGCCGGCGTCACCGCATTGACCAGGATGTCGTGCGCGGCGAGCTCCTTGCCGAGCGATTTCGTCAGCGCGATCACGCCGGCCTTGGATGCGGAATAGTGCGCCGCGTTCGGGTTTCCTTCCTTGCCGGCGATAGACGCAATATTGACGATGCGGCCGTACTTCTGTTTCAGCATCGCCGGCACGATCGCCTTGCAGCAGATGAAGGGACCGTCGAGGTTGATGCGCAGCACCTTGCGCCATTCCTCGAGGTCGGTCTCCCACACCGTCTTGTTGACGCCGGCAATGCCGGCATTGTTGACGAGGATGTCGATCTTGCCGAACGCCTTCAGCGTATCGTCGCGGGTCTTCTCGACCGCGGCAGAGTCGGTCACGTCGACGGGGAATGCGGACACCGCATTGCCGAGGGCCTGTGCGGTCTTTTCGGCCAGCGCCTTGTCGTGATCCCAGATCGCCACCCTGGCGCCGGAAGCGATGAAGCGCTCGGTGATCGCCTTGCCAAACCCCTGCGCACCGCCGGTGACGACGGCCGTGCGGCCGTTGAGATCGATCTTGTTCATGGGCAAAAACCTCGGGTCGGATGAACGTCAGAGCATGTAGCCGCCGTCGACCACGAGGTCGACACCGGTGGTGAAGGCTGCTTCGTCGCTGGCAAGATAAATTGCCATGGATGCGATTTCGTCGGCGGTGCCGAGCCGGCCCATCTTCTGGCGGGAGACGAACATCTCCTTGCCTTTCGGCCCTTGCGCGGCGGCGCGGTCGAGCATCGAGGGGGTCTCGACGGTGCCGGGGCAGATGCTGTTGCAGCGGATGCCCCTGGTAATGAAGTCGAGCGCGACCGCGCGCGTCAGCAGCGAAACCGCCGCCTTGGAGGCGCTGTAGACGTAACGATTGGCCGGCGGCCGCAGCGCCGCGCAGGACGAGATGTTGACGATGCTGCCGCCGCCGCCCGCCAGCATGTCGGGCAGGAACGCCTTGATGGTCCGGTGCATCGACTTGACGTTGAGGTCGAACGAAAAATCCCAGTCCTGCTCCGAGCAGTCCAGGATGGTGCCGTGATGCACGAAGCCCGCCGCGTTGAGCAGCACGTCGATCTTGCCGACGCGCTTGGCAAAGGCGTCGACCTCGGGCGTACTGCGAACGTCGAGCCGCGCCGTTTCGGCAATACCTTCCCTGGCAAGCGTCGCGAGACCCTTTTCATCGATATCGGTGGCAATCACCGTGGCGCCCTCGCGCGCGAATGCGATGGCACAGGCGCGTCCGATGCCCGCCGCCGCTGCGGTGACGACGGCGCGTTTGCCTTTCAGGCGGTCCGACATTTTCTTCTTCCTTCCCATTTTTTGCGTCATTCCGGGATGCGCCGAAGGCGCAGGCCCGGAGTCCATAACCACCATCGTGAATATGGATTCCGGGCTCGTCGCTTCGCGGCGCCCCGGAATGACGGCTACTGGTTAGTGATTGTCTCTCGCGACACCCACCTTGCCGGCGATGTCCTGGTAGCGCGTGGCGAGCTCCATGCAGGCGCCGGTGGCCTGCTGGCCGACGGTGTTGCGGTAGATCTCCTGCCAGGGCGTCTGGTTCGCCGGGAAGCGGAAGCCGCCCTGCGCCTTCAGGTCGGCAAAGCGCTTCTTCACCTCGTCATCGCTGATGAGAATGTTGGCGCTGCCCTTGTTGAGGTCGATGCGCACCTTGTCGCCGGTCCGCAGGATCGCGAGCCCGCCATTGGCGGCGGCTTCCGGCGAGGCGTTGAGGATCGAGGGCGAGCCGGAAGTGCCGGATTGCCGGCCGTCGCCGATGCAGGGCAGGGCCAGGATGCCGCGTTTGATCAGCGCCGCCGGCGGCTGCATGTTCACGACCTCCGCGCCGCCGGGATAGCCGATCGGACCGGCGCCGCGGATGAACAGCATGCAGTGCTCGTCGATATTGAGCGAGGCATCGTCGATGCGCTCGTGATAGTCTTCCGGGCCCTCGAACACGATGGCGCGGCCTTCCCAGGCGTTCGGCTCCTTGGGGTTGCTCAGGTAGCGATCGCGGAATTCCCTGGAGATGACGCTGGTCTTCATGATCGCGGAATCAAAGAGATTGCCGCGCAGCACGACAAAGCCGGCATCCTTTACCAGCGGCTTGTCGTAGCTCCAGATCACGTCGCCGTCAGGCTTGGGGGCCTCGCGGCAGTTGTCGCCCATGGCGCGGCCATTGACGGTCAGCGCGTCCTCGTGGATGCGCTTGTGCTTCATCAGCTCGCGCACCACCGAAGGCACGCCGCCGGCGCGGTGATACTCCTCGCCCAGATAAAAGCCGGCCGGCTGCATGTTGACCAGCAGCGGCACGTCGTGGCCGTGCTTCTGCCAGTCGTCGATCGACAGCTCGACGCCGATGTGGCGGGCCAGCGCGTTGATGTGGATCGGCGCATTGGTCGAGCCGCCGATCGCCGAATTGACGACGATGCAGTTCTCGAACGCCTTGCGCGTCAGTATGTCCGACGGCTTGAGGTCTTCCCAGACCATATCGACGATCCGCTTGCCGGTCTCATAGGCGATCTGGCCGCGCTCGCGGTAGGGCGCGGGGATCGCGGCGCAGCCGGGCAGGGACATGCCGAGCGCTTCCGCCAGCGAATTCATGGTCGAGGCGGTGCCCATGGTGTTGCAATGGCCGACCGAGGGAGCCGAGGAGGCCACGATGTCCATGAATTCGTCGTAGTTGATCTTGCCGCCCGCCAGTTCCTCGCGCGCCTTCCACACCACGGTGCCGGAGCCGGTGCGCTGGCCGTTGTGCCAGCCGTTGAGCATCGGGCCGCCCGAGAGCACGATGGCGGGCAGGTTCACGGTCGCCGCCGCCATCAGACAGGCCGGCGTGGTCTTGTCGCAGCCGGTGGTCAGGACCACGCCGTCGAGCGGATAGCCGAACAGGATTTCGACCAGCCCGAGATAGGCGAGGTTGCGGTCGAGCGCCGCGGTCGGACGCTTGCCGGTTTCCTGGATCGGGTGGGTGGGAAACTCCATCGCGATGCCGCCGGCGGCGCGGATGCCCTCGCGCACGCGCTTGGCGAGATCGAGATGGTGCCGGTTGCAGGGGGAAAGGTCGTTGCCGGTCTGCGCGATGCCTATGATCGGCTTGCCGGACTGCAATTCCTCGCGGGTCAGGCCGTAATTGAGGTAACGCTCCAGATAGAGCGCGGTCATGCCGGGATTGTGGGGGTTGTTGAACCACTCCAGCGAGCGGAGCTTGCGCCTGCCGCCCGCCGATTTGTCGTGACCGTTTCCGTGGCTCTTGTTCATTTGTTTTCTCTCCCGCAATGCAACCCGCTTTAGCGTCGCCTTCAGATTTTCTTGGGCCGCGACATTACCAAGCGCAAGACGAGGCGCCAGACAAACCCTGTGCACGGCTGCAGTTCACGCGATCTTGCCATTGAACCTTAGTCGATGCCATTTGATTGCGCTATCAAACTGTCTTATTCGGCCGCGCTCTGCCGCTCCACGCCATAGCGGCTCCCCTGGGACGGGCGCACGGAGCTTTGCCGCACCATCACCGTGAAGCCGAGATCGACAACCCGCTGCTCCGGACGCCGTCCCTCGATCGCCTCGATCACCATCGTGGCAGCGTTCCTGCCCATTTCGTAGCGATTGGTGCGCACGCTGGACAGGGTGGGAACGGACGACGCCATGAACTCGAGATCGTTGAATCCCGAGATCAGCACCTGTTCGGGGATCGCGATGCGCCGCCGCTGGCACTCGAAGAGGACGCCGAGCGCCAGGTCGTCATTGGCGCAGAACACCGCATCGGTATCCGGAGCCTTCGCCAGCAGGTCCGCAAACAGCGTGCCGCCGAGCGTGACCGAGGTCGGCAGCGGCGTGGTGACGACGAGGCGAGGATCGGCCAGGCCGGCGTCCTTCATGGCATGCTGGTAACCGAGGAAGCGCCGCTGCACCCGCGGGTCCATGCGCGCGCCGAGGAAGGCGATCCTTCGGCAGCCCTGGTCGAGCAGATGCGAAATCGCTGCGTGACAGGCTTCAACGTGCGAAAACCCGATCATCATGTCGACGGGATTGTCGCCGATTTCCATCAGCTGCACGACCGGACAATCGGTCGCTTCCATCAGCGAGCGGGATTCCGGCGTCTGGTCGATGCCGGTGACGATCAGCCCGGCCGGCTTTTGCGCCAGGAACACCCGCAGCAGCTTCTCCTCCTGCAGGATGGAGTAGCGGGTGTTGGCGAGCTGGATGCTGTAGCGGCTGCCGTCGACGACATCGTAAATGCCGCGCAGCACGTCGGAGAACACGTTGTTGGTCAGCGAGGGGATCAGGACGCCGATCACCTCGGTGCGTTGCGAGGCCAGCGCGCGTGCCGCCAGATTGGGCACATAGCCGAGCTCCCGGGCCGCGCTTTCGACCCGCACGCGCTTGTTGATGGAAAGCGCTTCCGGCGTGCGAAAGAAACGCGAGGCGGTGATCGGGCTGACGCCGGCGAGCTTGGCCACTTCCGTCAAGCGGACCTTGCCGGGCTTGGTGCGTTTGCGTGCCATTTTTCGCTGATATCATAAGGTCCAGTCGCGACAAAGCACTATTGACAGCGCTACCATGCGACGGCTAATCAACCGATTGCCAAAACTGTGCAAACTGCGGACAATATAAGTCTGTAAGGGCTTTGCCTGCGCAAAGCCGCAACAAGAAAAGATGCGGTCCCGGCGTTCTCGGATATTGCCCGGGCCTTTGAGGGGAGAATGTTGGATGTCGTCGGTCCAAATTCGCGACGTGCGAAAATCGTTCGGCACTTTCGAAGTCCTGCACGGCGTGTCGATTCCGATCGAAGACGGCGAATTCGTCGTTCTGGTCGGTCCCTCCGGCTGCGGCAAGTCGACCCTGCTGCGCATGCTTGCGGGCCTCGAGAACATCACCTCCGGTACCATCTCGATCGGCGACCGCGTCGTCAACAATGTCCAGCCGAAGGAGCGGGACATCGCGATGGTGTTCCAGAACTACGCGCTCTATCCGCACATGACGGTGGCCGACAACATGGGCTTCTCGCTCAAGCTGCGCAGCGCCAGGCAGGAAGAGATCACCAGCCGCGTCAAGCGCGCCGCCGAAATCCTCGCGCTCACCCCGCTGCTGGAGCGCTATCCGCGCCAGCTCTCCGGCGGCCAGCGCCAGCGCGTCGCCATGGGCCGCGCCATCGTGCGCGATCCGCAGGTGTTTTTGTTCGACGAGCCGCTGTCCAACCTCGACGCCAAGCTGCGGGTGGCCATGCGCACCGAGATCAAGGAACTGCACCAGCGGCTGAAGACCACGACCGTCTACGTCACCCACGACCAGATCGAGGCCATGACCATGGCCGACAAGATCGTGGTCATGCATGACGGCATCGTCGAGCAGATGGGAACGCCGCTCGAACTCTACGACCGGCCGGAGAACCAGTTCGTCGCCGGCTTCATCGGCTCGCCCGCGATGAATTTCCTCAAGGGCAAGGTGAAGGTGAATGGCGCGGCCACCTTCGAGGGGCCGAACGGCGTCAAGCTGCCGCTCGCCACGGCGCCGGCCAATTCCGACGGCAAGCCGGTGGTCTATGGCGTGCGTCCCGAGCATTTCACCATCGCCGACGACGGCGCGGAGGCGGAAATCGTCGTGGTCGAGCCGACCGGCTCGGAAACCCAGGTGTTCGCCAAGCTCGGCGGCGAGCAGGTGGTCGCCGTGTTCCGCGAGCGCCACCAGTTCGCCCCGGGCGACAAGGTCCGCCTCAAGCCCGATCCTTCGCTGGTGCACCTGTTCGACGAGACGACCGGCAAGCGCTTGAACAGCTGAATCCGAAACAACCGAACCCGAAACATAATCGGGAATGAAGAACACGATGGAGACGACCTGAAAATTACAAAAAATATCGGGAGGAAGGACATGCACGAGTTTACCCGCCGCTCGCTTCTGCGGAGCGGCACGGCACTGGCGGCGGCCGGTGCTCTCACCGGACCCGCGCTTCTCGAATTCGCCAGGGCCTGGGCGCAGTCGTCGCCATGGAAGGCGGAAGCCGGCGCCAAGCTCACCGTGATGCGCTGGAAGCGCTTCGTGCCCGCGGAAGACGATGCCTTCAACGCCATGGTGGCCGCCTTCCAGACGGCGACCGGCACCCAGATGAACGTGTTCAGCGAGTCCTTCGAGGACGTGCAGCCGAAGGCCTCGGTTGCCGCCAACACCGGCTCCGGCCTCGACCTCGCCTGGGGCCTGCACACGCTGCCGCAGCTCTTCCCGACCAAGGTCATCAAGATGAACGACGTTGCCGACTACCTCGGCAACAAATACGGCGGCTGGACCGATGCCGCGAAGAAGACCTGCATGCTGGGCAACGACTGGCTCGGCATTCCCGTCGCCACCATCGGTGGCTATCTGACTTACCGCAAATCGGCGGTCGAGAAGGCCGGCTTCAAGACGGTCCCGGCGGATTTTCCCGCCTATCTCGAGCTCTGCAAGGCGCTCAAGAAGAACAACACCCCGGCCGGCTTTGCGCTCGGCCACGCCACCGGCGACGCCAATGCCTGGATTCACAATATCCTCTGGGGCTTTGGCGGCTACACCGTCGACAAGGACGACAAGGTCATCATCAACTCGCCGGAAACCGCCAAGGCGCTCGATTACTGCAAGCAGCTGTCGGACACCTTCGTGCCCGGCGTCGCATCGTGGAACGACTCCTCCAACAACAAGGCGTTTCTGGCGGGCGAATTGTTCCTGACCGGAAACGGCATCTCGATCTACGTTGCCGCCAAGGACGACGCGGCCAAGAAGGACCTCGCCGAAGACACCGATCACGCGCTGTGGCCGGTCGGGCCGGTCGGCAAGCCGAGCGAGCTGCAGCTCGCGGTACCGATCCTGGCGTTCAACTTCTGCAAATCGCCCAACGCGGCGAAGGCCTTCATCGCCTTCATGCTGGAGAAGGAGAACTTCGAGAAGTGGCTGTCCGGCGCGCGGGGTTATCTCACCCACACGCTCAACGCCTACGACTCGGCCCCGGTATGGACCGCCGATCCGAAGAACGCCGTGTTCGGCCAGGCCTCGAAGCGCGCGCTGCCGGCCTCCGGCATCGGCACCCCCGGCGAGAAGGCGGCGACCGCGATCGCCGACTTCATCGTGGTCGACATGTTCGCCAACTACTGCACCGGCGCCAAGGATGCCAAGACCGCGATGTCGGAAGCCGAGCGGCAGCTCAAGCGCATCTATCGCTAGAGAATGACCCGGAAAGAGTGTGAAGCGGTTTTCCGGGAAGGTCATGCTCGAACAATAACCGGACCGGACGGGCGGCGGGCGATCCGCCGCCCGTCTTCCAGGTCCGAGACGGCATCGTCCAGGGATTAGCCATGGCTGACATTGCGATCGCACCGGCCAAAGCCAAGCGGGAAGTCCGCGAAACCACCGCGTGGGACCAGATCAAGCACAACCGCAACTGGCTGGGCTTCTGGTTCATGATTCCGGCGATGGCCTTCCTGATCCTGTTCCTGGCCTATCCGCTCGGCCTCGGCATCTGGCTTTCCTTTACCGACGCCAAGATCGGCCGCGTCGGCAAGTTCATCGGCTACGAGAACTACGAGTGGCTGTGGGACGATTCCATCTTCTGGCTCTCGGTGTTCAACACGCTGCTGTACACCTTCGTCGCCAGCGCCATCAAATTCGCGATCGGCCTTTATCTCGCGCTGCTGCTCAACGAGAAGATGCCGTTCAAGGCGCTGCTGCGCGCCGCCGTGCTGATCCCCTTCATCGTGCCGACCGTGCTGTCGGCGCTGGCGTTCTGGTGGATCTTCGACTCGCAATTTTCGATCATCTCGTGGTCGCTCAAGCAGATGGGCCTGATCACCCAGAACATCAATTTCCTCGGCGACACCACCTGGGCCCGCGTCTGCGTGATCTTCGCCAACATCTGGCGCGGCGTGCCGTTCGTCGCCATCACGCTCCTGGCTGGCCTGCAGACGGTGTCGCCCTCGCTGTATGAGGCCGCGACGCTGGACGGCGCCACGCGCTGGCAGCTGTTCCGCCACATCACCTATCCCTTGCTGACCCCGATCATCGCCGTGGTGATGACCTTCTCGGTGCTGTTCACCTTCACCGATTTCCAGCTGATCTGGGCGATGACCCGCGGCGGCCCGGTCAACGCCACCCACCTGATGGCGACGCTGTCCTATCAGCGCGCGATCATCGCCGGCCAACTGGGCGAGGGCGCCGCGATCTCCAGCGCCATGATCCCGTTCCTGCTCGCCGCCATCATGGTCTCCTGGTTCGGCCTGCAGCGCAGGAAGTGGCAGCAGGGAGAGAACAATGACTGATCTGCCTGCGACAAAAGTCGACCTCAAGACCATCCTGGCAACGCCGCCACGCGCCGACAACAGCGAGGGCATGAGCTACCTGCAGTCGCTGCCGCGCCGGCTGGTGACGGTCTATCTGCCGCTCTCCATCATCGTCGTCATCCTGCTGTTCCCGTTCTACTGGATGGGCCTGACCGCGATCAAACCGGACGAGCAGCTGATCGACCTCGACAGATACAATCCGTTCTGGACCTGGAATCCGACCTTCAAGCATTTCTACAAGCTCCTGTTCCAGAGCCACTATCCGATGTGGCTGTGGAACACGATGTATGTCGCGGTCTGCGCCACCATCCTGTCGATCATCGCGAGCGTGCTCGCCGCCTATGCCATCGTGCGGCTGCGCTACAAGGGCGCCAATCTCGTCGGCGGACTCATTTTTCTCGCCTATCTCGTGCCGCCGTCGATCCTGTTCATTCCGCTCGCCACCGTCGTGTTCCAGTACGGCCTGTTCGACTCGCCGCTGTCGCTGATCCTGACCTATCCGACCATCCTGATCCCGTTCTCGACCTGGTTGCTGATGGGCTACTTCAAGACCATCCCGTTCGAGCTGGAGGAATGCGCGCTGATCGACGGCGCCAGCCGCTGGCAGATCCTGATCAAGATCGTGCTGCCGCTGGCGATCCCCGGCCTGATCTCGGCCTTCATCTTCTGCTTCACGCTGTGCTGGAACGAGTTCATCTACGCGCTGACCTTCCTGCAGTCGGTGCAGAACAAGACGGTGCCGGTCGCCATCGTCAACGAGTTCGTCGACGGCGACATCTACCGATGGGGCTCGCTGATGGCGGGCGCGCTGGCCGGCTCGCTGCCGCTGGTCATCCTTTACGCCTTCTTCGTCGAGCATTATGTATCGGCGATGACCGGCGCCGTAAAGGAATGAGCGCGCAAGGCCCATAGCGAAGAAAATCCAACAAGAAAAGGAGCGACGTCTTGCACGTTCTGATTCTCGGCGCCGCCGGCATGGTCGGCCGCAAGCTGGCCGAACGCCTGTTGAAGGACGGCCGCCTAGGCAATCGCGAGATTTCCGGCCTGACCTTGCAGGACGTCGTGGCGCCCGAGAAGCCGACGGATGCACCGATGCCGGTGAAAGTCGTCGCCTCCGACTTTGCCGATCCGGGCGCCGCCGCGGGCCTGCTCGCCGACCGGCCGGAAGTGATCTTCCACCTCGCCGCCATCGTCTCCGGCGAGGCGGAGGTCGAGTTCGACAAGGGCTATCGCATCAACCTCGACGGCACGCGCTATCTGATCGAGGCGATCCGCCATGCCGGCGGCGGCTACAAGCCGCGCCTCGTCTTCACGTCCTCGATCGCGGTGTTCGGCGCGCCGTTTCCGGAAAAGATCGGCGATGAGTTCTTCCACACGCCCTTGACCAGCTACGGCACGCAAAAGCTGATCTGCGAGCTCCTGATCAACGACTATACCCGCAAGGGCATGCTGGAGGGCATCAGCATCCGCCTGCCCACCATTTGCGTGCGGCCGGGCAAGCCCAACAAGGCGGCCTCCGGCTTCTTCTCCAACATCATGCGCGAGCCGCTCGCCGGCCAGGAGGCGATCCTGCCGGTCTCCGACGACGTCCGCCACTGGCACGCCACGCCGAAATCCGCGGTCGGCTTCCTCCTCCATGCCGGCACCATGGACCTCGGCACCGTCGGCCCGCGCCGCAATCTCTCGATGCCGGGGCTGTCCGCCACCGTCGGCGAGCAGATCGCCGCGCTGGAGCGTGTTGCCGGCAAGAACGTGGTCGGACGCATCAAGCGCGTGCCGGATCCGGCCATCATCAGCATCGTCAACGGCTGGCCGCGCGATTTCTCCACCGAGCGCGCGGCAAGACTTGGCTTCACCACCGCCGAGAAGACCTTTGACGACATCATCCGCATCCACATCGAGGATGAACTCGGCGGCAAGTTCGCCGCGTAGCGCATGCCCGGGAAACGGACACCGGCGTTCCGACAAGGTCATGCGCAAACGAGAAATCTGGCCCATGGCGAAAGTAGCCTGCATCGGCGAATGCATGATCGAGCTCAGGCAGGCGCCGGGCCGGCTGTTCTCGCGCGGGTTCGGCGGCGACACGCTGAACACCGCCGTCTATCTCTCGCGCCTCGGCGTTACGACCGATTATGTCACGGCGCTCGGCGACGACTCGCTGAGCGAGGAGATGATCTCCGGCTGGCAGGCCGAAGGCGTCGGCACCGCGAAGGTGGCGCGTCTCAAGGGCAAGCTGCCCGGCCTCTACATGATCGAGACCGACGCCAGGGGAGAGCGAAGGTTCTTCCACTGGCGTGAAAGTGCAGCCGCCCGGCAGTTGATGAGCTTGCCCGAAACCGACGACATCCTGCAATCGCTTGGCGGGTACGACCTCGTCTATCTCTCCGCGATCACGCTCTCGATCTTTGACGAGCCGGGCAGGGCGCGCCTGTTCGCGGCCTTGAAGGACATCCGCAAGCGCGGCGTCCGGGTTGCCTTCGACACCAATTTCCGCGCCCGCGGCTGGCCCGATCTCGACATCGCGCGCCGGGTTTTCGCGCAGGCCTTCGAGACCGCCGACATCGCGCTGGCCTCGACCGAGGATTTGCTGCCGCTCTGGCCGGGCGAAACCCGCGTGGCTCTCCTGGCGCGCATTACCGGCTCCGAAGCGGTGCTGAAGCTCGACGAGCCCACATGCATCGTCCGCGCCGAGGGCGCGATGACGGAGGTAAGGGCGGAGCCCGTGATGAAACCCGTGGTCGACACCACCGCCGCCGGCGACAGCTTTGCTGCCGCCTATCTCGCCGCGCGCCTGAACGGCGCCGATCCCGTCGCGGCCGCCCGCGCCGGGCATCATCTCGCCGGCGTCGTCGTGTGCTATCCCGGTGCGATCATTCCATCCTCGGCGATGCCGCCTTCCGGCACGCCGGCTTCGCGCAAGGCCTCGAAATGACTGCGGCACCAAAACAGCAGCAAATTGCCGCCCTGTTCAAGCAGGCGGTCGTCATCCCGGTCCTGACCATCGAAAAGGTGGAGCACGCCGTGCCGCTGGCGAGGGCGCTGGTCGCCGGTGGCATCCGCACGCTCGAGGTGACGCTGCGGACGGACGCCGCAGTCGAATCCGCAAAAGCGATCATCGCGGAGGTGCCCGACGCCATCGTCGGCATCGGCACCATCCTCAATGCCGCCGACCTTGCCCGCGCCAAAACCCTCGGCGCCAAATTCGGCATCAGCCCTGGCCTGACCGACGACCTCCTCAAGGCCGCGGCCTCCAGCGACCTGCCGTTCGCGCCGGGCATCGCGACCGCCTCCGAGTTGATGCAGGCACTCGCCGCCGGCTTCGACACCGTGAAATTCTTCCCGGCCGAGCAGTCGGGCGGTATCAAGGCACTGCGGGCACTCGCCGGCCCGTTCCCGCATGTCCGCTTCTGCCCGACCGGCGGCATCGGCGATGCCAACGCCGCCACCTGGCTCGCCGAGCCGAACGTGCTCTGCGTCGGCGGTTCCTGGGTCTGCCCGCCGGCCGAGATCCGCGCCGGCAACTGGGCGGGCATAACCGCCATGTGCGATTCCGCCATGAAATCGCTGAAACGCCCGTGAAGTCCGCCATCCGATAGGCTACATATCCTCCCGAACCATTCGGGAGAACGCCATGACTGCCAGCATCGTTGGATGGGCGCATACGCCCTTCGGGAAATTCGACGCCGAGACCGTCGAGAGCCTCATCGTGAAAGTCGCCAACGAGGCGATGGCGGATGCCGGCGTCGGCGCTTCCGATGTCGACGAGATCGTGCTCGGCCATTTCAACGCCGGCTTCTCGCCGCAGGACTTTACCGCCTCGCTGGTGCTGCAGGCCGATCCCGCGCTGCGCTTCAAGCCGACCACCCGTGTCGAGAATGCCTGCGCCACGGGATCTGCCGCCGTGCACCAGGGCATCCGCGCCATCGAGGCCGGCGCCGCAAAAGTCGTGCTGGTGGTCGGCGTCGAGCAGATGACCCGCACGCCTTCGGCCGAGATCGGCAAGAACCTCCTGAAAGCGTCCTACTTGCCGGAAGACGGCGAAACCGTCGGCGGCTTTGCCGGCGTGTTCGGCAAGATCGCGCAGAGCTATTTTCAGAAATACGGCGACCAGTCCGACGCGCTCGCGCTGATCGCCGCCAAGAACCACAAGAACGGCGTCGTCAATCCCTACGCCCAGATGCGCAAGGATTTTGGCTTCGAGTTCTGCCGCGCCGAGAGCGAGAAGAACCCTTACGTCGCCGGTCCGCTCAAGCGCACCGATTGCTCGCTGGTCTCCGACGGCGCCGCCGCCCTCGTGCTGACCGACGCCGCGACCGCAAAGACCATGGGCAAGGCAATCAACTTCCGCGCCACCGCCCACGCGCAGGATTTCCTGCCGATGTCCAAGCGCGACATCCTGCAGTTCGAAGGCTGCACCGTTGCCTGGCAGCGCGCGCTGCAGAAGGCGGGCGTGACACTGAATGATCTCTCCTTTGTCGAAACCCACGATTGCTTCACCGTCGCCGAGCTGATCGAGTATGAAGCGATGGGCCTGACCCCGAAGGGGCAGGGCGCCCGCGCCATCAAGGAAGGCTGGACCCTCAAGGACGGCAAGCTGCCGGTCAATTCGTCCGGCGGCCTCAAGGCCAAGGGCCACCCGATCGGCGCGACCGGCGTCTCCATGCACGTGATGACCGCGATGCAGCTCGCCGGGCAGGCGCCCGAGGGCATGCAGCTTGCGAACGCCAAGCTCGGCGGCATCTTCAACATGGGCGGCGCGGCGGTGGCGAATTACGTCTCGGTGCTGGAGCCGGCGAAGTGAGACGGGACGTGGAGGGCGGGTTAGCGGCCACGTCCGCCCTGGCTCAACGAGCGAAGGCGGAAGCGTAACCCGCCATCTCTCCACACGACGGCCTGTTCGATCCGGTCGCGCAACCTGAGGAATTGTTCCTCACGAATTTCGTCCTTGGTCCACGGCACGTGTTCCATTGATCCATCGCGTGGTTGCCGACGGCGCAACCGACCTCGCTGTCGCATCCAACGTGGAAAGCGGCATGACCATTCGGCGGATTCGAATCCGACGGCGGCGCCGCGTTCGAGCATCACATCGTTGCGATTATCGTCGCTTCTTGGCCGGGGGAGGATTGATCTCGGCGATCCTGCTGAGGCAGTCCGCTTCTGAAGCATGCGGACCTGAAACGAATGTTCCGCTGATCTTGGTCGAGTACCAGCCGGACAGGACGCCAAGTCGAAGCGCCTCTTCCGTGGTGACGTGACGCGGCGAGAGATCTTGCATCTGGTTCTTTCGGTTTGGGGCTGGCGGCGCGCAAGCGCCTTGGGCCGGATTCGACGCCGACGTGCACGCGACTGGCGCCGGTGTGCGCCCTTCCCCGGCAAATAGCTATCGCTTTCTGCCAAGGAACCTGCACTTCGTCGGAAAAAAGCGCGGCATCGCCTTGTTGTGCCGCGATCTCGTAGCCATTTGTGAGGACCAGGCCGGGAAGGCATTTCGAATGAAGCTGCGTGTCGGATACGAGATCGTGTACGACTTCCCGCAGCCGACACCGATGATCATGGTACTGGGAACGCATTTCACGCGTGCCTCCGACGTCATCGTCCCGGATTATCTGACCGTAAGTCCCTCCGTTACGATCTCGCCTTATCGCGATGGTTTCGGGAACTGGTGCAGCCGCATCGTTGCGCCCGCCGGCCGGGTGCGCCTGGCCGCCGACGGCCTTGTTCGCGACAGCGGGCTACCTGATCCGGTGGTTGCTTCCGCCCGCCAGGATGCGGTGGAGGAATTGCCCCCGGATACCCTGGTGTATCTGCTGGGCAGCCGTTATTGCGAGACCGATCGTCTGTCGGACATTGCATGGAACCTGTTCCAGGCTACCCAACCCGGCTGGCCGCGCGTTCAGGCTATTTGCGATTTCGTCCATCGTCATATCGCTTTCGGCTACGAGCATGCCCGCGCGACGATGACAGCCGCCGAGGTATTTCGTGAAGGCAGGGGCGTCTGCCGCGACTATGCGCATCTTGCAGTGACTTTCTGCCGCTGCATGAACATCCCCGCCCGCTATTGCACGGGATATCTCGGCGACATGGGTACCGAGCCGCCGTACGGACCCGGCGATTTCGCCGGCTGGTTCGAAGCCTATATCGGCGGGCGCTGGCACACATTCGACCCGCGCAACAACGTGCCGCGGATCGGGCGCGTGCTGATCGCGCAGGGGCGTGACGCCTCCGACGTTCCGATCACCCAGACTTTCGGACCCAACACTCTGGTCAGTTTCAAGGTATGGACCGACGAAGTGGCGGAGCCGGTATTGGCGGTTTGACGGGCACGCCGCCGTCGATCATGGCGACGTGGTTCCTTTGAAATCCCAGCAGTGCGGAGCGCGCAGGATGGGTAGGGCGCAGCGAAACCCATCATGCTCCGCGTGAGTATCGGTGGGTGCGCTGCGCGCTACCCACCCTCCGAACTGGAGCCGCTCAGTCGTCGCGCTGGACCAGCTCGAAGGTGATCCCCTCGGGACCTTCGAACAGCCGCAGCTTTCGGCTGATGTAGTCCATCTCCTCGCTCAGCATGGTCACGCCGTTGGCCAAGAGATGCGCGGTGGTGGCCTCGATGTCGTCGACGCGGAAAGCGAGGTGATTGAAACCTCGCTTTCGCAGGTTGGTCGGGTGCACGCCGGGGTCGGCCCCCGAGGCCGGGTCGAACTCCAGCAGCTGGATTTCGAACGGGGGGCTCGCGCCCTCAAGCGCGAGGGTGATGTGCTGCGCCTTCATGTTCGGCATGCCCATGTAGCGGGCGGGCACGCCGCCTTCGATCGTGGCGACGTGGTTCCTTTGGAATCCCAGCAGCGCAAAGAATGCGATTGCCGCGCCGGCGTCGGCCACCGCGATCGTTATGTGATCCGGATTGAGTATCATCCTTTACCTCCCCGTTGGTCGATGCCGCGTACGGCAGCATGGCTGCGGCCGATCCGTGCCAGCCTATCAGCTGGCTCCGTTTCACGGTAGCGAGGGCGCGCGCCGGGCAAATCACCGTGTCAAGCCCTGGAATCGCAAATAATTCGCTTTACCGGAATTACGATTTGCGGTATTTGCTGGCTCAGCCCGTGCCGCCAAAGGGACGCTTCGCGGTCGTCACGTAGCGTGGTGCGGGTTGCGATGGACGCTTGCTGCGTCAGGTGTGGAGCGTGATCCCGGAAAAGCGGAATGCGGTTTTCCGGCAAGGGTCACGCTCAAATCAAGCACCGGACGAAACGCGGAAAGCGTACGGCGAAGTCGTGTGGTCCTGGCGCCGCGACCCTGGCGTCTATCCACGCAGCCCCGTGGCAGCGTGGCAACGGTGACAACAAAGGCCGCTCACCGGGGAGATCACGTATAAGCCGTAAAGCCATTGCGCGGGGAAAGCCGGGATGTCTC
>DATLXL010000030.1:0-40817 GCA_035575905.1 Bradyrhizobium sp. | reverse complement strand
GGCTTATACGTACTCTCCCCGGTGAGCGGCCTTTGTTGTCACCGTTGCCCTGCCAGCACGGGCCGGCAGGGATGGACGCCAGGGTCGCGGCGCCAGGACCACACGATTTCGCCGTACGCCGCCGCGTTTCGTCCGGTGCTTTTTTTGAGCGTGATCCTTGCCGGAAAACCGGATTCCGCTTTTCCGGGATCACGCTCCGCACCTGACGCGGCAAGCGTCCATCGCGACCCGCGCCACGCTGCGTGACGATCGCGCATCGTCCCTCGTGGCGGCGCGGGCTGTCGCTTAGATACTTCTGATTTGCGTAATTGTCAAGACCTATAATTCCGATTTTCGGATGGCGAGACGCGGTATCGCAACCGCAGTTCCCCGCCAATATGGAAAGTTCGTCGCTCTCCCGAACCGCGTCCACACGCCGGCGGTCTTAGCCCGCGGGCGCCGCTCAGCGCCGGCGACCGAGCACCAGCGCCAGAATGCCTGCCATGGTCCCCACCGGTACATCAGGAAGCGGGGGACGATCCTCCGGGTCAAACGCAAGCCCGACAACTGCACCCCGGCCTTCCGCCGTCCGCGCCGGCCAGAAATCGAACCGCGAGGTCTCGTTCGGATAGATGCCGCCGCGCACGACAGAACCAGCCAGGGACGACCGTGCCGCCTCGAGTTCAGCTTGCACCGGCTCGACGTCGCCGGCTCGCTCGATCGAGACAATCTTGCCATCCTCGACAAGCATCGCAACGGCGGGAACCCGGAACAGCGTGGCGAGTGACCGCGCCGTGATTGACAGGATCGCGTCGATACTTTCCGCGGCAGCGGCGTCCTGGGTGTAGCGCTGGACGATGGCCGCCTGCCTTCTCAGCCGCTCCGCCTCCATCGCCCTCCGTCGGGACGTGAAAGCAACGCCGCTTGCGATAAGGCCGACCACGAACAGCAGCCCGATGGCCCAGATGTTCGAGGGGTCGTCGACGGCGAGCGAGTAACGCGGCTCCGTGAGAAAGAAATTGAATGCCAGGGCGCCGACGACCGCGGCGCATAGCGCCGGGCCAAGGCCGAGGCCGACCCCCGCAATGATCACCGGAACGACAAACACCAGCGACAGATTGGGAATCGCGACCTTGCTGTCGGCGGCGATGGCCAAGACCGTCGCGAGGGCCGTCATCGCAATCGAGGCAAGATACCGCGTCCATGCCGCCGCGAGGGGATCGGCATCGACCGTCTGAACGACGTCGGCCGGCAGTTTCGATTCAATGTCAGTCATCGCTTCATTCTCCGAAGGGCTGAGACGACCGGATAGCGGCGTCATGGCGCGGCGCTGGTCAGGATGATCAACCCGTTGACCGCGGCGCTAACGCCCAGGAGTGCGCCGAGCAGCAAAGCCAGGCGGGTGGATTTCTTCGGCGTCCACTGCGTCGAAACGGGATGATGTTCCCGGGAAAGAATAGATGCACGCATGGCTCAATCTCGCTGTCAGTTCCGCCGCAACACGCGGCTACTGCCCAGGAGATCGGCCCGGGGGCATATATAATCGATGGGGCAGGCCGGCCGGCCATATAGGAATTGAATAAAGGCCTGCTGCCGCGGCATGCGGCCGGCGGGAGCCGAAAAGACAGCGCCGAATATGGTTGCCTTCAAATCGTAGCCGTGTAGAACACCTTACGGGTGTTCGCTGCATATCGCAGCGGCAGGTCAAGCGATGGTCGGGCCGCCACGCGGAAAGTTTGCGCCCGTGGACGATCGGCCGACATTTGACGACTTGCCGCGAGCCCAACGGCTGGCCGAACAAGCCCTCGCCACCCTTCAGCGTTTTCTCCATGTGGAAGCCGTCAGCGGCGCCGTGCTCGTGGTCGCAGCCGCGGCCGCGCTGGCGTGGGCGAACTCGCCGTTCGCCCACGGCTATCACGCCTTCTGGAACCTGCCGGTCACCGTCGGGTTTGGTGAGTACGTCTTTTCGAAGTCGCTGCATTTCTGGGTCAACGACGCGCTGATGACCATCTTCTTCCTGGTTGTCGGCATGGAAATCCGGCGCGAGATCCACGAAGGCGCCCTGAGCAAGATCGACCAGGCCATCTTGCCCCTGATTGCAGCGAGCGGCGGCGTCATCGTCCCCGCCCTGATTTATGTGAGCTTCAACAACGATCCCGTCGGAGGCCACGGCTGGGCGGTGCCGACGGCGACGGATATCGCTTTTGCGGTCGGCATTCTCGCGCTGCTCGGGCGGTCGGTTCCGGTCAATGTGAGAGTCTTCCTGCTCGCGCTCGCGATCATCGACGACATCATGGCGGTGCTGATCATCGCCGCGTTCTACTCCGCCGGCATTCAGATCAGCGGTTTCGCAATCGCTGCGCTCGGTGTCCTCGGCGTCCTCGCCTTTCAACGCATGGGGATCGGCTCGGCGCCCGCCTATATCGTGCCGGGCTTCCTTGTCTGGCTGGGATTTTGGATGGCCGGCGTCCATCCGACCCTTGCAGGTGTCGTGCTTGGATTGATGACGCCGGCACAGCCGATCCCGATGCGCGAGCACCCGCTGGAGGTGGTGTCCCGCGTGCTCCGCCAATTGCGAACCAGCGATGCGGTCGAGGCGAGGGATTCGCAGCGGCTGCAGGGACCGTTGCAGGAGCTGCGCGTGGCGCATCGCGAGCTATTGCCGCCGGTGTCGCGGGTGCAGATGGCGATGCATCCGTGGGTAGCCTACGTCATCATGCCGATCTTCGCGTTGGCCAATGCCGGGGTCAGCTTGACGGGCGCCGGTCTGTCGTCGTCCGCCCACCTTGTCACGTTGGGCACGGCCGTGGCGCTGGTGGCGGGCAAGCCGCTTGGCATCACCGGCGCTTCCTGGCTTGCGGTGCGGCTCGGCTGGTGCCGGCTTGCGCCCGGCGTTTCGTGGGGCGGGGTTTGTCTGGTCGGCCTGCTGGCCGGAATTGGTTTTACGATGTCGATCTTCATCGCGATGCTCGCCTTCTCCGACGAAGGGTTGCTGAACGCGGCGAAGCTCGGCGTGTTGCTGGGGTCGGTTGCGGCCGCCGTGCTCGGGCTCGGCTGGGGCGCCATCTACATTCGACGTCTGCAGTAACGGAGCCGCGATATGCCTGCGTGCATTTCCGGCGCTTCGTTGAGCATATGGAAGACGTCGGAGCGCTCCGCTCCGGTGGCGAAAGCCGACCGCGACCAAGTTTCCGCATTTCCCCCGGATTTGCGCCAATCCGCAGCCGGGTATCCCGCCGCGATCGGGCTGCCGCGGCGCGTCCCGTTGCAAATGCGGCCTGGCTACGGCTTACGGCCCGCCCAAAATATTCCGGCGCATCCTGTCGGCAGCCCAGATCACGAAGATCATCGCGAACGAGAGACCGAAGAGCCCGACGGTCCATAGCAGTGCATTGCCTGCGGTCGACATGACTTCCTCCCTTGCATCCACCTGGATGAGAAGAGGATCGCCGAAATCGGCGGCAGGGAATTGCGCCAGATCAATTTGTGCAGCGCGTCACTGCACGGGCGCAACCGGCGCGCGCTACTCGTAACCGGCGCGCCGGATGGTGACGCGGCACAGGCCGTCGCAGCCGATTTTCTTTGCCGCGCCGAGCGAGAAGTCGAGCACCCTGCCCTTCGCATACGGTCCGCGGTCCTGCACGGGACATTCGATCTTCTTGCCGTTGTCCAGATTGGTGACGACGAAGATGGTCCCGAACGCTTCGGTGCGATGGGCGCAGGAGACCCCGTGGGCATCGAACCGCTTGCCGCGGGCGTCCCAGGTGTCTTCCCAGTAGACGGAAGCTTCCTCGTTGTCGGCCGGTGGCCGCGCGACGCGGCCCATCCACATCTGCTGGAACGTCTGGGCTTCGGCCGGCACGCAAGCAAGCAGCAGCGCAAACGCAGCCAGCCTCGTTCTTGGAGCAATACGCCAACGCACTTCCATCGCCCACCCACATCCTGTCCCGGATGACGGGCCGGTTATCGTTAACGCGGTGGTTACAAATTTGACGCCGGCGTGGCCGAACTACGGCAGATTCGGCCGGCGGCGTGGCTTGGGCCACGTCACGAATGACCGAGCCAGACATGTGGAAACGCGGCTGCAGTACGGCGAACGCCGGTCAGTCCACCTTCACATTGGCCGCCTTGATCACCGGCCACCATTTGGCGATCTCCGCCTTCTGCCACTCGCCGAGCGCCTCCGGCGTCAGCTTGTCCTTGGGCGGCATCTGCAGGCCGAGATTCTCGAACTGCTTGCGCACGGCGGGATCGTTCAGCGCTGCGACCGCCGCACCGTTCAGCTTCGCGATGACATCCTTCGGCGTGCCCTTGGGCACCCACATGCCCGACCACAGCGTCATATGGAAGCCGGGCAGCCCGCCCTCGTCGACCGTCGGGATGTCGGCGGCGGATTCCACGCGCTTGGCGTCGGTCACGGCGTAGGCGCGGATATTGCCGCCGCGCACCTGCTGGATCGAATTGGAGAGCTGGTCGACGATCAAATCGATCTGGCCGGCGACGAGGTCGTTCATCGCCGGGCCCGTGCCGCGGTACGGCACATATTGCAGCTTGATGCCGGCGACGTTCTCGAAATAGAGCCCGGCGATGTGGCTGCCCGAGCCAGCGCCGGCGGTGCCGGCCGCGGCCGGTGTGGGGCGCGAGCGCAGCCAGGCCAGCAGTTCCGGCAGCGTCTTCGCCGGCAACGCATTCTTGCTGACGATCACCATGGCGTTGCTCGGCAGGAGCACCACGGGATCGAGATCGCCGACGAGGTCATAGTTGAGCTTGTAGATCGCGCCGTTGGCGACGTGGGTGCCGAGATGGCCGAACGAGATGGTGTAGCCGTCAGGCGGCGACTTCGCCGCGCGGCCGACGCCGATCGAGCCGCCCGCGCCGGTGACGTTCTCGACCAGCACGGTCTCGCCGAGCGTGTTCTTCATGTGATCGGCGAGAATCCGCGCCATCGCATCCGATGGCCCGCCCGCCGAGAACGGCACGATGATGGTGATGGGGCGCGAGGGGAAGTTTTGCGCGAAGGCGGGGACGGCGAACGCAAACGTCGCCAGCAGGGCGGCCAGAACCAGTCTTCGCATTCGCTTTCCTCCAACGCGTTTCCAAGACCCTCATGGTGAGGAGCGCGGCAACGCCGCGCGTCTCGAACCATAGAGGCCACGACGGCCCTGCATCCGTCGGGACGCGGCCAAAAGGCCGCTCCTCAGGATGAGGAATTCAGAACTGCGCGTAGTCGATCGGCTTGTGGCGGTCGAGACTGCGCGCGACCGGCGGCAGTGGATATTTAAGCCCGGTCGCGCAATTAAACAGCATCACGCGATCGCTGTTGGCAACACGACCTTCGGCGAGGCTCTGCTTGTAGGCGGCATATGTTGCAGCGCCCTCGGGGCACAGCAGCAATCCCTCCTCGCGCGCCACTTCGCCGAGCGCAGCAGAAATCTTCTCGTCATCGACGGCAATGGCGAAACCCTTGCTATCGCGCACGGCGCGGAGAATGAGAAAATCCCCGATCGCCTGCGGCACGCGGATGCCGGACGCGATGGTGTGCGCATCTTCCCAGCGGGTGGCGTGCTCGGTGCCTGCTTCAAAAGCACGCACCATCGGCGCGCAGCCGGAAGCCTGCACAGCCACCATGCGCGGACGTTTTGACCCGATGAAGCCGATGGCCTCCAGCTCGGCAAACGCCTTCCACATGCCGATCAGCCCGGTGCCGCCGCCGGTCGGATAGAAGATCACGTCGGGCATCTCCCAGCCGAGCTGCTCGGCGAGTTCCAGGCCCATCGTCTTCTTGCCTTCGATGCGGTACGGCTCCTTCAGGGTCGAGGTGTCGAACCAGCCGACTTTCGTCTTGCCCTCGCCGACGATCTTGCCGCAATCGTCGATATAGCCGTTGACGCGGTAGACGGTGGCGCCCTGCAATTCGATCTCGCTGACGTTCACCTCGGGCGTGTCGGCCGGGCAGAAGATCGTGGTCTTGATGCCGCAGGAGGTGGCGTAGGCGGCGAGCGCAGCGCCCGCATTGCCGTTGGTCGGCATCGCCATGTGCCTGATGCCGAGCGCCTTGCCCATCGACACCGCCATGACAAGGCCGCGCGCCTTGAAAGAGCCGGTCGGCAGGCGCCCCTCGTCCTTGACGATGATCTCGCCGCCGCCGAGCTTCTTGCCGAGCTTGGGCAGGCGGATCAGCGGCGTCGTCACCTCGCCGAGGCTGACGATATCGGCGCATGTGCGCACCGGCAGCAGTTCGCGGTAGCGCCACATGTCGGCGGGCCGCTGCGCCAGCGCGTCCTTGGTCAGCGCCCTTTTCACGCCCGCGAGGTCGTAGCGCACCAAGAGCGGCTTGCCGGCCTTGGACAGGTTGTGCACCTGGTCGGCGGGATAATGGTCGCCTTCCATCGCGCATTCGAGATGGGTCACGAACGTCAGGCGTTCGATGGTGAGGTTGTCGTTGTCTTTCACGATTGTTCTTTCTTGTTCGCGCGGTCCTTGAACTCGGCATTGCGGGCGAAACGAAGCAACCCACCTCTGTTCGCTGCGCCATGGATTTGCTTCCGCCTTCGCTCTCCGAGCTTCGGCGGACTCCCGACCCGGCGAAGCTTGCGGGGCAAGCGGAGAAGGGTCGTCGCTGCGCCCGCAATGACGGCCATCAAATATTCAGCACCCGCCCGTAGGCGTCGAGCACGGCTTCCTTCATCATCTCCGACAGGGTCGGGTGCGGGAAGACCGTGTGCATCAGCTCTTCCTCGGTGGTCTCCAGGTTCATTGCGACGACGTAGCCCTGGATCAGCTCGGTGACCTCGGCGCCGATCATGTGGGCGCCGAGCAGTTGACCGGTCTTCTTGTCGAACACGACTTTCACCAGGCCCTGGTCCTCGCCGAGCGCGATCGCCTTGCCGTTGCCGACGAAGGGGAAGCGGCCGACGCGGATTTCCCGCCCGCCCTCTCTTGCCCTGGCTTCGGTGAGGCCGACGGAGGCGATCTGCGGCTGGCAATAGGTGCAGCCGGGAATGAGGTTCTTGTCCATGGCATGCGGGTGCAGGCCCTTGATGGCCTCGACGCAGATCACGCCCTCATGCTCGGCCTTGTGCGCCAGCATCGGCGGTCCGGCGACGTCGCCGATGGCGTAGATGCCAGGCACGTTGGTCTTGCCGTAGCCGTCGACCACGACGCAGCCGCGATCGGTCTTCACACCGAGCTTTTCGAGGCCGAGGTTTTCGATATTGCCGACGACGCCGACCGCCGAGATCACTCGCTCGAACTCGGTCGTGACCGGCTTGTTGCCGTCGTCGATGGTGGCAACGACGCTGTCGGCTTTCTTCTCGAGCCTTGTCACCTTGGTGTTGGTGAGAATCTTGATTCCCATCTTCTCGAAGCGCTTGCGGGCGAGGCCAGCGAGCTCGGCGTCTTCGACGGGCAGGATCTGCGGCAGCACTTCCACCACGGTGACCTCGCTGCCCATGGTGTGGAAGAACGAGGCGAACTCGATGCCGATCGCGCCGGAGCCGACCACCAGCAGCGATTTCGGCATGCGGTCCGGCACCATCGCCTCGAAATAGGTCCAGACCAGCTTCTTGTCGGGCTCGAGCCCCGGCAGCACGCGCGGCCGCGCGCCGGTGGCGACGATGATGTGCTTTGCCTGGTAGGCGCCCTCGCCCAGCGCGCCCTTCGGCGCCTCGGCGGCGGACTTCTTCACCGTGACCTTGCCGGGCGCATCGATCGCGGCCTCGCCCCAGATCACCTGCACCTTGTTCTTCTTCATCAGGAAGCCGACGCCGTCATTGAGCCGCTTCGACACCCCCCGCGAGCGCTGCACCACGGCCTTCGGGTCATAAGCGACCTTCTCGGCCGACAGCCCGTAATCCCCCGCGTGCTGCATGTAGTGATAGATTTCCGCCGAGCGCAGCAGCGCCTTGGTCGGGATGCAGCCCCAGTTCAGGCAGATGCCGCCGAGATAGGCCTTCTCGACGATCGCGGTCTTGAAGCCGAGCTGCGCCGCGCGGATCGCGGTGACGTAGCCGCCAGGACCGGAGCCGATGATGATGACGTCGAACGATGTGTCGGCCATTACAGATCCGATCGTGAGAGAACGAGCAAGAAGCCGGTCCAGAGCACGGCAACAGCCGCGGCCCCGCCGAGAATGATACGGACCTGAGTCGTCGACGCGAGGTCCCTGCTGCGAAGGATGATTGCAGCGAACACGGCTGCGACGGCAAAAATGTAGGGAGCATAGATCGCGAGCACGGCGATCTCCCTACACCATCATCATCACGGGATTTTCGATCAGCCGCTTGAACGCGCCGATCAGCTCAGCGCCGAGCGCGCCGTCGATGCAGCGGTGATCGCAGGACAGCGTCGCGCTCATGATGTGGGCGGCCTCGATCTTGCCGCCCCGCACCACCGCGCGCTCCTCGCTGGCGCCGACCGCGAGGATGGTCGACTGCGGCGGGTTGATGACGGCGGTGAAATGGCTGATGCCGTACATGCCGAGATTGGAGACCGACGAGGTGCCGCCCTGGTATTCCTGCGGCTTCAGCTTGCGCCCGCGCGCGCGGGCCGCGAGGTCCTTCATCTCGTTAGAGATGGTGGACAGCGACTTGGTCTCGGCGCTGCGGATGATCGGGGTGATCAGGCCGCCGGGCATCGCGACGGCGACGCCGACGTCGGAATGCTTGTGCTTGACCATGCCGCCTTCGGTCCAGCTGACATTGCAATCCGGCACCTGCTGCAGCGCGACCGCCAGGGCCTTGATGACGAAGTCGTTGACCGAGAGCTTGTAGAGCGGCTTCTTCTCCTTGTCCTTGGGAGCCGCCGCATTGATCTGCTCGCGCGCATCGAGCAGCCGGCCGATGTCGCAATCAATGGTCAGATAGAAGGTCGGGATGCTCTGCGTCGCCGCCGTCAGGCGCTGCGCGATGGTGCGGCGCATGCCGTCATGCGGCACGATGTCGTAGGAGCCGGGCTCGAACAGCGAGAGGATCTGCTGGTCGCTCATCGCCGGCGCGAGGCCCGGCGCGGTTGGCGCTGCGGCCGGCGCCTTCAGGCCCTTGCCGGACCTTGCGTCCTCGACGTCGCGGGCGATCACCCGGCCGTGCGGGCCGGACCCGGTGATGCGGGAAAGGTCGATGCCGGCCTCTTTCGCCAGGCGCCGCGCCAGCGGCGAGGAGAAGATGCGGCCGTGGCCGTTGGCCTGCGCGGCGGCAGCGGCCGGCGGCGCAGGCGCGGCAGCCGGAGGCGGCGGTGCCTTGGCCGCCTGCGGTGCCGGCGCGGCCGCTGCGGCAGGAGCCGGTGCGGGCGCAGCCGCCGCGGCCGGCTTCGGCGCGGCCGCCCCACCGCCGCCTGCGGCGGCTTTCACATCCTCGCCGTCGCCGGCCATGATGGCGATGACGTCGTTGACGGGAACGTCGGCCGTGCCCTCGGGCACCACGATCTTCGCAATCGTGCCCTCGTCGACCGCCTCGACCTCCATGGTCGCCTTGTCGGTCTCGATCTCCGCGATGACGTCGCCGGACCTGACCTTGTCGCCCTCCTTCTTGAGCCACTTGGCAAGGTTGCCCTTCTCCATGGTGGGCGACAGCGCAGGCATCAGAATGTTGATTGGCATCGTCAATGACCTTGTTGCGACCGCGGCGTGGTGGAGCCCATGTCGGTCGGACGCGCGATCTCGTTTTCGAACATGTCGAGGATATGCGCCATTGCCTCTTCCTCCGACATGACGTTCTCCCGCGCATAGGCGCGCGCGGCGTGGCGGGCGATGTCGACCAGTAGGAGCCCCCACATGCCGGGATCCTCGAACGCGCGCGTGAACGCGATCGACAGGCCGCCATCGACGACGAAGGCGCGCAGCACTTCGGTGGCGTCCTCGCGTTCCATCACGTCGGGCGGCAGCGGCTGCTCCTTGGGGCCTGCCATGGCGGCTTACCGGTAGCAGACGGCCTTGGCGGCCGCGACCACCTCGGCGACGGAGGGCAATGCGAGCTTCTCGAGATTGGCCGCATACGGCATCGGCACGTCCTTGCCGGAGACGCGCGCGACCGGCGCATCGAGATAATCGAAGGCGTGCTCCATGATGCGGGCGGCGACTTCGGCGCCGACGCCGGACTGCTGCCAGCCCTCCTCGATGGTTACCGCGCGGCCGGTCTTCTTCACCGAGGCGATGATGGTCTCGGTGTCCATCGGGCGCAGCGTGCGCAGGTCGACCACCTCGGCCTCGATGCCTTCCCTGGCGAGTTCTTCGGCAGCCTTCAGCGCATAGGTCATGCCCATCGACCAGGAGACGATGGTGACGTCCTTGCCCTTGCGCACCACGCGCGCCTTGCCGATCGGCACGACGTAGTCGTCGAGCTTCGGCACCTCGCCGGTGTGGCCGTAGAGGACCTCGTTCTCGAGGAAGATGACCGGGTTGGGATCGCGGATCGCGGCCTTGAGCAGGCCCTTGTAGTCGGCGGCCGAGAACGGCGAGACCACCTTCAGTCCGGGGACATGCGAGTACCAGGAGGCATAATCCTGGCTGTGCTGCGCGGCGACGCGGGCGGCGGCGCCGTTCGGTCCGCGGAACACGATCGAGCAGCCCATCTGGCCGCCGGACATGTACAGCGTCTTGGCGGCGGAGTTGATGATCTGGTCGATCGCCTGCATGGCGAAGTTGAATGTCATGAATTCGACGATCGGCTTGAGGCCCGCCATCGCCGCGCCAACGCCGACGCCGGCAAAGCCGTGCTCGGTGATCGGCGTATCGATCACGCGCCTGGCGCCGAATTCCTGCAGCAGGCCCTGCGTCACCTTGTAGGCGCCCTGGTACTCGGCGACTTCCTCGCCCATCACGAATACATCGGGGTCGCGGCGCATTTCCTCGGCCATCGCATCGCGCAGCGCTTCGCGGATGGTCTGCGTGATGAACTCGGTACCCGCGGGCACATCCGGCTCGGGCTCCCTGACCGAGGCCGGCGCGGCCGGATGGTGCGCGGCCTTCGGCAGCGGCGCTTCCGCCCTGGCTTGTGCAGGCGGGGCAGATTCGGCGACCTTTTGCGCAGCGGCGGGTGACGGCGCCCTGGCCAGATCGCCGGCATTCTCGCCGTCGGAAAGGATCATCGCGATCGGCGTGTTGACGGCGACGTCGGCCGTGCCTTCGGGGATCAGGATCTTGCCGAGCGTCCCCTCATCCGTCGCCTCGACTTCCATGGTCGCCTTGTCGGTCTCGATCTCGGCGATGACGTCGCCGGACTTGATCGGCTCGCCTTCCTTTTTCAGCCATTTGGCGAGGTTGCCCTTCTCCATCGTGGGCGACAGCGCAGGCATCAGAACTTGAATGGGCATGGTGGCTCCAAAGACTCGGTCTCTTGTTTGAGCATGGTCCTTCCCGAAAACCGGTACCCACTTTTCGGGATCGTGCTCTTTCCTGCTTGCGCTTAGCGGTACACGTCGGTCCAGAGCTCTGAGGGATCGGGCTCGGGATCCTTCTGGGCAAACTCGGCGGACTCGTTGACGATCTCGCGAACCTCGGCGTCGATCTTCTTCAGTTCGTCCTCGCTGACCTTGGCGGCCAAGAGGCGATTGCGCACCTGCTCGATCGGGTCGGAGTCGTGACGGACTTTCTCGACCTCCTCGCGCGTGCGGTACTTCGCCGGATCCGACATCGAGTGGCCGCGGTAGCGATAGGTCTGCATTTCCAGGATGAAGGGGCCGTTGCCCTCGCGGCACCAGGCGACGGCTTCGTCGCCGGCGGCCTTCACCGCGCGCACGTCCATGCCGTCAACCTGCTTGCCCGGAATATTGAAGGAGGCGCCGCGCTTGGAGAAATCGGCCTGCGCGGAGGCGCGCGCGACTGCGGTGCCCATGGCGTAGCGGTTGTTCTCGATCACGTAAACCACGGGGAGCTTCCACAACTCGGCCATGTTGAAGCTCTCGTAGACCTGGCCCTGGTTGGCGGCGCCGTCGCCGAAATAGGCGAGCGCGACATTGTCATTGCCGCGATAGCGGTTGGCGAAGGCAAGGCCGGTGCCGAGCGAGACCTGCGCGCCGACGATGCCGTGGCCGCCGTAGAAATGCTTCTCCAGGCTGAACATGTGCATGGACCCGCCCTTGCCCTTGGAGTAGCCGCCGTGACGCCCGGTCAGTTCGGCCATCACGCCGTTGGCGGTCATGCCGGTGGCCAGCATGTGACCGTGGTCGCGGTATCCAGTTATGACCTGGTCGCCCGGCTTGAGCGCCATCTGCATGCCGACGACGACCGCTTCCTGGCCGATATAGAGATGGCAGAAGCCGCCGATCGCACCCATGCCGTAGAGCTGGCCCGCCTTTTCCTCGAAGCGGCGGATCATCAGCATGTCGCGCAGCGCCTTGAGGTCCTGCTCCCTGGTGAACTCCGGCGGGGAGCTTGCTCCCCGGTCCTGGCCTGACTCCTTGGCGACGGCTTTTTTTGGTGCGGCCATGAACAATTCCGGGTGAGAGAAATGCGGGGGATTCCTCTCTAGCCCAACTCAAATCGCCGCGAAAGGATTGGAGGGATTTGCGCAAGAGATTGCTATGCCGCACTGCAGCGAGCGCGACATATTCGTGTCGTCGGAGCGGCGATTTTGAAATTAGAAAATCAGTTGGCGTTGGCCGGCCGAATGATCCGGACCAGGTCGCGCGGGTTGGCATAGTCGAGCTGGAAGCGCGCGCGCTCGTCCAGCATGTCGGGGTCGATCTGGCCCGAACGGAGCAGCGACACCCGCTTCTCGCCCTCGGCGCGCTCGCGCCTGAGCCGCTCCAGATCGGAGGTCAGCGAGAAAATCTCCTGATCGAGTTCCTGCCGGGCGTTGAGGCCGTATTTGCCGGTATAGGCGTTGACGCCGAAATAACCGACCAGGAGACCCGCCATCGTATAGAGGGCGAGCCCCGTGAGGATCGATTTGAGTCGATTACGCGATACCATGATGCCCCCCACGATGGGGCCACCGAGTTAATGGACCGCTAAGGGGCTGCGGTCCGACCGCACCCGTCATTGCAAGCGAGGGGCAGATCGATTGCTTCTTCGCTGCGCTCGCAACGACGGAGACCGCCGTTAGCTATTCTGCTTGTCGACGAAGGCGGCGAAGGCCGCGAGATATTGCTCCAGCACCTTCTGCAGCGGTTCCTTCACAAGCTCGCCCTTCTCGTTGAAGGCATCGCCGACCATGTTGAGATAGGCTTCCGGCTGCCCCATGATCGGACCGCAAATGCCGGGCAGGATGTTCTGCAGGCTCTTGGCCGCATTGACGCCGCCGAGCGGGCCCGGCGAGTTGGAGACGATGCCGACGGGCTTGCCGAGGAACGAGCTCTTGCCGTAGGGGCGCGAGGCGACGTCGATCGCATTCTTCAGAACGCCCGGGATGGCGCGGTTGTATTCCGGCGTCACGAACAGCACGCCGTCCGACTTCTGGATTTTTTCGCGGAACGCCAGCCAGTCGGCGGGCGGGTTCGCCTCCAGATCCTGGTTGAAGAAGGAGATGCCGTGCGGCGTCATTACTTCGAGTTTCAGCGAGGCAGGCGCGAGCCTGGCCAGCGCATTGGCGATCTTGAGCGAAAAGCTCTCCTTGCGCAGGCTGCCGGCGATGGTGGCGATGGTATGAGCCATTGGAATTCTCCTTGTTCAATGTGCGAGCGGCCGACCTCACCTAGCGGGAAGCCCAGATACATGCAAGCGCATGAAAGTCGCAGGGGCGGAAACGCAGCGTTTTCGAGATTGCAGTTGCCAAACGAAAACAGGCCGCCCTGCACGGGGCGGCCTGCCGGATTTTCATCCTGCCGCTGGGCGATCGAGGCGCGTCCCCCTCACCCGCCCTTGTTCGGGTTGATCAGGAATTTCTCGCCGGTCGAGCGCTTGTTGTAGACGGCGATGTTGGCGGGATCGAGCACCTCCGGCAGCGACACCACCTTGGTGTAATGGCTGGCGAAGGTGGTCTTCAGTTCAGAGGCGACGCGCTGGCGCAGGCGGCCGATCTCGGCAGGTCCGATCTTCTGCAGGAAGGGCGTCAGCAGCCAGCCGCCGACGCTCCAGGTCAGGCCGAAGGCGCGGGTCAGTTCGGTCGGACGGCTGTCGAGGCTGCCGTAGATATAGACCTGCTTGAACACGTTGGAGCCGTAGCGGCTGTACTCCTTGGCGGTCTTGTTGGCGGCGATCTCCATCGCGGTGAGGATCTGGCTCGCCAGCTTGCCGCCGCCGATGGCATCGAACGCGATGGTGGCGCCGGTCTCCACCAGCGCGGCGGTGAGGTCGTCCATGAAGGTCGGGGCCGTCGAGTCGACGACGTATTTGGCGCCGATCTTGTGCAGGATATCGGCCTGCTCCTTGCTGCGCACGATGTTGACGAGGCCGATGCCGTCCTTGATGCAGATCTTGTTCAGCATCTGGCCGAGATTGGAGGCGGCGGCCGTGTGCACCAGCGCCTTGTGGTTTTCGCGGCGCATGGTCTCGGTCATGCCGAGCGCGGTCATCGGATTGACGAACCAGGAGGCGCCGTCGGCGGCCGTGGTGCCTGGCGGCAACTCCATGACGTCGCGCGATCCGACCACGCGATACTGCGAATACATCGCCCCGCCGATGATCGAGACGGTCTTGCCCATCAGCGCCTTTGCGGCATCCGACGATCCGGTCTTGATGACGACGCCGGCGCCTTCATTGCCGACGGGGAGCGATTGGTCGAGCCGCGCCCCCATCATCCGCATCGCCGCCTCTGGCATTTGCGCGGTGATCACGGGAGAGTCCTTGGTGCCCGACACCTTCGCGGCCGACATGTCGGCGGGCCCTATCAGAAGGCCGAGATCGCTCGGGTTGATCGGGGTCGCCTCGACGCGGACCACCACCTCGTCCTCGCCCGGCTCCGGCGTCGGGATATTCACCAGCGAGAGTTCGAGCTCACCGCTCTTCTTGACCAGCGAACGCAGTTGAAGTCCGCTCTTGCCGTCACCCATGCTAGATGCTCCCTGCTATCGGCAGTCCGCTGCCGGCGCGCTTCTGCCTGTTCACAATCATGGCCGGTATGGTTCTCCTCGGCAATGATGTCCAGCCATTTCGCCTTCTTCATTTGTAACCTTGGATGCCAAGCCCGCGGCCCGCGCGCGTGCCGATTCACGTGGGAAGCGGACCCAGCTAATCTGCGGAGACCAGACAAGCACCGGCGGTGTCGCACTCCAGTCGCGTAAGGTGGCTAGACTACCCTACAAAATGAGTACCCTCGCTCCCGCCTTCCGGAACTTGGCAATGCAGATTACCCCCATCGTGGCGCCAGACGATTACCTTGATCTGATGAAGAAGTGCCTGCTGGCAACCATCTACGACGAAAATGCCTGGTACGTTCTGGGTTCTCTCGATGCCAGGAAGACCCTCAAGGAAAAAATCAAGGCGATGTTCGTCGACCTGGCGTGGACGCAAAAACTCCTCCTTGTCAGCCCCCGCCGCCAGATGGACAGCAACCAAGCGAACTGGGGTCTATTTGCCTACACCATGATCGGCAAGCCTCGACTGGATAACATCCAGTTCTGCATCGAGGACGTGATCAGGAACAATATCCCGGGTGACCTGATCGAGACCGGCGTTTGGCGTGGCGGCGCAACGATTTTCATGCGGGCAGTACTCAAAGCGCACGCAATCACGGACCGTAAAGTCTGGGTGGCTGATTCTTTTGAGGGCTTGCCATCGCTGGACAAGAAGGATGCTGCTTACGAAGCGGACGCCCTTGTCGATACCGCGGGAATGAACATCGGCGGTCCGATGTCGCTTGGCTTCGCCGTGCCTCTTGAAAAGGTACAAGAGAATTTTCGCAAGTTCGACCTGCTGGACGACCAGGTCAAATTCCTCAAGGGCTGGTTCAAGGATACATTGCCGACCGCGCCGATCGAAAAGCTCGCTGTCCTGCGCCTGGATGGCGATATGTACATTTCAACGATGGATTCCCTGAACGCCCTGTATCACAAGGTCAGCAAGGGCGGCTATGTGATCGTCGACGACTACAATGCGTGGCCTCATTGCCAGCAAGCCATCACCGACTTCCGAAATCAGCACGGTATCTCCGGTGAAATGATGCGGATCGATAACGACGCGGTGTACTGGAAGGTCTAAGAGCGTGATCCGGAAAAAGTGCGAAGCGGTTTTCCGAAAAGATCATGCTTAAACAACAACTTAAAGCGGGATGATGATTCATCCAGATCTCATCGCGCTTTAACCGAGTCCCTGCAGGGCAATGCAGCGTTGCCCTCGGGCAACAGTTCCCCGAAACATACCGCTTGGCCCCGCCTCTGCCCTTGCGCGCCCACATTGTCACCCGAAACATCGGGGCGTTGCGTGACTGTGCGTTGGACTCAAGATTGGGCGTTTCAGGACAAGCCTTGGAGGCTGTGATCATGAACCCGCGGCGAGTTGCTGTTGAGATGTGGCCGACGCTCGTTTTCGGCGGCGGCTTCGGCGTCCTGGTTGCCTGCGTCGGCTCGGCCAATGGCGCGAACGCGGTACGCAGCGTGGATCGCCTAGCGCCAGCGCTCGCGGCCAATTTCGCCGCCACGGCCGCGCCGAAGGCACCCGCCATGACCGAACCGTTTATGACCGGGCCCGGCATCGACAAGGCGCACGTCGCGGTGGAAGCCGAACTGCTCTCGCAGGTGGCCGTCAACGCAACCGTGCGGAACATGCCGCCTGTCGAAATTGCGCAGCCCGTCGTCGTTGCCTCGCTGGGCGATCCGTCGGAAGTCGTGGCGGCGCAGGAAACACCTAGCATGCACACGCCTGTCGAAGCAGCGCCTGCCGATCCCGCCGACACAGTGATGGACGGAGCGGCCATTCCGGGCCGCATCGAAATCGTCGGCGAGTGCCTGGTGGCGGAAACCTGCATCGACCAGTTCCTGTGGGCGCTCTACGAGCGCGCCCCCAAGCTCGACACCGTCAAGGAGAGCGAGCAGCGCAAGGTGTCGGTGCGCAACAAGAAGGGCAAGATGGTGAAGATCACAAAAACCTTCACCCGGCTGGTCCCGAACGACTTCACCTGGAAGGATCCGAAGGCCGCCGAGCGCATGAACATGTCGATGATCGACTACGTGATCGGCGGCATGGAGAAGAGTTTTAAGCTAAAACTGTTTCGCATGCTGTACGCTGCGGAGAACGCGGGCCTGTCGCCCGGCATCACCAGCGCATTCCGCGACGACTACCGGCAATCCATCGCCAGCGGCCTGAAGGCGGCGAGCGATCGCTCCTATCACGGCGGCAGCTTCCGCGGCGGCTACGGCCACGGGCTTGCGGCCGACATCGTCAGCGTCAAGGGCGCGACGCGGGCGCAGCGCTGGGTCTCGACCGACGCGCTCTGGAAGTGGGTTGACACCAACGGCAAGGATTTCGGGATCGGCCGTCCCTACCTCGATCGCGATCCGCCTCATGTCGGCCCGATGGACGGCCAGGAATATGTCTCGCGCCGCGGTGCGCCGAAGGCGGCGGCAGCCGACGCCAAGCAGCCCGCCGCGCAGCCGACGCAGGACAAGCCAGCCGCAAAGCGCAAGGACGCCGCGAAACCGTCGAAGGCCAGGACGAGCTGACGCAAGGACGGGCTGCAGCAATGGTGAAGGGCCGGCGGCTAGCGCCTGCCGACCGGCGTCAGTAGCGCGGGAAGCACGCCTGCATGCGCCGATCCCACCGCATTCCGGCGTAACAAGGCGGCTGCGGCCGGGTATAGGCCGGGCATTCGTTGCGCACCGGCTGCGCCTGGTCCCAGCCGTCACGCACGCAGGCGCCGCTGGGCGAGGTGTGGCAACCGGGCCCGCAGTAAAAGGCCTGGGCGGCATCGGGCGCGGCCGTCACCGCTGATGCGATCAGGCAGGCTCCAAGCAGGGCAGTGCGAAGGATCATTGTTGGCTCCCCTCTATCGCCGCAATAAGCGGAAGAGGCCGGCTATCGTTCCCGAAGGCCTCCACCGCGGCAGCATACTACGCCAGGGCCCTCAACGCACCCTTACCGGCATATTTCGCCTGCTTGCCGAGCTGCTGCTCGATGCGCAGCAGCTGGTTGTATTTCGCGGTGCGGTCCGAACGCGCCAGCGAGCCGGTCTTGATCTGCCCGCAATTGGTGGCGACCGCGAGATCGGCGATGGTGGCGTCCTCCGTCTCGCCGGAGCGATGCGACATCACTGCGGTGTAGCCGGCCTTGTAGGCCATCTCGACCGCGGCGAGCGTTTCGGTGAGGGTGCCGATCTGGTTGACCTTGATCAGGATCGAGTTGCCGCGGCCGGCGCGGATGCCTTCGGCGAGGCGATTGACGTTGGTGACGAACAGGTCGTCGCCCACCAGCTGGCACTTCTTGCCGATCAGATCGGTGAGTTCCTTCCAGCCGTCCATGTCGTCTTCCGACATGCCGTCCTCGATGGAGACGATCGGATAGCGCGAAACGAGATCGGCGAGGTAGTTCGCCTGTTCGGATTTCGTGCGGGTCTTGCTCTCGCCCTCGTAGACGTACTTGCCGTCCTTGAAGAACTCGGTCGAGGCGCAGTCCAGCGCCAGCATGACGTCGTGGCCCGCCTTGTAGCCGGCCTTGCCGATCGCGTTCATGACGAATTCGAGCGCGGCGTCCGCCGAGGGAATGTTCGGCGCAAAACCGCCCTCGTCGCCGACGTTGGTGTTGTGGCCGGCCTTCTTCAATTCGCTGCGCAGGGTGTGGAAGATTTCCGAGCCGCAGCGCAGCGCTTCCGAGAAGTTCGCGGCGCCGACCGGCATGATCATGAATTCCTGGAAGTCGATCGGGTTGTCGGCATGCACGCCGCCATTGATGATGTTCATCATCGGCACCGGCAGCGTCCGCGCCGAGGTGCCGCCGACGTAACGGTAGAGCGGCATCTGCAACGACTCGGCCGCGGCCTTGGCGCAGGCGAGCGACACGCCGAGGATGGCGTTGGCGCCGAGACGCTTCTTGTTCGGCGTGCCGTCGAGCGCGATCATGATCTCGTCGATCTGAACCTGGTCCTCGACGGCGTGATCGGTCAGCGCCTCGAAGATCTCGCCGTTCACGGCGGCGACCGCCTGCTGCACGCCCTTGCCGAGATAGCGGCCCTTGTCGCCGTCGCGCAGCTCCACCGCCTCATGCGCGCCGGTGGAGGCGCCGGAGGGCACCGCGGCGCGGCCAACCGTGCCGTCCTCAAGCACGACATCCACCTCGACCGTGGGATTGCCGCGGCTGTCCAGGATTTCGCGGCCGATGATGTCAACAATAGCGGTCATGTCGTCGTCCCCAAAGGTTAAGGCGTGGCTGGATTTGGCGGGGTCATACACGGGGCAAGAGCAAATGTGAACGCTCCCGCTGCGGACGATGCGCGATGGCTGAAACCGGTGCTCTCATGCTGCTCGCAAATTGATCCGGGCGCCGCAACCTTCCCTTTCAGAAGCGGGGGTAACGCCATGAATCGGCGTAAGTTTCACCGCCGATGGTTGACGCGCCCGGCACCTTGCGCCAATGACGGCGCAAAGGAGCCGCCACATGGCCAAGAAATCGCTGCAGCTCGGCCGCGCCGTGGAATGGCCGGACCGCCCGGAAAAGGCGGTGCTCGACCGCGTGCCCAATCCGCAGGCCGGCACCGACTATCTGGTGCGCTTCGCCGCGCCCGAATTCACCTCGATCTGCCCGGTGACGGGACAGCCGGATTTTGCGCATCTGGTGATCGACTACGCGCCCGGCCGGTGGCTGCTGGAGTCCAAATCCCTGAAACTCTACCTCGCGAGCTTCCGCAACCACGGCGCCTTTCACGAGGACTGCACCGTGATGATCGGCAGGCGCATCGCGGACGAGATCAAACCGAAATGGCTGCGCATCGGCGGCTACTGGTATCCGCGCGGCGGCATCCCCATCGACGTGTTCTGGCAGACCGGGCGCCTGCCGAAGGGCTTGTGGGTGCCCGAGCAGGGCGTCGCGCCCTACCGCGGGCGGGGCTAGTACGCGCTGAGCAGATCGACCTTGGCGTTGGCCAGGATCAGGCGTCGCGACGCGATGGTACGCGGGTGCGTCAACCTGACGCTAAGCGGGGCATGCGCCGCACTTCAAGCCGCAGAAGCGGCAGCGATAATGACCTCACCGGCTGACCGTGCCAGCGGCAGCCCAATGGAGGAGTCGGATGATCAATCACGCAATCAGGATTGCGGCGATCGCCTTTGCCGCGACCACCGCTGCGGCTTCCGCCGCGCTGGCGCAGGTCAAGCTGCCGCCGAGTATCACGATGACCGCCTATGATACCGGCACGTCCGGGTTCAACATTACGGTCGCCGTCGGCAAGATGATGAAGGACAAATACGGCGCCGATACCCGCGTGCTGCCCGCCGGCAACGACGTCGCCCGCCTGCAGCCGCTGCGCGCCGGCCGCGCCTCGATCTCGGCGATGGGTGTCGGCGTCTTCTTCGCGCAGGAAGGCCTGTTCGAGTTTGCCAGCAAGGAATGGGGACCGCAGCCGGTCCAGATCACGCTGAGTTCGATCGATTGCAACGGCCTGTCGCTGGCGGTGGCCGGCGACATTGGCGTCTGACCGTTGCCGATCTGAAGGGCAAGCGCATCGGCTTCGTCGTCGGCTCGCCTGCGCTGAACCAGAATGCGCTTGCGGTGCTGGCCTTCGGGGGCCTGACGGCCAAGGACGTCAAGATCGTCGAATTCGCCAGCAACAACGCGATGTGGAAAGGCACCATCAACAACGACGTCGACGCCGTGTTCGGCTCGACGATTTCGGGGCCCGCCAAGGAGCTGCAGACCTCGCCGCGCGGCATCCTGTGGCCGTCGATGCCATTCACCGAAAAGGCGGGCTGGGAGCGCGTGCGCAAGATCGGGCCGTATTTCACCGAGCACAACGCCACCTGCGGCGCCGGCGAGTTTTCGAAGGACAAGCCGATCCAGATGGGCACCTACCCGTATCCGATCTATTCGGTCTATGCGAGCCTGCCGGAAGCCGAGGTCTACATGCTGACCAGGGCGATGATCGAAGGCTATGACGGCTACAAGGACAATGCGCCGGGCGCGAGCGGGCTCGCCCTCAAGGGGCAGGCCAAATACTGGGCCGTGCCGGTGCATCCGGGAGCGGTTAAGGCCTTCAGGGAGGCCGGCGCCTGGAGCGACGACCAGGACAAGCACAACAAGGCGCTGCTCAAGCGGCAGGAAGTGCTGCTCGCTGCGTGGGCGGACTTCAACAAGGGCAATCCGTCGTCCGATCCCGCCAAATTCACCGCGGAATGGATGAAGCTGCGCAAGGCGGCGCTTGCCAGGGCCGGGATGGCGGACAGCTTCGAATAACGGATGCGCCGCCGGTCCGGCTAGGCCGGGCCGGCATCGGCCGCCGCGCGCTGCCGGAGCAGTCTCGCGCAGGCAAAGCCGAGCGCGATCATGACCGCGGCTGCCGTCAGCAGCGTCGGAATCTTGCCGGCGGTGTGCAGGCCAAAGCCATAAGCGATGGGGCCCAGGGTCTGTCCCATGAAGAAGAAGAACGAATGCAGCGACAGCGCGGTGGCGCGGGCTTCCACGGAGAGTTCGCTTGCGAACACCTGGATGCAGCCGTGGATCATGTAGAAGCCCCACCCCATCAGCAGCAGGCAGGCCAGCGAAATCTGCCAGTTCGGTCCGAACGCGATGGCGATGAGCTGCGAGCCGGCGAGCGAGGCGCCCGCGATCATCATGCCGCGCACGCCGAGCCGCGGCAGGAAGCGCGAGACGGTGAGCGTGTAGAACAATCCGCCGACGGCGAATCCGGCGATGACGATGCCGGCGATGGAGAGCCTGGTTTCGCCGAGCTCGAACAGGAACGAGGCGAGATAAGGGAACAGGCCGAGCACGCAGCAACCTTCGACGAATACGGCGCCGTAGCAGTATTTCGAGTTCGGATTGCGAAAGATGGTGCGGTAGCCCTCGCGGACCGCGGAAAAATCCGCGCGCGGCGGCCGCGCCAGCGCCGCGCCGCGAAAACCCACCGTCACCGCAATCGACGCACCCAGCACCACGGCGCCGAGCAGCGCCAGCACGCCGCGCCAGCCGAGCAGATCGCCGATCAATCCCGAGAGCGTCGCACCGAGCAGGTTGCCGGCCATCGCGCCCGCCAGCGTGCGGCCGAGCGCGATCTGGCGCTTGTCGGGGCCGACGAGATCGCTGACCAGCGACATTGACACCGGGAAGATGCCGCCGGCAGCGATGCCGCCGATGATGCGGGTGATGAAGAGCATGTTGTAGGAATTCGACAGCGCACCGAGAATATTGCCGATGCCGAGCAGCACCAGGCAGGCGGTCATCAGCCGCGCCTTGCCGAACATGTCGGCGGCCGCCCCCAGCACCGGCTGCACGATGGCGAAGGTGAAGGCGAATACCGCCGAGAAACCGGCGGCGGCGGCGATGCTGACGCTGAATTCGTCGGCGACATGCGGCAGCACCGGATCGAGCGCGCGGCCCGACAGGCTGGCGGCGAACGTCGTCAGCGCGATGATGTTGAGGGCTGGCGGGAGCGAGGACGTCACCGCGCCGCTTGCTTGGCAAGCGTGTCGAACGCGATCAGCCTCTTCACAAGCGCCTCGAATTCGGAAAGCGGAACCATGTTCGGCCCGTCCGAGGGCGCGTGATCGGGATCGGGATGGGTCTCGATGAACACGCCGGCAACGCCGACGGCGACCGCCGCGCGCGCCAGAACCGGCACGAATTCGCGCTCGCCGCCTGACGATGTGCCTTTGCCGCCGGGCTGCTGCACCGAATGAGTGGCATCGAAAATGACCGGCGCGCCGGTGCTGCGCGCCATGATCGGCAGCGCGCGCATGTCGGACACCAGCGTGTTGTAGCCGAACGAGGCGC
This sequence comes from Bradyrhizobium sp., assembly GCA_035575905.1. Lineage (GTDB taxonomy): Bacteria > Pseudomonadota > Alphaproteobacteria > Rhizobiales > Xanthobacteraceae > Bradyrhizobium. The sequence continues at coordinate 18,052 of DATLXL010000030.1, read as the reverse complement.
CGCGCTCGGTGACGAGCACGTTGGGGTTGCCGCCGCCGGTGATCTTGGCCACGACATTGGCCATGTCCCACGGCGCCAGGAACTGCCCCTTCTTGACGTTGACGGTCCTGCCGGTCGCCGCCGCCGCCAGCAGCAGGTCGGTCTGCCGGCACAGGAAGGCCGGAATTTGCAGCACGTCGACCGCCTGCGCCGCCTCCGCGCATTGGCCCACCTCATGGACATCGGTGAGCACGGGAAGGCCGAGCGAGGAGCGGATTTCGGCAAAGATCGGCAGCGCCTCCTTCAGCCCGATGCCGCGCGCGGCAGAGGCGCTGGTGCGGTTGGCCTTGTCGAAGGACGTCTTGTAGACCAGCCCGATGTTCAGGCGCGCGGCGATCTCCTTCAGCGCGTTAGCCACTTCCAGCGCATGCGCGCGGCTCTCCAGCTGGCACGGGCCGGCAATGACCGAGATCGGCAGGGCGTTGCCGAACCGGACCTGGCCGACCGTCACAATAGGCGCCGCGGAGATGTCAGCTTGCACGGGATGTCCCTGTTTCGCGCGGACCATGCCGGTCCGCGCCTCACCGGGCAACCCCGTTTCAGGCGCGAATATCAGGGTTGCGCGGCAGCTATTTTACCGCCGAGAACGCCGTCGGCACCAAGAGTTGGCTGACGATGTTGTCGATGATCTGGCCGTCTGCCTCGCTCGCGGCACGCCCAGCGAGCCAATCCGGATCGCTCTGGAACGCCGTCCACTTCTTCTCGCGATCGGCCAGCGATTCCCACGCCAGGAAATAGGTCAGTTCCTGGTTGGAGGTGCCGATCAGCGTCGTGTAGAAGCCGGCCTGCTTGATGCCGTGCTTGTCCCACAGCTTCAAGGTAAGCGTATCGAAACGCTTGAGCAGGGCCGGCAGCCGGCCCGGGATACAGCGATAGACGCGCATTTCCAGTATCATTTGGTCTTACTCCCCTTAGCATTGTTGTTCTTGCGGTAGCGGCTGGGGTTTGTCGCAACAAATCGCGCGACAGTCAAAGCGCGGGCCGGCTTACACCAGCCGGCTCTGCACCACCGCGGCCTGGATGAAGGACGCGAACAACGGGTGCGGCTCGAACGGCCGCGACTTCAGCTCGGGGTGGAATTGCACGCCGATGAACCAGGGATGGTCCTCGTATTCGACGATCTCCGGCAGCACGCCGTCGGGCGACAGCCCCGAGAAGCGCAGGCCATGCTGCTCGAGCCGGTCCTTGTAGGCGGTGTTGACCTCGTAGCGGTGGCGGTGGCGCTCGGAGATTTCGGTGGCGCCGCCATAGACCTCGGAGACGCGGCTGCCGCGGTTGAGCTTGGCGGGATAGGCGCCGAGCCGCATGGTGCCGCCGAGGTCGCCGCTCCTGGAGCGCTTTTCCAGCTCATTGCCGCGCAGCCATTCGGTCATCAGGCCGACCAGCGGCTCCGGCGTCGGGCCGAACTCGGTGGAGTTGGCATTTTCGATGCCGACGAGATTGCGCGCCGCTTCGATGACGGCCATCTGCATGCCGAAGCAGATGCCGAAATACGGTACGTCGCGCTCGCGCGCGAACTGCGCCGCGCGGATTTTGCCCTCGGCGCCGCGCTGGCCGAAGCCGCCGGGCACCAGAATGCCGTTGACGTGCTCGAGGAACGGCGCGGGATCCTCGTTCTCGAACACCTCGCTCTCGATCCAGTCGAGATTGACCTTCACCTTGTTGGCGATGCCGCCATGGGAGAGCGCCTCGATCAGCGATTTGTAGGCGTCCTTCATGCCGGTGTACTTGCCGACGACGGCTATCGTCACCGCGCCTTCCGGGTTGCGGACGCGCTCGTTGATCACGTTCCAGCTCTGCAGCGCCGGTGGAATCTTTGGCGTGATGCCGAACGCGGCCAGCACCTCGTCGTCGAGCCCGGCGGCGTGATAGGCCTCGGGCACGGCATAGATGTTGTCGACGTCGCGCGCCTCGATCACGGCGCTTTCGCGCACGTTGCAGAACAGTCCGAGCTTGCGGCGCTCTTCCTTGGGGATTTCGCGGTCGGTGCGGCAGAGCAGGATATCCGGCTGGATGCCGATCGAGCGCAGCTCCTTCACCGAGTGCTGCGTCGGTTTGGTCTTCAGTTCGCCGGCGCTCGGGATATAGGGCAGCAGCGTGAGATGGATGTAGACCGCATGGTCGCGCGGCAATTCGTTCTTGAGCTGGCGAATCGCTTCGAAGAACGGCAGGCCCTCGATGTCGCCCACGGTGCCGCCGATCTCGACCAGCACGAAATCGTAGCCGTCATTGTCGGAAAGGACGAATTCCTTGATCGCGTTGGTGACGTGCGGAACCACCTGGATGGTGGCGCCGAGATAATCGCCGCGGCGTTCCTTGCTGATGATGTCCTGGTAGATGCGCCCGGTGGTGATGTTGTCCTGCTTGGTGGCGGGACGTCCGGTGAAGCGCTCGTAATGGCCGAGATCGAGATCGGTCTCGGCGCCGTCGTCGGTCACGAATACCTCGCCGTGCTGATACGGCGACATCGTTCCGGGATCGAGATTGAGATAGGGATCGAGCTTGCGGAGGCGGACCTTGTAGCCCCGGGCCTGCAGCAACGCGCCGAGCGCCGCCGATGCCAGACCCTTGCCGAGCGAAGAAACCACGCCGCCGGTGATGAAAATGTACCGCGCCATGGGACCTAACCTCTAACGCCAAGAATTCGATTCGCCAAAACGAATCGGATGCCCCGGCAAACTATTCACGGGCCTGTGGGTGACTTGAAACTGGTAGGCTTATCAACGCATTGATGGGAATTGTTGAGGCGCGCCGGAAGCCGCGCGCCCCGCATACCAACCCTGCTTTATTGCGACCGCGGCGCTTCCGGCGCGGCCGGCGCCGGCCTGTTCTGCTGCTCGTCGGCTTTCTTCAGGCTGTCGAGCAGGCCGCCGCTGGTCGGCGGCTGCACCGGGGTCGCCCCTCCGCTTGCCGGTGCGGACTGCGAGGTCGGTGCGATGATCGAACTCGGCTTTTTGTCGTAGCTCGCGAGCCAGGACAAAAAGAGGCTGGTGATGAAGAAGCCAACCGCCAGCACCGCCGTCGTCCGGGTCAGCAGATTCGCGGTGCCGCGGCTCGACATGAAGCCGGCGCCGCCGCCCATGCCGAGGCCGCCGCCTTCGGATTTCTGCAGCAGCACCGCGCCGATCAGCACGGCGACGATCATAAGGTGGATGACGATAACGACAGTCTGCATTGCCAGCCTTCCGTCACACGCCGGGAAGCAGCCGGACAACGGCGCTAGTGGCTATGCGGGTTTCGTGAAGTCGCGCGGTGTTACACGCTGATCCCGATATTGTCACCCCCGAGATAGTCGCAGCCGCGGGGATGGCAACCCGGTCTGATCACGGGCGCACCGGTCTTGATCGGGGCCGGCTATTTCTTCTATAATAGACATATGGATACTTTAGTAGACGATCTGGGCCGGCGTCTAGCGCAGCGCATCCGCCTGGAGCGCGACGGCCGCGGCTGGTCGCTCGCCGAGCTTGCCGGACGATCGGGCGTCTCCAAGGCCACCATCAGCAAGATCGAGCGCGCCGAGGTTTCCCCCACCGCAGTCGTGCTGGTGCGGCTCGCCAGCGCCTTCGATCTGACGCTCGCCGGCCTCTTGCTGCGCGCGGAGGGCGCGGGCGAGCGGCTGTCCCGCGCTGCCGGCCAGCCGGTCTGGCGCGATCCGGAAACCGGCTATGTGCGCAGGCAGCTGTTCAGCCGCCCCGACCACCCGGTCGAGCTCGTGCGGGTGGAATTGCCGGCGCGGCAGCGCGTCGCCCTGCCCGCCTCGTCATACGCCCACATCCGCCAGCTGGTGTGGGTTCAGAGCGGCAGCCTCGTCATCACGGAGGGCAGCGAGCGGCACGCGCTGGCCGCCGGCGATTGCCTCGGCTTCGGCCTGCCGGCGGAAACGACCTTCGCCAACGAGACCAATGCGACATGCACCTATGTCGTCGCGTTGGCGCGGAGCTGACGCATGGCATCCTTTGCGATCAAGCCATTGCACGACAGCGCGCCCATCCGGGCCGCGCTCGGCGAATTGCTGGGGGAGACCGTGGCCAGCGGCGGCTCGGTCGGCTTCATGCATCCGCTGCCGCCTGGCGACGCCGACGCGTTCTGGAGCGACTCGCTCGCGGCGGCCGCGCGCGGCGAGCGCATCGTGCTCGGCGCGTTCGACGGCGATGGCCTGGTCGGCACGGTGACGCTGCTGCTCCACCTGCCGCCGAACCAGCCGCATCGCGCCGAGATCGCCAAGATGATGACGCGCCTTCCTCACCGCAACCGCGGGGTCGCCACGGCCCTGATGCAATCGGCGGAAGCTGCCGCCATCGCGCGCGGCCGCACGCTGCTGGTGCTCGACACCGCAGTCGATGACGGCGCCGCGGGGCTCTACGAGAAGCTCGGCTTCCGGCTAACCGGGATCATTCCGGATTATGCGTTGAAGCCGCATGGCGGCCTCACCGGGACGATGATCTACTGGAAGCGGATCGGCGCGGCGCGAGCGGGCTAGCAGCCCGCCGCGATCGCGAGGAAATCGGCCGCCTTCAGGCTGGCGCCGCCGACCAGCGCGCCGTTGACATTGGCGACCGCCATCAGCTCCTTGGCATTCGACGGCTTGACCGAGCCGCCGTAGAGGATGCGCATCCTGCCGCCTTCCGCCGTGTAGCGGTCGGTGAGCTCGGCGCGGATAAACTTGTGCACTTCCTCGACATCCGCGGTAGTCGGCGTCAGCCCGGTGCCGATGGCCCAGACCGGCTCATACGCCACGACCAGATTGGCTGACGTCGCGCCGTCCGGCAGCGAGCCCTTGAGCTGACCGCCGCAAATGTCGAGCGTCTGGCCGGCGTCGCGCTGCGCCCGCGTCTCGCCGATGCAGACGATAGCGACAAGGCCGGCGCGCCAGGCGGCCTCGGCCTTCTGCCGCACCAGGGCATCGCTCTCGCCATGATCGGCGCGGCGCTCGGAATGGCCAATAATGATGCTGGTGGCACCGGCATCACGAAACATCTCGGCGGAGAGGTCGCCGGTATGGGCACCGGAAGCATCTTGGTGGCAATCCTGTGCGCCGACGGCGATGCCCTTGCCCTTTGCCTTGTCGGCAAACGCCGCGACCAGGGTGGCCGGCGGGCAGACCAGCAGATCGGCCTTGCCGGCAAGAGCACCCGCGCCCGCCAGCATGGCGTCGAATTCGGCCGAGGAGGCCTTCAGGCCATTCATTTTCCAGTTGCCGGCGATCAGCGGCCGAATGCCATCGTTCATGTTAAATTCCTGACAGTTTGCCGCGTCTGGCTAGCAGAGCGCCGCGAATTGGGCCATATCGGGCGGCAACCGATCCCCGCGACCGTTAACCGGTCGATGTGGCCTACACCCGCGCGGTTGCGGCACGGTGACGGCCACTTTATGATGCTTTATCAACCCGGTGACGACCATTTCGCGGACTTCGCTCCTGTTTCCGCTTGGGCACGTCCCGGTTCCCCTCCTGACCAACAAGTTGGACCCCATGCTTCGAGGAATACGAAAAGCCTCATCAAACTGGCTCGGCAAGGCCGTCATGGCCGTTGTGATGGGCGTTTTGATCGTCAGTTTCGGTGTCTGGGGCATTGCCGACATCTTCAAGGGATTCGGCCAGTCCAAGCTCGCCAGGATCGGCGGTACGGAGATTTCGATCGAAGCTTTCCGCCAGACCTACACCGAGCGCTTGCAGCAGCTCGGCCGTCAGTTCGGCCGGCCGCTGACCCAGGAGCAGGCCCGGCTGTTCGGGCTCGACCGCCAGGTGCTGCAGCAGGTCATCGCGGAAGCGGCCCTTGACGAAGAAGCCCGCCGCATGGGGCTCGGCGTGTCCGACGCCGAAACGCTGCGCACGATCCAGAACGATCCGAACTTCAAGGGCGTCAACGGCCAGTTCGATGCGTCGCGCTTCACCGCGATCCTGCGCCAGATCGGCTATTCCGAGCAGCGCTATATCAACGAGCAGCGCCGCGTCTCGCTGCGCCGCCAGATCACCGGCACCGTCACGGCAGGGATCGAACCGCCGAAGCTGCTGATCGATGCGCTGACCCGCTTCCAGAACGAGCAGCGCTCGATCGACTTCGTCAAGCTCGACGCCGCGCAGGCCGGCACGATCGATCCACCCTCGCCGGAGACGCTTGCGGCCTATTTCGAGGAGCGCAAGGTCCAGTTCCGCGCGCCTGAATACCGCAAGCTGTCCTTCGTGATGATCACGCCGGAAGAGATCGGCAAGTGGAGCACCGTCTCCGACGAGGAAGCCAGGAAGCTCTACGACGACCGCAAGGACCAGATGGGCACGCCCGAGAAGCGTCAGGTCGAGCAAATCGTGTTCCCTACCATCCAGGAAGCGACCGCCGCGCGCGGGCGCCTCAACGACAGCTTCTCCTTTGAGGATCTCGCCAAGGAGCGCGGCCTCAATCCCGACGACTATGATCTCGGCCTGATCGCCAAGAGCGGGATCATCGACCCCACGATCGCGGCCGCGGCTTTCGCGCTGCCTTCCGGCGAAATCAGCCAGCCGGTGCAGGGCCAGTTCGGCGTGGCGCTGGTCAAGATCGGCAAGATCGAGCCGGCCACCGTGCCGAGCTATGAGAGCGTCGCGGCGGCCATCAAGAAGGAAATCAGCACCGCGAACGCGCGCAGCAAGGTGACCGCGCTGCAGAACAAGATGGAAGACGAGCGCAGCGGCGGCGCCAGCCTGACCGACGCCGCACAGCGGCTCGGCATCGCCGCGGTCACCATCGATGCCGTCGACCGCTCGGGCCGCACGCCGGACGGCCAGCTCGTCGCCAATATCCCGCGCGGGCTCGACGTGGTGTCGCAGGCCTTCAACAGCGACGTCGGCGCGGACAACGATCCGATCTCGTTCCAGGGCGGCTATGTCTGGTACGACGTGCTCGGCATCACGCCCTCGCGCGAGCGCCCGCTCGACGAGGTCCGCGACCAGGTCGAGGCGAAGTGGCGCGAGGACCAGATTTCCAGCCGGCTGCGAACCAAGGCCGCCGAGCTGGTCAAGAAGCTAGAACAGGGCGGCAATCTCGCCGACGAGGCCGCCGCGGCCGGATCGAAGGTGGAAAGCGCCAAGGACTTCAAACGCGACGCCTCCGTTGCGGGCCTGCCCGCCAGCACGATCACGGCAGCGTTCCGCACGGCGAAGGATGGCGTCGGGCAAAGCGGCTCGGGCAGCGAATGGATCGTCTTCAAGGTCACCGATATCACGGTGCCGGCCGTCGACGTGGCTTCCAGCGAGGTCAAGCAGTTGCAGGATTCCCTGCAGCGCAGCCTGTCCGACGAGCAGGTCGCGCAATATGTCGGCCAGATCCAGAAGGCGATCGGCACCAGCATCAACGAGGCCGCGCTCGCGCAGGTGACCGGCGCCAACAACAACTGATATCCGGAAGTGGGGCGATGGACGACCTGAAATCGATTATCGGCAAGGTCGCGACCGGCGCGACGCTGTCGCGTGACGAGGCGGCGTCCGCATTCGATGCGATGATGTCGGGCGAAGCCACGCCCTCGCAGATGGGCGGCCTCTTGATGGCGCTGCGCGTGCGCGGGGAGACCGTCGACGAGATCACCGGCGCGGTGGCGGCGATGCGCGGCAAGATGCTGAAGGTCACCGCGCCGGCGGATGCCATCGATGTCGTCGGCACCGGCGGCGACGGCTCCGGCTCGGTGAACGTGTCGACATGCGCGGCCTTCATTGTCGCCGGCAGCGGCGTGCCGGTGGCCAAGCATGGCAACCGCGCGCTGTCGTCGCGTTCGGGCGCCGCCGATGTGCTGGCCTCGCTCGGCGTGAAGATCGACCTCGCGCCCGATGGCGTCGGCCGCTGCGTCAAGGAAGCCGGCATCGGCTTCATGTTTGCGCCTTCGCATCATCCGGCGATGAAGAATGTCGGCCCGACCCGGGTCGAGCTCGCCACCCGCACGATCTTCAACTTGCTGGGGCCGCTGTCCAACCCGGCCGGCGTCAAGCGGCAGATGGTCGGGGTGTTTTCCAGGCAATGGGTGCAGCCGCTGGCGCAGGTGCTGAAAAATCTAGGCTCGGACTCGGTCTGGGTGGTGCACGGCTCCGACGGGCTCGACGAGATCACCCTGACCGGCCCGACGTCGATCGCCGCGCTCGAGAACGGCAACATCCGAACCTTCGAAGTGACGCCGGAAGACGCCGGCCTCACACGTTCAAGCCCCGGCTCGCTGAAGGGCGGCGACGCAGAAGCCAATGCGGTGGCGCTGCGCGGCGTGCTCGAGGGCAAGCCGGGCGCGTACCGCGACGTGGCGCTGCTCAATGCCGCCGCGGCGCTGATCGTGGCCGGCAAGGCCGCGGATTTGAAGGAAGGCGTTGCGATCGGCACCAAGACGCTCGACAGCGGCGCGGCCGCCGCGAAGCTGAAGCAGCTGGTCGCGGTATCCAACAAGTGAGGCTGTCATGTCCGACATCCTGAAGAAGATCGAGGCCCATAAGCGCGAGGAGATCGCCACCGCCAAGCGCACGCGGCCGCTTGCCGACGTCGAGGCGCTCGCCAAGTCAGCGCCCGCCCCGCGCGGTTTCGTGCGCGCGATCCAGGAAAAGCTCGCACGCGGCGACTACGCACTGATCGCCGAGGTCAAGAAGGCTTCGCCCTCGAAGGGGCTGATCCGCGCCGATTTCGATCCGCCTGAACTCGCCAGGGCCTATGAGGCCGGCGGCGCAGCATGTCTTTCGGTGCTGACCGATACGCCCTCTTTCCAGGGCCATCTCGATTTCATGGTGGCGGCGCGCGCGGCGACCAATCTGCCGGTGCTGCGCAAGGATTTCATGTTCGACACCTACCAGGTGGCGGAAGCGCGGGCGCATGGCGCCGACTGCATCCTGATCATCATGGCTGCGCTCGACGATGCGGCCGCCGTCGACATCGAGGACGCGGCGATCGCCCACGGCATGGATGTGCTGATCGAGATCCACGACCGCGCCGAGCTCGATCGCGCGCTGAGGCTTCGCTCGCCGATGATCGGCGTCAACAACCGCAATCTGCGCACCTTCGAGACGAAGCTCGAAACGAGCGAGGCGCTGGCGCCGCTGATCCCGCGCGAGCGGCTGATGGTCGGCGAAAGCGGCATTTTCACCCCGGCCGATCTCGCCCGCCTCGCCCGCGTCGGCATGTCGACCTTCCTGGTCGGCGAAAGCCTGATGCGGCAGGCCGACGTGACCGCGGCGACGCGCGCCCTGCTCGCCCGCGCCGATGCGCCGCGGGCGACCGGAACACGCTGAGCGATGCCCAGAATGCCGCCCCGGAAATCGTCGAAGCCAGGCGCCCCCACCCTCACCCATATCGACGGCAAGGGCGAGGCGCGCATGGTCGACGTCTCCAGCAAGCCCGCTACCGAGCGGGTCGCCGTCGCCGAGGCCCGCGTCGTCATGAGCAAGGCGACGCTGGAGCTGATCGTCTCGGGCAACGCCAGGAAGGGCGACGTGCTTGGCACAGCGCGGATCGCCGGCATCATGGCCGCAAAGCGCACCTCCGAGCTGATCCCGCTCTGTCATCCGCTGGCGCTGTCCAAGGTCGAAATCGACATCGCGACGGATGCAACGCTCCCCGGCTGCATCGTCCGCGCCACGGTCAAGGTCACCGGCCCGACCGGCGTCGAGATGGAGGCGCTGACCGCAGCGTCGGTCGCGTGCCTGACCATCTACGACATGGTGAAGGCCGCCGAGCGCGGCATCCGCATCGAAGGCATCCATCTCGTCGAAAAGACCGGCGGCAAGTCAGGCCGCTACCGCGCCGGGGACTGAGATCGCCTGCGCTTTCGCGCACCGCGTCACGCTGCTGTGACCGGCGGCCCCTGGACTGATCCGGGCCGAGCGGGGTTGTGCCTTGCGAACAGCCTCACAGGAGGATGCATGTCGGCCTTCAAGTCATTGGCCTCTGCGGCGATTTTATCCCTCATCAGCCTGCCCGCGACGGCGCAGCAGGTGATCTCCGAGCCCGGCTATTGCGCGTTCTTCTACCCAAACGCCAATTGCCAGAACAAGGGACCGGGCAATCCCTATACCGATCCCAACTATCAGCGCAGCGTCGCCGAGCGCAGCATGGCGACCGGTACCGGCCAGACCGTGGGTGTCGCCGCCGCACCGAAGCCGCGCCCGCATCGCCCCCGGCCGCGATAGCGCGCTTTCGCATACCTGTTCGATGGCCTTCCGCCTCGGTCGTGTCCGCCATTCAGGACCGCGGAGCGGATTGATTGCGGTTGGCGCGAAATCTAACCCATCCTTAACCATAAACACCCATGATCTGAGCCAAATTCAGGTGGGCATTGCGCGAGTCCTCGCTTGGTCGTCCCACGCAATGGCTCTTTATTTTTTCGATCGCGACGAGGAATGGTGCAACGCGGCTGACATGTAGGGCATGCAGGTGGCTGAGACGCCGGAACAGGAAACCCAAGCAGACCAGCCGCCTGAGCTGCCGCAGGCAGCTCCGAGCCGCCTGACGGCAACGATCGTCTCCCTGGCCGCCCTGGGCATCGTTGGCGCGGCCACTGCCAACTTCCTGCCGAGCCTCGGTGGCGTCTCCCTGGCGGGCTTCGATGGCATCGCGCTGCCCAGATTCGAAAGCTTCTCCCTGCCGAAATTCGATCGTATCGCGTGGCCGGGTTTTCACCGGGCGCCGGCGAAATCCGATCGCATTGCGGCGCCGGCGCCGCCCAAGCCGGCCCCGGTACTGATCCCGGATGCCGTGCTCCGCGCGGGGCTGCGCGATGTTCAAACGACGCAGCAACAGCATTCCGCTGCATTGGAGACGCTCACCCAGGCTGCCGAAACCCAGCAGGCGGATCTGAGAAAGATGTCCCGTCAGCTCTCCTCGCTCACGGCCCAGGTGAACGCGCTGCACGGTGCGGTGAAGGCAGCCGTCCCGCTGACGACCGGCAGCATCCCGCACGCCAATGCCCGCGCCCGGCTTATCCGGACGGCGCGACGGATTCCCCCGACGCCCCCGGCGGCGCCACCTGCTTCCCCTCCACTGCCCCAGCCGGTCGGCCCCGTTTCGGTCGGCGGCGCCCCGCTCACGCCGGCGCCGGCATCGGGCTCGGGTGCATAGCAGGGTCGGCGCAGCGGCAACGTTCCGTTAGCCTGACCGCTATACGGTCAGCCACTAAGGGGTTCTGCCGCCCGCGCCGCGGCGGCAACACGTTTGCAATCGCCTGGTTGGCAAGAATGTTGGTCCATTTCGTCACCGATACGCCCAACAAGATTCCAGCCATCCGCGCGATGCTGGAGCCTCGGCACGCTGTGGAGTCGCACGTGCTTGGCACCACCGGCGAGCGGATTCTCGCAAACGGCGTAGTGGTGGTCGACGCCGACCTGCGCAAGACGGCGCCGGTCGAGCAGCTCAAGCCGCTCCTGAGCAATCTCCGGAGCGTTTCGGAAAAGCTTTTCGTCGTCCAAAGCCACCTGCGCGACATGGCTGCCCAGGCGTTCGCGCTCGGCGCCACCGCCGTGGTTTCCCGGCCCAAGGAGATCGAGTCGAAGCTGGCGAAGATCGAGCTCGCACAGCGGCCCGGGAAATCCGGGTCCGATACCGCCCCGCAGGAGATGGTGAGCGGCGCGGAATGTTTCGCCAACATGTTCTCCGCCGTCAGGGGCGGCAAGCAGCTCACCCTGTCGGACGCCGCGAACGCCACATTGGAAGTCATCGACGGCATCAAGCGCAGCGGCCTCAACGCTTGGCTGGATGACGTGCGCCGCTATCACGAGGGCACGTTCCAGCATTGCCTGCTGGTGACCGGTGTAGCCGTCGCATTCGCCATCGAGATCAAGTTCCCGGATGCGGACGTGATGCGGCTCGGCCTCGCGGCAACGCTGCACGACATCGGCAAGGCCCGCATCCCGCTGGCCATCCTCGACAAGCCGGGACGCCTCGAGCCGGCCGAGCAGGAGATCATGAATCATCATCCCGTCATCGGATACGAGCTGCTGAAAGCCATCCCGGACATCAGCCCGGAGGTTCTCGACGGCGTGAGGCACCATCACGAATATCTGGATGGCACCGGCTACCCGGACCGACTGACCGCGCCGCAGATTCCCGATCTGGTGCGGCTGTTGACGATCGCCGACATCTTCGCCGCGCTCGTCGAGCGCAGGCCGTACCGGCCGTCGATGTCGCGGCAGGAGGCCTACAACGTCCTGTGCGACATGGAAGGGAAGCTCGAGAAACCGCTACTGAAAGCGTTCCGCAGCGTGGCGCTGCAGGGATGAAGTGCAAGACCGAGGAACGCCCGTTCCGAAAAGATGGAGTTGAATTGCGATGATGGCGGCTGTTTTGCCGACATTGATTACGGAACTGGATGCTGCCGTAAAGGCAGGATCTCCCGAACGCAGTGACCGCATGCTGCGGCAGGTTACGAGCCTGTTGCTGTCCAATGTCGACCGCCTCGGGGAATCCGAGATGGGCGTGCTGGATGACGTTCTCGTTCGGCTGATGGGACCGGCCGAAGCGGGCGCCCTGCTGCAGCTCAGCGAAGGCTTGTGCAAGATCGACCTCGCGCCGCGCGAGACCGTTCGCAAGCTTGCATTTCACAGCGACCCGTCAGTCGCAGCCCCGGTATTGAAGCACTCCGGCCGGCTATCGGACCAGGACCTGATCGAGATCGTCGGCACGCTCAGCCAACAACACCAGTTGGCCATCTGCGAGCGAAAAATGCTCTCGGAGGCGTTGACCGATGCCCTGATGCGCCGCGGAGACGCCGGCATCTCCAACGCGCTGGCCCACAACCCAGGCGCAAAATTCTCCGAATGCGGCTATGCCACCCTCGTCGGGCGAGCCGAGCGCGACGAGAGCCTGACCGAAAAACTCGGCCTTCGCCTGGATCTACCCGCAGCTCTGCTTCGGCAGCTCCTCGTGATGGCAACCGACGTCGTGCGCGCCAGATTCCTGACGGCGTCGCGACCCGTGCCCCAGGCAAAACCTGCAGCAACCCCTGTGAAGGCCCAGCCCAAGCAGGATTACTCGAAGGTGATGGACCGGGTCGCCGAACTCGGGCGCACGGGCAAGCTCAACAATTCGGCCGTGAACCGCTTTGCCGCGCACGGGGACTACGTCAGCGTGATGGCGGCGCTCGCGTTCAAGGCGGACGTCAAGGTCGAAGTCATCGAGCCGTTCCTGGAAAGCGACCGGCTCTACGCGCTTGTCGTGACGTGCAAGGCCGCGCGGCTCGACTGGTCGGCGACGCGGATGATCATCCACAACCGCCCCAACTGCCCGCCGGCGACCCGCCGGGAGTTCGAGCAGGCCCACGAGATCTTCGAAGGCTTGATCCTGTCGATCGCGCAATGGACGGTCCGGTTCGCGTCCGAACGGATGTGAGGGCAGACCGCAGGGCGGATTGGCCGGCGGCGCAATGCGCCGATCGTCATGCGGACTGCGCTCCCGCTAGTCCGCCCTGCGCGGCCTCACGACGCCTTCGGCTCGTTCAGCCCGTTCTGCCAGGTCGAGGGCTGCGTGCCGAAACCGCGCTTGGCGCGGGTGCCGAGCCAATAGCCGAATTGCGGCGGCACGTTGCGGAACGGGCCTTCGACGCCGAGTTTCAGCGCGGCATCCATCGGCCAGTTCGGGTTGTTGAGAATCTCCCGGCCGACCGCAATGAGATCGGCCTGCCCGGCGCGCAGGATGTTCTCGGCCTGGTCACCATGGATGATCAGGCCGACCGCCATGGTCATGATGCCGGCGTGCCTCCGGACATGCTCCGACAGCGGCACCTGGTAGCTGTACTTGATCTCCTTGCCGAGGATCGGCGCGACGTCGGTGATGCCGCCGGAGGAACAGTCGATGACATCGACGCCCTTCGCCTTGAGGATAGTGGCGAGGCGCGCGCTCTGCTCCGGGCCCCAGCCGGCATTGTCCTCGACCGACAGCCGCACGAACAGCGGCTTGTGATCGGGCCAGTGGGTGCGCACGGCTTCCGTCACCTCGATGATGAAGCGCATGCGGTTTTCTTCCGAGCCGCCATATTCGTCGGTGCGCTGGTTGGATCGCTCCGAGAGGAATTCGTGCATGAGGTAGCCGTGGGCGCCGTGCAGCTCCAGCACCTCGAAGCCCGCCTCGTGCGCGCGGCGTGCCGCATTGCCCCAGGCCTGCACAAGATCCTTCACCTCGCTGCGTTCCAGCGCGCGGGGCACCGGCCATTTCTCGCTATGGGCGATCGCGCTTGGGGCTACCGGCGTCCATTCGTCCCAGTCGTCGATGTCGGGCGTACGCTCCAGCGGCCGGTCGCCTTCCCACGGCCGGTTCGCGCGCGCCTTGCGGCCGGAATGGCCGAGCTGGATGCCGGCGATGGAATTCTGCTGCTTGATGAACTTGACGAGACGGCTCAGGGGCTCGACGAATTTGTCGTCCCAGATGCCGAGGTCGCCGACCGTGCCGCAGCCGCGCCGCTCCACCTTGGTCGACTCGACGATGACGAGCCCGGCGCCGCCGGCGGCGAATTTGCCGGCATTCATCAGGTGCCAGTCGGTCGGAAAGCCCTTTTCGGCGGAATATTGGTGCATGGGCGGCACCACGATGCGGTTCTTCAATTCCACGCCGCGGATCGTCATCGGTGAGAACAGCATCGAGCCGGGCATCGGTGTTTCCTCGCCATCGGGGGCCGTCATTATCGCGGCCTCGTTCGGAGACAAACGATAGCGGCGACGCGCGCCGCGGCAAGCCCGGATCGTTGCATGGCGACCCCGATTTTCGTACATCTTCTGCCGCCATGAACCCGCCTCCCCTCACCCCAGGCTCCGCCGACGTGCTGCTGTTCGATCTCGGCCGCGTCGTGCTCGATGTCGATTTCGCTCACGTGATGAAGGTTTGGGCGTCACACGCCGGCTGCGAGCCTGCGGACCTCGCGGCGCGGTTCACCCCCAACGACAGTTACAAGCATCACGAGATCGGCAGGATCGACGATGCCGCGTTCTTCGAAAGCCTTCGGCAGTCGCTCGGCATCGCCATTTCGGACGCACAGTTCCTGGAGGGCTGGAACGCGATCTTCGTGGGCGAGATGCCCGGCATCGCGCCGCTGCTCGCGCGCGCGGCGGCGCGCGTGCCGCTCTACGCCTTCTCCAACACCAACCCGCCGCATGTCGCGCACTTCACCGAAAACTATGCGGACGTGCTGGGGCATTTCCGGGAGATATTTCTCTCCTCCAGCATCGGCCTGCGCAAGCCGGAACTGGAGGCCTATCATCACGTCGTGAGCGCGATCGGGGTGCCGGCTTCACGGATTGTGTTCTTCGACGATTCCGCCGACAATATCGCCGGCGCGCGGGCATATGGCCTCACCGCCGTTCACGTCAAATCATCCGAGGATGTGGCGGGCGCGCTGGCGGCACTCGGAATTTAGCACTTCTGCATTTCGGAGTTTCCCTTGGCCCTGATGCCGGTGACCGATGCGCTGGCCGCGATTCTCGCTGGCAGCGAGCCGCGCGGCGAGGAGATCGTTGCGCTCGATGCGGCCTGGCACCGCACGCTGGCGCGCGACGTCGCGGCAAGGCGCACCCAGCCGCCGCAGGCGATGTCGGCGATGGACGGCTATGCGGTGCGCGCGGCCGATGCGGCCAGCCTTTCGGCCCGGCTGAAGGTGATCGGCGAGGTGGCGGCGGGCCGGCCGTTCGGCCGCACGGTCGGCGCCGGGGAAGCGGCGCGGATCTTCACCGGCGGCGTCATCCCCGACGGCGCCGACGCCGTCATCATCCAGGAAGACACCAGGGTCGAAGGCGACGCCCTCACCATCACGGAAGCCGCGGTGAAGGGACGGCACATCCGCGCGGCCGGCGTCGACTTCCGCGAGGGCGAGGTGCTGCTGCGGAGCGGAACCCGGCTCAGCGACCGCGACCTGTCGCTCGCGGCCGCCATGAACTACCCGGAACTGCCGGTGCGCCGCCGTCCCAGGGTCGCGGTGCTCGCCACCGGCGACGAGCTCGTGATGCCCGGCACCACGCCGGGCCCCGGCCAGATCGTCTACTCCAACGGCTATGCGCTGCGGGCGCTGGCCCGCGCCGAGGGGGCCGAGACCATCGATCTCGGGATCGCCGCCGACACGGTGGCCGCCACCACCGGCGGCATCCGGCGCGCCCGCGAGGCCGGGGTGGACGTACTGGTCACCACCGGCGGGGCGTCGGTCGGCGACCATGATCTCGTCAAGCGCTCGCTGGAAGCCGAGGGCGTCTCCATCGCCTTCTGGCGAATCGCCATGCGGCCGGGCAAGCCGATGATGCACGGCCGGCTTGGCGGGATGCGCGTGATCGGCCTGCCCGGCAATCCCGTGTCCTCCTATGTCTGCGCCTTCCTGTTTCTGGTGCCGTTGATTCGGGCCTTGTCGGGCCGTTCCGACGTTCATCACGTCAGGGAGACGGCGCTACTCGGCCGCGACGTCGCCGCCAACGACCAGCGCGAGGATTATCTGCGCGCCCGTCTTGAACGCCGCGGCGACGGCCAGTGGATCGCAACGCCGGTCACGCATCAGGACTCCTCGCTGCTTGGATTTCTCGCTGCGGCGCAGGGATTATTGGTACGCGCGCCCCTTGCCGCGGCCGCCGCGAAAGGCAGTGTCGTGGAGATCCTGCGCCTGCCGGATTGAGCGGCCGGCGCGCCGTTCCCGAGAAAAGCTCGTCTCGTTCACCCGAAATTAAATGGTTGCGGAACACATATCGAACATATAGTGTCCGTTCATGATTTGTTTCGAGCGGTGGTGTTGCGAATGCCTGCCGCACGAGTCTCGCAATTGAACGACGCGTTCTACTAACCGGGGATTGCTCGCGATGCTAACGCGCAAACAGTACGAACTTCTGCGTTTCATCAACGAGAGACTGAAGGAAGCCGGCGTGCCGCCTTCGTTCGACGAGATGAAGGACGCGCTGGACCTGCGCTCCAAATCGGGCATTCACCGGCTGATCACGGCGCTGGAAGAGCGCGGCTTCATTCGCCGCCTGCCCAACCGCGCCCGCGCCATCGAAGTCATCAAGCTGCCCGAACTGGCGGGGGCCGGCGGCGGTAGCCGCCGCGGCTTCACCCCGAGTGTCATCGAGGGCACGCTGGGCAAGCGCCCAACCGCGGTGCCGGTCGCCGAGGACAGCGGCGAGCGTCCCGTCGCCGTCCCTGTCATGGGCCGCATCGCGGCCGGTACGCCGATCGAGGCGCTGCAGACCCGCAGCCACACCATCAGCGTGCCGCCGGACATGCTCGGCGTCGGCGATCACTACGCGCTGGAGGTCCGCGGCGATTCGATGGTCGATGCCGGCATTCTCGATGGCGACATGGCGCTGATCCTGCGCAACGAGACCGCCGAGACCGGCGACATCGTGGTCGCCCTGATCGACGAGGAGGAAGCAACCTTGAAGCGGTTTCGTCGTCGCGGCGCATCGATCGCGCTCGAACCGGCGAACACCTCCTATGAGGTCCGCATCCTGCCGCCAAACCGGGTGCGGATTCAGGGTAAGTTGATCGGGCTGTATCGGCGGTATTGAGATCAGTCATCTGTTTATCAACGGCATGTCGCGGAGGCCGCCTGCAGAAACGGGGCGGCCAGCCGTGACCTGGGCTGTCGTCAACCTGTTCCCGTTGTGATTGCAATGCATGTCGCCGGTGCGCGCGGTTCCCTCCGGGCGACCGCGGCTGGATGGATTTCACTGCGGCATCTCCGGATTGCCAGATCGGCGCGAACATGATCCTTGTTCGCTCGTGACGAACGGGCATGAGGCCGTTTGCTGCGCGCTGGTGGGATAAGCGAGACATGTCGGAGACGTTCGGGTCCGGGACCGCCCAAAGTGAGAACACTCCCGGATACCTGATACTGACAGTTATTTTCGTTGTCAGTTTTCTGGTCAATGTTGTCGCGATGGAGCCGCAACTGGGCGTTTATGACGAGGGCCTTGTTCTCGTCGGGGTCCTCCGGATCAAGGCAGGCGACGTCCCGTATCGCGATTTCTGGACGATGTATGGTCCCGGTCAGGTTTACCTGCTGGCCGGACTATTCAAGGCTTGCGGGGACTACGGCATCATCGGGCGCATCTGGGACGTTG
>DATLXL010000029.1:0-88111 GCA_035575905.1 Bradyrhizobium sp. | reverse complement strand
TCCGGCGGCTCGCCAACCGAGCCCGCGCCATAGAGGTCATCAAGCTTCCCGAAACGAGTGCCAGCCCCGGCGGCGCACGCCGCGGCTTCACGCCCAGCGTCATCGAGGGCAACCTGGGCAAGGTTCGCTCGGCGCCGTCGCTCGGCCCCGACGAAGATGCAAGCTTCCCTGTCGCCGTACCGGTCATGGGCCGGATCGCGGCCGGTACACCAATCGAGGCGCTGCAGACCCGCAGCCACACCATCAGCGTGCCGCCCGACATGCTCGGATCCGGTGAGCACTATGCGCTCGAAGTGCGCGGCGACTCCATGGTCGATGCCGGCATTCTCGACGGCGACATGGCGCTGATCCAGCGCAACGACAGCGCCGACACCGGCGACATCGTGGTGGCGCTGATCGACGAGGAAGAAGCGACGCTGAAGCGCTTCCGCCGCCGCGGCGCCTCGATTGCGCTCGAGCCCGCCAATACCGCTTACGAGGTTCGCATCCTGCCGCCCAATCGCGTGCGCATCCAGGGCAAGCTGATCGGGCTGTACCGGAAGTATTGATTTCTCGATCGCGTCCGGGGCCGCGATGCGGCCCGGACGTTCAGCATCTTCCAAACCATCGCCGTTGCGATGGAATGAAGATTGCGTGCCTGATCGGCGCAGCCTATCGCCGAATTTTGAAACTCTCAAAACGCATTTGTGATTTCGCAGGCCGCTCCTCGCCGCACAATTGCCCCCGAGCGATGGCAGCATTGCACCCTTGTCCAACTTTGATAGAGGCTCGCGCCTTCTAACAAAGCGAAAGGCGCGGGTAGCTATCTCCAATGAGGAGCAATCCGATGTGCGACTATAGTTTGCGCGCCGTGGCGTCGCGGCCGGCCGAGGTCGGCGAAACCTTGATCACGACGACCTTCCGCGGCACTTCCACCCGCGGCTTCGCTTCCGAGAGCGATCCGAATACTGCGGTGTGCATGCTGCCGGGCACCGAACTCGCGTTCGCCGAGAACGTCCGCTACGACAGCCGCTGGATCTGGCCGAAGACGCTGGATTTCCGCGTCGGCAAGTTCGGCGAGATCGATCCGCATATTCCCGATCGGCACCATGACGCGGTCGAATTCCCCGACGGGACATTCGTGCTGGTGACCCAGCTCTGCGAAGGCCAGCGCGTCAGCGTGCTGCAGCTTCCGGTCAAGGACGGCCAGCACCAGAGCAAGAAGATCGACAGCGAGCGGCCCGCTCCGCGCCCGATCATCGCCAGCTGAGCCTTACTCGTCGGCCTGCAGATCGGCTTCCGATGGCGTCGCGTCCACCGCCCTGCGGGCGGGACGCGGCACGGCGAGCGCCGTATCGCCCTCACTGGAGTCGCCGCCCGCGGACGGCGACCACGGCCGGTCGATGCCGCGCGGCTTGACGGCACTGATCGAAAATCCGCCGCCTGTCCGGCGCAGCGTCAGCGCGCCCTGCCGCTGCAGTCGCTGCCCGTCGATCACCGATGCCCGGCAGGACGAGGGCACCTGGCGCGCCGTGACGATGACGGCGACGCGTTCGCAATCGTCCGCGATGGCCTCGGGCCGCAGGCTGAGCGCCACCAGGGCGCCGCCGGCAGCCATTGTCACGCAGCCTGCCGCATCGCAGGACACGCCATCGCCCAGCGAGGCATCCGCAGCGCTCCGCGCATCGGCATCGGCCGCGAGCCACTCCCTGACGGCGAACGCGTCCTTGCCGCTGCGCATCAGGTGCAGCCTTCCGTCATTGCCGCGCACAGCGACGTTGCGGCCGTCGCCCGAGATCAGGATATCCGGCCGCGGCGCGCCGACAGCCCAGACAATGGCAAGCAGCAGCACCCCCGCCCCGCTCCAGCGCAGCGGCGTGCGCAACAGGCCCAAGAGGATGATGCCGAGGCTCGCCACAATCAGGGGGCCGATGCCGAACGCGGCCATGCGGCCGACCGCGCCGGGAAGAGCGGCCACCCATCGCGCAACTCCAATCATCCAGTCGATGCCGATGCCCATCAGCCACCAAAAGAAACCGTCGAAGCCGAACGGCATGGCGGCGAGCCCGAGCAAACCAGCCGGCATCACCACCGCCGAAACCACCGGCATGGCCGCGAGATTTGCGATCAGCCCGAAAGGCGTGACGCGGTGGAAATGGAAGGCCGCGTAAGGCATCGTGGCAAGGCCCGCGACCAGCGAGGCCAGCAGCAGCATGACGAATTCGCGCCCGCCCCACAGCGCCACGCGCGCGGTGGTGGAATTGTCGGGCGCCGCGAACAACTGCGGCATGCCGATCTGCACCAGCGCGACGAGGCCCAGCGTCGCCGCAAACGACATCTGGAAACTCGGATGCACCAGCGCTTCCGGCGCGATCGCCAGCACGACCAGGGCGGCTACCGCCAGCGTGCGGAAGGTGATGGCGCGGCGGTCGACCATCACCGCGATCAGCACCACCGCTGTCATCAGGAAGGATCTTTGCGTTGCGACCTCCGCGCCCGAGAGCAGGAGATAGAACGCCGCCGCCAGCAGCGCGCCGACAGCGGACCATTTCTTGATCGGGAATGAGACGGTGAGCGATGGCGCCAGTGCCAGCAGCGCGCGGATCGCAAAGAACACGATGCCGGCGACGACGGCCATGTGGTAGCCGGAGATCGACAGCACGTGGCCGAGGCCCGAGATGAACATCGCGTCGTTGACGGGCGCCGAGATCGCATCGCGCCGGCCGGTCAGCAGCGCGGTGGCGATCGCGCGATTGTCGCCATCAAGCACGTTGCCGATGCGCGCATCGATGGCATCCCGCAGGCCCTGCATGAACGCCGCATAGCGCAAGGCGATGCCGCCGCGGTCAGGCGGCTCGACCGCCTTGATCGAACCCATCACGAAGCCGGAGGCACCGATGCGCTGGAAATACATGTCGCGGCCGAAATCGTAACTGCCCGGCCGCGACGGCGACATTGGCGGCAGCAGCCGCGCTTTCAACTCGACAAAGCTGCCGACCGCGGGCGCCGTGCCCTTCTTCACCGACAGCCGCACCCGCTCCAGCTTGATCTGGCTGCGCGGGCTCTCCATCGATACCACCCGCAGCACGAAGCGGTCGGTGCGCTCGCGGATATCGCGCGTCTCGACGAAGCCGGTGATCGCTGCGGAGTAAATCGGCTGCGCCAGCACCGCGTGGCCAATGCGCGCCGTCTTCCAGGTCGCCATTGCAAAGCCGGCGGCAGCCGCCGCGAGCATGACGGCAACCGGAAAAGCCCTGTGCCGCCGCAGCAGGAAGGCCGCCACGCAAAGCGCGATGGCGACGAGGGCGGCGGCGGAAAGCAGCGGCTCATGATCGGCGGCAAAATAGCAGGCGATGCCGGTGCCGAACGCCACCGGTACCCACGGCAGCAATCGCCCGGCGCCCGCTTCCGCGCGCGCCCAGCCGCGCAGCTTCTCGACCAGGGATGACCACGCCCGGAAATCCGCGGGCGCGTAACCACCGGCCTGCGCGGCTGTGGCAGCCCGCGGCGGCCACGTCCCGGCATAGCCCCTTCTGCCACCCGGCGTTTCCCCCTGCTCCGCCACGCCACTTCACCCTGTGATACCGTCGAGGTCACAAGGCTACCGGAAGGCGAAATGTGCAGAAACGGGAACGGATGGAGAAACTGGACGGGCGAACTTTACTTCGCCTGATCGATCAACGGGGCTTTCGACGAGACGTGATGGCTGACGATTTTCCAGTCGCCTTCCTCGCGAATGATGACCCAGGTGATCTTCACCGTCAGCGGCGAGCCGTCGACGGAGAAATTCGCGGTGCCGGCCATGTTTACCAGATCGGGGCCGGCGGAATCGGTCGACACGTCGGTGAAGGCGACGCTCTTCGAATCCCAGTGCGGCAGGCCCGCGAAGTAGGACTTCACGCCGTCGCGGCCGCGGTAGAGCGTCGGGTTCGAGCCGTAAAACAGCGCATGCTTGGAATAGAGCGAGGACAGCGCGTCGGCGTCGAGATTCGCGAAGGCCGCCGACCAATTTGCAATGATGCCGGCTGCAATGTCGTCCGACGCGCTTCCCATATTCCTCAGCCCTTCCCGCCGACTTCCTTCGCAAAGGTATCACGCAGGCCGATGGTGCGGTTGAACACCGGGCGTTCGGCGGTCGAATCCCGGTCGCGGACAAAATAGCCCTGGCGCTCGAACTGCACCGGCTCGGACGAATTGCCTAACGCAATCGCCGGCTCGATCCGCGCGCCCTTCAGGATTTCCAGCGACTGCGGATTGAGGTCGGCGGCAAAGTTGCCGGCGTCCGGGTTCGGATTGGAGAACAGCTGGTTGTAGATGCGGATTTCCGCCGCAACGGAATCCTGCGCGGAGAGCCAGTGCATGGTCGCCTTGACCTTGCGGCCATCGGGGGCATTGCCGCCCTTGGTCGCGGGATCGTAAGTGCAGCGCAACTCAACGACTTCGCCTGCATCGTTCTTGACGACGCCGGTGCACTTGACGAAATAAGCGTAGCGCAGGCGCACCTCGTTGCCGGGAGACAGCCGGAAGAACTTCTTCGGCGGGTTCTCCATGAAATCGTCCTGCTCGATATAGAGCTCGCGGCCGAACTTGATCTTGCGGATGCCGGCGGCGGGATCGTCGGGGTGGTTGATGGCCTCGAGTTCCTCGACCTGGCCTTCCGGATAGTTCTCGATCACCACCTTGAGCGGCCGCAGCACCGCCATGCGCCGCTGCGAGACGCGATTCAACTCCTCGCGGATGCAGAATTCCAGCATGCCGACATCGACCACGCTGTTGGCTTTCGCCACACCGATGCGCTTGATGAATTCGCGGATTGCCGCCGGCGGCACGCCGCGCCGCTTGAGGCCCGCGATGGTCGGCATGCGCGGATCGTCCCAGCCAGCGACGTGGCCATCGCGCACCAGCTGGGTCAGCACGCGCTTGGACAGCAGCGTGTAGGTCAGGTTCAGCCGCGCGAACTCGTACTGGTGCGGCCTGGACGGCACCGGCAGCTTGTCGAGCAGCCAGTCATACAGCGGGCGGTGATCCTCGAACTCGAGCGTGCAGATCGAATGCGTGATGCCTTCGATGGCGTCCGACTGGCCATGGGCATAGTCGTAGCTCGGATAGATGCACCATTTGTCGCCGGTGCGCGGGTGATGCGCATGCAGGATGCGGTACAGCACGGGGTCGCGCAGATTGATGTTGCCCGCGGCCATGTCGATCTTCGCCCGCAGCACGCGCGCGCCGTTGGGGAATTCGCCCTTGCGCATGCGGCCGAACAAGTCGAGGTTCTCCTCGACCGACCGCTCGCGGAACGGCGAGTTCTTGCCTGGCTCGGTCAGCGTGCCGCGGCTGACGCGGATTTCTTCCTGCGACTGGTCATCGACATAGGCGAGCCCGGCCTTGATCAGGCCTTCCGCCCATTCATAGAGCCGCTCGAAGTAGTCGGAGGCATAGAACAGGTTGTTGCCCCAGTCGAAGCCGAGCCAGTGCACGTCGGCCTGGATGGCATCGATATATTCCTGCTCTTCCCTGGTCGGGTTGGTGTCGTCGAAGCGCAGGTGGCACTTGCCGGCGAATTCCTGCGCGATACCGAAATTGAGCGCGATCGACTTGGCGTGCCCGATATGCAGGTAGCCGTTCGGCTCCGGCGGGAACCGGGTCACCACCGCCGTGTGCTTCTTGGAGTCGAGATCGGCCTTGACGATATCGCGAATGAAGTCGCGCCCTGCCTCGGCCGTCACCGGTTCTGTCGTCATTAACAAGTTCCTGATTTCTGGCGGCCCTTCTGCCAAATTCGCCCCCGGCCGCCAAGCCCGTTTGCCTCAGGCCGAGGCTTTAGTTATGCCGGGTTCCTGCTATACACCACCGCTTCTTTTCGCATACGAGCCGCTCCCGACCAGCCCCTGATGACCACGCCCATCGTCACCCGCTTTGCGCCCTCGCCGACCGGCTTCCTCCACATCGGAGGTGCCCGCACCGCGCTGTTCAACTGGCTCTACGCCAGGAAGCACGGCGGCAAGATGCTGCTGCGAATCGAGGACACCGACCGCGAGCGTTCGACCGAGGCCGCGATCGCGGCGATCCTCGACGGGCTGAAATGGCTGGAGCTGGGCTGGGACGGCGATGTCATCTATCAGTTCAGCCGCGCCGCCCGACACCGCGAGGTCGCCGAGCAGCTGCTCGCCGACGGCAAGGCCTATCATTGCTACGCCACATCGGAAGAGCTCACTGCCATGCGCGAGAAGGCGCGCGCCGAGGGCCGCACGCGGCTTTACGACGGCATGTGGCGGGACCGCGATGCCGCGACGGCGCCGTCCGGCGTCAAGCCGACCATTCGCCTAAAGGCGCCCCTGACCGGGGAGACCGTGATCGAGGACCAGGTACAGGGCCGCGTGGTCTGGCAGAACGAAAATCTCGACGACCTCGTGCTGCTGCGCGGCGACGGCACGCCGACCTACATGCTGGCCGTTGTGGTCGACGACCACGACATGGGTGTCACCCACGTCATCCGCGGCGACGACCATCTGATCAACGCCGCGCGCCAGAAGCAGATTTACGATGCGCTGGGCTGGGACATCCCCAGCATGTCGCATATCCCGCTGATCCACGGGGCGGACGGCTCGAAGCTGTCCAAGCGCCACGGCGCGCTCGGCGTCGATGCCTACCGCGCCATGGGCTATCTGCCGGCGGCGCTGCGGAACTACCTGGTGCGGCTGGGCTGGAGCCATGGCGACCAGGAGATCTTCTCCACCCAGGAGATGGTCGACGCCTTCGATCTCTCCGGCATCGGCCGCTCCGCCGCCCGCTTCGATTTCGCCAAGCTGGAAAACCTCAACGGGCATTACATCCGCCAGGCCGACGACCAGGCGCTGGTAAAGATGTTCGAGGACGTGCTGGACTACGTTCCCGAAGGCGCTGCGTTGAAGGCCAAGCTCGACGACACGACCCGCGCCCAGCTCTTGCAGGCGATGCCGAGCCTGAAGGAGCGCGCCAAGACGCTGCTCGAGCTGATCGCCGGGTCCTACTTCATCTTTGCCGACCGGCCGCTTGAGATCGAGGCGAAGGCGCAGGCGCTCCTCACCGACGAGAACCGCGCGCTGATCACAAAGCTGCGAAGCGCGCTGGAGGCGGTTTCGCCCTGGGGGGCGGCGACCACCGAGGAAGCCATGCGGAATTTCGCCGAACAGAATAACCTAAAGCTCGGGGCGGTCGCCCAGCCGCTGCGCGCGGCGCTGACGGGGCGCACGACCTCGCCGGGCATCTTCGAGGTCCTGGCGGTATTGGGGCGCGAGGAATGTCTCGCCCGGCTGGCCGATCAGTCCGCCTGAACGCTGCAGGCGGGCCCCCTACTTGCATCCATCTTGCAGCGCAATGGGCAATAAGATACCCATTTCGCCAGCCTTCCCAACGATCAGGCCCTGCCTCGCTTTCTCCTGTAGAAAGCATCCAGCAGCCCGGTTTTCGCAACGATCTCATCGGGGACCACACGATGGACGCAAAATCCAGCAAGACTGCAACACTCACGATCGGCAACAAGACCTACGATTTCCCGATCCTGAGCGGCACCGTCGGGCCTGACGTTATCGACATCGCCAAGCTGTACGCCCAGGCTGGCATGTTCACCTACGACCCGGGCTTCACCTCGACCGGAAGCTGCCAGTCCAAGATCACGTATATCGACGGCGACGCCGGCATCCTCGAATACCGCGGCTACCCGATCGAACAGCTCGCCGAGCACGGCGATTTCCTGGAGACCTGCTACCTGCTGCTGTACGGGGAACTGCCGACCAAGGCACAGAAGGAAGATTTCGACAGCCGCGTGATCCATCACACGATGGTGCACGAGCAGATGGCCCGCTTCTTCCAGGGCTTCCGACGCGACGCCCATCCGATGGCGATCATGGTCGCGGCCGTCGGCGCGCTGGCCGCGTTCTACCACGACTCGACGGACATCAACGATCCGAAGCAGCGCATGATCGCCTCGATGCGGATGATCGCGAAGGTGCCTACGCTGGCGGCGATGGCGTACAAGTACACGATCGGCCAGCCCTTCATGTACCCGAAGAACTCGCTCTCCTTTGCCGAGAACTTCCTGCACATGTGCTTCGCGGTGCCCTGCGAGGACTACAAGATGAACCCGGTGCTGGCGGACGCGCTGGACAAGATCTTCATCCTGCACGCCGACCACGAGCAGAACGCCTCGACCTCGACCGTGCGCATCGCCGGCTCGTCCGGCGCCAACCCGTTCGCCTGTATCGCCGCCGGCATCGCCTGCCTGTGGGGCCCGGCGCATGGCGGCGCCAACGAAGCGGCGCTGGCGATGCTGTCCGAGATCGGCACCGTCGACAAGATTCCGGACTTCATCGCCAAGGTGAAGGACAAGAACTCGGAAGTCCGCCTGATGGGCTTTGGCCACCGCGTCTACAAGAACTACGATCCGCGCGCCAAGATCATGCAGAAGATGTGTCACGCCGTGCTGAAGGAGACCGGCCACGGCGACGACCCGATGCTGAAGGTCGCGCTGGAGCTGGAAAAGATCGCGCTGAGCGATCCCTATTTCATCGACCGCAAGCTCTACCCGAATGTCGATTTCTATTCGGGCATCACGCTGAAGGCGATGGGCTTCCCGACCTCGATGTTCACCGTGCTGTTCGCGGTCGCCCGCACCGTCGGCTGGATCAGCCAGTGGAGCGAGATGATCGAGGATCCGCAGCAGAAGATCGGCCGTCCGCGCCAGCTCTATACCGGCGTCGGCCGCCGCGATTACGTGATGCCGGACAAGCGCAAGTAAGCGGCGCTTCGACCAACAAGAAGCCGGATGCGGTCGCCGCATCCGGCTTTTGCTTTTTCGGGATTACGCCGGCGCGCGGGCCTTGCGCATCGTCGCCAGCACGATCTCGGCGGCGCGGACGCTCGGCGGCTGGTTGCCGGTCGACATGATGGAATCGATGCGGGCAAAGGCTTCGACCTGCTTGCGGCGCAGCGCCGTATCGCCGAGGACGTCGCGCAGCGCCGGCATCAGCTGTTCCGAACGGCAGTTCTCCTGCAAGAATTCCGGCACGACGTTTTCGCCGACCACGAGATTGGCGAGGATCACCGAGTTCACCTTGATCGCCCGCCGCAGGATAAAGGCTTCCATCGCGCCGGTGCGGTAGGCCGTGACCATCGGCACGCCCGCCAGCGCCAGCTCCAGCGTCACGGTGCCGGACTTGGCGAGAGCGGCGTGGGCGATGCGGAAGGCGGCGCGCTTTTCCTCCTCACCGATGACGACGCGCGGCTGCACCTTCCAGAATTTCAGCGCGGCGGCGATGGCGCCTTCGAGATGCGGCATGGTCGGCAGCACCGCCTCGAAGGCGACGCCTTCGGCCTGCAGCCGCGTCAGCGTCATGCCGAACGCCGTCATGTGGTGCTTGATCTCGCTGCGGCGGCTGCCGGGCAGGATCAGCAGCACCGGCGGCTTGCCCTCGCGCCGCGCCTGCTCCTGCGCGTTGGGGCGAAGCTGGCCGGTCTGCTCGGTCAGGGGATGGCCGACATAGCTGCAGGGTGGACCGTGCAGGTCTTCGTAGGCCTTTGGCTCGAACGGCAGCAGCGCCAGCACGTGGTCGACGTAAGGCTTCATCGCCCGCGCCCGACCCGGCCGCCAGGCCCACACCGTCGGCGAGACATAGTCCACGATCGGAATCCGTGGCGCCGCCGCGCGCACGCGCCTGGCGACGCGATGGGTGAAGTCGGGGCTGTCGATGATGACGAGGATATCGGGCGCAGCTGCAATCACGGCATCCGCGGTCTCGCGGATGCGCCGCAGGATCATCGGCAGTTGCCGGACCACGGCGGCGAGCCCGATGATCGAGAGTTCCTCGATCGGGAAGCGCGACACCAGGCCCTCGATCGCCATGGCGCGGCCGCCGACGCCTTCGAATTGCACCGCGCCGCCGAGGCGCTGACGCAGTACCTTCATCAGATTGGCGCCGAGACGGTCGCCGGATTCCTCCGTCGCGATCAGGAAAATCTTTCGCCCCGGGCTCGTCCGCAGCGTGTTCACGCCACCACTCCCGTGACGAAGAAACCGGCCTTGTCGGCCGCCTCGATCATGGCCTGCGGCTCGGCCGCAAGGGTATTCTCGGCGGCGGCCGCCAGGCCAGCGAGGCCCGCGGCGGCGGCGGCCTCGACGGTTCGCGGGCCGACGGTCGGAAGGTCGTAGCGCAGGTCCTGGCCGCTCTTGGGGGCCTTCACCAGCACGCCGCGGCCTGCCTTGGCGCGGATGCGCCCCTCGCCGCGCAGCCGCGCCACGCGCGCCAGCAGCCCGTCCGTTCCCTCGATGTCCTCGACCGCCACCACATGGCCGTCGATCACGACCGCCGCCTGGCCGATGTCGAACGGGCCGAGCGCCGCCAGCACCTCGGCGCCCCGCGCGATGTCGGCCGCTGCAGCGGCATCCGGCATGGCGCGGGTGATGCATCCTGTCGGCATCAACAGGTCCGGCGCGGCATCCTTGATGCCGATCATGCGAAAGCCGCGCTGCTCGAAGATGCGGCCGATGCCCGACAACAGATGATCGTCGCCGCCGCGAAACGCCGCCATCACATTGCCCATCACGCGCAGGGTGCCCCAGTCGAGCCGGATGTCGGACAATGCCGGCCGCGCCAGGCTGCCGATGAAGATGAGGTCGCGGCAGCCTTCGCTGCGAAACAGCTTTGTCGCCTTGCCGATCTGGCCGACCGAAATCCAGTGATGGCGGAAGCGCGCCACTGCCGCGGGGTCGCACACGCCGCGCAGCGCAAAGATCACGGCCGCAATGCCGCGCCCCGCAAGCGACTCCACCACGGCGAACGGCATGGTGCCGCCGCCCGCGATCACGCCGACCGGCGAAGAGAGGTTTGTCGCCGCTGATGTCATGTCTGCGGCTGCCCCTGGGTTCAGTTGGCTGCCGGCAGGCAGAGCGCGCGATGCTTGGCCTGCGCGATGAACGTCAGAATCTCCGCAATCGCCGGATCCTCCGCCGCCATCGGCTGCGCCGCCGCAAGACGCTCGGCAAAAATGCCGGGGCCGTGAAACAGCTTTTGGTAGAAGGCGCGCACGGTGGCGAGGCGCTGCTTGGTGAACTTGCGGCGCTTCATGCCGATGAGGTTCAGGCCATCGAGCACGGCATGCTGGCCGTTGGCAAGGCCGAACGGAATGATGTCGCCGCGCACGCCGCAGACGCCGCCGATCATCACCTGCGGGCCGACGCGGGTGAACTGATGCACCGCCGAAAGCCCGCCGATATAGACGAAGTCGCCGATC
Organism: Bradyrhizobium sp.; assembly: GCA_035575905.1. Taxonomy (GTDB): domain Bacteria; phylum Pseudomonadota; class Alphaproteobacteria; order Rhizobiales; family Xanthobacteraceae; genus Bradyrhizobium. Next base: position 76,864 of record DATLXL010000029.1, on the reverse strand, counting down.
TGGCAGTGTCCGCCCAGCGTCGCCGAGGTCGCGAAGATCACGTCATTGCCGACGGTGCAGTCATGACCGACATGGCTGTTGTTCATGAAGAAGCCGCGGTCGCCGACCCGGGTCAGCCCCCCGCCCTTGATCGTGCCGACATTCATCGTCACGCCCTCGCGGATGGTGCAGCCGCTGCCGATCTGAAGCCGCGTCGGCTCGCCCCGGTAGCTCAGATCCTGCGGCGGACCGCCGAGCGCGGCAAACGGCGAGATGGTGCACTTGTCGCCGATCGTGGTATGGCCGCTGACCGTCACGTGGGAAGTCAGCACGCAATCAATGCCGATGACGGCGTTCCGGCCAACAATGCAATACGGCCCGATGGTGCTGCCGTCTCCGATGACGGCGCCGTCCTCGATACGTGCGGTCGGATCGATCTTCTTCATCTTGCTCAGTCGGTCAGCATGGCGCCGACATCGGCTTCCGCCACCACCTGGCCGTTGACCTTGGCGTCACCATGAAACCACCACATCGTCTTGCGCCGTCCGATCGAACGCATGTGATACTCGACGGTGTCGCCGGGGATGACGGGTTTGCGGAACTTGCACTTGTCGATGGTGAGAAAATACACCGCGCGCGGCTTCTCGGTGCCTTCGACCGACTTGATGCCGATCACGCCGGCGGTCTGCGCCATCGCCTCGATCATCATCACGCCGGGATAGACCGGGCGCTCGGGGAAATGTCCGAGGAAGCACGGTTCGTTGAAGGTGACGTTCTTCATGCCGATGCCGCTGTAATCGGCCCGAATGTTGACGACCCTGTCGATCAACAGCATCGGATAGCGGTGCGGCAGCGTTTTCAGGATGTCCTCGATGCCGACGACATCGAACCTGACCGGTGATTCCTCCATTTACTCCTGCCCCTCGCCCTTCGGATCGGCCTGGCCGTCGCGCACCAGGCGCTCGACTGCGATGATTTCCCGGAACCATTGCTTGGTCGGCTTGGCGAAGTGACCGCCCCAACGCCCGTTGGGAGGAATGTCATCCTTCACCGCGCTCATCGCCGTGACCTGGGCTCCATCGCCGATCTTCAGGTGATTGTTGATCCCCACTTTGGCGCCGAGCGCCACGTTGTCGCCGATCGTCAGGCTGCCGGCGAGCCCGATCTGGGCCGCGAGCAGGCAATGCCTGCCGATGGTCACATTGTGGCCGATCTGCACCTGGTTGTCGATTTTGGTGCCCTCGCCGATTACCGTATCGCGCAGGCTGCCGCGGTCGATGGTGGTGCCGGCGCCGACCTCGACATCGTTCTGGATCAGGACGCGCCCGGTCTGCGGCACCTTCAGATGCCCTTCGGGGCCGAAAAACACGAAGCCGTAGCCGTCCTGGCCGATGCTGCAGCCTGGATGGATCAGCACGTTGTTGCCGATCAGCGCGGCCTGGATGGCCGTGTGTGCGCCGACATTGCAGTCACGGCCGATCTTCACCCCGGGGCCGATCACCGCCGCCGCGCCGATCACGGTGCCCGCGCCGATCTCGACACCGGGGCCGATCACCGCCAGCGGATCGACCACCACGCCGTCTTCCAGGCGCGCCGTCGGATCGATGATGGCGGACGGCGCGATACCCTCATTGCCGACCCAGGATTGCGGGCGCAGCGCATCGCCGTGCCATTGCCGCGCGATGCGCACGAAAGCGCGGAACGGCTGGGCGGCCTTCAGAACGGCAACATGGGGCGGCACGCGTGCGGCAAAGCGGTCGCTGACAAGGCACGCGCCGGCATGGGTGGCGGCGAGCTGGTCGGCATATTTCAGATTATCGAAGAACGTCAGATGGCGCGGGCCGGCTTCATCCAGCGAAGCGAGGCCGCGGATTTCGAGGCCGCCGCGCGATGGATCGACCAGCGTGGCCTTGGCCAGCGCTGCGACATCCGCCAGCATTGTCGGAGAAGGTTCTTTGAAGAATGTCGGCTGCGCCATATCACCCGTCGCGATCAGGCAAATGACCGCACCAGAGCCCCGTTGCCGGGGTTTTAAAGCCGCGTTCCGGCCGCGGCTACCTGGTACGCCCGCTTGCGCCGGGCGTACCCAATCACACCAAAGTCCTCTTAGAAAGACGTGCCGCCGCCGAACTTGAACTGCTGGACGCGGTCGTAGGCGCCCTTGGTGAGCGGAACGGCGTAATCGAAGCGGAGCGGACCGAACGGCGACGCCCAGATCAGGCCCACGCCGACCGAGGTGCGGACAGTCCGGCCGTCATCATAGACGAGGCCCGTACAGGTGCCCGGCGTCGGCGGCGTGACGGTCGGCGCGGCACAGTTGGAGTTGCCTCCGCGCTGTCCGAACGGCGTCGTGGTTTCGCCGGTGAAGGCCCAGGTCGTCGGTCCCTGATAGTCAAACAGGCCGCCGGCATCGGCATAGACCGAGCCCTTCAGACCGACTTCCTTGGGCAGGAACCAGAACGGCATCTGCAGTTCGAACGAAGCGCCCCAGTATTTGGTGCCGCCGAGCGCGTCCATCGAGCCGTAGGGATTGATCGCCCGCGGGCCAATGCCGTTCGGCGCGAAGCCGCGGACGAGGTTCGGGCCCATCTGGAAGTGATCGAGCATGCGCAGATCGGAGCCGAGCTTGTTCAGCATGCCGCCCTGCAGGTGGATCAGGCCGACGATATCGGCAACCAGCGGGGTGTAGTACTTCAGGTCCGCCGCGCTCTTGAGGTAGGTCACGTCGCCGCCGACGCCGGCGAAATCCTGCCGGAAGTCGATGAGCAGACCGTCGGTCGGGTTCCTGTTGTTGTCGAGCGTGTTGTAGTTCAGCGAGTAGCCGAGCGCCGAGGTCAGGACCTTGCCGCTCTGCAATTCCTTGCGCACCGGCAGCGAGGCTTCGCCATCGCTGTAGCACCACAGGCCGATGCCGGACGTATCGGTGGCGCCGAATTGGGTCGAACCGTTCGGGTATCCATTCAGGTTCGCGAAGGAAGGGGTCGGATTGAAAGCGAGAATCCCGTTCCCGCCGATGATGTTGTTACAGTTCCGCAGCGCGTCCGGCAGCTGGATTTCCTGCTGATAGATCGAGTAGCGCAGCTGCAGCGACAGATCCTCGCGCAGGCTGAAGCCGAGCCGCGGGCTGAAGCCGAAGGTCTTGGTCCCGTAGGCGATGTAGCTGTTGGCGAGCTGCTCGCGCTGATAGAGGTCCAGACCCAGCGCCACGCGGTAGTCGAGCAGATACGGCTCGACGAACGAGAGCGAATAGCCGCGCGCGTACTGGCCGTAGGTGACCGACGCCTTGGCGAACAGGCCGCGGCCGAGGAAGTTGCGCTCGGAGACGCTGACTTCGGCGAGCGCACCGTCGGTCGTGGAGTAGCCGCCCGAGACCGAGAAGTCGCCGGTGGATTTCTCCTCGAGATCGACGATCAGGATGACGCGGTCGCTCGACGAGCCGGGTTCGGTGACGATCTTCACGCTCTTGAAGAAGTCGAGATTCTTCAGGCGGCGCTCGGCGCGGTCGACCAGCGCGCGGTTGTAGGCGTCGCCCTCGGACAGGTCGAACTCGCGGCGAATCACGTAGTCGCGGGTGCGGGTGTTGCCGCGGATGTTGATGCGCTCGATGTAAGTGCGCGGACCCTCGTCGACGGCGAAGGTGATCGAAACGGTGTGGGCCTCGAAATTGCGGTCGCCGCGCGGACGCACCACGGCGAAGGCGTAGCCGCGGCGCGAGGCCTCGATCTGCATTTCCTCGATCGATTTCTCCAGCGCTTCGGCGTTGTAGGTGCCGCCGACGCTGACGCGCGACCAGCTGCGCAGCACGTTGGCGTCGAAGTTCGGGATCGACGAGACGTAGTTCACCGAGGCGACGCGATATTGCTGGCCTTCCTCGATCTTGAAAGTGACCAGAAAGCCCTTCTTTTCCGGATCGTACTCGGTCATTGCCGCGACCACCTGCACGTCGGCATAACCGTTCTTGAGGTAGAAGCGGCGAATCAGGTCGCGGTCCGCCTCGACGCGGTCCGGATCATAGACGTCGGCGCCTCCGAGGAAGCTCAGAAGGTTCGATTCGCGGGTCTTGATGATGTCGCGCAGGCGATAGGACGAATAGGCGACGTTGCCGACGAAATCGATCGACCGCACTCCGGTCTTGGAGCCTTCGGTAACGGTGAAGATGAGATCGACGCGGTTGTTCGGCTGCTCGATGATTTCAGGGTTGACGCGGACGTCATAGCGGCCGGAGCGGCGGTAGATTTCGGCGATGCGCTGCGCGTCCGACTGCACCATCGGGCGCGAGAAGGTGCCGCGCGGCTTGGACTGGATTTCGGCCGAGAGCTGCTCGTCCTTGACCTTCTTGTTGCCCTCGAAGGCGATGCGGCCGATCACCGGGTTTTCGACCACGGTCACGACGATCTGGCTGCCCCGGGGCGTGATGCGGACGTCCTGGAAAAGGCCGGTTTCGATCAGGGCCTTGAGGCCGTCGTCGATCTGGGCCTGGCCGAGACGGCCGCCGGGACCGGGGCGGAAATAGGAGCGAATCGTTTCGACTTCGACGCGGCGGTTGCCCTCGACAACGATCGATGCCGTCGTTTGGGCGGCCGCCGGAGACGCGGCAAGCGTCGTCAGCGTGGCGGCAACCGGCACGGCGAACATGACCAGGGCGGCCAGCAGGCCCCCCCGTACTCGCATTCCAAACTTCATGCGCCACGCGCCCTTGTCATTCAGTTGTCAGCCCCATGACCCCCCAAGGACTGACAGATTCCCAACCTGTTGCGCTGCTTGTAGCCAATTTTGCCGGGGGGGCAAACGCTCAGGCGCAGCGCAATTCCATTTTCATTCCAACGCGTTGCCCAATGGCAACGTCACAAAAAAGCCCTCGTCGTGAGAGCCCCCGCACCGCACCCGTCAGCCGAACAGATTCTTGAGGAAGGGAACCTGGTGGAAGTCATTGTAAAACGCGAAAACCATTAACATCAGGACTAAAACCAGCCCTACCCGGAAGCCATATTCCTGGGCCCGGTCCGACAGCGGCCGGCCACGCACCACCTCGGCTGCATAGAACATAAGGTGACCGCCATCCAGCAGCGGCACCGGAAACAAGTTCAGCAGGCCGATCGAGACCGACAGCACGGCCGCCAGGTGCAGCAGCGGGATGATTCCAAGCGTCGCGACCTGGCCGGAGATCTGGGCGATTCGAATCGGGCCGCCGATCTGGTCTGCGCTCGCCCGGCCACGGAAGATGGCGCCGACATAGGACAGGGTTTGGTCGACGATGACCCAGGTTTCCTTGACCCCGAGCCAGAGGGCGGTGGCCGGATCGACCCGTTCGGTGGTGGCTTCGCCCGCAGCGGTCTCGCGCGTCAGACCCAGCACGCCGGTCTTGTGGACATTGCCGAACGGATCCTTGGTCTCGCGAAGTTGCGGCGTTCCCACCAGCTCAACGGTGGTGTCGCCCCGCTTGACGGTGAATGTCAGCTTGTCGCCGGCGCGCATGCTGACATAGCGCTGCATGTCCATGAAGTTCGAAATCGACTTGCCGTCGATGGCGGTCACGACGTCTCCGGGCTGGAAGCCGGCCGCAGCCGCCGCACTGCCCGCCTCGACCTTGTCGACGCGCGCACTGGTGTTCGGTTTGCCGAAGAACGTGAACAGGCAGGCAAAAATCACGATGGCGAGCAGGAAATTCGCAATCGGACCCGCAGCGACGATGGCCGCGCGCGGCCCGACCTTCTTGTGATGGAAGCTTCCCGCGCGCTCTTCCGCCGTCATGTTGGCGAGCTTTTCGGTCGACGGCGTCGATGCCTCCGTGTCGTCGCCGAAGAACTTCACATAGCCGCCGAGCGGGATCGCCGAGATCTTCCAGCGCGTGCCATGGCGGTCGTTGAAGCCGACCAGTTCGGGCCCGAAGCCGAGCGAGAACGTCAGCACCTTTACGCCAGCCCAGCGCGCGACCAGGAAGTGGCCGAGCTCATGGAAGAACACGACGATCGTGAGCACGAACAGGAAGGGGATGATGTAGCCAACGAGCCCGTGGCCCAGCGTATTGAAACTATTCAGAAAAAGATCAGACATCCAGTTCCCCTCGACGAGGGCCGAAGGCCCTGTCCCCAATCCTCTAGGATGCCTTTAAGGCAATTTGAGGCAATAGGGCGGCAGCCTTATTTCTCGCGATATGGTCAATGGAAATCGCATCGTCCGCCGACGTCAGCGGGGCGCGATTCCCGGTGCGAATCCAGTCGTTCAGCGTGGCCTCGACGAGACGCGCGATCCCGCCAAACCGGATCTTGCCTGCGACAAAGGCGGCAACGGCAATCTCGTTTGACGCGTTGTAGACCGTGGTCGCGCCCCGTCCGGTACGTAGCGCTTCGTAGGCCAGCCGCAATGCCGGGAACCGCTCAAAATCGGGTGCTTCGAACGTGAGCTGCCCGATCTTGGCGAGGTCGAGTTTCGCCGAAGGCCCGACGATGCGGTCCGGCCATCCGAGGCAATGCGCAATCGGAATGCGCATGTCGGGCATGCCGAGCTGCGCCACGACCGAGCGGTCGGAGAATTCCACCATGCCGTGAACGATCGATTGCGGATGCACCAGCACGTCGATCTCGTCCGGCGTCAGGGCAAACAGGTACGAGGCCTCGATCACCTCGAGGCCCTTGTTCATCATCGACGCGGAATCGATCGTGATCTTCTGGCCCATGCTCCAGTTCGGATGCTTGAGCGCCTGCTCGAGCGTCGCCCGTTCGATATCGGCGGGAGTCCAGGTGCGGAACGGGCCTCCCGAGGCGGTGATGACGACGCGAACCAATTCCTCGCGATTACCCGAAGACAGCGCCTGAAACAGCGCATTGTGCTCGGAGTCCGCCGGCAGGATGCAGGCGCCGGCCTTGGCCGCGCGCTGCATGAAGAAATCGCCGGCGCAAACCAGGCATTCCTTGTTGGCCAGCGCGACCGACGCGCCGCGATCGACCGCGGCGAGCGCCGGCTTCAATCCCGCTGCGCCGCTGACCGCCGCCATCACCCAGTCGGCCGGACGCGCGGCGGCTTCGATGATGGCGCTCTCGCCCGCCCCGCATTCGGTACGGGTGCCGGCCAGCGCCTCCTTCAGTTCGCCAAGCCGCGCGGGGTCAGCCACAGCGGCAAAGCGCGCGTCGAATTCCCGGGCGAGCCTGGCGAGCGCCTGCACGTTGCCGTTGGCGGTCAGGGCCTCGACGCGGTAGCGGTCGCGCGCGCCGCGGATCAGGTCCATCGTGCTGTCGCCGATCGAGCCGGTGGCGCCCAGCACCGTCACGCTGCGCGCGGCTGATGCGGCGGCCTTGTTGTTACGCAATGGAACAGCGCTCATGACCTCACCAAACCATAAGACCGGTGCCGACGCCATCGGCGCCGCCACGCAGGAACCCTAAAATCGCCGCCACGAATATCGCCGCGACAAACCCGTCCAGGCGATCCATCAGCCCGCCATGGCCGGGGATGATGTGGCTCGAATCCTTCACGCCGAAGCGCCGCTTTACCGCGGATTCGAACAGATCACCAAGCTGCGAGGTCACAGACAGAAACGCGGCTAAAGCCAGCAAGGGCGCGGCCTTTCCGGCTCCGGCGGCGGCAAATGCCCCCGCCACGGCGAGGCTGCCGGCAAAGCCGCCGATCGCCCCCGCCCAGGTCTTTTTCGGGCTGACGCGCGGCCATAGCTTCGGGCCGCCGATCGTCCGCCCGGCAAAATAACCGCCGATGTCGGAGGCCCATACCACCAGCAGCAGGAAGAACAGCGCGGCAAATCCATTCACGGGATCATGCCGGACGAGCACCGAGGACGCTTCCGCGGCGGCGGCGTAGAAAAATCCGGCGACACACCAACCGCGGCGCTGCGGCGCAAGCGATGCGACGGCGACTAAACCGATCCCGAGAGCGACCAGCGCAGCATCGAGCCGCCCTGCGATCAGGCAAATTCCGGAAATCAGCAGTGCCGAGACGCCCGGCACGCTGGCACGCCATTCGCGCAGGAGGCCGACGACCACGAGCCATTCCAGATAGAGGCCGATGGTGGCAAGCATCACCAGCAGCGCCCACGGCCATCCGCCAAACCAGGCCATGGCGAGCGCAAGCGGCGCCAGCACCACCGCGGCAAGGACCCGCACCAGAAGATTGTGCGACCCCTGCTCGGCAGGCGCCGCCGGTGCGGCCTCGCCCTCGGTCACGATCCGGTTTTCGCAACCAGCCCGCCGAAGCGGCGCTCGCGCCTGGCATATTCGGCGATGGCGCTTTCCAGCGCGGCCTTGTCGAAATCGGGCCAGTGGATCGGCACGAACACGAGCTCGCTGTAGGCCGCCTGCCACATCAGGAAGTTCGACAGCCGCTGTTCGCCGCTGGTTCGGATGATCAGGTCGGGATCGGGAATATCGGGCGCATCGAGATACTGGCCGAGCGTATCGGCGTCGATCGACGACGGATCGCGCTTGCCCTCCGCAACCTCGCGCGCCAGCCGCTGCGCAGCGCCCGCGATCTCCTGGCGCGAGCCGTAGTTGAAGGCGACGACGAGATTGAGCTTGGCATTGTCGCGCGTCAGCTCTTCGGCCTCGTTCAGCATCGCGCAGATGTCGTTGTCGAGCCCGGTGCGCTCGCCGATCACGCGCACCCGCACGCCGTCACGGTGCAGCGTGGCGAGATCGTTGCGGATGAAGCGGCGCAGAAGGCCGAACAGATCGCCGATCTCGGTGGCCGGCCGCGACCAGTTTTCCGAGCTGAACGAAAAGATGGTCAGATAGAGGATGCCGAGCTCATGCGAGGCCCGCACCACGCGCCGCAGCGCCTCGACGCCGCGACGATGGCCTTCCGCGCGCGGCAGGCCGCGCGAGGCCGCCCAGCGGCCGTTCCCGTCCATGATGATGGCGACATGGAGCGGATGGCCGGGGCGGTCCGGTCCATCGGTTGCGGGAGCAGCGGCGTTCGTCATCGGACAATACCTAAACCGTCAGTATTTCCTTTTCCTTAGCCGCGAGCAGCGCGTCGATCTCGGCAATGGTGCCGTCGGTCGCTTTCTGCACGTCTTGGGAAAGGCGCTCCTGGTCGTCCTCGGAGATTTCGTGATTTTTTTCCAGCTTCTTGACGGTGTCGAGCCCGTCGCGCCGTACATGGCGGACCGCCACGCGGGCTGCTTCGGCATATTTGTGCGCGACCTTCACCAGCTCCTTGCGGCGGTCCGCATTGAGCTCCGGCACCCGCAGGCGCAGCACCGTGCCCTCGGTGGCCGGCGTCAGGCCAAGGTTCGAATCCACAATCGCTTTTTCAACGGCCTTGACCAGCCCCTTGTCCCAGACCTGCACGGACAGCAGGCGCGGCTCGGGCACGCTGATGGTGGCGACCTGGTTCAGCGGCATATGGCTGCCATAGGCATCGACCTGCACCGGCTCCAGCATCGAGGACGCCGCGCGGCCGGTGCGAAGACCCCCCAATTCGTGCTTCAGCGATTGGGTGGCACCCTGCATGCGGCGCTTCACTTCGTTGATGTCGAAACCAGGTGTGGGCATAACCCTCTCCCTCTCCTTTACAATTCGCCGCCGCCCGATCGGGGTTGTAACGGCAATCGCCGGTCAGCCGGCGACGATCGTGCCGTGGCCGTTGCCAAGCAGGACCGCGCCGATCGAACCCGGTTCGGCGATCGAGAATACGATGATAGGCAGCGATGTCTCGCGGGCAAGCGCGAATGCGGTTGCATCCATGACCTTGTAGCCGCCTTCTATCGCCTGTGAATGGGACAACCGGTCAAAGCGCTTGGCCGACGGGTCCTTTTTGGGATCGGCGCTGTAGACGCCGTCGACATTGGTGGCCTTGAGCACGGCGCCGGCGCCGATTTCGGCCGCCCGCAGCACGGCGGTGGTGTCGGTCGTGAAGAAGGGATTGCCGGTGCCGCCGCCGAGCAGGACGATGCGCCCCTCGGCGAGATATTTGTGCGCCGCACTGCGGGTGAACAGCTCGGAAATTTCCGGCATGACGAAGGCCGACAGCGTGCGCGCCGGCGTGCCCTTGCGCTCGATGGCAGCCTCCAGCGCAAGGCAGTTCATCATGGTGGCCAGCATGCCCATGGTGTCGCCGGTGGGGCGCGACACGCCGCGCGAGGAGACCTCCACGCCGCGAACGATGTTGCCGCCGCCGACGACGACGGCAATTTCGATGCCGAGCTTCTGGGCGGCGATCAGGTCGCCCGCCACGCGGTCCACGGTCGGCTGGTCGATGCCGAAGGCATTCGAGCCAGCGAGATACTCGCCCGAGAGCTTGACCACGACGCGACGATAGACCGGCTCAGCCATTAGCGTTTCGCTTTCTTCTCCGGCACGGGTCCGCCTTGCCGGCGCAGCCCGCGCCGGAAAAGCGCTGGCCGGCGGTTACTTCTTGCCGCTGGCTGCCGCGACTTCGGCCGCGAAATCGGATTCCTGCTTCTCGATTCCCTCGCCCAGAGCATAGCGCACAAAGCCGGCAACCTTGACGGGGCCCCCGACCTTGCCCTCAGCCTCCTTCACCGCCTGCGCCACCGACTTGCCGGTGTCGTGGATGAAGGCCTGCTCGAGCAGGCAAACTTCCTTGTAGTAGGTCTTCAGGCCGGACTCGACGATCTTCTCGATCATGTTCTCGGGCTTGCCCTGCTGGCGGAACTTGTCGGCCAGCACGTCCTTTTCGCGCTTGACCGTATCCGGATCGAGCCCGGACGGATCCAGCGCCAGCGGATTGGTGGCGGCGACATGCATCGCAAGCTGGCGGCCCAGCGCGGCGAGCTCATCGGCCTTGCCGGCGGACTCCAGCGCAACCAGCACGCCCATCTTGCCGGCGCCATCGATGACCGCGCCGTGGACGTAGCTGGACACCACGCCCTGTCCAACTTCGAGCAAAGCCGCGCGGCGCAGCGTCATGTTCTCGCCGATGGTGGCGATCGCGTCCGAGATCGCGGTCGCGACGGTGGCGCTGCCGACCGGTTCCGCCAGGATCTTTTCGACGTCGGAGCCGGCCTTGAGCGCGACCTGCGCGATCATCTTGACCAGACCCTGGAACTGTTCGTTGCGCGCGACGAAATCCGTCTCGGAGTTCACCTCGACCACGACGCCCTTGTTGCCCGACGTCAGGGCGCCGATCAGGCCTTCGGCGGCGACGCGGCCAGCCTTCTTCGCCGCCTTCGAAAGGCCCTTCTTGCGCAGCCAGTCCTGCGCCGCCGTCATGTCGCCGGCGGTTTCGGTGAGCGCGGCCTTGCAGTCCATCATGCCCGCGCCGGTTGACTCGCGCAGATCCTTGACCATCGCAGCGGTGATCGTAGCCATCGTTGAACGTCCTTTTTGCCTGTCGGGGCCGATGCGGCGCGGCCCCCAGAGCCCACCGGCATCGTCGCAGGTATATACGTCAGTTGAGAGAAACGAGGCGGTGGCCGGAAAGCCGGCCACGCCGAGACTGTCGAACTATTCCGCTTCCGCGGTGAGCGCCTTGGCCTTGGCGACCCAGGCGTCGGCGCGGCTGGAAAGCCCGACTTCTTCGCCGATCTTGTGGGCGGTGTCGTGATCGAGTTCGGCGAGCTGCCAGTAGTGGAAGATGCCGAGATCGTTGAACTTCTTCTCGATCGTGCCGGACACGCCGGGCAGCTTCTTGAGGTCGTCGGCCGGGCCGCGCGGGCCGGCCAGCCCCTGGAAGCCGGTGGTCGCCGCCGGCAGATCTTCCTGCACGGGCTTTGCCGAAGCGCCGGCGTCGATGCCGGAATCGCCCTGCGCACGCGAAATGCCGTCGATCACGGCACGCGCAACCAGGTCGCAATACAGCGAGATGGCGCGGCCGGCGTCGTCATTGCCCGGCACCACATAGGTGATGCCCTTGGGATCGGAATTGGTGTCGACGATCGCGGCAACGGGAATGTTGAGCCGCTGCGCTTCCTGGATCGCGATGTCTTCCTTGTTGGTGTCGATTACGAAGATCATGTCGGGAAGACCGCCCATGTCCTTGATGCCGCCGAGCGAACGGTCGAGCTTGTCGCGCTCGCGCTGCAGCGTCAGCCGCTCCTTCTTGGTGTAGGAGTTGGCTTCGCCGCCGGCGAGCACCTCGTCGAGATGACGCAGACGCTTGATCGAGCCGGAAATCGTCTTCCAGTTGGTCAGCGTGCCGCCGAGCCAGCGCGAGTTGACGAAATACTGCGCCGAACGCTTGGCGGCTTCCGCCACGCCGTCCTGCGCCTGCCGCTTGGTGCCGACGAACAGAACGCGGCCGCCCTTGGCGACAGTGTCGCTGACGGCCTGCAGCGCACGGTGCAGCATCGGCACGGTCTGCGCGAGGTCGATGATGTGGATGTTGTTGCGGGCGCCGAAAATGTACTCCGACATTTTCGGATTCCAGCGGTGGGACTGATGGCCGAAGTGCACGCCAGCTTCGAGCAGCTGGCGCATGGTGAAGTCAGGTAGCGCCATAGTATCGATTCTCCGGTTGGTTCCTCCGGAAACGTGTGAGCAAACGAGCCTTATCGGCCCGGTTGCCACCGGACGGCCTGTTGAGCCATGTTTCCGTGTGAGATGGCGCGCTATATAGCGCGATTTCGGCCAGAAGCAAGGAAAATGGGCCGGATTTGGGGGTCTTTTTGCCCCCGGCCGGCCCTATTTACCCGATTTACAGCGTCTGCACGTCGACCACGCCCGCTACCGCCTTCAGGGCACCGGCGATCTGCGGCGAGACCTTGAAGCGGCCGGGCAGCTTCATCTCGATCTCGGTTTCAAGATCGAGCATCAGCACCAGCGAGACGTCGCCGTCGGCGCCGCCGGAGGGAGCGGCCGGCGCCGCCTTGGCCTGAGCCGCGCGGGCGGGCCCGCCATTGGCCGGTACAGCTTCCGGCATGTTGAGGCGGCGGGCGATGGAATCGAGCGGCTTGGTATCGCGCAGGAAGATGCGCAGCCCTTTTTGCGTCTTGGCGGCGGCATCATCCAGCGGCTCGGCGTGCAGCACGCGGGCGCGGACGTCCTCGCCCTGCAGCTCCGCCCCGAGTTGCAGCAGCACGGCAGCGCCCGGCTCCAGCACCTCGCGATATTGCGCAAGCCCCTCGGAGAACAGCACGGCCTCGAAATGGCCGGTCGGGTCGGACAGGCCCATGATGCCCATCTTGTTGCCGGTCTTGGTGCGCCGCTCCATGCGTGACACCACGGTCGCCGCCACCTTGCCTGCCGTCGCGCCGGTCTTCACCGCGCGCGAGAATTCCGCCCAGCTCTGCACGCGCAGCCGCTTCAGCACCGTGGCGTAATCGTCGAGCGGATGGCCTGACAGGAAAAAGCCGATCGCGTCATATTCGCGCCGCAGTCGCTCGGACGGCAGCCACGGCTCGACCTGCGGCAGTATGAGCGAAGGCGCATCGGCCGCGCTGCCGAACATGTCGTTCTGGCCGGAGGTGGCCGCCTCATGGCTGCGCTGGCAGGCGGCGAGCATCGCATCGGCGCCGGCGAAGACGCGCGCCCGGTTCGGCTCGAGCGTGTCGAAGGCACCGGCGGCGGCGAGACTCTCGATGATGCGCTTGTTGATGGCACGCGGGTTGACGCGGGCAGCGAAGTCGGCCAGCGAAGTGAACGCGCCGTTCTTGCGCTCTTCCACGATCATCTCGACCGCCTGAGGGCCGACGCCCTTCAATGCGGCGAGCGCATAAAAGATCGTGCCGCCGCCGACTTCGAAGGTGACGCCGGAGCGGTTGATGTTGGGCGCCTCGACCTTGATGCCGAGCCGCTGCGCCTCGGAGCGGAACTCGCTGAGCTTGTCGGTATTGTTGAGGTCGAGCGTCATCGAGGCCGCGATGAACTCGACCGGATAATGCGCCTTCATGTAGGCGGTGTGGTAGGACACCAGCGCATAGGCCGCCGCGTGGCTCTTGTTGAAACCGTAGTCGGCGAACTTGGCGAGCAGTTCGAAGATCGTCTCCGCCTGCGCCTTGGGCACGTTGTTCTTGATGGCGCCTTCGACGAAGATATCGCGCTGCTTGTCCATCTCGGCGCGGATCTTCTTGCCCATGGCGCGGCGCAGCAGGTCGGCGTCGCCGAGCGAATAGCCGGCCATCACCTGCGCGATCTGCATCACCTGTTCCTGGTAGATGATGACGCCGAACGTCTCCTTGAGGATCGGCTCCAGCATCGGATGCAGATATTCCGGCTCCTCGTCGCCGTGCTTGCGCGCGCAATAGGTCGGGATGTTCGCCATCGGGCCCGGGCGATAGAGCGCCACCAGCGCGATGATGTCCTCGAAACGGTCGGGGCGCATGTCGACCAGCGCCCGCCGCATGCCCTGGCTTTCAACCTGGAACACGCCGACCACCTCGCCCCGCGCCAGCATCTGGTAGCTTGGCGCATCGTCGATCGGCAGCGTCGCCAAGTCGACGTGGATGTTGCGCGGCTTGAGCAGCTTCACCGCGACGTCGAGCACGGTCAGCGTCTTCAGACCAAGGAAATCGAATTTGACGAGGCCCGCGGGCTCGACCCATTTCATGTTGAACTGGGTCACCGGCATGTCGGATTTGGGATCGCGGTAGAGCGGCACCAGCTCGCTCAGCGGCCGGTCGCCGATCACGATGCCGGCGGCGTGGGTCGAGGCGTGGCGGGTCAGGCCCTCGAGGCGCTGGGCGATGTCGAAGGCGCGCGCCACCACGGGGTCCTCGTCGCGGAACGCCTGCAGCTTCGGCTCGCCGGCAATGGCGGCCGCCAGGGTCACCGGCGCGGCAGGGTTCTGCGGCACCAGCTTGGTCAGCTTGTCGACCTGGCCATACGGCATCTGCAACACGCGGCCGACGTCGCGCAGCACGCCGCGCGCCTGCAGCGTGCCGAAGGTGATGATCTGGGCGACCTGGTCGCGGCCGTAGCGCTCCTGCACGTAGGAGATCACCTCGCCGCGGCGGTCCTGGCAGAAGTCGATGTCGAAGTCCGGCATCGACACGCGCTCGGGATTGAGGAAGCGCTCGAACAGCAGCCCAAAGCGGATCGGATCGAGATCGGTGATGGTCAGCGCCCATGCGACCAGCGAGCCGGCGCCGGAGCCGCGCCCCGGTCCGACAGGGATGCCCTGCGCCTTGGCCCATTTGATGAAGTCGGCGACGATCAGGAAGTAGCCCGCGTATTTCATGCGGGCGATGACGTCGAGCTCGAAGGCCAGCCGCTTGCCGTAGTCCTCCTCCGTCGTCTGCGGCGACAGGCCGTGCACGCGCAGCCGGCCCGCGAGGCCCTCCTCGGCCTGGCGCTTCAACTCGGCCGCCTCGACCGCGGCGGCATCCGAACTGCCGGCAGCGCCGACGGTGAAGAACGGCAAGATCGGCTTGCGGGTCATCGGCCGGAACGCGCAACGCTCCGCGATCTCGACGGTCGAAGCGAGCGCTTCCGGCAGGTCGGCGAACAGCACCGCCATTTCGGCGCGCGTCTTGAAGCGGTGATCGGGCGTGAGCTGTTCGCGGTCGGTTTCCGCGATCAACCGGCCGCCGGCGATGCACAGCAGCGCATCATGGGCTTCATAGTCGTCGTTGCTTGCGAAATACGGCTCGTTGGTTGCAACGAGGGGCAAGCCCTTCGAATAGGCCAGATCGATCAGTCCGCCCTCGATGCGCCGTTCGCGGTCCATGCCGTGACGCTGCAGCTCGACATACAGGCGGTCTGCGAACACGCTCGCCAGGCGCTCGCAGCGCGCCGCCGCCAGCTCGGTGCTGCCGGCGCCGAGCGCCATCCCGACCGGGCCGTCCGGGCCGCCGGTCAGCGCGATGATGTCGTCGGCATCGCCGTTCAGCCAGTCGAATTTGATGTGCGGCGACTGGTGCACCGGCGTCTCGAGAAACGCGCGCGAATTGAGCCGCATCAGGCTTCGATAGCCGCGCTCGCGCGCCGCCAGCAGCACGATCCGGGAAGGCGCGGCCAGCGAGTTGCGTGCGTTCGGGTCCTGGTCGCCGAAATCGATGGCGAGTTCCAGTCCGACGATAGGCTGAATGCCGTAGCCCGCCATCTTGTCGGAGAATTCCAGAGCCCCGAACATGTTGTCGGTGTCCGTCAGCGCCAAGGCCGGCTGGCGGTCGGCCCTGGCGAGTTCGCCGAGCTTGACGATCTTGATCGAGCCCTTCAGCAGCGAATAGGCGGAATGGACGTGAAGATGGACGAATCCGGCGCTGGGCATGAACGGCTTAGGGCTCGCGTTTGGCGGTGGGGACGGTCAGAGGGGCCGGCTGCGGCCCGCGACTCGCTTCCAAGATGGTGAGGGCTGGCCCGGCGCGAGTCCACGCGAAACCCGGCGACGCCGTTGCCCGTCCCGCTTATCCCCAGCCGCGCCGCCATCAGAGCTGGGTGAACAGCTGGGCCCACACCGCGATCATGCCGACGAACAGCGTCAGGGAGGCCAGAGCCGCTGCTTCTTCCACGAAAATCTTCAACATTGCCGTTCTCCATAGGCCGGAACATATGAAGAACAATGTTCTATTTCTGTTCACGCGGCAAGGCGAAAAATCGGACCCCCATCGGCTGGGTTAACGGATCGTTATCCCGCTAGAGATAGGGGGCGCAGCAAGGTGAATTGACGGGCCGGCGGCGTCCCGGCTTGGTAGAGTTCGGGAATCACGCGGCACCATTTGCGGGCCGCCGGAGGGAGAATCGAATGCGTCATGCCCTGTTGTTGCTGCTGGCCGCCGGCGGGCTTGCCGCGCTCCCCGCCGCCCCTGCGCAGGCGGTCGGCACACGCTATCCGTTCTGCATCCAGGGCGATGACCAGCCGGGCCTGAGCAACTGCACGTTCACCAGCTACGAGCAGTGCGCGGCGACCGCGTCGGGCCGCCGGCTGTATTGCATTCCCAATCCCTATTACGTCGGCGACAGCGACGCGGCTGCGCCGCCCGGCACCTATGGGCGCGCGTTGCCGGCACCGCCGCCTCCGCCCAGTTACCGCCGGTACTGACACGGCCTTTCCGCGACGTGATCGCCCATCCAGCGAACGTGAATTGACGCGCCCCGGCAGCGGCTGTCTGCTCATGCCGGAGGACAGCGCCATGCACGCCATGCGTTGGACGGTGGTCTTGATCGCTGCGATGGGCATGTCGACGCCCGCGATCGCCCGGCAGTCGCCCTACTGCATCAAGGGCTGCAACTTCGCCGGTGGACCCGGCGACTGCAGCTTTGCGACCTATCAGCAGTGCCTGGCGACCGCATCCGGCCGCGATGCCTGGTGCGCCGAAAATCCCTATTTCAGTGCAAAGGCGATGGCGCCCGGCGATCGCAGCCGTCCATCGCAAAGGAGATTCTGATGAGGATCGTTCATGCCTTGCTCGCACTTGCGGCGCTGTTCGCCGTCGAACCGGCCGCCGCGCAGACCTATGGTCGGGGCTATCCGGTCTGCCTGCATGTCTACGGGCCCGTCACCTATTATGATTGCGGCTACAGCTCGATCGCGCAGTGCAACGCGTCGGCATCGGGCCGCGCCGCGCAATGCGAGCCCAACCCCTACGCCGCCCAGGCGGCGATTCCGCGCCCCTCGAAGCGGGCGCGCCCGGTCTACTAGTCCAGCTCGACGACCTGGCCGTGGGCCAGCGACACGCGGCGGTCCATGCGGCCGGCCAGTTCCATGTTGTGGGTGGCGATCAGCATCGCCACACGGGTCGCCCGCACCAGCTGCATCAGCGCGTTGAAGACATGGTCGGCGGTTTCCGGATCGAGATTGCCGGTCGGCTCGTCGGCCAGCAGCGCCCGCGGCGCGTTGGCCACGGCACGGGCGATCGCCACCCGCTGCTGCTCGCCGCCGGAAAGCTCCGCAGGGCGGTGATTGACGCGGTCGGAGAGGCCGAGATAGCCGAGGATCTCGGTTGACCGCTTGATGGTCTCGGAACGCTTCAGGCCGCGGATCATCTGCGGCAGCATGACGTTCTCGAGCGCCGTGAATTCCGGCAGCAGCCGGTGCGACTGATAGACGAAGCCGATGTCGGACCGCCGGATCTGGGTGCGGTCGGCATCGGCCAGCTGCGACGTCGGCGTGCCCCCGACATAGACCTCGCCGTCGTCGGGCGTCTCCAGCAGGCCCGCAATGTGCAGCAGCGTCGACTTGCCGGAACCTGACGGAGCCACCAGCGCCACCGACTGTCCGGCCCACAGCGCCAGGCGCGCGCCGTCGAGGATGGTCAGGGTCGCTTCGCCCTGACGGTACTGTCGCCTGATGTCGTGAAGATAGATAACCGGTACTTCATCCGCGCCGTGCTCCATCTGGTCCTCACTCGTACCGGAGCGCGTCGACGGGGTCGAGGCGTGCCGCGCGCCAGGACGGATAGAGCGTTGCCAGGAACGACAGCGTCAGCGCCATGATCACAACCGCGGTGGTCTCGCCGAAATCGACCTCGGCCGGCAGGCGCGACAGGAAATACAGTTCCGGCGAGAACAATTCGGTGTTGGTCAGCCAGGACAGGAAGCGGCGGATCGACTCGATGTTCATGCAGATCAGGAGGCCGACGAAGAATCCCGTCAGCGTGCCGACCACGCCGATCGCCGCGCCCGTGATCAGGAACACCCGCATGATCGAGCCTTGCGAGGCGCCCATCGTGCGCAGGATGGCGATGTCCTGC
Organism: Bradyrhizobium sp.; assembly: GCA_035575905.1. Classification (GTDB taxonomy): domain Bacteria; phylum Pseudomonadota; class Alphaproteobacteria; order Rhizobiales; family Xanthobacteraceae; genus Bradyrhizobium. The sequence continues at coordinate 58,344 of DATLXL010000029.1, read as the reverse complement.
CCCTTGTCCTTCACCAGCATGATCAGGCCGGAGACGATGTTGAGCGCCGCCACCAGCACGATCATGGTGAGGATCAGGAACATGACATTGCGCTCGACCTGCAGCGCGTTGAAGAAGGTCGAATTGCGCTGCCGCCAGTCGACCAGGAACACCGGCCGGCCGGCCGCCTCGGTCACCAGCTTGCGGAAACTGTCGATCCTGTCCGGGTTGGACGTGAATACCTCGATCGCGGTGACGTCGTTGTTGCGGTTGAAATAGGCCTGCGATTCCGGCAGCGGCATGAACACGAAGCCGGCGTCGTACTCGGACATGCCGATCTCGAACACGGCCGCGATCCGATAGGGCTTGATGCGCGGCGTGGTGCCCATCGGCGTCACGGCCCCGCGCGGGGCAACCAGCGTGATGCTGTCGCCGGCATGCAGCGACAATTGATCGGCGAGCCGGCGGCCGATCGCGACCCCCTGCCCCTCGTCGAAGCCTTCCAGCGAGCCCTGGCGAATGTTCCTGGCGATCGAGGTGAGGTTGTTGAGATCCTCGGCGCGCATGCCGCGCACCAGCACGCCCGAGGCATTGAAGGCCGAGGACGCCAGCGCCTGGCCGTCCACCACGGGCGCCGCCAGCCGAATGCCCTGCACCTGGCTGATGCGGTCGGCGACGTCCTTCCAGTCGGTCAGCGGTGACTCCAGCGGCTGCACCAGCAGATGGCCGTTGAGGCCCAGGATCTTGTCCAGCAGCTCCTTGCGGAAGCCGTTCATCACGGCCATCACGATGATCAGCGTGGCAACGCCGAGCATGATGCCGAGGAACGAGAACCCGGCGATGACCGAGATGAAGCCTTCCTTGCGGCGCGCCCGCAGATAGCGTCCGGACAGCAGCCACTCGAATGGCGCAAACGGTGCGGTGCGGTGCGGCTCTGTCATGGTCTGATCCATCACCCGTACCTCAACGCATCGACGGGATCGAGGCGGGCCGCGCGCCACGATGGATAGAGCGTCGCCAGGAACGACAGCGTCAACGCCATGATCACGACCGCGAGGGTTTCCGTGAAAGCGATCTCGGCGGGAAGCTTCGAGAGGAAATACAGCTTGCGCGGAAACAAGTCTGTTTTCGTGATCCAGGACAGCAATCGTTCCAGCGCTTCGATGTTCCAGGAAATCAGCAGGCCGACGACGACGCCGCTCAGCGTGCCGACCACGCCGATCGCCGCGCCCGTGATCAGGAACACGCGCATGATGGCGCCCTGCGAGGCGCCCATGGTGCGCAGGATCGCGATGTCCTCGCCCTTGTCCTTCACCAGCATGATCAGGCCGGAAACGATGTTGAGCGCCGCGACCAGCACGATCAAGGTCAGGATCAGGAACATCACGTTGCGCTGGACCTGCAGCGCGTTGAAGAACGTCGAGTTGCGCTGCCGCCAGTCGACCAGGAACACCGGTCGGCCGGCGGCCTCGGTCACCAGCTTGCGGAAGGTCTCGATGCGGTCCGGATCGGCGGTGAACACCTCGATCGCCGTGACGTCGCTGCTGCGGTTGAAATAGGCCTGCGCTTCCGGCAGCGGCATGAAAACAAGGCCGCCGTCATATTCGGACATGCCGATCTCGAACACGGCGGCAATCTTGTAGGGCTTGATGCGCGGTGCGGTGCCCATCGGCGTCACCGCGCCGCGCGGGGCGACCAGCGTGATGCTGTCGCCGGCGCGCAGCGACAATTGGTCGGCAAGCCCCTTGCCGATCGCAACGCCCTGCCCCTCGTCAAAGCCGTCGAACGAGCCGCTGCGGATGTTGCTGGCCACCGCCGGGAGCTTGTTGAGGTCTTCGGCGCGCATGCCGCGCACAAGAACCCCTGAGGATTTGAACGCCGAAGAGGCCAGCGCCTGGCCGTCGACCGCGGGCGCTGCGATCGCGACGCCGGGAACCTGCCTCAGGCGGTCGACGACATCCTTCCAGTCGGTCAACGGCGATTCCAGCGGCTGCACCACGATATGGCCGTTGAGACCGAGAACCTTGTCCAGCAGTTCCTTGCGGAAGCCGTTCAACACCGCCATCACGACGATCAGCGTGGCAACGCCGAGCATGATGCCGAGGAACGAAAACCCGGCGATGACGGAAATGAATCCTTCCTTGCGGCGCGCACGCAGGTAGCGTCCGGACAGCAGCCACTCGAATGGCGCAAAAGGTGCGGTGCGTTGCGGCTCTGTCATGGTCTCATCCATAGCTCGATAATCCCATGATTCGGGCCAAATGTGGCCGCAATAGCCCGCGCGCGGTGGATAATGCCTATCCAGTCAGGCGCGCGACGACATCCGCCGGGCTGATGTTGTCGCGCGAGCCATCGGCGCGGCGTTTCAGCTCGACTTTGCCCTCGGCAAGGCCCTTGGGGCCGACGAGAATCTGCCAGGGGATGCCGATCAGGTCTGCGCCGGCGAATTTGGCGCCGGCGCGCTGGTCGGTGTCGTCATAAAGCACGTCGACGCCCTTGGCGCCGAGCTCGCGATAGAGATTTTCGCAGGCGCCGTCGACGGCGGAATCGCCCTGCTTCAGGTTCAGGATGGCGGCGCGGAACGGGGCCACCGCTTCCGGCCATTTGATGCCGGCGTCGTCATGGCAGGCCTCGATGATGGCGCCAACCAGGCGCGAGACGCCGACGCCGTAGGAGCCGCCATGGATCGGCACGTCGACGCCGTCGGGACCGGCGACCAGCGCTTTCATCGAGTCGGAATACTTGGTGCCGAAATAGAAAATCTGGCCGACCTCGATGCCGCGGGTGTTGAGCCGCTTGTCGGCCGGCACTTCGCCGTCGAAACGCGCGGCGTCGTGCACGTCCTCGGTCGCGGCATAGACGGAGGTCCACTGCTTGATGATCGGCGTGAGGTCGCCCTCATAGTCGACGTCATCGGGCGGGATCGGCAGGTCGAGCACGCGGCTGTCGCAATAGACACCGGACTCGCCGGTCTCGGCAAGCACGATGAACTCGTGGCTGAGGTCGCCGCCGATCGGCCCGGTTTCGGCACGCATCGGGATCGCCTTCAGCCCCATCCGCGCGAAGGTTCGCAGGTAAGCGACGAACATCTTGTTGTAGGCGCGGCGTGCGGCGGCCTCGTCGATATCGAAGGAATAGGCATCCTTCATCAGGAATTCGCGGCCGCGCATCACGCCGAAGCGCGGGCGCTGCTCGTCGCGGAACTTCCACTGGATGTGATAGAGGTTGAGCGGCAGGCTGCGGTAGGACTTCACGTAGGCGCGGAAGATCTCGGTGATCATCTCCTCGTTGGTCGGACCGTAAAGGAGCTCGCGCTTGTGGCGATCGGCGATGCGCAGCATTTCCGGCCCGTAGGCGTCGTAGCGGCCGCTCTCGCGCCAGAGATCGGCAAGCTGCAGGGTCGGCATCAGCAGTTCGAGCGCCCCGGCGCGGTCCTGCTCCTCGCGCACGATCTGCTCGATCTTCTTCAGCACCCGGAAGCCGAGCGGCAGCCAGGCGTAGATGCCGGCGGCTTCCTGCCGGATCATGCCCGCGCGCAGCATCAGCCGGTGCGAGACGATCTCCGCCTCCTTCGGATTCTCTTTCAGGATGGGCAGGAAAAACCGCGACAATCGCATGGGTTTCGGCTCGAAGGTTTTTTTTGGGGAGACGGTGATGCAGTCAAAGCGGATTGCCCGGCAAAACACAAGGCCGGGGCCGGCGAAAATGCCGGGATGCAAGCCGATTTCCGGCCGTTCGGCGCTGTCTCCGCCGCCTCCGCCGCGCGAAGGGCCTGCGGTTACTTCTTCATCATGTGGCCGGAATGATCGCCGCCCGGCGCCTGCGCGCCGACGCCCTGCACCTCGAGCGAGACGTTCACCTTGCCGGCCTTCTCGAACTCGAGCGTCATCGGCACCTTGTCGCCCTGCTTGAGCTGCGACTTCAGATCCATCAGCATGAGGTGATAGCCGCCGGGCGCGAGCTTCACGGTCTTGCCGGGCTCGATAACGAGGCCCTTGTCGAGCGGCCGCATCTTCATCACCCCGCCCTCCATCGCCATCTCGTGGACTTCGACCTTGCCGGCGACATCGCCGCTGCCGCTGATCAGCCGGTCCGCGGCCGTGCCCTTGTTCTCGATGGTGAGATACCCGCCGGCCACCTTGGCGCCCGACGGCGTTTGCCGGCTCCAGGCCTGCGAGATCACGAGATCGCCGGCCTTGACGTCCTCGGCGCGCACCGGGGCGGCCGATGCCGCGAGCACGACGGCGAATGCGATGGTGCGGGCGAGTTGCTTCATGACTTCATCCTTCAAGTCCGGGGGTTGCTTACTTCTGGGTGGCGAGCTGGCGCGCCGACCATTGCCTGAGATCGCCGATATCGGCCGAACCTTCGATCGTCGTCATCTCACCTTCGCGCGAGATCAGGAGCGTGCGGGGAATGTCGCCCTGCCAGGTCGGGTCGATCTCGAACCTGAGGCGGTCGGCAAAGCCGTCGAACATCCAGTTCTCCGCCAGCGACAGGCCGGCGCGCTGCAGCATCGCGCGGGTGGCCTCCGGCAGGTTCGGGACGAAATCGGCGCTGATCGTCACCACGTCGATGCCGGACTGCTCCTTCATGAAGACGCCGAGCTGGGGCAGTTCGATCTTGCACGGCCCGCAGGTCACGCCCCAGAAATGCACGATGGTCGGACGTCCCGCATGCGCCTTCATCAGCTCCTGCCAGCTGCCGCGCCCGAACGGCTTGAGCTGGGTCTCCGAATCCTGCGCCGGCGCCGGCATCAGCAATGCCAGCAGCAAGGCTGACGCTGCCAGAAATTCCCGTCTCATGGACCATCCTTGATGGCGACCGGCCTGCGGTCTTGGCCACCCCAAGGATAGGGAAAGCGGCGGTGTACGGCTAGCGCAATTCGAAATCATCTTCCAGCGTCACTTTCTTGAAGTCCGTGATGAGCGCGTCGATGCGCAGGTGCCAACGGCCCGGAATCGGCAACGCGACGTTGCGTACCACCCAATGGCCATCGGCGCCCCGCATAGCCTTCCTCTCAAGTGCCTCGACGCCGCGCTGCGGCAGGCTCAGCGTCAGTGTGACCTCCTTGGCCGCAAGCGAGCCGAAATTGCTGTCCAGCAACTGCAACGCAAAATCGCAAGGCCCGGCCTTTCCAGGAGCGATCAGCACCTGAACCATCGCGGTGTCGGTGTGGACGTGCATAGATAGCGGCGCGTTGACAGCCGCGGAAAGCGCCCGCGGCGGCGGAGTGAAGCGCCAGCCTGCAACAATCCCGAAAATGATCAGCGCGAGCAAACATTCGCCAGTGACCGACAGAACCAGGGGCCGGGTCCGTGCTGGGTCGGCGGCCAACGCAGGAGTTAGCCGGTACCGGTTGAGAGCTGCAAGCGCCAGCAATAACGCGACAAGCCCCAGCTTGATCGAGAGGAGAATTCCGTATTCGGTCCGGACCAGCGCCGAAGCACTACCGAGCTGGACGCAGGCGAGCGCAATCCCTGTCAGCGCAAGCAGGCCGACCACAGGAACCGCCGCCGCGGAAAATCGCTTCAAGACCGCTGCCAGCGAATTCGCGTGGCTTCGCGCCGAGGCCGCAAGCGGCACCAGCGCTCCCACCCAATAGGCCAAACCGATACCGTGCACAAACACGGACGGGCGGGTGAGCCATTGCGGCGACGCCGTTGCGGCATGCCCGCTCACAGCGAGTGCCGAACCTGCTCCAGCCATGGACAGCGCGCTGAGCGTCCGGGTGATCGTCGTCGATGGGCTGCGCCATGCCAGGCGCGCTACCAGCATGGCCGTGATTGCAATTAGCAGCGATGGTCCGATGCTCGTCTGCAGCGCAGCTTTCCACGGCGCAGCCGTGAATATCCTGCCTGTCGGCAGGCCAAGCAAATCGACGCCATGCAAGCCAAGCGAGGCAAGCGCACAGGCAACACCCACATAGAGCGTACCAAGGATGATGCTGCCCCCGGCCGGCGACTTCCCGATCCAGGCTGCGAAGAAGACTCCACCAACGCCCGCAAACAGACCGACATAGACGCCGATCCGCGTAATCCAGATCAGGATTGAGAACGGCTCATCTTGTGTTTGTGCCGCCGCGGCGCGTGTCGGCGCGCCGACCGAAAACATGATCGTTCCCCCGACAGGATGCCCGTCCTGAGACACGACGCGGTAGCTGATGAGGTGCGTGCCCGGCTGCAGGTCGTCTGGGAGTGCAACCAGTAGAGCCTGATCAACGGCGCGAGCGGTTACATCGCGCGTCTTTCCCTCGGCGTCGATCAGGCGGATCGCTGCCGGAGCCACGGGCTCATTGAAGCGCAACTGCACCATCTTCGGCGCCTGCGAGACGACGCTGTTGTCGGCAGGGTCAGTCGAAACCAGCGCTGCATGCGCAAATGCCGGGGTCGCAAAGCACAACGCCAGCAGCACTCCGGCAATGCTGGCTACACCGCGCATCGGTCTAGGGCTTCGGGGTCAGCTTGAGGCCGGGCGCCGGCGACTTGCTCTCGTCATGGCCGCCCTGCTCTTGCTTTGGGATATCGATCCACCGGTTCACGCCTTGCTCACACTCCTGAACGACTGGAAAATACAGCGTGCTGTTTGGCTTCAGGCTGGGCGTAAGAAAACTGGCCATGACGAACTCGTCGTAATTGTCGTCGGGCAGCTTGCCGCCGCTCCAGACCACTTCCTTGACGCCCTCCGACAATTTGCTGCCGTGCAGTTCATACACGGTGGCGTACTTTCCCTTGACGGTCTCGACGCTCCAGCCGGGTTTTGGCATCGGCTTGATGGCGATCACGCCCTCCGGAATTTGCACGCGGACCTTCGTCGTCGCCGATCCGGCGCAGCCATGCGGCACGGCAAACACCGCCTTGTAGTAGCTGCCGACGGCTGCCTGACGGTTTTCCAGCGTCACGTGCGCGCTTGCCGATGAAGCAGCTGCTGCCACAACGAAGATCGAAAGTGATACTCTTTGCATTGTTGTCCTCACCGGCCGGTGTTTGATTGGGGGCGCTGCAAGTGGATTTCGGAATGGGACTGTCCTTGCGCAGCTGGCGGGTGTCCTCCATCCGCCCCCATCATGACCGTCCCTTCGAAGGTCGCGAGCAAGCCGAGACGCTCGGCCGGCATCGACTTCTCCGCGAGCGCAAGGTTGTCAGCCAGAATGGCGGCATCAGATGCAGGCACCCCCGCGAGCCGCATCGCATGCTCGGACTTGATGCCGTCGCCGCTGCAGAGGACTATCATCCACTGCCCCGCCTTGCGCCTCACTAATGCGCGCCCTCCGAGCTTGCCCTGCGTCCAGTCCGCGATTCCATGATCGCCCGCGACGATGACGGGATCGACGGCGAGCCGCGAGTCCGGTCGATCGAACGACGTCATCAGCAGTTTTCGGATCGCGTCTTCGTCGGAAGCCGCGGAAGCGCTCGCCGAGACGAGAAGCAGCGCCAACGAAATCATGACGGCGCGAATGGTCGCGGCAAACGCGTCGGCGATACAAGGCGAGGGAAGGCAGCGATACACTACGGAATGCCTTTCAAAGGAATCGAACTGCGAGGCGGGCGCTGGCCAATGGCCAACGACCGACCCGACGATGGCGGTTACCAGCGATATCTCATGCCGGCAAACACAGCCCGGCCGTTGCCTGGCTCGAACAGAGGCGAGGCGTTGGTGGCCTGATTGATGATGCTGACGCTCGCGATATAGGCCTTGTTCGAGAGATTGCGTCCCTCGATATACGCCGTGACCGGTCCGCCATTGTCATAGCCCACCTTCAGACCCCAGATCGCATAGGCCTCCGTCGTCACGGTGTTCGCGCTGTCGACGAAATAAGCCTGCGGTACCCATTCGATATTCGGTCCGACGTAGAAGCCCTCGGCATGCTTGTAGAGCACCTCGGCACGCAGGTAGTGACGCGGCGCGCCCGGCAGAACGTTGTTGCCGAACACCGGATCGTTGTCGAAGCGGAAATCGTTGAGCGTATAGGCAGCGTTCAACCAGATCTTGTCCGGCTTCGGCCCCTTGTCGAAAATTCCGCGGAAGATCGCCACGCCGGCGCCCGCCTCGATGCCTTGATGGATCGTGCGGTCGATGTTGGTGACCGTACAATTGCCGAACGACTTGTACTGGCACTGCAGTTCGTTACGAATTTCAGCGCGGTAGCCGATCAGTTCCCACTTGAAGTCCGGACGATTGCCGCGTGTTCCTATCTCGTAGGTCGTCGCGGTCTGCGGCTTGATCAGATAGAACGGAATGACCGGATTGTTGGGGTCCGAGAACGATGGACCGGTGCTTTCGCCGAAGCTCGGCACCTCGGCGCTGCGCGAAATGTTGCCGAACACCTGCCAGGTCGGATCGACCTGCCAGAGCATTCCGACCTTTGGACTCCACAGGCTGAAGGTGCTGCGGCCATCGACGTCACCATTCAGCGAGAAATTCACCTTCTGGTCGCGCACGGCGAACAGATATTGCGTGCCGGCGACAAAGGCGACGTTAGGCAGGAAGTAGAACGAATTCTCCGCATACGCGGAATAATTCTCGGGCTTCTGCAGCAGCGACGAGAGCGGCGCGCCCTTGTATCCACCGATATTGACGAATTGCTGGGCATCAATGGTGCCGTTGAGGATGTTGAAGCCGGCAACGAACCTGTTGCGATATCCGTTGATGAACCGGTCATCGGTGACTTTCGCAAAGCCGCCGTAGTCCTTGTATCTGTAGTCCAACCACTGGAATATGGGATGCATCAGGTGGCGGTCGACGCCGAATGCGCCGAATTCGATCTTGGTATCGTCGAATCGAATCGTGGTCTTGTTCGCCAGCCGCACCGTGTCGATGTTGCGCTGCCAGTCGTTCAAGACGTTGACAGCGGCGGGCGTGGTTGGCGAGTTCAGTGCGGTATTCTTGTCTACGCCACCCGGGATGCGCTGGCGCACTTCGTTGGCGTTGAAATAGAACCTTGTCTCGACGTCGGGCGATATCTGATAGCCGACATTGCCGCTCACGCGGTTGGCGCTGCCAAAGCTGTGATCGCGGAATCCATCGGCTGCCTGCGTGGACGCGGTGATAAAGCCGTCCCACGGGCCGTTGGCCCCGCCGACATTGGCCTGCAGTCGCTTGAAGCCGAAGGCTCCCATATCCACAGCCACGCCGTTCGGCCATGGCCATGGATCGCGGCCGGTGGGTGTCACGAAATTGATGGCGCCGCCAAGCGAGTTTGCCCCGAACTGCAGCGCGTTGCCGCCTTTGTATACCTCGACATATTTGTAGGCGGTTGGATCGATTTCCTGGAAATCGCCATAGCCGTCCGACGTGTTGATCGGAATCCCGTCCGTGTAGAGTTGGATGCCCCGCAGATGGAAGTTGCGGGACAAGCCGGAACCGCGGATCGAGAGGCGGGTGTCGTCACCCCATTTCGGCTGGGCCCAAACGCCTGGCACGTAGTCAAGAATGTCCTTGATGGTATTGGCGACCGTCGAGTTTCGGTAAGCCTCGGCGGGCACGAGAGCGACGCCGCCCGGCGTCTGATTGATTTCCTTCAGTGCCTGCTGGGCAGTCAGTACCGCAAGCGCGGCACCGGTCTGACCACGGTCGCCGCCGGGCGCGGGCGGAATTTCTTGGGCGGGCTTCCTTGAGCGAGCCACGCGGGCGGTGCGTTCCCTGGTCTGCGACACGCGCGGCGTCGTCTGACGCTGCTGTTGCGGAGGCTCTACCGTGACAGGAGGGAGTTGCGCTCCCGATTGAGCCGAAACGGCAGAAGGAAGCACAAGCAGGCCTATGGGCGCCGCCAAAAGCGCGCGTCGGCATGCGCTCGATAGCGTGGTGGTACGGTACATTTCGAGATTCCTGACGCCAGCTATCCGGCCGGCTACTCACTGACATTCACCGGCACGGCAAGCCGATACCGGTGGCGAAGGTGGTGGTCAGGAAAATGTTGGAGGCGCGCGCGCCTGCTCAGGGGAGCCGGCCCGGGAGGTCGGCGGATCGAGCGCAACTGCATGCCAGACGACGTCCGTGGTCCGACGCTCGAATGTGAAGATGAATGCGACCTGCGGGGGGTCAACCGGAGCACCGCTATGCAGGACCCCGCAGAGGGTGCAGCACCCCCGTTGAGCGATCGGTGCGCTGGACGGGTCGTCCTGGCTGGGCCCCGCTCCATCCTTGCCGTGGCAGATAACAGCCGCAGCAAGGGGGTCGGACACGGCAACGCCGGCAGCCCAGCATGCTGCGATCGGTGCAAAAACCTGAACCGCCAGAGCAAACAGGACTATGGGCAGAAACGTCTTCAGCCGCCCGCGCATCACAACACCCATCACTCATCACTAACCACCTGCAGAGTTGGGAGTCCAGACAGGGTTCCCGCCGGAGCAAGCCTTGCAGCATGGAACGTCAGCAAGTGTTGTTCCGATGCAACTCGCACGCCCCGCGCCAAACCTTCCAGCTCGCGTGTCAAGCACGCGACCATAAATCTGAGGGTGTAAGGTAATATGTTGCCGTGGCTGGCTCTTGGCAGAAAATATTCCTAGGACCCGCCCCTATCAGCCCTAGGTAACCGCGTCTTTGGCCCCTGCCCTGCAACCGATAGTGGCGCAATTCCAATCATTTCGCATTTTGCTGGAATTTTGAACAATCGTTGCTGAAAATGATGACAACCGGCAAAAGATGGTCTACGACAGCAGCCTCAGTCCAGCCGCAAGGTTGGACTGGTGGTCCAAGTCTCGGGAGGAACCCTGGCGCGCACAAGCAGCGTCACCCCGTCAATAAGAGCAAATCTAAATTTTCGGGTGAAATAGGGTCGACACAATTTTTAGAGCAGGGCTTGGGCCCTGCTCTTTTTTTCGAGACGAAGCGGATCGCTGCCGGGAAGCGCGGGCGACGATGTCTTCAAACCTGATCGAGCGCAGTTTCGAACTCGCCGCGGAGCGCTGCGAAGACCTGACGCCATCGGTCTATCGTCGCCTGCATGCCGAACATCCCGAGACGCAGGCGCTGTTTCGCAACGAAGGCGGCGAGCTCGTCAAAGGCTCGATGCTGGCGATGGCGGTCGAGGCCATCCTCGATTTCGCCGGCGAGCGCCGCGGCAAGTTCCGGATGATCGAGTGCGAGGCCGTGTCGCACGATGCCTACGGCACGCCGCGCGATCTTTTCCTCGCGTTCTTCGGCGTGATCATGCGGACGCTGAGCGAAGTGCTCGGACCGGAATGGACGACGGAGATGGACCAGGCGTGGCGAAAGCTGCTGCGCGAGATCGAAGCCGTCGTCGCCGAAACCGCCTAAAGCGCAAAATCCGGATGAATCATCATCGCGCTTCAGGTTGTTGTTCGAGCATGATCTTTCCGGAAAACCGCTTCACGCTTTTCCGGATCATGCTCTAGAACAGATCGCGTTCGAGGAAGTTCGAGCCGATATCGGCGGTCCGCTTGATCGGATTGGAATCGCAATAGACGCCGTCGGCGAACAGCGTGTAGCTTGCGATGATGGTGTCCTTGTTGAGCTTGACCGAGTTGAGGCCGACGATGGCGGTCTGCTTGCCGCCGTTCCATCTGAACGGCGTCGTGCTCTGCGCTCTCTCGCAGGCCGCCACGGCCTCGGCGAAAACCGCGCTTTCGACGAAGGCCTTCGTGGTCTGCAGCTGCCGCAGCGTCTTCCAGTTCATGTAGAAGGAGCCGGCGAGGCCCGCGGCCAGGAGCACGATGAGGCCGATGGTGATGCGCTGAAAATTCATTGCCGGGTTCCCCGTTACTGGCGCGGCCGCTCTTTAAGCGCCACGCTCCGATTAGCTTGCGAGAAATATGCGCCCTTACGCAAGATGCGCGAAAGCAGCGTTTGCCAGGCGGGATTTCCGGCAGCCCTTCCGGATGGCCCATGCGCCATGGCCTGGCAATTCTCCTGATGGGCATCGCAGGCCATCAGGCAGCTGGTCTCTTCCGTAGCGGACTGGTCCATGGCAAACGCCGGGCCCGCGCAAACGAAAAGCAGGAGGAAGACCAGTACCGGGAGGCCGCGCCGCATTCTTTGCATGGGGTTGTTTTCCCGAAATGCTCAGAACGGCGTTCCCATCAGCTTCGACAGCCGCTCGATGGACAGGTATCCGGCGCGCGAGGCCCACATGCCGATGGCGAAAATGAGTGCCGAGACCACCGTGGTCCAGATCAGCTTGCGGCCCATCTTCGCCAGGATCGGCGCGCCGGGATCGGTGCCCGGGGCGCCCTCGCCGTCCTCATGCTGGCTGCGCACGCCGAACGGCAGCGTCAGGAACAGCGTCACCCACCAGAGCACGAAGTAGATCGCGAGCGCGGTTGAGATGGTGTAGGCCATCGTCAGGACTGCTCGATTTCGACCAGCGCGCCGGAAAAGTCCTTCGGGTGGAAGAACAGCACCGGCTTGCCATGCGCGCCGATCTTGGGCTCGCCGTCGCCGAGCACGCGCGCGCCTTCCCTGATCAGCCGGTCGCGCGAGGCGATGATGTCGACCACCTCGTAGCAGACATGATGGATGCCGCCGTCGGCATTGCGCTCGACGAACTTGGCGATCGGCGAGGCCTCGCCGAGCGGCTCGATGAATTCGATCTTGGTGTTGGGCAGCGTCACGAACACGGTGACGACGCCATGCTCGGGCAGCGGCACGGCTTCTGAAATCTGCGCGCCGAAGGCGCCGCCATAGATCTGCGCGGCCTTCTTCGCGTCCTTGACCGCGATCGCCACATGATTGAGCCGGCCCAGCATGTCACCCTCCCAAAAAGCCTGATCACACTTCGAGGACGTGGACGAAGCACAGCGGCTTCTTGCCCCACTCCTCGTTGACCGTCCCGCGCACGGCCCGGCGCACCGATTCGGCGAGCGCGTCCGGATCGCGCCGCCGCGCCCGCGGCAGCCCCTCGATGGTCGAGACCACCGCATCGTACACGATCTCGTCGAGCAGTGCGCCTGCCGCATTCTTCTCGGGGATGCCGACCAGATCAACTTCGGGATCGTCGGCCAGTCCGCCTTTTTCAGTCATGGCGACCGCGACGAAGACGCAGCCGGCAAAGCCCATTTTGCGCCGCTCGACCACCGCGCGCGATTTGGCATCCTCCAGGATCGTGCCGTCCTTGTAGAGGCGGCCGGCGGGCAGCTCATCGATGATGCCGGGATCGCCCGGACCGAGCTTGACCAGATCGCCGTTGCGGCAGGTGATCACCTTCGGCACGCCCGCACTGCGCGCGAGCTTGGCATGCTCGGACAGATGCAGCGCCTCGCCATGCACGGGGATCAGCACCTGCGGGCGCACCCAGGCGATCATGTCGCGCAGCTCGTCGCGGCGTGGATGGCCGGAGACGTGCACCAGATGCGTGCGGTCGGTGATGACCTCGACGCCCTGCGCCACCAGGCCGTTGATGATGCTGCCGACCGCCTTCTCGTTGCCGGGGATGGTGCGGGAGGAGAAGATCACGGTGTCGCCCCTGTTGAGCGTGACCGCCGGATGGTCATTGTTGGCGATGCGCGCCAGCGCGGCGCGCGGCTCGCCCTGGCTGCCGGTGCAGATCGCCAACACCTTGTCCTGCGGAAAATGGCCGTACATGTCCATGCCGCGAAAATTCTGTACGCCGTTGAGATAGCCGCATTCGCGCGCCACCTGCACCACCCGCTCCATGGCGCGGCCGACCACCACGACCTCGCGGTCGGCGGCCCTGGCGGCATCGGCGACCGCCTTCACCCGCGCCACGTTGGAGGCAAACGTCGTCACCGCGACCCGGCCCTTGGCGGATTTCACCAGCCCAGCGATGATGGCGGCAACCTCGGCCTCCGACGGCGAGCGGCCATCGCGCACGGCGTTGGTGGAATCGCCGACCAGCGCCAGTACGCCGGCGTCGCCGAGTTCGCGCAGGCGCTTCTCGTCGGTCGGCGGCCCCAGGATCGGCGTCGGGTCGAGCTTCCAGTCGCCGGTGTGCAGGACGGTGCCGACCTCGGTATGGATCGCCAGCGCATGCGATTCCGGAATCGAATGCGCGACCGGAATGAACTCGACGTTGAACGGGCCGAGGTCGATGCGGCCGCCCGACGGCACCACTGTCACCGGGATCTTCGGCGGATTGCGCTCGGCCTCAAGCTTGGCCTGGAACAGCGCCGCGGAGAACGGCGTGGCGTAGATCGGGCATTGCAGCTTGGGCCAGAGGTCGATGATGGCGCCGAAATGATCCTCATGGGCGTGCGTCAGCACCAGCGCCACCAGGTTGCGCCGTTCCTTTTCCAGGAAGCTGACATCCGGCATGATCAGGTCGATACCCGGCAGATGCTCCTCGTCGCCGAAGGAGACGCCGAGATCGACCGCGAGCCAGGAGCGCTGGTGCCGGTTGCCGAGCCCGTAGATCGACAGGTTCATGCCGATCTCGCCGACGCCGCCGAGCGGCGCAAAGGTCAATTCGTCCGGACGCTCCATCAGGAGGCCCTCACGGAGGCCGCCGCGCCGAAATAGACCTCGCCGGCCGAGACCGGCATGCGCCTGCCCTCGGCAGTGCGGACGATCAGGCAGCCGGCGTCGTCGATGGTGTCGAAGGTGCCTTCGATGGTGACCGCTCCGGTATTGATGGCGACCTTCTCCCCTAGCCCGACGGCCCGTTCGAGCCACAGTCTGCGGATCTCGGCAAAGCCGCGACCGCAGTCCCAGACACCGCGAAACTCGACCCAGGCATCCGACAAAGCACGAAACAGGTCCTCGGCGGCGATCTGGATGCCGAGGGCATGCAGCGATGTGGCAGGCGTCGGCGTGCCCTCGGGCGCAGCGACGACATTGGTGCCGATGCCGACGACGACCGCAAGGCCTGCAGGCACCGCTTCAGCCTCCAGCAGGATGCCCGTCAGCTTCTTGCCGCCGGCCAGCACGTCATTCGGCCATTTCAGGCCGAACCTGAACGGATCGCCTCCGCCGGCCCGCAAGACGGCCTCGACACCGACGGCCCGGACCGCCGCGTCCAGCGACAGTCCGGCGGCAAATCCGAGCGTGGCGGCGACCGCGGGCGTTACATCCATCACCTCGAGGATGCTGCTGGCCAGATTGCCGCGCGGCGCGATCCAGGCGCGCTGGCGCCGCCCCCGCCCCGCGGTCTGCTCTGTCGTGACAAACCACATCGGTCCGCGCTCGCCGCCGCGGGCGCGCTGCATCGCCTCCGCATTGGTCGAGCCGGTCTGATCAAAGTAGGCGAGCCTGTAGCCCGCCGATGTAGCTCGGGAGCCGAGCGATATGGTCATTTCTTGTGCTTGCGCATGATCGTCTCCGAAAGACGACACCCGTCGTTCGGAATCATGCGCGCCTAAAATAGTGATTTTGCCGCGGCCGTCGCGATGCTGACGAGCGGCCCGGGATAAACGAAATACAGGATGTTGAAGAGGCCGGCGACCGCCAGCACCGTGCGCAATTCGATGCGCACCGGATCGAGCTTGCCGGCCGGCTCGTCGAAATACATCACCTTGATGATCGACAGATAATAGAAGCAGCCTACCACGCTGGTCAGCACGCCGATCACGGCGAGCGTAAACAGGTTGGCCTTGATCGCCGCAACGAATACGTACCACTTGCCGAAGAAGCCGGCGAGCGGCGGAACACCCGCGAGCGAGAACAGCAGCATCGCGAAGAAGAACGCGATCAGCGGATTGGTGCGCGACAGACCCGCGAAATCCCTGATCTGCTCCACCGCCAGGCCATTGCGCTTCATGGCGAGGATGATGGCGAAGGTGCCGAGCGTCATCGCGACATAGATGGCGATGTAGATCAGTACGCCCTGCGCGCCTTCCACCGTGCCTGCAGCCAGGCCGACCAGCGCAAAGCCCATATGGCCGATCGAGGAATAGGCCATCAGCCGCTTGATGTTGGTCTGCCCGATCGCGGCAAAGGAGCCGAGCGCCATCGAGGCAATCGCAACGAACACGATGATCTGCTGCCATTGCGGCACGATGCCGGGGAAAGCGGTCAGCGCCACGCGGGTGAACACGGCAAGGGCCGCGACCTTCGGGGCGGAAGCAAAGAACGCCGTGACCGGCGTCGGCGCGCCCTCATAGACGTCGGGCGTCCACATGTGGAACGGCACGGCGGAGACCTTGAAGCAGAGGCCGGCGAGCAGGAAGACGAGGCCGAACACGATGCCGGCGCTGACGGTCTTGGCCGCGGCCGCGATGCCGGCAAAGCCGACGGTGCCGGTGAATCCGTAGATCAGCGAGCCGCCATAGAGCAGCATGCCCGAGGACAATGCGCCCAGCACGAAGTATTTCAGGCCCGCTTCGGTGGACTTGGCGTCGTCGCGGTTGGAGGCGGCGACCACGTAGAGCGCAAGGCTCATCAGCTCCAGCCCGAGATACAGCATGATGAGATCGCCGGCCGAGATCAGCACCATCATGCCAAGGGTCGAGAGCAGGACCAGGATCGGATATTCGAAGATGCGGCTCGACGGATTGGAGAGGAATTCCGACGACAGGATCAGCGTCGCCGCCGAGCCGATCAGCGCGACGATCTTCAGGAAGCGCGCGAAATCGTCGACGATGAAGCTGCCGCCGAACGTCGCAAGCTTGCCGGCCGGCAGCATCAGCTCCAGCACACCGACGCCGATCAGCAGCAGGATAGCCAGCCAGTTGACCGCCCGTGTGGTCTCCTGCCCGCGATAGGCCCCGAGCATCAACAGCACCATGGCGCCGACCGCGAGCACCAGCTCGGGCAGCACCGGCAGCAACTGATAGCCTGCACTCTGGAAGTTCATGGCGCGTTTCCCTCGGCTGCCGCGGTCATTGCAGCAGCGCGGCTGCCTTCACGGCAGTCACTGCGGTGTTGTAGTTGGCGACGAGCTGCTTGACCGCGGCGTCCGACATGTCGAGCACCGGCTTCGGATAGACGCCGAACAGGATGGTCAGCGCCACGAGCGGAAGCAAGGTCAGGCCCTCGCGGAAGGTCATGTCCTTGATGCTGGCAAGCGCCGGCTTGGTCAGCGCGCCAAAGACGATCTTGCGATAGAGCCACAGCGCGTAGCAGGCCGACAGGATGACGCCGAACGTCGCGAAAAACGCCGTCTTGGTCGAGACCGTGAACGTCCCCAGCAGCGTCATGAACTCGCCGACGAAGCCGGAAGTGCCGGGCAGACCGACATTGGCCATGGTGAACACCATGAACACGAAGGCGTAGATCGGCATCCGGTTGACGAGGCCGCCATAGGCCGCGATCTCGCGGGTGTGCATGCGGTCGTAGACGATGCCGACGCACAGGAACAGCGCGCCGGACACGATGCCGTGCGAAATCATCTGGAACACGCCGCCGGCCACGCCCTGGATGGTGCCGGCGAAAATGCCCATGGTGACGAAGCCCATGTGGGCGACCGACGAGTATGCGATCAGCTTCTTCATGTCCTCCTGCATCAGCGCCACCAGCGAGGTGTAGACGATGGCGATGACCGAGAGCGTGAAGACCAGCGGGGCAAAGTCGTGCGAGGCCAGCGGGAACATCGGCAGCGAGAAGCGCAGGAAGCCGTAACCGCCGAGCTTCAGGAGGATCGCCGCCAGGATCACTGAACCTGCGGTCGGCGCCTCGACGTGGGCGTCGGGCAGCCAGGTATGCACCGGCCACATCGGCATCTTCACCGCGAAGGAGGCGAAGAAGGCCAGCCACGCCCATTTCTGCAGGCTGGCCGGCACTGCGGCCTTCATCAGGGTCGGGATATCGGTGGTGCCGGCGTTCCAGTACAGCGCCATGATGGCGAGCAGCATCAGCACCGAGCCGAGGAACGTGTAGAGGAAGAACTTGAAGGACGCATAGACCCGGCGCGGGCCGCCCCAGACGCCGATGATCAGGAACATCGGGATCAGGCCGCCTTCGAAGAACAGATAGAACAGCACGAGGTCGAGCGCCGAGAAGGTGCCGACCATCAGCGTTTCCAGGATCAGAAACGCCATCATGTATTCGCGCACGCGGTTGGTGATCGCCTTCCAACTCGCGACGATGCAGAACGGCATCAATGCGGTGGTGAGGATCACGAACGGCAGCGAGATGCCGTCAACGCCCATGTGGTAGTTGATGCCGGTAGCGAGCCAGGCGGCCTTCTCGACGAACTGGAAGTCTGCGCTCGAGGCATCGAAGCGCCAGACCAGGATCAGCGAGATCGCGAAAGTGACCAGCGTGGTCCACAGCGCGATCCAGCGCGCGTTCCGCTGCGCCGCCTCGTCATCGCCGCGGACGGCGTAGATCAAGAGCGCGCCGAGGACCGGCAGGAAGGTGACGACGGAAAGGATGGGCCAGGTTGTCATTACTGGCCTCCGTAGCCAAACATGAACCACGTGATCAGACCGGCAACGCCGATCAGCATGGCAAAGGCGTAGTGATAGAGATAGCCGGTCTGGATCTTCACGACGTTGCGGGTGACGTCCAGCACGCGGGCGGAGACGCCGTCAGGCCCGAAGCCGTCGATGACGAAGCCGTCGCCCTTCTTCCAGAGCTGATAGCCGATCCACTTCACCGGACGGGTGAAGATGAAATCATAGAGCTCGTCGAAGTACCATTTGTTGAGCAGGAACTGGTAGAGCAGCGGCTGCTGCGCGGCGAGCTCGACCGGCAAATAGGGCCGGCGGATGTAGAACAGCCAGGACACCAGGAAGCCGCCGACCATCATCACCGTCGGCAGGAAGGCGATCGCCGGCGGGATGTGGTGCATCTCCTCGATGATATGCGGCTTCATCTTCAGCGACTCGCGGAAGAACTCCTCCACGGCGTGACCGGCGAACAGTTCCTTGAACGGGAAGCCGGCCAGGATCGAGCCGACCGCGAGAATGCCGATCGGCACCAGCATCCAGATCGGGCTCTCGTGCGCCGCCTCGTAGTGCTCCTGGTCGTGCGGCTCGCCGTGGAACGTCTTGAAGATCAGACGCCAGGAATAGAAAGAGGTCAGGCCGGCGGCGACGATTGTCATCAGGAAGCCGTAGAACGCAAACGGGTTGTGCGAGACGAAAGCCGACTCGATGATGGCATCCTTGGAGAAGTAACCGGCGGTAAGCGGGAAGCCGGTCAGCGCCAGCGTGCCGACCAGCATCACGAAGTAAGTGTAGGGAATACGATCCTTCAGGCCGCCCATGTTGCGGATGTCCTGCTCGTGGTGCATCGCGTAGATCACCGAGCCGGAGCCGAGGAACAGCAGCGCCTTGAAGAAGGCGTGGGTGAACAGGTGGAACATGCCGACCGAATAGGCGCCCGCCCCCATCGCCACGAACATGTAGCCGAGCTGCGAGCAGGTCGAGTAGGCGACGATGCGCTTGATGTCGTTTTGCACGAGGCCGATGGTGGCGGCAAAGAACGCGGTGGTGGCGCCGAAGAACATCACCACGGCCTGGGCGTTCGGCGACAGTTCGAACAGCGGCGAGAGCCGCGCCACCATGAAGACGCCCGCCGTCACCATGGTCGCGGCGTGGATCAGCGCGGACACCGGCGTCGGGCCTTCCATGGCGTCCGGCAACCAGGTGTGCAGCAGGAACTGCGCCGACTTGCCCATCGCGCCCATGAACAGCAGGCAGCAGGTCACCGTCAACGCGTCGAGCTGCCAGCCGAGGAACTCCATGGTCTTGCCGGTGAGGCCAGGCGCGGCGTGGAAGATGGTCTCGAAATCGGTCGAGCCGACCAGCTTGAACACCGCGAAGATGCCGAGCGCGAAACCGAAGTCGCCGACGCGGTTGACGACGAACGCCTTGATCGCCGCCGCATAGGCCGAAGGCTTCTGATACCAGAAGCCGATCAGAAGATAGCTCGCCAGACCGACGCCTTCCCAGCCGAAGAACAGCTGCACCAGGTTGTCCGCGGTCACCAGCATCAGCATCGCGAAGGTGAACAACGACAGGTAGGCGAAGAAGCGCGGCCGGTGCGGATCCTCGTCCATGTAGCCGATGGAATAGAGGTGCACGAGCGAGGAGACGGTGTTGACCACGACCAGCATGACCGCGGTCAGGGTGTCGATGCGCAGCGACCAGGCGACCTGCAGATCGCCGGAGGTGATCCAGGGCAGCAGCGTGATGTGGGCGTCGTGCTTGAAGAAGCCGACATCGACCAGCGCGAACCAGGACAGCGCGGCGGAGACGAACAGCAGGCCGGTCGTGATCAGCTCGGCCGCGCGCGAGCCCTGCGCCGGCGGCTCCGGGGCGTGGTGGTCGTCGTGGCCGTGATCGTCATGGCCATGGTCGTCGTGGGCGACCGAGGCATGGGCATGCGCGCCGTGGTCGTCGTGATGCTCGACGGTATCCCCGCTCGGGTTGCGCGCATGCGCGCCGAAGATCGCGATCAGCCCCGCAAGGATGGCGCCGAGCAGCGGCAGGAAGACAATTGCCTGATACATGCCCCGCCCTAACCCTTCATTAGATTGACGTCTTCAACCGCGATCGAGCCGCGGTTGCGGAAATACACCACCAGAACGGCAAGGCCGATGGCAGCCTCGGCGGCGGCGACGGTCAGCACCAGAAGCGCGAAGACCTGCCCGACGATGTCGCCGAGGAAGGTCGAAAACGCCACCAGGTTGATGTTGACCGCGAGCAGGATCAGCTCGACCGACATCAGGATGACGATGATGTTCTTGCGGTTGAGGAAGATGCCGAGAATGCCGAGCGTGAACAGGACCGCGGCGACCGAGAGATAGTGTCCGAGCCCGATGGTCATTTTACCCACTCCGCCGCATCCGCATCCTGCAGGCCCTGGCCGGACGCTACCTTGCGCACGCTCATGGCAAGCTCCGGGGTGCGCGCGTTCTGCACATTGATATCCTGGCGCTTGACGCTCGCCTTGTGGCGCAGCGTCAGCACGATGGCGCCGATCATCGCCACCAGCAGCACCATGCCGGCCAGCTGGAAGTAATGGATGTACTTGGTGTAGAGCACGAGGCCAAGCGCCTCGGTGTTGCTGACATTGGCCGGGATCGCCGCCGTGATGGTCCGTGCGGCGCCGGGCTCGATGATCCAGGAGCCGACGATCAGCAGCAGCTCGAACATGAAGATGCCGCCGATCACGAGACCAACCGGCAGATATTCGATGAAGCCCTCGCGCAGTTGCGCGAAATCGACGTCCAGCATCATGATGACGAACAGGAACAGCACCGCGACCGCGCCGACATAGACCACGATCAGCATCATCGCCAGGAATTCGGCGCCCATCAGCACGAACAGGCCGGAAGCGTTGACGAAGGCGAGGATCAGGAACAGCACGGAGTGCACGGGATTGCGCGAGACAACCACCATGACCGCCGAGGCGACGCAGACGCCGGCAAAGAGGTAAAAGAACAGCGCAGGAAGGATCATGCCCTCACCTCACCGGTACGGCGCGTCGAGTTCGATCGCTTTCGCAATCTCGCGCTCCCAGCGGTCGCCATTGGCGAGCAGCTTGGCCTTGTCATAGTAGAGTTCCTCGCGCGTCTCGGTGGCGAATTCGAAATTCGGTCCCTCGACGATGGCATCGACCGGGCAGGCCTCCTGGCACAGTCCGCAATAGATGCATTTCACCATGTCGATGTCGTAGCGCACGGTGCGCCGCGTGCCGTCGTTGCGGCGCGGGCCGGCCTCGATCGTGATCGCCTGCGCCGGGCAGATCGCCTCGCACAGCTTGCAGGCGATGCAGCGCTCCTCGCCGTTCGGATAGCGGCGCAGCGCGTGTTCGCCGCGGAAGCGCGGCGAGATCGCGCCCTTCTCGAAGGGATAATTCAGCGTCGGCTTCGGCTTGAAGAAATAGCGCATGGCGAGAAAAAACGCCGATACGAATTCGGAAAGCAGCAGCGAGCGCGCCGTGGCGTTGATGTTGACACTCATAACGATCGTCCTTTTGTCGCAGTCTTCCGCGCCATCATTCCAAGGTCCGTCCGAGGTAGTAGCCGATCCCCGTCAGGATCGGGATGTCCGCCAGCAGGATCGGCCGCATCATCGACGCGCTTCGCCGACGCTCCTCGGCGCTTCTCGAATCTCCCAGGGCTCCGCGCGCGAGCGCCATCGTCGCCACCAGATAGAGAACGACGGCCATGGCAAATCCAGCCACCCCGCCGATCAACCCCGCAGTCGAGAACGTCATGACGACCTCACTTCGGCGCCAGGTCAAAGAACTGCAGCACGCCGGCGACGATCACCACCATCGCCAGCGACAACGGCAGGAACACCTTCCAGCCGAGCCGCATCAATTGGTCATAGCGGTAGCGCGGCACGATCGCCTTTGCCATCGCGAACAGGAAGAACATGAAGAACAGCTTCAGCGAGAACCAGATCACCCCGGGGATCCAGGTGAAAGGCGGCAGGTTGACCGGCGGCAGCCAACCGCCCAGGAACAGGATCGTCGCCAGCGCGCACATGGTGGTGATGGCGACATATTCGCCGAGCATGAACAGCAGGTACGGCGTCGAGCCGTATTCGACCATGAAGCCCGCGACCAGTTCGGATTCCGCTTCCACGAGGTCGAAGGGCGGACGGTTGGTCTCGGCCAGCGCCGAGACGTAGAACACCACGAACATCGGGAACAGCGGCCAGACATACCAGTTCAGTACGGTGAGCTGCGGCAGGCCGATCAGGCTGCCGAGACCGCGCGTGTTCTGCGCTTCCACAACGGCCGACAGGTTGAGCGTGCCGGCGCACAACAGCACGGTGATGATCACGAAGCCGATCGAAACCTCGTAGGACACCATCTGCGCCGCCGACCGCAGCGCGGCGAGGAAGGGATATTTCGAGTTGGAAGACCAGCCGGCCATGATGATGCCGTAGATCGACAGCGACGAGATCGCGAAGATGAAGAGGATGCCGACATTGATGTCGGAGATCACCCAGCCGAGATTGACCGGCACCACGGCCCAGGCGGCGAGCGCCAGCACGCAGGACACCAGCGGCGCCAGCAGGAACACGCCCTTGTTGGCGCCGGCCGGGATGATCGGCTCCTTGAGCACGAACTTCAGAAGGTCCGCGAAGGACTGCAGCAGGCCCCACGGGCCGACCACGTTGGGTCCGCGCCGGATCTGCACCGCCGCCCAGATCTTGCGGTCGGCGAGCAGGATATAGGCGATCGCGATCAGAAGCACGACGAGCAGCAAGACGCTCTGCGCCACCATGATGATCAGCGGCCAGAGGAAGCCGGTCCAGAACTCGCTTGCGAAGAAATCAGCCATCAGCGCACGCTCACTCCGCTGCCGCCAGCGTCCGGGCGGCGGCAAGGCGCGAGCATTCCGCCATCACCGCCGACGCCCGTGCGATCGGGTTGGTCATATAGAAATCATCGATAGCCGCCTTGAACGCCGCCTTGTCGAGGTTGCCGCCCTTGCCGGCCAGCGCCTTGACGTCGTCGGCCTTGCCCGGCTCGATCTGGTCGATCCGCATCAGATGCGGCACGGCCTTGAAGATCGCCTGCCGCAACTGCGCCAGCGAGTCGTAGGGCAGCTTCTTGCCCAGCACGTCCGACAGCGCGCGGATAATGGCCCAGTCCTCGCGCGCTTCCCCCGGCGGAAACGCGGCGCGGTTGGCCATCTGCGCCCTGCCCTCGGTGTTGACGTAGATGCCGCTCTTTTCGGTATAGGCCGCGCCCGGCAGGATCACGTCGGCGCGATGCGCGCCACGGTCGCCATGGGTGCCGATGTAGACGACGAAGGTGCCATCGGCGACCTTGGTCTCATCCGCGCCCAGCAGGAACAACACGTCGAGCGTTCCGAAGGTCGTCATCTGCGCGATCGAGAGCCCGCCGCCGGCCCCGAACCCGATATCGAGCGCGCCGGCGCGCGATGCGGTGTCCTGCAGGACGCCAAAGCCGTTCCAGCCTTCCTTGATCGCGCCGATGTCGAGCGCGAGTCTGGCGGCCACCGACAACACCGCAGCGCCGTCGGTTCTGGCAAGCCCCGCGGCGCCGACCAGCACGATCGGATGCCTGGCGTTCTTGAGCACCTCGACGAAGGAATGCTTGCCGGCGGCGAGATCGTTCAGCGAGTCCGTGCCCGCGCCAATATGGTCGTAGTCGTAGCTGAGATCGGCATTCGGCCCGATGACCCCGATCTTGAGCTGGCCGGTGCGCCAGCGCTTGCGGATGCGTGCATTGAGCAGCGCGCCTTCCCGGCGAGGATTGGAGCCAATGATGAGCAGCGCGTCGGCCTGATCGATGCCCGATATGGTCGGGTTGAAGATGTAGGCGCCGCGGCCGGCCTTGGCGAAGGCTTCGCCGCCCTGCACCGCGAGGTTCGTGGAGCCGAATTTCGCCAGCATATCCTTTAGCGCGAACATTTCCTCGACGGCGGCAAGATCGCCGGCGATCGCGCCAATGCGCTCGCCATGGAGACGGCCGGCCTTGGCCGCGATGACGGCGAAGGCTTCCTGCCAGGAGGCCGGGCGAAGCTTGCCGTTCTCGCGAACATACGGACGGTCGAGGCGCTGCGTGCGCAGGCCGTCGACGACATGGCGGGTCTTGTCCGAAATCCACTCCTCGTTCACGGCTTCGTTGATGCGCGGCAGGATGCGCATCACCTCGCGGCCGCGGGTGTCGACCCGGATCGCCGAACCAATGCCGTCCATGACGTCGACCGACTGCGTCTTGCCGAGCTCCCACGGCCGCGCCGCGAACGCATACGGCTTGGAGGTCAGCGCGCCCACGGGGCAGATGTCGACGAGATTGCCCTGCAGCTCCGAGGTCAGCGCCTGCTCGAGATAGGTCGTGATCTCCATGTCCTCGCCGCGGCCCGTGGCGCCCATTTCCGGGGTGCCGCAGATTTCCGCCGAGAAGCGCACGCAGCGCGTGCACTGGATACAGCGGTTCATCGAGGTCTTGACCAGCGCGCCGAGATATTTGTCCTCGACCGCGCGCTTGTTCTCGGCGAAGCGGCTGGTGTCGACGCCATAGCCCATCGCCTGGTCCTGCAGGTCGCACTCGCCGCCCTGGTCGCAGATCGGACAGTCCAGCGGGTGGTTGATGAGCAGGAATTCCATCACGCCTTCGCGCGCCTTCTTTACCATCGGCGAGCGGGTGGAGATTTCCGGCGGCTCGCCCTTCGGACCGGGCCGGCAGTCGCGCACGCCCCAGGCGCAGCTGGCGACCGGCTTCGGGCTGCCCTTCACCTCGACGAGGCACATCCGGCAATTGCCGGCGATCGACAGCCGCTCGTGGTAGCAGAAGCGCGGGATCTCGGCGCCTGCCGCTTCGCACGCCTGCAGCAGCGTGTATTCCGGCGGGACATCGATCTCTTTGCCGTCGATGATGAGTTTGGTCATCGGCTTGTTCTCAATGCCATGCGTCGGAAAGTTCGGGGCGTTTTTCGATCCGCTCAACCGGGTGCTCGATCCGGTAAAGCCGGCGGTTGACGCCGGCCAGGCCTTCTTCCACGGAAGTCGCGCTAAGCTTCAGATCCTGCATATCTTCCGCCATGCGCCCGGTTCGTTGATCGATCTTGCGCAGCATCGCCAGCATGATGTTGTAGGGTTCTGCCATCGCCTATTCCGCTGCTACCATGTTAACGGGATCACGCACACCGACGTCGTCGATATCGGCCTTGTGCGAATACTCGTCGATGCGCGCTTCGATCTCGTGGCGGAAATGCGCGATCAGGCCCTGGATCGGCCAGGCGGCGGCATCGCCGAGCGCGCAGATGGTGTGGCCCTCGACCTGCTTGGTGACCTCCAGCAGCATGTCGATCTCGCGCTTGTGGGCGCGGCCCTCGGCCATGCGCGAGAGGACGCGCCACATCCAGCCTGTGCCCTCTCGGCATGGCGTGCACTGGCCGCAGCTCTCATGCTTGTAGAAATACGAAAGGCGCGCGACAGCCCGGATCACGTCGGTGGACTTGTCCATCACGATCACGGCGGCGGTGCCGAGGCCCGAGCGCAGCTTGCTCAAGCTGTCGAAATCCATCGGCGTGTCGATGATCTGCTCGGCCGGCACCATGCGCACCGATGAGCCGCCGGGGATGACCGCCTTGAGATTGTCCCAGCCGCCGCGGATGCCGCCGCAGTGCCGCTCGATCAGCTCCCGGAACGGCAGCCCCATCGCCTCTTCGACGTTGCAGGGCCGCTCGACATGGCCGGAAACGCAGAACAGCTTGGTGCCGACATTGTTGGGACGGCCGATCGCGGCAAACCACGCCGCACCGCGCCGCAGGATGTCGGGAGCCACCGCGATCGACTCGACATTGTTGACGGTGGTCGGACAGCCGTAGAGACCGACATTGGCCGGGAAAGGCGGCTTCAGACGCGGCTGGCCCTTCTTGCCTTCGAGGCTTTCCAGCAGCGCGGTTTCCTCGCCGCAGATATAGGCGCCGGCGCCGTGCGCGACATGGAGGTCGAACGGCCAACCGTTGACATTGTCCTTGCCGATCAGCCTGGCCTCGTAGGCCTGGTCGATCGCGGCCTGCAGATGCTCGCGCTCGCGGATGAATTCGCCGCGGACATAGATGTAGCAGGTGTGCGCATTCATCGCGAAGCTGGCGAGCAGGCAGCCCTCGACCAGTAGATGCGGATCGTGCCGCATGATCTCGCGGTCCTTGCAGGTGCCGGGCTCGGACTCGTCGGCGTTGACGACGAGGTAGCTCGGCCGCCCGTCGGTGGATTCCTTGGGCATGAACGACCACTTCAGGCCGGTCGGAAATCCCGCCCCACCGCGGCCGCGCAGGCCCGAGGCTTTCATCTCGTTGATGATCCAGTCGCGGCCCTTGTCGATGATCCCCTTGGTGCCGTCCCAGGCGCCGCGGCGCCGCGCGCCCTCGAGCCCCCAGTCGTGGAGGCCGTAGAGGTTCTTGAAGATGCGATCCTTGTCCGCGAGCATGCCTAGAGCTTTCCGAACATCATCCACGATTGACCTGGGAGTAAGCCAGACCAGCGGCGCACCCGCCAAAGGTCAGGGCCCACAACAGGCTCGATTCCAGCGAATTATTGAGGCCGTAGCGCTGCAGCAGGAAAATGAATGCAGCGGCAGCCACGGCGTGCAGGCCGATGTAGCGCCAGTTCTTCATCGCCCCCGCCTCCCCCGTGTCAGCCATCGCGATGGCGCGCACCCGCTTCATGTCACTTCCTTGAGCGTCGTCGGCCCGCCAACCGGCGCCGAGAGCTGGCGGTCGATCTGCGGACCGGGCTTGGGCGGATTGCCCGAGGCAAAACCGTCCAGCACCTTGCCAAAGCTTTCCTTGGTCAGGTCCTCGTAAGTGTCCTTCCAGATCAGCACCATCGGCGCGTTCACGCAGGCGCCGAGGCATTCCACCTCTTCCCAGCTGAAATTGCCGTCCCTGGACAGATGGAAGGGCTCGTGATGGATGCGGCTCTGGCAGACATCGATGATGTCGGCCGCGCCGCGGAGCCGGCACGGCGTGGTGCCACAAACCTGCACATGCGCCTTCTTGCCGACGGGCGCGAGCTGGAACATCGTGTAGAAGGTCGCAATCTCCAGCATGCGGATGTAGGGCATTTCGAGCAGATCGGCGACAGCGCGGATCGCCGCCTCCGAGACCCAGCCTTCGTGCTGTTCCTGCACGCGCCACAGGATCGCAATCGCGGCAGAAGCCTGGCGTCCCGGCGGATATTTCGTCATCTCGCGCTTCGCCCAGGCAAGATTCTCTTCCGTGAACGTGAAACTCGCGGGCTGTACTTCCTTCGGGGCCAGGCGGCGGACGGACATCGGTCAAACTCTCATTGCAGACGGGCATTCAGCGCGCGGATGCGTTCCTGCCAGAACGCACTTGCGGTGCCGAACACGTTGTAGCCGACATGGGCGGAAACCTTGATGCGGTCGAGGATCGACAGCTCGGTCACGGTTTCCATGCGATTGCTGCGGGGATCGTGGACGATCAGTTGCAGTGGCGTTTGCTCCAGGATGAAGCGCGACACCGTGTGCTTGGGATCGTTACCGTGCTCCTCGCACAGAATCATGCTGTCTTCCTTCAGAAGACGCGCGCCACCCTTGATGGCCTCGATCTCGACGCCTTCGACGTCGAGCTTGATCAGGAATTTGCCACCGGGAGTGACCTTGCCGTCATCAAGCAGATTATCGAGCGCAAGGACCGGCACTTCCTCGCCGCCGTCCTGGCCGCCCGCGATGCTGAATGCCTCATGCTTGGTGCCGGAAAGACGCGCGGTGCCGCGGCCGGCGCCGATCGCGCACTTCATCACCTCGAAGCGATTGCCGTTGATCGTGGCGTTATTGGCGAGCTTGGGAAAGTTCGCCGCCGACGGCTCGATCGCGATCGCCTTGTGCGAGCCGTACGGCTTGCTCGACACCAGCACCGACCAGTAGCCGTAGTTCGCGCCGCAATCGAGCAGCGTGTAGTCGATGTCGGCCGACGTCTTGAACAGAAGGTCGAGCTCGTTCTCGTAGGCGAAGTCGCGGTTGAGCAGCTTGCTCCAGTAGCCATCGCCGTAGGGGAAGGCAAAGGTCGCATCCTCGTTCAACCGCATCGCGATGTCGCGCTCGGGAAGCGCCTTGCGAAGGAGATTGGCGCAGCCATTGTAGCCGCGATGGGAAAAGTTCGACGAAATCTTGGATCCCATCGTCAGCGCGACCGCGGCCAACTGCTCCCACGCGTTCGCGCCCTCAATCACGCCGGTCGTCCGGTCGAACCGGATCGGCTGAGAGGACGTCGCGGCAGATGGCGTTGCGGACATCGTGGCCACCGCTAGTTCGAGTCGGAGCTTGAGTAGCAAGCCCGGTACTTGAACGATACGCCGAGCGCCAGGGTCATGGCGGAAGACCTCATCATCGATCGACCTCTCCGAACACGATGTCGAGCGAGCCAAGGATAGCGGAGACGTCGGCGAGCAGATGCCCCCTGCAGATGTGGTCCATCGCCTGCAGGTGCGCAAAGCCGGGCGCGCGGATCTTGCACTTGTAGGGCTTGTTGGTGCCGTCCGAGACGAGATAGACGCCGAACTCGCCCTTGGGGGCTTCGACCGCAACATAGACCTCGCCGGCCGGCACGTGAACGCCTTCGGTGTAGAGCTTGAAGTGATGGATCAGCGCTTCCATCGAGCGCTTCATCTCGCCGCGGCGGGGCGGCGCGATCTTGTTGTCCTCGACGACGACCGGCCCCTGCCCCTCCGGCTCGCGGAGCTTCCGGATGCACTGCTTCATGATGCGCACCGACTGGCGCATCTCTTCCATGCGGATGCAGTAACGGTCGTAACAGTCGCCGTTCTTGCCGATCGGGATGTCGAAATCCATCTCGTCGTAGCACTCATAGGGTTGCGCCTTGCGCAGGTCCCACGCGGCGCCGGAGCCGCGCACCATGACGCCCGAAAAGCCCCACTCCCAGGCCTCCTTCAGGCTGACCACGCCGATGTCGACGTTGCGCTGCTTGAAGATGCGGTTGCCGGTCAGCAGGGTCTCGAGGTCGGCGACGACCTGCAGGAACGGATCGCACCACGCCTCGATATCGTCGATCAGTTTCGGCGGCAGATCCTGGTGCACGCCGCCGACGCGGAAGAACGCCGCGTGCATGCGCGAGCCGGAGGCCCGCTCATAGAACACCATCAGCTTCTCGCGCTCTTCAAAGCCCCACAGCGGCGGGGTGAGCGCGCCGACGTCCATCGCCTGCGTCGTGACGTTGAGCAGATGCGACAGGATGCGGCCGATCTCGCAATAGAGTACCCGGATCAGTTGGCCGCGGCGCGGCACCGTGATGCCGAGCAGCTTTTCCGCCGCGAGGCAGAACGCATGCTCCTGGTTCATCGGCGCGACGTAGTCGAGCCGGTCGAAATACGGAATGGCCTGCAGATAGGTCTTCTGCTCGATCAGCTTCTCGGTGCCGCGATGAAGCAGTCCGATATGCGGGTCGACGCGGGCGACGACTTCGCCGTCGAGCTCCAGCACGAGCCGGAGCACGCCGTGGGCGGCCGGATGCTGCGGGCCGAAATTGATGGTGAAGTTACGGAGGTTTTGCGGTTGCTCGTTCATGGCTTCGGCTCCGCTTTCTCGTCGCCCGGCAGCCGGTAGTCGGCGCCTTCCCAGGGCGAGAGGAAATCGAACTTGCGGAATTCCTGGTTGAGCCGCACCGGCTCATACAGCACCCGCTTTTCCTGGTCGTCGTAGCGCACCTCGACGAAGCCGGTGAGCGGGAAATCCTTGCGCAGCGGATGGCCGTCGAAGCCGTAGTCGGTGAGCAGTCGGCGCATGTCCGGATGGCCGGTGAAGATCACGCCGTAGAGATCGTAGGTCTCGCGCTCGAACCAGTCGGCGCCGGGGAAGACGTCGATGATCGAGGGCACCTGGGTGTTCTCGTCGGCTTCGGCGCGCAGGCGGACGCGCGTGTTCAGCGTCGGCGACAGCAGGTGATAGACGACGTCAAAACGCTTCTCGCGGCTCGGATGGTCCACCGCGGTGACGTCAGTGATGTTGACGAAGCGGCAAGCTTGGTCGTCGCGCAGGAATTTCACGACATCGACGATCTTCTCTGCCTTGACGTCGATGGTGAGCTGGCCGAACGCCACCGAATGGCCGGTGGCGGCGCCGCCGAGCGCGCCAACTATCGTCTGCCCAAGGGCGTCGAGCTTGCCGTCGTCCATGACAAAACCTTAGCGTTCGATGGTGCCGATGCGCCTGATCTTCTTCTGCAGCAGCAAGACGCCGTACAGCAGCGCTTCCGCGGTGGGCGGACAGCCGGGCACATAGACATCGATGGGCACGATGCGGTCGCAGCCGCGCACCACCGAGTAGGAGTAATGATAGTAGCCGCCGCCATTGGCGCAGGAGCCCATGGAAATAACGTAGCGCGGCTCCGGCATCTGGTCGTAGACCTTGCGCAGCGCCGGGGCCATCTTGTTGGTCAGCGTGCCCGCCACGATCATCACGTCGGACTGCCGGGGCGAGGCGCGCGGGGCAAACCCGAAGCGCTCGACGTCATAGCGCGGCATCGACACCTGCATCATCTCGACCGCGCAGCACGCCAGACCGAACGTCATCCACATCAGCGAGCCGGTGCGCGCCCAGGTGATCAGGTCATCGGCGGCGGCGACGAAGAAACCCTTGTCGGAGAGTTCATGATTGACGTCGAGGAAAAACGGATCGCTCGCGCCGACCGGCTTGCCGGTGGCGGGATCGAGAATGCCCTTCGGCGCCGGCGCGATCACCGGGGCGGATGTTGCGGTCGGGCTCAATCCCATTCGAGCGCGCCTTTCTTCCATTCATAGGCAAAGCCGACCGTGAGGACGGCAAGGAACACGAACATCGACCAGAAGCCGGTCACGCCGAGCTTTCCGAACGCCACCGCCCAGGGAAACAGGAACGCCACCTCGAGGTCGAAGATGATGAAGAGGATCGCCACGAGGTAGAAGCGGACGTCGAACTTCATGCGGGCATCGTCAAAAGCGTTGAATCCGCATTCATAGGCGGAGAGCTTTTCGGGGTCCGGCTGCTGGTAAGCAACCAGGAACGGAGCGATCAGAAGCGCCAGGCCGATCAGGCTGGCGACCCCGATAAACACCACGAGGGGGAGATAATTCTGGAGGATGCCGGTCATCGGCCACAGCCTTTTTCCACGGCTGCGCGACGGCCGCAGATTCGTTGATTGGAATTGTTCTTGAGGCTTAGCGCAGCGCAACAGGGCGCGCAAGGCAAGCGATTTTGACGATTTCATCGCCTGCTGATCGATCGTGCCGACCGCTGCGGCTCTTCCTTAGCCTTGTCTGCCCAACGCGCAGGTGCGCATTCGGTGCCCAATGACGGGCGGATTTCAGTTCAAATCTTTTGCACGCTCGGCGTCGAGGCGGCCAGCCGTTGGCGGCCGCCGCCGGCAGCGAGCCCGGTCGCCAACGACACGGCACCTGCTGGGCGCTTTGCACTCTCAACAACAATTTTCCGCGGCGACGGCGCCCGTACGGTTCGGGCGAAGCAATTTCGTGCATGGCCGGAGCGGCCCGCCGTTCCAGCGTCGTGGCGCTCCGTAACCGCGGTGGCAGGTGTCGGTCGTAACGGTACCGGGAGGCCACCGACCATCCCTAGTCGCGAAAAGCAGCCGAAAAGCACCGAAAAAGCCGCCGGATGAAACCATTTTGCTGGAACCGCGAAACCTTCCGGAAACAGAGCCCGGGTACATCTCTGAGCTATAGAGACGGCACAGTCCGTCGGGAGGCTTAGATGAACCACTCCATTCATTCAGCTGACAAGGCGACCCACCTGAAGATCGTGGCGGTCGCGCTCGTGGCCGGCATTGCAGTGGCCGCGCTGGGCATTACCGCCCGCACCAGCACCGATTATTCGCAGACCGCACACGTCGTGAAGGCCGGCAAGCCTGTGGCCGTCACGAGTTCGGACACGTCAAAGGTCCAGTAAGCCGGACAGTTCTCCGGAAGCGACACGAAAACAGCCGCCCTCGGGCGGCATTTTTGTTGCGTCGATCTGTTGGGGATTTGCGCCAAATCAGCGAAGGACTGGCGCGAGAGACGGGACTCGAACCCGCGGCCTCCGCCGTGACAGGGCGGCGCTCTAACCAACTGAGCTACTCCCGCGGGTGCCGAAATCAGCTCGATCCGCGCAGAACCGAGGGCATAAAGGCCTCCCCCCGGTTAGTCAAGGCAAGTTGCAAATCGCCGTGCAGAATGGGTGCTTTTGCGTGAATCGGGCCCTGCTTCCGTCCAACAACGTAGTCAGTGCTGTCCCGAATCGAATACGCCTCTAGCCGTCCTGGTTTCCTGCACCGGTTCCGAGGAAAGGCCGACATGGCGAAGAAGGCAGCTACTCCAGCCACCGTCACGCTGAAGCATCTGGCGGCGGAGATTGCCGAGGGTCAGGACATTTCGAAGAAGCAGGCCGAGATCATCCTCACCGACCTGGTCGCGCGGATCGCCAGGCACCTGAAGAAAGGCGAGCGCATCCGGATCGTTGGCCTCGGTATCCTGCGCGTCCGCCGGCGTGCCGCCCGCATGGGCCGCAACCCCGCCACCGGCGAGCCGGTGCCGATCAAGGCGAGCAAGAAGGTCGCCTTCCGCCCCGCCAAGGAACTGGCCGAAGCC
Organism: Bradyrhizobium sp.; assembly: GCA_035575905.1. GTDB lineage: Bacteria > Pseudomonadota > Alphaproteobacteria > Rhizobiales > Xanthobacteraceae > Bradyrhizobium. The sequence goes on along the minus strand of DATLXL010000029.1, from coordinate 25,468 downwards.
GTGTGACGCGGCGGTTCAAGACGGCGTCATTCCGGCCGGCGACGTCGCCTCGGAACGGCATCGTTTTGCTATACAACCCCGTCCTTCCCACCTGCCCAGGCGGACTTCATGGCCTTCGAATTCAAGCACAATGTCACCGAGCGCTTCCTGCGCTATGTCGTGATCGACACCCAGTCGGACCCTTCCTCCCCCACCTGCCCCTCGACCGAGAAGCAGAGAAACCTCGGCCGCCTGCTCGCCGCCGAATTGAAGGCCATGGGCCTGGCGGATGCCCATCTCGACGAGCACGGCTATGTCTATGCGACCATCCCCGCCAATACCTCCAAGACGGTGCCGGTGATCTGCTTCTGCTCGCACATGGACACCTCGCCCGACTGCAACGGGGCTGGCGTCAAGCCGCAGATCGTGAAGAACTACGGCGGCGGCGATATCGTGCTGCCGGCGGACCCGACGCAGGTCATCCGGGTCGCCGAGCATCCCGAACTCGCCAACCAGATCGGCAATGACATCATCACGACCGACGGCACCACGCTGCTGGGCGCCGACAACAAGGCCGGCCTTGCCGAGATCATGGATGCGGCCGAATTCCTGATCGGCAATCCGCAAATCAAGCACGGCGCGATCAAGATCCTGTTCACGCCGGATGAAGAGATCGGCCGCGGCGTCGACAAGGTCGATCTGCAGAAGCTCGGCGCCGACTTCGCCTACACCATGGACGGCGAGACCGCCGGCACCATCGAGGACGAGACCTTTTCCGCCGACGGCGCCAGCGTCGCCATCCGCGGCGTCAGCGCCCATCCCGGCTTTGCCAAGGGCCGGATGGAGCATGCGATCAAGATCGCAGCCGCCATCGTCGACCGCCTGCCGAAAGAAACCTGCTCGCCCGAGACCACCGAAGGCCGCGAAGGTTTTCTGCATCCGACCGGCATCCACGGCGCGCTGGAGAGCGCGACGATCGATCTTATCGTCCGCGACTTCACCGAGCAGGGCTTGATGCAGAAGGAAGCGCTGCTGGAATCCATCGTCCAGGGCGTGATGAAGGACTATCCGCGCTCGACCTACGAAATCGAGATCAAGCCGCAATACCGCAACATGAAGGTGGTGATCGACCGCCATCCCGAGATCGTCGAATATGCCGTCGAGGCGATCCGGCGCGCGGGGCTGACGCCGGTGCGATCCTCGATCCGTGGCGGCACCGACGGCTCGCGGCTGTCCTTCATGGGCCTGCCCTGCCCCAACATCTTCGCCGGCGAGCACGCCTTCCACTCCCGCCTGGAATGGGTGAGCCGGCAGGACATGGAGAAGGCCGCCGAGACCATCGTGCACCTGGCAATGATCTGGGAAGAGCGGGCCTGAACCTAAAATCGCTAAAACAACCCCATGCAAAGAAAGGGATGGGACCGCCGGCAAATCCTTAAGGAGCGCGCGCGGTCACCAGCCAGATCGCTCCCGGCAGCAGCACCGACTGCCCCTGCACGAACGGCGTCAGCGCCTCCCGGATCGACTGAACGGCGGCGGCGACCACTTCGGGCGGATGACCCTCCAGCGCGCGGCTGGCCGGCCCGATCTCCAGCGCCCCCTGCACGGCGGCCTCCAGCCCCCCGCCCGCGGCGACATCGAAGGAAAGCGGACAGGCTTCCATCGCGATGTCGACAAAACCCGCCTCGCCCAGGATGCGCTTCACCCTGGCATCATCGGCAAACGCGAACGGGCCGGGCTCTTCCGGCCCGAGTTGCGGCAGCTTCGGCACGTGCTTGTAGACCGCCATCAGCGGCGCCATCATCCAGCCGTTCTCGCGCGGTTCGCGCCAGCAGGCGAAGACGAGCCGGCCGTTCGGGCGGAGCGCGCTGCGCAGGTTGCGGAACGACAGCACGGGATCGGCAAAGAACATCACGCCGAACCGCGATATCATCAGATCGAAGCTTGCGGGGTCGAAGTGATAGACGGTGGCGTCGGCCAGCACATAGTCGGCCGGCAAATCCTTGCCCGTCAGCTGCCGCGCGCGCTCCAGCATCGGCACGGAAATATCGATGCCGAGCACGTGGCCTGCCGGGGCAACCCGCCTGGCCAGCTCGATCGAAATGGCGCCGGTGCCACAGCCGACGTCGAGAACACGTTGACCTGCCTGCGCATCGATGCGCGCGATCAGCTTTTCGGTGACCGGCGAAAGCAGGATGTCCTGCACGGACTGGCGCTCGGTCCAGTGCCGCCCGGCAACGCCATTCCAGAACGCGATCTGATCGGCGTTGCGGTCGTGGCCTTCAGGCAAACCCGCGGCGCTCAATTCGAAGTCGTCCCGGTCTTGGTCTTCTTGGCGGGCGCCTTGGCTTCCGGCTTGGCCGCATTGTCGCTGCGCACATTGCCCCAGGGGTCGACCGCCTTTTGCACGGGAATGTTGCCGAGCGATCGCTGGTAGGCTTTTTCCGCGTCGCGTTCGGCGTTCCTTTCTTCCATGGTCTTGGGCTTGTCCTCTTCGCCGTATTTTTGCACCGGCTTTTGCTGCTGGGCGAAAGCGGGACCGGCCAGGAAGGCGACGATCACTGCGGCGGCGGTTACTCTCATGTGGCGGCTCCCTGACGGTTCGTCTTCGCAACGCGGCGCCCAGGCCTCGTCCTCGCGCGCCAAACGATAGCGAGCAGCGGCACGTCAAGCAACTTCACCAGCTTGCATGCGAGACCTCATTCAGGGTCCCAGAGATGCACGGCGTCCCGCCCGGTGAAGGCCATGTAGAAAAGCGAGATCGCGATGGCCCCGAACGGCAACAGCAAGAACAGCCAGACGATGGCCCAGACGGCGTATCCAAGCGTGGCGAGCCCGAGCGGACCCGCAAAGAGCTTGCCGAAGGGCGCGAAGTAAAACCAGGCGACAGGCAAGACAATGCCGACGCAAAGCCGGACAACGCGCCCGAAAATCGAATAATCCGGCATCAAGCGGGGCCTCCCCTCCACGCCTAAACACCTTGGCACGGAAAAAGAGGCCGGAGACGGCTTTTTTCACTAAAACGTCACATTGGCGACGTGGAGCGAAGCTCGCGTTCTTTTCGTGGTTCGGGCAGTGCCGTGATCGGTGCGCCAACGAACGATCGAAAAAGTAATACATGTGGAACAGGTGCGTCGTCCGCCTGCGTTGCTTCGCAACTTCGGCGCGACAGCCTTCGCGTTGCAGGCCCCCGGCTCGCCGAGCCAAAGCCGCAGGGCGAAGGCTGGTGGGCGGCTACGGATTCGAACCGCAGACCCTCTCGGTGTAAACGAGATGCTCTAACCAGCTGAGCTAGCCGCCCTCGCCTGCTGTTTAGCGCCCCGGCGCCGGTTTGCGCAAGGCTCGCCGAAACCCTTGACGCAGAAACGGCGCCCCGAGGGCGCCGTTTCATTGCTGTTGGGTGCCGTTTCGCGCTCAGTGCGCGGTCAGGCCGCCGGCCGCCTCGTCACCGCTGTCCGGAACGGGCACCTTGGTGTCCTCTTCCCAGACGATCGGCGTCGGCACGCGGACCAGCGCCTTGGCGACGACTTCATCGAGGCGCGAGACCGGGATGATGTCGAGCCCGCCCTTGATCGCATCGGAAATCTCCGTGAGATCCTTGGCATTGTCCTCGGGGATCAGCACCGTCTTGATGCCGCCGCGGGCAGCGGCAAGCAGCTTCTCCTTCAGGCCGCCGATCGGCAGCACGCGGCCGCGCAGCGTGATCTCGCCGGTCATCGCGACATCGTGGCGGATCGGGATGCCGGTCATGACCGAGATGATCGCGGTGGCCATCGCGACGCCGGCCGACGGGCCGTCCTTCGGGGTCGCACCCTCCGGGACGTGCACGTGGATGTCGCGCCGGTCGAACATCGGCGGCTCGATGCCATAGGTGATCGCGCGGGAGCGGACGAACGAAGCCGCCGCCGAGATCGATTCCTTCATGACGTCGCGCAGATTGCCGGTGACCGTCATCTTGCCCTTGCCGGGCATCATGACGCCTTCGATCGTCAGCAGCTCGCCGCCGACATCGGTCCAGGCCAGGCCCGTGACGATGCCGACCTGATCGTCGGTTTCGATCTCGCCGTAACGATACTTCGGCACGCCGAGGAACTCTTCCAGAGTCTTCTCGGTCACCTTCACCGTCTTCTTCTTGGAGATCATCAGCTCCTTCACCGCCTTGCGGGCGAGTGTGGAGAGCTCACGCTCCAGGTTACGCACGCCCGCTTCGCGGGTGTAGCGGCGGATCATCAGCAGCAGCGCCTCGTCGTCGATCGAGAACTCCTTGGAGTCCAGACCGTGCTTGGAGACGGCGTTCGGGATCAGGTGCTTGCGCGCGATCTCGACCTTCTCGTTCTCGGTGTAGCCGGCGATCCGGATGATCTCCATGCGGTCCATCAGCGGGCCGGGAATATTGAGCGTATTCGCGGTCGTGATGAACATCACGTTGGAGAGATCGTAGTCGACCTCGAGATAGTGGTCGTTGAAGGTCGAGTTCTGCTCGGGGTCCAGCACCTCAAGCAGCGCCGAGGACGGATCGCCGCGGAAGTCGGCGCCCATCTTGTCGATCTCGTCCAGCAGGAACAGCGGGTTCGAGGTCTTGGCCTTGCGCATCGACTGGATGATCTTGCCGGGCATCGAGCCGATATAGGTGCGGCGGTGACCGCGGATCTCGGCCTCGTCGCGCACGCCGCCGAGCGAGACGCGAACGAATTCGCGGCCCGTCGCCTTGGCGATCGACTTGCCGAGCGAGGTCTTGCCGACGCCGGGAGGCCCGACGAGGCACAGGATCGGCCCGGTCAGCTTGTTGGCGCGCGACTGCACCGCCAGGTACTCGACGATGCGGTCCTTGACCTTCTCCAGGCCATAGTGATCGCTGTCGAGCACGGCTTGCGCCGCCTCGAGGTCCTTCTTGACCTTGGACTTCTTATTCCACGGGATCGACAGCAGCCAGTCGAGATAGTTGCGCACGACGGTCGCTTCCGCGGACATCGGCGACATCTGGCGCAGCTTCTTCAGCTCATGCTGCGCCTTCTCGCGGGCTTCCTTCGACAGCTTGGTCTTGTTGATCTTCTCTTCGAGATCGGCGAGTTCGTCCCGGCCCTCGTCGTCGCCGAGTTCCTTCTGAATCGCCTTCATCTGCTCGTTGAGATAATACTCGCGCTGGGTCTTCTCCATCTGGCGCTTGACGCGCGAGCGAATCCGCTTCTCGACCTGCAGCACCGAGATCTCGCTCTCCATCAGCCCGAGCACCTTCTCCAGGCGCTGGGTGACCGACAGCGTCTCCAGGATGCCCTGGCGGTCGGCGATCTTCACCGCAAGGTGCGAGGCGACGGTATCGCCCAGCTTGCCGAAATCGGTGATCGACTGCACGACGCCGACCACTTCGGCGGAGATCTTCTTGTTGAGCTTCACATAGCTTTCGAAATCGGACACGACCGAGCGGCCGAGCGCTTCCGCCTCGACGGAGGTGGCGTCGGTATCGGCGAGCGCGACCGCGGTCGCCTCGTAATATTCGGTGCGTTCCGTGTATTTCTGCACGCGGGCGCGGGCCAGCCCTTCGACCAGCACCTTCACGGTGCCGTCGGGAAGCTTCAGGAGCTGCAGCACGCTGGCCAGCGTTCCGGTCTCGTAAATCGCCTCAGGCGCCGGATCGTCATCGGAGGCGTTCTTCTGCGTCGCCAGCATGACCAGCGCGTCGTTCTTCATCACCTCTTCGAGCGCGCGAATCGACTTCTCGCGGCCGACGAAGAGCGGAACGATGTTGTGCGGGAAAACGACGATGTCGCGCAGCGGCAGCACGGGATAGGCGTGCGTCTCGCCGTGGACAATGGTTGGCCGGGGTTTGGAGGTCGTCATGGCCTTGTTCCTTTTCTTTGTGCCCCCTTGCACGCAGTCCGCAGGTCGCGCAACCGCCACAAGGTGCCGGATTGCCGGTTCATTCTGGCCCCTAGAGAACCTCATGTTCCGGATCGTCTTGATGACGAATCCCAAGCGAGCTTCGCCGTCGATAGCATTAGGTGGCTATCGCACGGGGGTGAGTCAAGTCACTGAAAAAAGCCTGTAAATCAGGCCTGACGCGCAGCAACGCTTACGCCGGTACCGGCTGCGGGACGGCCCGCAGCCCACAGTTTTCTGGTGACGGCACGCGCCTCGCGGCGGCGCCTTGGTCAGGCGCTCGCGGAGCTTTCGACGGCGCGGTCGGAACGGTCCGCGTAGATGTACAGCGGACGCGCGGTTCCCTCGACTACTTCGCGCGAGATGACGACTTCCTCGACGCCTTCCAGGCCCGGGAGGTCGAACATGGTCTCGAGCAGGATGCTCTCCAGGATCGAACGCAGGCCTCGCGCGCCGGTCTTGCGCTCGATCGCCTTGCGGGCAACCGCGCCAAGCGCCTCGTCGGCGAAGGTCAGGTCGATGTTCTCCATCTCGAACAGCCGCTGATACTGCTTGACCAGCGCGTTCTTGGGATCGGTGAGGATCTTCTTCAGCGAAGTCTCGTCGAGGTCTTCCAGGGTCGCAACCACGGGCAGACGGCCGACGAATTCCGGGATCAGGCCGTACTTGAGCAGATCCTCCGGCTCGACATGGCGGAAGATTTCGCCGGTGCGGCGGTCTTCCGGCGCCAGCACCTGCGCGGCAAAGCCGATCGAGGTCGAACGGCCGCGCGCGGAGATGATCTTTTCGAGGCCCGAGAAGGCACCGCCACAGATGAACAGGATGTTCGTGGTGTCCACCTGCAGGAATTCCTGCTGCGGATGCTTGCGGCCGCCCTGCGGCGGGACCGACGCCACGGTACCTTCCATGATCTTGAGCAGCGCCTGCTGCACGCCCTCGCCCGACACGTCGCGGGTGATCGAGGGGTTGTCGGACTTGCGGCTGATCTTGTCGATTTCGTCGATGTAGACGATGCCGCGCTGGGCGCGCTCGACATTGTAGTCGGCGGCCTGCAGCAGCTTGAGGATGATGTTCTCGACGTCCTCGCCGACATAGCCGGCTTCGGTCAGCGTCGTCGCATCCGCCATCGTGAACGGCACGTCGAGGATTCGCGCCAGCGTCTGCGCCAGCAGCGTCTTGCCCGAGCCGGTCGGACCGATCAGCAGGATGTTGGACTTCGCGAGCTCGACGTCGTTGTGCTTGGTCTGGTGATTGAGCCGCTTGTAGTGATTGTGCACGGCGACCGACAGCACCTTCTTGGCATGGCTCTGGCCGATCACGTAGTCGTCCAGCACCTTGCAGATTTCCTTGGGCGTCGGAATGCCGTCGCGGGACTTCACCAGCGAGGACTTGTTCTCCTCACGGATGATGTCCATGCAGAGTTCGACGCATTCGTCGCAGATGAAAACCGTGGGGCCTGCAATCAGTTTGCGGACTTCGTGCTGGCTCTTGCCGCAGAACGAGCAATACAGCGTGTTCTTGGAGTCGCTCGTGCCGACCTTACTCATTCCTGTCTCCGTCCGCCGTTCAAACACTTGCTCGACCGGCCCTTTCCGGCACATGCCGGGCGTATGGGCATAGATAGAGCAAATCCCGTACCAAAAAAGGCCTCACGCAGTACATCCGTGCGAATCACGGTTTATTCGATTCTCCTGGATCATAACTGATCATACACAGCCAACCATGCTGTCACTCTACTATCAAGAATTCGCTAATCGGGTGCCGCCCGGAACACCGTGACAATACCGTGATTGCACCCGGTTTTGGGATGGTTTTGTCGAAATCACAGCAGCGTTGCGCGTTTACCACGAAAATGGGACCGAAACCGGAACTTTCCGCCCGCTTCAGGGACCAAGCATCCCCTTCAGGCCTGTGTAGATCGATCCCGCAGCCGTTGCGACAACGCCAGCGAGCGGACCGACGGTTCGCATCAGGTCCTGGATGCGGCGCGCCCGCCTGCGCAAGGTGTCTTCGCCGACGTGCTGTCCCAGCATGCGTGCGGCGCGGTACGCGGCCGCGCTCGGTTTTCCGCCTGCCGCGATGGTGCTCGGCAGCAGCCACAGCACCAGGATCACCAGAATGTTGCCGGTCAAGAAGCTGAGCGCGATGCTCAGGCCGTACTCGATCGTTTCCCGCCATTCGCGAAGACTGGCCGGCACGATCGCCGTCCCATCGACGTAGGATACGACCGACAACATGCCGAGCACGCTGAGTGCAGCCGTCAGGACGCCGAGCCCGAACGCGCCACGATAACCTATCCTGCTGAACGCATAGGCGGCCATGCCGAACGGCAGCGGGATGATCACCGACGCGATGCGCAGATAGAGTTGCGGCCAGTCGAACCTCATCACGACGAGATTGTGTGCGCCGAGCAGCAACAGGGCCGGCAGCACGACATAGATGCCGCCGTTGAGGAACAGGAACCTGGCCGGTCGATCGAACAGCGCCAGCGACGTATTGACGTGATCGAGGCGGCGCTGCAGCCGGTCGAGTTCGGCAACCACCTCCTGGATCTCGTGGATGACGGGGATGACGATCCGCAGATCACGGCTGCAATGCCTGCAGACGGTCGCCTCGTCCTTGATCGTCTCGGCGCAGAACGGACATTCCATCGCGGCTACGCCGGACGGGAGCGGGACAGCCGCAGGCGCCTGGTCGAAAGCCGCGCCTGCGCCCGCTCGAGTTCGGCCCGCAGCCTGTCGCGCTTCTCCAGCAGTTGCGTCCGCTCCGCAAGCAGCGCCTCCGGCACCGCCGTGTCGCGGCTGCAACTGGCACAGACCGGCGCGTTCTCATCCTTCTGCGAATGGCAGAACGGGCATTGCATCAGGGAGCGATCTTGAGCACGAAGCTGGTGGTCGACACGCGGCCCTCCGAGTCCTTGACGTCGATCCGCACCAGGTGATCGCCCGGCGGCAGTTGTGCATCCGGCATGTCGATGCCGGTCGGCTGCACAAACGGCTTTATTCGCGAGGTCAGGTCGACGTTCGGCTGCTTGAGGTAGATGACCTTAACCCCCTCGACGTCGATGGCCGATCCGCCGAGCGGTTGAAACTTGACCTGAAAGCGGATCGGCGACCTGGCGCCGTTTTCCTCCGTCACCGAAATCTTCGGACCGCGGGTGATGCCGCGGTTCGAATTGGCCACCGCGCCCTTCATCGGCGGAAGCGCGGCTTCCTCCGGCGTGATCAGCGCTGCTGCAAACGTCGCGCCGGGCATTGCCAAGGCCGCTGTGACGAGCGCGGCGCAAAGGACGCCTGCGGACTTACTCACCATCGACATGCTCGCTCCTGATTCACAGATTATTGATGCGGTCCAAGCGGGTCAACGACGCCCGCCGTCGCCGATGATCGTGTATGGCGCCCAGAACAGCGGATGCGCGTAGGTGAACTCAGTGTTGCCGGACGCGTCCGGGAAGCCTTTGCCGTCCATCAGCGCCACCATGGCCTGGCGCAGCGCCTCGCCGCGGGTCAGCCTGGGATCGTCGGCCTGTCGCTTGAACAGGTCGGTGATCAGGTCCTTGGCGGACTGCGAATGCACCGACCAGTTGGTGACCAGCAGCGCCCGCGTCCCCGCATAGAAGAACGCGCGGCCAAGGCCCGAGGCAGCTTCCGCGCCGGCGCCTGCTCCGGCGCCGGTGTTGCAGGCCGAGAGCACGACCCAGTCGGCGTCGAGCTTGAGCGACAGGATTTCCTCCATCGTCAGCAGCCCATCGCCCTCGCCGCCGGACACCGAGGGGGCCGACAGCGCCAGCGCCGGCTGCGTCAGACCGTCGAGTTCGCCGGGCACAAGGCCATGGGTGGCAAAGGCGACGATCTTGAAGCCGGACAGGTCGGCCGATTTGACGGCTTTCTCGTTGGCGTCCTTGCCGAGATTGAGCACCCTGGTGGGATCGGCCTGCAGCGCCAATGCGATCGACTTGAGCTCGTCGGCCGTATCCGGCAGCCGCGGCAGCATGCCGATATCGGCCTTGTCGGCATCGTCGAGCTGAGGGCTGCTGCGGCGCTTGAGCGGGCCCCCGCGCGTCGTGGCGGAGGCGTCGGCGACTTGCACCTTGTCGGCCTTGCCGGCGTCGTCGGCCTGATCCTTGTTGAAATAGGGATCGCCGAACGCGATCAGCTCCTGCCGCGCCGCCTTGCCCGGCGGCAGCCTGCGGAGAGTCTGCAGCGCGGAGATCGACGGCACGACGGTGACCGCATGCGTTCGGGCCAGCCACGGCACGTTGCGATAGCTGGAGAACAGCGGATCATCATCGGCCTTGATCTCGGCCGGGGCCGTGGGCAGCAGCGACAGCGGCAGCAGCCCGAGCGCGCCGTTGGTCACGACGATCAGGTTCTTCGCGGGCTTCCAGTCGCTCTCGACGTCCCTGAGCAGCAGGCCGTACAGTTCCGAGGCGAGCTTCACGTCGAACGGCGGGATGTCCGACACCATCGCCGCCTTGGGTTCGAGCGCCTCGCGCAGCTTGGTGACCCTGGCGTTGAGGTCGCCGATCTTCATCTTCAGCCGCGCAAACTTCACCGGGCTGCCCTTGCGGGCGACCCAGACGAAGCTGTCGAAACTGCCGAAATAGAACGACAACAGCACTTCGTCGTCGGCGAGTTGCTTCTGCAGGTCGGCCACGGCCGGCGGCGGCGGGTTGATGAGATTGCCGTACTGGGGAAACTTCCGCGCGATTTCCTTCAACGCGGTTGCCTTCGCCGTCTGCAGCGAGGTGATCTCGGCCTGGGTGGCCTTCACGGCCTTCTCGTCCCGCTCCGATGGCGGCGAGGCCAAGAGGTTGTTCAGCGAGGCCACCGCCGCGCCGATCTTCTTCTCGCCGTCCTGCGAGGCGCGGATCAGGTTGGCGAGCTCCGGATTGTCGGTCGACGACCGCGCGGATGAAGCCTGCAGCGCCCGCTGCACCGCTTGCCCGCGCAGCACGTCGGCATAACCGAATGTTTCATCCGCGACGTTGCCCGGCGCCAGCGCGGGATTGAGCACCAGCGTCCTCAGATAGCCCTCCAGCACCACGCGGGTGCGTCCCTCGCGGGCCGCCGCGGTTGCACCGCTGTCGTCATCGCTGCCGCCGGACGTGCTGAGGAGAACCGGGATCGCCTCCTTGAAGGCCTGCAGCGATTCAACGGGCTTGCCGTTGAATGCAAGCGCCATGGCATAGAAGCCGCGCGAAACGGCCGTGTTGAGGCTCTTGTCTCCCGAGCGGCTCCGTTCACGCTCGAAGGTCTGCCGGGCGATTTCCAGCGCGTTGGCGACATTGCCCTGGTTCAGCATCACCGAGACGCGGGCCAGTCCCCCCGCGACCGCTTCTCTGCGCGACGGCTCCCACTTCGCGGTCCAGGCATCAATCTGGTCGTAGAGCTTGTTGGCCTCGTCGTAGCGCCGCTGCAGGTTGAAGATTTGCGCGAGGAACGACTGAGCGCCGACCATGGCGCCGGTTTCCGGTGTGTAGCCGAGCCCCGCATAGATATCGATAACCTGCCGCTGCAGTTGCTCCGCTTCCTGATAGCGACCCTGCTCCTGCACGACATAGACCAGGATGCCGAGCACGCCGGCGGTGTCGACGTGATACTTGCCGGATTTGGCCAGCCGGCTCAGCAGCGCGCGGCGAACGTCAGCCTCCCCCTCGCCGACCCGGCCCTGCCTTACCTTGACGCGGCCTTCCAGCGCCAGCGCCCAGTCCGCCGCCCGTTCGACCTCGCCTTCGGCGGGCTTGCTCTCCCATTGCGGCAGATATCTGAGCGTCGCCATGTAGGACAACGAAGCCTTGTGGAAGTTGGCCTCGGCGTCCGCATAGAGGCCGCGCGCTTCCGCAACGCGTGCATCGCCATCCTCGACGCATGCCCGCCAGTTCACGCCGTAGATCGGGAACTGGGCCCAGCCTTTGGCTTCCGCAAACAAGGTGCGATTGCGCGCGGCCCATGCTTCCGCCGCGCCGACGTCGCCGTTGCGGATCGCGGCGCTCAACATGCTGAGATTGAGAGCGAAAATGCGGCCCTTGCTCTGGCTGCCGAAGGCGGCGAGCTGCTTGTTCACGAGGTCGTTGGCGCGCTTGTTTTGCCCGACTTCGCGGAGCCGTCGAATCAGGAACTGCTCGAAGCGGCTGCCGACGTTGATGTAGTCAGTGCCCTTGCCGTTGCTGATGGCCAGTTCGGCGTCCGCGAGCGCTTCGTCGCCGCGGCCGATCTGGGTCCGCGCCTGGCCACGCTTGTAGTAGAAATCGGCGAGCTGGGCTCCCTTCAGATTGCCCGGCACCGCCGCGTCGGCCGCAGCCTGCAATTCCGCAATGCGCGCGGGATCAGGCTTCTGCTGGTCGAGAATGGCTGTGATGTCGGAAATGGTGCGCGGCGGCGCAACGAGGCTGGTCGGCGCGACCTTGCCCATATCGGCGGCGCTCGGCGCTTCTTCCTTTGGCGGAGCGGCCAGCTTCGGCATCGACCTTGCCACCGCGGCCTGAACGCAGGCCTTTACCTTCGGGCTCGCCTTTTCACGGCATGCCTCGAGGCTGCCTCCGCCGGCCTGCATGCAGGCCATCACAATCGGCTTGCCGACGCTTTGCCTGCAGCTTTCGAAAAGCTGTTTGACGTCAACGGCAAAGGCCGGAGTGGCGGCAACTGCGACAACCGCGGCCAAGGCAATTTTCTTGATCATCAATAACCCCCGCGACCTGAGATCGCGCTGTAAAAACGGGGCAATTGAGGACAAAGAATTCAGCGCGGTCAAGGACCGCGCTGATTACATCTTGATCAGATCGTGGGGCGGGTTAACCGGCCGTTTTCGCGTGGAACCGGCAGGTTCCGCCGCACAGGATACCGGTCTTGCCGCGCCGCAACTTCGTTGCTTATGCCGCCTTCGCCGCCGACGGATCCTCCGGACGCTTGTCGATCACCTTGTCGACGAGGCCGAACGCCTTGGCGTCATCGGCGGTGAGGAACTTGTCGCGCTCCAGCGCATCCTCGATCGCCTTGTAGGTCTGGCCGGTGTGCTTCACATAGATCTCGTTGAGGCGCTTCTTGAGATTCAGAATCTCCTGCGCGTGCAGCATGATGTCGGTGGCCTGGCCCTGGAAGCCGCCGGAGGGCTGGTGCACCATGATGCGCGAGTTCGGCAGCGTGAAGCGCATGTCCTTTTCGCCGGCGGCCAGCAGCAGCGAGCCCATCGAGGCAGCCTGCCCGGTGCACAGGGTCGACACCGGCGGGCGGATGAACTGCATGGTGTCGTAGATCGCAAGGCCCGATGTCACCACGCCGCCCGGCGAGTTGATGTACATCGAGATTTCCTTCTTCGGGTTCTCGGCCTCGAGGAACAGGAGCTGGGCGACGGTCAGGGTCGACATGCCGTCCTCGACCGGACCGGTCACGAAGATGATGCGTTCCTTCAGGAGGCGCGAGAAGATGTCGTAGGCGCGTTCGCCGCGATTGGTCTGTTCGACGACCATCGGCACGAGGTTCATGTAGGTTTCAACGGGATCGCGCATGGGGTCACCTTGGGTGATGCTAGGTAAGGACTGTTCGCACAGATATGGGCCACATTCGCCCCCGACAAGGCCGGGCGATCGGGCCGTTACGCAACACGCAGTTCAAGCCGATTCGGAACCGCCGGCCTAGCGACGATGCGGTCGCGGGGCCGGTTTTGCCGTTCATCCTTAATGATAACTGCCCGATCAGGCGCTAGCCTTCTCGTCTTCCTCTTCCTTGAACAGCTCCTCGCGGGTGACCTTCTTCTCGGTCACGCTGGCAAGCTCCAGCAGGAAGTCGACGACCTTGTCCTCGTATATCGGTGCACGAAGCTGGGCGAGCGCATTGGCATTGTTGCGATAGTAGTCCCAGACCTCCTTCTCGCGGCCCGGCATCGAGCGGGCCCGCTCGATCACGGCGCGGCTGACTTCATCGTCGGTCACGCTGATCTTGTTCTTCTCGCCGATCTCGGCGAGCACGAGGCCAAGGCGGACGCGGCGGTCGGCGATGGTCTTGTATTCCTCCTGGGCCTTTTCCTCGGTGGTGTTCTCGTCGGCAAAGGTCTTGCCGCTCGATTCCATCTCGGCCTTGATGGAATTCCACATCAGGTTGAATTCTTCGGCCACCAGCGACGGCGGCGCCTCGAACTTGTGGGTTTCATCGAGCCGGTCGAGCAGCGCGCGCTTGACGCGCTGGCGGATCGCGCCGGCGAACTCGGCCTTCAGCCGCTCGCGCGCGGCTTCCTTCAACTTGTCGAGCGATTCCAGGCCGAGCGACTTGGCGAACTCGTCGTCGATCACGGTCTCGCCCGGCGCTTCGACCGCGGTGGCCGTGGTTTCGAACTCAGCCGCCTGACCCGCAAGCTTTTCGCTCGCATAGTTTTGCGGGAAGGAAACCTTCAGCAAGCGGGTCTCGCCCGCGCCGATGCCGACCAGCTGCTCCTCGAAGCCGGGGATGAACTGGCCGGCGCCGAGCACGACCTGAATGCCCTCGCCGCTGCCGCCCTCGAAGGCGACGCCATCGATGGTGCCCTTGAAATCGATGGTGACGCGGTCGCCGTTCTCGGCCTTGGCGCCGTCGGCCTTTGCCGAATAGGGACGGCTCTGGTCGGCAATGCGCTTGATCGCCTCGTCGACATCGGCATCGCTGACGTCGACAACGGGCTTTTCGACATTGAAGGTCTTGAAGTCGGCAAGCGTGATCGCCGGCACCACCTCGATGGCCACCGTGTAGGTGAGATCGGTCTTGCCGGAGAGCAGTTCCTCGACTTCGGCCTGCTCGGTCGGCATCGTGATCTTCGGCTCACTGGCGAGACGGAAGCCGCGCTCGGCGAAGATCTTGGTGTTGCTGTCGCGGATGGCCTCGTCGATGGTCTCCGCCATCACCGAGCGGCCGTAGAGCTTCTTCAGGTGGGCTACCGGCACCTTGCCCGGGCGGAAACCGTTGATGCGGACCTTGTCCTTGAGGTCGGTAAGGCGCGCGCCGGCCTTGGCGTCGAGATCGGTCGCGGGGACGCTGACCTTGAATTCGTGCTTCAGTCCCTCGGAGAGGGTTTCGGTGACCTGCATCGTCGTCTTTCTTCCGCGTTCGTCCGGCCTCGCCTGCCGGAGATTGTCAAAATGTTCGGCGCCCGGCCTTGCGGCCTGTGCCAGTGGTGTGGCGAACCCAAATCCCGCGCGGGAGAAGGTCCTCCGGAAATCGTCGGGCAAACGCCTGAAAGCGCTTGGTGCGGGCGGAGGGACTCGAACCCCCACAACTTTCGTCACTGGAACCTAAATCCAGCGCGTCTACCAGTTCCGCCACGCCCGCGTGAAGTGCATCATTAGGTCCGGCGGCGATGCCGCGGGCGGCGGCTTATAACATGAGGCCGCGCCTTCGCAGCAAAAAAATGGCCCGGCTCGGCTGCATTGGGCCAAACCGCCGCAACTGGACATCTCGCCTCAAAAATGGTCCGGATCGGCCTCTGGCAAGAGAGTTTTGCAGATGGACCGGCGCCAACTGATCGCAGGAATGACCGCAGCTTCGCTGGGCCTGCTGCTGCCGGGCGCCAGCCGCGCGCAGGGACGCCCGCTGGTCGCGATCCAGGCGCGCCGCAGTGCCGTCAGCATTCGTCCCGGAGGCGCGGACACGCCGGTCTGGATGCTCGCCGCCCCGGCGCTGCGCTTCCGCCGCGGCGACAACCTGCAGGTCGACTTCGCCAACGACCTGACCGTACCCGTGGGCCTCGATTGGCGCGGGATCGACGGCGTTCCCGCCATCGAGCCGCTGATCGGCCGCCGGCTGCTCGCCGGCACGGGCATGGAAAAGATCACCATTCCATTGCGCCACGCCGGGACCTTCCTGTGCGACATGAGCGTGTTTGCCAACAATGACGCTCTGCCGACCCGGGGCCAGCCCATGGTGGTCGCGGAAACCGAGCCCGTCAGCGTCGATCGCGACGAGGTGCTGCTGGTCGAGGAATGGCGCCTCAAGGCCGACGGGACCGCGGCCGTGCCGGGCACGGAGCCCAACGAAGCCACGGTTTCCTGGACACTTAACGGCAAAGCCTCTGTCGACGTCGCAGCGAAGTCCAATGAGCGCCTCCGGCTTCGCTTCATCAACGGCAGCCGGCGCACGGTCATCGCGCTGAAACTGGAATCGGTCCACGTCACGGTGATGGCGATCGACAGCCAGCCGGCCGAGCCGTTCCCGGCGCGCAACGGCGCGCTGGTGCTGGCCCCGGGCGGCCGGGTCGACGCCTTTGTGGACGTCACCGCGCCGCCCGGCTCGAACCTCAAGATCCTGCTGCATGAAGGCAAGCAGGCCCGGACCATCGGCTTCATCGTCGTGTCGCGCGACCCGCCCGCGCGCGCGGCGCCGCTGCCGCCCCCTGCTCCGTTGCCGTCCAATGGCTTGCCGGCCCGGCTTGACCTGAAGAGCGCGCTCCGGGCCGATTTGGCGCTGGCCGGGCCCGAATGGATCGCGACCGCGAAGATCTCGACGTCACTGCAGCCGGTGTTCCGTACCGGGCTCGGGCGTGTCGTCGTGCTGGCCCTGACCAACCGCGCCGAGGTCGCAACCGTCTTTCGCCTGCACGGCCACCATTTCCGGCTGCTCGACCGCCTTGACGACGGCTGGAAGCCGTTCTGGCTCGACACGCTGGCGATCGAGCCCGGCCAGACCCAGCGTATCGCCTTTGCGGCCGAAAATGCCGGATCCTGGCTGATGGAATCCGTTGCGACCGATTGGGCCGCATCGCGCTTTGTGCGATGGTACGCCGTCGAGCGAGGAAACGACCGATGAGCAAAACCGTGCCGGCCATTCGAAGCGTAAGGGCGCGCGCCGTCGTCGTGCCGCTGAAGCGCCCCGTGAAGAATGCATTCGGCGTGTTCACCACGGGCCCGCTGGTGTTGATCGACGTCGAGACCGACCAGGGCGTCACCGGCCGGGCCTACATCTTCGCCTACGCCAACATCACGCAAAAGCCGCTGGTGCACCTGATCGAGGAGATCGGCCGCGAACTCGTCGGCGGACCGATCGCGCCGTTCGACCTGATGGGCGCGATGGACGCCAAATTCCGCCTGCTCGGCTGGCAAGGCCTGGTCGGCATGGCCGTCTCGGGGCTCGACATGGCCTATTGGGATGCGCTCGGCCAATGCGCCGGCAAGACCGTGGCCGAGTTGCTCGGCGGCGCGCCGAAGCCGATCAAGGCGTATGACAGCTATGGCGCCGTCGATCCCGTCGCGGATGAGAAGGATCTGCGCCGTTCGCTCGACCAGGGTTTTGCCGGCATCAAGATCAAGGGCGGCGACGGCAGCGCCGACGATGACGAACGCAGGGTGAGCGGCGTGCGCACCCTGCTCGGCGACGACATCGCGCTGATGATCGATTTCAACCAGTCGCTCGATCCGGCCGAGGCGACGCGCCGCATCGAGCGGCTGGCGCCCTACGATCTCTGCTGGATCGAGGAGCCGGTGCCGCAGGAAAACCTGCTCGGCCACGCCAAGGTGCGCGCGACCTCGCCGACGCCGATCCAGGCGGGCGAGAACTGGTGGTTTCCGCGCGGCTTTGCCGAGGCGATCGCCGCCGGCGCGTCCGACTTCATCATGCCGGACCTGATGAAGTGCGGCGGCATCACGGGGTGGATGCGCATTGCCGGACAGGCCGAGGCCGCATCGATCCCGCAATCGAGCCACCTGTTCGCCGAAGCCAGCGCCCATGTGCTGGCGGTGACGCCGACCGCGCATTGGCTGGAGTTTCTGGATTTTGCAGGCGGCATTCTGGCAAGGCCCGCGGAGATCGTCGATGGCGCGCTCACCGCGCGCGGGCCGGGTCTCGGGCTCGAGTGGGACGAGGCGGCGGTGAAGAAATATCTCGTCTAGAGCGCGACGAGATCTGTATGAATCATCATCGCGCTTTAGGTTTTGTTTGAGCATGATCTTTTCGGAAAACCGCTTCACACTTTTCCGGATCATGCTCCAGGCCTGCGTTTGCCGGGCGGATGTCTGGTCCAGTTCGTTCTGGCAGTCGCTAGAAGTACCGCTGCGCAAACTTCCGGAAATTTTCCATCAGAAACCGGTTCGCCCGCCTGCTGATCGGCGCGTCCGGCACCATAAGGTCGAAGCCGTGAAAGGCGCCGTCGAATATCTCGAACTCGACCGGGACATTGGCCCGGCGCAGGTTCTCCACGTAGATGATCGTTTCATCCCGAAATGGCTCGAGGCTGCCGACAAACGTGATCGTCGGCGGCAATTTGCTGTAGTCGGTGCAACGCGCCGCGGCCGCGTAAGGCGTCACGTCCGCCACGCCATCGAGATAGCGGGACCATGCCAGCCCGTTGGCTTTTTCATCCCACACGGGAGCGTCGTTTCCAACGACCGAGGCGCTGTCCTGCCGGTCATCGATCATGGGATAGAGCGGCATCTGGAAGGCGATTTTCGCATCGCCCCTATCGGTCGCCTTGAGCGAGACGGCCGCCGCGAGCCCGCCGCCCGCGCTATGGCCTGACACGATGAAGCCGTCGGTCCTGCCGCCGAGCGAGGCCGCATTGTCCCGTATCCATAGCAGCGTGTCGTAGCAGTCGTCGAAGGCGGCGGGGTACGGCGATTGAACCGCCTTTCGATAGTCGGGCGCGACCACGATGCACGGCACAGTCTCGATGAAATCCCTGATGATGGAGCCGAATTGCTCGGGCACCCCGTGAACGTACCCGCCGCCATGCAAATAGAGCATGATCGGCAGCGGCCCGACTGCCACGGTTGGCTGGTAGATTCTCACACGAACGGGCGGCCCGCCATTTCGGCTCGGAATATGCCGCTCTCCGCAGGCAAGTCCCCTGATGTCTTTTCCGCGCAGCACGGCGCCGCTGAAACGGAACACGAGCAGGGTGAACCATCCCGTGTGAAAAAAGCTCGCGATGATCCGCCCGACGGCATAGCTGCCGCGCAGGCCCTCATCCACCATGTCCCTGGTGACCTTCATCCGCTCCTTGCTGCCCTTGGCGCGGGGCCGCAGCCCTGCCTCGACGCCAAGGCCGATCCATCACGTCCAGGAAGCCAGTCTAGCAGAGCAGCCGTTATCGCAGCGTGGGGCTCATTCTGGCCCGGAGAGGCAGCGGAAGGCCCAGCCCCCGCGCAAACCGCGGGCGACGCGATGCCGGCAGTCTTTCCGGAAGCTGTCCGAAACAGGCGATGGCTTGCGTCATCACAGCCCTGATGGCGGGCTCGATCTTCGCGCAAATGAACCAGCAGAGCAGGACAAGCATGCCGAGCTGAACCCACACGGCCGAGGAGGCATCGAGGCCCGCATCGACCAGGACACGGATGATCGCGGTGCCGGTGACGTTGTGGGTCAGATACAGCGGATAGGTGATCAGCCCCAGCGTCCTCCAGGAGGCCGGCGCTTCAGGCGAAGCGGTGGCGGTGGAGCGCCTGTTCCGGTTCGCGCACCAGGCAATGAGGCCCACCGCCGCCGCCCAGACCATGATCGGCACGAGGGCCGATTGCCCCGAGATGGCAGGGATGGAGGTCAGGAAGAACGAGGCAAAGAAGTAGATTTCCGCGGCACCCGAAAGACAGGTGACGGCGACGGCGACGCGTTCGAGCGGCGTCAATTCCCTGTTTGCGGAAATGAAAAGCCAGATGCCCAGCGCAAAGAAGCAGCCATGGGACAACAGGAATGCGGCGCACGGCACCCGGAACATCAGGATGACGAGATAGGGCAAGTCCGACGGCGTCGTGCATGACATCACCAGCAACGCCACGGCGTTGAACACCGCGCTGTAGATGGTGAGACCGAAGGCCAGGTGACGCAGGGTGATGCGCTTCGTCAGCATGGCGCAGAACACGAGCCCGTAAAACGCCATTTCGGCCGCCAGCGTCCAGTAGACGCCGTCGAGCCATTCACCCGTGACGCCCTTGGGAACGAGCAGCATGGCGTGGATGTAGGGCAGGATGAGTTCGGACGCCGGTCCCGTACCAAAAAGAACGAGAACGAGGAACGTGGCGGTGGCGCAAACCCAGACCGCCGGATAAAGCCGCAGCGCGCGGCCTAGAAGAAACTCCACCGGAGAAGCCTTGCTTGCGGAGTTCGCGATGACGAAGCCGGAAATGACAAAGAATATCTCAACACCCACCCAGCCGAACCATGTGAAGGCCGCGGCGGACGGGTAGATAACGTCGGCGGCGACGTGGCGCTCGAAACCGGGGACGCCGATCGAGACCCAGGCCCAGGACCAGAACATCTGGTGAAAAATGGCGACGCCAACGGCGGCGCCGAAGCGCAGCGGATCCAGTAGGGGAAAATGGTTCTTCACGGGAGCGTCTCACATCCATGGAAACGATCCCGTTGCAGATACAGGAATTCGTTCACCGACCTCGTTGAGGTAGGTCACACTCCACCGCCCGCGGGTTCGATGGCGCAGATGTGAGGCACCTTCGCGCTGTGTGATGTTCCTCACGGCGCGAACGACGGTTTTCCGTCCCAGCACGACTACTGCTGTCGAGGCGAGCCGGCGCCGCCCTGGCATTTGAGGCTTGTCGGCGTTTGTTGGCGGACCGGAGCCGCGGCATTCCGACCCCGGCTCCGCTCCCCGTCCCCGCCCGTCGCGCGATCAATACTCGATCCCGAATTCGTCATAGAGCCGGCGGAACACTGCCGGCATCACCTCGGGTAAATCCTCCGCGATCAGGCCGGGGCCGGCCTCGCGCGCGCCCTCGCCGTGCATCCACACGCCGATGCTGGCGGCTTCGAATGCAGCTACGCCCTGCGCCAGCATCGCGGCGATGATGCCGGCCAGCACGTCGCCGGCGCCGGCGGTGGCGAGCCAGGGCGGCGCGTTGGAAGCGATGGTGGCGCGGCCGTCGGGGGCGGCGACCACGGTGTCGGCGCCCTTGATCAGCACTACCGCGCCGGAGCGCGCCGCCGCGTCGCGCACGCGCTCGAGCTTGGAGCGGCCGGGATTCTTGTTGCTGATATCGCTGAACAGGCGCGGAAACTCGCCCTCGTGCGGCGTCAACACCACCTGCGCATCCGGCGCCGTCTTGATGGACTCGAACAGACGGTCCGGCGCCTCGGCAAAGCTGGTCAGCGCATCCGCATCCAGCACGAGATGCTTTCGCGCCGACAACGCCGTGTGAACGAAATCGCGCGTGCGCTCGCCTAACCCGGCGCCCGGCCCGATGACGCCGGCGTTGAAGCGGCGGTCGGCCAGCAGCTCCGCGAATTCGATCGGCGTGTCGACCGCACGCACCATCACGGCCGTCAGTGCCGCCGCATTGACGGCCAAGGCGCCGCGCGGCGAGGCGACCGTGACAAGGCCGGCGCCTGCCCGCAGCGCACCGCGCGCCGCCAGGCGTGCCGCGCCGGTGGACGCCATCTCGCCCGACAAGACCACCGCGTGCCCGCGGGCGTATTTGTGGCCGTCCATCCGCGGCACCGGGAATGATGCGCGCCAGGTATCCGTCGTGTTCTCGAAGGTCTGCGGCCTGATCTCGTCGAGCACGCTCGTGCCGATGCCGATATCGACGAGGCGGACCCGGCCGCAATGCATGCGCCCCGGCAAGAGCAGATGCGCCGGCTTCCTGCGGAAGAAGGTCACGGTCTCGGTGGCGCGCACGGCCGCGCCCATCACGAATCCCGTTGTGCCGTTGATGCCACTCGGCAGATCGACCGCCAGCACGGGAGCGCCATTGGCGTTGATCGCCTCGATCATCTCGTGAGGCTCGCCCTTCACGGGCCGGTTCAGCCCCGCGCCGAACAGCGCATCGATGATCAGCGCGGGCTTGCCGAGCGCCTGCGGATTGAACGGCAGCACCGGATATTTCCAGCCGCGCGCCGCCGACGCGGCATCGCCCTGCAGGCTGTCCCGCTCGCACAGCAGAACGACGGAGACCTCGCGGCCGCGCGCGGCGAGTTCAGCCGCCGCCACAAAGCCGTCGCCGCCATTGTTGCCGCGGCCGGCGACCACGACGATCGGGCCTTCCCCGGCGAGATCCATCGCCGCTTCGGCCACCGCCTGGCCGGCGCTCAGCATCAGCGCGAAGCCCGGCGTACCTGCCGCGATCGTCAGATGATCGGCGCGCTCCATTTCCGACGTGGTGAGAACTTCCATGCCAATTCCTGATCAAACGCCTTTTACTGAGGCACATCCATTCCCGACTTGAACGCAGCAGCCCCTTGTCTGCATACGAATTCATCTATTTGCCTAATTCATAGGCCGTCGTATCATGAGCGGGTTGCCTCCGACTCCACCGGCTGCCCGTTAAAAGTCTGATAACATTCCCAAATCAAGCGGGTTAACAACTTGGCATAGACCCTGCTTACGAGGAAGCCGCCGAGCATGATGAGGTAATTGCGAATGTTTTCCGGCAGTTCGCCGGATCGCAGCATCGAACGAGCACCGCGTCGGCACACCCGCTGAGAACGCGCGGCAGTCTGGAATTCTACGAAGCGCCTGGAGGCAACGTCAGTGAAGAAGATCGAGGCCATCATCAAGCCGTTCAAGCTCGACGACGTGAAGGACGCGCTCCACGAGGTCGGGGTAAGCGGGATCACGGTCACCGAGGTCAAGGGCTTTGGCCGCCAGAAGGGCCATACCGAGCTCTATCGCGGCGCCGAATATGTCGTCGACTTCCTGCCCAAGGTGAAGGTCGAGGTGGTGGTCGAGGACGAACAGGTCCAGCGCACCGTCGAGGCGATCGAAGCCAGCGCGCGCACCGGCCGCATCGGCGACGGCAAGATCTTCGTCCTCCCCGTCGACCAGGCGATCCGCATCCGCACCGGCGAACAAGGTCAGGACGCGATCTGACGGCCCCATCAGGCCGTCACAGGCTTGACCCGGGGTCAACCTTTCTTCTGTCGCCAGCCACGGTAGAAGGTGGATGTCGGGTCAAGCCCGGCATGACGAAGGTAAATATGGACGCCCCTTCCCCCGAGCTGATCGCCTCGATGCCCCCCGACGAGCTGCGCACCCACATGCGCAAGCTGGGCTACCGCACCCAGGCCGATCTCGCCGCGGCGATCGGAGTCAGCCGCTCGGCGGTCAGCCTGTGGCTCGAAGGCAAGGTCGGCGTCCCCCGCCCCGTCGCGATGCTGCTGCGGATGTTGGTCGCGGCGCAACGGCGGGCGTTCTAGCGCACGCTGTGAGACGTCAGTGGACGTGAAATCTTCACACCGCTCGTGACTCCCGTGCCCCCGCTCTGGAAAGGATGCAGCAAGCCGAGGCCGGGGGGCCGCGGGTGATTCTTTCAAACCTCAAGGAGCCAGTCATGGCCAGTGCCGCAGCCAAAGTCCTCAAGCTGATCGAGGACAGCGAGATCGAATATGTCGACCTTCGCTTCACCGACCCAAAGGGCAAGTGGCAGCATCTCACGATGGTCGCATCGGTCATCGACGAGGACATGCTGACCGACGGCTTCATGTTCGCCGGCTCGTCGATCGAGGGTTGGAAGGCGATCAATGAGAGCGACATGATCCTCATGCCCGATCTCGACGCGACCTATGTCGATCCGTTTTCGGCAACCCCGATGCTCATCCTGGTGTGCAATATCGTCGAGCCGTCGACCGGCGAGCTATACTCGCGCGACCCGCGCTCGATCGCCACGCGCGCCGAAGCCTATTTGAAGGCGACCGGCATCGGCGACACCGTGTTCGTCGGCCCCGAAGCCGAATTCTTCATGTTCGACGATGTTCGCTTCGAGGACAGCTATGCGACCAGCTATTACAAGCTCGACGACATCGAGCTCCCGGGCAATTCGGGGCGCGAATATGAAGGCGGCAACTTGGGCCACCGCCCGCGCGCCAAGGGCGGCTATTTTCCCGTCGCCCCGGTCGATTCGGCGGTCGACATCCGCGGCGAGATGGTCTCGACGATGATCGAAATGGGCCTGCCGTGCGACAAGCACCACCACGAAGTCGCGCCTTCACAGCATGAGCTTGGCCTGACCTACGGCAAGCTCGTCGAGACCGCCGACCGCATGCAGGTCTACAAATATGTCGTCCACATGGTCGCGCAGGCCTATGGCAAGACCGCGACCTTCATGCCCAAGCCGATCGCGCGCGACAATGGCTCGGGGATGCATACCCACATGTCGATCTGGAAGGACGGCAAGCCGTTGTTCGCGGGCAATGGTTATGCCGGTCTAAGCGACCTGGCGCTCTACTTCATCGGCGGGGTGATCAAGCATGCGCGGGCACTGAACGCGTTCACCAACCCCACGACCAACAGCTACAAGCGCCTCGTCCCAGGGTTCGAGGCTCCCGTCCTGCTCGCTTATTCGAGCCGCAACCGCTCGGCCTCGTGCCGCATTCCTTATGGCGCGGGCGAGAAGGCCAAGCGCGTCGAGTTCCGCTTCCCCGACGCGATGGCCAATCCCTATCTCGCTTATGCGGCGTTGCTGATGGCCGGGCTCGACGGGATCCAGAATCGCATTCATCCGGGCGACGCGATGGACAAGAATCTGTACGATCTGCCCCCCGCCGAGCTGGTCAACGTGCCGACAGTGTGCGGCAGCCTGCGCGAGGCCTTGGTCGCGCTCGGCAATGGCAAGGACTTTTTGCTCAAGGGCGACGTCTTCACCGCCGACCAGATCGATGCCTACATCGACTTGAAGTGGGACGAAGTGATGCGCTGGGAAACGACCCCCTCGCCAGTCGAATTCGACATGTATTATTCAAGCTGAGGGCTGCGAAAACTTACTCAATCTTTACACATTGGCCACCATATCGGACCTAACATGACGTGTGAGGTCCTCTCGATGGTTAACTTTCGTTCGACCCTCAACGGCGCGCAGGCGTCTGCATCGGCCGATGGCAATAGCCGGGCCAGTAAACTCGATGACCGACGCACGGTCGATCGGCGCGGCGCGGTGCGCCACCGCCTCGCTCGAGACATGGCGACCATTGGCTTCGATGGCGCGATGCTCGAGGCCGATCTGGTCAACGTGTCGGGCGGTGGGGCGATGATCGAGGCCGACATCAGCCCGCGCCTGTGGGACCGCGTCGATCTGTATCTTGGCGAAGGCAGTCCGATCGAGTGCGCCGTACGCTGGCTTCGGGGCGGCCGCATCGGACTCGAGTTCGCGCATGAGACGCAGATCGAGTGCGCCCCCGAAGAACATGATGCATTGCTCCGCGACACCGTCCGCCGCAATTTCCCCGAGACCATATCCGACGCGCCGCCGGGCGAGCCCGAGCCGGCGTTCGACATCGCGCGCCGCGGCGACGTTCGCCACCCGCTGATCTGGAACGGGGTGATCAAGTGGCAGGACGAGGCGCGAACCGTCCGCTTGCGCAACATCAGCGCCTCGGGGGTTCTGATCGACGCGCAGATCGACTTCCCGGAAGGCTCCGAACTGACTCTCGATCTTGGCAAGAGCGGGCAATATGCCGCGACCGTCGGCTGGTCGCGGGGCGGTCAGGCGGGGCTCGTGTTCAAGACGCCATTCCAACTCAAGGCGCTCGCCGCGGCGCGCCCCGAGGTCACAGCGCCGCGCTGGAAGCGACCCGCTCACCTCGACCGCTGCCTCGACCAACCTTCGCCCTGGGCGAGCGAATGGCAGCGCCGCGACCTCAGCGACCTTGCCGGCTAGAGTCTGTTTCAGCAAAGCTGAATCGGCACCAGCCCGCGCCCCCACCCGGCCACCCAT
>DATLXL010000028.1:0-81468 GCA_035575905.1 Bradyrhizobium sp. | reverse complement strand
TTCCCCGCGCAATGGCTTTACGGCTTATACGTACTCTCCCCGGTGAGCGGCCTTGATTGTCACCGTTGCCCTGCCAGCACGGGCCGGCAGGGATAGACGCCAGGGTCGCGGCGCCAGGACCACACGACTTCGCCGTACGCTTTCCGCGTTTCGTCCGCACGATCTGCATCGCGCTGACGCGGCAAGCGTCCATCGCAACCCGCGCCACGTTTCGTGACGACCGCGAAGCGTCCTTTTGGCGGCACGGGCTGGGCGAATGTATATTTCCGATTTGCGTAATTGTCAAGCGCTTATTTGGATATTCGGAACATGGCGGGCTGCCGCGCCCTCACGCCGCTATCGGCTTGCGGTAGACATCCTTGGTGGCAAGCCTGCCGTTCGCGAATGTGTAGCGCTCGACGCCCTGCTGCTCGCGCTGCTCGCCGGTGGCGCGGACCGTCTCGCTGACGCGGAAGGTCATGAAGGAGAGGTCCGGCAGGTGGTGATAGGCGACGTCGTGAAAGCGGCTCGACGCGAAGAACGCCTTGCGCTCCTCGACATGGGTCCGGATGGCGTCGCGGCCGGTCAGCACGCGCTCGGCCGAGATGCAGTCATGATAGCGCCAGACGAAGTCAGCCGTGACGACGGCATAGAGCGCGTCCATGTCGTTCCTGAACAGGGCGCGCGCAAAATTCTGCAACAGCGCATCGCGTTCCGCGGCAGTCGGTGTCATGCGCAGGCCCGTCCGCAATCATGAAATCCGGCAATCAGATGGTGTCACGGCATCAAGGTGGCGACAACCCTCCTTAGGGCAAGGCGAATCTGCATCGCGCCGCGCCTAAATCAGGTCAACGGCGCGGTCCCGTTGACCTGCCCGGCACTGCAAACGAAGTCACGCCGGCGGATTGACCGCGGTGTCCTCCTTGCCCAGCGCCTGCTCGCGGAAGAAGATGTAGATGCCGGCGGCGATGATGATGGCGGCGCCGATGACGGTCGCGATGGACGGCACGTCGCCCCACACGAAATAGCCGAACATCACCGCCCAGACGATCATCGAATACTGATAGGGCACGACGACGGAGGCCGGCGCCAGCTTCAGCGAGCGGTTGACGCACATCAGCGCGCTCACCGCAATGCCCCCCGCCAGCGCGAACAGGCCGAGGCTGGACAGGCTCGGCGCGATCCAGCCGAACGGCGCCATCAGCCCGCCGAGGGTGAACGTGCCGATGAACTGGGTGGAGGCCAGCACGATATCGGGCGTTCCGCGCAGCGAGCGCGTGATCAGCATCAGGAAAGCGAATGATGTCGAGCCGGCAAGCGCGATCAATGCCGGCCAGCTCACGGTTTCGGCCGAGGGACGCAACGCGATCAGCACGCCGCAGAAGCCGACCAACACCGCGCTCCAGCGCCGCCAGCCGATCTTTTCGCGCAGCAAGAGGCCGGACAGCGCGGTGACGAAGATCGGGCACGCCAGATAATAGGTGATGACGTCGGCGAGCGGCAGATAGACGGTGGCGAGGAAGAAGGCCGCGACTTCGAGGGTAGACAGCGTCACCCGCAGCAATTGCAGCCACGGCCGCTCCAGCGTGAGAAAGGCAGCGCGTTGCTGCCAGATCATCGGGGAGAGCAGCACCAGCGCGGCGCAGGCGCGCAGAAACAGCAATTGCCCGACCGAATAGGTGCCGACCAGGAATTTGCCGAGCGCATCGCCGAACGAGAACATGAAGACGCCGAACAGCATCAACCCGATGCCGGCGAGGCGCGCGGAGCGATCGTCGAGGACGGATGATTTGGTGAAGACGGGCATTTCCCTGTCATGGCCGGGCGCGCCCCGGCATCCACGTTTTTTCTTGGGAGACCGTTTTAAAGACGTGGATGCCCGGGACAAGTCCCCCATGCGCGCTCTTGCCCGGGCACGACGGATTGAGCCTTTTGCCGCAGCTGTTCCACTGCGATAGTGGCAATTCAACAGATGCAAGACAGGAAACGCCATGGCCGAGTTCGATCCCGCCACGCACCGCATGGTGCCCGAACAAAAATGGTTCGAGGATTTCGTGCTCGGCGAACGCTTCGTGCTGCCCGGCCGCACCCAGACCAGCGCGATCTTCGCGGCGTTCCAGACCGCGAGCGGCGACACCCACCCGATCCACTACGACGTCGAATATTGCCGAGCCAGGGGCATGCCGCATCTGCTCGCGCACGGCTTCCAGACGCTGGTGCACACCGCGCCCGGCGCCGGGTTGTTTCCGTTCGTCACCGAGGAGTCGCTGGTCGGATTCCTCGAACAGTCCAGCAAATTCCTGAAGCCAGTGTTCGCCGACGACACCCTCTATCCGGCGCTCGAAGTGATCGAGCTGGCGCCCGGCCGCACCACCGGCGTGGTGACGCTGCGCTCGACCGTCCACAACCAGCGTCGCGAGCTGGTGCTCGAGGGGACGCAGAAATTCCTGATCCGGAAGCGTCAAACCTGATATGGAGGTCGGGAAATTAAGGCTTTCCGCGCATTCGGGGGTTGCCGCGCGGGCGGCGCCGGCTTACCTAGAGCCCCGGTAGAACCGAGGCCACGTCATTTTCCGGCCTCTTGGTTGACGCGTTTTCATCGCGCGAACCGGTCGCCATTTCGCTCGAAAAGCCACGGTACGCCCATGAAGTTCCTTGACGAGGCAAAGGTCTATGTTCGCTCCGGCGACGGCGGCAATGGCTGCGTGGCGTTCCGGCGCGAGAAGTACATCGAGTTCGGCGGCCCCTCCGGCGGCAATGGCGGGCGCGGCGGCGATGTCGTGATCGAATGCGTGGACGGCCTGAACACGCTGATCGACTACCGCTACCAGCAGCACTTCAAGGCGCAGAAGGGCACCAACGGCATGGGCAAGGACCGCCACGGCGCCAACGGCAAGCCGATCGTGCTGAAGGTGCCGGTCGGCACCCAGGTGTTCGACGAGGACCGCGAGACGCTGATCCACGATTTCACCAAGCTTGGCGAAAAATTCGTGCTGTCCGAGGGCGGCAACGGCGGCTTCGGCAATGCACATTTCAAGTCGTCGACCAACCGCGCGCCCCGCAACGCCAACCCGGGCGCGCCCGGCGAGGAGCGCTGGATCTGGCTGCGGCTGAAGCTGATCGCGGATGCGGGCCTGGTCGGCTTGCCCAATGCCGGCAAGTCGACGTTCCTGTCGGTGGTCAGCGCGGCAAAACCGAAGATCGCCGACTATCCCTTCACCACGCTGCATCCGCAGCTTGGCGTGGTGAATGCCGGCGGGCGCGAATTCGTGCTGGCCGACATCCCCGGCCTGATCGAAGGCGCGCATGAAGGCGCCGGGCTCGGGGACCGCTTTCTCGGCCATGTCGAGCGCTGCCGCGTGCTGCTGCACCTGATCGATGCGACCTGCGAGCATGCCGGCAAGGCCTACAAGACCGTGCGCCACGAGCTGGAGGCCTATGAGGGCCAGCTGGCGGACAAGATCGAGATCGTTGCGCTGAACAAGATCGATGCGATGGCGCCCGACGAACTGAAGAAGCAAAAGGACCGGCTGAAGCGCGCCGCGAAGAAGACGCCGCTGCTGCTGTCGGCCGCCACCGGCGAAGGTATCAAAGAGGCGCTGCAGGCGCTGGTCGAGGTGATCGGCGAGGCGCCTGTCTCCGGCAAGGCCAAGGGCACCACGGAGCCGTGGGCTGCGACGCCGCCAGGCTAGAGCATGATCCGCAAAAGTGTGAAGCGGTTTTTCGAAAAGATCATGCTCGAACAACAAGCTGAAGCGCGATGATGATTCATCCATATCTCATCGCGCTTTAGTGTCATTCGCCTGACATCCTCATGCAGCAGGTTCCCGAGCAGGTAGATATTCCCTGCCTGGTGTACTCCCATGCCTTGCTGGCGCGCTTTCGTTTCGGTGCTTTGCGCGCTTGTCGCCATACGGAGCGCGTTCGCGCTCGACCCTCCTCCGGCTGACGTTCAAAAGCCGGCAGCGGAGCAGAGCGATCCGGCATCACAATGCGTCATGGCTTCCCGGCTGTTGAACAGCCCCGGCATGGCGCAGCGCGAAGTCCGGGCAGCGGAATTGGCCACGACATCCGCCAACGCCGGAGAAAGCTGCGGGCAGCAACTGCTCGGATCGATGTACATGCGCGGGCAGGGCGTGCCGAGGGACCTTGAAAAGGGAATCCAGTTGACGCGGCTGGCCGCCGACAAAGGCTACGCGGCGGCGCTGTTCGACCTGGGCCTGTACTATGAGAGCGGCCAAGGCGTAACGCAGGATTTCGTGCGCGCGCGGACCTACTGGGAGGCCGCGCTGGCGAAGGGCCACGCGGTGGCCGCGGTCTATATCGGCAATCTGTATGGAAACGGCCAAGGCGTCGAGAAGGACGGCGCGAAGGCTTTGTCGATGTGGAAAACGGTCGCCGAAGACAAGAGCGCTCCAAAGGACGCGGTGGCGCTCGCCGCATACAAACTTGGCCTGGCGCATTTCCAGGGCTGGAATACGGCCGTCAACCCAACCGAAGCGAAACGTTGGATGGCCGTCGCGGTCGACAAGGGCCATCCGAAAGCGGCTGCCGCTCTGAACGTGATGTTCATGCCCAAGGTAGCCAGTGGCACGGATGCCCGGCCTTCCGCCCCTAAGGACAGTCAGACGGTCGATCGCCCGCGAGCAGCGGCACAGCAAGGCGATCCGGCGGAACAGTGCGACTTGGCGTCCCGGTTGCTTCGCGGCGACGGCGCTACCCAGGACGAGGCCCGGGCGGCGGAACTGGCAACCAAATCGGCGAACGCCGGCAATAGCTGCGGGCAGCATCTGCTTGGATCGATGTTCATGCGTGGACAGGGCGTGCCGATGGACGTTGCAAAGGGAATCCAGCTGACGCGATTGGCGGCCGACAAGGGGTATGCCGCGGCTCTGTTCGATCTTGGCGTCTACTATCAGAGCGGCGATGGCGTGACGCAGGACTTTTCGCTTGCCCGCACGTCCTGGGAAGCGGCCGTTGCGAATGGCTACAAGATGGCCGCCATCAACCTCGGCGATCTCTATGCAAACGGTCATGGCGTCGAAAGGGACGGGGCGAAGGCCCTGTCGATGTGGCGCGCGGTCGCCGAGGACAGCACCGCTCCGAAGGACGCGGTGGCGCTGGCCGCATACAAGCTCGGCATGGCGTATTTCCAGGGCCGGATGACCGCCGTCAACCCGACCGAGGCGGAACGTTGGCTGACGACGGCTGTCGCGCGGGGCCATCCGCAGGCCGTTGCCGCCCTCGGCGAGGTAATCAGGCGACGGCCGGCCGGCGCCGTCGAAGGCACGTCTGCCGCGGCTCCGAGCAGGCCCGAGGTCGAGCTCGCCCTCGGAGTTCGGTATCTCAACGGAAAGTCGGTGCCGCGCGACGAGGCCCGCGCGGCTGCCCACTTCCGCAAGGCCGCCGAAGCCGGCAACGCCGTCGCTCAGACGCAGATGGCCGTCATGCATCTGGAGGGACGCGGCGTCGCGAAGGACGACGCCGAGGCGGCGAAGTGGATGCAGAAGGCGGCTGATCAGAATTTCGTGCCCGCCTTGAACATGCTGGCCGCCATGTACAGCGAGGGCCGAGGCGTCGCGAAGGATCCGATGAAAGTGCTGGCGCTGCGGGCGCGCATTCCGTCCGATCAACGCAAGAACACGCCGGAGCCCGTCCTCACGATGAAGCACGATTCCAGTCCCCCCCAGCGGCTGTACATGATCAGGGGCGGGTTCAAGCACGGAAATTAGGCCGGCGCCGCGCGCCCGAGTTCGCTTTCCTGGGCGGCGGCATTGCCGCCCTGGCGCGTTTGCAATTGACGCTTCGATCATGCAGCATCCCGGCGCCTGAAACCACCGAAACACCGACATGCCGCGCGCGAAAAATGTGCTCTGGATCATGTGCGACCAGCTTCGCCATGACTACCTCGGCTGCACCGGCCACCCCACGCTGAAGACGCCGAACATCGACGCCATGGCGCAGCGCGGCGTGCGCTTCTCCAACGCCTACGTGCAGTCGCCGATCTGCGGCCCGTCGCGGATGTGCTTCTACACCGGACGCTACATGCGCTCGCACGGCTCGCACTGGAACGGCTGGCCGCTGCGCGTCGGCGAGCCGACGCTGGGCGATCACCTCAAGAAGATCGGCGTGCGCAACGTGCTGGTCGGCAAGACCCACATGGCGCCCGATCTGGAAGGACTGAAGACGCTCGGCATCGCGCCGGATTCCGTCATCGGGGTGCATGTATCCGAATGCGGCTTCGAGCCTTATGAGCGCGACGACGGCCTGCATCCGACGAGCCGGCCACGTCCGCGCTATGATTCATGGCTGCGCGAGCAGGGCTTCGACGCGGAAAATCCCTGGGAGCACTGGGCCAATTCCGGCGCCGATGCCAACGGCGACCTGCAGAACGGCTGGCTGCTGGTGCATGCCGACAAGGCCGCGCGGATTCCGCAAGAACTGTCCGAAACGCCCTACATGACGCGGCGCGCGATGGATTTCATCGGCGAGGCGCAGGACGACGGCCGGCCGTGGTGCTTGCACCTGTCCTACATCAAGCCGCACTGGCCCTACATCGCGCCGGAGCCCTATGCCAGCATGTATGGCGCGGACGACGTCAAGCCGGCGATCCGCTCGGAGAAGGAGCGCCAGGAGGCGCATCCGGTGTTCGCCGCCTACATGGACATGCGCTACTCCCGCAACATGGCGCGCGACGAGGCGCGGGAGAAGGTGATCCCGGCCTATATGGGCCTGATCACGCAGATCGACGACCAGATGGGCGTGCTGATGCGCTTCCTCGAAGCGCGCGGCCTGCTCGAGGACACCATGATCGTGTTCACCTCCGACCACGGCGATTATCTCGGCGATCACTGGATGGGCGAGAAGGACCTGTTCCACGACCAGTCGGCGAAAATCCCGCTGATTATCATCGATCCCGCACGCGAGGCGGATGCCACGCGCGGCACGGTCTGCGACGCGCTGGTCGAAGGCATCGACCTCGCGCCGACCTTCATCGACTATTTCGGCGGCACGCCGCCGGATCACGTTCTCGAAGGCCGTTCGCTGATGCCGCTGCTGCGCGGCGAACGTCCTGCATGGCGCAAGGTGCTGTTCTCCGAATACGATTATTCGATGCAGGACGTCCGGCTGAAGCTGGGCCAGCCGATCGAGCAGTGCCGGCTGTTCATGGTGTTCGACGGCCGCTGGAAATACATCCATGCCTCCGGCTTCCGGCCGATGCTCTATGACCTCGCGAGCGACCCCGACGAATTCGTCGACCGCGGCGAAGATCCGGCCTGCACTGCGATCGTCGCGCGGCTGCAGGCGGCATTGTTCGACTGGGCGCTGCATCCGAAGATGCACATCACGACGCCGAACGCGACGATATCGGCCTATGCCGACAACCAGATGCAGGTGAAGGGCGGCATCCTGATCGGCATCTGGGACGAGCTGGAGCTTGCCGCGATCCGCGCCAGGATCGCGGCGCGATCGGCCTCGTGAAACTTTCGTGAACGGCCATGGTCCCTTCGAGGGGCCATCTTTTCGTCTGCGATCTACCGCTGGCGCTGCGCCAGGAAGAAGCCGCACAGCACCGTCGCCAGACCGGCGGTCTGCAGCGCTGTCGGCGGCTCGCCCAGCAGCAGCCAGCCGAACAGCAGCGTCAGCGCCGGCACCATGGCCGGAAAGATCGCCGCGCGCGCCACGCCGAGGAGCTGGATCGACAGCGCGAACAGATACATCGCCGCCGGGCCCGCCAGAATGCCCTGCCCCAGCGCCTGCAGGGCGTTCTCGCCGACGCCGATCGCTGCGACCCGGGCCAGCCCGCCGGTCGCCACATAGATCGGAAACAGACACAACGAGAGCACGCTGATGACGGCGGCCGCCGAGAATGCGGAGACGCGCCAGTAGCGCACCAGCGTTGCAAAGCCCGCGAACATGAAGCCGGTCAGGACGAACAGGAGATCGCCCAGCACGGCGCTTTCGCCGATATGGCCGATCGACTCGCCGCCGATCACCGCAAGGCCGAGGACGATGACGATCGCGCCGGCAAAGCGCGACACGGAAATCCGCTCCTTGAGCAGGACGGTCGCCAGAAACAGGCCGCCGAGCGTCGCACAGGAGGGCTGGATGACGCTGCCGTGCCCGAGCGGCACGAACAGGAAGCCGGCATAACTGATCAGCGACATCACGGGACCGCCGAGCACCATCAGCACCATGCCGCGGCCCCATCCGATGCCGCAGAGATCGCCGAGCCCGGCGCGGAAGGCGAACGGCAGGAACGCAATTCCCGACCACAGGAAGCGATGCGCCAGCAGGTCGACGGGCGTGAACCCAAGCTTCAGGCCGTGCCGCGTGGCGACGAAGCCGAGCGCCCAGAATGTCGCCGCGCCGAGGCCGCACAGCACTCCCAGCAAGGCCGGGCCACCGTCGATCTTCCTGGTTGAAGGCTTGATGCCGCCCGCCGGCTCGTTCATGGCGGACAGTTACGTCGGCTTGCGCGCGGGCTCAACCCGCGATGACGCAAGGCTGACGCGCGCGCGACTGCTGCAATCGCCGCGCGCGAACGCAGCCATGTCAGTTGGCGATCTTGTAACCCGTCGCTTTCACGATCGGCTGCCAGAACGCGGTGTCGGTGGCGAGCGCCTTCGTCAGTTCCTCCGGCGTCGAGCCGACCGGGATCAGCGTCACCGCGTTCAGCTTTTCCTTGATGTCGGGCCGCGCCAGAATCTCGGCCGCTGCGGCGCTGAGCTTCTTTGCGAACTCCGGCGGCGAGCCCGCCGGCAGCCACATGCCGTACCAGCCGTCGGCGACGAGATCGATGCCCTCTTCCTTCAGGGTCGGCACGTCGCCGAGGAAAGGCGAGCGCGTCGGGCCGCTCACCGCCACGATGCGGATGCCGTTGGCGCGATGCTGCGTGATGGTGTCGGACAAGGTGGTGATGATGATCGGCAAATGGCCGGCGATCAGATCGTTGATGGCAGGCGCCGAGCCGCGGTAGGGCACGCGGGTCAGCGTGGCGCCGAGCGCCTTCTCGAGCTGGAAGCCGGTGAAATGCGGAATGGTGCCGCTGGACGGCACACCATAGGCCGCCTTTTGCGGATTGGCCTTGATCCAGGCGACGAGCTGCTTGAAGTCGCTGACGCCGATCGACGGACTGACGGCAACCACGAATTCGAAGCGGGTGAGCTGCGAGACCGGCACGAAATCCCTGGCGGTGTCGAAGCTCGGCTCGTTCTCCGTCATCGGCAGCAGGTACATGGTCGGGCCGGTCGTGACCAGAATGGTCGAGGTGTCGGGGGCCGCGGCCTTCACCGAGCGGATGCCGATCAGCCCGTCGCCGCCGGTGCGGTTCTCGACGATGAACCTGCGGTCGAGCGTGGCGGGCAGATATTCCGCAAGCTGCCGGCACAGCATGTCGCCGCTACCGCCTGCCGCGAACGGAAAGACGATTTTGGTCGGCGGCCCCGACTGCGCCCATGCCGGGCCGGCCTTTGCGGCAACCGACAATGCAAGGCCTCCGGCAACGAATTCGCGGCGATTCATGGGGCTCTCCTCCGGTCACTTTCCACGGGCTTTACACCACACCGGCCGCCGCAGGAAACAACCAATCCGTCGCGGCGGCTTGCGCGGGCGGGCGGCCTGCTGCAAAACGTCGCCATGAAAAGCCCCGCGCTGAAGGATTTCCGTCGCATCGTCGTCAAGGTCGGATCGTCGCTGTTGATCGACTCCGCCAGGGGCGAACTGCGCGCGTCGTGGCTGAAGGCGCTGGCGGACGATCTGGCCAAATTGCACAAGGCGGGCCGCGACGTGCTGGTGGTTTCTTCCGGTTCGATCGCGCTCGGGCGCAGCCGGCTGAAACTGCCGCGCGGCCAGCTCAAGCTGGAGGAAAGCCAGGGCGCCGCCGCCGTCGGCCAGATCGCGCTGGCGCGCATCTGGTCGGAGGTGCTCGGCGACCACGGCATCGGCGCCGGCCAGATCCTGGTGACGCTGCAGGACACCGAGGAACGGCGGCGCTACCTCAACGCGCGCTCGACCATCGCCAAGCTGCTGGAATGGCGCGCCGTGCCGGTGATCAACGAGAACGACACGGTGGCCACCAACGAAATCCGCTATGGCGACAACGACCGCCTCGCCGCGCGCGTCGCCACCATGGCGAGCGCGGACTTGCTGATCCTGCTCTCCGACATCGACGGGCTCTACACCGCGCCGCCGAACGCCAATCCCGACGCCACGCTGATTCCGGTCGTGGAGACCGTCACCTCCGGGATCGAGGCGATGGCAGGTGCAGCGGAATCCGAACTGTCGCGCGGCGGCATGTACACCAAGATCGAGGCGGCGAAGATCGCCACCACGGCGGGCACCCATATGCTGATCGCGAGCGGCAAGATCGAGCATCCCCTGCAGGCGATCGCCGACGGCGGCCGCTGCACCTGGTTCCTGACGCCGGCCAATCCGGTGACGGCGCGAAAGCGCTGGATCGCGGGCTCGCTTGAGCCGAAGGGCACGCTGACCATCGACGCCGGGGCGGTCAGCGCGCTGCGCGCCGGCAAGAGCCTGCTGCCGGCCGGCGTGATCCGGATCGACGGCGCCTTTGCGCGCGGCGATGCCGTGATCGTGCGCGGCCCCGACACGCATGAAATCGGCCGCGGCCTCGTCGCCTACGACGCCGAGGATGCCGAGAAGATCAAGGGACGCTCGTCAAAGGATGTCGCCCTGGTGCTCGGCATTGCCGGCCGGGCCGAGATGATCCACCGGGACGATCTGGTGGTGGGTCCCGTTGGCGCCATTCCCGCCAAATAGGCCGTTGGCCGACCTCGCAAATTCGAGCTCCCGCCGACCTGCCATGCCGGTTCCACGCCTCGCCAGGGGAGCATTTTCCGTGCTAGGAGAAGGCCTTAATAAAGCCCGGGACCACCATGACGACCGCCCTGAAAGCCATCGACGGCACCGCCGATCTGCCCGCCCTGATGGGTGACCTCGCCAAGGCCGCCCGCGCGGCCGCGCGGGTGGTCGCGCTGGCGCCGACGGAACAGAAGAACCGGGCGCTGGCGGCGATCGAGCGGGCGATCCGGGCCGATGCGGCGAAGATCCTGGCGGCCAACGCCGAGGATGTCGCCGAGGTGAAGGCGGCCGGCGCGACCGCCGCATTCCTCGACCGGCTGACGCTGACGCAAGCCCGCGTCGATGCGATGGCCGACGGCGTTGCCATCGTGCGCGGCATCGCCGATCCCGTGGGCGCCGTTACCGAGAGCTGGCAGCGGCCGAACGGCATGACCATCGAGCGCGTGCGCGTGCCGCTTGGCGTGATCGGCGTGATCTTCGAGAGCCGGCCCAATGTCGCGGCCGATGCCGGCGTGCTGTGCCTGAAGTCGGGCAATGCCGTGATCCTGCGCGGCGGCTCCGACAGCTTCCGCTCCTGCCGCGCCATCCATGAATGCCTGCAGCAGGGCCTGCGCGAAGCCGGACTGCCGGAAGCTGCGATTACGCTGGTGCCGACGCGCGACCGCGCGGCGGTCGGCCTGATGCTGTCAGGGCTGAACGGCGGCATCGACGTGATCGTGCCGCGCGGCGGCAAGAGCCTTGTCGCGCGCGTCGAGCAGGAGGCGCGCGTGCCGGTGTTCGCGCATCTCGAAGGGGTCAATCACGTCTATGTCGATGCTTCCGCCGACCCAGAGATGGCGAAGTCGATCGTGCTGAATGCAAAGATGCGGCGCACCGGCGTCTGCGGCGCGGCCGAGACGCTGCTGGTCGATCGCGCCGCCGCGGGCGCCAACCTGAAGCCGCTGGTGGGCATGCTGATCGATGCCGGCTGCGAGGTGCGGGGCGATGCCACCGTGCAGCAGGCCGACAGCCGGGTGAAGCCGGCCTCGGACGAGGACTGGGGCACCGAGTATCTCGATGCCATCATCGCTGCGCGCGTCGTCGACGGCGTCGACGCGGCGATCGCCTATATCCAGAATCACGGCTCGCGCCACACCGATGCGATCGTCACCGAGGACGCGCGGGCCGCGGAGAAATTCCTCAACGAGGTCGATTCGGCGATCGTGCTGCATAATGCCTCGACGCAGTTCGCCGACGGCGGCGAGTTCGGCTTCGGCGCCGAGATCGGTATTGCCACCGGCAAATTCCACGCCCGCGGTCCCGTCGGCGCCGAGCAGCTCACCAGCTTCAAATATCGCGTGCACGGCTCCGGGCAGACGCGGCCGTGATGCTCTTGCCGGGGACATCCCGTTGAAGCCTGCCACCGCGCCGTCACCCTCATCCGCGCAGGCCATCCCGTTCTACACCCACGGCATGCGCGTCGGCCTGCTCGGCGGCTCCTTCAATCCGCCGCATGTGGCGCACCGCGCCATCAGCCTGTTCGCGATCAAGCGCCTCAAGCTCGACCGCGTGTGGTGGCTGCTCAGTCCCGGCAATCCGCTGAAGGATCACGGCGCGCTGCATACGCTGGCCGAGCGCGCGCAGGCCGCAAAAGACGTCGCCGAAGACCCGCGCATCGACGTCAGTTGTCTCGAAGCTGTCATCGGGACTCGCTACACTGTGGACACTATCACGCATTTGCGCCGCCGGGTCTCGGGTGTGCGCTTCGTATGGATCATGGGCGCTGACAATCTCGCGCAGTTCCATCGCTGGCAGGACTGGCGGCGCATCGCCGCCCAAGTGCCCATTGCCGTGATCGACCGTCCGCCACAAAGTTTTCGCGCGCTCGCCGCACCCGCGGCACAGGCGCTGGCCCGCTATCGCCTGCCCGAGAACCAGGCGGCGAGCCTGCCGGACCAGCGCGCGCCTGCCTGGGTGTTTCTTACCGGCATGAAACTCAACATGTCTTCGACCGGACTTAGGAACCCGGACGGTAGCTGGCGTGTAAAGTGAGGCGTGGAAGTAACGCATGCGGGGAAAATGGCGGTTACTGGAATATTGAAACCATTAACCCCACATGCGTAATATGGTTGGCGGGGCCGAGGATTCGGCCTTGCGATACAGTGAAAGGAATGGTCCCTGGCCACATCTGTATTGTCCAAGTCGGTTTTACCGAAGACGCGTAAGACAGCGACGCCTAAAGTATCGACCGACACCGCGGCCTTGAAGGCGCAGAGCGACGCCGACAAGACCCTGAACCTGATCCTCTCCCGCCTCGACGATATGAAGGCGGAAGAAACGGTCACCATCGACCTTCGCGGCAAGTCAGCCTATTCCGACTACATGATCGTCACCACGGGCCGGGTGAACCGGCACGTCGGCGCGATCGCGGAAAATGTCACCAAGGCCCTGAAGGAAGACGGAATCAAGAACATCCATGTCGAGGGCTTGCCCAACTGCGACTGGGTGCTGATCGATTCCGGCGACGTGGTGGTCCACGTGTTCAGGCCGGAGGTTCGCGAGTTCTACAATCTCGAGCGGTTGTGGACGCAGAATCCGGCGACGGCGAAGGCGCTGAGCTAAGCCGCGAGCCGATGCGAATCGGCGCTGGCGCATGTAACTTGTACTGCGCACCGGATGGTGCGCAGGATAGAAGTCCTTTATGCGCCTCATTTTGTCATGCGCCTGATCGTCATCGCGATCGGCCGGTTGAAGCAGGGTCCCGAACGGGAGCTTGCCGAGCGCTATCGCGAGCGCTTCGACGACATCGGCCGCAAGCTCGGCTTTCGCGGCCTCGAGATTCATGAAATTCCGGAAAGCCGCGCCCGCGATGCCGCCACGCGGATGGCCGAGGAGGCCGCCGCCGTCATTGCGCTGCTCCCGGAGAAATACGGGCTGATTGCGCTCGACGAGCGCGGCAAGAGCATCGACAGTGCAGCCTTTGCCCAGCATTTGGGCCGCTTCCGCGATGCGGCGACGGATGTATTTTTCGTCATCGGCGGCGCGGACGGACTTTCGCCCGAATTGCGCGGCAAGGCTAAGCCCGTGATCGCGTTCGGAGCTGCGACCTGGCCGCACCAGATGGTCCGCGTGATGCTCCTGGAACAGATTTATCGGGCGGCGACGATTTTGGCCGGCCACCCCTATCACCGCGCGTAGCAAGCGCGCGAGACGGAAACGATGCAGTCAGCGCGGGACAGGAATCCGATCGTTGCGGCCGCCCAAGGCGGTCAGCGGCCGGCGCTCGCCGTCACGCTTTCCTTCGTCCTCTTCTCCGCCGGCGCCGCGCTGCCCGCCGCCGCGCAGACGGCACAGCCGGCCGCCGCGGCTGCCGCCGTGCCCGTGTCGGCCGAGGCCATCAAGCAGCGCGAGCAGGAACTGGAGGCCGCGCGCACCGAGCAGAAAAACGCCGCTGAGCTCAGGCAGAAGCTGCAGGCCGAGATCGCCGCGATCGGGCAGGACCGCAGCAAGCTCAATCAGCAGCTGATCGACGCCGCCGGCCAGGTGCGTACCGTCGAGACGCGCATCGCCGATGCCGAGGCGCGGCTGCGGCTGCTTGATGGCCGCGAGGCGCAGGTCCGCGGCTCGCTCGATTCGCGCCGCAGCGAAATCGTCGAGGTGCTGGCCGCGCTGCAGCGCGCCGGACGGCGCACCCCTCCGGCGCTGCTGGTGCGTCCCGAGGACGCGCTGCAATCGCTGCGCACGGCGATGCTGCTCGGGGCCGTCGTGCCGGAGCTGCGCGGCCGCGCGGAAAGGCTCGCGACGGACCTCGGTGAACTGGTCGCGCTGCGCCGGCAGATCGCCGGAGAACGCGACAAGCTCGCGCTCGACCGCGACCGCCTGAAGGATGACCAGACCCGACTGAGCGCGCTGGTCGATGAGCGCCAGCGCAAGCAGGGCACCCTCGAAAAGGACATGGAGGCCGAAGGCGCCCGCGCGGTAACCTTGTCGCGGCAGGTGGACAGCCTGCAGGGCCTGATCGCCAAGATGGAGCAGGAGCTCAAGACGGCCGCCAAGGCGGCTGCGGCAGCGACGATGCAGCCTCCCCCTGCCCTCTTGAACGGAAAGCCCAATCCGGCTCTATTCAAGGACGCCTCCCGGCAGAGCCCGGCGATCGCTTTCGCCTCCGCCAAGGGGCTATTCGCCTACCCGGTTAACGGCACCCGGATTCGGGATTTTGGCGGTTCCGACGGCGCCGGTGGCGTGGAAAAAGGCATTTCTTTGGCCGCCCGAGCCGGCGCCCAGGTCACAACCCCGTGCGATGGCTGGGTTGTGTATGCCGGCCCGTTCCGCAGCTACGGTCAACTCTTGATCCTCAATGCCGGGGGCGGGTATCATGTCCTGATAGCCGGGATGGAGCGCATTTCGGTCAACATCGGACAGTTTGTACTTACGGGGGAGCCGGTCGCTACCATGGGAAAGACGGCCCAGGTAGCATCAATTCTCGCAACTACTGCGAGCCAGCCCGTGCTCTATGTCGAGTTCCGCAAAGACGGCACTCCAATCGATCCAGGCCCATGGTGGGCCGCAAATGAAGGCGAAAAGGTTCGCGGATGATGCGCAAGACTTCTGTAATTCTCCTCAGCGCCGCAACCGGCGCGGCTCTCACCCTGATGGTCACGCAGCCCCGCGCCGTCCTGATGGGTTCGAGCGCGCGTGCTGCGACCTCCGACACCTACCGCCAGCTCAATCTGTTCGGCGACGTGTTCGAGCGCGTGCGCAGCGACTATGTCGAGAAGCCCGACGACAGCAAGCTGGTTGAGTCCGCGATCTCCGGCATGCTGGCCGGCCTCGACCCGCATTCGAGCTACATGGACGCCAAGAGCTTCCGCGACATGCAGGTGCAGACCCGCGGCGAGTTCGGCGGTCTCGGCATCGAAGTCACCATGGAAGACGGCCTGATCAAGGTGGTGTCGCCGATCGACGATACGCCGGCATCAAAGGCCGGCATCATGGCCAACGACATCATCACCCAGCTCGACGACGAGCAGGTGCAGGGCCTGACGCTGAACCAGGCCGTCGAGAAGATGCGCGGCCCGGTCAACACCAAGATCCGGCTGAAGATCGTCCGCAAAGGTAGCGACAACCCGATCGAAGTGACGCTGGTGCGCGACAACATCCGCGTCCGCTCGGTGCGCGCCCGCGTCGAGCAGGACGACATCGCCTATATCCGCGTCACGACGTTCAACGAGCAGACCACCGAAGGCCTGAAGCGCGAGATCAACAACCTCGCCAGCCAGATCGGCGCGGACAAGCTGAAGGGCTTCATCATCGACCTCCGCAACAATCCGGGCGGATTGCTCGAGGAAGCCGTCACCGTCTCCGACGCATTCCTGGAGCGCGGCGAGATCGTCTCTACCCGCGGCCGCAATGCCGAGGAAACGCAGCGCCGCGCCGCGCATGCCGGCGACCTCACCAAGGGCAAGCCGGTCATCGTGCTGATCAATGGCGGCTCGGCTTCGGCGTCGGAAATCGTCGCCGGCGCACTGCAGGACCACAAGCGCGCGACGCTGATCGGCACCCGCTCGTTCGGCAAGGGCTCGGTGCAGACCATCATTCCGCTCGGCAGCGGCAACGGCGCGCTGCGGCTGACGACCGCGCGCTATTACACGCCGTCGGGCAAGTCGATCCAGGCCAAGGGCATCGTGCCCGATATCGAAGTGCTGCAGGACGTGCCGGAAGAGCTGAAGGCGCGCACCGACACCAAGGGCGAGGCTTCGCTGCGCGGCCACCTCAAGAACGACGGCGACGAGAAGACCGGCTCGCAGTCCTACGTGCCGCCGGACGCCAAGGACGACAAGGCGCTGAAGACCGCCGCCGACCTGCTGCACGGCATCAAGTCCACGGCAAGCACCACCACGCCGGCCCCCGCCGACAAGCCGGCGGCGAAGGCGGCGAACTGACCTTCCCGAACCGGGATTGCCAAGGGCGGCCTTCGGGCCGCCTTTTTCATTTCCAGAGATGGTCGCGACAATGCCGGGTCCGCCGTGGAACCGCCGCGATCGCGCCCCGCCGTGGTATCT
The DNA here is from genome assembly GCA_035575905.1 of Bradyrhizobium sp. GTDB lineage: Bacteria > Pseudomonadota > Alphaproteobacteria > Rhizobiales > Xanthobacteraceae > Bradyrhizobium. The sequence continues at coordinate 64,624 of DATLXL010000028.1, read as the reverse complement.
TCGCGGGCGATGATTCGGGGAGATTAATGGCTGAAGCGGCAGACGATCTGAGCACGCCGCTCGGACAGGCAACGGTGCGTGCAAAGCGCCGGTTCCGGCTGCCTTTCACGGCGACGCAGGCGCTGGCCGTGCTGCTCGCCGTGTTCCTGGTTACCTTTATCGGCTTCGCTCTGTTCAACGAAGATCCGCTCGGGGGAGAGCCGCGAGCGAAGATCGTGCTGCGGCAGCCGGGCCCCGAGGCCGAGAAAGCTGCCGCCGCGCATCCGGCGCCCGAAACCAAGGCTCCCGCGGGCCAGCAGGCCCATGGCGGCGGCCAGCAGACCGTGACCATCATCGACGGCTCCAGCGGCAAGCGGCAGGAATTTGCCATCGGCGGCGACGCCGCCGCAGGCAAGGACGGCAGCGAGCCTGGACAGGTGCCAATGGCCGGGATCGACCCGCGCCTCCTGGAGAAGTCCCGCTACGGCATGGTCCCCATGATGGCCGACGGGCTGAAACCCTTCACGGTTTACGCGGCCGAGGCCGACCGCGCCAAGGCCGCCAAGATGCCGGTGGTCGCCATCGTGGTCGGCGGGCTCGGTGTCGGCGCCGCCAAGACGGTGGACGCCATCATGAAGCTGCCGCCGGCGGTGACACTGGCGTTCACACCCTACGGCGCCGAGCCGGCCAGGCTCGCCGAGCGGGCGCGGGCGCAGCGGCATGAGATCCTGCTGCAGATCCCGATGGAGCCGTTCGATTATCCCGACAACGATCCCGGGCCGCAGACCCTGCTTGCCTCGCTCGGCGCCGAGCAGAACCTCGACCGCCTGCACTGGCATCTCAGCCGCTTCCAGGGCTATGCCGGCATCGCCAATTTCATGGGGGCGCGCTTCGTGGTGTCCGACAACGTGATGCAGCCGATCGTCCGCGAGGCGGCCAAGCGGGGCCTCGGCTATTTCGACGACGGCTCGGCGCCGCGCAGCGTCGCGCCCGCGCTGGCGGCGGGCCAGGCGATGCCGTTTGCCAGGGCGGACCTCACCATCGACGCGGTTCCGACCCCCCTTGAGATCGACCGGGCGCTGGCCAAGCTCGAGACTTTCGCGCGGGAACGCGGCACCGCGGTCGGCATCGCCTCGGCACTGCCGATTTCGATCGAGCGGCTGGCGCTCTGGAGCAAGGGGCTGGAGAGCCGCGGCATCATGCTGGTGCCATTGACAACCGCGATGCTCAAATCAAAATCAGGCTAGGATGGCCTGTAACGGATCAGCCTTGGAGATCAGTCGGTTGGCGGCTGGCTTGCCGGCCTGGAGTTTTTGCTGAAATGGCGCGTTACGAAGACCTGCCTTACCGGACCTGTGTCGGCATGATGCTGCTCAACGGCGACGGGCTCGTCTTCATCGGCCGGCGCGCCGGCGGCGTCGAGCATGTCGACGACCATCATGTCTGGCAGATGCCGCAAGGCGGCGTCGATCCTGGCGAGGACACCTGGGAAGCGGCCAAGCGCGAGCTTTACGAGGAAACCAGCGTCCGCTCGATCGAGAAACTCGGCGAAGTTCCGGACTGGCTGATCTACGACATCCCGCGCACCGTGGCCGGGCGGGCCTGGAAGGGCCGCTATCGCGGCCAGCGGCAAAAATGGTTCGCGGCGCGCTTCACCGGCAAGGACAGCGAAATCAATGTCGAAAGTCCCGGCGGCGGCCACAAGGCGGAATTCATCAGCTGGCGCTGGGAGCCGATGAAGAACCTTCCGCAGTTGATCATCCCGTTCAAGCGGCCGGTCTACGAGCGGGTGGTGAAGGAGTTCGCCCGGCTCGCGGGCAAATAACCAAGGCCGGCGTCAAAGCTCATGTGCCTCGAAAAGCCCTACCGCCCCAATGTCGGGATCGCGCTGTTCAACGCCGGCGGACGCGTGCTGATCGGCCGCCGTTTCAAGGACGACGGGCCGGAGATCGTCCTGCCGGGCCTCGAATGGCAGATGCCGCAGGGCGGCATCGACGCGGACGAGGATCCGCGCACCGCCGTAATGCGCGAGCTCTGGGAAGAAACCGGCGCGGTGTCGGCCGACTATCTCGGAGAAACCGGCTGGATGACTTACGAATTCCCACCATACGACGGATCACCGTCGCACCGGCTGGCGAAGTTTCGCGGACAGCGGCAAAAATGGTTCGCGCTGCGCTTCACCGGCAGCGAGCGCGAGATCGATCCGCTGACGCCGCGCAACGGCCAGCCGGCGGAATTCGACGCCTGGCGGTGGGAGCGGCTCGACCGCGTCGCCGATCTCGTGGTGCCGTTCCGGCGTGAAGTGTACCGCGCGGTGGCGCAGCAGTTTGCGAAGTTTTCCTGACCAGCGCTTGTCCGCACACATCCGATCCGCACTTCGCTGGCATGCCCTGTCCGCCTTACCCTCAGAAGCAGACATCCCCGTAGGTCAGCTAAGGGCCAATATCAGAAGTCACTTTCTACTCGATCACCTCGTCAGAGCGGGCGAGCAGCGCCGGTGGCATCTCTAAACCAAGTGCTTTGGCTGCCCTAATGTTAATCACCAACTCAATTTTGTTCGGCTGTTCGACAGGAAGATCAGCGGGCCGCGCCCCCTTGAGTATCTTGTCAACAAACGTTGCGGCTCGGTGGAAATTCTGGGCGAGATCTGGTCCGTAGCTCATCAGTCCGCCGTCAACAACATGTTCCCGAAAGCCATAAATTCCAGGCAAGCGGTACGAAGCCGCCAAATTAGCGATTGTCTTCCGAAGCTGCAAAAATAGAGTATCGGGTGGTACGAGTAACGCATCCGCGCCTGCGAGTGTCGCAAATGCGCCCTCCAAATCGCCAGACGCTCGAACATCGACACGGACCAAATCTACCTTCGCGTTGGCCGTTGCCGACTGCACTTCCTTCAACTGAGGAACATGAAGAGGGTTACTGGTATTGACAAGCATCGCGACACGGGTAAGTCGAGGCAGCAACTCTCGAACTAGGTCAAGCTGCTTTGATGCAAGCAACTCCGCGAAATTTGCAAGACCTGTAATGTTGCCGCCGGGCTGAGACAGGCTTACTACCAATCCAAAACCCACGGGGTCGGCGCCGTTCGCCATTACTATCGGAATAATACCAGTTGCACGATGAGCCGCTAGATTCGCGGGGAGCGGTGAGGAAACAATCACGCTCGGGTTAAGGGTGATCAGTTGTGTTGCCAAATCCGAAAGTCGGCTTAGGTCGCCATCTGCAAACCGGGATACGAAACGTATATTGCGTCCTTCCTCGTATCCAAGCTCGTTCATACCGTCGTTAAAAGCCTTCAAATATCGAGTGTAGGAAGGCATCGCCCCTGCGAAAAGGAATCCGATTAGGGGTGCGCTACTTGACTGCTGTGCAATTACTGTTGACGGCCATGACGCTGCCGTTGCGCCGAGAAGTGTAATGAACTTTCGCCTCTTCATGACGCACCCCGGTGAACAAGGAAGCAGACAGTCAGATTGGCCACCCGAAATGGTAAACTGTTTCTCCGCTAAATCCTAATGTCTCGGATGGGTCAGAAGCAGACTTTCGCCGTCGCGCTCGACCACGTCGCCGATGGTGATGCCGATGCGGAACGCCATCTGACGGATGGCCGGATACGCCATGTTGCGCGTGCGCAGGCTCTCCTGGATGTCGATGGCGCAGCGCACCGCTTCCACGGCGCTCGGAAATTCCGCGAGCACGGCATCGCCGGCGGTGTTGAAGATGCGGCCGCCGCACTTGGCGATGAAGTCGTCGGTCACCTGGCGATAGGAGGCAAGCCGCCGCAGCGTCTCCTCCTCATCCTCGGCCACCAGTCGGCTGTAGCCGGCAATATCGGCCGCAAAAATCGCCGCGATCTTGCGTTTCATCAAGGCAGTCCGGGGAACCAATCCGGCCCGCAGCCTGCCGCCGGACGGCCGCAGGCGCAACGGCCCCTAGGCCGCGCCGAGGCCTGAGCAGATTGGATTTTTCGCAAGTTCGGCGAGCTTCGTCCCGCCAATGCCCCGTCTCGGATCGAGCCGGGGCCTAGTGCATCGCGGTGGATTGCAGCTGGGACTGGATGTCCTTGAAGTGATCGAGCCGCTCGATGTCGCGATCGAGCTCATCGCCGACCTTGTCGGAAAGCCTGCGCTCCATCTCGGAGATGGTGTCGGCAAATTTGGCGCGGTCAAGCTCCTCGACCGAGGTGGCGACGTCGGCCAGCACGGTGAGGCCGTTTTCCGACATCTCCGCGACGCCGCCCAGCACGATCATCTGCTCGCGTGTCCCGCCGACAGTGATGGTCATGATGCCCGGACGGATCGCGGCGACGATCGGCGCGTGGCCGGCGAGCACGCCGAAATCGCCTTCCGCGCCGGGAATGTCGACCTGATCGACTTCGCCGGAGAAGGCGAGCTTTTCAGGCGAGACGAGATCGAAGTGGAAGGTGGCCATGGTTGAACCTGCGAATAACGAGTAGCGAACGACAAAGCCGGACGGGAGCAGCGATTGCTACTCCCGGTTCGTCATCAGGCCGCTTCCGCAGCCAGCTTCTTGCCCTTCTCGACCGCCTCTTCGATGGTGCCGACCATGTAGAAGGCGGCTTCCGGCAGGTGGTCGTACTTGCCTTCGCACAGGCCGCGGAAGCCCTTGATGGTGTCGGCGAGGTCGACGAACTTGCCGGGCGAGCCGGTGAAGATTTCGGCGACGTGGAACGGCTGCGACAGGAAGCGCTCGATCTTGCGGGCGCGCGCCACCGCGAGCTTGTCCTCTTCCGACAATTCGTCCATGCCCAGAATGGCGATGATGTCCTGCAGCGACTTGTAGCGCTGCAGCACCTGCTGGACCATGCGGGCGGTCTGGTAGTGCTCCTCGCCCACGACCAGCGGCGAGAGCATGCGCGAGGTCGAGTCGAGCGGGTCCACCGCCGGATAGATGCCCTTTTCCGAGATCGCGCGGCTCAGCACCGTGGTCGCGTCCAGATGGGCGAACGAGGTCGCCGGCGCCGGGTCGGTCAAGTCGTCGGCCGGCACGTAGATCGCCTGCACCGAGGTGATCGAGCCCTTGTTGGTGGTGGTGATGCGCTCCTGCAGCGCGCCCATGTCGGTGGCGAGCGTCGGCTGATAACCGACCGCGGAAGGGATACGGCCGAGCAGCGCCGACACTTCCGAGCCCGCCTGGGTGAAGCGGAAGATGTTGTCGACGAAGAACAGCACGTCCTGGCCCTGGTCGCGGAAATGCTCGGCGACGGTCAGGCCGGTGAGGCCGACGCGGGCGCGGGCACCGGGCGGCTCGTTCATCTGGCCGAACACCAGCGCGCATTTCGACTTCACGCTCGGATCCGGATTGTGCGGATCGGCGTTGACCTTGGACTCGATGAACTCGTGATAGAGGTCGTTGCCCTCGCGGGTACGCTCGCCCACGCCGGCGAACACCGAGTAGCCGCCGTGCGCCTTGGCGACGTTGTTGATCAGTTCCTGGATCAGCACGGTCTTGCCGACGCCGGCGCCGCCGAACAGGCCGATCTTGCCGCCCTTGGCGTACGGAGCCAGAAGATCGACGACCTTGATGCCGGTGACGAGAATTTCAGCCTCGGTGGACTGGTCGGTGTAGCTCGGCGCTTCCTGGTGGATCGCGCGCATGCCTTCCGACTTGATCGGGCCGGCTTCGTCAATCGGCTCGCCGATGACGTTCATGATGCGGCCGAGCGTGCCTTCGCCGACCGGAACCGCGATCGGCTGGCCGGTGTCGGTCACTTCCTGGCCGCGCACCAGGCCTTCGGTGACGTCCATCGCGATGGTGCGCACGGTGGATTCACCGAGATGCTGCGCAACTTCCAGCACGAGGCGGATGTTGCCGTTCTTGGTTTCCAGCGAGTTCAGAATGGCCGGCAAATGGCCCTCGAACTGCACGTCGACGACGGCGCCCATGACCTGGGTGACGCGACCGATCTGGTTAGCTGCTGTGGCCATGATTAGCTCTCCTTCGAAATTCTGTATTTGAACGACCGTCGTTCGTTGCGTGCGTCAGACCGCCTCGGCGCCCGAGATGATCTCGATCAGCTCCTTGGTGATCTGGGCTTGACGGGTTCGGTTGTAGATCTGGGTTTGCTTGCGGATCATTTCGCCGGCGTTGCGGGTCGCGTTGTCCATCGAGCTCATCTGAGCGCCGTAGAACGAGGCGTTGTTTTCCAGCAGTGCGCGGAAAATCTGCACCGCGATATTGCGCGGCAGCAGCCGGGAGAGAAGTTCGTCCTCCTCCGGCTCGTATTCATAAGAGATCGACGGCGCATTCGCCGCCTTCTGCTCCACGACAAGCGGGATGATCTGCTGCGCGGTCGGAACCTGCGCGATCACCGACTTGAACTGCGCGTAGAACAGCGTGCAGACGTCGAACTCGCCCTTCTCGAACCGGGCCAGCACGCGCATGGCGATGTCCTCGGCGTTGACGAAGCCGAGCTGGCGAACGCTGCGCAGATCGAGATGCTCGACGATCTGCCTGTCGTACAGGCGGCGGAGCTGCTCATAGCCCTTGCGGCCGACGCAGAAGAACTTCACTTCCTTGCCCTGCGCCAGCAGCGACTGCGCGCGCTCGCGTGCGAGGCGAACGATCGAGGAGTTGAAGGCGCCGCAGAGGCCGCGCTCGCCGGTGCAGACCAGCAGCAGGTGAACCTGGTCCTTGCCGGTTCCGCCGAGCAATGCCGGCGCGCCGGGCGAACCGGCGGCGGCGCTGGCGATGTTGGAGATTACCGCGCTCATCCTGTCGGCATAGGGCCGCGCCGCCTCGGCCGCATTCTGGGCGCGGCGCAATCTGGACGCGGCGACCATCTGCATCGCCTTGGTGATCTTCTGCGTCGCCTTGGTGGAGGCGATGCGGACGCGCATGTCTTTAAGTGACGCCATTCTTCGTGCACCCCGGCGGTTCGATGCAACATCGAGCCGCTAGCCTGTCCTCATCGAAATGCCCGGCCGGTTGCCGCGCACACCTGTTATTTCCTTGCCTCTCGCGACGCGGTCATGGCCGGAAATTCCGGCCATGCTGCATCAGGCGAAGCTCTTCGCGTAACCCTCGACCACCGTCTTGAGCTTGGCGGCGGTGTCGTCGGACAGGTCGCGGCTGTCGCGAATCGCGTCGAGGATCTCGGTGTTCTTGCCGCGCAGCAGCGACAGCAGGCCGTCTTCGAATGCGCGCACCTTGTTGATCGGCAGCGGATCGAGATAGCCGTTGGTGCCGGCCCAGATCACGCAGACCTGCTCTTCCATCTTCAGTGGCGCGAACTGCGGCTGCTTCAGCAGTTCGGTGAGACGCGCGCCGCGGTTGAGCAGGCGCTGGGTCGAGGCGTCGAGGTCGGAGCCGAACTGCGCGAACGCCGCCATTTCGCGGTACTGCGCCAGCTCGCCCTTGATCTTGCCGGCGACCTTCTTGGTCGCCTTGGTCTGCGCCGAGGAGCCGACGCGCGACACCGACAGACCGACGTTCACCGCGGGGCGGATGCCCTGGAAGAACAGGTCGGTTTCCAGGAAGATCTGGCCGTCGGTGATCGAGATGACGTTGGTCGGGATGTAGGCCGACACGTCGTTGGCCTGGGTTTCGATGACCGGCAGCGCGGTCAGCGAGCCGGAGCCCTGCTCCTTGTTGAGCTTCGCCGCACGTTCGAGCAGGCGGGAATGCAGGTAGAACACGTCGCCCGGATAGGCCTCGCGGCCCGGCGGGCGGCGCAGCAGCAGCGACATCTGGCGGTAGGCGACGGCCTGCTTGGACAGATCGTCATAGATGATCACGGCGTGCATGCCGTTGTCGCGGAAGTATTCGCCCATGGTGCAGCCGGTGAACGGCGCGATGTACTGCATCGGCGCCGGATCGGACGCGGTGGCCGCGACGACGATCGAGTATTCCAGCGCGCCCTGCTCTTCCAGCACCTTCACGAACTGGGCAACCGTCGAACGCTTCTGGCCGATCGCGACATAGACGCAATACAGCTTGATGTTCTCGTCCGGCTGCGCGTTGAGCGGCTTCTGGTTCAAAATGGTGTCGAGCGCGATCGCGGTCTTGCCGGTCTGGCGGTCGCCGATGATCAGCTCGCGCTGGCCACGGCCGATCGGGATCAGGGCGTCGATCGCCTTGAGGCCGGTCGCCATCGGTTCGTTCACCGACTTGCGCGGAATGATGCCGGGCGCCTTGACGTCGACGCGCATGCGCTTCTCGGCCTGGATCGGACCCTTGCCGTCGATCGGGTTGCCCAGCGCGTCGACGACGCGGCCAAGCAGGCCCTTGCCGACCGGGGTGTCGACGATGGCGCGGGTGCGCTTGACGGTCTGGCCTTCCTTGATCTCGCGGTCGGCGCCGAAGATCACGATGCCGACGTTGTCGGTTTCGAGGTTGAGCGCCATGCCGCGGGTGCCGTTCTCGAACTCGACCATTTCGCCGGCCTGGACGTTGTCCAGACCGTAGACGCGGGCAATGCCGTCACCGACGGACAGCACCTGTCCGACTTCGGTAACCTCGGCTTCCTGGCCGAAATTCTTGATCTGGTCCTTGAGGATCGCGGAAATTTCCGCGGCGCGGATGTCCATCAGCCTGCCTCTTTCATCGCGTGCTTGATCGAATTGAGTTTGGTGCGAAGCGAGCTATCCACCATGCGGCTGCCGAGTTTGACGACGAGGCCGCCGATGATGGAAGGATCGACCTTCACGTTGAGCGCGACGTCCTTGCCCGTCACTGACTTCAGTGCGGACTTCAGCGCGTCGAGATTCTTGTCGTTGAGCTGTTCGGCGACGGTGACTTCCGCAGTCGCCTCGCCCTTGAAGTTCGCCACCAGCGCGCGGAAGGCGCGGATCACGTCGGCGACCGCGAACAGGCGCCGGTTGGCGGTGAGCACGCGGAGGAACTGGGCCGGGGTGCCGGCGATGCCGGCCTTGTCGAGCACCGCATCCAGCGCCTTCATCTGCACTTCGGCGGAGAACACGGGGCTCCGAACGAGGCGCTTCAGATCGGCGCTGTCACTCAGCATCGCGTCGAATTTGTTGAGATCGGCGAGGATGGCATCGACGGATTTCTCATCCCGAGCCAACTCGAACAAGGCCGTTGCATAACGACCGGACACACCGGAAACCGACGGATCTTGTGCAGCCACAGACACGCTCTTTTTAGCTGTCAAATTCGCAAGGGAAAAACCGTCGCCACGAAGCGGCGCCTAGCGATCCAAGCCCTTGGAATTCAAGCGGGACTTCGATTTTCGACCGGCAAAGGAACTTGCCGGGATCGTTAAAATCGGCGCTTTGCTAGCATGGCAAGCGCGCAGGTGCAACATGACGCGCGCGTGATCGGAAGCCTTGTCGCAGGCGCTTTTCCGCCGCGCGCTGGTGGCATGCTTCACCCGCGGGGAGCACTCCCTTCTCACGATGGCCGCTTAGCCGCGAGGTGAATCCGCCAAGCCAGCGAAACCGCAGCGCTCCCCGCAACGAAATCAGGCGGCATGCAGGAACAAGGTAAGGTTCCCCGTCCACTTGGAGCCTTTACTTTGCCACTTCTTTGCACTGCGACATACTACTTTAATCTTCAGTAATTCAAAGTATTAGATAAGTAACACATTCGCTCATGGGCTACATTACGGAATTTTCCGTAGTTCTACCCATAAGTAACAAGATGTTTCAGCTCGAGATAAACAGGCTTTACTGCCCAATTCACGCCTCATTCGGAAAGGAAACGCCGACCCATCGCAACTGGGACGGGGGTCCTGCTTGTCACATATGTGGCAATACTATTGAGGGACTATACAAGTATGTTGAAGACCAAAAACTCGGCGCCGGGATCAATCCGGCCGCTGTCGGCGACCGCACTGATCGCTGCGACTATCCTGATTGGTGGCCTTTCCGACGCCTCGGCCAAGTCGAGGAAGCATCATGCCAGCTCGAGCTGGCGGAACGCCAATGCGTCGGTCCAGTCGTCCGGCTCCGGCAGCTTCGCGGGCGTTGCCTCGTTCTACGGCAACGAGTCCGGCAGCCGGACCGCTTCGGGCCAGCGTTTCAACGAGAACGACATGACGGCCGCCCACCGGTCGCTGCCGTTCGGCACCAAGCTGCGCGTCACCCATCGCGGCCGCAGCGTCGTCGTCACCGTCAATGACCGCGGCCCCTTCATCAAGGGACGCGTGCTCGATCTCTCCAAGGGCGCCGCGCGTGCGGTCGGCCTGACGGGTTCTGGCGTCGGCCACGTCACCGCCGAGGTCATGTAAACCTCGCGCAACTCGCCTTCGTTTCCGATTTCCCCCGAGTTCGGCAAGCGTTGCGTCGTGTAAGCCGCAGGGAATGCTGCGTGCTCAAGGAAGCCTGCCGTTGTCATGACGGCAGGCTTTTTTGTGTTGCCATCCGGGACGTGCAAAGCGCGGGCCCGGAATGAGGAGAACTACAAGAAGCTCTGCGGGTCGACGTCGACCTCTAGCTTGAGATTGCCCTTTGTCTTTGGCCCGGCGGCGAGCCATTCGCGCAAATATTCCGACAAATCGACACGGCGCAGCGATTTCACCAGCAAGCGGAAGCGGTAGCGGCCCTTGATGACGGCGAGCGGCGCCTCGGCGGGGCCGAGCACCTGGACGCGATCATCGAGCGGCGCGATGGCGGCCAGCTTGCGCGCAAAGCCTTCTGCGGTGGGACGATCGCCGGCGGAAATGATCAGGCTCGCCAGCCGGCCGAACGGCGGATAGCCGGTGCGTTCGCGGGAATCGATCTCGCTGGCGTAAAACGCCTCGCGGTCGTTGGCGATCAGCGCCTTCATCACGGGATGCTCGGGCTGATGGGTCTGCAAATAGCCGACGCCGCGGCCCTGCTCGCGGCCGGCGCGACCGATCACCTGGTTGAGCAGCTGGAACGTGCGCTCGGCGGCGCGCGGGTCGCCATTGCCGAGGCCAAGATCGGCGTCGACCACGCCGACCAGATTGAGCCGCGGAAAATTGTGGCCCTTGGCCACCAGCTGCGTGCCGATGATGATGTCGACGCGGCCTTCGGCGATTTCGTTGAGCTCGCTGCGCATGGCCTCGATCGAGGTGATGAGATCGCTCGACAGCACCATGGTGCGCGCATCCGGGAAAAGATTGGCGGCCTCCTCCTGCAGGCGTTCCACGCCGGGCCCGATCGCAGCGAGTGACTCTTCCGCCGAGCAATGCGGGCAGACATGCGGGCGCGGCATCGAGAAGCCGCAATGGTGACAGACCAGGCGCTGGCGAAAGCGGTGATCGACCAGCCAGGCGTCGCAGATGGTGCAGGCGAAGCGATGGCCGCAGGCGCGGCATAGCGTCAAGGGCGCATAGCCGCGGCGATTGAGGAACAACAGCGCCTGCTCGCGCCGCTCCACCGCGAAGCGGATCTGCTCGGCCATCGGCGGCGAGATGAAACGGCCGCGCGGCGGCGGCGCGCGGCGCATGTCGATCGCTTCGATATGCGGCATATGCTGGCCGCCGAAGCGCGCCGGCAGCGCGACGCGCTGGTAGCGGCCCTTGCGCGCGTTGACTTCGCTCTCGACCGACGGCGTGGCGGAGGCCAGCACGATCGGAATCTTGGCGATATGCGCCCGCACCACCGCCATGTCGCGGGCGTGGTAATGCGCGCCGTCGTCCTGCTTGTAGGCCTGGTCATGCTCTTCATCGACCACGATGAGGCCGAGATCGGCGTAGGGCATGAACAGCGCCGAACGCGCGCCGACCACGACCGGCGCCTGGCCTGAGGAGATCGCCGCCCAGTTGCGCGCGCGGGTGCGCGGCGAAAGTTCCGAATGCCACTCAATGGGACGGACGCCAAAGCGCCGCGAGAACCGGTCGAGGAATTGCCCGGTCAGCGATATCTCGGGCATCAGGATCAGCGTCTGCTTGCCGCGCCTTATCGTCTCGGCGATCGCCTCGAAATAGACTTCGGTCTTGCCCGAGCCGGTGACACCGTCGAGCAGCGCGACATGAAAGCTGCCATTGGCGGCGAGCGTGCGCAGCATGTCGACGGCGCTGCGCTGGTCGCGCGTGAATTCCGGCCGCGCGAATTCGGGATCGGGCAGCGGCGGCGGGGGTGGCGGCGGCAACACCTCCACGGCGAGCGTGCCCTCGTCGACCAGGCCGTCGATCACGCCGGTGGAGACGCCGGCCTCGCGCGCAGCGTCCGACTTGCCGTGCAGGAGGCCGTCGGACAGCACCTCGATGACGCGCCGCCGGGCCGGCGTGAGCCGCCGCGGCGGCTCGCCGACCAGGCGCACGCCCATGCGGGCACGTTCGGGGCCGAGGTTCTCGCCCATCCGCAAGGTCATGCGCAGCACCATGCCGCGGGCGGAAAGCGTGTAGTTGGCGACCCAGTCGACGAGCGCACGCAACTCGGTCTTGAGCGGCGGCACGTCGAGCTTCTCGCCGATATCCTTCAGCCGATTATGCAGCCGTGGATCAGGCTTCCCGTTCTGCGCCCAGACCACGCCGATCACCTCGCGCGGACCGAGCGGCACGGCGACGACGTCGCCCGTCTCCAGTTCCATGCCGCGGGGCACGCGATAGGAATATGTCTGATTCAGCGCGACCGGCACCAACACGTCGACGACGCGCGCCGCGGCGGCTGTGGGGCTGGTGCGCGTGGTGTGGTCCATGGGAAGAAGGCGCCGCCTTAGCGAAAGGTAAACGAAGAAGGTGCGATATAATCAGGAGAATCACGGCGTCGATACCCCGGATTCCTCCGCTAGCAGGGCGCGCGCAAATTGGCGAAAACCGACCCCGACATTGCAGACCTTTTGCTCGAATGCGCCGATGCCAGCATCACGCGCGAGATCGTCCAATGGCAAAAGCACCTTGGCGCCGAGCGGCGGCTGTCTTCGAAGACGCTGGAAGCCTACGCGCGCGACATCCGGCAGTTCCTCGCCTTTCTCGCGGAGCACCGCGGCAAGCAGGTGACGCTGAAGAATTTTGCCGCGATCGAGGCCACCGACGTCCGCGCCTTCATGGCGATGCGCCGCGCCGATGGGATCGCCGGGCGCTCGCTGATGCGCACGCTGGCGGGCCTGCGCTCGTTCGGCCGCTTCCTGGAGCGCGAAGGCAAGGGCAAGGTCGGGGCACTGTCGGCCATCCGTGCGCCGAAGGTCGCCAAGAGCCTGCCCAAGCCGATCCAGATGGACGCAGCCAAGCGCCTGGCGGACGCCGACGAGCGCGCCGGCGAAGAACGCGAACAATGGATTTTGGCACGCGATGCCGCCGTGATGGCGCTGCTTTACGGCTCGGGCCTGCGCATCTCCGAGGCGCTGGGCCTGAAGCGCCGCGATGTGCCGAAACCCGGCGACGGCGATGTGCTCGTCGTCACCGGCAAGGGCAACAAGACGCGGATGGTGCCGGTGCTACACAACGTGCTGCAGCTGATCGAGGACTACGCGGCGATCTGTCCCTATCCGCTGTCGCCGGCCGGCCCCATGTTCATCGGCGCGCGCGGCGGCCCATTGAGCCCGCGCATCATCCAGCTCGCGATGGAGCGGCTGCGCGGCGCGCTCGGCCTGCCCGACAGCGCCACGCCGCACGCGCTGCGGCACTCCTTTGCCACGCATCTATTGTCCCGCGGCGGCGATTTGCGCGCGATCCAGGAATTGCTCGGTCACGCCTCGCTCTCGACCACGCAAATCTATACCGGCATCGACGCCGAGCGGCTGCTGGAAGTCTACCGCAGCGCCCACCCGCGCAGCTGACACACCCTCGTCATACGGTTGACAGCGGCTCTTCTTGTTGATGCGTTTTCTTCACGCGAACCGGCACCCACTTCGCTTGAAAACGCTACGTAGCCTCTTGCCTCTGCCATATTGTTCGGTCAATCGTTGGGCCGACATCTTCATCTGGAGGGATCATGGGCGCACACGAGAGCATGGAGCATGCGGAGCACGCCGAACACGCTTCCGGCTCCAACAAGGGCATTGCATTGTTGATCGCCGTCATTGCGCTGTTCCTCGCGCTGTCGGAGATGCTCGGCAAGAGCGCGCAGACCGAATCGATCGCCAAGAACGTCGAGGCATCGAACCTCTGGGCCTTCTTCCAGGCCAAGAGCATTCGCCGCACCCAGATCCAGACCGCGGCCGAACAGGGCCGGCTCGCGCTCGGTACCACCACCGACGAGGCCGCCAAGGCCGCGCTGACCAAGCAGATCGACGCCTGGGACAAGACCGCGGCGCGCTACCGCTCCGAGCCGGAAACCGGCGAGGGATCGGAGCAACTCGCCAAGCGCGCCAAGGAATCGGAAGCGGCGCGTGACCTGGCGACGGAAAAATACCATCACTACGAATATGCGTCCGCGATGTTTCAGATCGGCATCGTGCTGGCGTCGGCGACCATCATCACCAGCATGGTGTGGCTCGCCTGGGTATCAGGCCTGCTGATGGCGATGGGAATCGGGATGACATGGGCCGGGCTGTTCTGGCCGCACGTGCTGCATCTCCTGCATTTGCATTGATAGTCGGGCCCGCATGGTTCGAGACGCGTGGCCTTGCCGCGCTCCTGACTATGCTCCGTTGAAGAAGAAAAGGCGCCGCAGGGCGGGCAAAGCGTGCCCACCTTTCACATACACCGGCGCAAGAAAGGTGGGCACGCTGTCGCTTTGCCCACCCTACAAATCCACTGAGTGAAGGGAAATTACCGCGTCTCGTGCACGGTGCGGCGGAAGCGGGCGATCAGCCGCAGCGTGCGCGCCGCCCAGCCGTCGCCATCGCCGCGCAGGAGGTCGCGGATGCGCTGCTTGACCGGATCGACCAGTTCCTTGGCCCTGGCGCGGATCATCAGGATAAACTCGTAGAGCTTCCTGAACCAGGCCATCTCCAGCAATTTGTCGCGCGTCACGTCGAACACGAAGGCGGTGATGCCGAGCCCGGCGAATTTCGCAAAGCCGTAGGTGAGGATCGCGCCCAGCCAGTACTCATGCGCGAGCAGCCACAGCCCGAACATTTTCAGCGGAAACAGCGGAACCAGCGGCACCGCGAACACGATCAGCGTCATCGCCGGCGAGAGCGAATCGACGCGATCGGAAAGCCACTGCTTGAACTCGCGCAGCGGAATCCATGCGACCACCTTCGCAACGATCGGCTCGAGGTGATCCCACAGCCACGCCTCGATCAAAAAGATGATCGCAAGCAGAACCCAGAACGGCTGAACAAGGCGGCGCAGCATCTATGTGATCCCGACGGTTCAGGTTAACCCAAACCGCTCCTCCGGTCACATATGGATGGCGCGTTTGCCGACCGCAAGCGCGGCTTCCTTGACGGCTTCGGACCGGGTCGGATGGGCATGGCAGGTGCGCGCCAGATCTTCGGCCGAACCGCCGAATTCCATCAAAACGCACGCTTCATGAATCATGTCCCCCGCTTCGCGCCCGATGATGTGCACTCCGAGCACGCGATCGGTCTTCGCATCCGCGAGAATCTTCACAAAACCTTCCGTGGTCTGGTTCACCTTGGAACGGCCGTTGGCGGTAAAGGGGAATTTTCCGCTGGTGTAGGCGATACCGGCCTGTTTCAGCTCTTCCTCGGTCTTGCCGACGGACGAAACCTCGGGCGTGGTATACACAACACTTGGGATCACGTCGTAGTTCACGTGGCCGGCTTGGCCTGCGATGATCTCCGCGCAGGCAACGCCTTCATCTTCCGCCTTGTGAGCGAGCATCGGGCCCGCGACGACATCGCCGATGGCGTAGATGCCCTTCACGCTGGTCGCGAAATGCGAGTCGATCTGCACGCGGCCGCGATTGTCGAGCGCGACACCAGCTTCCTTGAGGCCGAGGCCCTCGGTGTAGGGCACGCGGCCGATACAGACGAGCACGACATCGGCTTCGATCGATTCTGCCGCGCCGCCGGCGGCAGGCTCGACGCTCGCCTTCAGCGTCTTGCCTGACGCATCGACCGCGGTGACCTTGGCGCCGAGCTTGAACTTGAAACCCTGCTTTTCCAGGATGCGCTGGAACTGTTTTGCGACTTCGCCGTCCATGCCGGGCAGGATGCGGTCGAGGAATTCGACCACGGTGACTTCAGCGCCGAGACGATGCCACACCGAGCCGAGCTCCAGCCCGATCACGCCGGCGCCGACGATCAGCAGTTTGCCCGGCACCTTCTCCAGCGACAGCGCCCCGGTCGAGGACACGACGCGCTCCTCGTCGATGTCGATGCCTTTCAGCCGCGCGATATCGGAGCCGGAGGCGATGACGATGTTCTTCGTCTCCACCGTCTGCGCCTTGCCGTCGGCGCCGGTGACTTCGACCTTGCCTGCGCCGACGATCCTGCCCTTGCCCATCAGCACGTCGATCTTGTTCTTCTTCATCAGAAACTCGACGCCCTTGACGTTGCCGTCGATGCCCTGCTGCTTGAAATTCATCATCGACGGCAGGTCGAGTTTCGGCGCCGAAACCGACACGCCCATCCTGGCAAAGGAATGCGCGGCTTCCTCGAACATCTCGGAAGCATGCAGCAGCGCCTTCGACGGCATGCAGCCGACATTGAGACACGTGCCGCCAAGGGTCGGGTTCTTCTCGACCACCGCGACCTTCATGCCAAGCTGCGCGGCGCGAACGGCGCAGACGTAACCGCCGGGTCCGGTGCCGATGACGACGAGATCGTAGGCCATGATGAAAATCCTGTAGCTAAGATGAGTGTTAGCGTCCGCCCGAGACGTCGAGCGTGGCTGCCGTGACGTAGGAAGCCTCGTCCGAGATCAGCCAGACGATGGCGTTGGCGATTTCTTCGGCCCGCCCGACGCGCTTCATCGGCACCATATGTGCCAGCCGGTGCGCGCGATCGGGCTCGCCGCCGGCGGCGTGGATCTCGGTGTCGATCAGTCCGGGCCGGATGCCGGCGACGCGGATGCCTTCGCCCGCGACCTCATAGCCAAGACCGATGGTGAAGGAATCGATCGCGCCCTTGGAGGCGGCATAGTCGACATAGGTGTTGGGTGCACCGAGCCTGGCCGCGACCGAGGAGAGGTTGACGATCACGCCGCCCTTGCCGCCATGCCTGGTCGACATGCGCTTCACCGCCTCGCGCGCACACAGGATGCTGCCGGTGACGTTGATCGCCATCATCTGCTGGATGCGCTCGGCCGACATCTCGTCGACGCGCACGCCGCTCTTGCCGACGATGCCGGCATTGTTGACGAGCGCGCCGAGCGTTCCGAATTCATCGGCCGCCTTGAACAGCGCCAGAATGTCCCTTTCGTGCGCGACGTCGCATTTCACCGCGACCGCCTTGCCGTTCTTGCCTTCGATCTGGCCGACGACCTCGTCGGCCGCGGCCTTGTTGGTGGCATAACCGACCACGACACGATAGCCGCGTGCGGCGACGGCAAGCGCGGCCGCGCGGCCGATGCCGCGGCTGCCGCCGGTGATGATCGCTAGTTTGTCGGTCAAATCTGTCTCCCAAGGAAATCTAGATGACCGTCCCTCGGTCAGCACCTAGTATCCGCGTACCACCGAGATCAGGTGTCATTTCATCGTCGAGAGGTGAAGCTTCCCCCGATCGATGTAGGTGGGCAGGGTAGTGCGATCGTCGATCACCGCACTGGAGAGCTGTTGCAGAGTGAGGTTCTTGGCTCCGCTCAAATCTGCGCCCTTCAGTATAGCCCCATTCAGCAGCGCCCCTTCAAAGTCGGCCCCGCGAAAAACTGCATTTGTTGCATCAACGTTGGTCATATTGGCCCCGCGAAGCGAAGCGCCACTCAGATCGGTTCGCCTAACGAAGGCGCCGTGTAAATCCAGTGTGCTAGCTTGAGTAACATCCTTAGCTTTCAGCATTGGACTCTCCCAGTGTACTTCGGAGTACCTTCACGATTTCTCTGATGTCGATTGGCGGCTCGTCGTCGCCGTAGTCGATACTACCCGCCCTTAGATAAGCTTGAAGAAGCTCGAAAACGGGATTCGAAAGGTCAGGGAAGTCCTTTGCGACTTCCCGCAAGACATAGATAGCGGCCAAGCGAACCTCAAGGTTCGGATCACGCAGTTGCCCAACCGCCCGATTAAATAGCTCCGTCACATGGGCGCGCCTCGCAAGCTCAGCCTGCGCATTTGCGGATTTTGCTTGCAATGCGGCAGGCGACAACTGCCGCCAAGCCAAAAGGCTTCCTACTACAGCGGCAATCGTCAGAGCCACATTTCTGATCAATTCTGAAAGTGCGACCCATTCAGCCATTGGTCGTCGTCACAGATCCAGCACCAGCCGCGCCGGGTCTTCCAGGCTCTCCTTGACGCGCACCAGGAACGTCACGGCTTCCTTGCCGTCGATGACGCGGTGATCGTAGGACAGCGCCAGGTACATCATCGGGCGTACCTCGATCTTGCCGCCGACCACCATCGGCCGCTCCTGGATCTTGTGCATGCCGAGGATACCGGCCTGCGGCGCATTGAGGATCGGCGTCGACATCAGCGAACCATAGATGCCGCCATTGGTGATGGTGAAGGTGCCGCCCTGCATCTCGTCGATCTTGAGCTGGCCGTCGCGGGCGCGGCGGCCGAAATCGGCGATGCTCCTCTCGATCTCGGCAATCGACTTGTGGTCGCAGTCGCGCACCACGGGCACCACGAGGCCCTTGTCGGTGCCGACGGCGACGCCGATGTGATAGTAATTCTTGTAGATCAGGTCGGTGCCGTCGATTTCGGCGTTGACGGCGGGAATGTCCTTCAGCGCCTGCACGCAGGCCTTGGTGAAGAAGCCCATGAACCCGAGCTTGGAGCCGTGCTTCTTCTCGAACACGTCCTTGTAGTGCGCGCGCAGCGCCATGACGTTGGTCATGTCGACCTCGTTGAAGGTCGTCAGCATCGCGGCGGTGTTCTGCACCTCCTTGAGGCGGCGCGCGATGGTCTGGCGCAGCCGCGTCATCTTCACGCGCTCCTCGCGCGCGGCATCGTCGGCCGGCGACGGCGCGCGGACCTGCACGGAGGCGGCCGGCTGGTTCACCGGCGTCGGCGCGGACGCGGCCTTTTCGATCGCGGCCAGCATGTCGCCCTTGGTGACCCGGCCGTCCTTGCCGGAGCCCGGCACGGTGGAGGCATCGACGCCGCTCTCGGCAGAGAGCTTGCGCACCGACGGCGCCAGCGGCGCATCCGCCGGCGGCGCCTTCGCAGCCGGGGCCGGTGCGGGTGCGGCGGCCGGAGCCGGCGCGGCGGCGGGCTTTGCGGCAGCGGGCGCGGCGGCAGGCTTTGCGCCGGCGGCGCCGTCATTGATCTGGCCGAGCAGCGCCCCGACCGCGACCGTCTCGCCGTCCTTGGCGATGATCTCGCCGAGCACGCCGGCCGACGGCGCGGGCACCTCGATGGTGACCTTGTCGGTCTCGAGCTCGACCAGCGGCTCGTCGACCGCCACGGCCTCGCCGGCCTTCTTGAACCAGCGGCCGATGGTGGCCTCGGTCACGGATTCACCGAGCGTCGGAACGCGAATGTCAGTCATGGTCTTTCCTCAATACCCTCGAGCGATAATTGGCCGCACCGGACATGTCGCGCGTCCGGCGGACTTCAAGTTGGAAATGCCCCGTTCGCGCGGGGCATGACGGTTAGTTCAAGGCCTCATCCAGCAGCGCCTTGAGCTGCGCCACATGCTTGGACATCAGGCCGGTGGCGGTCGCAGCCGACGCGGCGCGTCCGGCATAGCGCGGACGGCGGTTCGGGGCCTGGATCTGGTTGAGCACCCATTCCAGATACGGCTCGATGAAGTGCCAGGCACCCATGTTGCGCGGCTCTTCCTGGCACCAGACGATCTCGGCGCCCTTGAAGCGGGCAAGCTCCTGCACCAGCGCCTTCAGCGGCACCGGATAGAGCTGCTCGACGCGCAGCAGATAGACGTCGTCGAGACCGCGCTTCTCGCGCTCCTCGTAGAGATCGTAATAGACCTTGCCCGAGCACAGCACGACGCGGCGGATTTGCGCGTCCGGCTTCAGCTTGATCGGCTCGTTCGGCAGCATCTGGGCGTCGTCCCAGAGGATGCGGTGGAACGTGGTACCGGTGCCGAGCTCCTCAAGCCGCGATACCGCGCGCTTGTGGCGCAGCAGCGATTTTGGCGTCATCACGATCAGCGGCTTGCGGATCTCGCGATGCAGCTGCCGCCGCAGCATGTGGAAGTAGTTGGCGGGCGTGGTCGGGTTGACCACCTGCATGTTGTCCTCGGCGCACATCTGCAGGAAGCGTTCGAGGCGTGCGGAGGAGTGCTCCGGCCCCTGCCCTTCATAGCCGTGCGGCAACAGGCACACGAGGCCGGACATGCGCAGCCATTTGCGCTCGCCCGAGGAGATGAACTGGTCGAACAGCACCTGCGCGCCGTTGGCGAAGTCGCCGAACTGCGCCTCCCACAGCGCCAGCGCATTCGGCTCGGCGAGCGAGTAGCCGTATTCGAAGCCGAGCACGGCCTCTTCCGACAGCAGCGAGTTGATGACCTCGTAATGGCCCTGGTCGACGCCGAGATGGTTGAACGGCGTGTAGCGGCTCTCGTCTTCCTGGTCGATCAGCACCGAATGGCGTTGCGAAAAGGTGCCCCGCTCGGAGTCCTGACCGGACAGGCGGACATGGCGGCCTTCCTGCAGCAGCGAGCAGAACGCCAGCGCCTCGCCGGTCGCCCAGTCGATGCCGACGCCGTTGTCGATCGCCTTCGCACGATTCTCCAGGAAGCGCGCGATGGTGCGGTGAACGCGGAAGCCGTCCGGCACCTTGGTGATCTTGCGGCCGATCTCCTTGAGGTCGGCGATGCCGACGCCGGTGACGCCGCGGCGGGCATCCTCCTCCTGGTCGGCGATCTTCAGGCCCGCCCACTTGCCGTCGAGCCAGTCGGCCTTGTTGGGCTTGTAGCCGGAGCCGGCCTCGAGCTCGGCATCGAGCCGCGCGCGCCAGTCTGCCTTCGCCTTCTCGACCTCGCCCTCGGTGATGACGCCCTCAGCGATGAGGCGCTTGGCGTAGATGTCGAGCGTGGAGGGATGCGCGGCGATCTTCTTGTACATCACCGGCTGGGTGAACGCCGGCTCGTCGCCCTCGTTGTGGCCGTGCCGGCGATAGCAGAACATGTCGATGACGACGGGCTTGTGGAACTTCTGCCGGAATTCGGTCGCGACCTTGGCGGCGAACACCACGGCTTCCGGATCGTCGCCGTTCACATGGAAGATCGGCGCATCGATCATCTTCGCCACGTCGGACGGATACGGCGAGGAGCGCGAATAACGCGGATAGGTGGTGAAACCGATCTGGTTGTTGACGATGAAATGCACGGAGCCGCCGGTGCGGTAGCCCTTCAGGTCGGAGAGGCCGAAGCATTCGGCAACGACGCCCTGGCCGGCGAACGCCGCGTCGCCATGCATCAGCAGCGGCATCACGGAGATTCGCATGTCGGGCGGGTCGCCGTGCTGGTCCTGCTTGGCGCGCACCTTGCCGAGCACCACCGGATCGACGATTTCGAGATGCGAGGGGTTGGCGGTCAGCGACAAATGGATCTTGTTGCCGTCGAACTCGCGGTCGCTCGAGGCGCCCAGATGATACTTGACGTCGCCGGAGCCTTCGACCGCGTCCGGATTGGCCGAGCCGCCCTTGAACTCGTGGAACAGCGCGCGGTGCGACTTGCCCATCACCTGGGTCAGCACGTTGAGGCGGCCGCGATGCGGCATGCCCAGCACGATCTCCTTTACGCCGAGATTGCCGCCGCGCTTGATGATCTGCTCCAGCGCCGGGATCAGCGACTCGGCGCCATCGAGGCCGAAGCGCTTGGTGCCGGTAAACTTGATGTCGCAGAACTTTTCGAAGCCTTCGGCCTCGATCAGCTTGTTGAGGATGGCGCGGCGCCCCTCGGGCGTGAAGCTGATCTCCTTGTCCGGGCCCTCGATGCGCTCCTGTATCCACGACTTCTGCGCGGCATTGGAGATGTGCATGAATTCGACGCCGAGCGTCTGGCAATAGGTGCGCTCGCAGATCGCGACGATCTCGCGCAGCGAGCCGTATTCGAGGCCGAGCACGTGATCGAGGAAAATCTTGCGGTCGAAATCGGCTTCCACGAAGCCGTAGGTGCGCGGGTCGAGTTCCTCGCGGTCGCGCGGCGCCTCGATGCCGAGCGGATCGAGCTTGGCGTGGAAATGGCCGCGCATGCGATAGGCGCGGATCAGCATCAGCGCGCGCACCGAATCGCGCGTGGCCTGGGTGACGTCGACGCCTGCGGAGTCGCCGCCCTTGGCAACCGCCTTGGCGGCGATCTTGGCGCCGACCGCCTTCTCGACCTGGGCCCAGTTGCCGTCGAGCGCGGAGGTCAGGTCATCGCGCGGCGTCAGCGGCCAGTGATCGCGTCCCCAAGAGGCGCCTTCGGCGTTCTTCTTGACGTCGGCGGGGCTGTCTTTCAGGCTCCCGAAGAATTCCTGCCACTCGGCATCGACGGAATTCGGGTCCTGCTCGTAGCGGGCGTAGAGGTCGTCGATGTAGGCGGCGTTGGTGCCTTGCAAGAATGAGGAGAGAGCAAAAGCGGCGTTCGCGTCCTGACGAGACATGATGGCGTCCTGGTGATTTTGGCTTCGCGCATGGAAAACGGCGCGGACGGCCGGCCCGGGCGAGGGACCGGTGGGCTGGGATGACCTTTACCCTATTTGGGCCGAATGTTCGCGCCGAAAAGAACCAAGTCGCGAATTTGAGTTCAAATCTTTGAACAGAGCGCGATCTCTGAAGAGAGCACTCGGCGCGCCTTCGGCGAACCAAAAAGGCTCCGGCTGCACTGCCGGAGCCTTGATCTTCATGTAGGTCGGCCGCTGGCCGAGTGCTAGCCGCGCAGCGCTTCCACCAGGGTCTTGCCGAGACGGGCCGGCGACGGCGACACCCGGATACCGGCTGCTTCCATGGCCGCGGTCTTGGAGCCGGCATCGCCCTTGCCGCCGGAGATGATCGCGCCGGCATGGCCCATGCGACGGCCGGGCGGTGCGGTGACCCCGGCGATGAAGCCGGCCATCGGCTTCTTGCGGCCGCGCTTGGCCTCGTCCTTGATGAACTGGGCGGCGTCTTCCTCGGCCGAGCCGCCGATCTCGCCGATCATGATGATCGAGGTGGTCTTGTCGTCGGCCAGAAACTTCTCCAGCACGTCGATGAACTCGGTGCCCTTCACCGGGTCGCCGCCGATGCCGACCGCGGTGGTCTGGCCGAGACCTTCCTGCGTGGTCTGGAACACCGCTTCATAGGTCAGCGTGCCCGAGCGCGACACGATGCCGACCGAGCCCGGCTTGAAGATGTTGGCCGGCATGATGCCGATCTTGCATTCGCCCGCGGTCATCACGCCGGGGCAGTTCGGCCCGATCAGGCGCGACTTGGAGCCGGACAGCGAGCGCTTCACCTTGACCATGTCGAGCACCGGAATGCCCTCGGTGATGCAGACGATCAGCGGGATCTCCGCATCGATCGCCTCGCAGATCGCGTCCGCCGCGCCCGGCGGCGGCACGTAGATCACCGAGGCATCGGCCCCGGTCTTTTCGCGCGCCTCGCGAACCGTATCGAACACCGGCAGGTTGAGATGCGTCGAACCGCCCTTGCCGGGCGAGGTGCCGCCGACCATCTTGGTGCCGTAGGCGATCGCAGCTTCCGAATGGAAGGTGCCGTTCTTGCCGGTAAAACCCTGGCAGATGACCTTGGTGTTCTTGTCGATCAGGATGGACATGACTGGAGTGACTTTCGCGGGATCAGGAGTGAAGCTTATTGCACGCGCCGGTACGTGCCTGACAGCACGTCGTTCCAGCCTTCGGAGTCGGGCGAGAACTGGATTTTTATGGTGTAGCTGTTGTCGTCGATCATTTCGTAGACATGGCGCGCGTTGCCGCGCAGCGAGCCGCGCACCAGCACCAGCGCCTTGCCTTGCCAGTTGCCGGAGGCGGGCGACGGCGGGTAGTAGCCGAGCGAGTCGAACCAGAACAGTTTATAGAGACGGTCCTCGCGATCGTAGGTGAAGACGCCATGGGTGGCGAAGCTCTCCTTGCCGTCGCGCATCTGCAGCGTGTCCTGGATCAGATAGAAGCCGTCGAGATCGACCCGCGCGGTGACGCGCGAGGTGGCGGGACCGCCGGCGTTCCAGCGCGAGGGATAGACCATCTCCTCGCCGGCCCACTCACCGGCGAACACCGCCAGCCGCTTGTGCTCTTCCTGCGGTTTCGGCGCGGTGAGGCGGTCCTCGGCCATCGCTAGCCTCCCTTGACGGCTTTCACGATCTTCTGCGCGGCATCGTCGAGATCATCGGCGGGAACGACGTTGAGGCCGGACTCGCGGATGATCTTCTTGCCCTGCTCCACATTGGTGCCTTCGAGCCGCACCACCAGCGGGACGGAGAGGCCGGCCTGCTTGACGGCGGCCACCACGCCCTCGGCGATGATATCGCATTTCATGATGCCGCCGAAGATATTGACCAGGATGCCCTTCACGTTCGGGTCGGCGGTGATGATCTTGAACGCCGCCGCGACCTTCTCCTTGGTGGCGCCGCCGCCGACGTCCAGGAAGTTGGCGGGCTCCATGCCGTAGAGCTTGATGATGTCCATCGTCGCCATGGCAAGGCCGGCGCCGTTGACCATGCAGCCGATGGTGCCGTCGAGCGCGACATAGTTGAGGTCGTATTTCGACGCCTCGATTTCCTTGGCGTCCTCCTCGGTCTCGTCGCGCAGCGCCAGCACCTCCGGATGGCGGAACGCGGCGTTGTCGTCGAACGACACTTTCGCGTCGAGCACGCGCAGCTGGCCCTGCTTGGTGATGACGAGCGGATTGATCTCCAGCATCGCCATGTCCTTGGCGACGAATGCCGCATAGAGCTGCGATGTCAGCTTCTCGGCCTGCTTGGCCAGATCGCCGGTCAGATTGAGCGCCTTCGCCACGGCGCGGCCGTGATGGGCCATGATGCCGGTGGCGGGATCGACCGAGAAGGTGACGATCTTCTCGGGCGTCTTGTGCGCGACTTCCTCGATGTTGACGCCGCCTTCGGTCGAGACGACGAACGAGACTTCGCTGGTTTCGCGGTTGACCAGCAGCGAGAGGTAGAACTCCTTGTCGATGTCGGAGCCTTCCTCGATGTAGAGCCGGTTGACCTGCTTGCCATGCGCGCCGGTCTGGATCGTCACCAGGGTCGCGCCCAGCATCTGCTTGGCGTATTCGGCGACCTCGGCGGTCGACTTGGCGATGCGCACGCCGCCCTTGTCGCCGGCGGAAGCTTCCTTGAACTTGCCCTTGCCGCGGCCGCCGGCATGGATCTGGCTCTTCACCACCCAGATCGGGCCCGGGAGCTGCCTGGCCGCCGCCTCGGCCTCCTCGGGCCTGAGCACCGGCACGCCCTTGGAGATCGGCACGCCGAACTCGTTCAACAGGGCCTTGGCCTGATATTCGTGGATATTCATCGAGACGCTCCCCAAACCCTAAGGACGGTGGAGTTCAGCGCCCCACCCATGTTCTGTGGCTGGCATACCATATACCACAGCAACTGCAAGGGCCGAAGATCGACTTGGCCGACCTCCGGCCTTGCGTGAACGAAATCAGCGGCCCAGCAGGTCGGGCGCGATCTTCTTGCAGGCATCGACCAGACCCTGCACGGATCCGACAGACTTGTCGAAGGCCTCGCGGTCCTTGCCGGAAAGATCGATTTCGACGACGCGCTCGACGCCCTTGGAGCCGATCACGACGGGCACGCCGACATACATGTCCTTCACGCCGTATTCGCCGTTGAGGTAGGCGGCGCAGGGCAGCACGCGCTTCTTGTCCTTCAGATAGCTCTCGGCCATCGCGATCGCGGACGCTGCCGGCGCGTAGAAGGCCGAGCCGGTCTTCAGGAGGTTGACGATCTCGGCACCGCCATTGCGGGTACGGTCGACGATCTCGTCGATGCGGGCCTGCGAGGTCCAGCCCATCTTGACGAGATCAGGCAGCGGAATGCCTGCGACGGTGGAATAGCGCGTCAGCGGCACCATGGTGTCGCCATGACCGCCGAGCACGAAGGCGGTGACGTCCTCGACCGAGACGTTGAACTCGTCGGCGAGGAAATAGCGGAAGCGCGCCGAGTCGAGCACGCCGGCCATGCCGACCACCTTCTTGTGCGGCATGCCGGAGGCCTTCTGCAGCGCCCACACCATCGCGTCCAGCGGGTTGGTGATGCAGATGACGAAGGAGTCCGGTGCGTACTTCTTGATGCCGGCGCCGACCTGCTCCATGACCTTGAGGTTGATCGAAAGAAGATCGTCGCGGCTCATGCCGGGCTTGCGCGGCACGCCGGCGGTGACGATGCAGACCTCGGCATTGTCGAGCGCTTCGTAGGAGTTGGCGCCGACCAGATGCGCGTCAAAACCGTCGACCGGCGAGGACTGCGCAATGTCGAGCGACTTGCCCTGCGGAATGCCTTCGGCGATGTCGAACATCACGACGTCGCCGAGCTGCTTGAGCCCGATGAGGTGAGCCAGCGTACCGCCGATCTGACCGGAGCCAATCAAGGCAATCTTGTCGCGCGCCATGGGAAATCTGTCCTTTGAGAGCAGTGAGGTAAGGTGGGGAAAAGGCCTGAAAGGGGTTATCCCTTTACCCTGACAGGTTCAAGTCGCGCCATGCCGCTTTGGCAGCGCTGCCCTGAATTCGGTCAGGTATGCCAGCCCATCGTCATTCCGGCAGGCGCCGAAAGGCGCAGGGCCGGACTGAATACGCCGTGACGGGGCTTGTCTTGAAGGCCGCCTGTGGCTTTCTTTCAACCCACATCGGCAGGTGGCAAATGGATTCCGGGCTCGCCGCTCCGCGTCGCCCCGGAATGACGACAACTAGGTTTCCACCAGTCCCGTGGTCGCGCCGCTGGCCGAGGAATCCTTCCGGCCATGCGGCGCCGCCAAATAGGATTCCGAGCCCATCTCGATCAGGCGCGAGGACGTGCGCTTGAACTCGTTGGCCTCGACGCCCTCGGTCGCGACGTAGAGCGAAACCGGATCGGCGGCGGCGGAGGCCATCAGTTTCACGCCGTTGTCATAGAGCGTATCGATCAGCGAGATGAAGCGCTTGGCGGCGTTGCGCTCGCCATAGTCCATCACCGGGATATAGTCGACGAGCAGGGTGTGGTAGTCGCGCGCCAGCCGCAGATAATCGCTTGCCGCCAGCGGCTTCTCGCAGAGGTCGGCAAAGGAAAAACGCGCCACGCCATGCGCCGAGCACGGCACGTGCAGCTTGCGGCCCTTGATGGCGATGTCGCGCGGCTTGCATGGCGCGCCACCGGTCATCTTCGCCCAAGCCTTGTTGAGCACGATATCCGCCGCGCCGTCCGCCGGCACCAGCCACATCTTCGCACCCGCGAGTTTTTCCAGGCGGAAATCGGTGCGAGCATCGAGCCGCATCACTTCCATATGGACAGTGATCTGGTCGATGAACGGCAGGAACAGCGCGCGGTTGAGGCCGCCCTTGTAGAGGTCCTCGGGCGCGACGTTCGACGTCGCCACCACCACGGTTCCGAGCTCGAACAGCTTTGCGAACAGGCGGCCGAGAATCATGGCGTCTGCGATGTCGGTGACGTGGAACTCGTCGAAGCACAGAAGCCAGGCTTCGTCGAAGATCGCGTTCGCCGTGAGCACCATCACATCGGCATCGCCGAGCTCGCCGCGGGCGATGTTCTGGCGATAGGCGTAGATGCGCTCGTGCACCTCGGCCATGAATTCGTGGAAATGCGCGCGGCGCTTGTGCGCGACCGGCGACTGCTGGAAGAACAGGTCCATCAGCATGGTCTTGCCGCGCCCGACCTCGCCATGGACGTAGAGCCCGCGCGGCGGCGGCTCGTCCCTGTCGGCGAACAGACGGCCGAACAGGCCCTGCTTCTTGATCGGCTTGTAGCCGGAAAGCCGCTCGTCCAGTGCCGCGAAGGCTTCCGCCGCGCGGCTCTGCGCCGGATCGGCCTCGATCGCGCCGGAGGCGACGAGCGACTTGTAATGAGCCTGGAAGCTGGCGGGCGGGGTGGAAAGCATGGCCCTCTTTCCGCCTCAGCGCGGCGGAAATTGCAAGCCAGGAATTGGCGCCGGCGATATGTCAAAACAAGATGACCGTCATGCCCGGGATTGTCCCGTGCATCCCCGTCCGTCGCGTGCTGGCCAACACGTGGATGGCCAGGACGAGCCCGGCCATAACAAGCAAGCGCGCTACGCGCTCAGTTCGTAGGCATCCTCGACCACGTAGGGACCGCCGCCGGTGGAGGCTCGCGAGGAGAACAGCACGAAGCGGTCGACCGTAAAGACCTTGCTCGGGAAATAGCCGCGCACCGACAGATAGTCGGCGACGTCCCGGCTCGACGCATCATGCAATCGCGCCAGCGTGACATGCGGGGTGAACTTTCTCCCCTCCGGATCGAGCCCGAGGCGCTGCATCAGCCGCTCGAGTTCGGCCTGCAGCTCGATCAGCGGCCGGCTCGGCTCGACGGCAGCGACAACGGCGCGGGGTTTCTTGCCGCCGAAGCTGGTCAGCCCCTGCACCTTCACCTCGAACGGTTTGCGGTTGACCCGAAACAGCATCGACGCGATCTCGTTGGCGTACATGCCATTGATGTCGCCGATGAAGCGCAAGGTGACGTGATAATTTTCGGGATCGATCCAGCGGGCGCCGGGAAGGCCACCCCGCAAAGTGGAAAGCGTCTGGCCGATCTCGGCCGGAATTTCCAGTCCAGTGAACAAACGCGGCATCGTAATCACTCCCGATGCTTGGGCATGTCCACGAAGCCGCGAGGACTTCGCGTCAGTCCGAAAAAGAGAGATCGGCGAATCACCGATGTCCAATTTCTACCTGACTTATGCGACAGTGCGAAGCATAACACGTTAACGACCCGGTAACCGGCGGAGAGCTGCGCAGATTTCAGCTGCGCTGCCCGGCGATTGCGCCGAGAAATGCCTGCACCGTAGGCAGCATTTTCTGCACGATGAGATCAACGCCCTCGGCTGTCGGATGGATCCCGTCGGCCTGGTTGAGCTTTCTCTCGGCGGCAACACCTTCGAGGAAGAAAGCATAAAGCGGCACGTCGAATTTTTTCGCCAGTTCCGGATAGATCGCATTGAAGCGGGCCGCGTACTCCGCGCCGTAGTTCGGCGGCGCCAGCATGCCGCACAGGAGCACGGCGATCTTGCGCGCCTTCAGCCGCGTCAGAATGTCCGACAGCGCCGCGCGCGTCACGTCGGGATCGGTGCCGCGCATGGCGTCATTGGCGCCGAGTTCGAGAATGACGGCATCGGTTCCCTCCGGGATCGACCAGTCGAGCCGCTCCCTGCCGCCGGACGTGGTATCGCCGGACACCCCCGCGTTGACCATATCGACCTTTATCCCATTGGCCTCCAAGGCTTTTTGCAGACGAGCGGGGAATGAATGGCTGGCCGGCAGGCCGAGCCCCGCGGTCAGGGAATCGCCGAACGCGACGATCCTGATCGGCTTTGCCGGCACGGCCGTCGGCGTCTGCGCCAAGGCCTGGCCTGTCATCAGGAATGCCAGAATCAACACAATGATGTGCGGGAAGTTAGTCGTATTCCCCTTCACCGCGCGGGCCGAAGTGCCATATGACCGGACCATGGACAGCCTCATCGATACCTCGCCCCTGACCAGCCCCGCGCTGGACACCATCGCCATCAACGACGTCAATCTCTCGCTCGGCTCCGGCGCCGCGCGCGTTCACATCCTCAAGGATATCAGCCTGCGCGTCGGGTCGGGAGAAGCGATCGGCCTGATCGGACCGTCCGGATCGGGAAAATCCACGCTCCTCATGGTGATGGCGGGACTGGAACGTCCCGACAGTGGAGAGGTGGTGGTGAACGGCACCTCGTTCAATGCCCTCGACGAGGACGGTCTGGCGCGGTTCCGCGGCCGCCAGGTCGGCATCGTGTTCCAGTCGTTCCATCTGATCCCGACCATGACGGCGCTGGAGAATGTCGCCGTACCGCTCGAGCTTGCCGGCAATTCCGATGCGGCGGCACGCGCCGCGCAGGAGCTGGAGTCGGTCGGCCTCGGCCATCGCCTGCATCATTATCCGACCCAGCTTTCCGGCGGCGAGCAGCAGCGCGTTGCGCTGGCGCGGGCGCTGGCGCCGGATCCTGCGATCCTCGTCGCGGACGAGCCCACCGGCAATCTCGACGAGACCACCGGCAAGCAGATCGTCGATCTCCTGTTCTCCAAACATGCCGAGCGCGGCATGACGCTCGTGCTGGTGACGCACGATTCCTCGCTGGCGCAGCGCTGCGACCGCGTCGTGCGCCTGCGCTCCGGTCGCATCGACGGACACAGCGCTTGACCACCATCGCAGACGAGACCGCCTATCAGGCGCGCGCCTCCTCGCTCGCATTCCGTTATGCGTTTCGCGAACTGCGCGGCGGCCTGCGCGGCTTCTACGTCTTCATTGCCTGCATTGCGCTCGGCGTGATGGCGATTGCCGGCGTCGGCTCTGTTGCCGCGAGCCTTGGCGATGGCCTGGCGCGCGAGGGCCGCACGCTGCTCGGCGGCGACGTCGCCTTCCTGATGATCCAGCGCGAGGCCAGGCCCGAAGAGATCGATTTCCTGCGCGCGCGCGGCCAGCTTTCGATCGCCGCAACGCTGCGCGCCATGGTGCGCTCCGGCGACGGCAAGCTGGCGCTGGTCGAGATGAAGGCGGTCGATGGCGCCTATCCGCTGCTCGGCGAACTGGCGCTCGAGCCGAAGATGCCGCTGGCGGAGCTTTTCGCCGAGCGCGACGGCGCGTTCGGCGCGGCGGTCGACACCACCTTGCTGGCGCGCTTCGACCTCAAGCTTGGCGACCGCGTCAATGTCGGCAACACCACCTTCCAGCTGCGTAGCGTGGTCGAGGCGGAACCGGACAAGCTCGCCGGCGGCGTCGGCCTCGGCCCACGCTTCCTCGCCAGTGAAGCGGGCCTGCGCGCCACGGGGCTGCTGCAGCCCGGCAGCCTGGTGCGCTGGATCTATCGCGTCAGACTGCCGGACAATGCCGCCGACGATCGCTCGGCCGAAAATCTCATTGCCGATGCCCGCGCAGCTTTCCCGGAGGCGGGCTGGGAGGTCCGCAGCCGCGCCAACGCCTCGCCGCAGCTCGAGCGCACCATCAACCGTTTCACCCAGTTCCTGACCCTGGTGGGCCTCGCTGCGCTCCTGGTCGGCGGTGTCGGCGTCGCCAACGCCGTGAAGAGCCATATCGATCGACGCCGCGACGTGATCGCCACCTTCAAGGCGGTCGGCGCCACCGGCCGCGATGTCTTCACGATCTACACCACGCAGGTCGTCGTGCTGGCCGCGCTCGGCTCGGTGATCGGCCTCGCCGCCGGCGCCGCGCTGCCCTATGTCGTGGTCGGCCTGTTCGGAAAAATCCTGCCACTGCCGGTTGTACCGGCGCTGCATTTCGACGAGCTCGCGCTGTCCCTTGTCTACGGCCTGCTCACCGCGCTCGCCTTCGGCCTGTGGCCGCTCGGCCGCGTGCACGACGTGCCGGTCGCGGCGCTGTTCCGCGACATCGTCTCGGGCACCTGGCATCGGCCGCGCTGGCGCTACATCGCGCTGATGGCGGCCGTCGTGGCGGCGCTCGTCGCCGTCGCGGTCGGGCTTGCCTACGACAAGCGCGTCGCTGCCGTCTTCGTGGCCTCGTCCTTTGCCGTGTTCCTGCTGCTGCGCGGCATCGCATCCGGCCTGATGGCGCTGGCGCGCAGGATGCCGCGCAGCCGGATCACCATGCTGCGGCTCGCGATAACCAACGTCCACCGGCCCGGCGCGCTGACGCCGTCGGTGGTGCTGTCGCTGGGGCTCGGCCTCGCCGTGCTCGTCACCATCACGCAGATCGACGGCAATCTGCGCCGCCAGTTCCTCGCCGCGCTGCCGGACCGGGCGCCCTCGTTCTTCTTCATCGATATCCCCTCTTCCGAATCCGAGCGCTTTGGCGCGTTCCTGAAGCAGATCTCGGCCGACTCGACCGTGGAAGAAGTGCCGATGCTGCGCGGCCGCATCGTTTCCGCGCGCGGCGTCAAGGCCGACGAGCTGAAGCCGTCGCACGACAGCGAATGGGTGCTGCAGAGCGACCGTGGCCTGACCTATACCGCCGATATTCCCAAGGGCTCGAAGGTGGTCGAGGGCGAGTGGTGGCCCCCGGACTATCAGGGCCCGATCCTGGTCTCGATGGAGAAGAAGATCGCCAACGGCTTGCAGCTCGAGATCGGCGACGAGATCGTGGTCAACGTGCTTGGCCGCGACATTCCCGCGAAGATATCCAATCTAAGGAACATCGACTGGCAGGGACTCGGCATCAATTTC
This sequence comes from Bradyrhizobium sp., assembly GCA_035575905.1. Classification (GTDB taxonomy): domain Bacteria; phylum Pseudomonadota; class Alphaproteobacteria; order Rhizobiales; family Xanthobacteraceae; genus Bradyrhizobium. The sequence goes on along the minus strand of DATLXL010000028.1, from coordinate 32,450 downwards.
GTGCTGGTGTTCTCGCCCAACGCCTTCAAGGGCGCGCCGCACAGCCATGTCGCCACCCTGACCGAGGCGCATCCCAATGCAAGCGACGACGCCAGGATCATCCGCCAGGTCGCCGACGCCTTTCCGATGGTGACGAGCGTACGGGTGCGCGAGGCGCTGGAGACCATCGGCGCCGTCGTCACCAATCTCGCGGTGGCGATCCGCGGGGCGAGCGCCGTGACGCTGATCTCGGCGATTCTGGTGCTGGGCGGCGCGCTTGCCGCCGGACACCGCCACCGCGTCTATGACGCGGTGATCCTGAAAACGCTCGGCGCCACGCGGGTGCGCCTGCTCGGCGCCTATGCGCTGGAGTATCTTATGATCGGCTTTGCCACCGCGATCTTCGGCGTCATCGCCGGCTCGGTAGCCGCCTGGCTGATCGTTACCCGGCTGATGACCCTGAGTTTCGTCTGGCAGGCCGGCAGCGCCGCGGGCGTCGTGGTGGCCGCGCTGGTGGTCACGGTGGGGCTGGGGCTCGCCGGCACGCTGCTGGCGCTGAACCAGAAGCCCGCCTCGGTGCTGCGGAATTTGTGACAAAGTGAAGCGGGCGGGCCGGCAAATGCCGTTTTACCCGACAACTTCTGGGTTAACGCGATTTAAGCCGTATCACGTGCTGCAGAGCGACATTCAGCCGCGCGTGGAAGGTTGCTTTGAGTGTGTTAGTTTCCCACATACCAGCCGAGCCGGAAACACCGTTTGATGACAGCATTTTAATGTCGGCAGACGGCAGGTTTCTGGGATAGATTATTTCCGGCAGCGCGATGCTCTGAGCGGCTTGCCGGACAACCAACGGGAATTCGACCATGTCGGATCTAGACCGCAACTACGTATCCCCCTTCGGCCGGGCCGCCGGACGCGTCGATGCCGCGACCGTCGATGCCGGTCTGCGCGCCTACATGCTGCGCATCTACAACTACATGAGCATCGGCCTCGCCATTACCGGCCTTGCCGCGCTCGGTGTCTACATGGCCGCCGTCACCACCGACCAGGCCGGCGCCGCCGCCCGCTTCGGCAACGCCTTCCTGACGCCGTTCGGCTACGCGATGTATGTCAGCCCGCTGAAATGGCTGTTCATGCTCGCGCCGCTCGTCATGGTGTTCGCGATTTCGTTCGGCATCAACCGCCTGAAACCCGCCACGGCGCAAATGCTGTTCTGGGTATTCTCGGCGCTGATGGGCATCTCGCTGTCGTCGATCTTCCTGATCTACACGCACACCTCGATCGTGCGGGTGTTCTTCATCACGGCCGCCACCTTCGGTGCGCTCAGCCTGTGGGGCTACACCACCAAGCGTGACATCAGCGGGATGGGCTCGTTCCTGTTCATGGGCCTGATCGGCATCGTCATTGCCAGCCTGGTCAATCTGTTCCTGGCGAGCTCGATGCTGCAGTTCATCGTGTCGGTCGTCGGCGTGCTGGTGTTCGCGGGCCTCACCGCCTGGGATACCCAGCGCCTGAAGAACGACTACATCTACGGCTATGCCGCGCAGGGCGGCGATATTGCCGAGCGTGCGGCGATCTCCGGCGCACTCTCGCTCTACCTCAACTTCATCAACCTGTTCACGCTGCTGCTGCAGCTGCTCGGCCAGCGCGACTGACGCGAAAACGAGCACGACAGATCGTAAGCCCCGGCCCTCGCGCCGGGGCTTTTCTTTTGTGCTCCGTCCCGGCCGGGACGACCGCCGAAGCGAAGGCGGTAGGCCCAGGCATGACGAATGGAAATACCGTTGATCGAGCCCGATCGGCTGATATGTTCCCGGGCCATGCCCGCCCTTGAAATCAGACCGACGACCGAGGCCGACCTTACCGCCATCACCGAGATTTACGAACACGCCGTGCGGCACGGCACGGCGACGTTCGAACTGGTCCCGCCCGATCTCGCCGAGATGACGCGGCGGTTCCGCGCGCTCACGGACGGCGGCTATCCCTACTTCGTTGCCACGCTGGACGGCGAGGTGGCCGGCTATGCCTACGCCGGCCCCTACCGGCCGCGGCCGGCCTATCGCTTCACGGTGGAGAATTCGATCTACCTGCGGCCCGCGAGCCACCGCCGCGGCATTGGCCTGCGGCTGCTGCACCGTCTGATCGAGGAATGCGAGCGGCGCGGCTATCGCCAGATGATCGCCGTGATCGGCGATTCCGCCAATGCCGGATCGGTCGGCGTGCACACGGCGTGCGGGTTTGCCCTGATCGGCACACACGCCAATGTCGGCCTCAAATTCGGCCGCTGGCTCGATACCGTAATGATGCAGCGCGCGCTCGGCGCAGGCGCTGCGACGATCCCGGACGGAAACGGGACGCCATAGCCGCTTTCAGCCCTCATGGTAAGGAGCGCGTCTTCGCGCATCTCGAACCATGCGGCCCCGTCGCCGGCTCATCCTTCGGGGCGGCGCCGGCGCGCTTCCCCAGGATGAGGGCCGGGTACCTTGTCAGACCACCGCGAGCCTGCGGTCGATCACCAGCAGGACGCGGTCGAGCTCGTGGCCGCGGCGCAGGATCAGGCCGGTCGCAGAGATGACGCTGTACATGCCCTGCTTGCGCGCCAGCCGCGGGTCTTTCTCGATGCGATAGAGCGGCACTTCGCTGGAACGGCGGAACACCGAGAACACGGCGCGGTCCTTCATAAAGTCGATCGCGTAGTCGCGCCACTCGCCGTCCGCAACCATACGGCCGTACAGATTGAGGATGCGGTTGAGTTCGAGACGGTTGAAGGTGACACGATTGGGCGGCGGAGTCGCAGCGGCAGGTCGCGCCGCTGCGCGAAGCTCGCTTGGCTCGGTATCCTCCGAAATCGTGCTCATGGAGCGTCTCCTGTCATCTGGAAGACATGATCGCGCCGACTGCGCCCCGCCGCAAGGGGGCGAAAGAAATACAGCTGCGGCCAGCGAATCCGCAGCCCGTTCCGCAAAAAGACGGGTCACAGTATCGTTAGACGAATCTTATTGCTGCCCCACTTCCGCCAACCGCCTGCCGTGGCCACCTGAGATATATGATTCTGCGTTGACCCGGTCCTTTCGGTTCCGGATTCCTCAGCCCCCAGCCCCCCGGGGCCGTCAGGATCGGGTCTATCGCACGGGGCACGTCCCCAAGGGGGACTTCGTCCCTGAGACTGGGCCAACGAAAGTTGGTCCTTTTCTTTTTTGAGCGCATGGTTCTTGCGCGAACGCGCCGGCCCGGCGCTGACGCCGCCTGCCGCAGGATTTCAGCAGCGGATGCAGGGCATGCCGTTCCGCGCGAACGACGCATCGCCAAAAGAAACTTACTGGTTGGTTAAGAGCTAGTGCAGCGGGGTGAATGCCGCGCCCAGCATCGGGCCTGGCTTGTCGCGGCTGCCGTCCTGAACCAGCACGGCCGCGGCATCGATGCCGTCGCGCATCACGCTGTCGAGCGGCACGGTCCAGCTCTCCGCGCTGCCGTTCCACTCGCCGACCTTGAGCAGGTTGCGCACCACGTTGTGGTAGACGATCTCGCGGCCGCGATTCTCGCCCCGGCTGATCGAGATCGGCACCGACTTCGAGATCGAGCACAGCCAGACCTCGCCTTGCGCCGGCGTCGTCTCCTTGCCGGCCGCCACCGACACCGTGAGCTGCCTGCCCGACAATGTCATCGTCACCGGCACGGACATCACCGCGCTGGTCTTGCCGGTGTCGTGGATGGCGCCTTCAATGCGCGCGCGATCGCTGCCGATGACATGCGCCGCACCGTTGACGATCACCTGCGGCGTGTAGACGTCGCGATCGCCGCGCATATGCGAATAGGCTTTCTGTCGCGCGCTGAACCGGGAATCCGCCAGGGTGTCCTTCCAGCCCAGATAATCCCAGTAGTCGATCGGCAGGCTCAGCGCGATCACGGACGGATCCTTGGCGAGTTCGCCCAAAACCTTGTCAGCCGGGGGACAAGAGGAGCAGCCCTGCGAGGTGAACAATTCCACCACCGCCTTGGGCTCGGCATGGGCCGGGCAGACGACAGCGACGATCGCGCAGACGCCGAACGCACCCGACCAGGACGAAAGAGAACGATGGGCCATTAACGCTGTCATGACAGGGTCCGCGGTTTTCGCATCGCAGCTTTGGGTTATCCGTATTTTTCCAGGGCAGCTCGTGCCCGAGAACGAGCAAAGGCGGCCCTTGATAGGCCGCCTTCCCCCTAGCTGCTACTCACTTCGAAGTGAGCCATCTCACAAATCCCGGACAAGCGTCAGGCTGCGAGCTTGCGCAGGACGTAATGCAGGATGCCGCCGTTTCGGTAGTATTCGAGCTCATCCAGCGTATCGATGCGGCACAGCAGCGGCACTTCCCGCTTTGCACCATCGCCGGAGGTTATTTCAGCGGTCAGCGTCTGGCGCGGCTTGAGATCGCCCTGCAGCCCGCGGATCGTCACCTTCTCGTCGCCCTTCAGGCCGAGCGAGGACCAGGAAGTGCCCTCCTGGAAGGTCAGCGGCAGCACGCCCATGCCGACCAGGTTGGAGCGGTGGATGCGCTCGAAGCTCTGGCAGATCACCGCGCGCACGCCGAGCAGGCGGGTGCCCTTGGCCGCCCAGTCGCGCGACGAGCCGTTGCCATATTCGGCGCCGGCGAACACCACCAGCGGCACGCCCTCTTCCTGGTAGCGCATCGCGGCGTCGTAGATCGGCATCTGCGTGCCGTCGGGCCAGTGCTTGGTCAGGCCGCCTTCCGGGATATTTCCGTCGGCGCCCTTGAGCATGAAATTCTTGATGCGGATGTTGGCGAAGGTGCCGCGCATCATGATCTCGTGGTTGCCGCGCCGCGTACCGTACTGGTTGAAGTCGGCGGGGCGCACCTGATGCTCGCTGAGGAATTTGCCGGCGGGCGAGGTCAGCTTGATCGAACCGGCCGGCGAGATGTGGTCGGTGGTGATCTTGTCGCCGAACATCGCCAGGATTCGCGCATCGACTACGTCGACGATCGGTTCCGGCTGCTTCTTCATGCCCTCGAAATAGGGCGGGTTCTGCACATAGGTCGAACTCATGTTCCAGCGATAGGTCTCGCTGGCCACGGTCTTGATCTTGCGCCAGTTGGCGTCGCCCTTGAACACGTCGGCATACTTCTTCTTGAAGATCGAGGCCGTCACGAACTTCTTCATGAAGGCGTTGATCTCCTTCGTCGTCGGCCAGATGTCCTTCAGGTACACCGGCTTGCCGTCCTTGCCGTTGCCGATCGGCTCGGCCGCAAGATCCTTGGTCACCGTGCCGGCGAGCGCGTAAGCAACGACCAGCGGCGGCGAGGCGAGGTAGTTCGCCTGCACGTCCGGCGAGACGCGGCCTTCGAAGTTGCGGTTGCCGGAGAGCACGGCGGCGGCGACGATGCCGTTGTCGTTGATCGACCTGGAAATCTCCTCGGGCAGCGGGCCGGAATTGCCGATGCAGGTGGTGCAGCCGAAGCCGACGAGGTTGAAGCCGACCTTGTCGAGATCCTTCTGCAGCCCGGAATTGGCGAGATACTCCGCCACCACCTGACTGCCCGGGGCGAGCGAGGTCTTCACCCACGGCTTGGCCTTGAGGCCCTTGGCGGCCGCGTTGCGCGCCAGCAGGCCGGCGCCGATCAGCACGCTCGGGTTGGAGGTGTTGGTGCAGGAGGTGATGGCGGCGATCACCACGTCGCCATGGCCGAGATCGAAATCGCGGCTGTCGACCGGGAAGCGATGGCCGGCATCATCGCCCTTCTTGTATTCGCTGCTCATCGCCGCGGCGAAGCCGGCGGCGACCGCCGGCAGCGCGACGCGGCCTTCGGGACGCTTCGGGCCGGCCAGCGACGGCACGACGTCGGCAAGGTCGAGCGACAGCGTGGTGGTGAACACCGGATCGGCCGACTTGGCGGTGCGGAACAGGCCCTGCGCCTTGGCGTAGGAGGACACCAGCGCGACGCGATCGTTCTTGCGGCCCGACGTCTTCAGATAGTCGATGGTCGCGGCATCGACCGGGAAGAAGCCGCAGGTCGCGCCATATTCCGGAGCCATGTTGCCGATCGTCGCCTTGTCGGCGACCGAGAGATGGTCGAGGCCGGGGCCGTAGAATTCGACGAACTTGCCGACGACACCAAGCTTGCGCAGCATCTGGGTGACCGTGAGCACGAGGTCGGTCGAGGTGACGCCTTCCTTCAGCGCGCCCGTCAGCTTGAAGCCGACCACTTCCGGCAGCAGCATCGACAGCGGCTGGCCGAGCATGCAGGCTTCCGCCTCGATGCCGCCGACGCCCCAGCCGAGCACGGCAAGGCCGTTGACCATGGTGGTGTGCGAGTCGGTGCCGACCAGCGAGTCCGGATAGGCGACTTCGAACATGCCGGTCTTCCTGCCGACCGTCATCTTCTCCTTCCTGGTCCAGACCGTCTGCGCCAGATATTCGAGATTGACCTGGTGACAGATGCCGGTGCCGGGCGGCACCACGGAGAAGTTCGAGAATGCCTTCTGGCCCCATTTCAGGAATTCGTAGCGCTCCTGGTTCTGCTTGTATTCCTCGACCACGTTCTTGCCGAAGGCCTTGTTGTCGCCGAAGAAGTTCACGATCACTGAGTGGTCGATGACGAGATCGACCGGCACCAGCGGGTTGATCTTCTCGGCGTCGCCGCCGAGCTGCTGCATGGCGTTGCGCATGGCGGCGAGGTCGACCACCGCCGGCACGCCGGTGAAGTCCTGCATCAGCACGCGCGCGGGGCGAAAGGCGATCTCATGCTCGAGCTGGCGCTTCTTCAGCCAGTCGCTGATCGCGACGATGTCCTCCTTCTTGACGCTGCGGCCGTCCTCGTTGCGCAGCAGATTCTCCAGCACGACCTTCATCGAATAGGGGAGCTTCGAGATCCCTTTCAGACCATTCTTCTCGGCCGTGGGCAGGCTGTAATAGACATAGGTCTTGGCGCCGACCTTGAGGGTCTTGCGGCATTTAAAGCTGTCGAGAGAGGTCATGTCAGGAAATCCCAGTTCATGATGATACCCGGCGCGGGTATTTGAACACCGTCGTAAGGGCGGGGTCGAATGGCTTGCAGACACCGGTCCGGTGCTGCATCAAGGTTCGGGCTTATAGAATCTTTCTAGAAGCGCCGCCACACTGACTATCGACCTGCAGCATTGCGCACCAACAAAATACGCTGCGCTACCCCAAGAAAACATTAGGCAAACAGTGGGCAATGAGAGGGCTGTGAAGGACCAGATGCGGCTCTCGGGACGTGGCGTCAAGTGTGTGCGGGGCGGCCGGGAAGTGTTTTCCGGCCTCGATTTCGAGACCGTTGCCGGCGAGATGCTGGCTGTCGTCGGGCCCAACGGCGCCGGGAAAACCTCGCTGCTGCGGCTGATCGCGGGCCTGCTGCATCCCGCCGGCGGCTCGATCGCGCTCGCCGGCGGCGACGCCGAGCTGACCCTGCCCGAGCAGGCGCATTATCTCGGGCATCGCGATGCGCTCAAGCCGGCGCTGTCGGTGATGGAAAACCTGTCGTTCTGGCGGGACTTTCTCGGCGGCGCGAGCGGCGATGCCGCCGCAAGCATCGCCCGTGTCGGCCTTGCCCATGCCACCGATCTGCCGGCGGCCTTCCTCTCTGCCGGTCAGCGCCGGCGCCTCTCCATCGCGCGGCTGCTGTCGGTCAAGCGGCCGGTCTGGCTGCTGGACGAGCCGACCTCGGCGCTGGACGTGACCGGCCAGGCGCTGTTTGCCGGCATCATGCGCGAGCATCTCGAAGGCGGCGGGCTGATCGTTGCGGCGACCCATGCGCCGCTCGGCATCGGGGCACGGGAGTTGCGGATCGGAGGGGCGGCATGACGGCGCTCGCCGCGCTTATCCGCCGCGACATCCGCATCGCGCTGCGCGTCGGCGGCGGCGCGCTGGTCGGCGTCTTGTTCTTCCTCACCGTCGTGGTGCTGATGCCGTTCGCGATCGGGCCCGACCTGCCGCTGCTCAAGCGGCTCGGCCCGGCGATCCTCTGGCTTGGCGCGCTGCTCGCCAGCCTGCTGACGCTGGACCGGTTGTTCACATCGGACCATGACGACGGCTCGCTCGATCTGATCCTGATGAGCCGCATGCCGACGGAGCTGACCTGTGCCGCGAAGGCGCTGGCGCACTGGCTGGCCGCCGGCCTGCCGCTGATCGTGGCAACGCCGGTGCTTGGCCTGCTGCTCAATCTCGATATCGAGGCGACGGCTGCGGTGGCGCTGACCCTGCTGGTCGGAACGCCCGCGCTGACTTTCACGGGCATGATCGGCGCGGCGCTTGCGGTCACGCTGCACCGCGGCGGGCTGCTGCTGGCGGTGCTGGTGCTGCCGCTGTCGGTGCCGGTGCTGATCTTTGGCGTCGCCGCCTCGCAAGCGGTGATCGTGGGCCCGACCCCGTTTGGAACCCCGTTCTCGATCCTCTGCGCGATCTCGCTGGTCAGCTTCGTGGTCGGACCGTTTGCCGCAGCCGCGAGCCTGAAACACGGACTCGACTGATTTGACGCCGATCAACTCTTGCCTAGGCGCGTTGGGCCAATTGCTTGCGGCGGCCAGTCCCATTATCAGGATGCCATGACGCTGATCGACCTCGCCAACCCCACGCGCTTTCTCTCGCTCACCGAGCGCGTGCTGCCGTGGCTGATGGCCACAACCGCCCTGCTGCTCGCGTACGGGCTCTATTTGTCCGCGCTGGCGCCGGACGACTACCAGCAGGGTGCGACCGTCAAGATCATGTTCATCCACGTGCCGAACGCGTGGCTGTCGATGTTCGTGTGGGGCGTGATGAGCATCGCCTCGCTCGGCACGCTGGTGTGGCGGCATCCGCTCGCCGATGTCGCCGCCAAGGCCGCAGCTCCGATCGGCGCCGCCTTCACCTTTCTCGCGCTGGTGACGGGCTCGCTATGGGGCCGCCCGATGTGGGGCACCTATTGGGAATGGGATGCGCGGCTCACCTCCGTGCTGATCCTGTTCCTGATGTATCTCGGCCTGATCGCGCTGTGGCGCGCGGTCGACGATCCCTCGCGCGCGGCGCGCGCGGCCGCGGTGCTGACGCTGGTCGGCGCCATCAATTTGCCGATCATCAAGTTCTCGGTCGACTGGTGGAACACGCTGCACCAGGGCGCATCCGTGATCCGGATGGGCGGGCCGACCATGGACCGCGCCTTCCTGATTCCGCTGCTGGTGATGGCAATCGCGTTCTCGCTGCTGTTCATCACGCTGCATCTGGCGGCGATGCGCAACGAGATCTTGCGCCGGCGCGTGCGCAACCTGCAGATGATGCAGGCGAGCCGCATGGAGTTTTCGAGCGAAGCGGAAACCGGTTCGCGTAAAGAAAACGCGTCAAAAGAAATCGGGGCGGCGTAAGTCGATGTCGCCCGGCACCTACACTTCATTCATTACGACGTCCTACGCGCTGGTCGCCGTCGTCGTGCTGCTGCTGATCGTCTGGATCGCGATCGATTACCGCACGCAACGGGAGCGCCTTCGCGAGCTTGAGGCCGGCGGCATCAGGCGCCGCTCCGGCCGCGGCGCCACGGAAATCTGATGAGCGCCCAGGCCGACGAGACCGCGACGCGAACCCGCCGCTGGCTGGTGATGCTGCCGCTGATCGGCTTCGGCATCCTGGCCGCATTTTTCCTGGTGCGCCTGTACGGCGGCGATCCCGCGAAACTTCCCTCGGCGCTGATCGGCCGGCCGGCGCCGCAAACCGCGCTGCCGGCGCTCGAAGGCCTGGTGCGCGACGGTTCCGCCGTGCCGGGGCTCGATCCCTCGCAATTCAAAGGCAAGGTCAGCGTCGTCAATGTCTGGGCATCGTGGTGCGTGCCCTGTCACGACGAGGCGCCGCTCTTGACCGAACTCGGCAAGGACAAGCGGCTGCAGCTCGTCGGCATCAATTACAAGGACGTGGCGGAGAACGCGCGGCGCTTCCTCGGCCGCTACGGCAATCCGTTCGGCGTGGTCGGCGTCGACGGCAACGGCCGCGCCTCGATCGAATGGGGCGTCTACGGCGTGCCGGAAACCTTCATCGTCGGCCGCGACGGAACCATCGTCTACAAGCTGGTCGGGCCGATCACGCCGGAAAATTACGATCGCGTTCTGCAGGCCGAAATCGCCAAGGCTCTGAAGGCTGGAAGCTGAGCCGGAGTTTTCTGCAGAAATCCGAAACCGTCGAAAAACCCGCGCGTATCTCGCCATTGTCCTCCAGGACAACCAGCGCGGCGGGTGGGGGGTGGTTTCAACGGTTATCCACCAACCAGCGAAACCTCCCCCACCTATCGGGCGCCTTTTCCCTTGCTGACGTCGCCGGCTTCGGCCTCGCTCGCCTCCAGCGACGCCGGCTCCAGATGATAGCGCCTGATCACCGGCATCTGGCCGATGGCAAAAATCATCGTCAGCGGAATCGCGCCGAACGCCTTGAAGCCGACCCAGAAATCCGTGCTCTGCGTGCGCCAGATGACCTCGTTGAGAATGGCCATGCCGAGGAAGAACAGCGCCCAGCGCAGGGTGAGAATGCGCCAGCCGGTGGCGGTCAGGTTGAACATCTGGTCGAACATGATGGCGATGAAGGAGCGGCCGAACAACAGCCCGCCGCCGAGCACGGCCGCGAACAGGCTGTAGACGATGGTCGGCTTCATCTTGATGAAGGTCTCATCGTGCAGCACCAGCGTCAGCGTGCCGAACACCAGCACGACCGCGCCGGTCACCAGCGCCATCATGGGAACGTGCTTCGTCACCACATAGGAGGCGATCATCGCCGCCACGATCGCCACCATGAAGGCGCCGGTTGCCGCGAACAGGTTGAACCTTGCATTGACGGCAAAGAACACGATAAGCGGACCGAGCTCGGTCGCGAGCTTGAACAGCGGATGCGGCTGGGTCTTGTCCATCTTCAAATCGCGCTCTTTGTTTCACGCATGACCTTGTCCGAAAACCGGTTCCCACTTTTCGGGGTCATGCGTCGATGCCCGCAATCGCCTTGGCAAAGTCCCGCGCGGTGAACGGCGCGAGGTCGTCGATGCCTTCGCCGACGCCGATGAAGTGCACCGGCAGCCTGTGCTTCTCCGCCAGCGCCACCAGGATGCCGCCGCGCGCGGTGCCGTCGAGCTTGGTCATCACGAGGCCCGTGACGCCCGCCGTACGATGAAACGCCTCGACTTGCGACAGCGCATTTTGTCCCACCGTGGCGTCGAGCACGAGCAGCACCGCATGCGGCGCCGCAGCATCGACCTTCCGGATGACGCGCACGATCTTTTCGAGCTCGTTCATCAGCTCGGACTTGTTCTGCAGACGGCCGGCGGTGTCGATCAGCAGCACGTCGCTGCCCTGCTCTTTCGCCGTGCTGAGCGCATTGAAGGCAAGGCTGGCCGAATCCGAGCCCTGCGCGCCGGCGACGACCGGTACCTTGTTGCGCTCGCCCCAGACCTTGAGTTGCTCGATCGCCGCCGCACGAAAGGTGTCGCCTGCCGCCAGCATCACCTTGCGGCCGTCGGCGGTGAACTTTGCCGCCAGCTTGCCGATGGTCGTGGTCTTGCCCGAGCCGTTGACGCCGACGACGAGGATCACGAACGGCTGCTTCGCCGCATCGATCTCGAGCGGCTTTGCCACCGGCGCCAAGACTTTCTCGACCTCGGCGGCGACCACGCTCTTCACTTCATCCGCCGAGATCGCCTTGTCATAACGCCCGCTGCCGACGGCATCCGCGATGCGCACCGCGACCTCGGTGCCGAGATCGGCCCGCAAGAGCACATCCTCGATGTCATCGAGCATGGCGCGGTCGAGCTTGCGCTTGGTGACGAGATCGGCGACCGCCGTACCCAGCGAACTCGACGTCCGCTTCAGGCCGCTGGAAAGCCGCCGCCACCAGCTCAATTTGGGTGTGTCTTCGGTTTCGCTCATCTCGTGTCCGGCTCTAACATTCGCATTCCCTTGAGGCTAGCTCCGTTGCGAATGTTAGAGCCTCAAGGACACGAGCAAATATTGGTGCTAGTGCGGTCTTCGGATTTGACATTCGCAACGAACTCGCGGAGCCACTGCGCGAATGTCAAATCCGCCGCACTAGTGGGCGACGTGTTAGCCGTTCCGGGTTGTAAACGAAAGCGTCCAAAGTTGCTCGATGTTCCACAATTGACAGCGGAAGAAATCATGGCGCGGGTGCTTCACCGCGACGGGCTGATGCTGATCATCGACAAGCCGGCCGGGCTGCCGGTGCATCGAGGCCCCAAGGGCGGCCCCAATCTGGAAGCCTGCTTCGACGCGCTACGGTTCGGCCTGCCGCGGCCGCCGGTGCTGGCTCACCGGCTGGACAAGGACACCTCCGGCTGCCTCGTGCTCGGGCGGCATCGCAAGGCGACCGCCTCGCTTGGCCTGTTGTTCAAGCACGGCAAGGTCGAGAAGACCTATTGGACGGTGGTCGAAGGCGGGCCGAAAGACGACGACGGTGTCATCGACCTGCCGCTGGGACGGCTGAACGCCGAGCGCGGCTGGTGGCAGAAGCCCGATCCGGACGGACAGAAGGCCATCACCAACTGGAAGGTGCTCGGCCGCGGCAACGGGCTCGCCTGGCTCGCCATGGAGCCGGTCACCGGCCGCACCCATCAACTTCGCGTGCACGCCTCCGCCATGGGCTGGCCGATCGTCGGCGACAACATCTATGGCAACGGCCCGCGCTTCGGCGAGCCGCGGCTGCATCTGCACTCGCGCGGTATCGGCGTGCCGATTTCGCGGAACAAGGAACCGGTGCGCGCGGTCGCGCCCGCGCCCGGCCATATGCACGAGCGGCTGCGGGCCTGCGGCTGGAACGGGGACTAGCCTCTCCGCCGGCGAAGTTGATCGGCGTTTGCCGGAAATGGTTTACGAAACGTTCAGGCCCGTCCTGTAGAGCTGGCGTTGGCTTAGAACAAGCACGTCAACGGCTCAGGACGAGCACATGCCACCCGGCGGGCAAGCGATCATCAATGAAATAGAGACTGCGATCAGCGCTGGCTCGGCTGCGAAATGCATCGAGACCGCGCGGCGCGTCACCGACCTTTTTCTGGTTTCCGCGGGCCAGTTCAGCGGTGAGCAGGTCGACCTGTTCGACCATGTGCTCGAACGGCTGATCAAGACCATCGAGCTGCGCGCCATCGCCGACATCAGCGCCCGCATGGCGCTGGCGGAAATCAGCACCCAGCTGGCGCCGATCGCGCAGGCGCCGCCATCGGTGATCCGCCAGCTCGCCAAGAACGACGAGATCAGCATCGCCGCGCCCGTCCTGCAGGAATCGGCGCGCCTTGCCGATGACGACCTGATCGAGATCGCAAAAACCAAGGGCGAGCAACATCTGCTGGCGATCTCCGGCCGCTGGTGGTTGAAGGAAATCGTCACCGACGCGCTGATTTCGCGCCATTATCCGAGCGTCAGCCGCCGCATCGTCAACAATCCGGGCGCGCGCGTCTCCGCCAAAGGCTTTGCCATCATCGTGGCGCAGGCGGAAGCCGACCCCGAGCTTGCGGTCAATGTCGGGATCCGGGTAGACCTGCCGGCGGATCTGCGCCATCGCCTGCTGACAAAGGCGACGGAAGCGGTTCGCGCGAAACTGCTGTCCCGCGCGCCACCGCATCTGTTCGAGGAAATCCGCGCCGCGATCGCCTCGGCCGCCGCCAGCGCGGATCGCGAAATGTCGAAGGTGCGCGACTTCACCGCGGCACGGCGCTACGTGGCGCAGCTAATGGAAAAGGGCGAGCTCAACGAGGCCACGCTGGCTGTGCTCGCGAGGCAAAAGAAATACGAGGAGACGGTGGTCGCGCTGGCGGAGCTGTCGCAGTCCACTATCGACGTCGTTCGCCCGCTGATGCAGAGCCTGCGTGACGACGGGCTGCTGGTGGCGTGCAAGGCGGCCATGCTCGGCTGGGAGACCACAGCAGCGGTCCTGGAATGCCGCTATTCGACGGGCTCGCTGGGGCCCGCGGAGCTTGCCAAGGCAAGGAGCCAGTTCACCGGCATGACGGTCGAAAAAGCGCGGCGCATGCTGACATTCTGGCAGGTCCGCGCCACGGCGCCGATGCGGCCCAACTAGAGCGCGACGAGATCCGGATGAATCATCATCGCGCTTCAGGTTGTTGTTCGAGCATGATCTTTTCGGAAAACCGCTTCACACTTTTCCGGATCGTGCTTTAGGCTGCGACATTCAGCCGCGCGCCGTCGTGGCCGGTGACCGGGAGCCGCAGTACCGAGCCCGGCGCCTCGCCGACAACCGCCACCGGCACGAAATGCTCGGTGCGGCCGGCCGTTGCGCTTTCGATCAGGACTTCGCGCACAGCGCCGATTTCAGCGTCCAGCCGCTTGCGCAATGCCGTCTCGCCGGTCGCGCGCAGCCGCTTCGCTCGCTCCCTGATCTCGCCGCCGGCCACCTGCGGCATCCGCGCCGCCGGCGTGCCCGGGCGCCTTGAATAGGGGAACACGTGAAGAAACGTCAGCCCGCATTCCTCGACCAGCTCCTGCGAGCGCGCGAACATCTCCTCCGTCTCGGTCGGAAAGCCGGCGATGATGTCGGCGCCGAGCGCGATGTCGGGCCGCAGCCGGCGCACCTGCGCGCAGAAATCGATCGCGTCCTGCCGCAGATGCCGCCGCTTCATGCGCTTGAGGATCAGGTCATCGCCCGACTGCAGCGACAGGTGCAGATGCGGCATCAGCCGCGCATCCCCGGCAACGACGTCGAGCAGATCGCGGTCCGCCTCGATGGAATCGATCGAGGAGATGCGCAGCCGCTTCAGTTCGGGCACATGCCGCAGGATCTGCTTTGTCAGCGTGCCGAGCTTCGGCGCACCCGGCAGGTCGGCGCCGTAGCTGGTGAGATCGACGCCGGTCAGCACGATCTCGGCATGTCCCCGCCCGACCAGCGCGCGCACCTGATCGACCGCCGCGCCCATCGGCACCGAGCGCGAATTGCCGCGGCCATAGGGGATGATGCAGAAGGTGCAGCGGTGATCGCAGCCGTTCTGCACCTGCACGAACGCCCGCGGCAGGCCGCGCTGAAAGCCATCCACCAGATGCGGCGCCATCGATCTCACCGACATGATGTCGGTGACCGCGATCTTGTCGCCAGCCCCGACGTCGAATGCGGCGCTTGCGTCGCGCCAGGCATCACCGCGCAGCTTGTCTTCATTGCCGACGACGCGGTCGACCTCGGCCATATCGGCGAACATCTTTGCCTGCGTCTGCGCCGCGCAGCCGGTGACGACGATGCGGGCATCCGGCCGCTCGCGCTTGAGCCGGCGGATCGATTGCCGCGCCTGGGCCACCGCTTCGTTGGTGACGGCGCAACTGTTGATGACGATGGTGTCGGAAAGGCCCGCGCCTTCGGCCTCGCGCCGGATCACTTCTGACTCGAACGCGTTCAGCCGGCAGCCGAAGGTGACGATCTCGACGGACATCATGCGACGCCTTGTTCGAGCATGATCCGATCGGAAAACCGCTTTGCACTTTTCCGGATCATGCTGTGGCGAACAGCGCCGGATCGAACCTGCCCTCGTATTCGAACTCGGCGGTGCCGGTCATCAGCACGTGGTCATCGCGCTCGCGCCATTCGATCTCAAGCTCGCCGCCCGGCAGCGCGATGGCGACGATGCGGTTGCTGCGCTTCAGCCGCGCGGCCGCGACCGCGGTGGCACAGGCTGCCGAGCCGCAGGCCTTGGTGAGGCCGGCGCCGCGCTCCCACGTGCGGATGGTGATGTGATCGCGGTCGACGATATGGGCGAGGGTGATGTTGGCGCGCTCCGGGAAGATCGGGTGATTTTCCAGCAGCGGACCAATGCGCTCGAGATCGTAGGCATTGACGTCCTCGACCCAGAAGATCGCATGCGGGTTGCCCATGCTCACCGCCGAGGGCGAATGCAGGATGGGACTGTCGATCGGGCCGATCTGCAGTTCGATGTAGCGGGTGTCGCGAAATTCCTCGGCGAGCGGGATTTCCTGCCAGCCGAACCTCGGCACTCCCATGTCGACGGTATAGAGATCGGGCCGCGGGCCCTGCCAGGCGTTGAGCAGGCCCGCCATGGTCTCGAAAGTCGCGGTGGTCTGCCCGGTCTTCTCGAACAGGCGGCGCACCACGCAGCGCATGCCGTTGCCGCAGGCGCCGGCCTCCGAGCCGTCATTGTTGTAGATGCGGATGAAGGCTTCGGTGCCGTCGAGCCGCGGCTTCTGCAGCACCATCAACTGGTCGTAATGCACGCCCGACGGCGACGCCACCGCGCGCGCCTCCTCCGCCGAAACCGTCGCCCTGGAATCGCGCAGGTCCACGACAACGATTTCGTTGCCGACGCCGTTCATCTTGGCAAATGCGTGGTTGGCCAGTGCGCTCATGAATGACCCGATTTCCGCCTGCCTTATATGGCGAAATTCCCGCCAATGGCCAGTGGCCGCGCGGGGCAGTCATGACGCATCTGTCATGGGACGAATGCAAGCCTTGCGTGTTAGGAAGGCTGCGACTTCCGCGGGCGTGGATCGGGACACGCCGGCGCCCTGCGACAGGAGACCACCGAGATGCACTTTCCGCGCGCCTTCCGCCTGATCCTGGCCGGCACGATCGCCGCGGCCGTCCCGATCGGCGCGGCGCCGGCGCAATCTCCGGCTCCGGCTGCCTCGCCAACGGCGACCCCGGCACCTGCCGCATCGCCCGGCCCGGCAGCCGCCCCGAGCCCGGCACCGCAGGCCTCGCCGGCATCAAGTCCGTCGGCCAGCCCCACTTCGTCCGCGAACCCCTCGCCTGCCCCGTCAGCGCCGCCGGCCGCGGCGCAAAGCCCGGCCATGCCGCCCCCGGCAGTGCAGACCGCCGATCCCTTCGGCGAGCCGGTCACGCTGGAGGCCAAAAAGGTCGTGACCATCAAGGGCAGCGCCAACTGGGATGCGGCGTTCGACACCCTGATCGATTCCTTCAAGGCGCTGACCACGCTGCTCGACAAGCAGGGCGTCAAGGCATCGGGCAACGCGCTCATCGTCTACACCTCGACCGACGACACCGGCTTCACTTTCATCGCCGAGGTTCCGGTCAGCCAGGACGTCAAGAATCTCGGCAAGAACATGAGCATGGGCCAGTCGCCCGAGGGCAAGTCGCTCAAGTTCGTCCATCGCGGGTCCTACGACAACATGGACAACACCTATGAGGCGATCACCAATCACCTCGACGACAAGAAACTGGAAGCCAAGGACCTGTTCATCGAGGAATACATCACCGACCCCTTGAAGACCGCAGAGGACAAGCTGGTGATCAACGTCTATGTGCCGCTGAAATGATGAAGCGATTTCCTTCACTTGCCGCTGCGCTGACCTTGCTGGCGCTTGCCGCCACGCAGGCGATGGCGCAGAATCCGCTGCCCGCGGTCACCGTGAGCGGCGAAGCCAACGTTTTCGTTGCGCCTGATCTCGTACAGATCGACGGCGGCGTAAGCTCGGACGCCAAGAGCGCGCGCGAGGCGGCATCGGCGAACAATGCGGCGATGGCCAACGTGTTGCAGGCGCTGAAAGCTGCAGGGATCGACGAAAGGGATTATCAGACCTCGCGCCTGTCGCTGCAGCCGCAATACGCACCCGCCGAGCCGAACCGCAGCACGCCGCGAATCGCAGGCTACCGCGCATCCAATCACGTCACCATCCGGGTCCGCGACGTCGCGAAAGTCGCCGGCACGATCGACACGCTGGTCAACGCCGGCGCCAACGAGATCGGCGGCATCAATTTCATCGTGACGCAGCCGTCCAGGGCGCTGGACGAAGCGCGGAGGCTGGCCATCGCCGATGCGCGCCGCAAGGCGGAGATTTACGCCAAGGCCGCCGGCGTGACGCTGGGCGAGCCGCTGAGCATTACCGAAGAAGGCGCCGCCCCGCAGCCGCCGGTGTTCCGAAGCAAGATGGCCGCGCCGATGGCCGGCGGTGCGCCGACGCCGGTCGCGCAGGGCGAGGAACAGCTTTCAGTCACCGTCAATGTGACCTGGGCGATCATCAAGGGCGCGCAGTAGCTTCGCCGTCGTTACGAGGCGCGAGGCGACGAAGCAATCCACGGCGCTACAAGCGAGAAGATGGATTGCTTCGATTCGCTCGCAATGACGCCTAGACCTCGAAAACCTGTCCGGGCCTCGGCGCGACGAACTTTTCGCGCGGCACTTTTGCCTGGTCCAGCGCCTCGCCGAGCGCGATCACCGGCGCGTCGATCGCCTCGTCGGTGAGCTGGAACGTGCCATAGTGATGGCCGAGCGCCTGCGCCGCGCCGCAATCGGCCAGCGCCTTCACCGCGTCTTCCGGGTTCATGTGCTGGTCGCGCATGAACCAGCGCGGCTCATAGGCGCCGATCGGCAGGATCGCCAGCCTGAACGGCCCGTGCGCCTCGCCGATGCGGCGGAAATGCGCGCCGTCGCCGTAACCGGAATCGCAGACGATGTAGAGCTTGCCGGCCGGCGTCTCCAGCACGAAACTGGCCCACAGCGTCTTGTTGCGGTCGAACAGGCCCCGCGCCGACCAGTGCCGCGTCGGCACCAGCGTCACGGCGAGCCCGTTGCCGAGCTCGACGCGATCCTTCCAGTCAAAGCCCTCGGCCTTGATCGCCTTGTCCGCGTCGCGCATCACGACGTCATTGCCAAGCGGCGTGATCACGCGCGGCGAGAATTTGCGGGCCAGCTGCGACAACGTCGCGACGTCGAGGTGGTCATAGTGTCCGTGCGACACCAGCACGAAATCGATCTTCGGCAGCGCGTCGAACGCAATACCGGGATCGTTGTGCCGCCTCGGCCCTGCAAAGCTCACCGGCGAGACACGCATCGACCAGACGGGATCGACGAGGATGTTGAGGCCTGCCGCCTGGATCAGCCAGCTGGCGTGCCCCACGAACGACAAGCGCACCTTGCTGCCGTCGACGCGCGGCGGCGGCCTGTCGGCGTGCTCGTTCTCGACCCAGTCCGGCCATGCCGCGCGCTGGCGTTCGCCGATCTGCCAGCGCAGCACCTCGCTCAGGCTCTTGGGTTGCGCGCCGTCACGGTCGAAGAAGCGCTCCCCGTCGAAATGATCGGAGATCGGGCCCTCATAGGTCTTCATGCGGGAAATCCACACTGCCGGTGCACCGACGACGGCGGCGGCCCCGGTAAGGGATCCGAGCAGGCGGCGGCGGGTGATCGGCACGGGACGGAATGCAATCCTCAAGAACGTGAGGAGTAATATGGGGCGATCACGCAATCCGGAAACTCGGATGGCGGATCAAAATAGTGCCAAGAGAATTAGCCAAATAATGCAACGCCTTACGTTCCTTACTAATATACCTCGCGGCGATTTCCGTTGACTTTCGACCTGCTTGGCGGTTTAACCCCGCCACTTCTCGAAGAGATTTCTTTTCGAACCGCCGCCCGGTCCTCGAGGCCGGAGGCCAACGCCCGACAGCGCGATGCGCCCTCGGGCGCAAAACTGTTTGGAACAGCGTCCTGACGCAGGACAGAGGACAACGGCATTGTTCGACAATCTGTCGGAAAAGCTAGGTGGCATTCTCGATCGCCTGACGGGACGCGGTGCGCTGTCCGAGAAGGATGTCGATGCCGCGATGCGCGAGGTGCGCCGCGCGCTGCTCGAGGCCGACGTCGCGCTCGACGTCGTACGCAGCTTCACCGACCGCGTCCGCGAGCAGGCGGTCGGCGCCACCGTCGTCAAGTCGGTCACGCCCGGCCAGATGGTGGTCAAGATCGTCCATGACGAGCTGGTCAAGACGCTCGGCTCGGATGGCGAGACCATCGACATCAACGCGGTGCCGCCGGTTCCGATCATGATGGTCGGCCTGCAGGGCTCCGGCAAGACCACCACCACGGCCAAGCTGGCGCGCCGGCTCGTGCAGCGCGACAAGCGCAAGGTGCTGATGGCCTCGCTCGACGTCTATCGCCCCGCGGCGATGGAGCAGCTCGCCGTGCTCGGCCGCGATCTCGACATTCCGACGCTGCCGATCATCGAGGGCCAGAAGCCGCCGCAGATCGCCAAGCGCGCGCTGGAGGCCGGCAAGCTTGGCGGCTACGACGTCGTGCTGCTCGACACCGCCGGCCGCACCACGCTCGACGATGAGATGATGAGGGAAGCGGCCGAGATCAAGGCCGCCGCCAATCCGCATGAAGTGCTGCTGGTGGCGGATAGCCTCACCGGCCAGGACGCGGTCAATCTGGCGCGCTCGTTCGACCAGCGCGTGGGGCTGACCGGCATCGTGCTGACCCGCGTCGACGGCGATGGCCGCGGCGGCGCGGCGCTGTCGATGCGCGCGGTCACCGGCAAGCCGATCAAGCTGATCGGCACCGGTGAAAAGACCGACGCGCTGGAAGATTTTCACCCCTCCCGTATCGCCGGCCGCATCCTCGGCATGGGCGACGTGGTGTCGCTGGTCGAGAAGGCCGCCGCCAATATCGACGCCGAGAAGGCCGCGCGCGCCGCCGAGCGCATGCGCAAGGGCCAGTTCGACCTCAACGACATGCGCGACCAGCTGCAGCAGATGGCGCAGATGGGCGGCATCGGCGGCCTGATGGGCATGATGCCCGGCATCGCCAAGATGAAGAACCAGATCGCCGCTGCCGGGATCGACGACACCATCCTCAAGCGCCAGGTCGCGATCATCGATTCGATGACGCGGCAGGAGCGCAAGAATCCGGATATCCTGAAAGCGAGCCGCAAGAAACGCATTGCCGCCGGCGCCGGCCAGAACGTCGAGCAGGTCAACAAGCTGCTCAAGATGCACCGCAACATGGCCGACATGATGAAGGCCATGGGCTCCGGCAAGCGTGGGCCGCTGGCCGGCATCGCCCAGGCGATGGGCTTTGGCGGCGGCATGAAGCCGCCCTCGGCGGAAGAGATGAAGGCGCTTGCCGACAAGATGCAGGGCGGCGCGGGCGGCATGCCGCAGCTTCCGAAAGATCTTCCTGCGGGCCTGCGTTCAGGCCTGCCGAATTTGCCGGGCCTCACCGGGCTTTCCGGCAAGCCGACGCTGCCGGGTCTCGGCGGCTTCCCCGGCAAGAAGAAATAACCACCAACCTTCACACCAACATTCGAAACTTGCTTTTCAGGAGAACCAAATGTCCGTCGTCATCCGTCTCTCGCGCGCAGGCACCAAGAAGCGTCCGGTCTATCACGTCGTCGTCGCCGACTCCCGCTATCCGCGCGACGGCCGCTTCATCGAGCGTCTCGGCTATTTCAATCCGCTGCTGCCGAAGGACAATGAGGCCCGCCTCAAGCTCGACCTGGACAAGGTGAAGTCCTGGATGTCGAAGGGCGCGCAGCCGTCGGACCGCGTGATGCGCTTCCTCGACGCCGCCGGCGTTGCCAAGCGCACCGCGCGCCAGAACCCGGAAAAGGCCGTGCCGCGCAAGGAGCGCAAGGCGCAGGCCGAAGCCGCCGCCAAGGCCTAGGCGGTAGCGGCGCAGCGCGGTGGCCGGACCGGTTTGCGTCGCCCGCATCGGCGCTGCGCATGGCGTGCGCGGCGCCGTCAAGCTGTGGACCTTCACCGAAGACCCGCTGGCCGTGCAGAGCTACGGCCCGCTGACCACCAAAGACGGCGCGCGCCAGTTCGAAATCGCCAGCGTGCGCGAAGCCAAGGACCATCTGGTCGCGACCTTCAAGGGCGTCGCGACCCGCAACGATGCCGAGCGGCTCAACGGCATCGAGCTCTATGTGCCGCGCGAAAAATTGCCTGCCGTCGATGACGGCGAGTATTACCACACCGACCTGATCGGGCTCGCGGCGGTGAATGAAGCTGGCGAGCCGCTCGGCCGCGTCATCGCCATCCATAATTTCGGCGCCGGCGATATTATCGAAATCGCACCCGCAAAAGGCGCAACCCTGCTGCTGCCCTTCACCAACGCCGTGGTGCCGACCGTCGACATCGCCGGCGGCCGCGTCGTGATCGAACTGCCTCGGGAAATCGAGGGCGAAGAGCCCACCTTGACGTAGGCTGACCGGATGACCTGGCGCGCCACCATCCTCACCCTTTTTCCGGACATGTTTCCGGGGCCGCTCGGCGTCAGCCTGGCGGGCAAGGCGCTCGCCTCCGGGCTGTGGGAACTGGAAGCGCGCGACATCCGCGCTTCCGCCACCGACAGGCACCGCAGCGTCGACGACACGCCGGCGGGCGGCGGCCCCGGCATGGTGCTGCGCGCCGATATCCTGGCGGCCGCGATCGACGCCGCTGACATCCCCCCCGAGCGGCCGCGCCTCCTGATGAGCCCGCGCGGTCGGCCATTGACCCAGTCCCGCGTCGTGGAACTCGCTGATGGTCCCGGCGCCCTGATTGTCTGCGGCCGCTTCGAGGGCATCGATCAGCGCGTGATCGACGCCCGCAGCCTCGAGGAAGTTTCCGTGGGCGACTACGTGCTGTCCGGCGGCGAGATCGCCGCCATGACGGTGATCGACGCCTGCGTCCGGCTGCTGCCGGGGGTGATGGGCAAGGAGGCCTCCGGGGCCGAGGAGAGCTTTTCCGAGGGACTACTGGAATACCCGCAATACACCCGGCCACAGCTCTTCGAGGGCAAATCCATCCCGGAAATCCTCATTTCCGGCGACCACGCCAAGGTGGCGGCGTGGCGCAGGGCTGAATCGGAAGCTTTGACCCGCGCCCGGCGACCGGACCTCTGGGCCGCTCACATGCAGCAAAAGCCGCCCAAGGAAACGACAAAAGGGTGACAAGCGGCTTTTGATGCCTTATACGAGCGCCAACTCCGCACACGCGCAGGATAGATGGACGATAGCGCAGCCCCCGGAAGGCTGGGCGCGCCGCCGATGGAGATTTCTATGAACCTTATTCAGCAGCTCGAAAAAGAGCAGTTCGACAAGCTCGCCGCCGTCAAGGAAATCCCGGAATTCGCGCCGGGCGACACCGTGATCGTCAATGTGAAGGTCGTCGAAGGCGAGCGTACCCGCGTGCAGGCCTATGAAGGCGTCTGCATCGGCCGTTCCGGCCGCGGCATCAACGAGAGCTTCACCGTGCGCAAGATCTCCTACGGCGAGGGCGTCGAGCGCGTGTTCCCCGTGCTGTCGCCGATGATCGACTCGATCAAGGTGGTCCGCCGCGGCAAGGTGCGCCGCGCCAAGCTGTATTACCTGCGCAACCTGCGCGGCAAGTCGGCCCGTATCGTCGAGAAGACGGACCGCGCCGCCGCCGTCGGCGAGTAAGCCTTGGTCGCCGCGCAACTCCGCGGCGTCATTCTCGCGAGCGTCACGGCGCTCGCACTCCTATTCTCATGCGCTGCCATGGCGGAGCCGCTCCAGGTTACCGTCGCTTCGGCGTCGGCTGGGACCGACTCGCACAGCGGCAGGCCGATCCTGAACATCAGGCTGGCCGATGAAAGCCGCAAAGCCCTTGCGGTATTCAGCCAAACGCATCTGGGCTACCCGATCGAGATGCGGATCGACGGTAAAAGCATGATCAAGGCCGTCGTGCGCGAGCCGCTCACGGGCGGTGTTTTTCAGATCAGTACCGACACGATCGACGAGGCGCGCCGACTGGCGGACAGGCTGTCGCACGGACCTGTCAGGGTGGAGTTTGAAGCCGCCTCCCAATGACGCGTTGCGCTCAAGCAGGCTCGCGCATATCTGATGCTGCCTCGCAGCAGGGCGCCCCGTGATTGTCGGGACGGCCGGCACCGTGATAGATAGTTGGAATGGTTCCAGATTTGACCATCGCCGGAAGGTCTGTCGCGCCGATCGTGATCGACGATCGCTCGCGCCTGCCCGGCCGTTTCTTCGGACGTTTTGCCACGTCGGCAACGTCGGAGCTTAGCCGCGCGCTTTAATGGTGCGCGCATTTTCCGTTGATCGGCGCGACCTCGCGCCAACCGTTCACATCAATTCGAAAGCTGAAGCTCATGTCCAAACCCACCACGCTGTACGACAAGATCTGGAACGACCACCTGGTGCACGAAGCCGAGGACGGCACGTGCCTGCTCTACATCGACCGCCATCTCGTGCATGAGGTGACCTCGCCGCAGGCGTTTGAAGGCCTGCGCGCCGCCGGCCGCAAGGTTCGAGCGCCGGAAAAGACGCTCGCCGTCGTCGACCACAACATCCCGACCACCGATCGGTCCAAGCCCAATCCCGATCCGGAGAGCATCGAGCAGATGCGGGTGATGGCGGAGAACGCCAGGGAATTCGGCATCGAATATTACAACGAGTTCGACAAGCGCCAGGGCATCGTCCACGTTATCGGCCCCGAGCAGGGCTTCACCCTGCCCGGAACCACGATCGTGTGCGGCGACAGCCACACCTCGACGCATGGCGCGTTCGGCGCGCTCGCGCACGGCATCGGCACGTCCGAAGTAGAGCACGTTCTGGCGACGCAGACGCTGATCCAGAAGAAGGCCAAGAACATGCGCGCCGTCGTCGACGGCAAGCTGCCCGAAGGCGTCACCGGCAAGGATATTATTTTGGCCATCATCGGCGAGATCGGCACCGCCGGTGGCACCGGCTATGTGCTGGAATATGCCGGCGAGGCGATCCGCAGCCTGACGATGGAAGGCCGCATGACGGTCTGCAACATGTCGATCGAGGGCGGCGCGCGCGCCGGTCTGGTCGCGCCCGACCAGAAGGCGTTCGACTACCTGCGCGGCCGGCCGAAGGCCCCGAAGGGCGCTGACTGGGACGCGGCGATGCGCTACTGGGAGAAGCTGCGCTCCGACGATGGCGCGCATTTCGACCACGAGATTCGTCTCGATGCCGCCAAGCTGCCGCCGATCGTCACCTGGGGCACAAGCCCTGAGGACGTCATCTCGGTCACCGGCTTCGTGCCCGATCCCGACAAGATCGCGGATGAGGCCAAGCGCCTCTCGAAGCATCGCGCCCTGAAATATATGGGCCTCGTGGCGGGAACGAAGATCACCGACATCAAGCTCGACCGCGTCTTCATCGGCTCCTGCACCAACGGCCGCATCGAGGATTTGCGCGCCGCCGCCAAGATCGCCGAGGGCAAGACCGTGAATGCGAGCGTCAATGCCATGGTCGTGCCAGGCTCCGGCATCGTGAAGGAGCAGGCGGAAGCCGAAGGCCTCGACAAGATCTTCAAGGCGGCGGGCTTCGACTGGCGCGAACCCGGCTGCTCGATGTGCCTTGCCATGAACCCGGACAAGCTCAAGCCCGAAGAGCGCTGCGCCTCGACCTCGAACCGCAATTTCGAGGGCCGCCAGGGCCACAAGGGCCGCACGCACCTCGTCTCGCCCGCCATGGCGGCGGCGGCGGCGATCGCCGGGCATTTCGTCGACGTGAGGGAGTGGCGATAAGCCGCTCCTTCCAATTCGACGCAATCCGGAAACCCTCCGTTAAGGCCCCGGGCGCAGACTGCTCCCTCCAGGCGAAGGAGCCGGCCATGGCCGAGAAACCGGAATTAATTGACGTCATCAGCGAGGCAACGCGGCAGCATCGCCGCCGCGCGATGCCGATCGACATCGATCCGTTGCCGGGCAAGGGCGGCCCCGCCAAGGAACGCTCGCGGATGGCGCACACACCGCCGCGGCTGGAGCGCTGGCGCGACGAGACGCTGACGCCCTGGAAAATCACGCTGAAGTCCTGGAAGTTCATAGACTGGGACTGAGACGATCGCTCGCTCAACGAAAAACAGGCGCCCACATGGCGCCGCCCACATGGCGCCTGTTTCGTTTTCAGCCTGGGCCAGCTCACCAGTAGCGGACACGCCAGTAGTGGTGGCGGTGCCAGTAGGGAGGGCGGCAGATCCGGCGCGGCCCGTAATAGGTCCAGACCACGCGGCAGACGCGGTACGGGCGGTAATAGCGCGGATAGCCGTAATAATAGGGCGCGAAGTAGCGCCGGTGGTGGAAGCGCCGCCCGTAATAGTAAGGCCGGTGATAGGCGTAGCGGCGAACGCCGTAGCCGCCGAAACGATGATAGCCGCCGCGATAAAATCCGCCGCCATGGAAGCCGCGGAAACCACCGCCATGGAAACCACCACCGCGGAAACCGCCGCCGTGAAAACCGCCGCCACCGCGGAAGCCCCCGCCGCCATGAAATCCGCCGCCGCCGTGATGGCCACCGCCGCGAACTTCGATCGTGGCGCTGTCGCTGGCGTATTTCGCCGACGGCATTGTCACGGGGCTCGCCAGCGACAGCGCCTGTGCGCGTTCATGCGACGCTGCCGTCACCAGCATCGCGGCAATAGCCATCAGTCCCGCGCGCCGGACGCCGCGCGCGGTTCCCGAAATCGTCATCATTGTCCGAAACCTCCCGGCTCGTGCTGGAGGACATTGCCCGCCTCCGCACTGACAATCGCTCCCGGGACGAGGCTAATGAACGCGAACTGAACGCGTCATGAATACGGCGACCGCAGAGATGAACGAATTGCGGCAAATCGCCCGCGCGTCTAATAGCGCGGCAGATATCCGAAGCCGAGGAAGAATGGCACCGGCACGTCGTAGGGATACGGCCGGTAGTAGTAGGGCCGCGCATAGTAGCTGGGATAAGACGGATAACGCGCGTAGGCGGGATATGCGGGATAACGCCGATAGACGCGGCGCGCGCTGAAGTCCGTGGTCTTCGCCGCGGCCTCGGTCCTTGTTTCCGCAGCGCCGCTGGCTGCCGCGGGAGCCGCGAGCGTCAATGCCGCCGCGAGGATTGCGCCGAGCCACGCTTTCATGACGCGGCTAGCCCGGCCGCCAGTGGCAGTTCATGCGCGGCGTGATCACCGTGCCGCTCGGACGGGCTTCCTGCACGTAATAGGCCGTGCATTCACGCACGGCGTTCGGACCGGGATTGTAGCGCGGATAGACGTCGGGATCGTAATGTTCGCGCGGATAGACCGGCACGCGGCGAAGCTTTCGCCGGGGCGGCACATAGTCGGGCACGGCCTGTGCGACGCGCACGCCGGGTGACGCCGTCTGCGCCTGCGCACTTTCCGCCTGCAGCAGGCTGCCCGCGAAAGCCGCCAGCAGGCCGGCCGTCACAATCCATTTCATCACGCCCACCCAAGTCCTGTTTGCAAGGGGCAGAGTCTCCGATTGCCCGTCCGAGGTCAACCGCCGCGCGCGGCCAAAACCGGCATCGACCTGCCGAAAACCGGTTCCCACCTTTCGCCACGATGTTCTAAAGAGAAGTCCATGTGGACCGAGACCAAAGCCCCTTCCCTCGCAGAGATGGAGGCGATGGCGCACGACCTTTTCGAGCGCCTGCCGCAAACCTTCCGCAAGCTGTGCGAGGGGGTGATCATCCGCGTCGACGATTTCCCGACCGACGAAGTCCTGGACGAGATGCAGGCGCAGAGCGAATTCGACCTGCTCGGCCTGTTTCAGGGCGTCGGCCTCCCGCAGCAGAGCCATGGCGACGTCGCCCGCCTGCCCAACATGGTCTGGCTTTATCGGCGGCCAATCCTGGACTATTGGGCCGAGCACGAGGAGACCCTCGGACACATCGTCCGCCACGTGCTGATCCACGAAATCGGCCACCATTTTGGCCTGTCCGACGCCGATATGGAGGCCATTGAGGCGTCCGCGGGCTAGGATTGCGCTATTGGGCCTTTGAAGCCGCGCCCAATGGGGATAAATTCAGCGCCAGTAAGGCTGTTTTCCTGAATTCCCACCCGGAAGTGCATCGATGGACAAGTTCACCACGCTGGAGGGCGTCGCGGCGCCTCTGAAGATCATCAATGTCGACACCGACATGATCATCCCCAAGCAGTACCTGAAGACCATCAAGCGCACCGGCCTCGGCAAGGGGCTTTTCTCCGAGCAGCGCTACAAGGACGACGGCAGCGAGAACGAGGACTTCGTGCTGAACCAGCCGGCCTATCGCAACACGAAGGTGCTGGTCGCAGGCGACAATTTCGGCTGCGGCTCGAGCCGCGAGCATGCGCCCTGGGCGCTGCTCGATTTCGGCATCCGCTGCGTGATCTCGACCTCGTTCGGCGACATTTTCTACAACAACTGCTTCAAGAACGGCATTCTGCCGATCCGCGTGTCGCAGGAAGATCTCGACAAGCTGTTCGATGACGCCGAGCGCGGCGCCAATGCCACGCTCACCATCGACCTGCCGAACCAGGAAATCCGCGGCCCCGACGGCGGCAAGGTGAAGTTCGAGATCGATCCGTTCCGGAAGCACTGCCTGATCAACGGCCTCGACGACATCGGACTGACGATGGAGAAGAAGACCTCTATCGACACCTACGAGGCCAAGCTCAGGCAGGAGCGCGCCTGGGTGTAGCTCTTTTGACGACGCGTTTTCTTGACGCGAACCGGTCCCAACTTCGCTTGAAAACGCCATGTAGACGCAATGCGTCCTGACGTCGTCACCTTCTGGCACGGCCCGCTCGACCGGCTGCGAACGCTCTGCCTGCGCTCGCAGGTCGCGGCCGGCCACAACGTCACCGTCTACAGTTTCGATCCGCTGCCGGGCCTGCCGGACGGCGTCACCAATGCCGAGGCGGAAGCCGTGCTGCCGCAGGCTTTCTCGGAAAAGCTGCGCCCGGCACAGCCGGACGGTTCATGGCGCGACTGGACGATTCTGCAATTCTCCGATTTCTTCCGCATGCGCCTGATGGCGCAGAACGCGGGACTGTGGCTCGACGCCGACGTGCTGCTGCTGAGGCCCATCGAGATCGATCCGGCAATACCCTACTTTGCCTGGGAGCGGCCGAGGCAGCTCGGCAATTCCGTGCTGTATCTGCCGGCCGACGATCCCATCGTGAACGCCTTCGCCGACCTGATGGAGCAGGAAGAGCTGGAGCCGGACTGGCTGGCGCTGCGCCACCGCATGGTGCTGACGCTGCGCCAATTGCGCGGCTGGTCAAACCGTGTCGCCGACCTGCGCGTCGCCATCTACGGGCCGGCCTCGCTGACGGCGCTCGCCAAGCGCCACAGGGAGCTTCACCACGCGCTGCCGAAGCCGTCGTTTTACGCGGTGCATGCCGAACCAAGACTGTTCTTCGAGCCCGGTGATTTTTCCAAACTGACCGCCGATCCCGCCGTGATCGGCCTGCACATCTCGCCGAAGGGCCGCGGCAATCAGGCGCCGGTCGCCGGCAGTCTGTACGCCTGGGCCAACGAAAAATTCGCCTGAAAAGGGAGAGCCGGCCGCACGACGTGCGGCGGAATGCGGGCCGGGGCGACGCCGCGCGCTGTTTGATCTGCCTCAAGGAGGGCTGCCGTCGTCCATGGTCATATGATTCCGGTTACAGCGACCGGAGGGCTGCCATGACCGCTCAGCACGAAACATATCCCACCGTCGAATTCCTGATCGACAAGTTTGCAGGCTGGATCAAGCACCGCCGTGAGCTGAGCGACGTCCGCCGGATGAACCGCGCCGATTTCGACCTGATCGCGCGCGATCTCAGGGTCTCGTCCTATGAACTCGACGCGCTGATCACGGCCGGCGCGCACAGCGCCGACGAGATGCCGCAAATGTTGAAGGCGCTCGGCATCGATCTCGAGGATCTGGCGCGCGCCGAGCCGTTGCTGGTGCGGGACATGCAGCGCGTCTGCTCGCTTTGCCGCGACAAGGCGCACTGCCATGGTGAACTCGCCGGAGGCACTGCCCCGCAGCACTACGGGGAGTATTGCCCCAACGCCCCGACCATCGACGCCTTGGGCGACCTGGCAAAGCAGTGAGGGCCAGCCGGACGCGCGGCAGGCATCTCAGCCCATCGACGCGATCGCATCCGCAATCGCAATCGTGCGCTTGGCCATGTCGGCATGCAGGCGCTCCACCATGCGGCCGTCGAGCTGGATGGCGCCGCGCGAGGCGTTCTCCGGCAACTGGAACGCCGCGATGATCTTGCGGGCCATGGCCACCTCCTCCGCCGGCGGCGTGAAGATGGCATTGCAGGCTTCGATGTGGCTTGGATGGATCAGCGTCTTGCCGTCGAAACCGAGATCGCGGCCCTGCGCGCATTCGGTAGCAAAGCCGTCGACGTTGGCGATGTCGCTGTAGGGACCGTCGAGAATTTCCAGCCCGTGTGCGCGCGTAGCGAGCACACATTGCGTGATCATCGGTATCATCTCCGCGCGGCCCGGCTTCATGCGGATGCGCGTCTCGCGTGAAATGTCGTTCGGCCCGAACACGAAGCCGGCCAGCCGCGTCTCGGAATCGCGCCCCGCGGCTGCGATCCTGTCGATATCGAGTATGGCGCGGGCAGTCTCGACCATGGCCCAGACCCGGATCGACTGATCGGCGTTGATGTCGCCGAGCCGGTCGGCGATCGCCTCGAGATCGGCCACGCTGGAGATCTTCGGCACCAGGATGCCGTCGGGCTTTGCCTTGCCGGCCATGGCGATGTCGTCGATCCACCAGGGCGTATCGAGGGCGTTGATGCGGATCAGCACTTCGCGCTTGCCGAAGCCTCTGGCCGTGACCGCTTGCGCGATCTGGTCCCGCGCCATCGCCTTGGCGTCGGGGGCAACCGCGTCCTCGAGATCGAGGATCAGGCCGTCGGCCGCCAGGTTGCGCGCTTTTTCCAGCGCCCTGGCGTTGGATCCCGGCATGAACAGCAGGCTGCGGCGCGGACGGATCATGGCGGTTCCCTCAAGGCTCTTGCGGAATTGCAGGCGATAGCACTCCGTTTCCATTCCCGGAAGCCTTGTTCCTGCCAGCCGCATATGGTTAGGCAAGGGACATGAAGTCCTTTCCGCAACACCTCCTCGACGGCTACTGCACCTTCATAACGCATCGCCTGCCGACCGAGCAGTCGCGCTACCGCGAACTATCCGAACGCGGCCAGTCGCCGGCGGTGATGGTGGTCGGCTGCTGCGATTCCCGCGTATCTCCGGAAGTGATCTTCGACGCCGGCCCGGGCGAGCTGTTCGTCGTGCGCAACGTCGCCAATCTCGTGCCGCCCTACCAGCCCGACAGCAGCACCCATGGCGTCTCCGCCGCGCTGGAATACGCCGTCAACGTGCTGCAGGTGCCGCACATCGTGGTGCTGGGCCACGCCCAATGCGGCGGCATCCGCGCGTTTATCGACAAGATCAAGCCGCTGTCGCCCGGCGATTTCATCGGCCGCTGGATGTCGCTGTTCATCAAGGAAGGCGAAGTGGTCGAGCAGCGCGACCACGAGAGCCTGCAGGATTTCGTCACGCGCATCGAGAAGGCCGCGATCTTCCGCAGCCTGGAGAACCTGATGACCTTCCCGTTCGTGCGCGACCGGGTCGAGAAAGGCGAGATCCAGTTACACGGCGCCTATTTCGGCGTCGCCGAGGGCTCGCTGTTCGTGCTCGATCAGGAAACCAAGGAGTTCCGCAGCGCGCGGGAATAGCGTCCCGCTACTCCCCGCCGTGATCGCCGCCGCTGTAGCGGTCGGAGATCGCCAGCATGAAGGCCGACACCACGAACAGCAGATGCACGCCGACCAGCCAGGCGAGCCTGTTGGGATCGAACTGGGTGTCGAGATTCATGAAGGCCTTCAGCACCTGGATCGCCGAGATCGCGACGATCGAGGCCAGCAGCTTCTGCTTCAGCCCGCCGAAATGCACCTTCGTCATCCAGTCCGGCCAGTCCGGATGGCCGCCCGGATCGATCTTGGAGACGAAGTTCTCGTAGCCGGAGAACACCACGATCAGGATCAGATTGCCGGTCAGCGACAGGTCGATCAGCGAGAGCACGCCGAGGATGATGTCGCTTTCCTTGGAGCCCGGCGCATGGACGATGAACTCGAAAAGCACCATGCCGAATTTGAGCAGGAGCACCGCGAGGCTGACGACGAGGCCGAGATAGATCGGCGCCATCAGCCAGCGGCTGTTGAACAGCAGCGTTTCGAAGCCGCGCTCGACCTTCTTGAGTCTTGGATTCGGCCGGTAGGAAGAGGAAGCCGGCTGCTCGGTCATTGGCGACTCTCCGGCTTTCCGTCCTACGCCGCCTTCTTCTTGGCGCTGATCAACTTACGGTTGATCAGGACTTCCGCAATCTGGATCGCGTTGAGCGCGGCGCCCTTGCGGAGATTGTCGGAAACGCACCACAGCACAAGGCCATTCTCGACCGTGGCGTCCTCGCGGATGCGGCTGATATAGGTGGCGTCCTCGCCGGCCGCCTCATACGGCGTGACGTAGCCGCCCGGCTCGAGCTTGTCGATGACGAGGCAGCCCGGCGCGCGGCGCAGGATGTCGCGCGCCTCGTCCGGCGTGATCGGATTGGCGAACTCGATGTTGACGGCCTCCGAGTGGCCGACAAACACCGGCACGCGCACGCAGGTGGCGGACAGCTTGATCTTGGGATCAAGAATCTTCTTGGTCTCCGCCATCATCTTCCACTCTTCCTTGGTGTAGCCGTCCTCCATGAAGACGTCGATGTGGGGGATGACGTTGAAGGCGATGCGCTTCGGGAATTTCTTGTTGACCAGTTCGTCGTTGGTGTAGACGGCCTTGGTCTGCGAGAACAGTTCGTCCATCGCATCCTTGCCGGCGCCCGACACCGACTGATAGGTCGAGACCACCACGCGCTTGATGGTCGCCTTGTCGTGCAGCGGCTTTAGCGCGACCACGAGCTGCGCGGTCGAGCAGTTCGGGTTGGCGATGATGTTC
>DATLXL010000027.1:0-104349 GCA_035575905.1 Bradyrhizobium sp. | reverse complement strand
ACTGGCCAACATAGGACTTCGCATTGCCGATATGTGCGCTGTCTGCCGGCACCGGTCCTGGAAACAGCATGTCCATGGTGTGATCGAAGCGGATCACATTGAAACGGTCAGTCGGCTGCAGGCGGCCGAGCGCGTAGATGAGGCTGGCCTTGGCTTGCGCGATCGATGTGCCGCCCATCGAGCCGGAATTGTCGATCACGAAGATCACCTCGCGCGGCATCGGCTTTTGCGTTGCATTGTCGACCGACGGGGGCGTGACATAGGCGAGCAGGTAGTCGGCATCGCCGACATGTTCGCGGAACAGCTCGATCGACGGCGCCTTCTCGGCGGCGGGCGTCCAGCTCAGCTCGAAATCGCGATCGGCCGGCACGACGCCTTCGGCAAGCCGGATCACCTGCGAGGAGTCGTCGGCCTTTTCGATCCTGACCTGGTGATGGTGGCTCTTCACCTCGCCGAGCGGAAAGCCGGCCTGCAGGCGCACGGTGATCGCGGTCGGGTTGACCGGCGCATTCTCGGCGGGATCGAGCACCGGCGGCGTGATGCGGTCGCGATCCGGCACCGGATCGTTCGCGGCCACGCCCCAGCCGCCATTGGGCTTGAACTCGACGCTCTGCACGATCGGTGCGGGATTGTAGCGCGGCGCTACCACCATCGGCACCCGCACGGAGAACGTATTGCCGGACTGGTGCACCGGCTCCTGGTACTCGATCTGCACCAGCACGGTTTCGCCGGGGCCGATATTGGCGACGGAGTTGGTGAAGATGTTCGGCCGCTCCTGCTCGGTCAGCGCCGCCTTCTGGCCGTTCGCCTTGGCCTGCTCATAGATGATGCGGGCCTGCTGGCGCTCCTTGATCTCGCCGACCACGACGCGGTCGCCGACCACCATCTTCAGCGTATCGACCGCGCCGCCCGGCGGCAGTGGGTAAACGTAGACCGCTTCCACCCAGTCCTGGGTCGGATTCCGGAACAGCTGCGTCACGCGGGCGCGGATGGTCGGGCCCGACACGGTGAGGTCGACATCGACGCCGAGCCGGATTGCTTCGGAGTAGCCGTCCTCGCGCTTGAGCAGCAGCGCGCCGGACTTGGCATCGCCCGGCCGCGTCAACGCCGACGACGGCAGGCTGGCCGACCAGGCCGGATGGAAGTTCACGAACAGCGCGGCGAAGCCGATCAGGGCGACGGCGGCGCCTTCGGTCAAAATGAATAGCAGGAATTTGGCGGCGCGCCACAGCCGGGGGCTCGCGGCAACGTCGAAATCATCGAGGGCGGTCATGGGGAGAGACTCCGGAAGGGGAAGGTATCCACAGCCGCCATCCTTCGAGAACGCGCCCTGCTTCGCGAGCCGAATGATCGGCATTGTTCAGCCACCGCCGGACGCCGGCCGGCGCTGTCAGGCGCTGCCGTACGGCCGGTTACGGTTTTGTGCGGAAATGTCCGTCTGCTAGAATGGGATGGAATCGAAGGGAGAATGGATGCCGTCGCCGGACAAGCAGCTTTCCGCCGAGCAAAGCCGGCAGGTCGCCGAACTGGTTCGCGAAGAGCTCGCCCGTCGCCGCATCTCCCGGCAGGCGCTGGCCGAACAGGCCAAGCTCAGCCTTTCGACGCTGGAAAAGGTGCTCGGCGGGCGCCGGCCGTTCACGCTCGCCACCACCGTGCGGCTGGAGCAGGCACTCGGCGTTCCCCTGCGCAAGGGCAAGGGTCACGACGTTGCGCCGCCGGTCGCCGCCGCCAATGGCGAGGTCTCGCCCGACGGCCTCGGCGCCTATTCGCGCCGTGCGGTCGCGTGGCTGGAGGGCGCCTACATCACGGTGCGGCCGTCCTTCGGCGACAAGGAAGCGATCTACGCCTACCGCACCGACATCGCCTGGGATGCGCCGTCCTCGTCGCTGGTGTTCCGCGAGGGCGAAAGGCTGGACGCTGCCTACACCCAGTATGGCGAGGTCGCGGTGCCGAACCAGTCCGGCCACATCTATCTCGTCACCAACCGCCACGGCCAGCACCGGCTGATCACGGTGTCGCGCCCGACCATTCTGGGCGAGATGTATGGCATCATCACCACGCTGCTCGCCGGCCGCGGCTCGCTGCTGACGCCGATCGCCGCACCCATCGCGTTCCTGCCGATCAAGCTGATTGCAAGCCCTTCGCTTGGCCGGGTCAACAAGGACGATGCGAACTACGCAACCTACCGCGGGCACCTGCGCAAGACGACGGAAGAGCCGTTCGCGCTGTTCCTGCAGGGGTAGCGCCTCCCACCGCCGTCATCGCTCCCCGCAGTGACGAAGAGCCGCGTCACCTACGAAGCCGCTGCGCTGGCATCCGTCGGCTTCGCCACATTGAACTGTTTGCGCAAGGTCGGCTTGTGGATCTTGCCCGTCGCGTTGCGCGGCAGGGCGTCGACGAATTCGATCAGCCGCGGGCATTTGAACCTGGCGAGATTGGCGGCGCAGTGCGCGTGGATGTCGGCCGGCGTCAGCGCGTGGCCCGGCTTCACTGCAATAACAGCCATGCCGACCTCGCCCCATTGCTCGCTGGGGATGCCGATGATGGCGGCTTCCGCCACGGCGGTGAGCTGATGCAGCACGCTCTCGACCTCGGCCGGATAGACGTTCTCGCCGCCGGAAATGTACATGTCCTTCCAGCGGTCGACGATGTAGTAAAAACCGTCCTCGTCGATGCGCGTCGCATCGCCGGTGTGCAGCCAGCCGTCGGTGAACGAGGATTGATTGGCGTCCGGCCGGTTCCAATAACCGGGCGTGACGTTCGGGCCCCTGACCCAGAGCTCGCCGAGTTCGCCGACGCCGGCGTCGCTGCCGTCGGGCCGCACGATCCGCACCTCGGTGTGCAGCACCGGCTTGCCGGAGGAGCCGGCCTTGCGCGCCGCGTCCTCCTTGTCGAGCACCATCACCGCGGGCGAGGTTTCCGTCATGCCATAGCCCTGCTGCAGCGCGACGCCGCGTGCTTCCCACGTCTTGAGCAGCGGCACCGGCATCGGCGCGCCGCCGACGCCGCCAATCACAAGGCGGCTGAAGTCGGAGCTCGCGAACGCCGGATGCTGCGCCATGAACTGATAGATCGAGGGCACGCCGAAGAACACGTTGATGCCCACGGCGGGATCGCTGATCAGCCGCATGGCCTCGCCCGGATCGAACGTGCGCATGATCAGCACGGTGCCGCCGGCATGCAGCACCGGATTGGTGTAGCAGTTCAGCCCGCCGGTGTGGAACAGCGGCAGCACCGTGAGCAGCACCGAGGCCGGCGTGATGTAGGCGGGGCCGCCGAGATTGACGCAGTTCCAGAACGTCATGCCGTGGGTGATGATGGCGCCCTTCGGCAGGCCGGTGGTGCCCGAGGTGTACATGATAGTAGAGACGTCATCGAGCGTGACGACCTCGGCCTTGTCGAGCGGCCTTGCCGCCGCGATGCCGGCCTCATAGGAGCCGCCGGGACCGAACCTGAGCGCAGATGCGACATTGCAGAGTTTTGCAACGGTCAGCGCGGTCTCGGCGAGATCGGCATCGTGGATCATCACCTTCGGCGCGGCATCGCCGACGATGAACTGCAGCTCCGGCACGGTGAGGCGATTGTTCAGCGGCAGGAACACCGCGCCAAGCCGGAAGCAGGCGAACTGTACCTCCATCGTGTCGGTGGTGTTGAGCGCCAGCACCGCCACGCGGTCGCCGCGTGCGACCTTCAGGGCATCGCGCAGGTGGCTCGCCAGCCGCGCGACGCGCTGGTCAAGCTCGGCATAGGAGAAGCGGCGGTCGCTGGCGAGGTCGACCAGCGCGGTCTTGCCCGGCGTGCGGCGGCCGTGATGGGCGATCCAGTCATAGTAACGGGTGGACATCGGCGCTTCTCCCGCGAGCCTGTTGCTTGCCGCTCCAACCGCTCAGGAGCCGCGCAGCAATTCGCTGACCACGTTGAACTGGTTGTCGCGGAACTCGAGCATATAACCGTCCTTGATCGGGCGGTAGTCGGTCGGCGAGGTGTTGAGCTTCACGCCCGGCAACAGCAGCGGCAGCGAGACGTCCTTCAGGTTCGCCGCCTGGGCCATGATGTTCTCGCGGCTGAGGTCGTTCTTGC
This sequence comes from Bradyrhizobium sp., assembly GCA_035575905.1. Taxonomy (GTDB): domain Bacteria; phylum Pseudomonadota; class Alphaproteobacteria; order Rhizobiales; family Xanthobacteraceae; genus Bradyrhizobium. The sequence goes on along the minus strand of DATLXL010000027.1, from coordinate 100,269 downwards.
ATTGCTGCAGCACCACCACCAGCGCCTGCGCCACCATATAGCCGTAGCCGGCGGCGAGGTTCGCCGGGTCGGCATTGGGCAGCCGCGCCTTCATGAACTCGCGGTACGCGACGACGTCGGGGTCTTTCGAGTCGGCCGAGTACGGCTTCAGCGAGCCGACCGACATGATGCCGGTTGCGGCCTCAAGACCCGCCGGCACCATCACCGTTTCCTTGTTGGCGCAGCCCGAGGCCAGGAAGCGCATCGGCCGCCAGCCGGTTTCGTGCTGCTTGCGGATCGCCTGCGCACAGGCGCGCGGCGTCACGCTGTAGATCAAGAACACATCGGCCTTGGTGTTGGCGAGCGTGAGGATATGCGAGTCCACCGTGGGATCGGCGACTTCGAAGCTCGAAGCCAGCGCGATCCGCTTGTCGGCATCGGCGCCGAGCGCCTTTTTCACGCCGTTGAGGTAATCCTTCCCGGCGTCGTCGTTCTGGTAGAGGATCGCAAAGCGCGCATTGGGATTTTTCGACAGCGCGTAGCGCACCTCGATGCCGGCTTCCTCGATGTAGTTCGGCGCCCAGGGCAGCGCCATCAGCCAGTGCTGGTTCTGCGGGTCGTTCCACTTCGAGGCAGAACTGATCAGGAACAGGTGCGGCACCTTGGCGCCATTGAGATATTTGGCGGTCGCCGAACTCGGCGCCGTTCCCATGGTGCCGAACATGAAGGCGACGCCATCGTTCTCGACCAGCCGGCGCGTCGCCTCGACCGTCTTCGGCGGCGAGAAGCCGTCGTCGAGCGAGATCATGTTGAGCTTGCGTCCGTTGACGCCGCCCTTCTCGTTGACGGAGTCGAAATAGGCGGCGAAGGCCTTGCCGGTGACGCTGAGCGCCGAGGCCGGGCCGGAATAGGGCATGATATTGCCGAACTTGATTTCGGTGTCGGTGATCCCGGGCTGCTCGGCCAGCACCGGTGTTGCAAGGCTAAGGGAAAGCAGGGCGAAGGCAAGCTGGCTCGATCGGATCACGGCGCATCCTCCCCGGCTAAAGGCCGATTTTGGCTTGGTTATTTGGCCACGAAGCTACGGGAGGCGCACCGAGCCGGTCTTGTGTTGACAGGCTGGTGCGACAAGGCGGATGCGGCGGAGCCATCGCCGTGCGATCATCGCCAGCGGCTTAACGCAAGTGAGCCGCCGCCAAATCAAGGCAACGTCAAGAGCCTTCCGGAGGACATCATGCTCGAACGCACCCCGGCGCAGAGCCCGTTCTATACACAGGATCACGAGGCCTTTCGCGACGTGATGCGCCGCTTCGTGGCGCGCGAGATCGAGCCCTATGCCAGCGAATGGGACGAGGCCGGCGAGTTTCCGCGCTCGTTGTACGTCAAGGCCGCTGAAATTGGACTGCTCGGGCTTGGCTTTCCCGAGGAATATGGCGGCGTGCGCGCCGACCAGTTCATGAAGATCGTCGCGTCGCAGGAACTGGCGCGCGCCGGCGCGGGCGGCGTTTCCGCCAGCCTGAACAGCCACACGATAGGCGCGCCGCCGATTGCGCGCGCCGCGCGGCCGGAGGTGAAGGCGCGCGTGCTGCCGGAGATACTCTCCGGGCAGAAGATTTCCGCGCTCGCCATCACCGAGCCGAGCGGCGGCTCCGATGTCGCCAATCTGCGCACCAGAGCGCGGCGCGACGGCGACCACTATGTCGTCAATGGCGAAAAGACCTTCATCACCTCGGGCATGCGCGCCGATTATCTCACCGTCGCCGTGCGCACCGGCGGCGACGGCGCTGGCGGCGTCAGCCTGCTGCTGATCCCCGGCGACACGCCAGGCCTGTCGCGGACCAGGCTCAAGAAGATGGGCTGGTGGGCCTCCGACACCGCGACCTTGCATTTCGACGAATGCCGCGTGCCGGCCGAAAACCTGATCGGAGAGGAAGGCCACGGCTTCAAGATCATCATGCAGAATTTCAACAGCGAGCGCATGGGCATGGCGGCGGGCTGCACGGCCTTCGCGCACGTCTGTGTCGATGAGGCCATCGCCTACGCCAGGGAGCGCAAGACCTTCGGCAAGCCGATCGCGCAGCATCAGGTGATCCGCCACAAGATCGTCGACATGGCGCAGCGCGTGGCGGCGAGCCAATCGATGCTGGAACTGCTCGCCTGGCGGCTCGGGCAGGGCGAAAGCCCGGTCGCGGAGATCTGCATGATGAAGAACATGGCGACGCAAACCATGGCGTTCTGCGCCTCCGAGGCGGTGCAGATTTTCGGCGGCGCCGGCTTCATGCGCGGCGTCAAGGTCGAGCGCATCTACCGCGAGGTCAAGGTCAACGCCATCGGCGGCGGCACGGAGGAGATCATGAAGGATCTCGCCTCGAGGCAGATGGGCCTGTGAGTTTTGCTCCGTCGTGCCCGGGACGAGCCCGGCCATGACGATCGATAGGGACCGGAGTTGGAAAGAAGCCATGCTCTTCACCGCCGAACACGACGAACCGCGCCGCGCCCTGCAGAAATTCATCGCGGCCGAGATCAATCCGCATGTCGACGAATGGGAAAAGAACGATATTTTCCCCGCGCATGAGCTGTTCAAGAAACTCGGCAACCTCGGCTTCCTTGGCCTCAACAAGCCGGAAGCATTCGGCGGGCAGGGATTGGATTATTCCTACGCATTGATGATGGCGGAAGAGCTCGGCGCCATCAAATGCGGCGGCGTGCCGATGGCGATCGGCGTGCAGACCGACATGGCGACACCCGCGCTGGCGCGGTTCGGCTCGGACGAACTGCGGCGCGAATTCCTGGCGCCCGCGATCGCCGGCGATGCCGTTGCCTGCATCGGCGTCTCCGAGCCCGGCGCGGGCTCCGACGTCGCCTCGATCAAGACGCAGGCGCGCTCCGACGGCGACGACTACGTCATCAACGGCGGCAAGATGTGGATCACCAACGGCACGCAGGCCGACTGGATTTGCCTCCTGGCCAACACCAGCGACGGCCAGGTCCACCGCAACAAGTCGCTGATCTGCGTGCCCATGAAGAGCAAGGGTGTGCAGATCGCGCGCAAGCTCGACAAGCTCGGCATGCGCTCCTCCGACACCGCCCAGATATTCTTCGACAATGTCCGCGTACCCAAGCGCAACCGCATCGGCGAGGAGGGGGCGGGCTTCACCTACCAGATGATCCAGTTCCAGGAGGAGCGGCTGTGGGGCGCAGCCTCCTGCCTGAAAGCGCTGGAAGTCGTCATCGACGAGACGATCGAATACACCCGCGGCCGCAAAGCGTTTGGCGGCACCATCCTCGACAACCAGGTGGTGCACTTCAAGCTGGCGGAAATGCAGACCGAGGTCGAGCTGTTGCGCTCGCTGGTCTATCGCGCTGCCGAGCGGTTGGTAGCCGGCGAGGACGTCACCAAGCTCGCCAGCATGGCGAAGCTGAAGGCCGGACGGCTCGGCCGCGAGGTCACCGACGCCTGCCTGCAATATTGGGGCGGTATGGGTTTCATGAACGAGACCCATGTCAGCCGCGCCTATCGCGATTTTCGCCTCACCTCGATCGGCGGCGGCGCCGACGAAGTGATGCTGATGGTATTGTGCAAGATGATGGGTATCCTGCCGGACCTGAAGAAGGGAAATGCCTGATGATCACGCTCTACCACTGCGACGGCGCCCGCTCATTCCGCCCGCTCTGGATGCTGGAGGAGATGGGGCTTGCCTATGAGTTGAAGATGCTGCCGTTCCCGCCGCGCGTCTTCGCCAAGGAGTACCTCGCCATCAATCCGCTCGGCACCATTCCCTTCATGGTCGACGGCGAGACCAGGATGACGGAGTCGTCCGGCATTTGTTACTACCTCGGCACCAAACACGGGCCGACGCCGCTGGTCGTCGATCTCGACGACCCTGCCTATGGCGCGTTCCTGAACTGGATGTATTTTTCCGACGCCACGCTGACCTTTCCGCAGACGCTGGTGCTCCGTTACAGCCAGCTTGAGCCGGAGGAGCGCCGCAATCCGCAGGTGGCCGGCGACTACGCCAAATGGTTCCTCGGCCGCCTGCGCGCGGTGGAAGCTGCAACCGCCAGTTCCCAATGGTTGTGCGCCGGTCGCTTCACCGCCGCCGACATCGTCAACGGCTATGCATTGCGGCTCGCCGAAAACATTGGCCTCGCCAAGGATTTCGGTCCCAATGTCGCCGCCTATTGGGCGCGCCTGCGCGAGCGCGATGGCTACAAGAGGGCGGTAGCGGCGGAACGCAAGGCCGGCGTCGATCAGAACGTTGCGCCGCGGGTCAGGGCGTGACGTCTCGCGCCGTATTTAACTGCGTTCTGGTATACATCTGATATGGCGTTTCCTGCCGTGACAGGGCCCGATTTTCCGTTATGGTCACAACCATCGCAGCGGTCGAAAAAGAGCCGCGCGAGGAGGATGCACCATGGACGACAAAGGCCGCGAATCCGGTCATTTGATGCTGATCACGCCGGAGCGGGTGCTGTATGCCGGGCTGGTGGGCAGGCCGCGCGAGCGTTGCCAGGGCGCATTCAACGCCTATGTCTCGCTCAAGGGCGGCCTTTGGGTCACCACGGCCGACGGCGGCGAGCGCTATGGCGAACTCTTGGTCGTCCCGCCGAACGTCCGCCACACCATCGCGAGCGACCATCGCTCCGCGATCGCCGTTCTGATCGAACCGGAGAGCCTGCGTCCCGGTGTGCTGGATGACCTTACGAGGCGCCTGGCCGGACCCGAGCAGGGCGCGTTCATCTCGAAGATCCGCGCCGCCTACGAGATGCTGCGCAACCGCAGGAATGGCGACGACATCACCAGCGCCATGTTCGACACCATGTGCTTTGGCGAGGCGCTGCCACGGCGCGCGCTTGATCCGCGCGTGGTCCGCGCCATCGCCCGGATCGGAAAATTCTCCGGCGAGCCGGTGACGGCCGCGTGCTGCGCGACGGAAGCGGGACTGTCGTCCTCGCGGTTCCTGCATCTGTTCAAGGAAGAGACCGGGATCGCCTTCCGCTCCTTCCGCGCCTGGAAGCGCGCGCGGCATCTGCTGCACTTCGCCAACCAGGATATCAATCTCGCGCACCTCGCGCAGGACATCGGCTATCCCGACTCCACCCACTTCAGCCACTCGATCCGCCGCTTTTACGGCCTGAAGCCGCGCGCGATCTTCTCGGGCTCGCGGGATCTCGCCATCTATCGCAGCGGAGACGCCGTGCTGTCCTGACTTGCCGCGCGTTAGTGCGACAGCAGCACCGGCAGCGGCGGGTTGGAGACCACGCTGCGGGTCGCGCCGCCCAGCAGGAATTGCCGCAGGCGCGAATGCCCATAGGCGCCCATCACCAGCAGGTCGCTGTCGTGCACGCGCGTTGCCGCCTGCAGCGCCTCGCCGATCGAGCGGCCGGCGATATCGACGTTCTCCAGGATCACGTCGACGCCATGACGGGCGAGATGCTTGGCTAGTTCAGGGCCCGAGCGGCTGGTATCGATGCGCTTCTCGTTGGTGACGGTGACGATGTGAACGCGCTTGGCCTTGACCAGCAGCGGCAGCGCGTCGCCGACCGCGCGTGCCGCCGGCCGGCTGAAGTCCCATGCGACGGTGGCGGTGTTCAGCGCAAAGGGCTTTCGCGGTTCGCGCGGCAGCATCAGCACGGGCCGGCCCGATTCGAAGATCAGCGCCTCGGCGTTGGGCTGATCACCCAAATCATTGGCTTCGGCCGGCACGATGGTGAGGTCGCGCAGCCGCGCATATTCGGTCAGCAGTCCCGGAAGCTGCGGCGCGCGACATTGGCCGAGGATCCGCTCCTCGAACACGTCCTTGTTTTCCGCGGCTTTCTGGAACGCCGTCAGCGCCGCCTCGGCCTGCTCCCGCCCCTTTTTGGCTTCCGCATCGGCCATTGCCGGCAGATTGATCAAGGCGGGGGCGATCAAGCTGCCGGGCACGTCGATCTTGATCTCGCAGGCGATCGCCGACAGTCTTGCGCCGATCGCGCCGGCAAAATCAACCGCGAGATCGACCGCCGCCGCCGGCGTATTGTCGGGGTAGCTCGCGAGGCTCAGCAGCAGGTCCGTATAGTTCATGCCGTTCTCCACCGTTCAGTTCGACTGGACGAATACGCGGTCGGCCGGCAGCCGGCTTGACACAGAGCAATGTTTGATGCGCGTTATTGCCGCGGTGGGGGCCTGGAAATTTGGGCTTTGCAGGCAACGGCTTGCTGCGATGCACCGACAGCGCGTGAACGCAAGAGGTTGACTGGCGAAGCCACCATCATGCCCGCAACGCATCTGGAACGAGCATCATGAGCGACAAGGCCGTCATCACCTGCGCGCTGAACGGCGTGCTCACAGACCCGAAACAGCACAACGTGCCGGTGACGCCCGAGCAGATGGCGCGCGAGGCGCGGGCTGCCTTCGATGCCGGCGCCAGCATCATGCATATTCACCTGCGCCAGCAGGCGCCGGGGAAGGGACACCTGCCGTCCTGGGAAGTCGCCGTCAGCAAGGAAATCCAGCAGGCGATCCGCGAAGCCTGTCCGGGCGTGATCATCAACCATACGACGGGCACGTCAGGGCCGCACTACGAGGGACCGCTCGCCTGCGTGCGCGAGACAAAGCCCGAGATTGCCGCCTGCAATGCCGGCTCGCTGAATTATCTGAAGGTGAAGGCCGACAACAGCTGGGCCTGGCCGCCGATGATGTTCGACAATTCGGTCGAGAAGATACAGGATTTTCTCGACGCCATGGACGACGCCGGCACCGTTCCCGAGTTCGAGTGCTTTGACGTCGGCATCGTGCGTGCGGTCGGCATGTACGTGCAGACCGGCATGTATTCCGGCCCGCTCGAATACAATTTCGTCATGGGCGTCGCTTCCGGCATGCCGGCCGATCCCGATCTGCTGCCGATCCTGATCAAGCTGAAGCGCCCGGAGGCGCACTGGCAGGTCACCGCCATCGGCCGCGGCGAGATCTGGCCGCTGCACCAGCGCTGCGCCGATCTCGGCGGCCATCTGCGCTCGGGACTGGAGGATACCTTCTATCTCGGCGATGGCACCAAGGTGACGTCCAACGGACAGCTCGTCGAGGCGCTGGCGACCTGTGCCCGCAACGCCGGGCGCGAGATTGCGAGTCCGGCAGAGGCACGGCGGATTTTCGGGGTGCGGCATTGAGCCATCCTCGCAGTCATTCCGGGATGCGCCGAAGGCGCAGGCCCGGAATCCATACTCACGATGGTGGTTATGGATTCCGGGCTCGCGCTACGCGCCCCGGAATGACGGGTAGGATAGAGTAATGGCCATCATCGACAACACCATCGCCACCGGCAGCGCGGCCTACAAGGCCAACCGCGAGGGCATGCTGGCGCTGATTGCGCGGATGCGGGCGCTGGAAGATCGCACCCGCGCGGCATCCGCCGCCGCCAAGGACCGCTTCCACAAGCGCGGGCAGCTGTTGCCCCGCGAGCGCGTGGCGCTGGTGCTCGACCCTGGCTCGCCATTCCTGGAGCTTTCCACGCTCGCCGGCTACATGTTCGATGTTCCCGATGCGGAGAAGAGCGTGCCCGGCGGCGGCGTGATCGCCGGCATCGGCTTCGTCGCCGGCATCCGCTGCATGGTCAGCGCCAATGACGCCGGTATCGACGCCGGCGCACTGCAGCCGTTCGGGCTGGACAAGACCCTGCGCGTGCAGGAATTGGCGCTGGAGAACAGGCTGCCTTACGTGCAACTGGTCGAAAGCGCCGGCGCCAACCTGCTGCGCTACCGCGTCGAGGATTTTATCCGCGGCGGCAACATTTTTCGCAATCTGGCGCGGCTGTCGGCGGCCGGGTTGCCAGTCGTCACCGTCACGCACGGCTCCTCCACTGCGGGCGGTGCATATCAAACTGGCCTTTCCGATTACATCGTGATGGTGCGCGGCCGCACCCGCGCGTTCCTTGCCGGGCCGCCGCTGTTGAAAGCGGCGACCGGCGAGATCGCCACCGAGGAAGAGCTCGGCGGCGCCGAGATGCACACGCAGGTCTCCGGCCTTGGAGATTATCTCGCCGAGGACGACCGCGACGCCTTGCGCATCGCGCGCGAGATCATGGGCAAGCTCGAATGGGACCGGCCCAAACTCGCGCAGGGCAACTTCCGTCCGCCGCGCTACGACGCCGAAGAATTGCTCGGCATCATGCCCGTTGACCACAAGCGCCCGGTCGACATGCGCCAGGCCATCGCGCGCTTCGTCGATGATTCCGACTTCACGGAATTCTCGCCTAAGTACGGACCGGCTACCGTCTGCGGCCATGCCCGCATCGAGGGGCAGGCGATCGGCATCATCACCAACAACGGCCCGCTCGACGTGCCCGGCGCCAACAAGGCGACGCACTTCATCCAGGCCTGCTGCCAGTCGAAGACGCCGATCCTCTACATGAACAACACCACCGGCTACATGGTCGGCCGCGACTATGAAGAGGCCGGCATGATCAAGCACGGCTCCAAAATGATCCAGGCCGTGACATCGGCGACCGTGCCGCAGATCACCATCTATTGCGGCGCGTCCTTCGGCGCCGGCAATTACGGCATGTGCGGCCGCGGCTTCCATCCGCGCTTCTGCTTCTCCTGGCCCAACGCGAAGACCGCCGTGATGGGCGGCGAGCAGGCGGCCGAGACCATGGCGATCGTCACCGAGGCCGCCGCCGCACGGCGCGGCAGACCGGTTGCCAGGGAGCAGCTTGAGGCGATGAAGGCGCAGATCGTCGGCGTGTTCGACGGGCAGATGGACGTGTTCTCGACCTCGGCGCGCGTCCTCGATGACGGAGTCATCGATCCGCGCGACACCCGCGCCATCCTGTCCGAAGTGCTGGCGATCTGCCGGGAGGGCGATGGCCGCACGCCGCAGCGCATGCAGTTTTCGGTGGCCCGTCCATGAGAGGTGATTTGCGGAGCAGCGATCCCTGTGCTTCACAGCGGGCCTCTCGTCCCGCGCCAGCCGGCCGCCAAGCACACGGATATGAAATGCCCCTGCACGATCAGATCGCAACCAAACCCGCTGCTCTATCTCCTGCGGAGGCGTATTCCGATACTTTGCGTACCGATTGGACGCGGGCCGAGATCGCGGCGTTGTTCGACCTGCCGTTCCTTGACTTGATGTGGCGCGCACAACAGACGCACCGAAGCTGGCACGCCGCCGGCGAGGTCCAACTCTGCACCCTGTTGTCGGTGAAGACCGGCGGTTGCCCGGAGGATTGCGGCTACTGCTCGCAATCGGTCCATCACAAGTCCGGCCTCGATGCCGGCAAGCTGATGGACGTCCCGGCTGTGCTGCGCGCGGCGGCGGAGGCCAAGGCCGCAGGCTCCCAGCGCTTCTGCATGGGCGCGGCCTGGCGCGAGCCGAAGGACCGCGACATGGACAAGGTGGTCGAGATGGTCGCCGGCGTCCGCGCGCTGGGGCTTGAAACCTGCATGACGCTGGGGATGCTGACCAGCGAGCAGGCACGGCGGCTGAAGGAAGCCGGGCTCGACTATTACAATCACAACATCGACACCAGTCCGGAGAATTACGGCAACGTCATCACGACCCGCACGTTCCAGGACCGGCTGGATACGCTGGAGCGGGTGCGGGCGTCCGGCATTTCGGTATGCTGCGGCGGCATCGTCGGCATGGGCGAAACGCGGGCCGATCGCGTCGGCTTCATCCATTCGCTCGCCACATTGCCGCAGCATCCCGAGAGCGTGCCGGTCAATGCCCTGGTGCCGATCAAGGGGACCAGACAAGGTGATCGCCTGTCCGGCGCGCCGCAGGCGCAGATCGACGATATCGAGTTCGTGCGGACGGTGGCGGCTGCGCGCATCACCATGCCGCGCTCGATGGTCCGCCTGTCGGCGGGCCGCGAGAGCATGTCGGCCTGTACGCAAGCGCTGTGCTTCATGGCCGGCGCCAATTCGATCTTCACCGGCGATCGCCTGCTGACCGCCGGCAATGCAGGTGCGGCGGCGGACACAAGATTGTTCGAGCAACTTGGTCTCGTCCCGCTCTCGGGCGAGGAGCCGGCGCGTGCGGCCCAGGCAGGGTAGGGACCAATGGGCACGAGCCGGACGCCGTTCTTCAAGATACTGATCGCCAACCGCGGCGAGATCGCGCTGCGCATCATGCGTACCGCCAAGCGCCTCGGCTACGGCACGGTCGCGGTCTATTCCGATGCCGATCGCGATGCCCGGCATGTGCGCGAGGCCGACACCGCCGTCCGCATCGGCGAGGCGCTGCCGGCGCAATCCTACCTGCGCATCGATGCGATCATCGAGGCGGCGAAAGCGAGCGGCGCCAGCGCGCTGCATCCCGGCTACGGCTTTCTCGCTGAAAATGAGGATTTCGCGCAGGCCTGCCGCGATGCCGGGCTGGTGTTCATCGGTCCATCGCCGGAGGCGATCAGGGCGATGGGCAACAAGGCCGGCGCCAAGGAGATCATGCAGAAGGCCGGCGTTCCTTGTGTGCCCGGCTACCAGGGCGCCGATCAGAGTGACGCCGCAATGCTGGCGGAAGCCGGCAAGATCGGCTTTCCCGTGATGATCAAGGCGGTCGCCGGCGGTGGCGGCCGCGGCATGCGGCTGGTCGCCGACGCTTCGTCATTTCCGGATGCGCTGCGGAGCGCGCGGTCGGAAGCGCAGGGCGCGTTCGGCGATCCCGCGGTCATCCTCGAACGCGCCATCGCCGATCCCCGCCATGTCGAGATCCAGGTTTTTGGCGATCGTCACGGCAACGCGATACACCTCGGCGAGCGCGACTGCTCGGTGCAGCGCCGGCACCAGAAGCTGATCGAGGAGGCGCCATCGCCGGCGGTATCGCCGCAGCTGCGCGCGCGCATGGGCGACGTCGCGGTCGCGGCCGTCAAGGCGATCGGCTATGAGGGCGCCGGCACGCTCGAGTTTCTGCTCGACGAGAGCGGTGCGTTCTATTTCATGGAAATGAACACGCGCCTGCAGGTCGAGCATCCCGTCACCGAGGCCGTCACCGGGCTTGATCTGGTCGAGCTGCAGCTGCGCGTCGCCGCCGGCGAGCCGCTTGGCCTGAAGCAGGAGGACATCCGCTTCGACGGCCACGCCATCGAGGTGCGGCTCTGCTCGGAGGACGCCGGGCATGATTTCATGCCGCAGTCCGGCACCATGCTGCGCTGGGCAATGCCGCAAAACCTGCGCGTCGAGCATGCGCTGCAATCCGGCTCGCAGATCCCGCCGTTCTATGACTCGATGATCGCCAAGGTCATCAGCCACGGCGCCACGCGCGACCAGGCGCGCGGCAGGTTGATCTGCGGGCTGGAAGAGGTCGAAGCTTTCGGCGTCACCACCAACCAGGGTTTTCTGATCTCCTGCCTGCGCCATCCCGCCTTTGCCAGGGGCGAGGCGACCACGGCTTTCATCGGCAATCACCGCGACGCGCTGCTGGCCTCGACCGCCGATGAGATGCGCGAGGCTGCGCTTGCGGCGCTGCTGCTCTATGTCAGCCATCCCCATGCCCCGCCGTGGCGCGCCGGCCGTTCGCTGGCCCCGACATTCCCGCTCGCCACGCGGTTCGCGCTTCGCGGCAAGACCCATGAAATCGAAATCGTGCGCGAGCGCGACGGCGGCTATGTCGCCGGCCGCAATGGCGATACGCACCGCTTCGACATCGAGGCGCTGGAAGATGGCAGCATCCGCTTCCGCCATGACGGCGTGATGCAGTCGGCCAGGTTCCTGCGCAGCCGCGACGATAGGCTGTACTTTTTGCACCGGGGCGTCACGGCGGAAGTTCTCGATCTGACGCTGGCCGCGCCGGAATCCGCGGCTGCCGCGGGCGGCGACGGCAAGGTCCGCGCCGCGATGAACGGCCGCGTGGTCTCGGTGCTGGTCAAGCCCGGCGAGAAAGTCGCTGCCGGCCAGCCCGTGATGACACTGGAGGCGATGAAGATGGAGCACGTGCACACCGCCGGCGTCGCCGGCACGGTGGCATCGATCGGTGTCGCCGAGGGGGAACAGGTCACGACGGGCAAGATCGTCATCGAGATCCAGGCGGCGGCGTGACCCCTCCGCCATCCCTTGTTCAAATTGCTGCAATATCCTTCGGACCGCCACGCCAAGGAGCCCGCGCTTGCCCGTCGATCCCGCCTTTGCTGCATCAGGCCGTTTCTTCAAGGGAAACATCCACACCCACTCCAACCGCTCCGACGGTGCGCTGTCGCCCGAGGCGGTGTGCGAGGCCTACCGCGAGGCGGGCTACGACTTCCTGTCGCTGACCGATCATTTCCTCGGCAAGTACGGCTTCCCGATCGTCGACACCCGGCGCTACCGCACCAACAACTTCACGACCATCCTCGGCGCGGAGGTGCATGCGCCCGCGACGTCGCTGGGCGATCTCTGGCATTTGCTCGCGGTCGGCCTGCCGGAGGATCTCGCGCCGACGGCAGCGGACGAAAGCGGCCCGGCGCTGGCGCAGCGTTGTCTGGCGGCCGGCGCTTTCCTCGCCATTGCGCATCCCGCCTGGTATGGGCTGACCAAGGCGGACGCGGACACCATCGACGGAGCGCACGCCGTCGAGATCTACAATCACACCAGCGCGGTCCGCACCGACCGCGGCGATGGCAGTGTCCTGCTCGACCAGCTGCACGCGGCCGGCCGCCGCATCAATATCTGTGCCGTCGACGACGCCCACTTCCACTGCCGCGACTGTTTTGGCGGCTTCGTCATGGTCAGGGCATCGGACAATGAGCCCGAGGCACTGCTCGAAAGCCTCAAGGCCGGCGCGTATTATTCCAGCCAGGGGCCGGTGATCGAGAGCGTCGTCTATGGCGATGAGTCCGTCGAGATTGCCTGCTCGCCGGCCAGCGCGGTGATGGTGCTGGGGCGCGGCTCGCGCGCCAAGCAGCAAATCGGCACGGATATCACGCGAGCGACGTTGCCGCTGGATGCGGTGCAGCCCGGCGGCTACGCGCGTGTCGTGGTGATGGACCGCGAGGGCCGCCGCGCCTGGACCAATCCGGTCTGGTGGTAGCTCAGCCCGGCCGCCCGGTGCCGTCGTTCAGCCAGCATGCCACCTGGTGACCCGTGCCGGCCTCGGCCAGCGCCGGGCGCCCGGTCTTGCAGCGGTCCATCACATAGCGGCAGCGGGTGTGGAAGGCGCAGCCGGACGGCGGATTGATAGGGCTCGGCACGTCACCATCGACCATCGGCCGCAGCCGCTTCATCTTCGGGTTCGCGACCGGCACGGACGCCAGCAGCGCCTGCGTATAGGGATGGCGCGGGTTGGCGAACAGCTCGGCCTTGTCCGCGATTTCGACAATGCGGCCGAGATACATCACGGCGACGCGGTGGCTGATGTGCGCCACGACGGCAAGGTCATGCGCGATGAACAGGTAAGAGAAGCCGTGGTCGCGCTGCAGGTCGATCAACAGGTTGATCACCTGCGCCTGGATCGAGACGTCGAGTGCCGAGACCGGTTCGTCGCAGACGATCAGGCTGGGGCCGAGCGCGAGCGCGCGGGCGATGCAGATGCGCTGGCGCTGGCCGCCGGAGAACTGGTGTGGAAAATTCTTCATCTGGTCAGGCCGCAGGCCGACCTGGCGGAACAGTTCGGCGACGCGCGCCTGCTTGGCTTCGCCCGTCGCGAGCCCGTGCACGCTGAGCGGCTCGCCGACGATGTCGCCCGCGGTCATGCGCGGATTGAGCGAAGCGAACGGATCCTGGAACACGATCTGCATCGAGCGGCGCACCGGGCGCAGCTCGCTCTTACTGAGCGGCGATATATCGGTGCCGTTGAGCCTGATGCTGCCCGAGGTCGGCTCGACCAGCCGCAGCACGGTTCGCGCCACCGTCGACTTGCCGCAGCCGGATTCGCCGACGAGGCCAAGCGTCTCGCCGACGCCGAGCGAAAAGCTCACTCCATCGACCGCATGCACGGTGCCGACCTGCCGGCGCAGCACGCCGCCGCGTACCGGGTAATGCTTGACGAGGTCATTTACCTCGAGCAGGGGAGGGGTCCGGCTCATGATGCCTGCGCCAGTTCGGCCGCGCGCCAGCAGGCGGCGCGGTGATGGCCGCCGAAATCCTGCAGCGGCGGATATTCATGCCGGCAACGCTCGATCGCCAGCGGGCAGCGCGGTGCGAAGGCGCAGCCGGGCGGCAGGCGCGTCAGGGACGGCACCATGCCGGGAATCTCGTTGAGGCGCGCATTGCTCTTCGCACCAAGCGAGATCACGGCCGGCATCGAGGCCATCAGGCCACGGGTATAGGGATGGCGCGGATCGGCGAAGAGATCATCCACGCCGGCTTCCTCGACCTTCTTGCCGGCATACATCACGATCACGCGCTGCGCGGTCTGCGCGACCACGCCGAGATCATGCGTGATCAGGATCAGCCCGGTGCCGAGTTCCTTTTGCAGGTCGACGATCAGCGCGAGAATCTGTGCCTGGATGGTGACGTCGAGCGCGGTGGTCGGCTCGTCTGCGATCAGCAGTGCCGGACGGCAGGCCAGCGCCATGGCGATCATCGCGCGCTGCCGCATGCCGCCGGAAAGCTGGTGCGGATACTCGCGGGCGCGGCGGTCGGCTTCGGGAATGCGCACCAGATGCAGCATCTCCACCGCACGGGTCCAGGCCTGCCTAGCCGACATGTTCTGGTGCAGCCGCAGCGCTTCGGTGATCTGGTCGCCGATCCGCATGACGGGATTGAGCGAGGTCATCGGCTCCTGGAAAATCATCGACATCCGGTTGCCCCGGATGCCGCGCATCGCTTCTTCGTCGAGCGCCAGCAGGTCGGTGCCTTCGAGCACCACCTCGCCGCCGACGATCCGGCCGGGCGGATTCGGCACCAGACGCATGATGGAGAGCGCCGACACGCTCTTGCCGCACCCGGATTCGCCGACGATCGCCAGCGTCTCGCCGCGGCGGACATTGAAGGAGACATCGTCGACCGCCTTGAACAGGCCGGACGCGGTGAAAAACACCGTCTTCAGGCCCTTGACGTCCAGGATCACGTCGTTGGCGTGGACCACGCTCATCAGCCGCGCTGCCTCGGGTCAAGAATGTCGCGCAGGGCATCGCCGAACAGGTTGGTGCCGAACACGGCGAGGCTGATGGCGATGCCCGGGAAGATCACGAGCCACGGCGCGGTGCGGACATATTCGGCCGCCGATTCCGACAGCATGCGACCCCACGACGGATAGGGCTCGGGAATGCCGAGGCCAAGGAATGAGAGGGAAGCCTCCGTCAGGATCGTCGAGCCGAGCTGTGCGGTGGCGAGAACGATCAGCGGCGCCAGCGTGTTGGGCAGCACGTGGCGGATCGCGATCCGCGTCTCGCTCATGCCGATCGATTTGGCGGCTTCCACGAAGGGCTGCTCGCGCAATGCCAGCGTGTTGGCGCGGATCACGCGCGATACCGTCGGGATCAGCGGAATGGCAATGGCGATGATCACGTTCGGCAGCGAGGGGCCGAGCGCTGCGGTCATCACCAGCGCCAGCACCAGCAGCGGCAGCGATTGCAGGATGTCGGTGACGCGCTGGAACACGAGGTCGACCCAGCCGGAGAGATAGCCGGAGACGAGGCCGACGATCACGCCGAGCGTGGCGCCGAGTGCTGTCGAGCCGATGCCGACCGCGAGCGAGATGCGCGCGCCATGGACGATGCGGGCCCAGACGTCGCGGCCGAACGCATCCGTGCCGAGCCAGTGCTGCCAGCTTGGCGGGGAGAGCCGGTGCGCCGAATCCACCGTCAGCGGATCATAGCGCGCGATGAAATCGGCCGACATCGCCGTCCACACGAACAGCACCATGATGAAGAGGCCGAAGGTGCCAAGCACATGGCGCTGCGCGAGGAACGCGAGCCGCCGCCAGCCATGGGTGGAATAGGCCCCGGCGCGCCTGAGTTCGCTATCGTAGTTGACGACCGCCAAATCAGTCTCCGTAGCGGATGCGCGGGTCGATCGCGGCGTACAGCATATCGACAATGAAGTTCGTGAACACCACGACGACGGCGATCAACATCACGAGGTTCTGCACGATCGGATAGTCGCGCCAGCGCAGCGCCTCGACCAGGAAGCGCGCGATGCCGGGAATGTTGAACACGGTTTCCGTCACGATCAGACCGCCGATCAGGAACGCCGCCTCGATGCCGATCACCGTGATGACGGGCAGCACCGCGTTCTTCAGCGCATGGTGATAGTTCACCGAGGTCTCCGAGGCGCCTTTGGCGCGCGCGGTGCGGATATAGTCCTGGCGCAGGATCTCCAGCATCGAGGAACGGGTGATGCGCATCGTGAGCGCCGCGCTGCGGAAGCCGACCGCCATCGCCGGCACCGCATAGATCGCGAGTGCCTCGGTCCAGGTTGTGGGGTTCGGATTGAAGATCGGCATCGTGCCGAACAGCGAGACCGACGCCATCAGCACGAGCAACCCCAGCCAGAACGAGGGCAGCGAAAGCCCGCTCAGGCTGACGACGCGCAGCGCATAGTCGAGCTTGGTGCCCTGATGCACGGCGCTGATCACCCCGAGGGGAATGCCGATGGAAGCGGAGAACAATAGCGCAAGGCCGGCGAGCTTCGCGGTGATCGGAATGCGCGGCAGGATCTCCTGCAAAGCGGGCTTCTCGGAGACGTAGGAGTAGCCGAGGTCGCCGTGCAGCAGCCCGCCGATCCACCTGAAATACTGCACGATGATGGGATCGCCGAGGCCGAGTTCCTTCTCGAGATTGGCCTTGTCGGTGGGATCGACAAAGCCCGCGGCGTCGAACAGGATGTCGACGATGTTGCCGGGAACGACGCGCAGCAGCACGAAGATGATGACCGAGATCCCGAACAGGGTCACGAGCATCAAAGCAAGGCGTCGCACGAGATAAGCAAACACCCGGCTTCTCCCTCCAGAGCGCGATGGCTCTTCATCCCGCCCGTCTTGTTGTTGCGCGGGTTGCCGGCAGGCTACCCGGAACGCGGCTTATTTGTCCATCCAGACGTCTTCGTAGCGATAGCCGTTGTAGGAGCTGTTTGACATGATCGTCACGTTCCTGACATAGGGCTGCCAGCAGGTTCCGGTCCGGCCGTGGAAGATGATCGGCCGCGCCACGTCTTCCTGCAGCTTCTTGTCGATCTCCCACACCAGCTTTTTTCGCTTGTCGATGTCGGGCTCCTGCGACTGTTCGGTGAACAGCTTTTCGATTTCCTTGTTGCAGTAGCCGGTATAGTTGCGCTCCGAGCCGCAGGAATAGTTCTCGAAAAAGGACTGGTCGGGCTCATCGACCGCGTTTCCGGTCAGGTTGAGACCGAGCGAATAGTCCTTGCGCGCGACCTTCGGGAACCACTGCGCGGTATCGACCACGTCGAGCTCGGCGTCGATATAGATGTTCTTGATCTGGTCGATCAGGATGATGGCGGGATCGCGGTAGATCGGAATGTTGCGCGTGGATATCTTGATGGCGAGGCGCTTGTCGGGGCCGTAACCCGCCTTCTGCATCAGCTTGCGCGCCTCGTCGCGATTCTTCTCGACGTCAGGCCCGTAGCCGGGAATCTGCTCCAGCATTCCCTTCGGCATCGCCCACAGCCCGGCGGGGCCGGGCTGCATGGTGCCGCCGATATCGGCCTGGCCCTCGAACTGGATCTGGATGAACGGCTTGCGGTCGATGGCCAGCGCCAGCGCGCGGCGGACGTCGGGATTGTCGAACGGCGGGTTGGAATTATTGATGATGATGTTGGTGGAAACGTTGTTCGGCTCGACCACGCATACCGCGTTGGGGGCCTGGGCCTTGACGTCGCGCAGCAGCGGGATCGTCACTTCGGTCGGGAAGGTCATGTCGAACTTGCCGGAGACGAAGCCGAGGATCGCGGTCGAGCGGTTCGGGATGATGGTGAACTCGATGCCGTCGAGATAGGGCAGTCCCTTCTTGAAGTAATCGGGATTCTTCACGAGCTTGATCGATTCGTTGGCCTTGAACTCGACGAACTTGAACGGCCCGGTGCCAACGGGCTTGGTGCGCATGTCGGCCGGCGACACGTGGCAGGGATAGACCGGAGAATAACCGGAAGCGAGCAGCGTCAGCAGCGCCGGCTGCGGGCGCTTCAGGTTGAAGGAGGCTTCAAAGTCGCCGTTGACGGTCACTTCATTGACCTCGTCGTACCAGGACTTTCGCGGGTTCTGCCGGAATTTCTGCTGCGACTTGCCCATCAGCATGTCGAAGGTGCATTTGACGTCGGCCGACGTGAACGGCTTGCCGTCATGCCATTTGACGTCCCGGCGCAGCTTGAAGGTCAGCTTCTTGCCGCCGTCGCCCCAGGCCCAGCTTTCGGCGAGCTCCGGAACGATCGTTTCGACGCTGTTCTGCGCCTTGTGCTGGTCGAACAGCACGAGATTGCTCATGATCGGCATGAACGGCACGTTGAAGGAGTAGCTCGCGCCCTCGTGGATCGATGCGCTGCCGGGACTGTCGCGGTGATACATGCGCAGGATGCCGCCGGATTTCGGTTCGGCCGATGTCGGATCGGGCAGCGCCAGCATCACCAATGCCGCAACGCCCAGCGCGCACACGCTCCGCATGTGTCTTCCTCCCTGCATGGTCGGCTTTTGCCGATTGGCACCGACGATAGCATGACGGAAGGGGCGGGCAACCGGCCGAGCCGCCGTCCTTCTTGCTACTTCCGCCTAATGTGCCCGGCATTCCGCCGCCGGAATTTTTGGCGGGAACCGGCGTTTCACGATGTCGGACGGAAGCGGCTATGTCGGACGCGAGAGGCTATTCCGCCGCCTGCGGCGAAGCCAGGCCCATATTGCCAACGCCATCGGCCTCCGTTGCCGAGATGGTGGTGCGGATCATCAGCCGTGCCTCATGCGCCGGCCATGGCCGGCCGCGATGCATGGTGGCGCGGTTGTCCCACATCACGACGTCGCCCTGCTTCCATTGGTGGAGATAGGTCACGCCGGGCGCGGTGGCGGCCTCGGTCAGCTCCTCGATCAGCCTCAGCCCTGCATCCGCATCCATGCCCTCGACAGCATAGGCGTGCGAGGCGATGTAGAGCGCGCCGCGGCCGTTGACGGGATTTTTCCACACCATGCGCCAGCATACCGGCGGCAGCGCCGCCTGCTCTTCCGGCGTGGCGAGACCGGCCGCGACCTTGGCGCGCGAATGCGCGTAATTGTGCCAGGCAAAGCTGTTTTCCAGCCTCTGGCGCGTCGCGGCATCGAGCCGTTCGAACGCCAGCCGCGTGGAGACAAACTCGGTCTCGCCGCCATGCTCGGGGATGATGCGCGCCGACAGGATCGAGGTCAGCGCCGGCACCCGCTTGAACGAGGAATCCGTGTGCCAGAGCTGGTTCGCCTTGCTACGCAGCTGCAGGCGATGATCCGGCGGCACCACTTTTCCATCGGGGCCGATGGTGGACAGGATGACGAAATGCGAGCCGGTGCCCTGCGAGCCGACCTTGGTGACCTCGGGCGGGCCGAAGCGGCGCGAGAACGCAAGCTGGATGTCGTCGGTGACACTTTGATTGCGGAACACCAGCACCGAATGTTCCTCGAAGGCCGCGCGCACCGCCGCATAGGCGGCATCGTCATTGGCGACGTCCGGCAACGTGACGCCGCGCAGTTCGACGCCGAAGCCGGGACCAACGGGGACCACATCCATCGGCAAGTCCTCCCTTCGTCTGTTGTTGGCTTCAGGCTACGGCAGAACAATGCTCGCGGCAATGCCGTCAGACGATCCGCGAGGTCTTGTTGCCCCAGTAGCGGTCGCGCAGCAGGCGCTTGTAGAGTTTTCCGGTCGGCAGCCGCGGCAGCTCTGCCTCGAAATCGATCGAGCGCGGCACCTTCTGGCGCGACAGAGACTGGCTGCAGAAGGCAATCAGCTCCTGCGCCAGTTCCTCGCCGGGGGTGATGCCCGGCATCGGCTGCACCACCGCCTTCACCTCCTCGCCGAGATCGGCATTGGGCACACCGAACACCGCGGCATCCGCGATCTTCGGATGGGTGATCAGCAGGTTCTCGCATTCCTGCGGATAGATGTTCACGCCGCCGGAGATGATCATGAAGGTGGCGCGGTCGGTGAGGTAGAGGAAGTTGTCGTCGTCGACATAGCCGACATCGCCGACCGTGCTCATGCTGCCGTCCTCGGAGCGCGCTTCCTTTGTCCTGCCGGGATCGTTGAAATATTCGAAGGGCGTAGCCGTCTTGAACCACACCGTGCCGGGCGTTCCCTTCGGGCACGGCTGCATGTTCTCGTCGAGGATATGCAGGTCGCCGAGCAGCACGCGGCCGACGGTGCCGCGATGCGCCAGCCATTCCTCGCTGTTGCAGGCGGTGAAGCCGAGGCCTTCGGTGGCGCCGTAATATTCGTGGATGATCGGGCCCCACCATTTGATCATGTCTTCCTTGACCGCGGCCGGGCAGGGCGCGGCGGCATGGATCGCGGTTTCCAGCGTGGAGAGGTCGTAGCGGCTGCGCACCTCCTCGGGCAGCTTCAGCATGCGCGAGAACATGGTCGGCACCAGCTGTGTATGGGTGATGCCATATTGCTCCACGAGCTGCAGATAGCGCTCGGGATCGAAGCTCTCCATGATGACGACCGTGCCGCCCACGCGGATGGTGAGATTCACGGCGGCCTGCGGCGCCGAATGATAGAGCGGCGCCGGCGACAGGTAGACCATGCCTTCGCGGTACTGCCAGAGCTTTTGCAGGAAATCGAACAGCGGCAATTGCTCCGACGGCGGCACTTCCTGCAGCGGCCGCAGGATGCCCTTGGGGCGGCCGGTGGTGCCGGAGGAATAGAGCATCGTGGTGCCGCTCCATTCGTCGGCGATCGGCGTCTTCGGCAAGCCCTTTGTCGCCTCGTCCAGCCCGACGATGCGGTCGCTCTCGCTCTTGCAGTCGGCGACGATGCAGAGCTCGATTTTCGGGCACTCGTTGATCGCTTCGCGCGCGATATCCAGCTTGGCCTTCGACGTGATCAGGATGCGCGATTCGCTGTTGTTCAAGATGTAGGCGAGCTCGCCGGCCGTCAGGAACGAGTTGACGCAGGTGTAATAGAGCCCGGAGCGCTCGCCGGCACCGCACGCCTCGAGGTAGCGGTTGTTGTTCTCCATGAAGATCGAATAGTGGTCGAGCCGCCTCAAGCCGCGACTGCGGAACAGATGCGCCAGGCGATTTGAGCGTGCCTCGAGTTCGCGGTAGGTCACGGCCTCGCCGGTTGAGGCCATGATGAAAGCGGGCTGCAGCGGACGCAGGTGAGCATGCTTGCCGGTGTACATCGTCTTTCCGTTTCCTTGTTGTTTGCGCGATCCGGTTATGCGTCAGGCGGCGAGTAACAGGATTTCACGAACCTGCGCGGGCCCGTCGATTTTTCGCGGATTGCGCGGCACCCAGTTCGTGCGCATCGCCTGCTCGGCGATATTGTCGAAATGCTCGGGGCCGATACCGACATCGTGCAGGCTGCGCGGCAGGCCGAGGCCGCGAATGAACGCATCGAGCGCGTCGCCGGCGTCCTTGCCGGGCTCGCCCATCGCTTCGGCCACCATGGCCTGGCGGTCGGCATTGGTCGACTTGTTCCAGCGCATCACGGCGGGCAGCATCACGCAGGAGGTGTAGCCGTGCGGCACGCCGAAGCCGCCGCCCAGCACATAGCCGATGCCGTGGCTCGCGCCCATCGGAACGCCGCCGGACAGCGGCGCCATCGAGAGCCAGGTGCCGATCTGGCAGTCGAGCCGCGCCTCGATGTCGCTGCCGTCGGCTTTCACGCGCTTCAGCCCCTGCGTCAGCATAGACAGGCCCTTCATCGCCTGCGCGTCGGAATAGGGATGCGCCTCGCGGGCGCAGATGCCTTCCACGCAGTGGTCGACGGCGCGGATGCCGGTCGACAGGAACAGCCATTCCGGGGTGTGCACCGAAAGCCAGGGATCGAGGATGGTGGCGCGGGGAACGGTCAGCGCATGCCGCAGCATCTGCTTGACGTGCGTGCGCTCGTCGGTGACGCCGGCAATGTGGCTGAATTCGCCGCCTGCGATCGTCGTCGGCACGCTGATCTGCCGCACCGTCGGCGGCTTCAGCGCCGGCTCCTCGCCGCCGCGGGTGCGGATGTCGTCGATGCCTTCGATGGTCGAGACGTCGTTGGCGAGGCAGAGCTGCACCGCCTTGGCGCCATCGGTGATCGAGCCGCCGCCGACCGTGACGATCAGATCGGCCCCGGCGTCGCGAGCCTGGTTGGCGGCGGCAATCACCGCCGCGCGCGGCGAATGCGCCGGCATGCTGTCGAAGGTTCCAACGCAGCGCGCGCCCATCGCCCGGCGGATGTTCCCGATTTCGCCGGTCTCGCGGTTAAGTGTTCCACTCACCATCAGAAAGGCGCGCCCGGCGCCAAGCCGGTCGAGTTGCTCGACGACGGCCTCTGCGGCATGACGGCCGAACACCACCTCGTCGATCGCGCCGAATATGACACGGCCCTTGTGCACGCTTGTCCTCCCGAAGCACAGTCTCGTTGTGTTTTGACGACAATCTAGCGAAGTCGATTTGGCGCGTCATGCCTGAAAATCGGGGTTTTTGAAAAGCGCCGCCTTGCGCGACCTGGCGTCGTGGAGCACACCGGGGCGGCTGCAACAATTTTGCTTGATTGCGGCGGCATCTTGCGGAGACTGAGAGAGAATCTCATCTAGTGGGCCACACGAGGTGGCCGCCGAAGCAATCGCGGCAGGTTTATGAGGGGACTCGTTTTGGACGCCGATGTGCCGACTGAGCGCTCAGCTCGCGGAAAAGCGCCCGCTTTTCGACCGTTGTGCTGTCTTCCGCCACTGGCAATCCTGCTTGCGATCGGTCTGTCCGGCTGCGACAAGCCGCCGTCGCAGGCTGCGGGGCCGCCGCCCGCGCCGGTTACCGTCTCCCAGCCGACCAAGCGCACCGTCACCGATTGGGACGAGTTCACCGGCCGCTTCGAGGCGATGGAAGAAGTGCAGGTCCGCGCCCGGGTCGGCGGCTTCGTGACATCGATCGAGTTCAAGGACGGCGACTTCGTCAAGCCGGGCGATCTGCTCTATGTCATCGACTCCCGTCCCTTCGAGGCGGTCGCGCTGCAGGCGGACGGCCAGCTGGCGGATGCGCGCGCCAGGGCCGAGCTGGCGCGCCGCGAGCTCGAACGTGCACTGACCCTGGTGACGACCAGCGCGGTCTCCGAATCCAGCGTCGATCAGCGGCGCCAGACCCTGCAGGCCGCGCACGCCGCCGAGATGCAGGCCGAAGGCGCCCTGAAGGCCGCCAAGCTCAATATCGAATTTTCGCATGTGATCGCGCCGATGGCCGGCCGCGTCAGCCGCCATCTGGTCAGCGTCGGCAACCTCGTGCAGGGCGCCGACGGCGGCGCTACCGTGCTGACCTCGATCGTCTCGCTCGATCCGATCTATATCTATTTCGACATGGATGAGGCGACCTACCTCAAGTACAACAAGCTCTGGTTCGAGGGCCGGCGGCCAAGCTCGCGCGACACGGCAAACCCGGTTCAGGTATCGCTGGCGGGCGAGACGAAACCCTCGCGCGAGGGCAAGATGGATTTCCTCGACAACCGCCTCGACGTCTCGACCGCGACGCTGCGCAGCCGCGCCATCATCCCGAACAAGGACATCTCGATCCTGCCGGGCCAGTTCGGCCGCGTCCGCCTGATCGGCAGCGCGCCCTACGAGGCGCTCCTGCTGCCGGATGCGGCGATCGCCACCGACCAGTCGCGCAAGGTCGTGTTCGTGGTCAACAACGACAACGTGGTCGAGGTGCGGCCGGTTACGCTCGGTCCGCTCGACGACGGCCTGCGCGTCATTCGCGAGGGCCTGAAGGCTGACGACAAGGTCATCATCGAAGGTATCCAGCGCGCCCGCGTCGGCGCCAAGGTGGCGCCGCATCCGCCGAAAGCGGCGGAGCCGGCCGGCAAGAAGTAACAGTCATGAATCTCGGCCGTCTCTCCATCAACCAGCCCATCCTGGCGATGGTGCTGTCGATCGTGCTGCTGATCGTCGGCGCGATCGCCTACGGCACGCTGCCGATCTCGGAATACCCGCAGGTGGTGCCGCCGACCGTCGTCGTCACCACGCAATATCCCGGCGCTTCCGCGCAGACCGTGTCCGACACCGTCGCCGCTCCCATCGAGCAGGAGATCAACGGCGTCGAGGACATGCTCTACCTCTACAGCCAGGCCACCTCGAACGGCCAGCTCACCATCACCGTCACCTTCAAGCTCGGCACCGATCTCGACAAGGCGCAGGTGCTGGTGCAGAACCGCGTCGCCATCGCGCAGCCGCGCCTGCCCGAGGAAGTGCAGCGCAACGGCGTCACCACCCGCAAGAACAGCCCCGACATCCTGATGGTGGTGTTCATGCTGTCACCCGACGACAGCCTGGACCAGCTCTACATCTCCAACTATGCGCTGCTGCAGGTGCGCGACCAGCTGCTCCGGCTCGACGGCGTCGGCGACATCCAGATCTTCGGCGCGCGCGACTATTCGATGCGGCTGTGGCTCGATCCGGAGCGGATTTCCAATCTCGGCCTGACCTCGGCCGAGGTGATCGCGGCGATCCGTTCGCAGAACATCCAGATCGCGGGCGGCCAGATCGCCGAGCCGCCGATCGCCGATCGCGCCTTCCAGCCCAACCTCGTCTTCACCGGCCGCCTCAAGGATCAACGGCAATTCGAGGACATCCTGATCAAGGCCGGCAGCGACGGCCGCGTGGTGCGCCTGCGCGACGTCGCCCGGGTCGAACTCGGCGCGCTGTCCTACACCACCAACAGCTTCCTGCTGCGCCGGTCGGCGGTCGGCATGCTGGTGACCCAGCGGCCCGGATCGAACGCGCTCGCCACCGCCAAGGAAATCACCGACACGATGGCGAAGCTGAAGACCAGCTTCCCGAAGGGGCTCGACTACAACATCGGCTACAACCCGACCGAATTCATCGCGCAGTCCGTCCACGAGCTGATCAAGACCATCTACGAGGCGATGGTGCTGGTGGTCATCGTGGTTCTGGTGTTTCTGCAGGGCTGGCGGCCCGCGATCATCCCGATCATCGCCATCCCGGTGTCGCTGGTCGGCACTTTCGCGGTGATGGCGGCGCTCGGCTTCTCCATCAACAACCTGACGCTGTTCGGCCTCGTGCTCGCGGTCGGCATCGTGGTCGACGACGCCATCGTGGTGGTCGAGAACGTCGAGCGGCATCTCGAGCACGGCATGGGCCGGCGCGAGGCCGCGCTCAAGACCATGGAGGAGGTCGGCGGCGCGCTGGTGTCGATCGCGCTGGTGCTGTGCGCGGTGTTCGTGCCGACCGCCTTCATCGGCGGCATTTCCGGGCAGTTCTTCCAGCAATTCGCCGTCACCATCGCGGTCGCCACCGCGCTGTCATGCTTCTGTTCGCTGACGCTGTCGCCGGCGCTCGCCTCGCAGATCCTCAAGCTTCAGGCCGAGAAGACTGCACCCGCGGGCTGGAATTTCCTCGCCCGCGGCTGGGAAGCCTTCACGGGCCTGTTCAACCGCGGCTTTGACCGCCTCTCGCATTTCTATGGCGGCGCTGCGAACTTCCTGATCCGCCATTCCGTATTGATGCTGCTGTTATATGTTGCGCTGATCGGCAGCGCGGGCTGGCTGCTTGTCATCACGCCGCAGGGGTTCATTCCGGCGCAGGACCGCGGCTATATCATCGTCTCGGTGCAGCTCCCGGGCGCGGCCTCGCTCGATCGCACCACCCGCGTGGTACGCGAGATCGAGCGGATCGCGCTGGATACGCCGGGCATCGTCCGCGTCGCCTGCTTTGCCGGCTTCTCGGGCGCGACACGCACGCAGCAGGGCAATGCGGCGGCGCTGTTCCCGGTGTTTGACGAGCCCGAAGTCCGGCTGAAGAAGGGGCTCACCGCGGCCGCCATCACCGCAGATTTGCGCAAGCGCCTGCAGTCCATCGAGCAGGCGTTCATCATTGTCATTCCGCCGCCCTCGGTACCCGGCATCGGCACCGGCGGCGGCTTCGCCATGCGCATCCAGGACCGGCAGGGCCGCGGCTCCGAACTGCTGGCGGCGGCGACGGACGAACTCGTCAACGCCGCGCGCAAGGATCCGCAGCTCACCCAGATCTTCTCGCCTTTCGGCGCCAACACGCCGCAGGTCTTTGTCGATATCGATCGCGTCAAGGCGCAGAAGCTCGGCGTGCCGATCGCCGGCATCAACGACACCATCCAGACCTATTTCGGCTCCACCTACGTCAACGACTTCAATTTGTTCGGCCGCACCTACCACGTGACGGCGCAGGCCGACCTGCCGTTCAGGAAAGAGACTTCCGATCTGACGCGGCTGCGCACCCGCAACGCCAACGGCGACATGGTGATGCTGGGCAGCGTGGTCGACTTCCGCGACGTCTCCGGCCCCGACCGCGTCGCGCGCTACAATCTCTACGCGGCGGCGGAGCTGCAGGGCGAGCCGATGCCGGGGGTCAGTTCGACCACCGCGCTCGACGCCATGAAGAAGATTGCCGACGACACGCTGCCTTCCGGCTTCAGCTTCGAATGGACCGATCTTGCGTACCAGCAGGTCACCCAGGGCAATGCGGGCCTGTACGTGTTTCCGATCTGCGTGCTGTTCGTCTATCTCGTGCTCGCCGCGCAATATGGCAGCTGGACCTTGCCTTTCGCGGTGATCCTGATCGTGCCGATGTGCCTGCTCGCCGCCACCATCGGCGTTCGCATCATGGGGCAGGACGTCAATGTCCTTACCCAGATCGGCTTCGTGGTCCTGGTGGGGCTCGCGGCCAAGAACGCCATCCTGATCGTCGAGTTCGCGCGCGACATCGAGCTCGAGGGCAAGCCGCGGCTGGAAGCGGTGATCGAGGCCTGCCGCCTCAGGCTGCGGCCGATCCTGATGACGTCGTTTGCCTTCATCCTCGGCGTGCTGCCGCTGGTGACCTCCTCCGGCTCCGGCGCCGAGATGCGCCAGGCGGTGGGCGTCGCGGTGTTCTTCGGCATGCTGGGCGTGACGATGTTCGGCCTTGTCTTCACGCCGATCTTCTACGTGGTGGTGCGCAATCTCGCCGACCGCGGCCGGCCGGCAAAGCCCGCAGAGGCTGCGTGATCGCAGCCTCTCTTCGCGACGGTTCCACCCCCGTTCCCATACTTTCGGCCTAGGCGAAAATAGGTGGGCAGCCGTGGGGTTATTAAATAACCTGCCTCGCATTTTCGTGAACAGAAACGTCCGGGAGTAGAAGAATGAAATCGGGAGTAATTTCGGCTGCCATCGTTGCCGGCGGCGTGGCCCTTGCCGCGCCGGCTTTCGCGCAAGGCGTCAAGATCGGCGTCCTCAATGACCAGTCCGGCGTCTATGCCGACTACGGCGGCAAATATTCGCTGGAAGCAGCCCACATGGCGGTGGAAGATTTCGGCGGCAACGTGCTCGGCCAAAAGATCGAGATCGTCACCGCCGACCATCAGAACAAGCCGGATCTGGCCAGCGCCATTGCGCGGCGCTGGTATGACACCGAGAGCGTCGACATGATCACCGAGCTGACCACCTCGTCGGTCGCGCTCGCGGTGCAGGAGCTGTCCAAGGAAAAGAAGAAGATCGACATCGTCGTCGGCGCGGCCACCTCGCGCATCACCGGCGATGCCTGCACGCCCTACAGCTTCCACTGGGCCTATGACACCCGCGCGCTTGCGGTCGGAACCGGCGGCGCCCTGGTGAAGGCCGGCGGCGACACCTGGTTCTTCCTCACCGCCGACTACGCCTTCGGCTACGCGCTGGAAAAGGACACCAGCGAGATCGTTACCTCCAATGGCGGCAAAGTGGTCGGCTCGGTCCGCGTGCCCCTCAACTCGTCGGACTTCTCTTCCTTCCTGCTGCAGGCGCAGAGCTCGAAGGCCAAGATCATCGGACTTGCCAATGCCGGCCTCGACACCACCAACTCGATCAAGCAGGCGGCCGAGTTCGGCATCGTCAAGCAGGGCCAGAAGCTGGCCGGCCTGCTGATGACCATCTCGGAGGTGAACGGCCTCGGCCTCGAGGCCGCCCAGGGCCTCGTCCTCACCGAGGGCTTCTACTGGGACCATGACGACGCTTCGCGCGCCTTTTCCGAGCGCTTCTTCAAGCGCACCAACCGCATGCCCAGCATGATCCACGCCGGCACCTACTCGGCGGTGATCAGCTATCTGAAAGCGGTGAAGGCGGCCAACAGCAAGGACAGCGAGGCGGTCGCCAGGAAGCTGAAGGAGCTGCCGGTCGACGACGCCTTCGCCAAGGGCAAGGTGATGGAGAACGGCCGCATGGTGCACGACCTCTATCTGTTCGAAGTCAAAAAGCCCTCTGAATCGAAGAAGCCGTGGGACTATTACAAGCAGCTCGCCGTGGTGCCCGGCGACAAGGCGTTCTTTACGCCGAAGGAAAGCGGCTGCCCGCTGACGAAGTAGCTATTTTCGTCGGGCGACCACAAATCGGGACCTGTCGGAAAAGAAAAACGCCGCGCTGTCTTTCGACGGCGCGGCGTTGGCGTTTGAGATGCTTGCTATCAGAAGTTACGCTGGGCGCGAACCTGCAGCAGGACGGTGTCCTGGTCCTTGAACTCGTACGTTGCAGCGGGCTTCGGGGCCGTCGCGGTGAACGCCGAGGTCGATGTCGCAAGACCCGGACCATTGCCCATCTTCTGGTCGAGGTGGAACCACTGGACTTCAGCCGAGAACGTCAGGTTCTTGACGGGGGTCCAGCGGGTGACAACGCCGAGCTGCGAAACGTTGAAGTTCGGATCGCAGCTGTAGGTTACGTTCAGGCCAGGATGCGAGGCTCCGAAAGCGGCGCAGAACGCCCCCTTGGCCGTCGTGGTATCGAACGCGTTGCCGTCATAACGCACCGACGAGTAGCTGCCGAACAGGCTGGTCGACCAGTACGGATCCCAGTTGTGGTTGAAGGCGCCGCGGATGCCCCAGGCCTTGGTCAGCTGAAGGCCGTTGGTGCCGCCGGGACCGGGGAGGTAGACCGCATCGGTGGTCGCGCCGAAGCCGACGCTCTGATAGGCGCCGGCGATACCGGTGCCCGAGAACATCGCAAAGCTCGGCGAGTTGCCGGAGGTTGCGATCACGTTCTTGGTGGTGCCCACCGCGTAGGATGCGTCGACCTTGATGTCGTCGCCCGCGCCGGTCGGCAGGTTCTTGATCTGCAAGGCCGCCATCACCGAGCCGCCCCACTTGTCGTCGGGATGGCCGCTGATTTCGGACAGATTGGTCGGCACGCCGCCGGCGCCGAGGATATTGTAGGACGCGTTCACGAGATGCGCAGCGCCCGAAATCTGGAACAGACCCCAGGCCTGGTCGATGCGGAAGCGGCCGACGATATCAGGAGCATGGGTGCCGCCGTAAGAGTTCGAGCCCGTGCCGTTGACGCCGATGCCCGGTACAGCGGCGAGATTGTAGACCGCGGTGCGGTTCCACACCGTCGGATCGTCCAAACCGATGCTGGCCGAAACGCCGTTGCCGAATTCGGCGGTGTACTGGATGTTGTTGACGCCGGTGTCGGTGTTGTTGCCGCCGAGCAGGTTGGAGTTGATGTTGCCCGGGAAGCCGTTCCACGGCGTGGAGTAGGCCGACGACGACTTACCGAAGGTGAAGCCGGCGAACTGGATGAAGACATACTCGACCGCGACATAGCCGCCGCCGGGGGTGTCGAGCAGTTGGCCGTTGTTGCCGAGGTTGGTCGCGAGCACGTTCGGGTTGCGGCTGGAGCCGAGCGTGGTGAACTGGAAGTCGCCCTGGGCGAAGGTGCGGACCAGGCCGTATTCGGTCGCGGTGCGGGTATCGACGATCAGCTGGAAGCGCGAGCGGCTGAAGAAGTAGTCGCGGTAGCGGTTCTGCTGGCCCTGGTCGCCGGCCCAGGCGGGGGTGCCGTGCGCGGTGCCGTTGAAGGTGGTGTCGACGCGCAGGTAGCCGCCGACCCTCATGCAGGTGTCGGTGCCCGGGATGTACCAGAAGCCGGCGCCGTAAAGCGAACAGACCTTCACGTATTCGACCGCCTTAGCCTTGACCGGCAAGTCGGCTGCCCCGGCACTGCCGGTGGCGAGAAGGACCGCCGCCGAACCGAGGATAAGATTTCTTAGTGTGGTCATTTCTGACTCTCCGCTTGAATTCCAACATTCGCCTTGTGCGACGCGTGGGAATAGCGATAGCGCCTGAACGCATTTTTCTTTATGACAAAAAGGTGACGCGCGTCAGTTCGTGCGAGAGTGTGACGCGCCCGCAACGGCTCGCGCCAACAGAAGCATTTTTTTTCTAGTATTCAGGATACGGCAGCAAGAAATGACCGGCATCATTCCAGAGATTGTGTCGGGTACCGTGCATTGGCCGCAAATATACGGAGTTAGTTATTCGTTAACGGCAGGCCAACCGCACTGATTCGACGGCGCAACAGCGATGGCTTCGGTGCGTGATCCAGCGCCGGTGCTGCGGCCCTGTTCGTCGGGGTCGACGAACAGGGCACTTGGAGCAACATTAGCAACGTGTGGTAAGCACGATGCCGTTTGCATTATCCAGTCGATCATGATCGAACCGCGACAGGGCGATCCCAATTGCGTGAACGATCGCGGTGGAATCGCGGATGAGCGATCGCGCTTCGTCTACTCCAGCGTGCCGGCCAATGTGCGGCCGTGAACAGATCCCGCCGCGATATTGGCTTTCGCTGCCGCCGGATTGGGGCTAGCCTCGCCAGTGTTGCGATCCTGCGGGACATTGACCATGCAGACGCGAGTCAGGAAGTTCGCCCACATCCTGGAACGGATTGGGCTCGCCATGGCAGGTGCAGCGAGCGGATTGTTCGTCGCCGCCCACACCGGATCGACCATCTCCGCGCTTACCTCCCAGGCCTTCCTGCTGCTGATGATGATCGGCGGCGCGATCGGCTTCTATCTCGGCATCGATACGCCGCAGCTTTCCTTTCATCCCCCCGATGACGCCAAGGGCGACAGCAGGGCGCGGATCGACGCTGCGGAATTGCTGACCGCGGCCGGCACCTTCTTCGCAGCGCTGACCGCCTTCGCCTCGGTCGGCGTCATCGTGCTGCGCGAGGAGCCGCATATCGCGTGGACGGTGCTGATCCTGATCGGCTGGGTGCTCGGCATCTCCATGCAGATCGTAGCCGGCGCGATCGCGCGGCTGCGTGGTTAGCACCGGGGTGCTCCCGGGGCGGAATGTCCTGCTTTCTTGAAAGCCTTTTTCCGCGGGAGCACGGAATTTACCTGTTCGCTCGCGCCGCGGCAGAGTCTCGCCCGCCGCCCATTCGCTGTTTCCTGCGCTTGACCAGTTTCCCGCCACGCCGACCGCAACGTCCAATCGAAAGGAACCGGCCATGACCGAAGCCGTCAAGGAACGCACCGCCACCGTGGCTCCCGAGGCGGGGGCCGTCGACATGAAGCTCGAAATCGTCGTCATCCCGGTATCCGACGTCGATCGCGCCAAGGCGTTTTACGCCAACCTCGGCTGGCGGCTGGATGCCGACTTCGCCGGCGAGGGCTGGCGCGTGATCCAGTTCACCCCGCCCGGCTCGCCGGCCTCCGTCATCTTCGGCAACAACGTCACCGCGGCGGCGCCCGGCTCCGCGAAAGGACATTACCTGGTCGTTTCCGACATCGAGGCCGCACGCAAGCATCTGGTCGCGCACGGCGCAGAGGTCGGCGAGATATTCCACGGCGCCGGCGAGGAGCATGTCGGTGCGGACGAGGCCTATCTGTTCGGCTCGAAGCGCGTGAACGGTTCGGACCCGGCGCGCGGCAGCTATAGTTCGTTTCTTTCCTTCAGCGACCCAGACGGCAATGGCTGGCTGCTGCAGGAAGTCACCACGCGACTGCCCGGACGCGTGCAGGGCGACACCAGGTTCGGCTCGCAGGGCGAGCTTGCAGCCGCGCTGCGCCGCGCCGCCGCCGCCCATGGCGAGCACGAGAAGCGGAGCGGCGGCCAGCATGACGCCAACTGGCCCGACTGGTACGCCGAATACATCGTCAAGGAGCAGGCCGGCGAGGCGTTGCCGCAGTAAGCGCACGCGGCGACGAAGCCGCGGCGAGCCGTCTTATCCGCAGTCGCTTCGCGCTTAATTCTTCGGCATCGGCCGCGGCGACGAGTGCTGGTGGGCGATCAGCCATTGGCCGCCAGCCTTGGTGAGCAGGACCGTAAACCGGGCGGGCCCGGGCACCGGCTTGCCTTCGGACATGCGGGTAAACAGGTAGAAGCCCGTAATCACCACGGTGTTGTCGTCGAGGACAATTGTCCTTCTGTCCTCAATCTCGTTCTTGTTGCCGCTGCCTGCCAGCTTAAGGCCCGTGAAGTAGCCGCGGATGGCGTCGCGGCCTTCCGACATCACGGGGCTGTTCGTTCCCAGGAGGATCGCATCCTGCGTATACAGCTGCACGAGCGCGTCCACGTCGTTCGCCGTGTAGGTCGCGGAGAACTTGTCCAGTGCGGCGTTGGCTTCTTCCGCCGGCCCGGCCATCGCGGCCAGCGGCATCAGCGCACTCAGGATGATCGATGCGAACAAAGACTTCCACCTCGCCGGCATGCGGTCTCCCTCGATGTGATGGGCATTGCTCCGGTGTCAGTCCAGACCATAGCGGGCTTCGGCTCCGTGACAATGGGGCTGTTGCCGTTACCCGCGGCATTGTCGATCACGGGAGAGTGTCCGCGCCTTGCGCGAGCCATACAGTCCGGCCACCGGCTTCGGAGTCGTCGACGACATGCGCGACGATGTTGAAGCCATGCCGGGCGAGCAGTTCCTCGTACTCGCTACGATCGAGGCTCGCGTGATAGAGCGGGTCGCCGCGATAGCTGCCGATCGCCTCGCCGAAGGCAGTGCCTGTGTTGAACATCAAGATCGAGCCGCCATGAGCATGCGCGGCGAAAATGCCAAACATCGCGCGCTGGGCCTCGGGGGCGAGATGGAAAAAGCTGTCCCATGCCAGGATGCCGTCGAAGGTTCTGGCCAGGTACAAGCCGCGCATGTCGGCGACGATCCATTCCTCCTCCGGCATGCGCTCGCGGCACAACGCGACCAGATTCGGCGAACTGTCTACGCCGGTCATCCGCATGCCCTGCGCAACCAGATGGCTGGCCACCGGCGATCCTGCGCCGCAGCCGAGATCAAGCACGGTCGCGCCCTTGCGCAGCGATGCCGCGAACCGGTCGTGCCACTTCCGGTCATTCCAGCCGCCGGCGCGCCGGTCGGCATCCCAATCGGCGGCATGGCGCTCGTAATGGCCGATGATCGTCTCGGAAAGATCGCTCATGGCTAATACCCCGTCAGCTCGAGATAACCGACGCCGCGATGGCTGCCGGCAAGACTGATCGGGCCCTCCCAATAGGCGAAGCTCGTGCCCATCCAGCTCTTCGGGTTGAGCGGCTTGCAGTCGATGGCAAGATCGAGACGGGGGATTTCGACATGCCATGCGGTCGGAATGTTGCGGCCGGCGATGGCGGTCGTGGCCGTCGGCGTCATCGTGATTTCGCCGGTCGCGAGCGGCGTCGCCTTGCCTTCGGGCGAGACGAAGTTGCCCGAGGCATAGTGGCGGCCGTCGGCCTGCCGCATGCGGTACAGCATCAGCTTTTCGCCGCCGCCGAAATGCAGCGCGAACCAGTCCCAGCCGCTCTGGTCGGCGGCCAGCGGCTGGCTGCTCCATTCGCGGTCCATCCAGGCGAGGCCCGTCACGGCGACCGGCTTGTCGTCGATCGCAAGGTCGCCGGCCACGTTGAAGAATGGCTGGCTGTAGTAATACGACGCCTGCTCGCGCTCGGACTTCTTGCTGAAGCCGGCATCGCCCTGCAGCACCAGCGGACGATCGGCGGTGAGCCGCAGCCGATAGCGAAAGTCGGCGGCGGATGCGGTGAGCTGCAATGGCGCGACGTTGTTCGCATCGAACGCGTCGAGCGCGCGCATCTGCCAGTCATCGATCCAGGCGCGAAACGGCACGGCCTCGACACCCGCCTGCCCGACGCCGCCGCGCGCAAAGGTCTCGGCCGTGCGGTGGGTGTCGGCGCGCGTCACGGCGGCATGCGCCATCCAGACATGCCGGGCGGTCCAGCCTTCGCGCGCGCCGGACGGCTGCAGTGCCTGGCGGAACAGCGTCCATTGCGCGCCATAGGCCTGTCCCGCGGCATCGCGCAGGTTCGCCGTGACGTACCACCACTCGATGCGAAAATCCTCGTGTGGTCCGTGGTCGGCGGGAAAGAAAAATTTGCGGCCGGGAACGACGCGCGCAAATCCGTCCGCCTTCTCGCCCAGCCCCGCAAAACC
This sequence comes from Bradyrhizobium sp., assembly GCA_035575905.1. Classification (GTDB taxonomy): domain Bacteria; phylum Pseudomonadota; class Alphaproteobacteria; order Rhizobiales; family Xanthobacteraceae; genus Bradyrhizobium. The sequence goes on along the minus strand of DATLXL010000027.1, from coordinate 66,076 downwards.
CTGCGCGTGCGCCGGAGCCGCAAGCGCCAGCAGCGCGGCGCCGCCGGCGAAGCTGCGCCTGGTGATGTCAGCGCTCATTGGCGAAGATCCGGATCAGGCCGGCGGGCTGCATCCGCGCCAGCCGCAGCACGGGAAGCGCCGCCGCGCAAAGCGCCGCCAGCATGGCGACGCCGACGAGTTGCAGCAGTTGCAGCGGAAAGACCTGGAACGGCAGCCGCCAGCCGAACGCCTTGACGTTCACCACCGCGAGCAGGCACCAGGCGACCAGCAGCCCGAGCGGCACCGCGAGCAGGGCGGTGATCAGTGCGACCGACATGGTCTTGAGCAGCTCGATCGTCGCGAGGCGCCGCCGCGTCACGCCGATCGCCCACAGCGGCGCCAGCTGTGGCAGGCGCGAATTGGCGAGCGTGAGCAGGCTCGTCAACAGCGCAATGCCGGCCACGCCCAGCGTGAAGGCGTTGAGCGCGGTCGTTACCGAAAAGGTACGGTTGAAGATGCGTTTCGATTCCGCCTTCACGGTTGTCTGGTCCGCAAGGCTGCGGTCGTCCAGCATGAACTTTTCCCGCATCGCCGAAAGGAGCGCCGGGACCTGCGCGGGCTCGACGCGCAGGCCGAAGCGCGTCTGCGGGATGGAAGGAAAATGCCGCGTCAGCGCCGCATAATTCACGGTGAGCTGGCCCTTGGGGTTGCCGTAGTCGGCGTAGATGCCGATGATCTGCAGCGGCCAGTCGCCGCCGGGCGCCGGCACGTCGATGCGGTCGCCCACGGCGAGTTTCATCCGCCGCGCCAGTTGCTCGCTGACAAACGCCGTATCGCCCGGCCGCAGGCGCACCCAGGCGTCGGGCGCGGCCTCCAGCAGCGGCCAGTGCTCGCGATAGGTGGCGTGATCGACTATGCCGAAGACCTCGACCGGGAGGCCGGCAAGCTGCACGTCGGCGCGGCCGGCCGGCAGGATCGCCTGCACCTCGCTCCGCCCGCGCAGCCAGGTCCTGATCTCGCCGGCCTGCCTGTCGTCGCGCGCGAACAGATAGACGTCGGCGGCAAGCCTGCCGTCGAGCCAGATCAGGAAGGTGCGGCTGAAACTTTCCACCATGGTGGCGACGCCGACATTGACGGCAAGCGCCAGCAATAACGCCATCAGGGCGAGCGAGAGGCCGGACAGTTGCTGGCGGCTGTCGGCCCAGAACCAGCGCGGCAGCGGTCCTTCGGCGCCGCGCTGGCCAAGCGCCAGCACGCGCTCGAGCACCGGCGGCAGCGCCAGCGCCGCACCCAGCATCAGCGCCGCGAGCACGGCGAATCCCGCCAGCAGGGAATCGCCGAACCAGAGCAGGGCGGCCGCAATGGCGAACACTGACGCCGCGGCGGCGCCCTGCAATTTGAGCTGGCGCTGCTGCGCCTGCCGCCATGCCTGCGGCTGTGCGGCGGCCAGCACCGGCAGCCGCACCGCCTTGATCAGGCTGGCGGCGGAAGCCCCGAGCGCACCGAGCACCGAGATGGCGATGCCGGCGAGCCACCATTCGCCCCTGAGCGTGAGCTGCCCTGGAATCGACGCGCCATAGAGTCCGCGCAAGGACGCCGCGACGTCGGGCAGCAGCGCCGCCGCAATGAAATAGCCGCAGACGAGGCCGGCGAGGCCCGCGGCGAGTGCGAACGCCACCTGCTCCATGACGAGCACGCCATTGAGCATGCGCGCCGAAACGCCGCAGGCGCGCAAGGTGCGCAGCATCGGCAGCCGCTGCTCGAAGGCAAGTCCGACCGCCGAATTGACGATGAAGATGCCGACAAAGAACGACAACAAGCCGAAGGCGGTGAGGTTGAGGTGAAAGCTGTCGGTGAGTCGTTCCAGATCGGTCTCGGCATCCGGTTCGGTGAGGCGAAGTCGGTCGCCGGCCACGCCCGCCAGCGCTGCGCGCTGGCCCCGGGCCTTGCCGACCAATAGCCGCGTCAACTGGCCGGGCATGTTCAGCACCTGCTGGGCAATGCCGATATCGACCACCAGCACGTCGGGCACGAGGTCTCGCTGCAGCCGCAGCGGCGGCAGCACGATCCCGTTGTTGGCTTCGGGGCGCGCGCCCTCGGCGAGCTTGAGATCGGACAGCGTTTCCGGCGCGACCAGCATCTGACCGGGCGGCGTGATGAACTCGGCGAATTCGCCGCGCGCCACCGTCGGCGCATTGCCGACTTCGCCGGGCAAGGTCATCGGCTCGATGCCGAGCAGGCGAAAGCTGCGGCCGCCGATCTGGATGCGGCCCTCGACGACCGGCGACACGGGCCAGCCGGCGCGGCGCAAATCGACGAACAGGCTTTGCGAAAAGGCCTTGCCGTCGCTCGCCACCAGCATCGCGGTGCGCGTGCCGCCGAACATCGCGGCCGCGCGGTCGTAGGACTGGCGCGCCTGCTGGTTCAGCGCCTGCACGCCGCTCCACAGGGCGGTCGCCGAGATCAGCCCGATCAGGAGCGTGGCGAGCTGCATCGGATGGCGCCGCCAATGGCTGAGCAGCGTGGCCAGCGTCCACAGCGCGCGCCTCATGCGATCAGCCCCGCATGCAGGTTGACCTGCCGGTCCAGCGTGGCGGCAAGGCGCGCACTGTGCGTCACCATCAGGAAGCCGCAGCCGGAGCGGCTCACCAGATCGCGCGCCAGCGCCAGCACCCCGTCGGCGGTGTCTTCGTCGAGATTGCCGGTCGGTTCGTCCGCGAGCAGCAGGAACGGCTTCGGCGCCAGCGCCCGGCCGATCGCCACGCGCTGCTGCTGGCCGCCGGAAAGTTGCTCGGGATAGCGCGAGAGCAGATCGCCGAGCCCGAGCCGCGCCACCAGCTCGCCATGCCAGGCCGCATCATGTCTTCCCGCCAGCCGCGACTGGAATTTCAGATTGTCCTCGACGGACAGGCTCGGGATCAGGTTGAACTGCTGGAACACCAGCCCCAGCCGGTCGCGCCGCAGCGCCGCCCGGCCGGCATCGTCAAGCCCGGCGAGGAACGCGCCGTCGACGGCGATCTCGCCGCCGTCGGCGGCATCGAGCCCGGCGATGAGATGCAGCAGCGTGCTCTTGCCGCTGCCGGATTCCCCGGTCAGCGCCACGCTCTCGCCTGCTGCAACGCGAAGGTTCACGCCGCGCAGGACGGCGACGGTCTCGCCTGCCGAGCGGTAGCTCTTGGTGAGATCGGTGATTTCAAGCACGCCGGGCGCTACCTTCCGCTGTTTCGGCATCATAGCAAGGCCGCCGCCGCTGATCCCGTAAGAATGCCCGGTTGCCAAGGGCATAGTCGCATGTCTAGCATCCCCTCAAGGCCGATATCACAGAGCCGATAATAAACTTACGGGGAGACCAGCATGACCGGACAACCGACGCCCAAGGGGGCGTGGAAAGTCACCTTCCTTTTGTTCCTGTTCATGGTGGTGAATTTCGCCGACAAGATCGTGGTCAATCTCGCAGGCGTGCCGATCAGGACGGATCTGCAGCTCGATCCCGAACAATTCGGCTTTCTCGGCTCTTCGTTCTTTTTCCTGTTCTCGATTTCCGCGATCGTCGTCGGCTTCATCGTCAATCGCATTGCCACGCGCTGGGTCCTGCTGGTGATGGCGATCATCTGGTCGCTGGCGCAGTTTCCGATGGTCGGCACGGTCAGCTTCACCACGCTGGTGATCTGCCGCATCATTCTCGGCGCCGGCGAGGGGCCGGCCTTCTCGGTGGCAGCGCACGCCGTCTACAAATGGTTCCCGGACGAGAGGCGCACGCTGCCGACGGCGATCCTGTCGCAGGGCTCGGCCTTCGGCGTCATCCTCGCCGTGCCCGCGCTGAACTGGCTGATCGTCAATTACAGCTGGCACCATGCCTTCGGCGCGCTGGGTGTCGTGGGTCTGCTCTGGGTGGCCGCATGGTTCGCGCTCGGCAAGGAAGGCCCGCTGGTATCCGGCACGGCACAGGTGGCCGACGAGCCACGCATTCCCTATTTGCAGCTCTTGACCACGCGCACCTTCATCGGTTGCTGCGCGGCCACCTTCGGCGCCTACTGGGCGCTGTCGCTGGGGCTGACCTGGTTCACCTCCTTTATCGTCGAGGGCCTCGGATTTACGCAGAAGCAAGCCGGATTGATCACGGTGCTGCCCTGGGTGTTCGGCGCGACCATGGTGATGCTCACGGGGTGGATATCGCAGGTGATGCTGACGCGCGGCTTTACCACCCGCGGCGCCCGCGGCGTGCTTGGCGCGGCGCCTCTGATCTTAGGCGGATTCATCCTGGCCCTGTTGCCCCATGTCGGCGATGCCGGCTTGCGGATCGCGCTGCTCGTCATTGGATCGGGGCTGTGCGGCTCCATCTATGTGGTGTGTCCGCCGATGATCGGCGAGTTCACGCCGGTGTCGCAGCGCGGCGCCGTGATCGCGATCTATGGCGCGATCTACACGCTCGCCGGCATCCTGGCGCCGATGGTGATGGGCAGCGTGATTCAGCACGCCGCGACGCCGCTGGCCGGCTACATAACCGGCTTCACGATCAACGCGGCGATCTTGGTCACATCGGGCGTTCTGGGGCTGCTGCTGCTCTGGCCCAACACCGAGCGCGCGCGGCTCGCCGCCGAGGCCGCGCAGCCGAAGTTTGCGTGAGGGGTGCGGATGGGCCGCGGCGCGTGCGTCCCGGCTTTCGCCCGGACGGCACCGTTTGTCCGGCTGCGTCTGTCGCTAGCCTGCCGCCGCGGAAAACTGCCGCGCATCGCCCTGGGTGCCGCGGATCAGGCGGCCGGGGCGGTTGCCGGTGGCCCGGCCGGCGCGCTGCGTCACGACGCCCGACACGATGGTGGCATCGTAGCCGTCGACCTGCTGCAGCAGGCGCCGTCCGCCGACCGGCAGATCGTAATGCACTTTCGGCGGATGCAAATGCAGGCGATCGTAGTCGATCACGTTGACGTCCGCCTTGAAGCCCGGCGCGATCACGCCGCGGTCGCAGAGCCCGACCGACAGCGCCGTCTTGCGTGACTGCGCCGCCACCACGAACGGAATCGTCAGCTTCTCGCCGCGGCTGCGGTCGCGTGTCCAGTGCGTGAGCAGGTAGGTCGGGAAGCTGGCGTCGCAGATGATGCCGCAATGCGCGCCGCCGTCGGACAGCCCCGGCACCGAGTTCGGATCGGTCAGCATTTCCCGCGTGGCGTCGAGATTGCCGTCGGCATAGTTGAGGAAGGGCACGTAGAGCATGCCGCGGCCTTCGTCCGACAGCATGGCGTCGTAGGCCAGTTCTTCCGGCTGCTTGCCGATCCGCCGCGCCCTGGCGCCGAGCGTGTTCTCCTTCGGCTGCTCGTAATCCGGCGGATTGCCGAGCAGGTAGATCTTGTCGTAGTTCGGCTTGAAGAACAGCGGATCGTCGGTCGCGCTCGCGGTCTCGCTCAGGATCGCGGCACGAACTTCCGGCCGGCGCAGCCGCGCCAGCTTCTCGGCGAGCGGCAGATGCGCGATCGCCTTGTAGCTCGGATGGGTCTGGAACGGATTGCGCGACAGTTCGAGCCCGAGCAGCAGGCCGACCGGCCGTGCCGCGATCTGCGCGGTGATGGAAAGCCCGCGCCTCGTCGCAGCCGCGATCTCGTCCAGCGTCTGCCGCCAGCGCTGCGGCGCGCGGTCGTTCTGCGTGATCGAGAACGAGATCGGGCATTTGGTGTTGTCGGCAACCCGCAGCATCATCGGCAGGTCTTCGCCGATGGTGGACAGGTCGAGCACGAATTGCAGCACGCTGCGTCCCTGGGCGTGCATGGCGGCCGCGATCGCGGTCAACTCATCCTCGCCCGCCTTCAAGGTCGGCGTGAAATCGCCGGTCGAGGTGCGGTGGTTGAGCGTGCGCGAGGTGGAGAAGCCGAGCGCGCCTGATCGCACCGCTTCGGCCGCCAGCTGCGCCATCGCCCTGTTGTCTTCTTCCGTGGAGGGATCACGCCGCGCGCCGCGCTCGCCCATGACGTAGACCCGCAGCGCCGCATGCGGCAGCTGCGCGCCGATGTCGATGTCGAAATGGCGCCTGGCCAGCCAGCCCATGTAGTCGGGGAAGCTTTCCCATTCCCAGGGAATGCCGGCGCTCAACACGGGTTCAGGGATATCCTCCACGCCTTCCATCAGCTGGATCAGCCGCGTGTGGTCGGAAGGCTTGCAGGGCGCGAAGCCGACGCCGCAATTGCCCATGATCGCGGTGGTGACGCCGTTCTGCGAGGACGGCGTGATGTCCTGGCTCCAGGTCACCTGGCCGTCGTAATGGGTGTGCACATCGACGAAGCCCGGCGTGACCAGCTTGCCCTTGGCGTCGATCTCTTCCTTGCCCGTGCCGGCGACCTTGCCGACTTCGGTGATGCGCCCGTCAGCAATGGCAATATCGGCCTCGTAGAGATCGCCGCCCTTGCCATCGGCAACATTGCCGCCGCGGATCACGAGATCAGGCGCATCGGTCATGGCGTTCATCCCCCAATTGAAATTTTGTTGCCGCATCATGCGGCAAGCCCTCATGCAGTCAACATGCGCGAATGGGGCTCTGGAATGCGTCCAATCCTGCGGGGATGCCCAGCTTCCGCCCGCGGTCGAACCGGGACGGTCATTTTTCCGCCCTGAGGTGAACAAACGGGTCAACCAATCCTGAATCAGCGGCGCGGGAATGAGACATAGCAGGGGACCAATGCCAATGAATTCAGATCGATGCGCCGTCTATTGTCCCGAGGAGCTCGCGCTGCTCGGCTCGATCCTGGACGACATCGTGCGGTCGCTGCCGCCGAACTTGCGCACACCCTATAACCGCGCGGCGCTGGCGCAGAACATCCTGGCCTGCGCCTCCACCGGCGAGCGCGATCCGGATGAGCTGCGTCGCGCCGCGCTGATGGAACCCAAGGTCAGCGCTGCGGCGTGACACGCCGTGTGATGCTTTTCGTCACGGTCCGCATCGCCCAGCCGTCCCATCGCAATCGCCCGGGGACTGCTGCGCGCGAGCCTCCCTTCGGTCAAAGGCCGATGGGCTCATCGCCAACGGGCAGGCAACGTCGAATAGAGGTATCAATGCTTTACTCACAGAGTCCGCCGCTCGCCGAGGATGACGCCGCCCAGGAAGAGTCCTCCCGCGGATTTGCGCACGACGAGCAATCCCGCAGCGAGCCGCGATTTGGCAGACGCTCGCCACCGATGGCGCCAATCTATCCTTCCTATACGGCGCGGGCGTCGATCGGCCGGCGTATGTTCCGCAGCCTGGCGCGGTTCGTGATTCTGGGTTCCATCGGCGTCGGCGCGACGCTGGGCTGGCAGACCTATGGCGATGCGGCGAAGCAGATGCTGGCTTCCTACACGCCGGAGCAGGCCTGGCTGTTGTCCTATCTTCCGGGGACGGCGAAGCCGCTGGCCGTTGCAGCCGCCCCCGCCGCCCCTGCGCTGCAACTCGAGCCTCTGGCGTCCAATCTGGATTTCGTACGCCGCAGCGTCGAACAGATGGCGCTCAAGCAGGAGCAGATGATCCGCAACATCGCCGCGCTGCAGGCCAACGACGAGGAGATCAGGGCGAAGATGTCGGCGCCGCCTTCCGCGCCGGCGCAGTCCATGGCCGCGATGCCGCAGCCGAAGCCCGCGGCGCCAAAGCCGTTGCCGCCGCCCGGTGCGCCGGCAGCGCGCCCGTCGGCTCCCGCCGCGCCCGTCTCGATCGCGCCGCGCTGAGATGAGCGTGATCTGCGCTAACTCGCAGCGGCCGCTTCTGCCGGCTGCTGCGGCTTGCGATCGGTGACCAGCGCGAGCAGCACCGTCAGCAGCATGAACGCCACCGACGCGCCGAACACCCAGTGCGGCATGTGCTGGTCCATGATCCAGCCGAACAGCAGCGGCGCCAGGATGCCGGAGAAATTGAACCCGGTGGAGACGATGCCGAAGGCGCGCCCGGCCGCGCCGGGCGGGGCGGCCTCGCGCACCAGCATGTCGCGCGAGGGCGCGATCAGGCCGGAGAGGAAACCGGCCAGCGTCAGCATCGCGGTCAGCAGCACGGAAGGCAGCGTGAAGATCGCGACGGTCAGAATGAGCACGGCGTTGATCGCAAAGCATGCTGCCGCGACCTGGGCATGGCGCCGCGTCCGGTCGGCGAGGAAGCCGCCGGCCAGGACGCCGAGCGCGCTGGCGCCGAGGAAGCCGGTCAGCGCCATGTTGGCGCTGGCAAACTGCACGCCATAGCCGCTCATCAGCGCGACCACGCCGAAATTGCTGATGCCGGCATTGGAGAGGCCGAGCAGCATGAAGAAGATCGTCAGCATGACGATCGCCGGCGTGATGATGCTCTGCTTCGGCGCATCGGCCCCGGCCGTCTTGTGGTCGGCCTTGCTCGCATCGGGCAGGCCCATCGCGATCAGCACGATCGCCGCGATGGGACCGAGTGCGCCGGCCACCATCAGCGCGCCGAGCCCACCGAAGCTCGCCACCAGGCCGGCGATGACCGCAGGCGCCACCGCGCCGCCGAGGAAGCCGGCAAAGGTGTGGATCGAGAAGGCGCGGCCCATCCGCGCTTCGTCCATATGCGCGGCCAGGATGGCGTAGTCGGCCGGGTGATAGACGCTGTTGGCAAGCCCGAGCAGCGCCGCGCACAGGATCAGCGCGTGGTAGCTGAGGTGCAGGCCGAGCAGGATCAGCGCGAAGCCGCCGAGGCAAAGACCTGCCAGGAGCACCTTGCGCGCCCCGATGTGGTCGGCGAGATAGCCGATCGGCGCCTGGGTCAGGCCGGAGACCAGGCCGAACACCGTGAGCGCAAGACCGAGCTCGATATAGCCGACGCCGAGCGCCTGCTTGAGGAACGGCAGCAGCATCGGCAGCGTGAAGATGTGAAAATGGCTCAGAAAATGCGCGATCGAAATCGCCGTCAGCGTGCGCAGTGCGCTATCGGCCTTCGCATGTTGCGGTGCAGCCAGAACGTCGGCCATATCTGGTAGAAAAATCCGGTTGAAACCGCCCGGCAGGGCTTTCGGAAGCGATGCCCAAATTATCGGCTGAAGGGGTTATCTGTCCATAAACGTGGCTGCATGGCTGGGTCGTTTTGGGTCGCTGGGGCCGCCGTCAAATGCGATATTGGTACGGCAGACATCGCCAGTTCGAGCCCGGCAGACATGACCGACAAACCGCTCCGCATCCTGATCCCCGAGGGCTCCTCGACCTCCGGCCGCGAGGCCGTCACTATTCTTGGCCTGCTGGGCCATCACGTCGAAATCTGCGATCCCTCGCCGTGGTGCCTGGCGCGCTATTCGCGCTTCGTGCGCAAGTTCCATCATTGCCCCGGCCTGCGCACCGATCCCCAGGGCTTCCTCGCGTTTATCGAGCGCCTGGTCGCGACCGGGCGGTACGACGTGCTGCTGCCGACCCACGAGCAGGGGCTTTTGTTCGCGAAGGCGCGCGAGCGCCTTGAAGGCCGCATCGCGGTGGCGCTGCCGTCGTTCGAAAACTATCGCGCCGCGCACAGCAAGGCCGGCTTCAGCCGCCTCCTGACGCGCCTCGACCTGCCGCAACCGCCGACGCGGATTTTCAGGAGCCAGGCCGAGCCGCGCGGCGCGACGCGGTTTCCCGCCGTGGTTAAAACATCGGTCGGCACCGCCAGCCGCGGCATTCACTTCGTCGACAACGAGAGCGAACTGGCCAGTGCGCTGCACGCGATCGATGCGGCCGGCGATTTCGAAGAAGTGCTGGTACAGGACAGAATCGCCGGCACCACGGAAAAGGCGCAGTCGGTGTTCCGCCACGGCCGGCTGCTCGGCTTTCACGCATTCAAGGCGGTCGCGCCCGGCATCGGCGGCGGCGAGGCGATCAAGCAGAGCGTGCGCCGTCCGGCGGTGCGTCAATATCTCGAAAGGCTCGGCGCCGCGCTCGACTGGCATGGCGGGCTCTCCGTCGACACCATCATGCCCGACGATGGCGGCGCGCCGCTGCTGATCGACTGCAATCCGCGTCTCGTCGAGCCGTTCAACGCGTGGGCTTCCGGCACCGACCTGGTCACGCTGCTGCTGCAGGTGTCGCTGGGCGAAGAGCCGGCGCCCCTGCCGGAGGGACGGGACGGCGTGCAGACGCATGTTGCGATGCAAGCGCTGCTGGGGCTCGCGTCGCGCGGCGGCTCGCGCCGTGATATCGCGCGCGAATTCGGCCACATCCTCGACCATGCCGGCCCCTACGCCGGCAGCGTGGAGGAGTTGACCCCGATGGGACAGGACTGGCGCAGCGCCGTGCCGCTGCTCACGATATTCGCGCTGATGCTGGCCTCGCCGGCGTCGGCGGCAAGACTTGCGCGCGGTGGATTTGGCGCACACTTGCTCGATGTGAAAAGCATCGGGGAGATAGCGCGAATGTCGTAGTGCCGGAGGACGGATCAGCGGAACCTGACCCGCCATTGTTCCGTGCCATCGACGGGTTACGCCTTTCACCTTCGTCAGCGGAAGCCTCGGCACCCGCGGCCCGGCTAACCCACCCTCGAAGCCGGCGCATCTCCGATATCGAACGCGCCGAGCTTGTATTCCTCGTCGGGTCCAGGCGAAGACACCGGCACCAGCGTGAAGGCGGCTTCCGGATATTTCTGCCAGACCGCGAGGTCCTCGGCGGTGATGACCACGAAGCCGAACCGGAACATGTAGCGACCGGGGTCGGTGATCTTGCCGACCTGTGCCCAGTTGACCTTCATCATGTCCGCTACCCCCTGGACAAGCGCCGCCGGGCCGGCGGGTGGGGCAGTTTATGTCAGGTTTTGCAGAAATCGTAGGGCAAGTGTTGGGAGCATTTGCGTTCTCACGTCATTGCGAGGAGCGAAAGCGACGAAGCAATCTCGCCTCGCAGCGAAAATGGATTGCTTTCGCTTCTCCGGCAATGACGGCGACATTGCAGTTCGAGAACTGAGTCAGGGCCTCACTCCAGCGGCTCGTCGTCGTTGCCGTAGCGGTCACGCTTCGGCGTCGCCATGTCGCCGTCCTCGTAGTCGTCGTCGTTGGTGCGCTGCGGCGGCGGCTTCTTCGGCTTGCCGTCGTCCTTTGGAGCATCGTCCCGCTTTTCCCTGCCGGCCATGTGCGTCTCTCCCGCTATGCCCTGCAGCATAGCGCGCGGCGTGAATCGGGTCACGCGGACTTACGCGTGCACGACCGGGCCGCCGGCCTTTTTCCAGGCGTCCATGCCGCCTTCGACATGGGCGGTGTTGACGAGCCCGGCCTCCTTGGCGGCCTTCACCGCCATCGCCGAGCGTTCGCCGAATGCGCAGAAGAACACGATGCGGCGGCCGCTGGCAGCGGCAACCTCGCGCAGCATGCCGCCGGGCTGCAGGCTCTCCTCGATGCCGCCATAAGGCGCGTGCAGGGCGCCGGGCAGCATGCCGTGCTTGCTGCGCTCGCCGGTCTCGCGCAGATCGACCAGCAGGATTTCCGGCCGGCCGAGGCTGGCAATCGCATCGCGCGCCGTCAGCGAGCGGCCTTCCTTGACCAGTTCGTCCTGGTGCAGGCCGACATGCATGTTGGCGGGCACCGCAACATCCATCATCTTCGGATTGGGCAGCTTCAGATTGGCCATCAGCGCGACATACTCGTCGACCGACTTCACCTGCAGCCGAGGATTGTAGCGCCTTTCCTCGCCGATGGTGGAGACGGTGTCGCCCTTGTAGTCATGCGCCGGGAAGACCATTGTCTCGCCGGGCAGCTTGAGCAGGCGGTTGAAGATCGAATCATACTGCGCCCGCGCGCAGCCGTTCTGGAAATCGGTGCGGCCGGTGCCGCGGATCAAGAGCGTATCGCCGGTGAAGACGCGGTCGCCCATCAGATAACTATAGGAATCGTCGGTGTGGCCGGGCGTGTACATGACATCGAGGGTGAGGCCCTCGATCGTCACCTTGTCGCCGTCGGCAACCCGCATCGACACCACGTCGGCCTTGGTCTGCTCGCCCATGATGGTGATGCAATGGGTGCGGTCGCGCAGTTCGCCGAGGCAGGTGACGTGGTCGGCGTGCAGATGGGTATCCACGGCCTTGACCAGCTTGAGGTCGAGTTCGCGCAAGAGCTGGCAGTAGCGGTCGGCCTTCTCCAGCACGGGATCGAGGATCATCGCCTCGCCGCCGTGACGGCTGGCCAGCAGATAGCTGTAGGTCCCGGAGACGCTGTCGAACAGTTGTCGGAAGATCATGGCAGGATTTACTTCCTGATGAGTTATCAGGACAATATTATTCTATTCCAGCCATGTTCTCAAACATTCTGTTATCCTCGGCCCGTCGCGCGTCCGGGACCTGCACGGCGGCGCAGGAAAGCCGACGAGGCAGTCTTACGGCCGGATGTAGCTCCAGCCCTCCTCCTGCAATTGCATCAAACGGACCACGCCTGATGGCACGAGGGTGGCCTCGGAGAGGATTGCGACCTCCTTGCCTTCGGTCTTTTCCATGCCCTGCCTGGTGTTGTTGCAGGCCGAGAACTGCACGTTGCCGGGGAAAGCCAGTTCCTTCAGCCGCTTCAGTCGGTCTTTCACCGGGGACGTATCGGCGCGAAACATATGCAGGCCGGGGCCGTAGGTGACGATGTCGACGTCCACGTCCTCGTTCTTGGCCCGGTAATATTCGATCACGTTCGTGGCATTGTTCAGCGCGAGATTCATCACCTGCGGATCGTTCTGGTCGACATGGATCGCAAGGCGATGTTTTGCATCGCCGCAAAATGCGGGCGAGGCGAGGGCAATTGCGAACACGGCTGCGGTTGCAAGGCGACGAAACATGAGAGGTCTCCATTACAGTTCATTCTCTGCGAGCGTAGCTGATCCGGTCTGCCAGTCCCTCATCCCGAGGTGCGCGGCGTTGGCGCGCTCTCGACGGTGAGGGTCTGGTTCGCTCCAGCGCCGGTTTCGCCTTCACGGCTTCACCAGCGTATAGCCGTTCTCGGTCAGATACAGGATCTGCGCGACGCCGACCTGCACCGGCGTTGCGACCGAGAGGAATTCCGGCCGCTTGCCGCTCTCGCGCGCGATGGTGTCGACGGTGTTGAGGCAAATATCGACGCGCACGCCCTGCGCGACGAGGCTCTCGACCGCCTTGCGGCTCGGATTGTCGGGCCGCAGCAGGTCGATGCCGGGGCCGAAGGCGACGATCTCGATCGCGACCTTGTCGGGGTCGTAATACTTCATCAGGTTGTTGGCGACGCTGATGACGAGGCCGGCCTTCTTCGGATCGTTCTCCGATAGCTGCAGCACCACCTTGTGTTCGGCGAACGGCTTGTCCTGCAGCGGGATTTGCTGCGCGCCGCCGGGTGTTGCTGCCAGCAGCAGCGGCGCAGCCATGGCGGCAAGATGTGTCAAAAGGCGCTTCATCCCGGACCTGCCATTCCCGGATTGCCGTCGACCCCGGTCAACGTCACGCCCGGTCCCTGCCGGTTCGGCGGCCGGCCGGAGCGAAGATGCCTGGCCACGACGTCCCACACCGGCGTGCCCTCCTGCTCGTTGACGGAGGCCCAGCCCGCGACCTTGTAGGTCTTGCCGGCTTCAAGCGCGCGGCCGCTCTCCAGCTTGATGCCGGAAATGCGCTTGCCGGCGCTTTCCGCCGGCGCGCAATGGTAGGTTAGGCCGCCGACGCGGACCATGTCGCCGCCCTGCTGGTAATAGGGATCGGTGTTGAAGAGGTTGTCGCAGATGTCTTCCAGCACATCGCGGATCTGCGCGCCGGTCATCTTCTGCAGATAGGTGGCCGGATAGGTGATCGCGGTTTCCGCGAAGATGTCTTCCATGGTCAGCGGCTGGCCGGCCAGCGCCGTGGTGCCCCAGCGGAAGCCCGGCGACAGCGCGATCTCGGCGTCGAGCTCGGCCCGCAGCGCATCGCAGATCAGCAGGTCCATGGTGCCGCTGAAATTGCCGCGACGGTACAGCAGTCGGTCGGCGGTGGAAAGCTTCTCGCCATGGGCCGCGACATGGGGCGCCCGCATTTTGTCGATCAGCGCGGCCATCGCGGCATCGGGCTTGATCAGTTCGGAGAACACCGGCAGCAGGCGATAGCGCACATCGGCGATCCTGCCCCTGGCGAGGTCGAGGTCGAGCACGGCGAGGAATTTGCCGTTGGAGCCGGCATTGGTGACCAGCGTGACGCCGCCGGCGTTGTTCACCGCCACGGGCTGCGGCACCGCATCGTGGGTGTGACCGCCGAGGATGACGTCGATGCCGGTGACGCGGCCGGCAAGCTTGAGGTCGACATCCATGCCGTTATGCGACAGCAGGATCACCGCATCGACCTTGTCGTTGTTGCGATGGCCATCGACCAGCTTCTGCAATTCCTCGTCGCGGATGCCGAAAGTCCAGTCCGGCGTGAAGCGTTTCGGATGGGCGATCGGTACATAGGGAAACGCCTGGCCGATCACGGCCACGCGGTGTCCGCCGATCTCCCTGATCATGCTCGGCCTGAATACACGGCCCGATGCGGGATCAAACGCCCTGGCGTCGTTGAAGGCGGCTTCCTCGGTGAGGAACACGTTCTGTGCCAGGAACTGGCCCTTGAAGCGGGCGAGATTGTCGCGCAGCACCCGCTCGCCATAGGTGAATTCCCAGTGCCCCGTCATCGCCTCGATGCCGAGCAGATTGGCGGCTTCCACCATGTCGGCGCCCTGCATGGCGTTGGCAAGCCCGGTGCCCTGCCAGAGGTCGCCGCCATCGAGCAGCATCGCGCGGTTCTGGCCGGCATCGCTGCGCAACTTGTCGATCAGCGTCTTCAGATGCGCAAAGCCGCCGAGCCTGCCGAAGCGCACCGCGGCCTTTTCGAACTCGATGCAGGTGAAGGCGTAGGCATCGGCGCTGTCGGGACGGATGCCGAAGCGGTCGAGAAAGGCCTTGGCGACCAGATGCGGCGGCTTGCCCTGCATCGCGCCGACGCCGAGATTGACGCTGGGCTCGCGGAACAACACCGGCTTTAGCTGCGCATGGGTATCGGTGATGTGCAGGATGCGGGCGTTGCCGAATTTCTCGATATCGTAGACGCCGGCGCTGTCGGCGCCGCGGGCAAGGCGCGGCCGGCCGGCCGAGAATGCGGCAAGGCCTGCAAGCTTGAGAAAATCCCGGCGGCGGATGGTCATGGCTCCTCTTCCGCGCGCGGAGTACGCGTTAGCGTATCTCCATGTCCTTCCAGAGCGTCTTTTCCGAGGTCGCCTGGTAGATCGAGGCCTTGGCCAGCGCCTCCGCTTCCCTCGCAGCCTCGGTCGCCCTGGCGAAATCGCCGCCGTCGGCGGCCTTCTTGGCGGCCGCCAGGGTGGCTACGGTCGTCGTCCACTGGTTGCGCAGCTTGCCGGCTTCCGCGTTGGCGGCTTCCGCGGCGGCATAGGCCGCCCTGTATTCCGCCTCCGATGCGGCGAAAGCCGAGCCTGCGCTCAGGAAGACGGCGAGCAGGACCAATCGCAGCTTCATGGCCGTGCTCCCGGGCCCGAGATCGGCAGGCCGTTGGCGACATAGGACAGGTAATACTCGACGTTGCGGTACTCGTCGTCCTGCGGGTTGAACGGCACGCCGCGCACCTGGCTGTTGCAGGTGACGAAGCGGCGGCTGGTGGTGCCCATGCCCGACCATTCCGAGCGGTAGATCGGCATCGCGTTCATGATGCCGAGCGCGGGCGCCAGCACCTCGGTTCGGATGCGCTCGCCCGGGCTCTGCACATGGCAGGTCGAGCAGGCGAAATTGAGCTGGCCGCGGCGGGTGTAGAAATATTCCTTGCCCTGCTCGTAGGCCGCCAGCGCTCGCGGATCGTTCGGGATCTTGATGTCAAACGGCTTGCCGCGCGAGGTGAAGGCCATGTACGCCGTCAGCGCCGCCATCTCGTCGCGCACGTAGGAATAGGGCGCCTCGCCATTGGCCTCGCGGCACTGGTTGAGCGCAAGCTCCAGCGTGATCACCTTGCCCTGCTTCTCGTCGAAGTAAGGATAGTTCTGGCGGATGCCGATGCCCTTGTTCGGGAAGCAGTCCTCGAAGGTCTTGCCGTTCTTGAACGGTTTGGAGAACATCTCCTTGCCCGTCTCGACCGCGAATTCGTAAGGCGGGAACTCTTCCTTCTCCACCCACTGCTTGCGCAGGCCCTCGTCCATCGAATAGGGACCGTTGACGAAGTCTTCCGGCTTCAGTTTCGGAAACTTGTCGTAGAAGAATTTCTTGAACGCCTTTGCGTCCGCAACCGGGTCGGTCTTGTCGGCGGCGCTGGCGGGCAGCGCGAAGACCAGCGCCGCCAGCGCCAGCGCGGACAGGCCAAAGCGGATCGTGCTGCGCAGTTTCATCATCCGATCTTTGCCGTCGTGGAGTCGGTGGCGCCCCTGGTGTCGATCCAGCTCACCTTCAGCTCGTCGCCCTTCTTGCCGCCCTTGAAGGCGAACTTGACGTAAGGGTCCTTGGAGATGCCGCCGCCCCAGTCGGCGAGGAACACCGTCTTGCCGTCATGCTCGAAGGTCAGCTGCTGGATGAAATGCGCCGGGATCAGCTCGCCCCTGGAATCCTTGACGAAGCCGGAATCCATCGGGTGCTGGATCAGCGCCTGCACCTCGGTGATGTCGCCGTTATTGGTGGCGCGCACGCGAATGGTCGATGCCATGAAATGCTTCCTTTGTTTCTCGCGCGTGATCCTGTCGCACCTAGCCGCCGCAGCCGCCGACGGTGACCTTGACTTCCTTGTTGGCGCTGTAGAGCTTGCCGCCGGCCTCGACCAGCACGGTCACCTTGCTGGTCTTCGCCATCTTGATGCGGTTGGCGACCGCCGGCACGGTGCCGGCCGGAATCTTGTACGAGGCGATCAGCGCGTTCGGATTGTCGCTCACCAGGAACGAGATCGACGTGACGTCGGGCAGCGTCGTGGTCATCGAAACCGGAACCACCGCGCCGTTCTCGGCAATCTCGGGCGCGTCGAGCTTGATCTTGTCGGAGGCCTCCGCCGTCTTGCCGTAGAGCGCCTTGATCGCGTCGGCATCGCTCTTCTGCTTGAACGCCTCTTCCGGGTACTTGTCATTGGCCGCGGCGAAGGCCGGCCGGCCCGGCGAGGCGCTGCCGAGGCCGATCAGCGCGACGGCACCTGCGCCCTGCAGGATCACGCGCCTCGAGAATTTGCTTTCAGCGTTGCTCATCGAATATCTCCTCAAAGCCGTGCAGGCATCAAAGGGTCTGCAGGAAATCCACGATCGCGTTGATCTCCTTCTCGGTCAAAATCCGGTTTCGTCCGAACGGAGGCATCACGGTCAGCGGATTGCGCCTGGTTTCGTCGAACACGATCGCGACCAGCTCGTCGCGCTTGTACTTGCTTTTCATGTCGGACAATTTGGGGCCGATGGTGCCGGGATTTTCGCCGCCCTGGATCACGTGGCAGGTCAGGCAATTGCCCTTGCCGCGGTCGAAGGCGAGCTTCTGGCCCTCCGTCGCCGATTGGGCATGGCCGGGAGCCGCGGCGGTCAGGCCGGCGAGCAGCGCCAGCACCGGCGAGAAGTTCCTGAAGGGAGGGGTAATCAAAGAAAGGGCGATCAAGGCGTTTCCCGGACTTATCGGTCGCTTTCGGCGAAATACAGGCAGTCAAAAGCACAAAGGCCATCGGCTGGCAATGTGGACAAAAGAGGCGGCGAAAACAGGGGTTGACCGCTCGCGGATCGGGCGGAATGGCTCGCGGAACGCCGGATTTTGTTGCGCCCGTAACCATTGGCTTTTTTGCAACGCCCGCTTTGTCGGGCTAGGACGGCTGTCAGGAGGTGACATGGCACAGCAAACCACCGGAGTGAGCCAGTACGGCCAGCCGACCTATCCGGACGGCCGCCTCGACGCGCCCGCGTGCCATCGCAACCACGAGCCGATCTGGGCTGTCCTGGCAAGGTTCCTGCGCGGCAAGACCGGCGACGTGCTGGAAGCCGGCAGCGGCACCGGCCAGCATGTGGTGTATTTCGCGAGGCAAAGCCCCGACATCACCTGGTGGCCGAGCGATTTGCGCGAGGTGCACCTGAGGAGCATCGCGGCCTGGAGCGCGGAGGCAGGCTTGCCCAACGTCCGCGCGCCGCAGCGGATCGATCTTTCCGATCCCGCCTGGTCGGTAGCGCCGGACGACGGCCATGTGCCCGGAAAACTGCTTGCGATGTTCTGCGCCAACGTCATCCACATTGCGCCATGGCCGGTGGCGCAAGGTCTCGTTGCGGGGGCGGCGCGTCACCTGCGTGAGGATGGCCGGCTGTTCCTTTACGGCCCCTTCAAGCGTGACGGCCACCACACCGCGCTCAGCAACGCCGTGTTCGATACCAATCTGCGTTCGCAGGATCCGGAATGGGGCGTGCGCGATCTGGCCGATGTCACGCGGTTGGCGGAAGGGGTCGGACTCGAACTGGCGGAGACGTTCGAGATGCCGTCCAACAATCTGATCCTGGCGTTCAGGCGATCGGACCCGTCCTGATGTCCGACGTGGCCATCCAGGCATGGCGCGCGTTCGTCACCAGCGGTTGATTGTCGCGCCCGACGTGTCGTTCGCGACCGTGCCGCTGTCGATGTACGTGCTGGGCTGGCGAGCGGCACGCTGCCCACGGGGTGGATTCACGCGCCTATGGCAGGCGCATCGCCTTTTTCATCGGCAGCGGATGCGGGGCGTTGACCGGACCGCTCGGCGCGCTGGCGATCCTGCACGGGCAGTTCCGGCTGTTTTGCCGGGCGACCCTCCTCGGCGGTCTCTATGGCGCCCGCGCGCCTGAGAGGCGTGGACGATTTCCGGAGCCGAGCTAGCGCGCTGATGCCAGCTGCTGACAGTTCGATCCGCATCGAAATGATTGCCGGAGGGTTCGCGCGCGCGGGCCTGTTCGGGCATTGCGGCACGATCCATATCGTCGGAACGCGAAACGGGTGGACGTGCCGTCCACGGCGGGACACGCTGCGTGCAGGGAAAAACAAGAGATGGACGCATCCACCTGCAAGGCCGTTCCGGAAACCTCGATCCGCTACGAGGGCTGGCGCATCGTCGCGGTCTGCTTCCTGCTCGCGATCTTCGGCTGGGCGTTCGGCTTCTACGGCCAGAGCGTCTATGTCGCCGAACTGCACCGCCTGCGCGGCTGGCCGACCTCGCTGATCTCGTCCGGCACCACGGTGTTCTACCTGTTCGGCGCGCTGCTGGTCGTCTTCGTCGCCGAAGCGATCAAGGTGTTCGGCCCGCGCATGTGCCTGATCGCCGGCACCTTCGCCATGGCGATGGCCGCCATTGCCATGGGACAGGTGCGCGAGCCCTGGCAGCTTTATCTCGCCAATGGCGTGCTCGCCTTTGGCTGGGCGGGCACCAGCCTCGGCGTCATCACCAACACGCTCGGGCTGTGGTTCGACAGGAAGCGGGGCATGGCGATCAGCCTGGCGCTGAACGGCGCCAGCTTCGGCGGCATCATCGGCGTGCCGCTGCTGGTGGCCGCCATCGGCCATTTCGGCTTCTCCGAGGCGATGATCGCCGCGGCCATCGTCATGGTGGCGGTGATGGTGCCCGTGATCCTGATCTTCGTCGGCACGCCGCCGGTGCTGGCGCACACGGCAGCCGCGGCCGATCCGAATGCGCCGTCGCCGACGCAAATCCGCAGCCGGGCTTTCCGCGACATCGCGTTCCTCTCGGTATCGGGCGCGTTTGCGCTGGTGCTGTTCGCGCAGGTCGGCTTCGTGGTCCATCTCATCGCATTTCTGGACGGCGTGATCGGGCGCGAGCGCGCGACCCTGGCGATGGCGCTGCTGACGGCGATGGCGGTGGTCGGCCGCGTGCTGTTCTCCTTCGTGATCGACCGCATGCACCAGCGGCTGGCTTCCTCGCTTTCGTTCGTCAGCCAGGCGGTGGCGCTGCTCGTCCTCATCAACGTGCGCAACGACATCGCGATGATCGCGGCATGCGCGCTGTTCGGCTTCTCTGTCGGCAACCTGATCACGCTGCCGGCGCTGATCGTGCAGCGCGAGTTCGACCCGCGCGCGTTCGGCGTGCTGGTCAGCCTGATCACGGCGGTCAACCAGGTCACCTATGCGTTCGGCCCCGGCGCGATCGGGCTATTGCGGGATGTCTCCGGCAGCTACGCGCTGCCGTTCTACGCCTGCGTCGCCGTGGAACTGACCGCGGCCGTGCTGATCATGATCCGCGGGCGCGCAGCAGATCGTCGAGATCAAGCCGCTTCGTGAACATCGCAAGCTTGCCATCCGCCGTGCGCGGCCACTCCGTCTCCGGCCGGTCGCGATAGAGCTCGACGCCGTTCTGGTCCGGATCGCGCAGGTACAGCGCTTCGCTGACGCCGTGGTCGCTGGCGCCGTCGAGCGCGATGCCGGCTGACATTACCCGATGCAGCGCGTCGGCCAGCGCCGGCCGGGTCGGGTAGAGGATCGCGGTGTGAAACAGGCCGGTGGTGCCGGGCGGCGGCGGATGGCCGCCCTTGCTTTCCCAGGTGTTGAGCCCGATGTGGTGATGATAGCCGCCGGCGGAGATGAACGCGGCGCCCGAGCCCAGCCGCTGCTGCAGCTCGAATCCGAGCACGTCGCAATAAAAACCGAGCGCACGATCGAGATCGGCGACCTTGAGGTGGACGTGCCCGATCCGGGTGCCGGCGATGACAGGCGGGTTTTGCGGCATGGCTGTTCTCCGAATTCTCGGGTTCATGTAGCGAGACGCGGCGCGCAAGGTAACGCCAGCCAGGGAAACCCAGGGTTTCCGGCGGCGGCCTCATGCGAGATCGGACACCTCGCCCTCCGGCAGGCCGAACTCGAACGTGTTCAGCGTCAGCGACACCAGCGTGTAGTAGCCGCAAAGTCCGATCACCTCGATGACGCCGCGCTCGGTCAGCAGCTTCACCGCCTCGTCGTACAGCCCCCTGGCGACGCCATGGCCTTCATGCAGCGACTTGGCGAGATCGTAGATCATCTTGCCCCTGGGGTCGTCGAAGCTGGGCGTGCGGCGGTCGCGGATGTCCTCGATGATCTTTGGATCGATGCCACCCTGCAGCGCCAGTCGCTTGTGCGCGAACCATTCGTAATGCGCGGTGAAATGCCGCGCGGTCACAAGGATCGCGATCTCGGAAAGCCTGGCCGGGAAGATCGTGTTGAAGCGCATCACTTCGCCGAGCCGCGTGGCGTGTTTGGCCATCTCCGGGCTGCCCAGCCAGGCCATCATCGGTGCCGGCGGGGCGCCGCGCTTGCCGGCAATCGACTCGTCGTAGGTTTCTTTTTGCTCCGGGCTCATTTCGCCAGGCGAAAGCAACTTCAGCCGCATCGGCGTTTCCTCTTGTTTTTCAATCGTTATCGGCCGACGCGAATACACCCGATCGCAAGGCAGTGCCACCGCGCCGGATGCATGACGCATCCGATGGGATATTGAATTCCGCAATGCGGCGACTAAGGTCGATTGCGACCTTTCAGATTCAGATGGAACGCCGATGTCCGATCTCGAACAATTCCGGAAAGACACCCGCGCCTGGCTCGAGGCGAACTGCCCGCCGGAAATGCGCAAGCCCGCCACCTCGGACGCCGACGTGTTCTGGGGCGGCCGCAACGCCAAGTTCTCGTCCGAGGCGCAAAAAGTCTGGTTCGAGCGCATGCGCGACAAGGGCTGGACCGTGCCGGACTGGCCGAAGGAGTATGGCGGCGGGGGCCTCGACGGCGCCGAGCACAAGGTGCTGCGCGAGGAAATGGGCAGGATCGGCGCGCGGCCGCCGCTGTCGAGCTTCGGCATCTGGATGCTCGGGCCCGCGCTGCTCAAGTTCGGCAACGAGGCCCAGAAGAAGGAGCATCTGCCGATGATCGCCGCCGGCCTGATTCGCTGGTGCCAGGGCTATTCCGAGCCGAATGCCGGCTCCGACCTCGCCTCGCTGCAGACCCGCGCCGAGAGCGACGGCGATGACTTCGTCATCAACGGCCAGAAGATCTGGACCTCCTATGCCAACTATGCGGACTGGATCTTCTGCCTCGTGCGCACCGATCCCGCCGCCAAGAAGCATGACGGCATCAGCTTCATCCTGTTCGACATGGCCTCGAAGGGCGTGTCGACCAAGCCTATTCTCTTGATCTCCGGCTATTCGCCGTTCTGTGAAACCTTCTTCGACAACGTCCGTGTGCCGAAGTCGCATGTGGTCGGCACGGTCAACCGCGGCTGGGACGTCGCGAAGTACCTGCTGCAGCACGAGCGCGCGATGATCTCCGGTTCGGGCGAGCGCGGCATCGGCCGTCCGATCGGCCAGATCGCGGCCGACTCCGTCGGCAGCGACGAAGCCGGCAGGCTCGACGATGCCATGCTGCGCAGCCGGATCGCGCAGTTCGAAGTCGACGAGGCGGCGTTTGCGGCGGTGGCCGAGCGCGCGGTCGACCTGGCGAAAGCCGGGCAATCGCATCCGGCGTTCTCCTCGGCGATGAAATATTACGGCACCGAGCTGAACAAGCGCCGCCACGAAATCCTGATGTCGGCCGGCGGCATCGATGCGCTGGAGTGGGAGAGCGAGCGCTCCCGCGGCGGCGCCCGCCCGCGCGCCTGGCTGCGCACCAAGGCCAACTCGATCGAGGGCGGCACCACCGAGGTGATGCTCGGCATCGTCGCCAAGCGCATCCTCGATCTGCCGGGGGCGTAGCCGCTCCAGCGTCATGGCCGGGCTTGTCCCGGCCATCCACGTCCTTCGTGCCGAGAAGAAGACGTGGATGCCCGGCACAAGGCCGGGCATGACGATCTCTGAAATCATCATCTACTCAACACGCGTTCCGGAAACACCCCACCCATGGCACTCGTCCTCACCGAAGAACAATCCATGCTGCGCGACAGCGCCCGCGGCCTCATCAGCGACAAGGCGCCGGTGTCGCACCTGCGGCAGCTTCGCGACAGCAAGGACGCCACCGGCTTCTCGCGCGAACTCTGGAAGGAATTTGCCGAGATGGGCTTTTCCGGCCTGCTGGTGCCGGAAGAGTTCGGCGGCAGCGGCCTCGGCTGCGTCGAAGCCGGAGTGGTCATGGAGGAGATCGGCCGCACCTTGATGCCGTCGCCGTTCCTGTCCACCGGCGTGCTCACCGCCTCGGCGCTGACCCGCGGCGGCAGCGCGGCGCAGAAGTCGGAATTTTTGCCGAAGATTTCCGCCGGCGCCTTGCTCGGAGCGTTTGCAGTGGATGAGGGCGCCAAGCATCGCCCGCTGCAGACCGCGATGCAGGCAAGCCGTTCCGGCAACGGCTTCAAGCTGAAGGGCGCCAAGGCACTGGTGGTCGACGGCCACACCGCTGATCTCTTGATCGTTGCCGCGCGCACTGCCGGTTCGGCCGGCGACGCCAACGGCATCACGCTGTTCCTGGTCAACCCGAAAGCGAAGGGCGTGGCGACCGAGCGCACCATCATGGTGGACGCCCACAACGCCGCCCGCATCGAGTTCGACAATGTCGAGGTCGACGCCGATCACGTGCTCGGCGAGGTCGATTCCGGCGGCGCGCTTCTGGAAAACCTGCTCGACATCGGCCGCGGCGCGGTCGCTTCCGAAATGGTGGGCCTCAGCGAGGAAGTGTTCGGCCGCACCGTGAAGTATCTGAAGGAGCGCAAGCAGTTCGGCAAGCTGATCGGCGAATTCCAGGCGCTGCAGCACCGCGCCGCCGAGCTCTATGTCGATATCGAAATCGCCCGCGCCGCCGTGCTGAAGGCGCTGCAGGCGCTCGATGCCGACATCGACAAGGCCGCATCCGCCGTGGCGGTGGCAAAGGCCAAGGCCGGCACCACGGCCACCCGCGCGGTGCAGGAGGGCGTGCAGATGCATGGCGGCATGGGCATGACCGACCAGTTCGACATCGGCTTCTTCATGAAGCGCGCCCGGGTCTGCGAGGAACTGTTCGGCGACGCCAACTTCCACGCCGACCAGCTGGCGCGCTCGCGGAGTTACTAAACCCTCGTGACGAGGAGCCGCGCGCCGCGCGGCGTCTCGAACCACGCAGGCCCGTCTGTGGCCTGCATCCTTCGAGACGCGGCGAAGGCGCCGCTCCTCAGGATGAGGGGAAGCACTGCACAATTTTCGTCATGGCCGGGCTTGTCCCGGCCATCCACGCCTTCACTTCACGCCCCAAAACGTGGATGCCCGGGACAAGCCCGGGCATGACGCGTGGCGAGGATTCGCGCTGACGCCTACCGGATCGGGGGTGCGTACTGGATGCCGCCGGCGCTCCAGAGCTGGTTCAAGCCGCGCGGGATCTGCAGCTTGGACCCGCTGCCGATGTTGCGGTCGTACATCTCGCCGTAATTGCCGACATGGCGGATGATGCGCACCGCCCAGTCCTTGGTCAGGCCGAGCTGCTCGCCGTAATTGCCTTCGGTACCGACCAGCCGCATCACGTCGGGCTTCTTCGATTTCAGCGCCTCGTCGATGTTCTGCGAGGTGATGCCGAGTTCCTCGGCGTTGATCATCGCATACAGCGTCCACTTGATGATCATCATCCAGTCGTCGTCGCGCAGCCGCACCACGGGAGCGAGCGGCTCCTTGGAGATGACGTCGGGCAGGATGGTGTGGTCGCCGGGCTTGGCCATGTTGAGGCGCAGCGCATAGAGCTGCGACACGTCGGCCGTCAGCGTGTCGCACCTGCCTTCGCTATAGGCCTTCACCACGTCGTCGAGCTTGGGCAGCTTGACCTCTTCGTACTTCATGTTG
Organism: Bradyrhizobium sp.; assembly: GCA_035575905.1. GTDB lineage: Bacteria > Pseudomonadota > Alphaproteobacteria > Rhizobiales > Xanthobacteraceae > Bradyrhizobium. The sequence continues at coordinate 41,513 of DATLXL010000027.1, read as the reverse complement.
TTGGCGCGGAAATAGTCCGTGAGATTGAGCGCCGTCGTCGTGTTGGCCTGCACGCACACCTTGCTGCCGGTGAGGTCGAGCGCGCTGTCGATCTTGCGCGAGCCCGGCAGCATGAAACCCTGGCCGTCATAATAGGCGACCGCCGGGAAATAGAGATCGTATGTGGTCTCGCGCGCCATGCTCCAGGTGGAGTTGCGCGACAGGATGTCGACCTTGCGGCGCTGCAGCTCGGTGAAGCGCTCGCTGGCATCGAGCGGCACGAACTTGATCTTCTTCGGGTCGTCGAAGATCGCGGCGGCCACTGCGCGGCAGAAATCGACGTCGAAGCCGGTCCAGTTGCCTTTGTCGTCGGGGATGGAGAAGCCGGGCAGGCCGGCGTTGACGCCGCACAGCACCTCGCCGCGCCGCACCGTCCGCTTCAGCGTCCGCGTGTCGTAATATTCGTAGACGATCGCGGCAATGGCGACGAGGACCGCGATCGCGAGCCCGATCAGCAGGCCGCCCCGGAAAGTGCGCATCATTTTTCTCTCACAAAAATTTCTGGAAATGATCAGGCAGCGCGGAAGCCCGCGCCGTTACAGTTCGGGCTTCTGCCGGATCACCACCTTGGTGCCGACCGGCACGCGCTCGTAGAGGTCGGCGACGTCGGCATTGACGAGGCGGAAGCAGCCGGAGGAGACGGCGGTGCCGATCGTGTCCGGGCGGTTGGTGCCGTGGATGCGGTAGACGGTGGTGCCGAGATACATCGCGCGGGCGCCGAGCGGGTTGCCGGGGCCGCCGGCCATGAAGCGCGGCAAATAGGGCTGGCGCTGGATCATTTCCGGCGGCGGAGTCCAGTCCGGCCATTCCGCCTTGCGGGTGATGTTCACGAGGCCCTGCCACTGGAAGCCGTCGCGGCCGACGCCGATGCCGTAGCGGATGGCGCGGCCGTTGCCCTGCACGAGATAAAGATGCCGCTCGGCGGTCACGACGATGATGGTCCCCGGCGCCTCGTTGGTGCGGAAATACACCACCTGCTTCCGCCACTCCGGCTCGAGCTCGTAGCCGTCGTCGGCGATCAGGCCGGGCTCGTCCGCATCGGGACGCTTCTGGGCATGGCTTTGCGCGCTGGAGAACACGAGACCGAAGGCTGCGATCAACATCCAGGCCAGGTGACGGAAATTCGTCATGCAAAAGCTCTCCATCTGGGCACGATCAATAATCAATTCCGTGCTTCGGAACCATCAAATCTCAGGGCTGGCTTGATGGCAAGTTTAGGGCGAATGTGAGGCCGTTGGAATGCCATCTATTTTGATGAGATTTCGCGCCGCAATGGCGTCATTTCGGGGCAATCCAGAGCCGTAGCGCGTACGACACCAGCGTCACCGTGCCGACGCCCGCGAGCCAGAGCGCCGCGAACCACAGCAGACGCTGTGCCAGCGGGCGGTCAGGCGGCTTGATTTGCATCAATGATATCCGTGTCCTGCCTGCACCTTGCCGCGGAACACGTAGTAGGCCCAGGCGGTATAGGCGAGGATCAGCGGGATCAGGATGGCGACGCCGAACAGCATGAAGACCTGGCTGTTCTCGGGCGCCGCCGCCTGCCAGATCGTGATGCTCTGCGGCACGACGTAAGGATACATGCTGATGCCGAGCCCGGCATAGGACAGCGCGAACAAGGTCAGCGCCAGGAAGAACGGCTGGTAGTCGTATTTCTTCGCCAGCGCGCGCAGCAGCAGCACCGTGACGGCGGCAACCGCGATCGGCACCGGCGCGGTCAGGACGATGTTGGGCCAGGTAAACCAGCGCTGGGTATATTCCACGCTGAGGAACGGCGTCGCGATGCTGACTGCGCCGATCGCGCCGAGCAGCGCGAACAACAGCGCCCAGGACAGGCCATAGGCGCGGTCGCGCAAATCGCCCTCGGTCTTCAACACCAGCCAGGTCGCGCCCAGCAGCGCATAGCCGACGACGAGCGAAACGCCGGTCAACAGGCTGAACGGCGTCAGCCAGTCCCACCAGCCGCCGCCGTAGTGCCGGCCGTTGACGTTGATGCCCTGCAGGATGGCGCCGAGCGCGACGCCCTGCGCCATCGTCGCGAGCAGCGATCCACCGGCAAAGGCAATATCCCATTTGTTGCGCTCGCTGGTGGTGCGCCAGCGGAATTCAAAGGCGACGCCGCGGAAGACGAGGCCGAGCAGCATGGCGATCATCGGCGTGTACAGCGCGGGCATCAGCACGGAATAGGCCAGCGGAAACGCCGCCATCAGGCCGCCGCCGCCAAGCACCAGCCATGTCTCGTTGCCGTCCCACACCGGCGCCACGCTGTTCATGATGACGTCGCGGTCGGCCTTTTTCGGGAAGATCGGAAACAGGATGCCGAGCCCGAGATCGAAGCCGTCCATCACCACATAGACGAACACCGCAAAGGCGATGATGAACGCCCAGATGACGGCGAGATCGATGCTCATCGGATCGCTCCCGAAACAGCACCGGCGGCGGGCGTGATGCCGGCCGCGCGGGCGGGGATCTCGCTGCTCGGGCCTTCCTCGCCCGGATGCGGCACATCCGCCATCAGGCGCAGGATGTAGATCACCCCGGCGGTGAAGACGGCAAAGTAGACGACGATGAAGGCGATCAGCGAGGAGGCGACCGCGGGCGCCGCGAGCGGCGAGGCCGCATCCGCGGTACGCAGCAGGCCGTACACCGTGAACGGTTGCCGCCCGGTCTCGGTGGTGATCCAGCCCGCCAGCACGGCGATGAAGCCGGAAGGCGCCATCGCGACCGCGAAATAATGCAGCGGGCGGGAATCATAGAGCCTGCCGCGGAATCGCATGACGAGGCTGAAGAGCCCGAGCCCGACCATCAGCAGGCCCATGCCCACCATGATGCGGAACGACCAGAACGGAAATATCACCGGCGGCCAGTTTTCGCGCGGCACGGTGTCGAGACCCGCCATGGGCGCATCCGGCGAGTGCTTCAGGATCAGCGAGCCGAGCTTCGGCACGCCGATCGCGTAGTCCAGCCTGCCCGCGGCCTGGTTGGGTATGCCGAACAGATACAGCGGCGCGCCATCCTTGTGGCTCTCGAAATGGCCCTCCATCGCCATGATCTTCACCGGCTGGTACTCCAGCGTGTTGAGGCCATGCTGGTCGCCGGCGAGGATCTGGATCGGGGCGACGATGGTCGCCATCCACATCGCCATCGAGAACATCACGCGCGCGCCGGCCTGATGCGGATCGCGCAGCAGGTGGAATGCGCCGACGGCGCCGACCACGAAGGCGGTGGTCAGGTACGCCGCCAGCACCATGTGCACGAGGCGATAGGGAAAGGACGGATTGAAGATCACCGTCAGCCAGTCGGCGGCGACATATTGTCCGGCGGCGTTGATGGTGTAGCCGGTCGGCGTCTGCATCCAGGAATTGGCGGAGAGTATCCAGAACGCCGAGATCAGCGTGCCGATCGCCACCATCAGCGTCGCCAGGAAATGCAGGCGCGGGCCGACGCGCTTGAGGCCGAACAGCATGACGCCGAGAAAGCCCGCCTCGAGGAAGAACGCGGTCAGCACCTCGTAGGCCATCAAGGGACCGATGATGGGGCCGGCCTTGTCGGCAAAGACCGACCAGTTGGTGCCGAACTGGTAGGACATCACGATGCCCGACACCACGCCCATGCCGAAGGCGACGGCGAAGATTTTCAGCCAGTAATTGAAGAGGTTAATGAATACCTCGCGGCCGGTCCACAGCCACAGCGCTTCAAGCACCGCGAGAAAGCTGGCAAGCCCGATGGAGAAGGCCGGGAATATGATGTGGAACGACATCGTGAAGGCAAATTGCGCCCGCGCGATCACTACGGCATCCCAGCCTTCGAACATAGCCGACCATCCACCATTGCGTCCCGGCATGAGCCTAACATGCCGCCTGCAACGATATAGTACGGTCTTGCCGAAACTGCTCAGCTGCTGGCGTTTAGCAGCCTTGCAACGGTACGGTCGATCTCTTCGTACTGGCCCTCGCCGGCATGCTGGAACACGATCTTGCCGTTCTGGTCGACGATGTATTGTGCCGGCCAGTACTGGTTGCGGTAGGCATTCCAGGTGATGGAATCATTGTCCTGCGCCACCGGGTAGGTGATGCCGTGGCGCTTCAGCGCGGCCTGCACATTGGCGGCCGAACGTTCGAACGGGAACTCGGGCGTGTGCACGCCGACCACGACGAGACCGCGATCCCTGTATTTGTTGTAGAGCGCGGTGACATGCGGCAGCGTGTTGACGCAGTTGACGCAGCCATATGTCCAGAAATCCACCAGCACCACCTTGCCGCGCAGATCGGCGATAGTGAGCGGCCTGGAATTGAACCAGTTGGTGATGCCGGTGAAGTTCGGCGCGGTGTCCTGCGCGGCCGCGACCGCGACCGCGAAGGGCGCGGTCGGGCCGCGCGGCGCCTCCGCGGCGGCGGAAGGCGGGGCGCTCAGGGCGAGGCTGGATGCGATCAGGGCGGCGGCGGCGGCAAGGTGACGCAGGGGCATCGAAGTCTCCTGGGGTTACAGGCCGATCTGGCCGTTGGGATAGAACCGGGTGAGCCACGCCACGATCAGCGTGTCGTACTGGAAGTAGGACAGCGCGGCGAAGCCGATCACGATCACGCCAAAACCCTGCTGCAGCCGCGGCGCGATCCGCGCAAAGCTGCGCACGCGCGTGGTGACGGCCTGCCCGCCATAGGCAATCGCGAGCATCGGGATCGCCGCGCCGATGGCGTAGGTGACGAGCAGCGCGCTCGCCCAGGCGGTGTCCTTCGAGGTCGCGATCACCGTCAGGATCGAGCCGAGCACGGGTCCGGCGCAGGGCGTCCAGACGAGGCCAAGCGTCGTGCCCAGCACGAAGCCGCCAAGCACGCTCGGATCCGCCGCAGCGTTGCCGCCGCCGAAACCGCCGAAATGAGCGGCGAGGCGCTCGAACGGCGCCGGCCACAGCATCAGGACGCCGAAGCCGGCGAGCAGGATCGCCCCCGCGCTGCGCAGCACAGCGGGATCGAAATCGAGCACGCGGGTGATCGCGCTCAGCGCCAGCGCGACCAGCGAGAACGAAACGACAAAGCCGAGCGCGATCATCACCGGCCGCGCCCTGCTGGTCTGGCCTACCGATGCCCCCAGAAGAATAGGCAGCATCGGCAGCGTACAAGGCGCGGCGATGGTGATGACGCCCGCAAGCAGGGCGAGAACGAGATTGAACATGGGAAACCCCATCGAGGAACTGCTGCGATCCTCTACGGAGCCTCGTTCGCAGCCGTTACCCGTCGTGCCGTCACGTGTTCGTGACGCGGCACGTGATGGGCCGAAACGGCAACGACCCGGCCGGGGGGCATCCCGGCCGGGTCGGTGGAGGCAACTTGGAAGGTCGGCTTAGTGGTCGTCTCGAATTCTGCTTCAGCGTGAGGTGTCGCCGCTCCAGGAGATCACGCAGACCTCGGCAGGAGACTTGGCGCTGCAATCGACAACCTGCTCCCGCACCACCGTCGTTCCCTGAACGCGGTCAGCGCGCGGGGCAGCGCTCTGGGCCGACAGGGTGGCCAGGGTCGAGATCGCACCGAGCGGGATAATGAAGTAGCGGAAGGACGGCTTCAGCATGTTCGGTCTCCCTTTCGGTGTTGGCGCTCGTCGCTGCTTGTCTGTGTAAAGGCCGAGTTTTTCCGGATGATGTTGTGAATTGTTTCAATTGTTTCGTCGCCGTTAACCCGGCGGCAAGAAAGAGGCCCGGCTGCCCGGGCCTCTGCAAAGGCTAGCGGGACGAAAGCGCCACCGCTTACGCGGCAATGCTGTCGACGCCGGCGCCCCTGAGCAAGTCCGCGAGCTGCTTGCGGGCATAGAACATGCGGGTCTTCACCGTGCTCTGGGGGATGCCGATGATCTCTCCGGCCTCCTCCACGCTCTTCTCGTGATAGTAGACGAGGTTGATGATCTCGCGGTGCGCCGGCGACAGCTTGGCGACGCAGGCGCGCAGGATGGCGCTGGTCGAGGAGCGGTCGAGCGAGGCCTCCGGGGTGTCGGAATCGTCGGCGATCTCCAGCACGTCTTCCTGCTCGATGTCTTCGTGGCGGCGCTGGCGCAGCGAGGTCAGGGCCTTGAAACGGGCGATCGACAGCAGCCAGGTCGAAACCTGCGAGCGGCCCTGGAACTGGCGGGCGGTCCGCCACACGTCCAGGAACACCTGGCTGACCAGATCTTCCGCCATGGTGGTGTCGCGCACGATGCGCAGCACGAAGCGGTAGACCCGAACGTTGTGGCGCGAATAGAGGACGTGCATCGAGTGCCGGTCGCCCTTGGCGATGGCTGCCAGCAGCATCTCGTCCGAAGTCGCGCGCGCAGCGGCGATGTTCTTGTTGGCTGCAGCGTTGATGGCGATAACGTTCGGCATTGACAGGCTCCCGGTTCGCGCCGCTTGGCGGCGTTTCGTTGGGAGGGATTGATAGTTAGGGCGCGTTTCGGGATGTCTGCGCCAAAGGCAGAAAATGGTTTCGCCGGCAAGGGAATTGTTTCGTCGCAGCCCTCGCGACGAAACATTGGCGGCTAAAAAGCCAACAATTTCAATGTGCGTAAGACTGGATGCGTCCATAAGGTCGCAGATTGAACCGGTTCGGCCCCGCCGCGTCCAAGCCGGGTTGTCCTCGGACGGCGAAACTCAGGCCTTGTCGCCGGTCGGCGAGAACAAATAGCCGCCGCCGCGGATGGTGCGGATCACGGCCGGCTTGGCCGGATCGATCTCGATCTTGCGGCGGATGCGCATGATGCGCAGGTCCACCGCGCGATCGAAGGCCTCGGCGTCGCGCGCATTGGCAAGCTCCAGCAGCCGCTCGCGCGACAGCACCCGCTTGGGATTGGCGGCGAACACCTTCAGCAGCCCGAATTCGGAGGCGGTCAGCGGATGCTCGTTGCCCTCGTCGTCGCGCAGCGCCTGCGCCTCGAGATCGAGCCACTTTGTCCCGAACCTCACCAGTTGATCCCTGGCGGCCTTGGCGCCGCCGGCATCCGCCGCGGCCGGCGCCTTGCTGGCGGTGCTCCGGCGCAGCACCGAGCGGATGCGCGCCATCAATTCGCGCAACTCGCAGGGCTTCGCCACGTAGTCGTCGGCGCCGAGCTCGAGGCCGACGACGCGGTCGATCGGGCTTGCGGTCGCCGTCAGCATGATGACGGGCACGTTGGTGCGGCTCTTGAGGTCGCGGATGATGGACAGGCCGTCTTCCTCGGGCATGTTGAGGTCGAGCACCACCAGGTCAGGCGCGCCTGATTCGATCGCGCCGCGCAGGCTTTTGCCGCCGTCGCACAAGGTCACGTTGAAGCCATGCATCTTGAGGTAATCGCCGACCATCTCGCGGGCCGGCGCCTCGTCGTCGACAATGATGATGTGCGGATTCTGGGTCATGACGGCTCTGTCGCGGGCAGTGTAACCGTAAAGGTCGAGCCCTGTCCGGGCCCCGGGCTCTGCGCGGTCACATGGCCGCCATGCATGTCGATGATGCGCTTGACGATGGACAGCCCGAGCCCGGTCGAACTCTCGCCGGCGGTGGGCTTTGCGGACAGCCGCTGGAACCGGCCGAACAGGCGGCCGAGATCCTCCGGCGACAGGCCGGCGCCCTGGTCGGAAATGCGGATCACCGTGTTGGAGTCTTCATGGGTCACGCCGACCGTGATCTTGCCGCCGATCGGCGAATATTTGATGGCATTGCTGACGAGATTGTCGATCGCCTCGCGGATGCGGTCGGCATCGCACATGGTGACGAAGTTCGGCGGCGCGGACACGGAAATGGTCTGCTGCTTGTTGACCGCCGAGGGCATGTTGGTCTCGGTGACCTCGGCCACCAGCGCAGCGACGTCGACCGGCTCGCGGCGGATGGTGATGTCGAAGGCATCGGCCATCGCATCCGAGATCAGGTGGTCCACCATCGTGGTCAGCCGCTTGGTGGCGTCGCGGATGTGATCGACCTGCGCGGTGATGTTCTCCTTGGGCGAGCCGGCGCCGATCAGCTCGGTCAGCATCTCGGTACGGCCGAGGATGACGCCGAGCGGATTCTTCAGGTCATGGGCGACGGTGCCGAGGATCTCGTTCTTGAAGCCGATGGCGCGCTGCAGCCGCAGCCATTGCGAGGACAGCCGGCGATTGGCCTGCATCAGCGCGCGGGTGCGCTGCGCGACGCGGTCCTCGAGCTGGCTGTTGGCCTCGTGCAGCTGCCGGTACAGGATGACGTTGTCGAAGGCGATCGACAGGCGGCTGGAGAAGATTTCGACCAGCGCGCGGTCGGTCTCCGAAAGCGGGCGCTCGGCCTGCAGCAGCACCACCACCTCGCGGCCGGAGCCGGTGCGCAGATACAGCACGCTGCGGTGGTCGGCGAATTCGTTCTTGCGGCGCAGGAAGGCGGCTTCCACCATCTGCCGCAATTCAGGATCGAGCGCCTTCGAGCTGGTCGAGCCGATGAAGCGGCTGTAGCAGCCGCTGCCCGCCAGCACCGAGAATTCGGAGCCCGCGCCGTCGTCGCGCAGCACCAGGATTCCGGCGCAGTCCACGTTGAGCAGCGAGGCGAGCTGGGTCAGCACGCCCTCGGCGAGGCGCTGCATCGACTTGAAGTCGTACAGCGTGGAGGCCGCATCGATGATGATCTCGAGGCCGCGCCTCGTCTGCACCATGCGCTCGAGCTGCTGGTAGCTGCGCAGCGCCGCGGTCAGCGAGGTGAACAGCTTGTCGGCGGTCAGCTCGGTCTTGGCCTTGTAGTCGTTGATGTCGTACTGGACGATGACGCGGCGCTCCGGCGCCTGGCCGGGCTGGCCGGTGCGCAGGATGATGCGCACGGTCTCGTTCCTGATCTCGTTGCGGATGTATTCGACGAGCTCGAGCCCGGCGACGTCGGTCTCCATGATGACGTCGAGCAGCACGGCGGCGATATCCGGATGCTGGCGCATCAGCGTGCGGCCTTCCGCTGCGGAATGGGCCGACAGGATCTCCAGCGTGGCGCCGTTGAGACTGTAGTCGCTCAGCGCAAAGCGCGTGCCCTCGTGCACGGCGGCATCGTCGTCGATGACGGCGATCTTCCATTTGCGGGCGGACGCGGAGGCCTCCGGGGCAGCCCCGGTATCGTCGATCAGGTGGAGGACATCGTCCTGTTCGGCCATTGCTCGGTTCCGTCCGCTGACTCGTCTACTATCGTCGGGGCGCCCCGGGCAACCCGCGGCATGATAATGCGAAATGTCGTGCCTTGTCCCTGCCTTGACTCCAGCAGGACGCGCCCGCCGAGCTGTTGGGTGACGAGGTTATAGACGATATGCAGCCCGAGTCCCGTGCCACCTTCGTTGCGGCGTGTCGTGAAGAAGGGGTCGAATGCCTGCCGCTGGACGTCCGGCGTCATTCCGGCGCCGTTATCGGCAAAAATGATCTCCACATCGTCCTGGCCGCGCGGCCGCGCCGAGATCGAGATGCTGCCGGAACGCCCGCCGGCGAAGGCGTGGTTGGCGGCGTTCAGGAACAGATTGGTCAATATCTGCCCGTAGGAGCCGGGGTAGCCGTCGATGATGAGCCCGTCGGGCACGTCCACCGAGAGCTGGATCGCCGATCGTTTCAGCACCGGCCGCAGGCTTGCCACGATCTGGTCGGTCGCCTCCGACAGGCTGAACTGCCGCCGCTCGGCATGCGAGCGATCCACCGCGACCTGCTTGAAGGACTGGATCAGCTCGCCCGCGCGATGCAGGTTCGCCACCAGCTGCTGGGCGGCATCGCGCGAGGAATTGACGAACTCGTCGAGCTTGGAGCGGCGCAGCTGGTTGGAGTTCAGTTCCGCCTGGAATGCATCGGCGCGGCGGGCAAAGCTCGAGGCCACCGTCAGGCTGATGCCGATCGGATTGTTCACCTCATGGGCGACGCCGGCGACGAGGCCGCCGAGCGCGGCGAGACGTTCGGCGTCGATGAGGTTCTGCTGCGCGGTGTTGAGCTCGAGCAGCGCGGCTTCCGCCTTTTCCTTCGAGGCGCGCAGCTCCTCTTCGGTCTTGCGCTTGGCGATGGCGTTGTCGCGGAATACTTCCACCGCGCGGGCCATCGCGCCGACCTCGTCGCGCGCCTTGGTGCCCTGCACCTCGTGATGATAGTCGCCGTTCATGATGGCGCGCATCGAGGTCATGATCTGCTGCAGCGGCAGGCGGATCGACAGCGCGATGACGACGCCGGCGGCCAGGATGATGCCGAGGAACAGCACCGCGATCGACGTGACGCGGCGGGAGATGTTCGCCAGCGTGTGGTCGAAGGTCTCCTGCGCCTTCAGTTCGCGCTGGCGCATCTTCACCGAGAGATCGTCGATGGCGCCGATCGCGTCGGCCTGGCTGGCGTCGATGGTGTTGCGCAGCAGCTCGGAGCGGCTGGTGAGCTGCTCGGACAGCTTGGCAAGCCCGGCTCGCAAGTCCCGCGTGCGCTGAAGCAGCCGCTGCAGCGCGAGCTTCTGCAGGTCGTTGTCCGCAAGATCCGTCATCACGGGGATGGATTTCTCGATCGCCTCGCTGTTGCGGCGGGCGTCCTCGGCCGAAGATGACGAGACAGACAGATAATAGGCGTTGGCGGCGACCAGCAGCGCGGTGAAGGCTTCGCGGGACTTGCCGAGCGAGGGCCAGATCAGCGCGTCGCGGTGGCCGGTGGCGCCCTCGATGATCGAATAGAGGCCCGCCATGTCGCGCGCCGGGCCCAGCACCTGCTCGTCATAGGTCCTGGAAATTTTCGACTGCACGGCGCGCAACTCGCCGAAGCCGTCGAGGAAGCGGCTGGTGACGCGCTCGAGCTGCTCCACCGATCCCGACATCATCGGGTCGGTCGCCGCGCGCGTGGTCAGCGTGCCCAGCACGGCTTCGCGCAGCAGCAGGATCTCGGCAAACAGTTCCGGGCTCGGCTGGTTGATGTAGCGGTGGATCAGGTTCTGCAGCCGGCTGGTCTCGGTCTCCAGCATGGCGAGGATCTTGTCGGACTCGCGCACCTGGCGCACGTCCTCCCAGGCCGATCCGAGCACGTTGGCGCCGTTCCAGATCAGGGCGGCCAGCACCAGCACCACGGCGGAGTTGAGCAGGGCGATCGACAGGATGCGCCAGCGGATCGGCACCGCGCGCACCAGCTGGACGATGCGGACGCGGGCGCGGGCGACCCTGCTCGCCGGCCGTCCCATCGCGTCGTCCTGGTTGGTTGCTGCCAAAGCCGTCCTCACTCCACCTTGCGGATGCGGTCGATCAGTTGCGCCGAGGCCGGATCGCGCCGCGACTTCTCGTAGATGCCGGCCATCGCCGCCTCGAACGGCTTCTTGTCGATATCGCTCACGATGACGACGCCGGCGGCCTCGGCCTGCGCCCGCGACTGCAATTCGAGATCCCGCCATTTTTCGCGCATGAACTGGCCGGAGCGCCGCGCCTCTTCGCGGAAGATGCGGCGGTCCTCCGGCGACAGCGCCTCCCAGGCCTTCAGCGACATCACCAGAATTTCCGGGCTCATGGCGTGTTCCGTTAGCGTGTAGTGGCCGGCATGCCTGAAATGATCGGTGGTGACGAAAGACGGCCAGTTGTTTTCGGCGCCATCGATCAGCCTTGTCGCCAGTCCGGTCAACACCTGGCCATAAGGCAGTTCAACGGGGGTGGCGCCGAGCGCGCGCATCATCTCGCTCATCTGGCCGGATTGCTGCACGCGGATGCGCAGGCCCCCGAGATCGCCGAGCGAGCGGACCGGGCGAACGTTGTTATAGATCGAGCGCGCGCCGGAATCATAGAAGGCAAGCCCGACAAAGCCGTACGGCTCGAAGCTGCCGAGGATTTCCGCGCCGATCGGGCCGTCGAGCACCTTCTGCATATGTTCGATGGAACGGAACAGGAATGGCAATGCCAGCACGTTGATCGACGGCACCATGTTTCCGATCAGCGCCACGTTGGTGCGGTTGAGGTCGATGGCGCCGGCGCGGGTCTGTTCCAGCGTCTCTTTTTCCTCTCCGAGCTGGCGCGAGTGGAAGACCTTTACCTCGTGCCGCCCGTTGCTGCGCTCGGCGATCCGGCGGCCCATGAAGCGGAGCGCCTGGACGGTCGGATAATCCTCGTTCTGGGTATCGGCAGCGCGGAACTCACGTGCAAACGCCTCCGTGCCGGCCGCCATCAACAGCGCGACAACGGCACACATCGTCCGCTGAATCTCGGCGCGGCCAAACACGTTCAAACACTCATCCCTCGGTGATGGAGTCTGTGGAGGAAGCAAAAGGTTCAATGCTTTTCTAGCAGAAGCCGGCGGCTTGTGGCTACACCGCCAGGATTTCGCTCGATTTCGTTAATTGTGCGGCGCGTGTGTTGTTTCCTCGATTGCAACCGGCGGCGTGCGGACTTAATCAGGAAACCCTGATAAGAGGCCCGCGTCGCAAGAGCCGAAGGATGGTTCGTTGGTGAGATCAGCCCGAACATTGCTGCTGATGGCCGCCGGCATCGTCGTCGCCGGTCTTGCATCTCCGGCGCATGCCGTCACCGAAATTCACTGGTGGCACGCGATGTCGGGACAGCTCGGCAAGCACCTGGAAAAGCTCGCCGCCGACTTCAATGGCTCGCAGAACGATTTCCGTGTCGTCCCGGCCTACAAGGGCAACTACACCGAGACGGTGACGGCGTCGATCTTCGCGTTTCGCTCGCGCAGCCAGCCGGCGATCGTTCAGGTCAACGAGATCGCCACCGCCACCATGATGGCTGCGCGCGGCGCGATCTATCCGGTCTATGAATTGATGCGCGACCAGAAAGAGGAGTTTTCGCCGGCCGCCTACCTTCCCGCCGTCACCGGCTATTACTCCGACGCCGCCGGCAACATGCTGTCGTTTCCGTTCAACGCCTCGACGCCGATCCTGTACTACAACAAGGACATGTTCCGCGCCGCCGGACTGGATCCGGCGGTTGCGCCGAAGACCTGGGCCGATGTCGGGGCCGCGGCGAAGAAGCTGCGCGCGTCGGGCGCGCCATGCGGCTTCACCACGTCGTGGCCGTCCTGGATCAATGTCGAGAATTTTTCCGCCTTCCACAACGTTCCGATCGCGACCAGTTCGAACGGCTTTGGCGGGCTCGATGCGGAACTGACGTTCAACAACGCGCTCCTGGTGCGCCACTTCACCCAGCTTGCGGAATGGCAGGCCAGCAAGATCTACGACTACAGCGGGCGGGGGCAAAGCGCCGAGCCGCGCTTCCAGAAAGGCGAATGCGGCATCTTCATCGGCTCCTCGGCGACGCGCGCCGACATCCGGGCGAACTCGAAATTCGAGATCGGCTACGGCATGCTGCCGTACTGGCCCGACGTGGCCGGCGCGCCGCAAAACAGCATCATCGGCGGCGCCACGCTGTGGGTGCTGCGCGACCGGCCGGCGCGGGAATACGCCGGCGTGGCGAAGTTCTTTGCGTTCCTGTCGATGCCCGAGGTGCAGGCAAGCTGGCACCAGAACACCGGCTATCTGCCGGTGACCCGCGCAGCCTATGATCTGAGCCGCTCGCAGGGTTTCTACGACCGCAATCCCGGCGCTTCGATCTCGATCGAGCAGATCACCCTGAAATCGCCGACGGTGAATTCGCGCGGCGTCCGGCTCGGCTCGTTCGTGCTGGTGCGCGACGCCATCGAGGACGAAATCGAACAGGTGTTCAGCGGCAAGAAATCGGCGCAGGCCGCCCTCGATGCAGCCGTCGAACGCGGCAACCGCCTGCTGCGCCAGTTCGAGCGTGCCAATCCCGACCGCTGAGCAAGGGGCGCTGCCTCTCGCGCTTGCGGATGGGTCGGTGTTTCCGGAGGCACTTTGCTTCGCGAGGATAGAGTTTCCCTACCCGGAGTTTCGCGCCGACCTCCGCCGCAAGGGAGAGGTCGAGGCAACGCACCGCACAAGGATCGGGCGCTCAAATTTTTAGCCTATAATTTCGGCAAATGCCTTTCTTTGTATGCAAGCGGTAAATTGCGCGGCTGCGCGCGCGTCGGTTGTAAGTCGAAAAAAGACGAGCAAAAACAATAAACTGCTGTCCAATTAGCTTCTCGTTAAGCTCTGGCATAATCCTTGCGAATCCCGCTTCAGCCATTTTCGCCAAATGCGTTGGAGCAACCCATGAAGCGCCGTGATTTCCTCAAGTCCGTTTCAGGCCTGGCTGCGGGCGCCGTGGCACCCGCAATCTGGTCGCCGGCCAGGGCCGACGCCCGCTCCGAGACGCTGCTGATCGTCTCCGAGGGCGGCCCCAACAATCTGGACATCCACGGCGTCGGCACCAACGTTCCCGGCTACGAGGTGTCGTGGAATTGCTACGACCGCCTGATCAGCCACGAGATGAAGAGCGGTCCGGGCGGCGTGCCCTATTACGATCGCGACAAGTTCAAGGGCGAGCTCGCCGAGGACATGAACATCGGCGACATGTCGGTGACCTTCAAGCTGAGGAAGAACGCCAAGTTCCACGACGGCGCGCCTGTTACCGCCAAGGACGTCAAGTGGTCGCTCGACCGCGCGGTCAGCGTCGGCGGCTTCCCGACCTTCCAGATGAGCGCGGGCTCGCTGACCAAGCCGGAACAGTTCGTCATCGTCGACGACCACACCGTGCGCGTCGACTTCCTCAAGAAGGACAAGCTGACCATTCCCGATCTCGCGGTGATCGTGCCCTGCGTCGTCAATTCCGAGCTGGTGAAGAAGAACGCCAGCGAGAAGGATCCGTGGGGCCTCGAATACACCAAGCAGCAGACCGCGGGTTCCGGCGCCTACAAGGTGACGAAGTGGACCGCCGGCACGGAAGTGGTGATGGAGCGCAACGACGAGTGGGCCGGCGGTCCCCTGCCGAAGATCAAGCGGGTGATCTGGCGCATGGTGCCGCAGGCCGGCAACCGCCGCGCGCTGCTGGAGCGCGGCGATGCCGACATTTCCTACGAGCTGCCGTTCAAGGACTTCCAGGAGATGAAGGCGAACGGCAAGCTCAACGTGGTGTCGCTGCCGTTCTCCAACGGCATCCAGTATATCGGCATGAACGTGACCAGGCCGCCGTTCGACAATCCGAAGGTGCGGCAGGCGGTGGCCTATGCGATCCCCTACCAGAAGATCATCGACGCCGTGCTGTTCGGCCTTGCCAATCCGATGTTCGGGGCGGCAAAGGACAAGGCGACCGAAGTGGCCTGGCCGCAGCCGACCAAGTATTTCACCGACATGGAGAAGGCGAAGGCGCTGCTGGCCGAGGCCGGCTACGCCGGCGGCTTCGAGACCACGATCTCGTTCGACCTGAACTTCGCCGGCGTCAACGAGCCGCTCTGCATCCTGGTGCAGGAGAGCCTGGCGCAGCTCGGCATCAAGACCACGATCAACAAGGTGCCCGGCGCCAACTGGCGCACCGAGCTGAACAAGAAGGAGATGCCGCTCTACACCAACGTGTTCTCCGGCTGGCTCGATTACCCCGAATACTTCTTCTACTGGTGCTATCACGGCAACAATTCCGTCTTCAACACCATGAGCTACAAGTCGCCGGAGATGGACAGGCTGATCGACGGCGCGCGGACCGCGGCGGCGACCGGGGATGCGGCGACCTACGACAAGGACGTCAAGGGTTTCGTCGACCTCGCCTTCACCGACGTGCCGCGCATCCCGCTGTACCAGCCCTTCGTCAACGTCGCGATGCAGAAGAACATCTCCGGCTACCAATACTGGTTCCACCGCCGTCTCGACTATCGCGCCCTCGTCAAGGCGTAAGCCGATGCGTGGCCGCTCGACAGCCGTCACCTTTTGTTCGAGTAGGGGAGCCGCGGCTCTCGCATTCCCTCCCCCCTTGCGGGGGAGGGGCAGGGAGAGGGGTAAGCCACAGCGGCAGTCTTTCCGTGGCTCACCCCTCTCCCCAACCCTCCCCCGCAAGGGGGGAGGGAGTCCTTGCAGTCCCGTTGACGCTTCGCAGTTCGACGCAGCGAGGTCGCCATGCTCACCATGATCGGCAAGCGGCTGATGTTTGCGATCCCGAGCCTGATCGGGGTCGTGATCGTGACCTTCCTGCTGACGCGTGCGCTGCCCGGCGATCCCGCGGCCTACTTTGCCGGCCCCGCCGCGACCAAGGAAGCGGTCGAGCAGATCAGGAAGAAGCTCGGTCTCGACAAGCCGCTGGTCGAGCAGTTCTTCCGCTACACCAGTGATCTCGCCCGTGGCGATTTCGGCTCGTCGCTGACAACCGGCCAGCCGGTGGCCGCCGAAATCCGCAGCCGCCTGCCGGCTTCCGCCGAACTGACGCTGCTTGGCCTGTTCTTCTCCATTGCGATTGCGCTGCCGCTCGGGGTGATGGCGGCGACGCGGCCGGGATCGTGGATCGACCACCTCTGCCGGGTGACAACAACGGCCGGCGTGTCGCTGCCGGTGTTCTTCACCGGCCTCGTGCTGGTCTATGTCTTCTATTTCCGGCTCGGCTGGTCGCCGGCGCCGCTCGGCCGGCTCGACGTGTTCTACAGCGCGCCGCCGACGGTGACCGGCTTCTACCTGATCGACACGCTGATTGCGCGCGACTTCGAGGCGTTCCGCTCCGCGCTGAGCCAGCTCGTCTTGCCAGCGGCGACGCTCGCCATCTTCTCGCTGGCGCCGATCGCGCGCATGACCCGCGCCTCGATGCTGGCGGTGCTGGCGTCCGAATTCGTGCGCACCGCGCGCGCCAGCGGGCTGTCGCCGGGCACGGTGATCGTCACCTATGCCTTCCGCAACGCCATGCTGCCGGTGATCACGACGCTGTCGATGGTGTTCTCCTTC
Source organism: Bradyrhizobium sp. (assembly GCA_035575905.1). Lineage (GTDB taxonomy): Bacteria > Pseudomonadota > Alphaproteobacteria > Rhizobiales > Xanthobacteraceae > Bradyrhizobium. The sequence continues at coordinate 24,777 of DATLXL010000027.1, read as the reverse complement.
CTGCTCGGCGCGAACGTGCTGGTGGAGAAGGTTTTCGCCTGGCCCGGCATCGGCTCCTACGCGGTCGAGGCGCTGATCGCCTCCGACTTCGCGCCGGTGCAGGGCTTCGTGCTGACCATGGCGGTCATGTACGTGCTGCTTAATCTTGCGATCGACATTCTCTACGGCGTGATCGATCCGCGCGTCCGGCTTGAAGGGTAAGGAGGGAACATGAGCAGCGTCACTGCCGATTCCGTCGACACTGCGCCGGCCGAAAAGCGCAAGTCCGGCCTGGTCTCGATGATCGAGCACACCAGATATGTGCTCGGCGAAAACAAGGTCACCGCATTCGCCTTCGGGCTGCTGGTCGTCATTCTCTTTGCGGCGATGTTCGGCCCCTGGATCGTGCCCTACGATCCGCTGGCTTCCGATACCGCCTCGGCGCTGAAGCCGCCGTCCGCGGCGCACTGGTTCGGCACCGACCAGCTCGGCCGCGACATCTTCAGCCGCGTCATCGTCGCGACCCGGCTCGATACCTTCATCGCGGTGGCCTCGGTCGCGCTGGTGTTCCTGATGGGCGGACTTGCCGGCATCGCCGCCGGCTATTTCGGCGGCTGGACCGACCGCATTGTCGGCCGCATCGCCGACACCATCATGGCCTTCCCGCTGTTCGTGCTGGCGATGGGCATCGTCGCCGCCCTCGGCAACACCGTGCAGAACATCATTCTGGCGACCGCGATCGTCAACTTCCCGCTTTATGCCCGCGTCGCGCGCGCCGAGGCCAACGTCCGCCGCAACGCCGGCTTCGTGCAGGCGGCGCGGTTGTCGGGCAATGGCGAGTTGCGGATCCTCCTGGTGCACATCCTGCCCAACATCATGCCGATCATGATCGTGCAGATGTCGCTGACCATGGGCTACGCCATCCTCAACGCGGCGGGCCTGTCCTTCATCGGGCTCGGCGTGCGGCCGCCGACCGCGGAGTGGGGCATCATGGTCGCCGAGGGCGCTGGCTTCATGGTGTCGGGCGAATGGTGGATCGCGCTGTTCCCGGGCCTTGCGCTGATGATCGCGGTGTTCTGCTTCAACCTGCTTGGCGACGGCCTGCGCGACATCGTCGACCCGCAGCGGAGGACGTGATGACCGTGGCTTCGCGGTGCTGTGCTACCCCCGCGTTACTTTGCATGGGGTTGTTTTGCAGTTTTTTGAGTCAGGGGAGGCGCGCATGACCGCCCAGCCGCTGCTCGACGTCAAGGATCTCACCGTCGAGTTCACCACCCGCCGCGGCATCGTCAAGGCGGTGCAGCATGTCGATATCCAGGTCGGCAAGGGCGAGACGCTCGGCATCGTCGGCGAGTCCGGCTCCGGCAAGTCGGTGACGTCCTACGCCGTGATGCGCATCCTCGACCGCGCCGGCAGGATCGCCGAAGGTTCGGTGATGTTCTCCGGCATCGACGTCAAGGCCGCCAGCGAGGCCGCGATGCGCGACCTGCGCGGCCGCGAGATCTCGATGATCTTCCAGAACCCGCGCGCGGCGCTCAACCCGATCCGCAAGGTCGGCGACCAGATCGAGGACGTGCTGCGCCAGCATGTGCAGCAGTCGCAGGTCGGCGACCGCGGCGAGAAGGCGATCGAGGCGCTGGAGCAGGTCAAGATCGCCCGCCCGCGCGAGCGCTATCATGCCTATCCGTTCGAGCTGTCCGGCGGCATGTGCCAGCGCGTCGTCATCGCGCTGGCGCTGGCCTGCAATCCGCGGCTTCTGATCGCCGACGAGCCCACCACCGGCCTCGACGTCACCACGCAGAAGGCGGTGATGGACCTGATCGTGGAGCTCACGAAGCAGCGCGACATGTCCACCATCCTGATCACGCACGACCTTGGCCTGGCGGCCGCCTATTGCGACCGGGTGGTCGTGATGGAGAAGGGCCACGTGGTCGAGACCGCCAGGTCGGCCGATATCTTCGCCGCGCCCCGGCACCCCTACACGAAGAAGCTGATGCGGGCGACGCCGCGGCTCGGCGTCTCCCTGCGCGATCTGCTGCCGGAGGGAGAGGCGGCGGGCTCGTCTTTGACTTCTCCCCGCACGCGGGGAGAGGTCGGCGCGCAAGCGCCGGGCGAGGGGGTCTCGCCGCGCACCGCGCTCGCGGAGGCAGCCCCTCACGCCGATCCTCTCCCCGCACGCGGAGAGAGGGAGGACAAGCCGCTTCTCACCGTCGAGAAGCTGGTCAAGGAATATCCGCGCCAGGGCGCAACCGCCACGCTCGCCAGATTGTTCAGCCGCAAGCCGCCGGTCGAGAAGGAAGTGTTCCGCGCCGTCGACGGCATCAGCTTCACCGTCGGCCATGGCGAGAGCGTCGGCCTGGTCGGCGAATCCGGCTGCGGCAAGTCGACGACATCGATGATGGTGATGCGGCTGCTCGACCAGACCTCCGGGCGCATCGCGTTCGATGGCGACGAGATCGGCGCCATCATGCCGCATGCCTTTGCGCGGCTGCCGCTGCGCAAGAGCATCCAGATGGTGTTCCAGGACCCGACCGACAGCCTCAATCCGCGCTTCACCGCGGCCCGCGCCATCGCCGATCCGATCATGCAGCTCGGCGACATCAAGGGAGGCGACGCGCTGCGCGCCCGCTGCGAGGAGCTTGCGGGCCTCGTCGGCCTGCCGGTCAATTTGCTCGACCGCTTCCCGCACCAGCTCTCCGGCGGCCAGAAGGCCCGCGTCGGCATCGCCCGCGCGATCGCGCTGCACCCCAAGCTGGTGATCCTGGACGAGCCGACGGCGGCGCTCGACGTCTCCGTGCAGGCGGTGGTCCTGAACCTGCTGCAGGAGCTCAAGCAGTCGATGGGCATGAGCTATCTGTTCGTCTCCCATGATTTGAATGTGGTGCGCCTGCTGTGCGATCGTGTCATCGTGATGCGCTCGGGACGGATCGTCGAGGAAGGCGCCTCGGAAAAGGTGCTCGGCGATCCCCAGGATGCGTATACAAGGGAGCTGCTGGAGGCGATCCCGCATCCGCCGCTGCCGGCGCACTAGGAAGAACAACGGGAGCACCCATGGCGGCCGATCCGCTTGACGACTACATCGATTCCGTCGCGAAGGCGCTTGGCCTTGCCGTCGAGGAGGCCTGGCGGCCGGCGGTGCGGGCCAATCTGGAAGTCTCGCTGCGGCTCGGACGCCTGGTCGATGAATTCGCTCTTCCCGATGAAACCGAGTCGGCCAGTGTCTATTCAGCCTGATATCGCAATGACGGCATCGTCCGACGGCATGTCCGCATCCGAGATCGCGCAGGCCGTTGCCGCGCGAAAACTGTCGGCGGTCGAGGTCACCGAAGCCGCGCTGGCGCGGATCGGGAAGTCCGACCCGGTGCTCAACTCCTTCACCGACGTCACCGCCGAGCGTGCCCGCGCCAGGGCCCGCGAGGTCGATGCCGCGATCGCCGCAGGCAACAGCGCCGGTCCGCTCGCCGGCGTACCGTTCGCGGTGAAGAATCTGTTCGACGTGAAGGGCCTTGCCACCCGCGCGGGATCCAAGATCAACCGCGACCTGCCGCCGGCCACGCGCGACGCCATGCTGATCGAGCGCATGGAAGCCTGCGGCGCGATCCTGGTCGGCGCACTCAACATGGGCGAATACGCCTATGATTTCACCGGCGAGAACGTGCATGACGGCCCCTCGCGCAATCCGCACGATCCGACCCGGATGACCGGCGGATCATCGGGCGGCTCGGGCAGCGCCGTCGGTGGCGGCCAGGTGCCGATTGCGCTGGGGTCGGACACCAACGGCTCGATCCGCGTGCCGGCATCGTTCTGCGGCATCTTCGGCCTGAAGCCCACCTATGGCCGGCTGTCGCGTGCGCGCTCCTATCCCTTCGTGGCCAGTCTTGACCACCTCGGTCCGTTCGCCCGCAACGTAAGGGACCTGGCGCTCGCCTACGATGCCATACAGGGACCCGACGCCGATGACGCGGCCTGCACGACGCGGCCGGTCGAGCCCGCGCTGTCCTCACTCTCGCAGGGTATCAGTGGGCTCAAGGTCGCCATCGCTGGCGGCTATTTTCAAAGCAACGTGTTTCCCGAAGCGCAGGAAGCGGTCGCGCGCGTCGCACGAGCGCTGGGCGCGACCGAGACCGTCATCCTGCCCGAAGCGGCGCGGGCGCGCGCGGCGGCCTACATCATCACCACGACGGAAGGCGCTTCGTTGCATCTCGACCGGCTGCGCAAGCGGCCCGACGATTTCGATCCGGCGGTGCGCGACCGCTTCATTGCCGGCGCCATGGTGCCGGCAGTGCTTGTCGATCGCGCGCAAAAATTCCGCCGCTGGTATCGCGCCAAGGTGCTGGAGCTGTTCAAGTCTGTCGACGTGATCCTGGCCCCGGCAACGCCGTGCACCGCGCCAAAGCTCGGACAGGTGATGTTCACGCTCGATGGCGCGGAACTGCCGCTGCGCGCCAATATCGGCATCCATACCCAGCCGATTTCGTTCATCGGGCTGCCCGTGGTGGCGGTGCCCGTGCCGCTCGAGCCGATGCCGATCGGTGTTCAGATCATCACTGCGCCCTGGCGCGAGGACATCGGGCTGCGGGTAGCTGGCGCGCTGGAAAAGATGGGCGTTGCGGCGGCGCCGGCGCCGCGAGGAATCTGAGATGGAGATCGATCTGCCCGACGTGCTCGCCGAGGTCACCGCGCAGTTCGAGCGCTACGAGAAGGCGCTGGTCAACAACGACGTCACGGTGCTCGACGAGCTTTTTCGCAATGACTGGCGCACGTTGCGCTATGGCATCGGCGAAAATCTCTACGGCTATGAAGCCATCATGGCGTTCCGCGCCGCGCGCTCGCCGGTCGGGCTGATGCGCAGGACGGACAAGACCGTCATCACCACCTACGGCCGCGACACAGCGGTCGCCTCGACGCTGTTCTATCGTGATGCGTGGACCAGCCCAAGGGTTGGGCGGCAAATGCAGACGTGGATTCGTTTTCCGGAAGGTTGGCGAATCGTCGCCGCGCATGTCAGCATCATTGACGAGCCGCAGGATCAAAAGACATGAGCCTGGACGATCTTCCAACCAGCAGCGCCGAGCCGCTCGTCCGCCGCATCGACCGGCCGGCGCCGCAGCAGAAGATCACGCGCGCCGAAGAGCTGCGGCTGCAGCTTGCCGACGAGATCGTGCGCGGCGCGCTGGCGCCCGGTGCACCGCTCGACGAAACCGACATCGCGCGCCGCTTCAGCGTCTCGCGCACGCCGGTGCGCGAGGCGCTGCGGCAGCTGGCGGCCAGCGGCCTGGTCGACGCCCGGGCGCATCGTGGCGCCGTGGTGGCGCGGCCGTCGCTGGAGCGGCTCACCGGCATGTTCGAGGCGATGGCCGAGCTGGAAGCGCTGTGCGCGGGCCTCGCCGCCGAGCGCATGCCGGCGATCGAGCGTGCGCGGCTGGAGGCGATCCACGACGAACTCCGCGTGCTCAGCCATGCCGGCAATCCCGAGCGCTTTCATTCGGTCAACGAGCGCTTCCACAACGCGATCTATGCCGGCTCGCAGAACGACTATATCGCGGAGATGACGCTGGCGACGCGGGTGCGCGTGCAGCCGTTCCGCCGTGCCCAGTTCCGCAACCTCGGCCGGCTCGCCAAGTCGCATGCCGAGCACGACCGCGTCGTCGTCGCCATCATGCGTGGCGACCGCAATGGCGCGGCGAACGCGATGCGCGCGCATATCGAGCTGGTGCGCGGGGAATACGAGATTTACGCGGTGTCGGTGTAGCGCCTACTCCGCCGCCTGCTTCGTCACGAACGCGCGCCAGCCGCCGAACGCGGAGATGTCGCGTGCGCCGGTGACGGCGGCGGGCTCCACCAGAAATCCCTTTGCGCTGCCGCCGCTGGCAAGACGGATGGTGCCGATCGACAGCGGCGGCGGGATCGCGGCGACAAACTTGCCGAAGGCGGCCGGCGACAACGCCCACAATTCCAGCCTGATGGCGCTGCCTTCACCCGCTTCGACCCGCAGCATGCCGGGTTTCGGCGGCGTGGTGTCGAGGGCATAGAGCCTGTAATCCGGCGCGGTGACGGCTTCCTGCAGCAGCCGCGCGCCGAGCGTCTGCAGCTCGCCGTTCAGTGCCATGCCGGAAAGATGAGCGCCGACCACGGCGATCGGAATCTCTTCGTCGTTGCTCGCGGCAAGCGGCGTCAGCGCAGGCTGCGCGACGCCCTTTGCGCCGATGCTGAGCCTGGTATCGGCATGGAACACCCGTCCGATGCTGGCGAGCAATGCGTCATGGCCGGCCGGCGCGAGCAGGGTGATGCCGAACGGGACGCCGTCCGCGCGCATCGCCGCCGGCAGCGCGAGGCCGCACAGGTCGAGCAGGTTGACGAAGTTGGTGTAGGTGCCGAGCCGGCTGTTGAGCTCGATCGGGTTGGCCAGCACCTGCGCGGTCGAATAGGCGGTCGGGGCCGTCGGCAGCACGATCGCATCGATAGTGGCGAAGGCGCGCTCGGCAATCCGCCGCAGCGCCTGCAGTCGGTAGAGCGCGGCAAAGGTTTCCGCGGCAGTGAGCCGCGATCCCGCAGCCGTGATCTCGCGTGTCACGGGATGGATCGCATCGGGCGACGACGCCAGCAGATTGCGGATCACGAGGTAGCGCTCGGCCACCCATGGCCCTTCGTAGAGCAGTCGCGCCGTCTCATAAAACGGCTCGAGATCGAACTCGACGAGTTCGGCGCCGAGCGACGTCCAGCGCTTGATGGCCTCGCCATAGGCATGCTCGGAATGCTTGTCGCCGAAGAAGATCAGTTGCCCGTCGCGGGGAATGCCCAGCCTGAGCCTGCCCGGAAGCGCCCTCATCTCCGCGAGCGGCCGGTCGCGCGAGAACGGGTCGGCCGTATCGGGCCCGGCCATCACCTTCAGCGCGGCCATCGCATCGTCGACGGTGAGCGAGAACACCGAGATGCAATCCAGCGTGCGGCAGGCCGGCACCAGGCCTGCGGTCGAGATCAGGCCGAGGCTCGGCTTGAGGCCGACGATGTTGTTGAGCATGGCCGGTACACGGCCGCTGCCCGCGGTGTCGGTGCCGAGTGCGAGCGGCACCAGTCCGGCCGATACGGCGACGCCCGACCCCGAGCTCGATCCGCCCGGAATGAGATCGGCACGTATCGGATTGACGGGAATGCCGTAGGGCGAGCGGACGCCGACGAGCCCGGTGGCGAACTGGTCGAGATTGGTCTTGCCGATGATGATGGCGCCGGCCGCCCGCAGCTTCGCCACCGCGGCCGAATCGTGCGTGGGCATGTAGGAGAAGGCCGGGCAGGCGGCGGTGGTCGGCAGGCCCATCGCGTCGATGTTGTCCTTGACCGCGACGGGGACACCAAACAGCGGAAGCTGCGCTGCCTCCTTGCTCGCCAGACCTTCCGCTTCCGCCAGCGCGTCCTTTTCGTCGCGCAGGGAGATGAACACGGCAGGGTCGTTGTGCTCGCGGATGCGCCGGTAGCTCCGCGCCACGGTGTGTGCGGGCGAAACCGATCCATCCCGATGCGCCGCCACGATGGCCGCTACCGTCTCAGGCACGCTACGCTCCCTTTGCCCTGATCAGACTCGCGGTTATGGAAGCAAGCGATGTGCCATTGTGTACAGGGTACGGCCAGATCGAGCCTCGTGGATGTTGTCGATGAATCAATCGCTTAGGTGACGCGTTCGGTCACCATTTCGCGTTTGAATAGCTCGGCTGCTCATGAAATAGGCAAGTCAGGCATCCAGCGTGCTCCGGTCAAATTGCCGGTTCCGTCTTTGGCGGAAATTCACCTTTTCGGGTTACTCAATACCGTTCGGTAGCGCATTCCGCGCCCACGGACCAGTATTGGCCACCAATGGCTCAGCCAAACCGCGCAAGTGATCAGCTCAAGCAGTACCTGGGACAACTCTCGCCGCAGGTGCGCGGGCGGCTGCTTGCCGAACTTGAGCGGCTGCTTGAACTCGGCGAGCCCATACCGCGCACGGAAGAGCTGATCGCATCGCTGCGCGCCGAATTCCCTGGCGGAGCCGAGCGCCGCGGCGAGCCGTCGCGCCTGTTCTTCAAGCCGCTCGAACCGGTGCTGGTCGATGGTGCGCCCGAGCGCGCCAACATCGGGCAGATCGCGCGGGGATCGCTGACGCCGATCTGGACCCTGCTGACGACCGAGCTGCTGTCGACCATGGCGCGCGAATATATCGACAACGTCACCAAGGTGCTCTCCAAGCCGCAGGAAGCGGAAAAGCTGGCGGTCGGTTTCCAGAAGAAGGCGCTGGGTTATCTAGAAGGCACGATGCGCTCGGAGGAGGGCAGCGCCAAGGTGCGCGCCTCGCTTCGCATGTACACCAGCTCGCCGGCGGTGTTCGACGATCTCGCCAAAATGTTCACGGTTTTCCGCACCAGCGATGCATTGACCAAGTTCGCCAAAGACCTCGAGCCGAAGATCGCCAGGCTGGAAGGGGCTTCGCTCGCCAAGGCGCTCGATCACCTGAAGACGCTCAAGGCCGCGAGTGCCGACGCCATTCCGTTTGCGCTCACCATCGTCGTGAGACGTCTGACGACGCCGTCGCAGCTGTTGTATCTCGCGACCAAGGTGGCGGAGAGCAGGGCGCCCGCCGCGGTCGCGGCCACGCCCTGCGCCCTTGCCGTCTCGATGGTGCTGGACCAGATCGACGAGCGCCGCCTGCTGCTCGGCATGGCCCTGAAGGGCAACCGCGTCGCGGTCGCCAAGGCGATCCTGAAAGAGATCTACACGATCGAAAACTTCATCAAGGCGCAGATCGATCTCGGCAACTCCGACTGGGGCAACCGGTTGCGCGATCAGCTGGCGGCGGTGGCCGCGGTGCTGGAGGCCGATGGGGCCCAGCACGGCCTGCGCCCGGGGCAATCGCTGAAGGATCGCCTGGCGCAGACCGTACAGAAGGGCCGCGCCATGATCGCGGATATCCTGCCCGTCTGATCTTTCGTCTGCAGCAAGCGCTGGCGGTTCTCCTTGCCGATCTTCGCGTCGTCGAAGGGGAGGAAGGATGTCCGGGCGCACACGCCCGCGCGGCCATGCGCCGTCGCGTGCGAGTTGTTTTCGTTGTGCCCTGAGCATCCGCCGTACGGCTGCAAATGTCGCCCGCTCAGTCGGCTTCGCCCACGCCCTTCACCGCGTCGAGATTGCCGTGCAGGCGCCGGAGCAGCGCCAGCAGCGTTTCGCGCTCGTCTTTCTTCAGGCAGGACAGCAGGCGCCGCTCGCGTTCGAGCGCGACCGCAATCACCTTGTTGTGCGTCGTCGCGCCCTTGGCGGTCAGCGATATCGAATGCGTGCGCCCGTCTTCCCGGCCGGCCTTGATGGCAACGAGCCCGCGCTCTTCCATGGCCGCCAGTGTGCGGCTGACCGGGCCCTTGTCGAAGCCGATGACGTGGCAGATCCGGGCGGCTGGGATTTCCGGCTCGATGGCGAGCAGCGACAGGATGCGCCACTCCGTCACGTTCACGGCAAAGCGCTTTTGATAGAGCACGGTGGCGCTGCGCGACAACTTGTTGGCGATGAACGTGATGAGCGCCGGAACGTAGCGGTCGAGATCGAGCGTCGGTTCGGCCTGCGGGTCCCGCCCCGTGGCGCCGGCTCGCACCTGACGCGCCTGCCTTTTCCTGCTCATGGCCTTCCGCGATTGTCTGCCGCTTCAGACATAAAGACCCCCCGTACCGCTCCGCAAGAACAAACTGCAGGAGGTCCTCATGGGCCAACGATCAGGATCAGGCGGCACTTCGCCGCTACTGGGTCGTCACCTTGCTGCTGCCCTGCGTGATCAGCCGCGCCGGGCGCTGGTCGCGCAGGTAGATCCACAGCCAGCTCAGCGCGACGCCGAGACGGTGGCGCAGCCCGATCAGGAAGTAGATGTGGGCGATGCCCCAGAGCCACCACGCGATGGTGCCGCGCAGCTTGAACTTGCCGAAGTCGATCACGGCAAGCCGCTTGCCGATCTGCGCCAGGCTGCCGGCGTGCTTGTAGCGGAACGGCGGCAGCGTCTTGCCGGCGAGCCGCGCCCTGATCAACGAGGCGACATAGCGCCCTTCCTGTTTCGCCGCCGGCGCGATGCCGGGCACCGGATTGCCGTCGGGGCCCTTGATGGTCACGGTGTCGCCGATGGCAAAGATGTCGGAATGGCCGGGCACGGTGAGGTCGGGCTCGACCTGCAGGCGAAAGGCGCGATCATGCGGTGCGCCCAGCCACTCGGCGGCGCGCGAGGCGCGCACGCCGGCCGCCCAGATCAGGGTGCGCGCGGGCAGCTGCTTGCCGCCATAGACGACGCCATCGGCCGAGCATTCGGTGACGGCCTCGCCCAGCATCACCTCGACACCGAGCTTTTCCAGCGAGCGCTGCGCATAGGCCGACAGATCCTCGGGGAATCCGGCGAGCACGCGCGGCCCCGCCTCGATCAGCACCACGCGCGCCTTGCGGGTGTCGATGTTGCGGAAATCGCTTGGCAGCGTGTCTCGCGCCATGTCGGCAATGGTGCCCGCCATTTCGACGCCAGTAGGGCCGGCGCCGACGATGACGAACGTAAGCAGCGCTTCGCGCCGTGCCGGATCGGTCTCGCGCTCGGCGCGCTCGAAGGCGACGAGGATTCGCCGCCGCAAGGTCGTGGCGTCCTCCAGCGTCTTCAGCCCCGGCGCGAACGGCTCCCATTCGTCATGGCCGAAATAGGCGTGGCGCGCGCCGGTGGCGAGCACCAGCGTGTCGTAGGAAATGGCACTGCCGTCATCGAGCAGGACACGCTTGCTGGCGGCGTCCACGCCGTTGACGCTGGCAAACAGCGTCGTCACTTCGTGGCGGTCGCGCAAGAGATAGCGGATCGGCCAGGCGATCTCGGAGGTCGCCAGCGAAGCGGTCGCGACCTGGTAGAGCAGGGGTTGGAACAGGTGATGGTTGCGCCGGTCGATCATGGTGATCGTCACGTCAGCGCCGGCGAGGCGAAACGCGGTTTTCAGCCCGCCAAAGCCCGCGCCGACGATCACGACGTGTTGGGATTTTAGCGGCGATTCGCTCATCGATCGAGTCTCCGGTTCGCCATGGATGATGTATGCATCGGACCGCGCATTCCAAGCCGCATTTGCCAATAGGGCGATAGCCTCACGCTATCAGGAAAGAAATCGTGCGGGCAGGGAATGCTTTGGCCACCGCCGAAGGCGCCGCCAGGCGGCGATCTTCTCGCACGCGGAGTTCGACATGGTCGCGGATGACATTGATGCGGTCGCGAGCCGCCAGGTCGCGAGCGCCTCCCTGCGCGCCTTCATGCGGCTGGCGGAGACGCAGCGCGCTTGCGTGATCCTCTCCGGAGTGCTCGGCGCACTCATTGCGCGAGGTCTGCGACATCCTCCATTCCAGCCTGCCTGCCGTGAAGGCGTCCCTGCATCGCGGCCGCGCCAGGCTTGGCGATTTGCGCTGGAGCAGGATGCGCTGCAGCCGCGCCTGTCCGACGCCGAGCGGGCAGCTCAACGCCATGTCGCGCATTTCAACGGGCGCGATTTCGACGCCGTCCGCGCCACGCTCGCCGACGACATCAGGCTTGATCTCGTCAACCGGACGCGCATGCGCCGCAGCCCAAGAGTGCGACAGTGCCGCCCACAAAACCGGCACTATAATTCTTGATTTCCGCCAAGTGCCTGAATTATGGTGCAAGCCACTCAAGCATAGGCCGAAGGTTCAAGGATGGACCTTCCGGTTCGTGCTTGCTGGGGACCGGGGCTTTTGCGCAAAAAAACACGTCTCTTTATAAAGAGCTGCGCGCCCAGTGCCGCCGTCCGGGTGGAGCGGGTTGGCAACGATAACGAGGGGAAACGGAATATGAAAAAGGCATTCTGGCTGGCGGGTATCGCTGCTCTGGCGCTGATGCAGCCGGCAGGTGCGGCCGACACCATCAAGATCGGCTTCGTCTCGACCTTCAGCGGCCCGACCGCCGTGATCGGCAACGACATGCGCAATTCCTTCGAGCTCGCGCTCGACCATCTCGGGCGCAAGATGGACGGCAAGCCGGTCGAGGTGATCTACGAGGACGACGGCCAGAAGCCCGATGTCGGCAAGCAGAAGACCGAGAAGCTGGTTCAGTCCGACAAGGTCGATTTCATCGTCGGCTACATCTGGTCCAACGTGCTCTTGGCCTCGCTGAAGACCGCGGTCGACTCCAAGACCTTCCTGATCTCCGCCAACGCCGGCCCCTCGCAGCTCGCGGGCGAGCTCTGCTCGCCTTACGTGTTCTCGACCTCCTGGCAGAACGACCAGACGCCGCAGGCGATGGGCACCTACATGAACCAGAAGGGCGTCAAGTCGGTGTTCCTGATCGGCCCGAACTACGCCGCCGGCAAGGACATGCTCGCGGGAGTCAAGAGCACCTTCAAGGGCGAGGTCAAGGGCGAGGAATACACGGTCTGGCCGAGCCAGCTCGACTTCTCCGCCGAACTCACCAAGGCCAAGAACTCCGGCGCGGAATCGATCTTCGTGTTCTATCCGGGCGCAGCCGGCGTGCAGTTCCTCAACCAGTACGCCCAGGCCGGCCTCAAGACGCAGATGCCGCTCTACACGGCCTTCACGATCGACGAGCTGTCGCTGCCGCTGCAGAAGGAAAACGCGATCGGCGTACCCGGCGCGCAGGAATGGGTCAACGACCTGCCCAACGACGAGAACAAGCGCTTCGTTGCCGACTATCGCAAGAAGTATCCCGGCCTGCGTCCGACCTATTACGGCGCACAGGCCTATGACGCCGCCCAGCTCATCAACAGCGCGGTGGTCAAGGTCAAGAGCGACCTCACCAGGAAGGACGACATGAAGGCCGAGATGGAGAAGGCCAACTTCAAGTCGCTGCGCGGCCCCTTCAAATACGGCAACAACCACATCCCGATCCAGAACTTCTACCTGCAGGACGTGGTCAAGGATGCCGACGGCCAGCTTTCGCTGAAGACGGTGGCCACCATCGTCAAGGACGATCAGGACCGCTTCCACGACAAGTGCCCGATGAAGTAAGATCGGCCGACGGCGTATGTCGACCGCGGGCTTGCGCGAGACGATGCGCCCAACAACAATGAGCGGCAGTGCCTTCGCGCTGCCGCTGCTTTTTTGAGAAAGCCGCTGTCTAAGTCGCTGTTCCAAGGCTTTGGGGGTCCATGCTCGTCGTCGAACAATTGCTGAACGGATTGCAGTTCGGCCTGTTGCTGTTCCTGCTGGCGGCCGGCCTGACGCTGGTTTTCGGCATCATGGACTTCGTCAACCTTGCCCACGGCTCGCTCTACATGATGGGCGCCTATTTCGCGGCGACCTTCGTCGCCTGGACCGGCAATTTCCTGCTCGGCTGCGCGATGGCGCTCGGCGCGACCCTGCTGCTCGGCATCGTCCTTGAATTCGTCGCGCTGAGACATCTTTACGGGCGCGACCATCTCGACCACGTGCTGGCGACCTTCGGCCTGATCCTGTTTTTCAACGACGCGGTGCGGCTGATCTGGGGCCCGGCCGGCCTCGCGCTGCCGCTGCCGTCCTGGCTGACCGTGCCGGTGCAGATCCTGCCCGGCGTCTACTACCCGGCCTACCGCCTCTCGATCATCGCCGTCGCGCTGCTGGTGGCGGCGCTGCTCTATGTCGTGGTCATGCGCACCCGCATCGGCATGCTGATCCGCGCGGGGGCCTCCAACCGCGAGATGATCGGCGCGCTCGGCATCAACATCAAGCTGCTGTTCACGCTGGTGTTCGGCCTCGGCGCCGCGCTCGCCGGCCTGGCCGGGCTGATGCAGGCGCCCATCCTCACGGTGCAGATCGGCATGGGCGAGAACATCCTGATCCTCGCCTTCGTCATCATCGTGATCGGCGGCATCGGCTCGATCCGCGGCGCCTTCATGGCCGCGATCTTCGTCGGCATGATCGACACGCTCGGGCGCGCCTTCCTGCCCGACCTGCTGCGCAAGGTGCTGAGCTCGACCGCCGCCTCGACCGCCGCACCCGCCATCTCCTCGATGCTGGTCTACCTGCTGATGGCCATCGTGCTGGTGGCGCGGCCGGAGGGGCTGTTCCCGGCCGCCAAGCGATGAAGTCCGCCCTCAATCTGCGTAACGTCGTCGTCGCGCTGGTGGTCGCAGCGCTTGTGCTTCTGCCGGTCTACTCGGCACTGACGGGCAAGGTGTTCATCCTGACGATGTTCACCCGCATCATCATCCTGGCGCTGGCTGCCGCATCGCTCAACCTCATCATGGGCTATGGCGGCATGATGAGCTTTGGCCACGCCGCTTATCTCGGCATCGGCGGCTATGCGGTCGGCATCCTCGCCTTCGAGGGCGTCGGCTCCGGCTTCATCCAGTGGCCGGTGGCGCTGCTCGCATCCGCGTTGTATGCGCTGGTGATCGGCGCGCTGTCGCTGCGCACCCGCGGCGTCTATTTCATCATGATCACGCTCGCCTTTGCGCAGATGGCCTATTATGTCGCGTCCGCGCTGTCGCGCTACGGCGCCGACGATGGCCTCACCATCTACAAGCGCAGTGATTTCGGTGGTCTGGTCAATCTCTCGGATCGCACGCAGTTCTACTACGTGTGCCTCGCCTGCCTGCTCGGCGGCATCTACCTGATCTGGCGCATCGTCAATTCGCGCTTCGGCCTCGTCGTGCAGGGCGTGCGCTCCAACGAGCAGCGCATGCAGGCGATCGGTTTTCACGCCAACCGCTACCGCCTGGTCTGCTTCGTCATCTCCGGCACCATCTGCGGCCTTGCCGGCGCGCTGCTCGCCAACAACACCGATTTCGTCAGCCCCGCGGTGATGTACTGGACACGCTCCGGCGATCTCATGGTGATGGTGATCCTCGGCGGCATGGGCACGCTGTTCGGGCCGCTGATCGGCGCCATCGTCTTCCTGGTGCTGGAAGAGCTGCTGTCGCAGATCACCGAATACTGGGCGCTGATCATGGGCCCGCTGCTGCTGCTCATCGTGCTGTTCGCGCGCGGCGGCATCATGGGCCTGTTGGGGAGGTTCTCCCGTGGCTGAGCATCTCCTGCGAGTCGAAAACCTGATGCGGCGCTTCGGCGGCCTGGTCGCCACCGACAATCTCTCCCTGGAGGTCGAGCCGGGCGAACTGCATGCCATCATCGGCCCCAACGGCGCCGGCAAGACCACGCTGATCAGCCAGCTCACCGGGCAGTTGATGCCGAACTCCGGCGCCATCCATTTCGCCGGGCAGGACATCACGGCGCTGCCGTCCTACAGGCGCAGCGCGCTGGGGCTCGCGCGCTCCTTCCAGATCACCTCCCTGCTGCGCGACTTCACCGCCGCCGACAATGTCGCGCTGGCAGCCCAGGCGCATACCGGCCACTCCTTCTGCTTCTGGGGCAATGCGCGGAAAGAGGCGCCGCTGCGCGAGGCCGCGCATGCCGCGCTCGCCCGCGTCGGTCTTGCCAAGCGCGCCGACGTGCCGGTTTCCGAGCTCAGCCATGGCGAGCAGCGCGAGCTGGAGCTTGCGGTCGCGCTCGCCACCAGGCCGAAACTCCTGCTGCTTGACGAGCCGATGGCGGGCCTTGGCATCACCGAGTCGCAGCGCATGGTCGCGCTGCTCAAGGAGCTGCGCAAGGAAGTCACCATCGTCCTGGTCGAGCACGACATGGAGGCGGTGTTCGCGCTGGCCGACCGCATCACCGTGCTGGTCTATGGCCGCGTCATCGCCTGCGGCAAGCCGGACGAGATCCGTGGCAATGAAGAGGTCAAACGCGCCTATCTCGGCGACCAGCATGCGGTGACTCGCCATGGCTGACAAAAGGTTGGCTGAAACCCTGCTCGAAATCGATGGGATCGAGACCTGCTACGGCCAGAGCCAGGTGCTGTTCGGCCTGTCCTTGCAAATCCGGTCGGGCGAGATGATCGCCCTGATGGGCCGCAACGGCATGGGCAAGACCACCACCATCCGCTCCATCATGGGCCTGACGCCGGCGCGCGCCGGCGCCATCCGCTTTGCCGGCGAGGACGTGCGCAAGCTGCCGTCCTACAGGATCGCGCAGCTTGGCATCGGCCTCGTGCCCGAGGGCCGGCAGATTTTCCCGAACCTGACCGTGCGCGAGAATCTCGTCGCGGCGTCCGGCAATCGCCGCGGCGCGAGCAATCCGTGGACGCTGGAAAAAATCTATGCGCTGTTTCCGCGCCTGTCGGAGCGCTCCACCAACATGGGCGTCACGCTGTCCGGCGGCGAACAGCAGATGCTGGCGATCGGCCGTGCGCTGATGACCAATCCCATGCTGCTGATCCTGGACGAGGCCACCGAAGGTCTTGCGCCATTGATCCGCGAGGAAATCTGGAGCTGTCTGTCGATGCTGAAGGGGCAGGGCCAATCGGTGCTCGTCATCGACAAGAACGTCGGCAATCTCGCCAGGATCGCCGACCGCCACTACATGATCGAGCGCGGCCGCACCGTGTGGAGCGGGACGAGCGAGCAGCTCTTGGCCGAACCGGAACTGCAGCACAGGTATCTGGGGATTTAGCCCGCTATCGTGCTTCACCGTCATGGCCGGGCTTGTCCCGGCCATCCACGCGTTTCTTCAAGCGCGGTGCCAAAGACGTGGATGCCCGGGACGAGCCCGGGCTTGACGAGTGGAGAGGCACGAGACCTCCGCCATTGCGAGCGCAGCGAAGCAATCCACCTATCCGCGCGTGGCGCTATGGATTGTTTCGTCGCTACGCTCCTCGCAATGACGTGGATGGAGCGCGGCGTCCCTCTCAAAACATCTCGAAATATTCGCGGTGCTCCCAGTCCGACACCTCGGCCTGGAAGCGCTCGATCTCGGCGTTCTTGATGTGGACATAGTAGTCCACGAATGACGCGCCGAGCGCGTCGCGGAAGAACGGATCGCCGTTGAGCGCGAACACCGCTTCGCGCAAGCTCTTCGGCAACAGCGCCGCCTTGGTCTCGTAAGGCGTATCCGCCGACGGGCCGGGGTCGAGCATGCGGTCGACGCCGTCGAGTCCCGAAAGAATCTGCGAGGCCATGTAGAGATAAGGGTTGGCGGCCGGCTCGCCGATCCGGTTCTCCAGCCGGGTTGCGGCTTCACCAGGGCCGCCGAGCACGCGGATCATGACGCCGCGATTGTCGCGGCCCCAGATCGCGCGGTCCGGCGCCAGCGAGTAGGAGCGGTAGCGCTTGTAGCCGTTGATCGTCGGCGTGGTGAACACCGTCGAGGCGCGCGCGTGCTCGATCAGGCCTGCGAGGTAATGCTTGCCGAATGGGCTCAGCACGCTGTTGTCTTTCGCCATGAACGCGTTCTCGCCGGTCGAGCGCGACACCAGCGACTGGTGCAGGTGCCAGCCGCTGGCAAACACGTTCGGAAGTTTCGGCCGGCACATGAAGGTGGCGTGATAGCCGTGCCGCCGCGCGATCTGCTTTACGGCCGAGCGGAACAGCACCATGTTGTCGGCGGGGGCGAGGCCTTTCGCCGGCTGGAAGGTGAACTCGCACTGGCTCGGTCCGAACTCGACCTCGACGGAGCGCAGCGGCAGCCCCAGCGCCAGCACGTCGCGGCGGATGATCTCAAGCGCCGGCTCCATCTGGTCGTAGCGCTGCTCGGTGAGATATTGATAGCCCTGCGACAGCAGGCTGACGGAAGGCGGCTGGCCGGGCTGGCCCGCATCCTCCGGCGCCATCTTCGCGTCTTCCAGCTTGAAGAGATGGAATTCGACCTCGAGCCCGGCGACGAAATCGTAGCCGCGCTGCGCCAGCTTTTCGATCACGCCGCGATAGAGATTGCGCGTCGCGAATGGCACCGGACGGCCGTCGTTGAAATGCAGATCGCACAGCAGCCAGCCCGTGGTCGGCGCCCACGGCAGCACGCGGAACGTCAAGGGGTCGGCGACCATCAGCACGTCGGCCGCGCCTTCCATCTCCTTCATGCCGAACCCGCCGCCGGAGGTGAACACCGGAAACACCGTGCGGTGCGAGGTGTCCTTGGCCAGCATGGTGGTGGTGATGGAGCAACCGCCCTGCAGCGTCGCCAGCGCATCGGCCGCCACCAGCGTCTTGCCGCGCAAAATGCCGTGCTGGTCCGGGAAGGCGAGGCGGATGACTTCGAGCTCGCGCTCCTCGGCGATGCGGGCGAGGCGGTGCGCCGCCTCCTTCTGCTCGGCCGACCACAGGCCGTGGCGCTCGACAAAACTCAATGCGGTATTCCCCCTCGTGCGTCATTCCGGGGCGATGCGCAGCATCGAGCCCGGAAATCTCGGGACTCCCGGCTCCGCTGTGCGAGCCGCCCCGGGATGACGGTGCCAGAATTATTCCGCCGCCGTAAGATGCGGCACCTTGCCGGCGATCTCGCTCGGCACCGGCGCCGCCCACGGCGCGCCGCGCCGGCGCTTGACGTCGACTTCCATCCAGTAGATTTCCCACCCCTGCGTCGGCCCGATGCCGTCCATGGTTGCCGGCCCCTGGATCGACCGCGCATGCGCCTCGTCCAGGAACAGCATCGGCGTCTGCCCGCCGGCCACCTTCTCGATCTCCTGCCGCAGCAGGCGGCGATACTGGATGATAGCCTTGTCGCTCTGGCCGAGATGTTCCCTGGTGCGGTCCTGGATCGCGCCCATCGATTCCACCGCCCACTGGTCGTGCACGTTGATGTCGGTGCCCATGCCGGTATAGGTCGCGGTCGCCTGCTCGTGCGGATCGAAGCCGTAATCATTGCCGGCGTTCTTGCGCGACTTGTAGTCGGGCAGCGTATAGAGCTCGAGCCGCTGCTCGCGCATCTTCTTCTTGTCGACCGGCTTGGTATAGCTGGTGAAGATCGCGTACCAATAGCAGTTCTCGTCGTCGACCGGCACGTGCCACTGCGTGATCGTCATCTCCGTGCTCATGGGAATGACGAAGCCGTGCGGGAAAAGCTGGTTGGTGACGCGCACATGGGTGCGCTCGTCGTCGAGCTGGCGCAGCGCGATCAGCCGCAGGCCGTATTCGGTGTGCTCGACATTGATGATCGGGCGGTCGTGCTCGCGCAAGATCTTGGTCATCGGCATGTCGCTGCCGGCGGATGCGCCGCGGAACTGCTTGCCGTAGGCGGCGGACGTATCCTCGTCTTCGAAGAAGCGATGCAGGTAGGACGCGTGCGCCGGATCGATTCCGACTTCCAGCGCCTGCAGCCAGTTGCAGTTCATGTGGCCCTTGAAGGCGAAGGTGTGGCTGTCGGGCGCGACGAAGGCGTCGATCTCCGGAAACGCGGGCGGCGCGCCTTCGCCCAGATAGGCCCAGAGGATGCCGCCCTTCTCGACCACGGGATAGGAGCGCTGCCGGATGCCCTTGCAAAGCTGCGAGCCGACCGGCTCGGCCGGCGTCTCGATGCACTGGCCGCTCGTGTCGAACAGCCAGCCGTGGAAAGCGCAGCGCAGGCCGCCATGTTCCAGCCGGCCGAAGGCAAGATCAGCGCCGCGATGCGCGCACTGGCGGTCCATCAGGCCGTAGCGGCCCGCTTCGTCGCGGAACAGCACGAGGTTCTCGCCGAGCAGTTTGACGGGCCGCACCGGCCGCGGTCCGTCGAACTCATCGACCAGCGCCGCCGGCTGCCAGTACATCCGCATCAGTCTGCCGCAAGGGTCTTTCGGCCCGGTGCGGGTGATCAGGTCGTTCTGTTCCTGGCTCATCATGGCGGCGGCTCCTTGTTTCGGAGGATCAGATGTTCGCCTATTGAACGAATGGGCGAATTATGACATGTCTGGGATTGGCAGCAAGCGCAATTTTGAACGGTTCGAAACGCGCGCGATCCGGAAAAGTGGGCACCGGTTTTCCGACAAAATCACGCGCCAGCGAAAGACAGCCGATGCCGAAGCTGAAACGCGAAGGCGGCGAGGAGCGCGCCACCGATTTCGTCGAAAGCCTCGACCGCGGCCTGCGTCTGTTGCAGGCATTCGGCGACACGACCGGCCCGATGACGCTGAGCGACCTCGCCCGCGCCGCCGAGCTGCCGCGCGCCACCGCCCGCCGCATCCTCTTCACGCTGGAGCATGGCGGCTTCGTTGCCAGCGACGGCAAGCTGTTCACGCTGACGCCGCACGTGCTGACGCTCGCCGGCTCGTACCTCCGCTCCAGCCAGGTGGTCGCGGTGCTGCAGCCGGTGCTCGACCGCATCTCTGGCGCCGCGCAGGAGATTTCTTCGCTCGCGCTGCTCGACGGCGACGAGGTCGTATTCATTGCGCGCGGCAGTCCGGCGCGCGTGTTCTCCGCGGGTCTCGACATCGGCTATCGCCTGCCGGCGTTCTGCACCTCGGTCGGCCGCGCCATGCTCGGCCGCTTCGACGACGAAGAACTGGCGAAGCGTTTGAAGGCGATGCGCCGCGAGGCGCTGACGCCGCAGACGGTCACCGATCCCAAGGCCTTGCTGAAAACGATCGTGGCCGACCGCGCCAGGGGATACTCGCTGGTCGACCGCGAAGCCGAGCCGCACTTCCGCTCGATCTCCGTCCCCGTCCGCCGCTACGACGGCGTCATCGTCGCCGCCATCAACATGGGCGCGCATGTCGATCGTATCCCGGTGCGCGAACTGACCGAGCGCTTCCTGCCGCTGTTGCAGGAGGGGGCGGAGAGCGTAAAGGACAGGCTGCTCTAGCTGGCCGCCCAATCCGGCTGCAGCAGGGACATGATCCGCATGGAAACGAAGCTGCCGTCGTCATTGCGATGAAGATCGCGAAGGGTGCCTTCTTCGACGAAGCCGGCTCTTGCGTAGACGCGGCGGGCGCGCTCGTTTCGCAAGTGAACGAGAAGCTCGACGCGATGGGCGCCAAGCTCGTCGAAACAGATCGCCAGACTGGACTGCAGGAAGCGCGATCCGTCGCCGCGACCGGGGGTTTTCGCAATGATGCGCCGGATCCGGATGCACCGGTTGGAGGAGCCTACATTCTGCAAGATGGAGAATGCGACGATCTCGTCGCCTTCCGACCCGACGAAGTAGCGGTTGGATGCTGCCGTGATTTCTTTTGCGTGCTGGTCGGCGTCCCACCTGCCGACAAGGATGTCGTAGCCGTCGAGCCGCTCCAACTGCATGAGGATCGGAATGTCCGATGGTATGGCCGCGCGAACTTCGAGCTTCATGGGCGCACTATCGCCGGCAGAGCCCGCGGACTAGCAAGTCCTTACACCGCCACGGTCCGCAATCCGAACGAGCGCGCCTCGCTTTGCAGCACCGGCCGGATCGAATCCACCAGCCGCGCCGCCGCTGCATCGACGGACAATCCCGCCGTATCGACCACCGCCGCCGCGCGCGAATACAGCGGCTCGCGGCTCACGAGAATGTTGCGCAGCTCCGCCATCGCCGAGCGGTCGTCGGCCATCGGGCGGAGGTCGCCCTGCTTGCGCACGCGCATCATGTGCTCTTCGGGATCGGCCTTGATCCAGATGGTGTAGAACGACGACAGGATCAGATCGAAGGTCAGCGGCTCCGAGACGATGCCGCCGCCGGTCGCCAGCACCATCAATTCCTGGCGCAACAGCAGTTGCTTCAGCGCGGCCTGCTCCATGCGGCGAAATCCCTCCTGGCCGTAGAGCGCGATGATCTCGGCGACCGAAAGGCCGTTCTGCGTCTCGATCTCCTTGTTGAGCTCGACAAAGCTCCAGCCGAGTTTTTTCGCGAGGATACGGCCGAGCGTGGTCTTTCCGGCGCCGCGCAGGCCGATCAGCGCGATGCCGGCGAAGGCCGGCGGGCGATGCGCGCTGGTGCCGTGGCCTGAAAGGATGTCCTTGGCTTGCGCGATCTGCGACGGCGTTGCCTTGCGCAGGAGATCGCGCATCACCGGCCAGTCCGGCGCGGGCTCGCCATCGGGGATGAGATCTTCGAGATGCGCGCCCATCGCCTGCGACACGCGCCGCAAGAGCACGATCGAGACGTTGCCCTTGCCGCTTTCGAGCTGGGCGATGTAGCGCTCGGAAATACCGCTGACCTTGGCGAGAACCTTGCGCGACATGCCGCGCAGCGCCCGCGTGGTGCGGACCCGCTGACCGAGCTGTTCGAGGAATCCGGCTTCGGGATCAGGCGTTTCGGTCATGTTCCGGAAACATAGTGCCGAAAGGGATTGACAGCAAGCGAGGCTGTGGATTTTATATGAATTATAATTCCAAAGAGGCAGGGAGTAAGCGTCATGGCACGCGTGGTCATCAGGGGCGCGGCATGAGCACCTACAACGCGGTGACCTGGCTGCTCGACCGCAACATCGACGAAGGGCGCGGCGACAAGCTCGCCTTCACCGATACCGTCTCCGAACTCACCTATGGCGAATTGCAGCGGCAGAGCCGCCGCGCCGCCAACATGATGCGCCGCCTTGGCGTGCGCCGCGAGGAGCGCGTGGCTATGATCATGCTGGACACGGTCGATTTCCCGATCGTGTTTCTGGGCGCGATCCGCGCCGGCGTGTTGCCGGTGCCGCTCAACACGCTGCTGACCACGGATCAATATGCCTACGTGCTGGCCGACAGCCGCGCCCGCGTGCTGTTCGTCTCGGAGGCGCTCTATCCGGCCGTGAAGGACATCGTTGGCCGCATGCCGGATCTCGAATGTGTCGTCGTGTCCGGCAAGAATGCGTTCGGCCACAGGCTGCTGTCGGACGAACTGGCCAAGGAAAGCGACAGCTTCGAGACCGTCGTCACCCATGCCGAGGAGCCGGCGTTCTGGCTCTATTCGTCCGGCTCGACCGGCATGCCCAAGGGCGTGCGCCACCTGCATTCCAACCTGCAGGCCACCGCTGACACCTATGCCAGGCAGGTGCTCGGCATCAGGGAGGACGACGTCTGCCTCTCCGCGGCAAAGCTGTTCTTCGCCTATGGCCTCGGCAACGCGCTGACCTTCCCGATGTCGGTCGGCGCCACCACCGTGCTCAATGCCGAGCGGCCGACGCCGGTGCGGATGTTCGAGCTTTTGAACAAGTACAACCCGACCATCTTCTACGGCGCGCCGACATTGTTCGCGGCGATGCTGAACGACGATGCCGCCAGGAACGAGCGGGCAGGGACGCGGCTGCGGATCTGTATCTCGGCCGGCGAGGCGCTGCCGGAATCCGTGGGCCTCGCGTTCAAGTCGCGCTTCGGCGTGGACATCCTCGACGGCATCGGCTCCACCGAACTGCTGCACATCTTCCTGTCGAACGCTCCCGACGACATCAAGTACGGCACGTCGGGCCGTCCCGTTCCCGGCTACCGGGTGCGGCTGGTCAGCGATGAAGGCGCCGACGTTGCCGACGGCGAAATCGGCGAGCTTCTGGTCGAGGCGCCGTCGGCCGGCGAGGGCTACTGGAACCAGCGCGCCAAGAGCCGGCACACCTTTCAGGGCCACTGGACCCGCACCGGCGACAAATATGTCCGCGACGCCGACGGCCGCTACACTTTTTGCGGCCGCGCCGACGACATGTTCAAGGTCTCCGGCATCTGGGTCTCGCCCTTCGAGGTCGAGAGCGCGCTGATCACGCATCCGGCGGTGCTGGAGGCTGCGGTCGTGCCGGAAGCCGATCCCGAAGGCTTGCTCAAGCCAAAGGCGTTCGTGGTGCTGCGCGCGGGCAGCCAGACCGGTGATCTCTATGAAGTGCTCAAGGAGCACGTGAAGCAGAAGATCGGCCCGTGGAAATATCCGCGCTGGATCGATGTGGTGGATAGCCTGCCGAAGACCGCGACCGGCAAGATCCAGCGCTACAAGCTGCGTGAAGGCGAAGCGAACCATTGAGCCGGTGAGTAGCCGCATGGCAAAGGACCTCTGTGAGGTAAGCACGCTGGTCAGGCTCCCTCCCCCCTTGCGGGTAGGGGAATCGCATATGGCGTTAGAGGGGTGTTGCCAAGCGGTTGGAACTGGATTCTTTGGGTATCTCTCGATTCCCGAGGGAGACCGGAATGCGCAAGCTCAAACGCCTGTTTCGACCACTCAAAGACCCCCGCGCCAGCAACGCACGACACGATCTGGTGGAGATTCTCGTCATCGCCTTGGCGGCGACGCTGGCCGGTGCCAAGACTTGCACGGAGTTCGAGTACTTCGGCAAAGGCCGAGAAGAGCTGTTGCGGCGGTTCCTGGAGCTCAGATGCGGCATTCCCAGCCACGACACGTTCAGCAACGTCTTCCGCGCTCTGGACCCGAAGGGTCTGGAAGCCATCTTGCGCAAGTTCAGCAAGAGCTTCGGCGTCAAGGGTGTGGTCAGCATCGACGGCAAGGCGTTGCGCGGAGCATTTGCGCGTGGCCGACAGGCCACGCCGCTGCATATGGTCAATGTCTGGGCCGCAGGCACGCGCATGGCGTTGGCTCAGAGGAAAGCTCCCAATCGCAACGAGGTTGCCGGCGTTCTCGAGGTTCTTGCCCTGCTCGATCTGGACGGCGCCATTGTCACTGCCGACGCCTTGCATTGCCGGCCCGACACGGCGCAGGCTATCCGCGACCGCAAGGGCCACTACGTTCTCGCCATCAAGAGCAATCGCGGCAGGCTCTTCAAGGCCGCCAAGGTCTTGCTCGACACCGCTCGAAGGCCTGCGCGAGCAAGCCAGCGAAGAACCTCCGCTCACGGCCGCGTCGAGCGCCGGCAGGCCATTGTCGCGCCGGCACCTCAATTGGCGAAGCAATATGGCTTTCCCGCTATCGCTGCTGTCGGGCGGATCGACAGCTGGCGCGCCAATGCCGGCAAGTCTGCCAAGAAGACGGCCCGATACTTTCTGGCTTCGCGCCTGTTGTCGGCCAAGAAGCTGCTCGATGTCGTACGCGCCCACTGGAGCATCGAGAACAACCTGCACTGGGTCCTCGACGTCTTGTTCGACGAGGACGCCTGCCGCAGTCGAAAGGACCATGCAGCGGAAAATCTCGCCGCCA
>DATLXL010000026.1:0-8661 GCA_035575905.1 Bradyrhizobium sp. | reverse complement strand
CCCGCCGCCGCACCGCCAAGGCCGGCACCACCGCCACCTCCGGCTGCCGCGCCGCCTCGCCCGGCTGCACCACCTCCGCCGCCGCCTCCGGCTGCTGCACCAAAAGCGCCGCCTCCGCCACCTCCGCCGCCGCCCGCGGCTCCGAGGCCGGCTGCACCGCCGCCCCCTCCGCCTGCTCCCAAGGCCGCGCCACCCCCGCCGCCGCCCCCGCCGCCCCCGGGGCAGAAATTCGCACCACCACCGGCGGCTGCACCGGCGCAGACCTCTCCTCCGGCTGCTGCGCCTCCGGCGCGCACACCGACTCCGGCGGCTGCGCCTGCACCGACGCCTCCGCCCGCGAATGCACCCGCGCCGACCAGTCCTCCCGCCATGCAGAAGGGACCGCCTGGCGGTCCGCCGAGCGGCGAGCGCGAGCGAAGAGGTCCGCCGCCCGGTATAACCCCCGGGGCGACGCCAAGCCCGGCACCGCAGGGCACACCGGCACCAGTTGCTCCGCCGCCGGCGGGCGGGTCCAGCACGACGCCTCCGGCAGGTACGCCTCCGGCAGGTACGCCTCCGGCGAGTACGCCCCCGGCAGGTACACCTCCGACAAGTACGCCGCCGGCAGGTACAGCTCCGCCAGGTACGCCTCCAACGGGCGGCCCAGGGCCGCGCACGGGTCCGCCGCCCGGCGCACCAGCGGTGCCGCCGGCCGCTGGCGCACCTGCGGGAGCGCCGGGTGCGCCAACGCCAGGCCAGCAAGGACGCCCCGGCGTGCCGCCGGGCACGGCTCCGCTGCCTGAATCCGCCGCGCGGCCGGCCACGCCACCCGCTGGTGCCGCCGCACCGTCAGTCGTCCCAGGCACGCCGGCCGCCACGCCTCCGCCCGACCGGGCGCAGTATGCGCCGCCGACCGTCACGCCGGCCTTCCGCAGCGCGCCGCAGATCACGACACCGCTGCCGCCGCCGCCACGCCAGGACAGGCTGACTCCGCTTGCGATTGGCGCCGGTGTGGTGGCCGGCGCCGTGGTCGGCGCATCGATCGCCAACATGCGCAACGAGCGTCGGGAGGTCATCGAAGGCGGCCGCACCATCTACACCGAGCCGGACCGGATCATCATCCGCGATCCGAGCGGGCAAGCTTACGTGCGCGGCAACGAGCTGGAGCGCTTCCGCTACGGGGCGCGCGACATCCGCACCGAAACCATCCGCGGCGAAACCCGCACCGTCGTGATCCGTCCCGACGGCAGCGAGGTGATCACCATTGTCGATGCCGACGGCCGGCTGCTGCGGCGCATCCGCCGCGACAGCTATGGCCGCGAGATCATCATCATCGACAACAGCTACCGCGATCCGCGGGCTGTCGGCGGCTTCTATGTCGACCTGCCGCCGCCGGTTGTCAGCATTCCCTACAATCGCTACATCGTCGCCGCCGACGAGGCGTCGCCGGAGGTGATCTACGAGACCATGCTGGCGCCGCCGGTGCAGCGGATCGACCGCCGCTACTCGATGGACGAAATCCGCTTCAGCCCCAATGTCCGCATGCAGATGCCGAGCGTCGACGTCAACACCATCAACTTCGCGACCGGCTCATGGGAGATCCCGCCGGACCAGGCCGAGAAGTTGCGGGTGATCGCCGACGGGCTCAACCGCGCCATCCAGGCCAACCCGCGCGAGGTGTTCCTGATCGAAGGCCATACCGACAAGGTGGGGTCGGACGTCGACAATCTCTCGCTGTCGGACCGCCGCGCGGAGTCGGCGGCCACGCTGCTGACGCAACAGTTCAACGTGCCGGCCGAGAACCTGACCTCGCAGGGCTACGGCGAGCAGTACCCGAAGGACCCGACCGACGGGCCGAGCGCTATCAACCGGCGCGTTACAGTCCGCCGCATCACCCCGCTGCTCAATGGCGGCCAGGCCTCGCTGCCCCCGCCGCCGCCCGGCATCGCCCCGCCGCGGTAAGGCAAGCACGAGAATAAAAAATGGCCGGGAGCGATCCCGGCCATTCTTGTTTCGGTCATTGCTGTCGATTGAAGGAGCGTAGCGACGAAGCAATCCATCTGTCCCATGCCGCGCTTCGCTTTGCCTGCAATGACGCGGACAGCTACTGCCCCGCCGCGCCCAGCCCAAGCGCGTCGACCATCACGCGGAACACTTCGGTGTTGTCCATCGAGCCCTTGACCTTGTCGCTGCCGGGGCCGGCCGCGGTCAGGATGACGTCCTCGCCGGAATGCACGCTGGCGCCGACCATGGCGGGCAGGTTGCCGGGCCGCAGCACGGCACCGGGCACGTCCTTGTACTTGTCGTTGGCCTTGAAGGTCCCCGCATCGTCGCCCTTCATGGTCGGCTCATTGGGATTGTCGAGCTTGGGACGGAAGGTCTCGTAGTGGTCGGGCAGGCTGGCCGAGAAGATGGCGATGCGTCGGCTGACGTCGACCCGCGACGGATAGCCGTCGGCGTCGGGCGCCGGGTAGTTGGGGAAGCCGGCCTTCTCGTAGACGCCGACCCGCTCGCGGAACGGCACGTTCGGCACCGAGCTCATGTCGTCGTTGATGGTGCCGACAAGGCTGTTGGGATGGCTGTGGTCCGCCACCACCAGAATCAGCGTATCGTCGCCGCGTTTGGCTGCCCAGTCCCTGGCGAGCCGTACCGCGTTGTCGAGCATGATGGTGTCGTAGACCGCGCGCTCCATGTCGAGCACATGGGCGTATTTGTCGATCAGCCCGGACTCCACCATCAGGAAAAAGCCAGCCTCGTTTCGCGACAGCACGGTCAGCGCGGCCTGCACCTGCCCGGTCAGGTCGGGCTGCTCGGGGAATTTCTTGACGCCGCCGCCCTTGAGGAATTTTCGATCCAGCACGCCGTCCATGTTGCCTGTGGCGAACAGGCCGAGCAGCTGGCGCGTCTCGGGCTTTGCCGCCAGCGCGTCAAGCTCGCTCGCCGTGGTCGCGACGGGATAGCCGGCGTCGCGGAAGCGGGCGAGGTAGTCGATATCGTCCTTGCGCTTCGACCCGGACGCAGCCTTGGGGAGGAAATTCGCGCTGCCGCCGCCCAGCAGCACGTCCGGCTTTGCCGCGAAATATTGCTCGACGATCTCGTCATAGGCGGCGCGGCGGCGGGTGTGGGCCACCATCGCCGCCGGTGTCGCATCCTCGATCTCGGTGTTGGTGACAATGCCGATACCCATCCTCAGCTTGCGTTTGGCGAGATTCGTGATGGTCTCCACCCTGGGGTCGTCGAACGCATCCCTGGTGCGGTCGGCATAGACGCCCATCGCGTTGATCGCGCTCTTGTGGCCGGTCGCATAGGCGCTGGCCGAGTTGGCGGAGTCGGTGATGATGGAATCGGAGCCGGCGGTCGCCACCAGCGCCATGTGCGGCATCTCGTCCATCGCCAGCTTGCCGCGGCTCTTGCCTTCGGCGATGCCCTTGGACAGCAGCCGCGCGGCGACGCGATGCGACAGCGACATGCCGTCGCCGATGAACAGGATGACGTTCTTGGCCTTGCGCGGCCCGGTGTCGTAGACCGTCCAGGTCAGCTTGCGGCTGCCCGTGCCGTCGCTGACTTCGACCGCGACGGGACCGGGCGCGGTCAGCGCGACGTCGCGCAGCAGCAGCGCCGACTGATCCTTGTCGTCCTCGCGCTCGACGAACGTACCGGCCTTGCCGAACGCTGCGGCATAGTCCTGGCCGTTGAGCGTGACCTTCAGCTTCGCCGGATCGACCTTGTCGGGGAATTCGACCTTGAAATCGAACCGGGCGCCGGAAAGGATTTCGGCGCGGTCGATCGGATAGACCGTCTGGGCGGTGGCCGATCCTGCAAGCAGGAGCGATAAGGCGGCGACAGCGGCTGGCTTGATCATGATCGTGCTCCGAACGGGGATGCAGTCGCGCAAATTTATCCGGCCGGGATGACGTGTCCATAACGGGACTGGCTACCCTGCATCGCCCGAAGCCGGCGACAGCGCGCCGCAAAATGAAAATGGCCGGGAGCGGTCCCGGCCATTCTTCAGGCGGCTTGTAAAAACCCGCCTTCCCGTACTGATATGTGGTGCGCAACGGGCTTGCTTCAAGCCCGGCCTCATGCCGTAGAACCCCCGACCCAAGCCACAGCCTGCGGGGTCATACGATGAGGGAAGTGTTTTCGGCGGATGCCATGCTTGCATCCGGATCCAGTGTTGCCGAAAAGCCGATCGATACGGACAAGCACGCCGTGCTGATCGTCGGTGGCGGTCCAACCGGATTGATGCTGGCGGGCGAGCTGGCGCTGGCCGATGTGGATGTGGCCGTCGTCGAGCGGCGAGCCGGCCAGGACCTTGTGGGTCCCCGCGCGCGGGGGCTTCACGCGCGCACCATCGAGGAGCTCGATCAGCGCGGCATCGCCGATCGGTTCCTGGCGCAAGGACAGACCGCGCAAGTCGCGGGCTTCGCCTGGTTCCCACTCGATATCAGCGACTTTCCAACGCGGCACAATTACGGGCTGGCGCTGTTGCAGGCCCATGTTGAGCGCATCCTGGCTGAGTGGACCGGCGAGCTTGCCGTACCGATCTATCGCGGGCGCGAGGTGACGGGTTTCGTCGAGGATACCGATGCCATCTATGCGGACCTGTCCGACGGCACGCGGTTGCAGGCGGACTATTTGGTGGGCTGCGATGGCGGCAAAAGCCTGATCCGCAAGGCGGCCGGCATCGCGTTTCCCGGCTGGGACGCAACCATGAGCCAGCTCATGGCGGAGGTCGAGATGGCGGCGGAGCCAGAATGGGGCCTGCGGCGGGACGCCCTCGGCATTCGCGCCCTGAGCAGGCAGGACGACGGCAAGGTGCACGTGCTCGTACCCGAGCGGCAGCCAGTCTGCGACACCGAACCAACATTGCGTGACCTGCGCGAGGCGCTCGCTGCCGTTTATGGCAGCGATTTCGGAGCACACAGCCCGGTCTGGATTTCGCGATTCACCGACATGGCGCGACAGGCGGCTTGCTACCGCAAGGGACGTGTGCTGATCGCGGGCGACGCCGCCCATGTGCATCCGCCCGTCGGTGGACAAGGCCTCAACATCGGGATGCAGGATGCGATGAACCTCGGATGGAAGCTTGCCCAGGTCGTCAAGCAGAAGGCGCGCGAGCATCTTCTCGACACCTACCACGCCGAGCGGCACCCGGTCGCGGCCAAGGTGTTGCAGAACACGATGGCGCAGATCGCGCTGCTCCGCAGCGACGATCGCACCAACGCGCTGCGGGATTTCGTCGGTGAATTCCTGAAGCTGGAGCAACCGCGCAAACGGACGGCGGCGATGATGTCCGGTCTCGATATTCGCTTTGATCTGGGCGGAGGACATCCGCTTCTCGGGCGCCGCATGCCCGATATCGATCTCGTCACCGCCCAAGGCCGGTGCAAGGTGACGACCTTGCTGCACGATGGGCGAGCGGTGCTGCTCAATCTCGGTGAACCCGGCAGCTTGAACATCCAGCCGTGGGCCGACCGGGTGAAGACGTGCGACGCAGAATATAGCGGCGTATGGGAGCTTCCGGTGCTTGGCCCGGTCCCCGCGCCACAAGCACTCCTGATCCGGCCCGACGGCTATGTCGCCTGGATCGGAGACCTCGCGCAGGTGGGGCTCAGCGACGCCCTCATCACATGGTTCGGGCCGCCGGCCGCCCCGTAGCCGCCGTCTCTAGTCCTTGTCGCTGTCGAGCTTCGGGATGTACGAGCCCTCGCCGGCCGAGAGCAAACCGGTGTCGGTGTAGAGCTTCAGCTTGGCGCGGGTGTCGGCGATGTCGAGATTGCGCATCGTGAGCTGGCCGATGCGGTCGGCCGGCGTGAAGGCGGCGTCCTCCACCTTCTCCATGCTGAGCCGCTCCGGCTTGTAGGTGAGGTTCGGGCTCTCGGTGTTGAGCAGCGAGTAGTCGTTGCCGCGGCGCAGCTCGAGCGTGACCTCGCCGGTGACGGCGCGCGCCACCCAGCGCTGCGCGGTCTCGCGCAGCATCAAGGCCTGCGAGTCGAACCAGCGGCCCTGGTAGAGCAGCCGGCCCAGCTTCATGCCGCCGATGCGGTACTGCTCGATGGTGTCCTCGTTGTGGATGCCGGTGACGAGGCGCTCGTAGGCGATGTGCAAGAGCGCCATGCCCGGCGCTTCGTAGATGCCGCGGCTCTTGGCCTCGATGATGCGGTTCTCGATCTGGTCGCTCATGCCAAGGCCATGGCGGCCGCCGATGGCGTTGGCCTCGAGGAACAGCGCGACCGGATCGGCAAAGGTCTGGCCGTCCAGCGCGACCGGCTGGCCTTCCTCGAAGCGCACCACGACCTGCTCGGGCCTGACGTGGCAATCGTCGCGCCAGAACGGCACGCCCATGATCGGGTTGACGATACTGATGCCGCTGTCGAGCTGTTCGAGGTCCTTGGCCTCGTGGGTGGCCCCCAGCAGGTTGCTGTCGGTCGAGTACGCCTTCTCCGCGCTCATCTTGTAGGCAAAGCCGTTGGCGGTCATGAACGCCGACATTTCGGCGCGGCCGCCGAGCTCGTCGATGAACTGCTGGTCGAGCCAGGGCTTGTAGATGCGCAGGGCCGGATTGGTCATCAGGCCGTAGCGGTAGAACCGCTCGATGTCGTTGCCCTTGTAGGTGGAGCCGTCGCCCCAGATGTTGACGCCATCCTCCTGCATCGCCGCGACCAGCATCGTGCCGGTCACCGCGCGTCCGAGCGGCGTGGTGTTGAAGTAGGTGAGCCCGCCGGTCGAGACGTGGAAGGCGCCGGCCTGGATGGCGGCGATGCCTTCATGGACCAGCTGCCGGCGGCAATCGACCAGCCGTGCCTTCTCGGCACCGAACTCCATCGCCTTGCGCGGGATCTCGTCGTAGTCGGCCTCGTCCGGCTGGCCGAGATTGGCGGTATAGGCAAAGACCTTCGCGCCCTTTTTCTTCATCCACAGCAGCGCGGCGCTGGTGTCGAGGCCGCCCGAGAAGGCAATGCCGACTTTATCGCCCTTGGGCAGGCTCTTGAGGATCGTGGTCATCAAACTTCCAATCGGTCGAAAGGGCCGGATGTCGCGGGTGGTCCGGCTGGGCGGATAACAAATTTCGCTCGCCCGGGCACGCGTTTAATGGCGGCTCAGGCGGCCGGCGCAGGGTCTTTTTCGCCGCCCCGCGACCCCCGGCCGCGCGAAAAGAAGCGGGTCAGTGCTGCGTCGATCCGCTCGTCCGACAGACGGGTGCGCGGCCAGCGGTAGACAAGCGCAAAGGCGAGCCAGATCACCAAGAAGGTGACGAGGCCGGCAATCGCGACGTCGGTGAAGAAATGCCCGCCAAAGGCCATACGCAGGGCCGAGGTGACGATGCCGAACACGGTCGCCGCCGCATAGGCCAGCGGCCGCCACTGCGACGGGGCGAGCGCGGCGGGCGCGTAGGTCCAGAACGCGGTGGCGCCCTCGCCGGAAAAGAAGGAGCAGTTGCGCGCGCAAGTGCCACGCGGGTCCCACCACGGCACGAACGCGTCAGGACCGTTGAACTGCATCACCACCACCGGGCGCGGGCGGCCCCAATAGGTCTTGAAGGTGAGATTGGTGAGAACGCCCGCCGACAGCGTCAGCGTCACCAGCAGGAAGACGATGCTGCGGCCCTTCACCAGCAGCGGCCGTTCGGGATGGATCGCCTTCCAGATCAGCGCGCCGAACGAGGGCAGCACGAAAGCCCAGGCGATCCACATCGCCGCGTCGCGCGCGAAGGCCGCGATGGCATTGAGCTTCAGCGGAAAGGTGTTGGTGGCGGCCTCATAGAACACCGCCGCCAGTTTCAGGTCGAGCTCGGGATAGAGCCCGAATAACAAGCCGACGACGAGGAAGAGCCCCAGCGCGATGAAGAGTCCGGTCCGGTTCATGGCGCGCGGTTTAGCCGAGGGAAGCGCGTGTGAAAAGGCTGCGAAATGCCTCGCTTACAGCGACGGCGGGCGCAAGTTCGAGGGCACCGGCGGCGGCGGTTGGGGCGGGCGGCTTGGCGGGGTACGCCAGGCGCCGGCGTTGCGACCGGCGATCATCCAGTAGACGAGGCCGGCGACGATGCCGGCGCCGGTCATGATTTCGAGATGGCGGCGGATGATGCCGTCGAAGCGCATGGTCTCGGGATCGAACGGCACGAGGCCGAGATAGCAGGCCGCGCCGACGATGGCGCCACCGACGGCATAGGCCAGAATGCCGCGGATCGAGAAGGCCTCAGTGATCAGCGCAACGATCATCGCCGGCAGCAGCGCAAAGCCGGAGATAAAGATGAAGCCGAGACCGATGACGACACTCACCGCAGGTTCGAGCTCGCCGGCGCCGAAATCGCTGAATTCCGGAA
This sequence comes from Bradyrhizobium sp., assembly GCA_035575905.1. GTDB lineage: Bacteria > Pseudomonadota > Alphaproteobacteria > Rhizobiales > Xanthobacteraceae > Bradyrhizobium. The sequence goes on along the minus strand of DATLXL010000026.1, from coordinate 356 downwards.
ACAGCACCGCGCCGACCACGATGATTCCAGCCACGAGACACGCGGCGAGGAAGGCAAAGAAGATGACGAAGAGACGGCCGATCAGGGCCATGACGTCAGACTCCCGCAACGATGCAATCCATCTTCCCCCGCGTGGCGGCGTGGATTGCTTCGCTTCGCTCGCAATGACGGCGGAGAAAGGGCGCCGCATTCTCCGCCGTCATGCCCGGGCCCGTCCCACGGCTGTCCGGTCTAGTTCTGGGTAGACAAGGCGCATGGCGTGGATTCTTCTGCGGTCTTGAGCATCGCCAAATGTTCGAGACAGGCAAGGAAGGTCCCGCCATGCGCCATCACAATACAGTATTTCATAGTCTGCT